>NZ_CAJGWQ010000005.1 GCF_904842695.1 Gulosibacter hominis | reverse complement strand
GGAGGGTCACTTAGCAATAACAGGGTCACTTGGTGTGGGGCAGCGCTAATTGGTGTGAGGCAGGGTCAATTGGTGTGGGGAGGCGCTGATTGGAGGGGCGGCGCTAATCGGTGCGGGGGCGGCGCTAATTGGTGAGGGCAGCACCAATTGCCGGCGGGCAGCGCTAAGTTGAACACGTGCATCCCAACAATCCCGGCACCGGCGCCAGCGCATCCACCCCCGCAGCCCGAGAGGTCACCCCGACACCGCAGCTGCTGCTGAACGCGGGCATCGTCTTCGCCGGCGGCACCGCGGGCGCACTGCTGCGCGCCCTGCTCACCGCACTCCCCCAATCATCCACAGCAGACCTGCTCACCCTCTTCGCCATCAACACCCTCGGTGCCTTCGCACTCGCCCTCATCACCGCCCGCACGATCCCCACCAGGTGGCAACTCGCCCTCGGCACCGGCCTGTGCGGCGGATTCACCACCTACTCCACAATGGCAGCGAGCGCAGCCACCGGGCTCAGCGCCCAAAACGGCACCGCCCTCGTGGCCGCCCTCGCCACCGTCATCATCGGGCTCGGCGCATCCGCACTCGGCTGGCGCCTCGGCACCGCACCAGCACGCGGAGGCAACCAGTGACCATCCTGTTCACAGCCATCGGTGGCGGCCTCGGCGCGATGCTGCGCTACATCCTCGACACGATCCTGAAAGAGCGCGCCAGGATGCATCCGGCGCTATCCATCCTGATCATCAACGCGCTCGGCTCGCTAGTGCTCGGATTCACCGCCGCCGTCATCCTCGAAGCGCCCGCAATCCTCACCCTGCTAATCATCGGTGTCTGCGGCGGATTCACCACCTTCTCAACCGCGAGCCTCGACACCTACAAACTCCTGCAACAACGCGCATTCACCCTCGCCGTGGCCCACGCAATCGGACAGCTCGCGATCTGCGTCGCCCTCGCGTTCGCTGGCTTCTTCATCGCCAGCAGGATGTGACCGGCACCGCAAGTAAGCACTGGCAGCTAATCAGCCACCCGATCAATCGCCGACTCTGCCAGCCCGACGGCACGATCAAGCGATTCGGATGCATCCAGCCCCGGCCCGTAGGTCAAAAAACCAACCCGCGGATCCCGTCGCGACCAGCCGGCACGCACCTTCACCGAGCCGCCAACATCCCGCAACCCCAGCGGCCGCAGATGACCCGTGGCCTCCCGACCGCCGGTGGCCCACACCACCGCATCGATCGGCTCGCGCGAACCATCCGCCAGCACCACCGCATCCGATTCAAAGCGCAAGAGCGGGCCACGCGACACCAGCAGCCCCCGCCGCTGCGCCCCAAACACGGCGCGAGTCAAGGGAACCGCGCGCACCGACGCATCACTCGGCAACCAGTTGCCGCGCTCCACCATCCGCTCAAGCCGCTGCCGTCGCCGCAAACCCAAATCACCCACGAGCACGCGCGGTCGCCGCAAACCCAGCTGCGGGGGACGCTCAAATTGCGGATCACGCAGCGTCGACCACACCGTGTGCGCACCAAGCCGTTCAAGCTCAAGCAGCCCCGCAACCGCGCTGCGGCCCGCACCGACCACCAGCACCCGCCGGCCGGCCAACTCGCTCAACGACGACACCTGATACAGGTGCAGCTGGGCGCCCTCGAAGCGGTCGACACCCGGATACCACGGCACAAATGGCCGCGACCAGCTGCCGGTTGCATTCACCACCACACCGGCCTCAATCACCCGCAGCTGGCCGCCCGGCAGCGCAACCGTGATGCGCAGCTCGGGGTTGCGGCGCTGCTCATCCACCCGCAGCGCCCGCACACCGTGGGCAACAAACAGGCCGTACGCATCCTCGTATTTCGCCCACACCTCGGGAATCACATCCCGCACGCGCGCATCCACGTCGAAGTGCTCAAATCCCAGCCCGAGTTCACGCTGCCCCGGAAGATCGGCAATCTCACCAACTCGCACCGAACTGCCAACCGTGGCCCAATCCCAACCGTGCTGCCAGGTGGCGCCCGGGGCAGGGTGATCGTCAATGATCAAATAGTCGCGCACCGCCTCGAGCCCCAGCGCGCTCAGCGAATAGCCCAGCGCAAGACCGGACGCACCCGCGCCAATGACCGCAATATCCACCGACCGGTACAGCTCTGCCAAATCAGCCTCCCGCCGCGTAGTGATGCGGACAATCGCGTCGCACCGACCGCAATGATGACCGACAGCGATGCGCTTCTCGTGTAGGCAATCTTACGGCGTGGTAAACTCTTCGGGCATTAGCATCTGTCGTTCATCCGGCCGGTTGACCCATTTCTCGACCGGCCCATGCTTGTTAGGGGGGTTACGCGCTATGGGGCGTGGCCGTCAGAAGGCGAAGCACACAAAGGTCGCCCGGGAACTCAAATACAACATTCCCGAGACCGACTATGAGCAGCTTGAGCGTGAGCTCGCTGGCCAGCGAGCCAACAAAGAAGACGACGAGCTGTCGAAGTGGTCAGAGTACCTCGACGACGAAGAAGACGACACCGACGACTACGGTAGCTACAACGAGCGTCGCTTCGCGTAACTAGACCATGTTGCAACCGCCGGGGCTCGTGATGAGTCTGCTGCTCGCCGCGATCATCGTGGTGGGTAACGCGCTCGTGCTCGTTGCCGTGCGCGGTTCGGCGACCGGACGTTTTGGCCCCTACTCGGGGCTGATTGGGGTGCGCACCGCCGCCACACGCTCATCGGATGCGGCGTGGCAGGCGGCACACCGTGCGGTCTGGCCGTGGGCGCTCGGATGCAATGGCGTCGCGTTGGTTGCAGCGGCGCTCGGTGGCGCGGCCGGCAACACTGTCGCGCCGTTTTTGGTCTGCATGGGGATCAGCGTGGCAGCCATGCTCGCCGGCGCAATTGCGCAGCTCGTCGTGGGACACCGCGCCGCGCAGCGCGAGCTCGGCGAGCGGTAGCGCGCTTGCGGGCGCTGGGCGCGCACGATCTTAAAAACGCGCGCTCGCACGCACTCTCCCGCGCGCACGCACCCGCTCTCCCCGGATTTGTGTGCCTCCGCGTCAATTGTGTGTGCTCTGCCACATACAAATGACCCGAACCCACACACGAGACGCCGCGGGAGCACATGCACCGCCGCACGCGCGCGTGATTGCCCACCCGTTCAGCGCACGCGCTTAATTCGCGTATCCGCTATCTCATACGCACACGCGCGCCCTCTCGCACACGCGCTCTCCCCTTCGCAGCACTGTCTTTCCCGGATTTGTGTGTCTCCGCGTCAATTGTGCGTGTTGTGCCACACACAAATGACGCGAACCCACACACAAGGCGTCGGTGGCTGGCGGGTGCGGCGAGCGCACCGGGCGGCGGGCATGCGGATGCGTGCGGCCGGCACGTTGGGCGCGGCGGCGGAGCGAACTAGTTGGCGTAGCTGCCGACGAGGCGCACCGCACCGCCGTCGACGCCCTTGGCGCCCTGGATAAAGCCGTCGAATGAGCGCTCAGCGAACGACACCTCGCCGGCGACCCAGCCGTCAAGTCCCTCTTCCCGGCAGGCCGCAAGCACTGCATCCGCCTGCGATGCTGAAACCACCACGAACATCCCGATGCCGAGGTTCCAGGTGCCCTCGACCGACTCGAGCGATGCATCCGCAAGATCACAAAGCACGCGGAACACTGGCAGCGGTGACCAGCGTGACCGGTCGAGCTCCACCCACGAGCCCTGCGGTAGCACGCGCGCGAGGTTCGCGGCGATCCCACCACCGGTGACGTGCGAAAGCGCGTGGATGGCGCCGTCAAGCTCGGGTCGCGCGAGCACCCGCACTAGCTCGCCGGTGTAAAGGCGAGTCGGTTCGAGCAGCGCCTCACCCCAGCTGGTGCCGAAGTCGGCGGCGTGGTCGCGATAGTCGATGCCGCGGTCGGCGATGATGCGGCGGATGAGCGAGTATCCGTTCGAGTGCGGGCCGGATGCACCCAGCGCGAGCACCACATCGCCATCAGTGACGCGCTCGGCACCGAGCACGCGATCGGCCTCAACAACACCCGTCGCTGCGCCGGCAACATCGTAGTCATCGGGACCGAGCAGGCCCGGATGTTCAGCGGTTTCGCCGCCGGTGAGCGCGGTGCCGGTGGCGGCGCACGCCTTGGCAATGCCCTCAACGATCGCGGCGATACGCTCTGGGACGACACGACCGCAGGCGATGTAGTCGGTCATGAACAGCGGCCGGGCGCCGACCACGATGATGTCGTCGACGACCATGCCGACGAGGTCCTGGCCGATCGTGTCGTGTTTGTCGATCGCCTGCGCGATCGCCACCTTGGTGCCCACCCCGTCGGTGGACGTTGCCAGTAGCGGGCGACGCATCCCGGTCAGTGCTGATGCGTCAAACATGCCGGCAAATCCGCCGACACCGCCGAGCACTTCTGGCCCGTGGGTGGCCTTCACCGCCGCTTTCATGAGCTCAACTGCGCGGTCGCCCGCGGCAGTGTCAACACCGGCCGATGCGTAGAGGTCGTCACTCATGCTCTCTAGCCTAGGCGGTTTGCGCGCCGGCGGCTGGTGCCGGCTCGCATCTCGCCGCTGCATCCCTGGATCCCTGCCCGCCGAGCCGGCTGCATCCCTGCCACCCGCTGTTGCTGCAGATTTTTGTTTCCTGGCCCCAGATTTTTGTTTCCTGTTTTTGATTTTTGGCTGCAAAACCGGGGCTTGAAACGTTTCAGCCTGCGAAAACCCCGATTTTGCAGCCAGGAAACAAAATTCCGCAGGGCGCCTGCAGCCAGGAAACAAATTTCGCAACGGGGATGCAGTCAGGAAACAAGAATCTGCACTGGCCTGCGCGGGTGCACGGGTCTGCACTGCTCTGCACTGGCCCGCACGGGCGCACGAGCCGACACGGCACCCAGGTATCAAAGCAGGGCAAACTAGGGCGCGCACGGGGGCGGCTGCAATAATGCAGGTTGGTTTGGGTCGGTACCTGGAGTGGATGCAGACGTGAAGTTTTCGAATCGTGAAAAGTGGCTGATCGGCGCGATTGTTGCGGTGGCGCTCATCGCCGTGATCGCAATTTTTGCTCGGCCTGCAGGGCCCGGAAGCGAAGTCGCACAGGAACGCGCCGCCAACAACCAGCAGGCAGCCACCCAAAACAGCCAAAGCACCCAAAGCACCCAACAAGACCCAGCGGCAAACCAAAACCCCGAAGCAAAACAAAAAGCGCAGCCCGAATCACTCGCCGACCTCGCCCGCCGCGACGCTGACGACTACACGGCAATCGGCGACGTGGATGCCCCACTGGTGATGATCGAATACAGCGACTACCGCTGCCCCTACTGCGCGCTCTACGCCACCGAAACCCAGCCCGAACTCATCAAAAAATACGTCGAAGCCGGCAAACTGCGCATCGAATGGCGCGACACCCCCATCTTCGGCGAACAGTCGACCGGAGCCGCGGTAGCTGCCCGAGCCGCCGGCGAGCAGGGCATGTTCCTCGACTACAACCGCGCGATTTTCAACGAGTCGACCGGCAGCGGCCACACCGATCTGCCGCGCGAACGCATCCTCGAAATCGCCAAAGAGGTGGGCATCCCCGATCTCGAAAAATTCGAAGCCGATCTCGACTCACCCGAACTGCTGCAGCTCGTGCAGGCCGACTACGAAGAGGCCGTGATGATCGGCGTGAACTCAACGCCCACGTTCGTGCTCAATAGCGGCGCGCTGCGCGGCGCCTATCCGCTCGAAACGTTCGAGCACGTCATCGATGAAGAGCTCGCCCGCCTGGGTGTTGAGTAACGCCGGATGATTGACATCGGTTTCGCGGGCGCGCTGGTCGGCGGCGTGCTGTCGCTGCTGAGCCCGTGTTCGGTGATGCTGCTGCCCGCATTTTTCGCAACCACCTTCGCCGATCCGCGCACGCTGCTGATCCGCGCGGGTCTGTTCACACTGGGCTTACTCACCTCGCTCGTGCCGCTGGGGTTGTTCGCGGGTGCGGTTGGTGGCCTGCTGCTGCAGCATCGCGGCACACTGATCGCGGTCGCGGTGGTCATTTTGTTGGCGCTCGGGATCGTACAGGTGCTCGGCATCCAGCTGCCGGGGCTCAGCCGCGGCGGCACCGATTCGACGTCGGGCGCGGCGATGTTTTTGCTCGGCGCGGTATACGCGGTTGCGGGCGTGTGCGCTGGCCCGATTCTCGGGTCGGTGTTGACCGTCGCCGCTGCCGGCGGTTCGGCGATCTATGGCGGGATGCTGCTGGCAATTTACGCGCTCGGGATGGCGCTGCCGCTGATCGTGCTTTCGCTTTTGTGGCGGCCGCTCGGCCCGCGGCTGCGCAATTGGTTGCGCCCGCGCGAGCTGCGCATCGGTAAGTGGCGCAACGACTGGGCGTCGATCATTTCTGGCCTGATCGCGATCGGTTTCGGCATCCTGTTGTGGTGGTCGAACGGCACCGCGAACCTGCCGGCATTCCTGCCGATCGGCACGCAGCAGCAGATCGAGGTCGGTGCGCTGGATGCAACCGCGGGCGTTTCGGATCTTGTGGTCGTGTTGGTTGCGGCGGCAGTGGCGCTGGGTGCGGTGTTCATTGCATCCCGAACCCGGCGGGCTGAAGCGGATGCTGAAGAATCGACGGATGCGTGACGCCAGCCGGCCTTCAGCAGACCGGGCTACCGTCAGCCGGTTAGACCCGTGAGGTCGCTTTCGGCCACGAGCCGGATTTCGGTGACCTGCGCCCGCACGTCGCACGTCCATCCTGGAAGCGTGACTTCGTGAGGCGTGCGCAGCCGCAGCGCGTGAGTGCACTCGCCCCTCATTGGAAGTCGAAGCACACCCCCGCGCACCTCATTGCTGGTGACCGACGTGTCGAGCTGTTTTGCTGCGGCGCTGATATTCCTGAGCGGGATGCGCGCAATCTCGCGCGTGCCCGACCGCAGCACGAGTTCATCCCGCGTGACATAGTGCGGAAATTGGCGCGGTACGAACATCTGCCCGAGCACGAAGATGATCGCGTACGCCTCAAACACGTGGATGATCAGACGCAGCTGTAGCCACGGCACCACCAGCTCAACAACCGCGGCTTCGATCGCGACGACCACAATCATGGCGATGAGAAATGCATCCACCCCGCGGCGAGGATGCACGGGCGTCGCGGCTGCGGGGACGATCGGTTGTCGCCGCAATATTGTGCCCGCGAGTGCGCGCAGGCCGGTCAGTTCGAGCAGAAAAAAGTGGCGCACACTGCCCGGGATGACTCGCCTGGCTACCAGCTGCCATGATTCGCGCACGGTGCGTCCGCCCTCGCGGGTGCGTGCAAAGTAGATGCTGATTCCGGCGGCGGTGAGCCACGCCACGTCGAAGACGAAGGCTTCTACGATGAGGGCGCGCGGGCCGAGGCCGGTGGTCGCGAGCAGTGTGAGCGTCACCGCACTGAGCGCGCCAGCCAGTAGCAGCGCGACACGAATCACGCCGGTCGCTCGGTCGATAGTGCGCAGATTGCTCATAGCTTCATGATGCCCGATGCGTCAGCCGGCCAGCCACCGTCACCTAATAAGCGGCGCAGCCAGCCGCTCGAGTTCGGCATCCGTGAGCCCGGCGCGACGCATCACATCCCAAGCATCGAACCCGTCGAGCTGTTCGAGCACGGCCGATTCGACCGTGAATCCGAGTTCGGCGAGCCGCTCGGCAATGTGCGGGCCGTGGTCGGGAAACCCCATGCGGACGAAAAACGGCGCCAGTTCGGATGCGGTGAGCGCGTAATCTGCGGCGATCGCCTCGGGTTCGACACCGGCGAGCGACAGCAGCACCGCGGTGATGAGCCCGGTGCGATCGCGCCCGATGGCGCAGTGATACACGATCCCGCCGGGCGCCGTCGCCATTGTGCGCAGCACAGCCACCACGCGATCGGGGGTTTCTTCGAGCACCGGACGGAAAAAGCGCGGGGTTCCGGCACGGTGCTCGGCGCGCATCCGCTGCCAAAATTTGCTCGCCCGGATGTCGTCAAGCGGCACCCGCACCCCAAACATCCCCTCGGGGAATTCAGCTTCGGGGCTCGGTGGCACCCGGCCAGCGTCGGCGCGTTCATCATCCGGTGAGCGCGGCTCGAGGCGGGTTTCAAAGTCGTTTCGCAGATCGAGCACCGTGCGAAACCCCTCGTCGTAGGCCGCGTTGAGGCCCGATTCGGTGGCGTAACGCAGATCGGCGGAGCGCACATAGGCGCCGAACCGGGTGGTGCCACCATCGCGCAGCGGCAGCCCGCCAAGGTCGCGTGCGTTGTAAAAACCTTCCCAATTTCGGATGCGTTGCTGATGCGCCATGCCGACATTGTGCGGGATGCAGCTAGCCGCGGCCTGGATGCGCGGCGATGCGTGCGTCCGAGCCGTCGGATTGCTGCCCGCACCGGCACCCGTGCATCCAGGCCATGCATCCACACGCAATATCGCAATTTTTCGCATCCACCGCCCCGCAAAGGTGACAGAATGGTAAACAGCCGTTTGTCTGCATCTCTAACCCTGAGGGAGTATCCCCTACCGTGTGTGGCATCGTCGGTCACGTTTCGACCAGCCCCGTCAACCAGCAAATCTACGACTCGCTACTGCTGCTGCAGCACCGCGGGCAAGACTCGACCGGGATCACCACCCTCGAGGGCAACACCCTGCACAGCGTGAAGGCGAAAGGGCAGGTGCGCGAGGCGTACCGCACCCGCGATATGCGCTCGCTGCTGGGCGATATGGGCCTGGGGCATGTGCGCTACGCCACCAGCGGCTCGGCCTCGCGCGAGGATGAAGTGCAGCCGTTCTACGTGAACGCACCATATGGCATCGTGCTAGTTCACAACGGCAATCTGACGAACACTCGCGAGCTCAGCGACGAACTGTTCCGCATCGACCGCCGCCACCTCAATAGCGACTCCGACACCGAGCTGCTGCTGAATGTGCTTGCCAATGAACTGCAGCGCACGATGAGCTCGGTGCACGCCGACCTCACCCCCGACGACGTGTTTGATGCGGTTGCCGGTGTGCACCGCCGCGTTGAGGGTTCGTACGCCGTGATCTCGTTGATCGCCGGGCGCGGGATGCTCGCCTTCCGTGACCCGTTCGGCATCCGCCCGCTGGTGCTCGGCCACCGGCTCGACGACAACGGCCGCGATGAGTGGGTGGTTGCATCCGAGTCGCTCGTGATTGATGCCGGCGGCTACGAGCTGGTGCGCGAGGTGCGGCCCGGTGAGGCCGTGTGGATCACCACCGCCGGCAAGCTGTACAGCCGCGAATACGACGGTGCGACCAAGCTGGCACCGTGCTCGTTTGAATACGTTTATTTGGCGCGTCCCGACTCGACCATGAACGGGATTTCGGTGTACAACTCGCGGCTGCGGATGGGTGAAAAGCTCGCCCGCAAGGTAGAGCGTGAGATTCCGCTCGACGATATCGACGTGGTGATGCCGATCCCCGACTCGGCGCGCCCTTCCGCGATGGAACTCGCGCGCGTGCTCGGCCTCGACTATCGCGAGGGTTTTTACAAAAACCGCTATATCGGCCGCACATTCATCATGCCCGGACAGAAGGTTCGCAAGAAGTCGGTGCGCCAAAAACTCAACGCGATGCCGGTCGAGTTCGAGGGCAAAAATGTGCTGCTGGTAGACGACTCGATCGTGCGCGGCACCACCTCGAAGGAGATCGTGGAGATGGCGCGCGCTGCCGGTGCGAAAAAGGTGTTTTTTGCCTCGGCTGCGCCGCCGGTTCGTTATCCGCACGTGTACGGCATCAATATGCCCACCCGTGGTGAGCTGGTGGCGTCGGCCCGCACGGTTGAAGAGGTGCGTTCGGTGATCGGGGCGGATGCGCTGGTCTACCAGGATGTGGACGATCTGTTCGCGGCGATCACCGAGGGTACCGATCTCAAGCAGCTGGACATGTCGTGTTTCACCGGCGAATACGTGACCGGCACGGTGACCCCCGAGTACCTCGCCTGGCTCGAGAACTCGCGCAAGTCGTAGGGCGCCGGGGCAACCCGGGCGCCCGGCACTCCGGCGTCCGGCACCCCGGGCCCCCGGCTTCTGTGTGGCTTAGCGTCATTTGTATGTGGCAGAACACACACAATTGACGCTAAGCCACACAAATCCGGCAGGGATGCACGGCTGAGACGCGGCGCGACAAGGGGATGCCGCCGGCAGGCGCGCATCCCCTTGTCGCGCCTCTCGCGCTAGCGCACCGCTTCGATGAAGTTTTGGATGCGAATCGACTGCGTTTGCGTCAGCAGCTCTTCCGGCGAGCGCTTTTCGACCACAGTGCCCTCATCAAAGAACGCGAGCGAGTCTCCCACCTCACGCGCGAATCCGATCTCGTGAGTGACCACGACCATCGTCATGCCCGCAGCGGCGAGCTCCTTCATCGTGCCGAGCACCTCATCCACCAGCTCGGGGTCGAGGGCACTCGTGGGCTCGTCAAACAGCATCAGCTCGGGATCGAGCGCCAGCGCCCGGGCAATCGCCACGCGCTGCTGCTGACCACCAGAAAGCTGATGCGGCATCTTCTCGGCGTGCGAGCCAAGCCCAACGCGCTCGAGTTCCTGCATCGCCCGTTCACGGGCCGCCGACTTGCTGATCTTTTTCACGTGGATCAGGCTCATGGCCACGTTTTCCAACGCATCCACGTGGTTGTACAGGTTGAAGCGCTGGAAAACCATACCGATCCGTGAACGGAAATCGGCAAACTCCCGGTCGCTCCACTCTCGGGCCCGCCCATTTTCGAGCGTGTAGCCCACCTCTTGGCCATCGACAGTGATGCTGCCCTCATCAATGAATTCGAGTCCATTAATGGCGCGCAGGAAGGTTGATTTACCCGAACCCGAGGGGCCGATGATCACGCTCACCTCGCCGCGGTGCACATCGAAGTCGATGCCTCGCAGCACTTCCACCTCGCCAAAGCTCTTGCGCACACCCCGTGCGCGTACCAGAACCTCATTTGCAGTCATGGTTGTTGTCCTCTCGAGGTTATTTCGCGTTCCGAGCCGGCATCTTGATGGGGCCGGTCACCAGGTCGATGAGGCGCCCCTGGGTGCCGTTGCCGCGCGCAATCCGCACGCGATCCTTGCCGAAGCGCCGCTCGAGACGCGACTGCAGGTAGGTGGCGATGGCGGTCATCAGCATGTACCAGAGGCTGGCCACGATCAGCAGCTCAATAATCATGTTGTTCTGCTTGTAGATCTTGCTTGCCTCCGACATGAGGTCGTTGCCGGCCACCACGATGATGAGCGAGGTGGTCTTCAGCATCGAGATGAATTCGTTCGCCGTCGGCGGGATCACGATGCGCAGAGCCTGCGGCAACACGACCAGGCGCATCGCCTGACCGCGGGTCATTCCGCCAACGAGTGCGGCTTCGGTCTGCCCCTTGTCGACGGCGAGGATACCGGCGCGCACGGTTTCGGCGAAGTAGGCCGCCAGGTTCAGCCCCAGGCCCAGAACCGCTGCCGTTGCTCCCGAGATGACGTCGTTGGTGTCCCAGCGGTAACCGATCAGGGTCCACGGAATTTGGATGGTGATATACGGCAGCAGGAACGCCAGGTTGAACCAGAAGATCAGCTGCACCAGCACCGGAGTGCCGCGGAAAAACCAGATGTATGCCTCGGCGATCCACTTCAGCACCGGATTGTGCGAGAGCTTCATCACGGCAATGACCACGCCGAGCACCAGGCCGAGCGCTGTAGCCGTGATGCTGATCCAAATCGTGACGCCAATACCGCGCAGGATGCGACCGTCGAAGAGGTACTGGCCCACCGCATCCCAGTGGATACGTTCGTTAAAGAGAATGATCGAAGCAACCCAAATCACCACCAGAATGGCGACAATTGCGGTTACCCAGCGCCAAGGATGCGCGCGGCGTTCGATCGCGAATTCGGAGCCGTCATCAGTAGTGAACGGCGCTGTGCGTCGATTCGACATGAGTGCCCTTTCTGCCACGGATGCGGCTAGCTATTGCCACCGTTGATGGTTGCGGTTTCGATCGCCATTTCGTCGACTTCCCAGGCCGCGAGAATTTTGGCGTAGGTGCCGTCGTCGATGAGTTCCTGCAGCGCTTCCTGCAAAACCTTTGCGAACTCTTCGTCATCGTTACCGACACCGATACCCCAGATGCTCTCGTCGCCCTCGATGGCAACCGAGTCGAGTTTGTTCTCGGGGTTGGATGCGTGCCACTGCGCCACCGGGTAGTCGGTCACGGTGGCGTCAGCGCGGCCACTCTTCAGCGCCAGGTTGGCGTTTTGGTCGCCTTCGAAGCGCAGCACCTCGTAGGCGGGTTTGCCCGCGTCGACGCAATCCTGTGACATTTCATCAACGAGCGCGGCGCTCGAACCGGCATCAACCACGGCGATGATTTCGCCACACAGATCCATCGGGCTTTGCACACCCAGCGGATTACCCTCAGCGACGAGGAAGGCGTTGCCCGACTGCACATAGTCGACGAAGGTCATGCTCTGACGTCGTTCTTCGTTGTCGGTCATCGAGCTGATCACCGCGTCGTAGCGACCGGCGAGGACACCCGGAATCTGCGAATTGAATTCCTGGTCTTCAATGGACATTTCAAGGCCGAGTTTGCGCATCAATGCCTGGGCGATCGCCGGGTCAACCCCGATAATGTCTTCGCCGTTCTCACCAAACAGCTCCATTGGTGCATAGCCCACCGACGTGGTCCATTTCACGCCGTTTGCGAGGTACTCCTCGGGCACCTTGGCGCGCAGCTCTTCGTTGGGTTCAATACCCTCAATGATCGACTTGGCTCGTTCGTCGTCGGGCACCGGTAGGTAATTGACCTGCGAGAGGTCTCTCGAAGCGGCCTGTTCCACCTCCCACAGCCACTGGCCACCGCATCCGGTGAGCGCCGTGGTGACCGAGAGCATCCCGGCGGCCGCCACGAGCGCGCGGGCACGCATCCTATTCTTCATTTTCACTCCTCATTGAGTTGGTAAACGACTTCACCTTCCACCACGGTCTGCTGCACGCGGATGCGCCACAGATCACCGGGCGAACAGGTGAACGGGTCAGCGTCAAGAGTCACGAAGTCGGCATATTTGCCCGCTTCGAGGGTGCCGAACCGATCACCGAGGCCGAATGCGTCAGCTGCGCGGCCGGTGTAGCTATCAACCGCATCCGCAACACTGATGCGCTCTTGCGGTTCGCGACCCTCGGGAGGTTCGCCGTCGCGGCGCTGCCGAGTAACGGCCGCGTGGATGCCGTACAGCGGCGCGACCGGCTCGATCGGCGCATCCGAACCAAATGTCACCAGCGCCCCGCGCTCCATGAGCGTGTGCCAGGGGTAGTGGTGTGTGGCGCGGTCACCCAGCAGGGTGACACTGAGCGGGTAGTCGCCGGTGCAGTGAATCGGCTGCATGGATGCGATGACATTCAGCTGCTTGAAGCGGTCGATATCCGAATCGATGATGTGCTGGGCGTGTTCGATGCTGTTGCGCAATCCGTGCTGCCGCGTGATTTCGGCGGTGGCTTCGTAGGCGTCGAGCACATTGGTGTTGGCGCGGTCGCCGATGGCGTGGGTGCTGACCGCGATGCCGTTGCTATTGGCACGAGCCACATCGGATGCGAGATCGGTCGAGCTGGTCACCTCGACACCACAATTGCATTCGTCGCTCTCATAGGGTTCGTGCATGAGCGCGGTGTGTGATCCGAGAGCCCCGTCGCTGAAAAATTTCACCGAACCGGTCACCACCCAGCGGTCGCCGTCGCCGGTGCGTCGTCCCTCGGCAATGGCGCGGTCGAGGGCGGTTACCGGGATGCCCTTACGAACGCGCACGCGAAGGCGATTTTCGGCAGCCAACTTGAGGTATCCATCCCGCACCTGTTCGCCATCGAGGTCGGTGATTGCGGTCACACCAAAGCGGTGTAGATGCTGCTGCACCTGGTCGAGCAGTTCGGCGCAGTCGTTGAGCAGCAGTTCGGTGACGCGGCTGCGAGCCACATCGCTATTGTTTTCGCGCAGCACGCCGGTGAGCTGGCCGTTTTCGTCGCGCTCGATCACGCCGCCGGGAAGCTGCTCGGTGTTGTCGTCGATGCAGAGCTGTTCGAGAGCGCTGCTGTTCAGGCACACCGAGTGGCCGTCAACGGTGTTGAGCGCCACGGGGCGGTCGCCGAACACGTCGTCGAGGTCGCGGCGGTGTAGCGTTTCGCCGGCGAGCCAGCGGTTGGCGTTCCAGCGTCCACCGACCACCCAGCCGGTGCCGGGGTTTTCGGCGTTCCATGCCCGCAGCTGTGCCAGAGCCTCTGCCAGCGAATTGGCTTCGCTGACATCGGGCGACTGGAATTGCAGCGCCATGGCGCCGGAGTGCAGGTGGGTGTCAAAAAATCCCGGAAGCAGCACGGCGCCGCCGAGTTCGGTGACCGGTGCATCCATACCGGCGATTTCGCGGCACTCTTCAAGGCTGCCGATCGCGGCAATATCGCCGTCAACTACCGCGATTGCGCCGCTGAATGGCGTGGCATGGGCACTGGTCAGGATGCGCGGATGAACAAATACTTTGGCGGTCACCGGTCCTCCTTGCTCGTTGACAGGGGTCACGAATTTGGTTCATGACTCTATGCGCTGTCACTTGTTTGCGGGGGCGCGAATTGAATCGGGTTTCTATCGGCCATCACGCCAATTGCTAATGAATCGGGCGTAATGTGAATGGATATGCTGAACCCCCTCCACCTGCGGACCCTGCGCGTTGTGATTGAGCAGGGATCGTTTGTTGGAGCAGCGAATCGGCTGGGGTACACGCCCTCCGCGGTGTCGCAGCAGATGTCGGCGCTCGAACAGTCAACCGGTCGGCAGCTGTTCAGCCGTTCTGGTCGTTCGATTCAGCCGACTGAAGTGGCGCTCATCATCGCCGAGCATGCGCACGAAGTGCTCAACAGCCTTGATGCGCTAATGCACGCAGCCGCCGCCACCTCCGAGATGGTGTCGACCACGTCGGTTATCGGATTTTCGTCGCTGATGAGTCGAATAGTTCCGCTGATTCTCGCCGATGCCGAGTGGCTGGCCACCAATCATCGACTTTCGGTAAGCATCCACGACCCATCGCTTGCCATCCGCGAGGCCGCGGCCCGGCCCACCACAACGGCCGTACTGGTGTATCTCATGGGCGACCGCGGGCTGTCGTGGCCGGAAGTATTTGAGCCGATTTCGCTTGGCATCGACCGTTTTGTGGTCGTCGTGCCGCCGCAATGGCAGCTGGATTCGCAGCTCGACGACGTAGCACCGCTGCGCAACCGTCACTGGGTGCTGCATCATCCCGGTTCAAGCGATGCCGACCTGATCGAACAGACCATCAATTCTCTGGCGCTGAGCCCCGATGGCATCTCGTATTCGGATGACTTCACCGCCACAATTACGCTGGTGGCCGGTGGGCTCGGGGCTGCGATTGTGCCCGAGTTTGTGGCCGCCGAAGCTGGCGACCGGGTGGCGACGGTGGGCGTGCCAGGTTTTGAGATGCATCGTGAGCTTGTGGCGCTGATATCGAAGCGAACACCCGAAACGTGCCGCTCGGAGTTCGAGGCGGCGCTGCGGCGCGCCATGTGCGCGCTCGGCTACGAGGCGCCGGCAGAGAGCGTGACTTAGACGCCCTGCGCCCCGCGCGTCAAACGCGCGACGAGAGCACCCGGCCACACCCGCGCCGACACCCGGCCCCACCCTCGTCCTGCCCCGCACCGAAGCAACGCCTGCACGTCGACACCCGGCCACACCCGCCCGTCTACACCCCGGCCACACTTCGGGATTTGTGTGCCTTAGCGTCAATTGTGTGTGGCAGAACACATACAAATGACGCGGAAACACACAGATCCAGCAGGGACGCGCGACGAGAGCGCGACGAGAGCGCACGGCAGCGGTGCCAGAACCGGCAACATCGCGAACAACTGGCACCGCCACACACTTCTGGCACCCGCATACCGGTGCCATTTGTCGGTGCCGGTGCCAGAACCCGGGATGGGGCCCTGCAGTGCGCGCTGCCGTGCGACCGAGCATCCGGGCACACCCGCGCGTCGACACCCGCCCCACTCACGCGGCGAAACGCGGGCACACCCGCGCGTCGACGCCCCGGCCACACCTCGAGTTTTGTGTGCCTTAGCGTCAATTGTGTGTGGCAGAACACATACAAATGACGCTAAGCCACACAGATCCCGTAGAAGAGAGTGGAGAGGCTACGCATCCGAGCGGCCGCCGGCCGCGTCGGCTGCACCAGCCGCGCCATCGGCCCCAGCGTCACCAGCGTCACCAGCGTCACCAACAGCATCCGCGCCAGGCACGCGACGCACCGTCACTTTGCCGCGCTTACGCGACACAACAGCGTTGATGATCAACCCAATTGCCGCAAACAAAATCACGCTCAGCGCGGTAATAAACACCAGGAAAAAGCCCAGCGCCTGCTCGGGCGTGTGCACCTGATACCCCTGATACAACGCCTCGGGCGGCGGAAAACTGTAGGCACAAATAATCGACGCAATCACGCCAACAACAACGCCGATCGCGATGAACAGCGGCAGATTCACCTGCCGGCGCACCGTCAGCTGCAGCTCATCCGGCAACTGCCGTTCGGCCGGCTGCTCGGCAGCACCGGGCGCCACCTGCGCTGATTCTCCAGCATCGGATGCAGCGGCTTGCTCGGGCGAGCGGTCATTATTCGCGACAGACATACGAACCATTGTCTCCCATCCGCCACCGTTACCGCAGCCGCAGAACCGGC
Source organism: Gulosibacter hominis (assembly GCF_904842695.1). Classification (GTDB taxonomy): domain Bacteria; phylum Actinomycetota; class Actinomycetes; order Actinomycetales; family Microbacteriaceae; genus Gulosibacter; species Gulosibacter hominis. The sequence continues at coordinate 129,037 of NZ_CAJGWQ010000005.1, read as the reverse complement.
AGCACCGCATCCAGATTCGCTCGACCACCGGATGCGAGCACGGCACCGGATGCGCGCGCCGCCTCCCAGCCCAGCGCGCCGGTCGCGAGCCGCAGCCAGGTATCGGCATCGGTTTCGATCACGTTCGGCGGAGTGCCGCGCGTGTGTCCCGGACCCTCGATGCACTGCACGGCACCGTAGGGCGGCACCCGCACCTCCACCGACTTACCGGGCACCCGATCGGCCAGCGCCTGCAGTGTGTAGCGCACCGCCGTCGCCACCGTATTTCGATCGCTGGCCCCTGCCGCCCACTGCTGCGCTGCGGCCAGACCCGCCGCTTCATCAATTCGTTTGCGTGCCATATCCCCAGTGTCTCGCAACGCTGCGAGGCCCGCATCGCAATATCCAGACCGCCCGGACCACAGCATCCGGTAACGAATCTCGCCACTCACAGCCCGCATCCACACGCCGAAGTGGCACCCCACGAACCGCAGCCGAACCAAGTGCCGGTAACCTGGCTGTCGTGAAGATTCTGGTTTTGGGGTCAGGCGCCCGTGAGCACGCCATCATCACCGCACTCCACCGTGAGGGCGGGCACGAAATTGTTGTCAGCCCCGGCAATGCGGGGATGGCCGACATCGCTCAGCGCATCCGAATGAGCATCACCGACCCCGAGCTGGTCGCTGACTTCGTCAAAGAAGAACAGTTCGAGCTCGTGGTGATCGGCCCCGAAGCGCCGCTTGTGGCCGGGGTGAGCGACGCGGTACGCGCGCTCGGGGTGCCGGTGTTCGGCCCTTCGCAGGCCGCCGCCGCGATCGAAGGATCGAAGGCCTTCGCGAAAGACATCATGCAGCGGGCCAATGTGCCCACCGGCCGCGGCAAACAGTGCCACGACATCGACGAACTCATCAGCACCATCGATGAATTCGGCGCCCCCTACGTGGTGAAAGCCGACGGCCTCGCCTCGGGTAAGGGCGTCATCGTCACCGAAGACCGCGGCGAAGCCATCCGTCACGCTGAGCAATGGATCGTTTCGGGGCCGCTGCTGGTGGAAGAGTTCCTCGACGGCCACGAAGTGTCACTGTTCTGCTTCAGCGACGGCAAAACCGTTCGCGCACTCCCCCCGGCACAAGATTTCAAACGCCTCCACGACGGCGACCACGGCCCCAACACCGGCGGCATGGGCGCCTACACCCCGGTGCCCTTCTTGAACGACCGCTTCGGCAGCGAGCAGCAGTTTGTCGCCGAGGCGATCCGCTCGGTGGCGCAGCCGGTGATCGACACGCTGCGCGCCGACGGCAACCCGTTCCAGGGGCTGCTGTACTGCGGGCTGATCGTCACCGCCGCGGGTATTCGCGTGATCGAGTTCAACGCCCGCTTCGGTGACCCCGAAACGCAGGTGGTGCTCGAGCGCCTGGGCGAACCGCTTTCTCCGCTGCTGCTCGCATCCGCCAACGGCACGCTTGACGCGCATCCCGAACAGCTCGCGCTGCGCGACAATGCCGCGGTGACCGTGGTGATCGCAGCCGAGGGGTACCCCGAGCATCCCATCACCGGCCGCCCGATCGGCGGGCTCGACGACGCGGCTGCCGCCGGCGCGCTCGTACTGCACGCCGGCACCGGGACCAACGACAACGACGAGCTGGTGGCCACCGGCGGCCGCGTGCTGAACGTGGTTGCCACCGGAGACACCATCGCGGATGCACGCCGCGTCGCCTACACGGCAGCCGCACGCGTTGAGCTCAATGGCGCACAGTACCGCAGCGATATCGCGCAGCTCGGTGCCGCACTGCAAGACTCACAGCGCGCCCACGCCCAGACGGCACAGCAGCCTGCCGCGCCCAGCCCCACTCTCAGCGACACCCCGATTGCTGCGGCCACCGCGCGCGCAAACGGGTTTGAATCAGCCGCGGGATCGTTCGCCGGGTACCGCCACGTATACTCCGGCAAGGTGCGCGAGATTTACGAGAGCGATGACGCGCTGCTGCTGGTTGCATCCAATCGCGTGTCGGCGTTCGACCACCTGCTCGAGCCCGAGATCCCCGGCAAAGGGGCGATGCTCACGCAGCTGACCCGCTGGTGGTTCGAGCGCCTGGATGTGCCGAACCAGCTGCGCGAACCCGAGGGTTGGGATGCGCAGCTGAGTGCCGAGGATGCGGCCCGCACGATGCGCGTCGCCAAACTCGAAATGTTCCCGATTGAGTGCGTCGTGCGCGGTTATCTCACCGGCTCGGGTCTCAAAGAATATGAGGCAACCGGTGCGGTGTGCGGAGTGCCGCTACCCGAGGGACTGCGCGATGGCGACCGGCTGCCCGAGCCGATTTTCACGCCGGCCTACAAGGCGCCGCAGGGTGAGCACGATGATAACATCAGCTTCGAGCGTGTGGTCGAGTTGATCGGCGAGGCGGATGCGAGCGCGCTGCGAGAGCTGTCGCTGCGGCTCTACCGCACCGGTGCGCAGATTGCGTTGGAGCACGGGCTGGTGCTTGGCGACACCAAATTTGAGTTTGGTCGCGACCCCGAAACCGGTGCGATCACGCTCGCCGATGAGGTGCTCACCAGCGATTCTTCGCGTTATTGGGATGCACATGCTTACGCGGATGAATCGGCTGAGTTGGGTGCGCGGCTGGCGTCGTTCGACAAACAAATTGTGCGCAATTGGCTGCGTGAAAACTGGGATGGAGTGGGTACCCCGCCGGTGCTGCCCGCCGAGATCGTGGAGCGCACTCGCGCTCGCTACGCCGAGCTGCTGCAGCGCCTCGCTGTGTAGGCCGCCGCGCCTCACACCACCTCAAATCACGCCAAGTGACCCTCTAACTCGCAAGTGACCCTCCCACAGCAGGGTCATTTGCCGATAAGAGGGTCACTTGCCGGGACGTGGCGCAGTAGGAAGCAGGCACGCCACGCCTAGCGCCACGAGCCTCACACCACCTCTCACCGCCGAGCTGCGCGCTGGGGCGGGGCCGCTGGGCACCCCCGCCCTGCTCCACACCACGCGCCGGGCCGCGGGCCCACCACACCACATGCCTCCCCACGCCAAGTGACCCTCTAACTCACAAATGACCCTCCTACAGCAGGGTCATTTGCCGATAACAGGGTCACTTGCCGGCAGAGGTACGAGCGTGGTGTGCGAGAGGTAGCAGGGGCACAGGCGTAGACACCGGGCAAGAATCAGCTCCCAGCACCCGCAGCACACCCAAGCACCCCGGCACCCCGCACCACAACAGCAGCACCCACAGCACCCCGCCACCGCGCACGCGCAGTGCCTATCTACAGCCGGGCTCGCCCTCACCATGCACTTCTCCACGCCAAGTGACCCTCTAACTCACAAATGACCCTCCTACAGCAGGGTCATTTGCCGATAACAGGGTCACTTGCCGGGAATGGCTGGGGATGGCCGGCAGGGCAGCAGGGAAGGCGTGGGGCGCCCGGCTGCCCCTACGCCTTGCGGGCCCGCGGCTTCTTCGCCTTTTCGCGCAACTCGCGCAATCGCTCCGACATCGTCGATCCGTCGGGGTCGGCCTCCAAATCGGGCAGCGGCTCATTCCAGGCCTTGATGAGCGCCCACGCCACCGCCGTCAGCGGCACCGCAATCAGCGTGCCGATGATGCCACCAAGCACGGTGCCCACCGTCAACGCCAGCATCACCACCAGCTCGTGAAGCGCCAGCTGTCGACCAAGCACGATCGGAGAGAGCAGGTTACCTTCGGCCTGGTTCACGATCACCACGATGATCGCCACAATCAGCGCAGCCCAGAATCCGTTGGTCACCAGCGTCACCAGCGACGCCACCACGCCGGCGAGCGTTGCACCCACCACCGGGATGAACGCGCAAATAAACACCACCACGGCCAGCGGCAGCGCCAGCGGCACCTGCAGCACGAGCAACCCGATACCGATCAGCAATGCATCCACAAACGCGACGATGACGGTACCGCGCACATAGCCGCCGAGTACCGAGACGGCACGCATCCCCATCAGTTCAGCGCGCAGGTGCTGCGCATCCTGCAACGGACGAATCACGAACCGCCAAATCTTTGGCCCGTCCTTCAGGAAGAAGAACAGGATCACGAGGAAGAGCACGAGCCCGGTTGCCAACAAGCCCACCGTGCCGAGACCAGCCGCCACACCGCTACCGACCGCGCCATAGTTCAGGTTGCTCAACCACTCGCGTGTGGCCTCCCATCCCTGCTGAATGTTGCCGTCGTTGAGCGCAAACTGCGGGAAGGTGCTGTTCCACCACTGCACCAGATGCGTGATGCCCTCGATGGTGCGATCGCTGAGCAGTTCCCAAGAACCAGCGATCTGCGCCACAACCAGCCACATCGCACCCGCGATAATCAGCAGGATGCCGAGCAGCACCGTGAAGGTACCGAGCAGCCGCGGCCAGCCGTGGTTTTCAAGCCAGGTCACCACCGGGCCCAGCGCGGCCGCCACGATCAGTGCGAGCAGCAGCGGCGTCACCACCAGTGAAACCTGCAGCAGCGACCAAATCACCACCGTTGCCGCGGCGAGAATCAGCATTCCCTGCAGCGCGCGCGTGGCGACGATACCGACGCTGTCTTTCCACAGCGCCTGCACCGTATCAGGCTTCGTAAGTCGCCCCTGGCTGTCCATAAGTCCTCCTGATGTTGTGGCGCGCATCCTGCTACGCGGGGATGCATCCGGTATTCGAACTTACACAGCCGCGCTGGCAACGTGTGTCGTGGGCGCGCAGCCAGGATAGGATGGGCGACAGATTGAGTGGGATGAGAGGAACCTCGATGCCGAAGATCATCGTGCAGGTAATGCCCAAGCGCGAGCTGCTTGACCCGGCCGGTAAGGCGGTGCAGCGTTCGCTGGCCGCGGGCGGTCAGGGTCACTTCACCGATGTTCGTATTGGTAAGCGTTTTGAGATCACCACCGACCGCGAGGTCACCGCGGACCTCATGGAAGAGGTGGCGGCGCTTGCCGACAATTTGCTGTCGAACGGTGTGATTGAAGATGTGACTTCGATCGACGTGGTTGAGGATGCGGGCGAGGTCGATCCTGCCGACACCGAAACTGTGACCGATGACGGTTTTTTGCCCACCGGCGCCGCGAGCGACGGTCAGGCTCTCGCTAACGAGGCGGGCAACTAATGCGGGTTGGCGTTGTTACCTTCCCCGGCACGCTCGATGATCGGGATGCACAGCGCGCGATCGAGATCGCGGGCGGCGAGCCGGTGGCGCTCTGGCACCGCGACGATTCACTGCGCGATGTGGATGCTGTGGTGCTGCCGGGTGGTTTCAGTTACGGCGACTATTTGCGCTGCGGGGCGATTGCCGCGCAGGCTCCGGTGATGAAAGAAATCGTTGCTGCAGCTAATAAGGGTCTGCCGGTGCTCGGTATTTGCAATGGGTTTCAGATGCTCGTTGAGTCGCACCTGCTGCCGGGCGGTCTGATCCGCAACGCGCACGGACGGTTTGTGTGCCGTGACCAGCGTCTGCGGGTTGAAAGCATCGACACCCCCTGGACGAACGCCTATGAGCAGGATGAAGAGATCATCATCCCGTTGAAAAATGGCGAGGGTGCCTATATCGCCGATGACGAGACGCTGAAGCGGATCGAGGGCGAGGGCCTGGTGACCTTCCGCTATGTGGGTGTGAACCCGAACGGTTCGCTCAACGACATCGCCGGTTTGCGCAATGAGCGCGGCAATGTTGTTGGGTTGATGCCGCACCCCGAGCACGCGGTTGAGCCCGGTTTTGGACCGGATACTCCCGAGCGGATGCGGTCGGGTATCGATGGTCTGGGGATGTTTGCCAGCGTGCTGCGCTCGATGGCGCAGGCTTAGCGCGCAGTTTGATCACTGCCCCCGTTCTCGCCGGCTGCTTCGGTTCGCCGGGCAGGCGAGAACGGGGGCAGTTGCGTTTTCAAAGACACCGAAGCATTTCAAGGCTCCTCAACTTGTCAAAGACGCCGAAACGTTTCAAAGACACCGTAACCGCTGAGGTACACCGCTATAGCGGTGTACGCGAGCGTTAGCGGTGTACCCGGGCGTTAGCGGTGTACGCTCAGGTCACGCGGCGAATCCCCAATCGCCAAGCGGTGTACGCGAGCGCATTGCATTAGGGGAGCTGCCGGTCGGTCGCGTGCTTGGGCATTGCTGAGCGGTGCCGCTACAGCCATCCCTTCGCTGCCGCGAGCGCACCGGCCTGAAACCGACTGTCGGCGCCAAGCAGCTCAAAAATCTGCGCGATGTGTCGCCGACAGGTGCGCACGCTCATCCCGAGCCTGGATGCCAGCGCTTCATCGGTGAGTCCGGATGCGAGGCCGCGCAAAATCGTCCGCTGCGTGGCGCTGAGTTGCTGCTCGGCTGTCGCGTCGTCGACGGTGAACGGGTCCGCAAATTCCCACACCGCATCAAAAAGTGCGCCGAGCAATCGCACGAGGTCTGCATCCCTGGTAACAATTGCAGCGCCGTCGTCGGATTCTCGCCCGCGCGAGAGGATGGCGGCGTGCCGGTCAAACATGAATAGGCGCCACGGCACTACCGGTAGTGTGCGAAACTCGGCTCCGGCGGGTGTGAGCCGGGCCACCGAATTACGGGTTGCGGCGTGGTCGCGGCGACGCTCGTGGTAGAGGTTTTTGCGAATGACCCCGCGCTCAAGCAACTCGAGGTCTTTCGCGTCGCTTTCTTCATGCATTTCGACAGTGGAGCCACGGCCGGGAACTACCATCAGCACTTCTTTGTTGACTCTGCGCCCGAGGTCAAGCAGTAGCTGCTGGGCAACAGTGGCATCCTCAACAATTTCGAACTGCGATACATCACTGACGCGGGCGCGCGCTTCGAGGTATTTCGGTACGAGCGGCAGCATGGTGGCCCGGCGCTCAGCGACCTCCCGCTGTAGGTCAAGAATTTGTCGTTCCTGCGCGTCGACGAGCCCGGCTAGGGCCACTTCGGGTGACACGGAGACGTAATTGTCGTCCACGGATTGCACAAGATGCAGGGCCATGAGCTCATCAAGCGCTTCTTGCGCGTCACGCATCCGCAGCGCCAGCCCCTCAGCGACCGATTCGACCGTCGCAGCCGGTAGCGCACTGATGAACTCGTACACCTGCAAGGCATTCGCGGTCAGCATTGATCTCATGCCACTGAGCGTAGCGGCCACAGTGCGCATCCCCTCTCATTGGGATGCGGTGCTATGCGGTGCGCCGCTCGGTTGTGACCGTGAGCACGATGGTCACCACCGCGAATGTTCCGGCCAGCAGGCTGAATGCGAGAACCGGCTGGTTCGCGTAGAGCGGTACGGTGGCGGATCCAACGATGGCGGGGGCCAGGAGCAGCGGGATGAATTTATTGCGCTGCGACTTGTCAGCCTGTCCCAGCACGCGAGCGGCAACGAGCGAAAGACCGGCGATACCGATCACGAACGGCACCAGCGCCCAGATGGTCAGCTGCTGGGCCAACACCACGATGGCGATTGCGATGAGCCAGGTTGCGGTTGCGAGTGCGGCTGCGAGGCGAGTCATTTGGATTCCTTTCGATCGGATGCACAGTCAGACTCGCGTGGCCGGTAACCGGTCGCAAGAGCATCCTTGAGCCAGGGCAGGATGCTGCCAACACTCCCCTGTTACCGCGCGGTTTGGCCCGCGATCCGTCCGTTGGCAACTGTGGGAGGCGGCAGGAAGCTGCCACCTCCTCGCCCGAGTATTAACCGCAATTACCCGGCATGAACCCCGATGACAGGACACCGGGTTCGGTTTGATGTGGCTTGTTACGGTGCCAGCAACACCGCATCCACCCAGAAGGAGTCACCCATGGCAGTGTTCAATGTCACCTCGAAGGCGACCGGCGAAACCCAGCTGGAAGTCACGGCCCGTCAGTTCAAATTTGTTGTCGACGAGCCGCCGGCACTCGGCGGCGAAGATCAGGGCCCCAACCCCGTGGAATATGTGCTCGGCGCGCTGCTGGGATGCTTCAACGTGGTGATTCACATCGTCGCGAAAGAGCGCGGCGTCACCATCAATTCGCTCGCCCTTGACGCCGAGGGCGACCTCGACCCGTCGAAGGTGGTTGGCCAGCCCACCGAGAACCGCGCCGGCTACAGCGACATCCGTGTCACCGTGCGCCTCGACAGCGACGCCGACGACGCCACCGTGCAGTCGATCATCGACGAGGCAAAGACGCGCTGCCCCGTCTCCGACAACCTCGCGAACCCCACCCCGGTGTCGTTCGCGTTCGAGCGCGCCTAGTGCATCCCTTTAACGCCGCAGCTTGCTGACTGCCCTCGGTTCGCCGGGGGCAGTCGCGCTTCAAAGCCACCGAAACCACTGAGGGACACCGCTATAGCGGTGTCCCCGTGGGTTTTCGGTGTACCCGAGCGGTGCCCGCGGCGCCGGGCCACGCTCGCGTCGCAAAGTCAGCTACTTCGCGACCTCGTTTTTGTCTTTGCGGAAGCAGAGGAACCAGTCGAGGCAGTACTCGTCCTCGCTCTGGTTGAGCATCCGCTCGGCGGCCACACCACACGAACCGGCGGTGGGCACGATCACATCGTCGCCGGGTCGCCAGTCGGCGGGAGTCGCCACATTGTCACGGTCGGCCGTCTGCAGCGCGATGATGATGCGCTTAATTTCGTCGAAATTGCGACCGGTCGACAGCGGGTAATACAGGATCGTGCGGATGATGCCCTCGGGGTCGATGATGAACACCGCGCGCACGGCCTGCGTGTTCGACTGGCCGGGCTGGATCATCCCGTATTTTTTCGAAATATCCATGCGGATGTCTTCGATGAGCGGGAAGGTCACGTCGAGGTTTTTCATGTCCTTCCACTCGAGCTCTTGGATCTTGCGCAGCCAGGCGATGTGGCCGTACAGCGAGTCAACCGACAGGCCAACGAGCTCGGTGTTGAGCGCCTTGAACTCGCCCATCATCTTGGCGAAGGTCATGAATTCGGTGGTGCACACGGGCGTGAAGTCGGCCGGGTGCGAGAAGAACACCACCCACTTACCCGCGTAGTCGGCAGGGAAGCTAATGTCACCCTGCGTGGTTACGGCTTCGAATGCCGGTGCGGGCTCACCCAGCATGGGCATCGGGTTACGAGTTTCGGTAGCTTCGATCTGTTCGGTCATCTGAACCTCCGGGATAACTCAGCGGCAACTTAACCGCTGCCGCACTGCGGTGCTCTGCTCATCCAGCCTAGGGATGCTGGATGAACAGCTCGGTGTGAAGCTCCCGCGCTTCTCGGCACTGAAAATCCGTTCGTGACCAGCCATTGTGTGCATCCCACCCGCGCCCGGACCGGCGACACAGGCGCACCCGCCACGCGCCACGCAAGTAGGCTGGCCGGGTGACTCCTCGCCGTGTTCTTCGCATCACTTCCATCATCGAAGCCTGCACCTGGGCGTTTTTGCTGGTCGCGATGCTGTTCAAGTACGTCATGAATCCGGATGCGGGCAGTGTGCTGGTGCCGTTTGCGGGCGCGGCGCATGGCACCGCGTTTTTGGCCTACCTGTTCTTTGGGCTGGTGGTGGGTGCGAGCGCGCGCTGGTCGTTTGGATTGATGCTGGTGGGCGGGCTGGCTTCGGTGCCACCGTTCGCGACGCTGCTTTTTGACTGGTGGGTTGAGCGTTCGGGTCGGTTTCCCAGCGGCTGGATACACGAGGATGCGGATGCGCGGGAGCGCGGATTGCGTGCCGACTATGGGGGTGCGGGGATGTTTGGAAAGCGCCTCGATGGCCTGGTGACCTGGACGCTCGCGCATCCGGTAACCCTGGCGCTGATCGCGGTCGCGGCGTTCGTTTTTATCCTCGCCCCATCCCTTGGTGCAGCACTGCGGGGGTAGTAAAACCGCGTGTACCCTCGCCAGTCAGACCAACGCAGGGTGAGATGTTCGGATATAATTGGCTTTAATCATTCCTCTCGTCTGAAGGATCGACATGGGCAATGAGCAGCTTCCTGAACTTCCCTCACTAAACAACTTTTCGCAGCCGCAACCCCAGCAAGCACATTCCCTGCAGTCGCAGGCACCTGCGACTGCCCAGGCGAGCGTGGGCACGAGTTTCGCGCCTCCCACCATGCCGGACATCAATGAACCCGCAGAACCACCGCGCGACAAGAAGAAAACGTCAATTGGCCTCATCGCCGCCATAATTGCGGCCGTAGTGGTACTTGCGATCGCTGTTCCTGTGGGCCTTTTCATTTACTTCAATTCGCTGCCGAAATTTCCGCTAAACTCGCGCAACGAGATTGCATCGGCAGCAATCATGAGCCCCACGGTGAAGAAAGATGGCTGCTGGACCGAGGGTTCCACCTCCCCGATCTCCTACTTTGGCGACGAGGCTGAGGCACGGTCGGGCACATTTAAATCTGACCTCGAAGCCACCGAACAGCTGATCGAGACCCTCTACCCATCCGACAGCCATACGGAACGGGTTATTAGCAAGCTTGAACCATATTCCATTGAAGCTGCGAGCGAGGGTGGCACGACCGAGATCGTTGAATTTGCACTTTACCGAGTCGACACCATTGATTTGTCTTCATTTGTCACTCTTCGAGCCTTTGATGCCAGTGGCCAAGCTGTGGTTTTTAAATACACTTGCCGACCGGGTGAAGGGGCAAACTACGGCGACTTCCTCAACGCCTTCGAATCAGCAAACCTCTCGGTATTTACTGGAAAGTAGTTCGCCATGTTGACTCGTAATCGAAAACTGCTCGCCTCAGTCTCAACCGCACTCGCTACCCTTGCGCTCACCTCGTGCGCAACAATCTCCAATGCCGATCCCGAGGCTGATCCGGCACCCGGAGGGGATACTGCTAGCCAGACCGTCGAGAAATATTTTGCGGCCATCGAAAGCTCCGATAAGGAGGCCATCAGCAAGATTGCCGCTAACGAGGTTAGCCCCGATAAGATTCAGCTTCCCAAGGTTCCCGCCGAGTTGGAATCGATTGAAAACGCGCCCGAAGCGAACCCGCGCCCAATCGACCGCAGAATCGCTTCAGTGACGGTCACTTACAAGGTCGAGTCTGATTCATACCAGTGGGATGCGACGCTGCGTTACGATGACGCGGGTTGGCGGATCATCGACCCCTTCATCACGATCAACCCCTTGGGTGAGTCAGGTGATAGCTTCGAAGAAGATCAATTCGACTCCGCCCCCACCAGTGATGAGCCGCTGTATGTGCCAGGCAAGCACCAGGTCGACGCTGCGACTACGAGTAAGTATCTGACTTCGCCCGAGGAGGGCGTTGATGTGGCCCTCGTGTTCCCTGCGGCCGATGATGAGATGGGCAATGCCGGGCGAATCAATGAGGCCCTCAAAGACGCCAAGTTTTCGCTGTCACCCGACGGCGAGAAGGCGGCAATCACCCAAATCGAGGCTTTCCGCGAAAAGTGCAAGAACTGGTGTACTGAGAGCTACTATAACCTCTCATTTGATCAACATGACCCGGAACGACAGTCCAGTGTTGGCGTGTTTCGATATGCACCGGACGCCGGCAATCCCGACAAGATAACTCTCATCGATAAACATTCGAGCGAGTGGCAGACCTGGTACGAGAAGCATGCAGGACGCTACTCAAGCGATCCAGCATATTTTGTGCTAGTTGAACCGGTCTCCATCGAATACAGCAATTATGTTTGCAAATACGAAAACGGTAGCACAGACTGCCATTATGCTGAGAGTGGTTCGGATAAATACGTCCTCGATCAAGATGTGGCATTTATCTACCGCATCAGCGGCGAAGAGCTCTCGCTTGTGGAAATTCGAAACAACGGTTAGCACTCCCTGAGCTATTCGACACAAACAGGTTCGGGCACGGCGCTACGGAGGTAGCTCGCGCCGCACCGCATCCCAACGGATGCGCTCCTCCACCGTGAACCGGCACCGCCGACTAGACTCGGAAGCAGACTTTGCCCGACCGGCCGTGTCGGGCATCCTCACCCCTTCTCTAGGAGCGAATTTGAGCATCCGTCACGTTCCCGACACCGTCGAAAACGCCAAGGCCACCCCCGAAAAGGAGCAGCCGTACGAGTCGCTCGGCCTGAAGGCAGAAGAGTACGCGCTCATCCGTGAAATCCTCGGCCGCCGCCCCACCTCGGGTGAGCTAGCCATGTATTCGGTGATGTGGTCGGAGCACTGCTCGTACAAGTCGTCGAAAAAGTACCTGCGCCAGTTCGGCCAAAAACAGAACGACAAGATGCGCGAGCACCTCATGGTGGGTATGGGTGAGAACGCCGGTGTGCTCGACATCGGCGACAACTGGGCCGTCACCTTCAAGGTCGAGTCGCACAACCACCCCAGCTACATTGAGCCGTTCCAGGGCGCTGCCACCGGTGTTGGTGGCATTGTGCGCGACATTATTTCAATGGGCGCCCGCCCGGTTGCGGTGATGGATGGACTGCGTTTCGGCGATATCGACGACCCCGACACCGCTCGCGTGGTGCACGGCGTTGTGGGCGGTATTTCGTTCTACGGCAACTGCCTGGGCCTGCCAAATATTGGTGGTGAGACCTGGTTCGACAAGACCTACCAGGTGAATCCGCTCGTGAACGCGCTCGCCGTGGGTGCCCTTAAGCACGAAGATTTGCACCTGGCGAACGCTCGCGGTGCCGGCAACAAAGTGGTGCTGTTCGGTGCCCGCACCGGCGGCGACGGAATTGGTGGCGCATCCATTCTCGCTTCCGATTCGTTTGATGAGGGCGGCCCCACCAAGCGCCCCGCGGTGCAGGTTGGTGACCCGTTTGCCGAAAAGGTGCTGATCGAGTGCTGCCTCGAACTGTTTGCTGCCGGGGCCGTTGAGGGTATTCAAGACCTCGGCGCGGCCGGTATTTCGTGCGCCACCAGCGAGCTGGCCGCGGCAGGTGATGGCGGGATGCACATCTCGCTCGACAATGTGCTGTTGCGTGACGACACCCTCACCGCCGAAGAAATTTTGATGTCAGAGTCGCAGGAGCGGATGATGGCGATCGTCAGCCCCGAAAAGCTCGACGAGTTCCTCGCGATCACCGACAAGTGGGAGGTCGAGGCGAGTGTGCTCGGCGAGGTGACCGACACCGGTCGCCTGGTCATCGACTGGCAGGGCGAGCGCATCGTGGATGTTGACCCCACCACCGTCGCGGTCGACGGGCCTGTGTACGACCGCCCGGTGGCCTATCCCGAGTGGATTGATGCACTGCAGGCCGATCGCGCTGAGGCTCTCCCCCGAGAGGCCAGCGGTGACGAGCTGCGGGCACAGCTGTTCGCGGTGCTCGGCCACCCGAATGCGGCCGACCCGGCGTGGATCACCGACCAGTTTGACCGCTACGTTGGCGGCAACACGGCGTTCGCCTACCCCGAGGATGCGGGTGTGTTGCGGATCGACGAAACCACCCGCCTGGGGGTTGCGCTGTCGATGGATGCGAACGGCCGTTACGCCCAGCTCGACCCGCGCACCGGTGCCCGGCTCGCGCTTGCCGAGGCGTACCGTAACGTTGCCACCACCGGCGCGGAGCCGATGGCGGTGAGCGACTGCCTGAATTTTGGTTCGCCAGAGAACCCCGAGGTGATGTGGCAGTTCTCGCATGCGGTTGAGGGACTCGCTGATGGGTGCCTCGAGCTGTCGATCCCGGTGACCGGCGGTAACGTCTCGTTCTACAACCAGACCGGTGATACGCCCATCCACCCCACCCCCACTGTTGCGGTGCTGGGCCGTTTTGAGGATGTCGACCTGCGGGTTGCGGGCGGTTGGCAGGATGAGGGCAACAACATCTACCTGCTGGGCGTTACGCGCGAAGAGCTTTCGGGTTCGCTGTGGGCCGATGCGGTGCATGACCACCTGGGTGGGATGCCCCCGGCAGTTGATTTCGAGGCCGAGATGGCGCTCGCTTCGGCGCTGCAGTCGGCCTCGAAGGAGGGGCTGCTGTCGTCGGCACACGACCTTTCTGAGGGTGGGTTGGCACTGGCGCTCGTGGAGTCGTGTGTGCGTTTCGGTATCGGTGCGCGCATCGTGCTCGATGAACTGCTGCAGCGCGACGGTGTGGATGTGACCACGGCACTGTTCTCGGAGTCGCAGGCGCGCGTGATCGTGTCGGTGCCGCGCGAGGACGATGTGCGGTTCACCCTCATGTGCGAGGCCCGCAAGCTGCCGATTCTGCGCATCGGTGTCACCGACGGTGATGCGCTTGAGGTGCAGGGTCAGTTCACGGTGCCGGTTGCTGAGCTGCAGCAGCTGCGTGCCGCGACGCTGCCCTCGCGTTTCGGCGACCACGTGACCGAGTAGCTGTCACGGATGTTAGGGGCGGGGTTCCACTGCCAGGTAGTGGAACCCCTGTCCACGGCCAGACTCATTTGACGGCGCAAGATCACCCTGCTCTGCGAGATGTTTCAGCGTCGCACTGAGGTTGCTGGGTTGAACACCCATAATTGACCCGAGCTCGGTGCTACTGATCCTTCCTCGGTAACGCGCGTAGCTGAGCGCGGTCTCGGTTCGGTCAGGCAGATGACGGGCACTTTCGTATTCGAGCCATCCGCGTTCCAAGTATTTACGAACCGCTGTGCCCAAACACCAAACTGGTTCACTACCTGCAGGAGCCCCTTTAACGGGCTGGATAATGCGTTCACCCCTAAAACTGGCGACGGCGAGACTGCGGATCGCCAGTTCGGCTTCTTGTCGCGGAAGCTGAATGGCAGCAGCTGCTTCACGAAGCTCTACCCAACCCTTTCGTGCCAGAGCATCAAGAATGATGAGCTGGTTCAAATCCTTCCCGGCGGTTGCTGGCTCGATAGCGTCGAGAAATTCGATCCAGATTTTGTCTGGGACGTCACCAATGAGTGTTGTTCGGACAGCCGCAGCCGCATCCAGTTGAGAAAAAACTGGTGCTGAGTAGCCCAGTCGGAGCATCTCGCGAACCATGCGGTCAACTCCGATGCCCTCACGCTCGGCGATCCCCAGCAGTGAGAAGAGGTGCGCAAGTGATGTATTTCGTGAGCGCGATGGATGCGAAATAATGTTTGTCTCGTTTACACCTCCGACAAAACCGCCAGGACTCGTGACGCGGAGCGTGCCGCCGATATGTTCGATAAGCGTTGAGTCGTGTGATTGCCAGTTCCGATGCGTCATACCGTTAACGATCGCTTCGCGCATCGCAAGCCGAGGCAGCGCGGGCAGCTGACGCATCACGAGTCCAGCTTGCACGTGCCGAACGGGGTTATAGACATCCAACAGTTGGAATGTCTCATGGAGCGCTTCGATCGCCGAGATTCCCTTGCGATTCATGCGTGTCAGACTGTCCCCGCCTGCATACTCGCGGCGAAGATAATCGATCGGAGAGAAGTCGAGTGCCGTAAATGCGATTGCCCCCGCATTTGTGAGTTTTCCGGTTGGCGTGACTAGCCCAAGGCGCCGGAGTAAATCTGCGTCATGAGCGTTGGCCAGGTCTTCTCCTTTTGAGTCACCGCGGTCTCGGAGATAGTCTCGGGCAATTTCGAGCGCGCGAGCCCGAACCTCGTCAAGACCAACCTCAGAAGACTGTTCCGACCAATCGAAGTTCAGCAGGTCAAGCCGACGGGCGTGCCACGCAGCTGCATCGATCTCGACACAACTGTCACCCACTCGCCATCGAATACGACCCCCGTAACGGATCGGTTCGAGCGCTTCCGGGGCCACGATGATCAGGAGCCGTACGCCTGAAATCACCTGTTCAATGCACTCAACAGTCAGTCGACGGTCGGTCAGCTCGTAGATTCGCTTGCGCAACCAATCAGCATCGGTTGCTGCACCGACAAGTTCGCCATCATCTGCGACTCCGACAATCAGCGCACCCCCTCCAGGGGTGTTCGCCATACAGGAGGCTTCCTGCGCCAGCTGTTTTGCTACTTCATTCGATCTGGGGGTCCCCGGCAGTATGGTTTTCGACCCGTTCCGCCGTCCGGCTTCTTCTTTCAGGTCGAGGTGCGGGCCTTCGACACTTCCGGTGACGTGCTCACCGTTCTCCAGCCGCTGCAAAACAGCAGCTACCGCCTGACGAACTGGATCGTTAATCATCGCGCTACCCCCTGATCCACACAGCGCATAATTAACCTGCAGATTAATTATGCATGGGATGTGATCCACCGGTTACGCATAATTAAACCCGCTGCCACACCCACTACTCTGAACGCAGCTCGCCCGAGGTGGCGAGCCCGGCGGTGCGCATCAGCGACTCGAGCGGGCCGCGACCAACCGTGAGCGCCCACGCCGTGCACCCCATCAAGAACGCGAGCGTGACAATCAGCGCGGTCGGGTCGCCCTCAAGCGGGCCGATCCAGTCGCTGAGGTTGGTGTTGCCGTACACCACGAGGTAGACGACAACGTGCAGCGAATAGACCGTCAGCGGCATCGATCCGAGCGCCGTGAACGGCAACGTGACCCAGCGCATCCCGGTGCTGCCGATAAGCAGGCACAGCCCGACCACCGCCAGGCTCACTCCCAGGCCGAGGAAGATTTCGAGGCTGCCGCCGGTGTGCGGCAGGCTGTTGGTGAGTCCCGCGAGCACCCCCGCGAGCGGTGAGTGTTCGAAGTCGTCATCGGTGGGAAGTTCGTCGTAGGCCGACCACGAGCCGCTACTGCTCGAGAGGCCTGTGTATTCCGGCGGTTGGCCGGCACCTTCCGGGGTGAGGGATGCGAGCGCGAATCCGGCGATGGTGATGACCACTCCGGCGAGCAGCGCGATGCTTGCGAGTTTGCGACTGCGCAGGTCGAAGCGGCCCAGTGCCATCCCGAATAGCGCCATCGCCAGCCAGGCGTGCAGCGGATAGTGACCGTAGAACACGAATGCGAGCCCCGCCGCGTAGGGCGCGCTCAATTGCAACAGCTGCACGAGCATCGGCGCGAACACCATGAGTGCCGCGGCCCAGATGATGAGGAAGTGCCGCTGCATCCGAATAAATGGCAGCAGCGCGAGGTAGAGCAGCCCGAAGATCGGCAGGATGATGGCGATGGGGGTGCCGAGCGCTTCGAGAAAGAGTCCGATCGCGAAAATCACCGTGCCGCGACCGACCAGGCGCAGCCGAAGTTTGGGGAGTTGTTCGATGTCGGGGCGCGAACTACCGCCGGTCATGAGCGCGACCGAGGCGCCGGCGAGAAATGCGAATAGCAGTGAGGTGAACCCGTGGATGATGCCGGGCCAGGTTTCGGGTTTCGCGAGCTGCAGCTCGGGCACGAGTGCCATGTGAGCGAAAATCATGCCGATGATGGCGAGTGCGCGAGCCAGATCGAGCCCCGTGATGCGGGGCGGATCGATCAGCGATCGAATTTTTTGCATGGCGTTAATCTTGCCCCCAGCGCGATAGAAAATGTATGCCATTTACTGAGAGTCGTTCACAGTTGCCGAGCTTTTTGCGGTTGCCGCTGACTGCTGCCCGTTAGGGTGAAGTCATGACGAACGTTCTGCTGCTGGGCCACGGCGCCATCGCTCACGATCTCATCCGCCTGCTTTCGCCGGAGATTTCCCGCGGCGAGGTGCACATTTGTGGCGCGGTGGTGCGCGATCCCAGCAAGCATGGCGACCCGGCGTATCCGCTGTATGTTGCTGAACGGCTCGACGAGGCGCTGGCCGAGGCGGATGTGGTGGTGGAGTGCGCCGGAGTTGCTGCTGCGATGGCAATGGGGCCGCGGGTGATCGCATCCGGGCGTGATTTGATTCTCACCAGCGTTGGTGCGCTGGCGCACGAGGATGCGCGGCGCGACCTGCTCGGCGGCCCCGGCAAGCTTGTGGTGACCAATGGCGCGATCGGTGGTTTTGATGCGCTGGCTGCGGCGTCGCAGGCTGGCGGTGTTGATGAGGTGACGCTGCGCACTTCGAAGCTGGCGCGGGCGCTCGTGCAGCCGTGGATGAGTGAGGCTGAGGCTGAGCGGCTGGAGATGTTGACCGAGGCGGATGGGCCGCTGGAGCTGTTTGTAGGAACACCGACCGAAGCGATTAAGAAG
Organism: Gulosibacter hominis; assembly: GCF_904842695.1. Classification (GTDB taxonomy): domain Bacteria; phylum Actinomycetota; class Actinomycetes; order Actinomycetales; family Microbacteriaceae; genus Gulosibacter; species Gulosibacter hominis. The sequence goes on along the minus strand of NZ_CAJGWQ010000005.1, from coordinate 111,150 downwards.
TTCCCGTCGAATGTGAATGTGTCGGTGGCGCTGGCGTGGGCGACGCAGGATTTGTTGCCAAAGGATGCATCGCTTGCTGATCGGGTTGCGAATCTGGAGCGCGCGCTCGAGCGGGTGCAGGTGACAATTGTGGCGGATGCAGCGGCGACGCTGAGTGAGCATCTGATCCGCACTTCGGGTCGCGCCGGCACCTGCGAGTTTCATTTTTTGAATGCACCGTCACCCACCAACCCGCGCACCAGCGGCTTCACCGCGATGTCGGTGGCGCGCGACCTGCGGGAATGGTTGCGGGGTTAGCTGCGCGGTTACGCCCAGTGCTCGCCCCAGATGATTTTGGCGGGATGCTCTCGCATCTTCGGAAACTCAGCGCCGCCCAGAATATCGACGATACTTTTGCCGCAGCGCTCGCCAAATTCCCAGGGAGCCGCGCTGATTGAGGTGAGCGCATCGTCACTCAGTTCGCTCAGCGGATCTCCCGCACACGAAGCCAGATAAGGGACCCTGCTGCCCGGCACGCCCCATCCAAGATGGAGCTTTGCGATACCAGCGAACCGCTGGGGACCAAAGATCACGCAGTCGGGACTCTCTGCCTCACACAGCGACAAGGCAGTCTCAATAATTTTCGCGGGAGATGCTGTCACTGGTATGTGGACAACATACCCGGGAACCCCCAGCTCTTCGACAGCTCGGTTGAAGCCCTCAACGATCGATACGGCCCAGTCTGAGCGCAACGAGTCATCAGGTGCAATCATCGCAAACCGTTTCGCGCCCGATTTTTCGGCTGCCGAAACGATCTGCGAAACCAAGGGTGCATAGTTCACCCAAATGGTTTGCGTGGGGGTCGACTCGACGAGGTCGGAGGCTTGGCGTCCAGCCGCAAGAATGGGAACACCCGCATCATGAAGCAGTCGAGGGGCGCGAAGTTTCGGTGTCCAGTCGACGACGATTGCGCCATCAACACTCACCGGTGAGGTCTTACTTTTGCGGTCCGAGCTAACAAGCACCAGGTCGAAGTCGGCCCTCGAGACCGCATGTTCAACCCCGAAGGTGAACTCCATGTAGAAACTGAGCGAGCGCACCGACTCGGGAAGATGCAGACTCACTGCGCCATAGCGCCCGGTGCGCAGCGCGGCAGCGGCACTGTTACCTCGATAACCCAGCCGGTTGGCAGCGGCCACCACCTTTTCAATTGTTCGCTCTGAGACCTGCGGCCTGCGACCATTCAGCGCGTTCGAAACCGTACCGACTGATAAGCCGACCTCGCGCGCAATATCAGCGATCGTCACCCGTTCCTGTGCCATGCCGGGAATCCTATGCCTTTCGGAGCGGAGTTGCGCGGATACCACTTACATGCCAGACTTCAGACAATCTGAATCGATTCAGTTAACTCTTGCACAAGGAGGTGCCGAGTGTCCAAACTTCACCTTTCATCCCGAACTCGCCAAAAAATCATTGGCATCATCGTCGCAGTCGATGCGTTCTTGCTGCTCTTTCCTCCACTGCACTGGTGGCTGGTGGCTGGCAAACCGACGGTGTCGATGCTCTATGTGATCGGCGTGCCCCTGCTGCTCGCCCTGTCTCTTCTAGTTCTCGACCGGACCACTGCACCCCAGTCATCGCAAACCCACCCAGAGATTGGAGATGAGGCGTGAACACGTCAATGGTGATCGGCTACGGCAGCGTGATTCTGCTGCTTGTCGCCATCGGAATTGTCCTCGAACGACGATCGAAATCGGCCAGCTCTATGTCTGACTACGCGACGGGTGGTCGGTCGTTTGGCCCCTGGTACTCTGCGATGGCATTCGTCAACACGTGGCTCCCAGGCACCGTCTTTATTAGTTTTGCTGGACTGACAGCTGCGTCCGGAGTAATTGGCTTCTACATGGTGCTGTACTCGCTCTTCGGCGCAGTTCTGATGTATCTGCTCGCGCGCCCGGTGAGTATTTGGGGCCATTCCTTCGACCTACGCACTCAGGCCGACCTCATGGGGCTTCGCTATAACTCTTCAACGGTTCGAGTCACCGCCGCAGTGATTGGTTTCTTGGCATCGCTGCCCTGGGTTGTACTCGGAATGCAATCACTCGCGCTCGTTTTTGAGTACCTCTCATTCGGCGCTGTGGACCCCATTGGCGCCCTCGTTGTCGGCACGGTTGTTATCGCAATTCGCCAGATCTGGACGGTTCGTTACGGCGCACGCGGCGTGGTTATTGGCGACATGGTTCAAGGAATCGTCGCCTACCTCTTTGGCGGCCTCTTGCTACTCGGACTCATCGTGTGGATGCTCGCCACCGGCTTTAATCTCTCAGGCATCCCGTCAACGTTCTTTGCAATTCCAGGTCTCGGGTCAGATTTGGGGCCGCTCTATTTCTTCTCGTTGATACTTGCCGGCGCACTGGGGGGATGGTGCTGGCCAGATATCTTCGTACGACTTTTCACTTCCAAGTCGGAGCGAACAATTCAACGGGCGTCCCTCCGCGCAGCACCAATCCTGCTCATCTTCGGCCTCACTTTGATGATGTTTGCACTACTGGCCTCACAGTTCCCCGGCGTCTCGGAGAAACCTGACCATGTGTTCTTCATCGTCGCCTCAGCTGGCGGAGTGATCACCCTCACATTGGCAGGGCTGGCAGTTATTAGTGCGACCTTCGGCAACGTTGGGGCCAATCTGCAAGCCTTGGGCACGATCGCAGCTAACGACATTGCTCCGAGAACTGTGGAAGCGGGACGTCGCAGCCCACGACTGGCACAAACAATCGTGGCTGCGCTAACACTCCTGTGCGCCCTAGCTACGGTGCTGACGGTCAACATCACTGGCGGACTGGTCAATCTGGCGATGATGTCGTACGAGGGAATTGTGCAACTGGCGCCTGCACTGTTCCTCGGCATTTTCTGGCGGCGCGGGACAGCACTCGCTGCCACTGCCAGCATGATCGGCGGGTTGCTCGCTGCCATTCTTTTCTATCTGAGCAATCCAATCTCGATTACCTGGCTCGGGGGACTCGTGCCAGGCGTAGCCGGCCTGATGGTCAACACGCTCATCTACATAGCGCTGACCGTGTTCAAACCCAACTCTCGCGCCGAGCAGCAACGCATCGATCAACTATTCGAGAGCGTCCGCCTGCGAACCGAAGCAATTCAAGTACCTAATAAAACTGAAGGAGTAACGTCGTGAAATCTGCAACTCGCCGTACTGGCTACATGTGGGAAGAGCGGTTCGCGTGGCATGACACTGGTACCGCAGCGGGAATCTGGCCATCAGGTGGATTTATCCAGCCACATCAGGCCTTCGAAAGCAGTGAATCTAAGGCGAGATTTGCTGGCCTGGTCGAGGTAAGTGGGCTTTCCAAAGAACTCGTTCGCATTCCCGCACGTGTCGCCAGTGATGATGAGATTCTTCGTGTCCATACAGCCGATTACTTAGCTCGTCTTGCTGAGCTAAGCAGCGGACGTGGCGGAGACGCTGGCGATGGCGCGACCCCGTTTGGTGCGACGTCTCTTGATATTGCGCGTCTAGCTGTTGGCGGCCTCATCCATTCAGCTGAGGCCGTGGTTAGGGGTGACGTTGACAATGCTTACGCACTGACACGCCCGCCGGGGCACCACGCAGAGCCAGACCTGGGTCGTGGTTACTGCCTCCTATCAAACGTCGGCATTGCTATCGAGCATTTGCGCGCCACGACAGGAATCGAGCGAGTGGCAATTGTTGACTACGACGTCCACCATGGAAATGGCGCCCAGCGAATCTTTTGGGACGACCCAAATGTGCTGCACGTCTCACTGCACCAGCACCGGCTGTTTCCGCAGGAAAGCGGCGAACTCAGTGAGATCGGTGGTGAGTCGGCCGAGGGATACAACATCAATATTCCGCTGCCCGCAGGCACGGGTAATGGCGGCTATTTGCACGCCATCAGACAGGTAGCGGTCCCAGCGATTCAGAAATTCAAACCGGAAGTTATATTTGTCTCGAGCGGTTTCGACCCGAGTGCGCTGGACCCGCTGGGGTGCATGACGGTTACGTCCGATGGGTTCAGGATGTTTGCGCGTGAAATTCTCAACGTGGCAGACGAGGTTTGTAACGGACGAGTAGTTTTCGCTCATGAGGGCGGTTATTCACCTGTGCATGTGCCGTTCTGCGGTGTCGCAGTGCTCGAAGAATTGAGCGGCGCTCGAACTGATGTGGTTGATCCGTTTGGTGTGAGTTTCGATGACTCACCCGCGCACGAACTCTTGCCACATCAGGCGCAGGTGATCGAGGCGGCTGCGGCAGTGACAAAGCTCATCAAGTGAGTTAGCTGGGGTGCTCTGAGCTTTTGGTCGTGGCTGTACTGCCGAGCGGGGCTCGGTGCACCCCACCCGTGCCTACGCCACCGCGAGAGGGAGCCGGAAGGTGAAACGTTGATCGATTGTGCGATCTCTTGTAGTTAACCGGTTGGGCGCGTACACTGATTCGCGAACAGGTATCCCAATAAGGCGTGGCCGTAAGGTTGCACGTACGACTTGTCCCCCGCTCCGGCGGGGTTTCCTGTTTTCGATGGGGTTTGTGGAAACCTTACTTTTCTCTGATATCCAAAGTCGCTTGTTTCCGATATGTTTAGGCTATGGCTTTGCGATGTGGCATTGATGCTGGTGAGAAGTCGGTTGGTCTCGCTGCGGTTATCGTGGACGAGCAGGGAATGCCGGTCAGTGTTCCTTACCTGATATCTGTGAAACACGACGGTGGCGTCGATAAAGCCGCTTCGGGTCAAACGACACAGCTAACGCGCAAGGCGTCCGGTGGGATAGCGCGGCGCGCACGGAATCACAAGCACAATCGCCGCCGTCAACGCAGACAGTTGCGCGAAGCATTGTTAGCTCATGGCCTTCCCGTGGTCGATATGACGAAGCTTTCGACCTATGAAGCGTGGGAGGCGCGGATTGAACTCTGCCGAGGCTTCGTTCCAGACCCAGAACGTCGTCGACGGCTCGTGTCTATGGCCTTGCAGCATATGGAACGTCACCGTGGCTGGGCGAATGCGTGGGTCAGCGTGGGTTTCTATCTGAACGCAGCCGAGCCCAGTGATGACTTTGTTAAAGCAGTTGAGAAACTCGAGGAACTGGACTCTCTTGGAATCCCCGATGATGCCCCGCTCGAGTTTCAGTCGGATATCGCTCAGTATGGGCTCACCAACCAGCAGCTTCTCCGTGACCGCGTGAAGGGCGGGTCGAACCGCGTGCAACCTTACAACCTGCTCGGCAGGCAACGGCGCGAGGATGTCGCACGAGAGTGGCGCCACATCTGCCGTATCCAAGAGCTTGGAGATGCGGTCTTCGAGACGCTAGGCACTCTCGCTTTTCAGCAAGAACATCCTCGTGTTCCTGAAGAGCTAGTTGGTTCCGAATGGATCCCTGGCTACAAGTCTGAGCCTCGGGCGTCAAAGAGCGCGCTCGAGTTTCAGGAATTCCGCATCCGACAGGAAATTGCAAACCTCGCCATAAAACCTTCTCCGCGGTCAAGGGAGCGTACTCGACTTTCCGTTGAGCAACAGCACATACTGTTCGACACGCTCTCCGGTATCACCTCGTTCAATGAGCAGCCGACGTGGCGAGACCTCGCAGATGCTCTCGAAATCGAAGCCTCGTTACTTACCCATAACAATCCTGACGAACAGTTGACGGCAAAGGCTCCCATCAACCGTACTTTGGCTGCCATTCACGCATTGCCCAAAAAACATCCTGTACTGCAATGGTGGAAATCAGCCAATGCCGAACAGCGCTCCGCCCTGGTGCACCGACTGGGAGATCCTTCTGCGCCTCGCCACATGCACAATGAAGAGATTGACTCACTGCTTGGTTCGCTCGACGACGCCGAAGTAACCAAGCTGGAGGGAGTCAAGCTCGACTCTGGTCGAGCGAGTCACAGCCTTACGGTCTTGCGGATGCTTTGCGACGAGATTCGTGACACCGGCGACGACTACACCACAGCGCGAAACCGGCTCTTTAATGGCGGCGAAACCATGGTTCCAGAGCGCGATGACCTGACGGTGCCGGCACAGCACCCAACACTCCAGCGAGTCATTCCTCCGGTCCGACGCTTCCTCATGGGTGTTCATCGAAATTTGGGTGACATCGATCAAGTCACAATCGAACATGTACGCGCCGCGTTTCTCGGCACGAACGCGCTTTCCGACTTACGCAAAGAGCAAGGAGCCAATCGGAAGGAGCGCGAACGCGTCACAGCTGACTATCGTGCGACCTATCCCGGCTCGACGCCCAGCCGAGATATGGTTCGTAAATTCCAGTTAATTCGGCGACAAAACTGTCAATGCTTGTATTGCGGTGAGACTCTCCGCAGTCCCAGCCAGGTCGAGCTCGATCACATCGTTCCTCGATCGGGTGGAGGTTCGAACCGGCAGGCCAACTTGGCAGCGGTGTGCACATCCTGCAATCAGCAAAAAGGCAAAAATCCGTTCTCAGTGTTCGCCAGTTCCGGTCATAATCCTCGAGTTTCTGTTGATGGTGCGCTCGAAAGAGTGCGCGGGCTCGATTTCGGATCTATGCCCAAGGCAAAAGCAAATGGCATTCGGAAGGAAATGCGTCAACGGCTTCTACAACGTTCCGAAGATCAGCCAGTCGATGAGCGCGCACTCGCCTCGACCGCCTATGCCGCCGTCGAGCTACGTCATCGAATCCAAGCAACATTCGGTGATGAAGTGAAAGTGCCGGTCTATAAGGGGTCGATTGTTTCGGCTGCTCGAAAAGCGAGCGGTATCGACAAGAAGCTTGAGCTCCGCCCCGGACTCATTGAAAAGTCACGTATTGATCGCCGCCACCACGCTATCGACGCAGCAGTCGCTTCAATGCTGAATCCCTCGGTAGCTATGACACTGTCGATTCGCGAGCAGATGCGTGACGCGGCATTGCTGACCGGACGTGATAACGGCTGGAAAACCTACCAAGGAGAGCCCGGCAGCGAGCGAGCACGTAAATTTGCGGAGTGGGTTCACGCCATGGATCGTCTCGCGCAGCTCATTCGAGAGAAGCTCGATGAAGACGACGTGCCAGTGGTTCAGCCGCTACGAATGTCGGCCAGCCATGGCCAGCTTCATGAGGCTGGGAGAGATGCGCACATCAGCAAATGCTTAGGCGAAGAGTGGACCGCCCAAGAGATTAGCCGCGTGGTTGATAAGTCGGTCTATCGTTATCTGGTCGATGGTCTGGGCACGGCCAAGAAGTTGCCTACCAATCCTGCACGTGCAGCGCAGCTCACTAGCGGGAAGTGGCTTTCCGCCGACGATCCTGTCTACCTTTTCAAAGGAGCGAAGGACGCGCGAATCCCCCTACCCCGAAATAGTTCCGCCAAACTTGGCGCAACTATTCATCATGGCCGGCTCTACCGGGTGCCAAACGGAAATGTTGAACTCCTGCGCATCTGGGCCGCTGACCTTTATGAGCTACCCGATAAGGAGGGAGCCGACCTCCTGAACCAGCCAGTCGACCCATATTCACGCGCCGTTCAGCGTAATAGTCGAGCTCCCCTGCGACGCGCACTACTCGCCCGAACAGCTGAGCACGTTGTTTCTTTGGTACCGGGTGATGAGATTTACATCGACGCTAAGGACTGGATCGGGAATACGACTGACTTCGGGCGATTCATGGCTGAGCATCCCGAGCAACACTGGGAGATCAACCGCATGCCCGAAGACAGGCTGATCGGTCTTCGTCCGCTTGTACTAGCGGCCGAAGGTCTGCAGTCAACTACAGGCCAGGAGCTCAGCGAAAAGAATGACGACTTTTCGAAGGCTCTTCAGGATGGCTTCCGAGTGAGCGTCTCAACGCTTGTTGCAGTACCGGGGACACGGCTCGTTCGTCGAAATTCTCTCGGCGAGGTCACATCTTTGACACGATTGGCATAAGCATCATGCGATCGCGGCAGGTCATCGATGTTCTTGATTATCAGGGACAAATCACGGCTGCACGAGGCGGTCTGGTGATTAGGGACCAACGTGTCCCGCTCGAAGACGTCGCGGTCCTACTCGTGGGAAATCATGCGTCGATCTCGGGCGGGGCGCTGTCGATGCTGGCCAAATACGACGTCACTCTGCTCAACTGTGATTGGCGTGGTGTACCCAACTTCGTGGGCAATCCGTGGGGTAGTAATTCCAGAATCGCTACCCGACATCGAGCTCAAGCTGACCTGTCTCTGCCGAGGCAGAAATCATCGTGGCAGGCTCTGGTTCGGGCCAAAATCTTGGGGCAGGCATTCAACCTCGAGCAAGTTGGCTCATCAGCGGCAACACGTTTAAGGCTCCTTGCGTCAAAGGTTCGTTCGGGCGATCCCGACAATCTGGAAGGGCAAGCTGCGCGGCTATATTGGACTGAGTTTTTCGAGGACGAACAGTTCCGGCGAGTTCCTGGGGCTGAGGATCACTGTAATGCCATGCTCAACTACGGCTACGCGGTGCTTCGAGGATTTGTTATCCGTGGGATTTGTGAGGCTGGACTCTCCCCAACCCTCGGGCTTTGGCACCGAAATCGGAGCAATCCATTTTGCCTCGCAGACGATCTGATCGAGCCGTTCCGCCCCGCAGTAGATGCAACTGTGCACCGGCTTCTTCCGTTAGATGGTCTTGAGGACCGATCGGTCAAGCATGAGCTCGTCAATGTGACGAATCTGCCGATGCAAGGAACTGGTGAAACAGTACTGACAGGTATCTACACACTGGCCCAGGATTTGGCACTGTTCGTCGAGGGTGAAAAAGTCAGGCTCTCAGTCCCCGACTGGCAGACGCCATTTGCGAGTGAAGATGGCTGATCCCGTGTGGCTGCTGCTGATGTTTGATCTTCCGGTGAAAGAACCAGAGCAGCGCCGGGTGGCGTCGAAATATCGAAAGCTGCTGCTCGACGAGGGTTTCTCAATGATTCAGCTGTCGGTCTACGTCCGTCACCTCATCAACGGCACAGCGGCTATCCCGGTGATCGAGTTCCTGAAGAACAATGTTCCTGCGCAAGGGCATGTCAGGATCCTGCGCCTAACCGATGACCAATGGGCTCGCGGTTGGCGGCTGTACGGGTCCGAGTATATCGAGCCAGAAGCACCCCCGGACGCGCTAGTTTTGTTCGATTTCTGACCCTCGAGCACCCGCCCTGAGCTGTGTTTTACAGCCCAGGGCGGAGTTGCTCAAGTCTAGTTGGGAGAGAAGAACAGGTATCCCAACAGCATCACCGCCTCCAATCTCGCCATACCAAGTCTAGTTGGGAGAGAAGAACAGGTATCCCAACCACTGCCAGCGGTATCGGTAGCAGCGGTCAAGTCTAGTTGGGAGAGAAGAACAGGTATCCCAACCAGCGTTTCATCGCTATCGCCTTCGTCGCAAGTCTAGTTGGGAGAGAAGAACAGGTATCCCAACTACTGGCGTGGCGTTGGGCCATGACCATCAAGTCTAGTTGGGAGAGAAGAACAGGTATCCCAACGGTGCGGCCGTTGTTGTCGGTTGCTGCGCAAGTCTAGTTGGGAGAGAAGAACAGGTATCCCAACGCACATGTCAGCGAACGCAAGCAACTCACAAGTCTAGTTGGGAGAGAAGAACAGGTATCCCAACACCACGCAGCAGGTACAGGCACTCCAAGCCAAGTCTAGTTGGGAGAGAAGAACAGGTATCCCAACGGTTGAGCTTAAGTGCGAGCTCAGCGAGCAAGTCTAGTTGGGAGAGAAGAACAGGTATCCCAACCGGCGGGCGGTACCGCAAGGCCCGCAATCAAGTCTAGTTGGGAGAGAAGAACAGGTATCCCAACTAACCCGCGCATCATCGGCAACAACCTTCAAGTCTAGTTGGGAGAGAAGAACAGGTATCCCAACCGTGCGCGTGTGTGTGTGCCCGCGTGCCCAAGTCTAGTTGGGAGAGAAGAACAGGTATCCCAACGGATGATCGACTAGATGCACTAGGTGCTCAAGTCTAGTTGGGAGAGAAGAACAGGTATCCCAACCTGCGGTCGATCCTTGGGATTACTCAATCAAGTCTAGTTGGGAGAGAAGAACAGGTATCCCAACGGGTGTTGCGGGCGACGAACATGCCGGTCAAGTCTAGTTGGGAGAGAAGAACAGGTATCCCAACATGGCTCGGTCGTAGCGATGCTGCATATCAAGTCTAGTTGGGAGAGAAGAACAGGTATCCCAACGCGCAAGCGGGAATGAGCCCTCAGCTTTAAAGTTGTTGCATTGCAGATGCTAGACCACCCCACAAAACTGACAGCAGCGCCTGTGGATAAACCCCACCTAAAACCCCAACCGCACCAAACACCCTTCCCCGGCGTTCTCAACCGTCACTGCACCGCCGTGCAGTTCCATCACCATCTGCACAATCGGCAGGCCGAGCCCGGTGCCCGCGAGCGAACCCGGGGTGCGCGCTGCATCCCCTCGCCAACCGGTGTCAAACACTCGCGACAATTCCTCGTCACACAACCCACCGCAGCCATCTCGCACCTCAACCACGGCGCGGCCATCCGCCACAAAGGCACGCGCCTGCACCGTCGTCCCCGGTTTCGTGTACGCGATCGCGTTCACCAGCACATTCTGCAGGGCCCGCGAAATCAAGCCCGCATCCCCCACAACCTCAACGGCACCATCAACACTGCCCGTCACCCGCACATCCCGCTGCTTGGCGAGCGGCGCGAGATGCGCAACCAAATCCGACAGCGCATCCCCCACCGAAACCGGTTCGGCCACCGACTCTGCCGCTCCGCTACTCAACCGAGTCAGCGCCAACAAATCATCCACAATTCCAGACGTGCGCTGCGCCTCAGCCGCAATCGCTCGGTAATACTCCTGCGGGTCGGTAACGATCCCGTCTTCCAGCGCCTCGGCCATCGCCCGAATCCCCGCAAGCGGGGTGCGCAAATCATGCGACATCCCCGCCATCAGCTCACGGCGCCCCTGCTCCAGCTCACGCGCCGAACGCTCGCGTTCAAGCGCGCTCGCCGACTCGGCCGCCCGTCGCTGCGTGCTCATCGAAATCACCACACCCACCGCGAGCGCCACCGGCGCCGTCGCCAACAGCATCACCATCGGCACCTGCGCGTCGACCAGCATCTGGTCGACACCCACCAGCATCCCCGCCGCAACGGCCAGCAGCACCGTAATCGGGCCAAGCACTGCCGCCCAGCGCAGCGAACGCCGCGCCACCGCAATCGTCACGAGCATCCCCAAAATGCCCACCGCAATGGTCGCGCCAACCGCCCACAGCACCGGTTCGATCATGCGCGCGCCTCCCAGCGATACCCGCGCCCCCACACGGTCACCAGCCGCGTCGGATGCGCCGGGTCGGTCTCAAGCTTCCCTCGCAGCCGCCGCACATGCACGGTCACCGTAGAAGCCTCACCAATCTGCCACCCCCACACGGCAGCCAGCAGATCGTCACGCGAGAGCACCTGGTTGGGATGCGCCAAAAAATATGCCAACAAATCAAATTCGCGCAGCGTCAAATCCAGCTCGCGCCCGTCACGAAACGCTTTTCGAGCCACCGGGTCAATCGTCAAATCACCGTCTTGCAGCACCTCTCGTTCAACCGCACGCCCGGTGCCGCGCCGCAAAATCGCCTCGATGCGCAACACCAGCTCGCGCGGGCTGAACGGCTTGGTCAAATAGTCGTCAGCACCCAGTTCAAGCCCCAGGATGCGGTCTGATTCGCCATCTTTCGCCGTCAAAATAATCACCGGAATATCGAGCTCGGCCGCGCGCATCCGGCGCAGCACCTCAAGCCCATCCATGCCCGGCATCATCAGATCGAGCACCACCAGGTCGATATCGCCCGCGAGCACCCGCTCAAGCACGCCCGGACCATCCCCGCGCACCACTGACTCATGTCCGGCGGCGGCAAGATAATCTGCGACGACGGCACGCACGGTGGTGTCATCATCGGCTACGAGGATGCGAGACACCCCCAGATCATACGCATCACCCGAAGGTGAATGCATTTGCCGTCACGCCCTTCGGAAAAGTTAGTGTCACCAGCAGGCCCTGCTCCGACTGCTCGAATTTCACTAGCCGGTATAGTCGCGCATCCGACACCTTGGCCAAACCGGCCATCACATCGGCACCGCCGGGCGGCCTGCGGCCCTCAACCTCAACCCGCACCTCAGACTCATCATCGGCCTGCATCACCAAAAACATTTGCTGGCCGGTGAATCGATACGACAGGGTGGCGCCATCACTGAGCGCGGTGATCGACTCACCATCAACCCGCCACTTACCACCGAGCGTCCACTGCGACACCCCAATGTTTTCGGGTGCGGCGGCGGTGAAATCGTGTTCACCGATTTCGTAGCGCCCCGAACCGACAAATCCGCTGGCTCGCGAAGCGCCGAGATAGGTTTCGGGTGAGCGCTGCCGGGCGCCCTGTTCGCCGGCAACCGCATCGGCGCGGTCACCTTCCGCACCCACGAGTTCACGGATGCGCTGCTCGGCCTCATCGTAGCCACCCTCACCAAAGTGCGACCACACAATATTGCCGTCCTGGTCGATCAGGTATTTCGCCGGCCAATACCGGTTTTGGTAGGCGTTCCAGGTGGCGAAATCATTGTCGAGCGCCACCGGATATTTAATATCGGCGTCACGAACCGCTTTTTCAACGTTCTCGGGCACCCGCTCAAAGGCAAACTCGGGCGCGTGCACACCAATAATTTCAAAACCGTCATCGTGATAGCGGTCATACCACGAGTTCAAATAGGGCTGGGTGCGGATGCAATTAATGCAGCTGTAGGTCCAAAAATCAACCAACACCACCTGCCCGCGCAACTGCTTGAGCGTCACTGGATCCGAATTAATCCACTCGCTAATACCGGTGAGTTCGGGAGCCGGAGTCGGCTGACCGTCTGTGGCCTGCCGCGCTTCGGCTTCGGGAAGCAGCGCCTCTTCAACAGCGGTGAGGCCGGGGACGCGCTCGGCGATCCACGCCTGCGCCTGCCGGTCAACACCAGTGCTCACCGCAAGCCCCACGATGATGAACATCACGGCAACCACGCGCTGGAACCAGCCGCGCGGATTCGCCGCCCACCCGAGCTTTTTCACCAGCTCGCGGCCCAGCAGCGAGATCGCCAGCAGCATCGCCGCCATCCCGATGCAATAGGCAGCCAAATATATGGATGCGGCCAGCGGCTGCGCCGGCAGCACCGTTGCAATCACCCACGCATAGGTGGGGCTGCAACTTGAAAACACCGGACCGAGGGCGGCACCGATCAGCAGCGGACCGGCCACGCCCTCATGGTCACCCGCTTTATCGAGCAGTTTGTTAGAACGTTCACCCAGCCGCAGTCGACTTTCGATCCACGACCAGGCTCCGGGAAACAGCATGCTGCAACCAAGTGCGATCACCAACACACCGGATGCGATCGACCACACGCGCGGGTCGATACCAATGAATGCGGTGGTGGTTTTGAGCAGCAGCGTAAACAGCAGCAGCGAAACAACAAGCCCGGCGGCGATGAGATACGGCCGGCGCTTTGACTCGGTCGCACTCACGCTGCCGCCGACGATCACGGGCAGAAATGGGAGCACACAGGGTGCGAGCACCGAGAGCGCGCCGGCGAGCAGCGAGAGTACGGCAATAAACATGAGAATAGAAATGAACTACACGAAACGGATCAGAACTAGTTACCGGCGTCTTCGGTCATCATCGAATCGTGATCGTGCGACATCGAATCGTCGGTCATCATGCCGTCTTCCTTCGACATCGAATCTTCAGTCATCATCGAGTCTTCGGTCATCATGCCGTCGTCGGTCATCATGCCGTCTTCGGTTTTGGGTGCCATTTTGTCTTCGGCACTGTCACCACCACATCCGGTGAGCAGCAGGGCAGCGGTAGCGGCGGTTGACAGGGCCAGGAGCATTTTTTTCTTCATGCTCCTAGCCTGGCCGGCGAATAATTATCGGCGACAGCGAAAATTCTTACGAAAGTGTGACGGCACTACTCGAGTGCGTCACCGTGCAGATGCAGCGCCGTCACCAGGCGGTCGACGGCGAGTCGAGCTTCACGGTCTACCGGTGTGTCCAGATCACACGCAAACACTGCAAACACGAGGTTGCGCTGACCCCGAGTTGTCACGATGCCGGCGAGGGAATGCACCGAGTTAATAAATCCCGTTTTCGCGCGCACCGAGTTACCAACCACGCGGTTCGCCCCGGTAAACCGCGCCGGCGACATGGTCTGGCTCGAGACCGTCAACAGCGGCACCAGCGACGCAAACGGTTCTTCACCGAGATAGCCGCGCCGCAGCAGTTCGGCCACAAAACGCGGGGTCAGCCGGTTATCCTCGCTCAGCCCCGAGCCATCCACGAATTCGCAACCGGATGCATCCAGGCCAAGATCTGCAACCGCGGCCCGTATCTCGCGCTGCAACGAGTCCCACGAGGCATCGCCACCGCGCGCAATTGCCACCAACCGCACGAGCGCTTCCGCGAGCGCGTTGTCGGAGCTGCGCAGCATTTCACGCACCAGCTCGGTCATCGGCGCCGACTGGGCCCGGGCCACTTCATCTGCCGCACCTTCCGGAGCGCTCCCCCGGGCAATATCCACATCCCCCAGCAGCGCTCCGAGCCCTGCCGCCACGCGCCCCACCGGGTTTTCACTGCGCGCGCTGTCATCCATGAGCGGATCGTCACGGTCACCGTCCACCTGCAGCGCGCTAATAAAGGGGATGTAGTTTTCGGGCGATCGGCCCGCCGGGTCCCATGTGGGGTGCCATTGGGATGCGGCAAACAGTTCATCGTCAAGCAGCAACCGCTTGAGAACGGGCATATTCGTGCGCAGCTGATCGGCCAACGCATCCAAATGGGCCGGATGCGGATAAAACGTTGGCTCACCAGTTGCGGTGCGCGAGAGTGTCACATCGCCGCCACCGATCAGCACCGCCTCAGAGTCACTAGTGCGCACCACGCGCGTGGGGATGCGGTGGTCGGCACCGAGATTCGCCAGCGCGAGCGTGCCGGTGACTGTTTTCATCACGCTCGCCGACGGGCTCGGCTCATCTGGCGACCGTTCCAGCAGGGGCGCGCCACTGTCACCGTCGAGCACCAGATAGCGCACATCTCGCAGCGCGGCATCGTTTGCGGCCGCCGCAATCGCAGCCCGTGCACCCGCCGCCGAAGCCGAGACCGGTGCCACTGCCGGCATCGCCGCGGTCCGGGCCGCCGAGCGTTTCGGTCGCGGATCCTGCCAGCCAATCGCCTCACCGATCAGCTGGCCCACCTCAGCCATCGTTTCAAGCACCGGTCCGCGCGCATCCGCGCCCGCATCCCACTCGGCGAGCACCGCGTAAGCGACACGTCTGTTTCGCCCCATCGCCACACCCACATCGGCGCGCACGGTCGAGATGGTGCCGGTTTTGTTCCACAGCCACACTCCCCCGTCGAAGCAGTCGTGATCGAGGCCGTCGAAATCAAACACCGACGCCACCATCGACATATCGGCACTGGCACCGAGCCACTTGCGAAAAATATCGCCGCTACCCGGCGAAAGATCCCGGTCGAGCTGCAGGCGCGACACAAAATCCACCATCTCGCTCGCGTTCGCCTCCGACAGTCGCGTGGGATGGCCGGGCGGAATCGGCCAGCGAATCGCATCGTTCAAGCGTGAGTGTTGATAGCCAAGGTTGCGGGCGTGCTCACGCACTGTTTCGATCCCCACCACGCGCAGCAGCGCGTTCGTGGCATCGTTATCGCTCACCGCACCCACGAGCGCCGCCAGATCATAGATCGACAGCGCATCCTGTTGCAGTTTTTGCCACAGCCCCGAGCCACCAATCTCATCGCTCGGCAGGCGCGTCACCAGCTCGTCCAGCGACCGCGTGCCGGCATCCACCTCAGTCAGGATGCGGTGCAGCAAAAAGAGCTTGCCGATGCTGGCGGTGCTGAGCACCCGTTCGGGACTGTGCTGCAACAGCACCTGCTCGCTGTCGACATCGCGCACCAGCACCGACCAGCGGCAACCATCATCGGTGGGGAAATCAATCACTGGGGTTTTCTCCGGGGTCGTCACGGTCAAGATCGGTCACATAGTGGCGAATTTGCTCACCAATTTCGCGCATCACATCCAGCGCCAGCGCGCGCTGATCGGGCAGCTCTTCGGGCCAGTTGGCGGCCACCGCGTAGGCCACCGAGCGTTTCGACCCCCGCAACACACCAACATCGATGCGCGCCTCGGCGATCGTGCCGGTTTTGTGGCGCAGCACCATCAACTGATATTCGGGGTCAACATGCGCGAGCGGGTCGAGCAGCAGCGCATCGGCAACCATCGAAGTGTCGGCACCCGATGCGAGCCAGTCGAGCACCTGACGCGAAATTTCCGGCGACAGCACCTCGCCGAGCGCGAGCCGCCGCATCACATCCGCAAGTTCTGCCGCGGTGCCATACGAAGGGGTCCAGGGATGCTCGGGGCCACGATCATCGCGGATGTAGTCGAGCTGCGCGGTCTGGGTATAGCCGAGCTCATCGGCGATCGCCCGCACCCGCTCAAGCCCGCACACATCGATGAGCGCGTTCGTCGCCAGGTTGTCACTCATCGTGCCCACCAGCAGCGCCGCATCCGCAACCGCAATCGACGGATTCGTGAACCGGTAGGCAAGGCCCGAATCGGCCACGTAGAGCGTTTTAGACAGGTCGATCAGCGCATCCGCCGCGACTGCGCCCTCACTGATCTGCCGCGCGAGTTCAATGAGCACAAACACCTTGCCGACACTGGCGGTTTTGCTCACCCGGTGCGGTTCGTGCTCGGCAAGCACCTCCCCCTCGAGGGTGGTGATACGGATGCCCCACTGAATCGGCGCCGGCAGCTGCGGTAATACGATGCTCATTGCTGCGGTTCTGGCTTCACATCACCGATGCTCGGGGCCGCCGCCAACAGCGTCTTGGTGTAGCTGTGCTGCGGGTTCAGCAGCACCGCCTCGGTGGGGCCATATTCAACCAGCTGACCGCGGTGCATCACGGCCACCGAATCGGCAATATTCCACGCCAGCCCAAGATCGTGGGTGATCACCAGCGCCGCGAGCCCCAGCTGCCGGCGCAGTGACAGCAGCAGGCCGAGAATCTCGCCGCGCACCGATGCATCCAGTGACGCAACCGGCTCATCGGCAATCAGCAGTTCGGGTTGTAGCGCGAGCGCACCCGCGATCACCACGCGCTGACGCTGGCCACCCGAAAGCTCCTGCGGAATCGCACCGAAGAAGTCTTCGGGCGGAGTGAGCTCGGCCTCGATCAGACTCTGGCGCACCCGCTGCTCTTCATCACCGTCGAACCGCTGCACTCGCAACCCCTCGGCAACCGACTCATAGACGGTCAACTTCGGGTTGAGCGCCGCCGACGGGTCTTGAAACACCAGCTGCACACGCTTGTGAAACTCGCGCAATTGCGCGGGCTTCGTGGGAATCGGCGTGCCATCAAACATGATTTCTGCGCCCGGATCGGGTTCTTGCAGACCGATCAGAGTGTTGGCCAGGGTGGTTTTACCCGAGCCCGACTGCCCCACCAGCGCCACGATCTCACCGCGTCGAATCTGCAGGTCAACCTCGCGGATGGCCGGCACTTTTCGGCCGCCGGTGCGGTAGGTGACGCTCACCCGGCGCGCATCCAACAGCACCGGTGCATCGTCGGGAACCCCCGCCCGGTCCAGCGCATCCTCATCGCCTTGTTCGTGGCGGCTCACCGGCCGCATCCGCGAAGCCGGGTCGCCGATGGTGGGGAATGCGTGCGCGAGCTTTTGCGTGTAGGGCTCGCGGGGAGCGTGGCAAATCTGCCCCGCCGGGCCCACCTCAATGAGTTCGCCGTTGCGCATCACCGCGATGCGATCACACGCGGTGGCCAGCACCGACAGGTCGTGGCTGATCATCACCAGCGAAATCCCGCGCTCCACCACGAGCTGCGAAATCATCGTCAGGATCTGCTCCTGCACGATCACGTCGAGCGCGGTGGTGGGCTCATCAGCAATGATGATCTCGGGATTACAGGCGAGAGCCATCGCGATCATCACGCGCTGGCGCTGCCCACCCGAAAGCTCGTGCGGATACACGTTCGCTTTTTCGGCCGGCAAATCAACGTTGCCGAGCAGCTCGACAACGCGCTCCTTGCGCGCCGCCTCGGTTTTCCACTCGTCGGTCACGTGCAGCTCGAGCGCCTCAATAATTTGCTGACCCACCGTGCGCACCGGGTTGAGCGAGTGCATCGCCCCCTGAAAAATGATCGACGCCGAAGTCCACCGCACCGCGCGCAACTCACCGAAGCTCAGCTCGGCCACATCGGTGTTATCAAGCAGCACCCGGCCGGTGAGTTTCGATGTTTTTGGCAGCAGCCGCAACACGCTCATCACCAGCGTCGACTTCCCCGAACCCGACTCGCCCGCAATACCGAGCGTCGAACCCGCCGGCACGTCGAGGCTGACGTTTTTAACCGCGTGTACCTCACCACGATCGTTCCGACCCGAGGTGCGGTAGATGATCGATACATCCTCAAATTTCAGATCGGCCATTATCGCTTCCTCAGAGTCGGGTTCAGAATGTTTTCAACCGCGCGGCCAATGAGGGTGAAGGCGAGCACCACAAACAAAATCGCCAGACCCGGGATGAGGATGTACCACCAATAACCGTTCGAGGCACTGGATGCATCCGTAGCGTTTTTCAGCACGGTGCCCCACGACTGCGTGAGCGGGTCACCGAGCCCCAAGAACGCGAGCGTCGACTCGGCGATGATCGCCGAACCAACCATCAACGTCGTATTTGCCAGCACCAGCGGCATCACGCCCGGCAACACGTGCTTGGTCAGCAGATGCCAGTGCCCGGCACCCAGCACCCGCGAGCGCCGGATATAGTCGCGCGACTCAACGGTGAGGGTTTGGGCTCGCACCACGCGCGCCGTACCCGCCCACGAGGTGAGCCCGATCGCAATGATGATGGTGAGGGTGCCGCGCTCGAGCACACTCGACAGCACGATGGCCAGAATCAGCGACGGCAGCACCAGGAAAAAGTCGATGACGCGCATCAGCAGGCCACCCACCCAGCCGGTGAAATGCCCGGCCGCCATTCCCACGATGGTGCCGATGACCATCGACATTCCGGTGGCGGCAAGACCCACCAGCAGTGACGATTGGGCACCCCACACCATGCGCACCCACAGCTCACGGCCCTGGTTGTCAGTGCCGAACAGGTGCTCGGCCGATGGTGGGGCGAATCGATCCGGGTCACCGATTTTGGTGACATCGAGCATCCAGGATGGGGCGATCACCGGCGCGAGAATCGCGATGATGCCCACCACCACTAGGAAGATGAGCCCCACCATCCCGGCCCGATAGGTGGCGAAGTCACTGCAAAACTGACGGAATGCTTTCCAGCGACGGGCACGAGCAAACTGTGCCGGTGTGCGTGTGGCAGTCGCGGTGGTCATGCGCGCCTCACTCTCGGGTCGAGCTGGCGATAGGCGAGATCGGCCAGCAGATTCATGACGATGATGATGGTTGAGAACACGACGAAGCTGCCCTGCAAGAGCGGCAGATCGGGGCCCTTAATCGCCTCGAAGGTGAGTTTGCCGAGGCCCGGCCACGAAAACACCGTTTCGACGGTGACGGCACCGGCGATCAGGCCACCGATATGCATAAACACGAGCGTCACCGTTGGCAGCAGCGCGTTCGGCACCGCGTGACGTTCGCGCACGAGGTCTTCGCGGAGCCCCTTGGCGCGCGCGGTGGTGAGATAGTCGGCGTGCATTTCTTCGATGAGCGATGAGCGCATCACCATCAAGTACTGCGCAAACACCACCGCCACCATCGTGATCACCGGTAGTACGAGGTGCGCCACCACATCCCCAACCACTCCGAGCGGATCGGTTGGCGCATTAGCCGAACGCATCCCGCCGGTGGGGAACCAGTGGAGGGTGCCGCCGAAAAACATCAGCAGCAGCAGACCCAACCAGAAGGTGGGCACCGACCAGAACACGAGCGATACGCCGCTGGCGATGCGGTCGAACAGCTTCCCGTGCCGCCACGCCGCCCGCTGCCCGAGCCAGAGGCCGAGCGTGATGGCGATGATGGCGGCGGTGCCGGTCAGCAGGATGGTGGGCCAAAAAAACTCACCGATGAGTTCAGCGACAGAGCGCTTATACACATAGCTCTCACCGAAGTTCAGGGTGAAAACATCGCCGATGAACTTGAAAAACTGCTCCCACAGCGGCTTGTCGAGCCCGTACTGGGCGCGCAGGCTCGCAATTTGTTCGGGGCTCATCGGCCGTTCCCGGGCGATCTTGGCGACTGGATCGCCCGGGAGCAGCTTGAACGCGAAGAACCCGAGCAGCACAACCATCACCAGGCTGATCGCCGCACCGCCGAGCTTGGTCGCCAAATAGCGCCAGAACGACGAGTCGCGCTGCGGTTCCTCCGCGTCGGCGGAGGTTTGGATCGCGGATGTTGACGGTGGTACTGAGTTCGTCATGGTCTTGCGCTATTCGATATCGGCCGACTTCTTGCGGCGGTTCGCGGCCACACCGACACCGATGGCACCGGCAACCACGACCACGCCGAGGATCACCCACAGACCGGTCTGCGAGCTACCGGCGCCGCCGCCTTCACCCACGGACTTCACGGTTCGGAATCCCCAGTAACCCGACTGGTTGGCGATGATGCCGTTTTCGGTGGGCATCTTCGAAAAACCTTCAAAGCGGTCGGAGCGGTAGGCCTCGAGCTGGTTCGGGTAGTAGAGCACCACGCTGACGCTGTCTTCGTAGTTCATGGCCAGCATCTCGTGCACCAGTTCGATGCGCTTCGCCTCGTCGAGCTCAACCTGCTGCTGTGCGTAGAGCTTGTCGAACTCGGGATTGCAGTAGCCGTCCTGGCTCGTGCCTCCGCTGCCATCAGACTTGGTTGGCAGCTGGCCGCAGGTGTTGATACCCAGCTGATAGTCGGGGTCGGGGCCCAGCGACCAGCCCGAGAAGTACATGTCGTAGTTCGCGGCGTTCGCCTCGGTGCTCAGCGTGTCACCGTCGGTTGAGACCACCTTCACGTCGATCCCCACATCACCCAGCCAGGGCTTGATGTATTCCGAAAGCGCCTGCTCGGTTGATGAGCTGCCGTCGATCTGCAGCCGGAGGCTGAGCTTCTTGCCGTCCTTTTCGCGCACTCCGTCGCTGCCGAGCGTCCAGCCGGCTTCGTCGAGCTTTTTCTTGGCGGCTTCGGGGTCGAAGTCGACCAGCACCGGATCGTCTTCGGGCAGCATCCATTTTTCGTAGGATGCGGGCACAAAGCTCGTCGCCGGGGTCGCCTGCTCTTCCATCACGTTTTTAATGAGCGCGTCGGTGTCGATGGCGAGGCGAATGGCCTGCCGCACCGCCACATCGTGCAGCGCCGGGTTACCGTTACCGTAGGGTTCGCCGCTGCGGGTCTTAAAGCCGGGGTTGAGGGCGAGCGAGCTATAGCGGCGGCCGACGCCCGAGTTAAGGGTGATTCCCTCCTCGTTCTCAAGCGCCCGGAACTGCGTTGGCGTCAGGCCCGAGATGAAGTCGATCTCGCCAGCGCGCAGCGCCTGAATCGAGGCGTCGGGGTCGGTGTAGTAGACGTACTGAATCCGGTCGAGCTCGGGTTTCCCATCCCAGAAATTCGGGTTGGCATCGAGCACATACGACTGGTTGGCCGAGTATGACTTGAGGATGAACGGCCCAGAACCGACCACATCCTTGTCATTGGCAAACTTGCCAGGGTCGTCAATCTTCGACCAGATGTGTTCGGGAACCACCGGAATTTCGGTGCCGGGCACGGCGGCCTGGGGCTGTTTGAGGTTGATGACGAGCGTGTGGTCGTCGGGAGCTTCAACCGACTCAAAGTTCGCGACCAGGCTACCGTTTGCGGTGGCCATGACCTCATTGGTCATCATCTGCTCATAGGTCCACTTGACGTCTTCGCTGGTGATGGGCTCGTCATCAGACCACTTCATGCCCTCGCGAATGGTGTACACCCACTTGGCGCCACCCTCTTCCGACTCCCAGCTCTCGGCCAGCCCCCCGGTGGGTGAACCGTCTTCCTGCGAATACTGCACGAGGTTTTCGTAGATGTAGCGCAGTGCGTTGGTGGGGGCAAGGTAGATCGAAGTGAAGGGGTTGAAAGAGTCGACAAAACCCGAGGTCGCAATGCGCATGGTCGAGGGGTCGGCCGGCACGACGCTTTCAGCGGTTTCGGTCGCGAGCGCCAAGCTCGCCGGGGCTGAAGCAAGCCCCACCGCTGCGGCAATTGCGATGGCAGTCGTTCGGAAAAATGGCCTTCTGGATGCGGTTCGCATGGTGGGTCCTTCCACTCAAGTGGCTCCATTGCCACTCGATTGGGAAAGATTATGGCCACTCAACCGCGCTTGGTCAAGTGATATGTTTCACATCTTGGGAAATCGGACCGCATTTTTCGTGTCGCCAATGCCGTAATTCCCTACGGCTGAGCGGCAAATACGACACTCGCCGTCAGCTTGCACATGATGATCCCGCATAGATGCGTGACAAATAACCAACACCGAACAGCGCGCGCTGAAATCGCTCAGCTTTTGCCCGCATCCGCCAGGGATATCAGCAAAACTGTTCGCAATTCCTCAGCTTAGGAAACGTATCTTTTGCTTGCATCCCTCAGAACCCCCGATTATGCTCACCAACAACCTCAAATCGAGGCCGGCATAGGAGCCGGATACCGGAAACGGATACGTCACAGAAAAATCCAACGGGAGGAATCCCGATGACCGACACCGAACAGCGTAGTTCGACTCGGGAACGATACGACCGACGAGTGCCGCAAAACCTCAGCGCGGCCACTCTTGAAGAACGCATTATTGCCAGCGATACGCGGGCACTCACCCACACCTACGAACAAATCGCCGCCACCGAGTCAGCGCGTCAAGCAGCCGCGCTGGCACTCAAATCGCGCCGCCGATTTATCGCCGGCGAGGGCACGAGCTCTGCTTTTGCGCTGCTGCTTGCCACCGAACTTTCGGCCACGCTGTCGAATATTCACCTCATCGGATCCCACGCACTCTCACCACTGGTGGCGCTCACCGACGTGCGATCGACCGACGTGCTGGTGCTGTTTTCAATGCGGCCCTACCGCTCGATGATGCTGCGGTTGGCCCGCGAATTCCATCGCAGCGGCGGCAAAGTCGTAATCGTCACCGATAGCGCGGATGCACCGGCCGCCAAATATGCCGACCGGCTCGTGGTCGCCGACACCGGTGCATCCCCATTCATCGACTCACCCACCCCGATCGCCGCGGTCACGCACCTATTGGGCACACTCATCTCGGCGAGCGCCAAGGGTGCCCGGCGCCGCCTGAACGAACGCGATCGCATCGCCAAACTGCTCGAACTTTACGAACCCGACAACGAGCCCGCAGCTAGCGATTCATCAGACGACCAAACAACCAAATAATTCCGCAATGGCGCGGACACCGAGAGGGAGACGGAATGACCACGTACCCGGTTTTTGACGGCCACAACGACTTCGCGTGGGAGGTGCGCAAACAGTTCGGCTACGCCACCGAACATCTCGGCGGCAGTATCCCCACCACCCAGACCGATTTTGAACGCATCCGCGCCGGAGGCCTGGCGGCACAGTACTGGTCGGTGTGGGTGAACCCCGACAAAATTCACGGGGCAGACCAGGTGACCGCCACCCTCGAACAAATTGATTTCATCCACCGGCTCATCGCCGCATACCCCAACGAACTCGGCGCCGCACGCACCGCAGCCGAGGCACGCGAGGTGATGGCCTCGGGCCGGGTGGCCTCGCTCATTGGTGTTGAAGGTGGGGCGCAGATCGGCGGATCACTCGCCGTGCTGCGCAACTACGCCCGGCTCGGTGCCCGCTATATGACCCTCACCTGGTCGCGCACCATCGACTGGGCCGACTCGGCCACCGACGAGGCGCTCCACGGCGGACTCACCGACTTTGGCCGCGATGTGGTGCGCGAAATGAACCGCATCGGGATGCTCGTCGACCTTTCGCATGTGGCACCGTCAACCATGCGGGATGCGCTCGAAGTCGCCTCCCGGCCGCCGATCGTGACCCACTCGGGGGCACTCAGCCTCTGCTCGCATCCGCGCAATGTGCCGGATGATGTGATCCGTGAGATCGGTGCGCGCGACGGCGTGCTCATGGTCGCATTCGTGCCGTCATTCCTCAGGCAAGAGCGCCGCGACTGGGATGTTAACGGCGGCGGGGGCGAGGCACCGGCGGTCACCGTAAAAGATGTGGCCGACCACATCGAATACTTCCGCGATCTTGCCGGTGTGCACGCGGTGGGAATTGGCGCCGACTATGACGGCTCGGATGAAATGCCCGAGGGTCTCGAGGATGTTGGCTGCTACCAGGCGCTGTTTGCCGAACTCGCATCCCGCGGATGGAGCGACGCCGACCTGCGAGCGCTCGGCACCGAAAACGCGCTGCGAGTGCTCGAAGCCTCGGATGACGACTACACGCGATTCATGGCGGGCGAAGCGGGCGAACCGATCGGTCGCACCGCGGCACTCATCGGCTCGGTCGAGGAGGAATAGCCGTGAGCAAAGTATTGATGGTGATTAATTCCACCGAATCGGGGCCGCGCCGGGCCGGCGAATGGCTGCGCGAAGCGGGCATCGAAACGGTCGATGTGGTGGCTGAAACCACTCCCCTGCCCGAAAACCTCGACGGCTTCGACGGCCTGGTGATGCTCGGCGGCGGACTGCTGCCCTACGAAGACGAAAATGCCCCGTGGCTCGCCACCGAGCGGGAACTCGCCCGGCAGGCGATCGACGCCGACCTACCCACGCTCGGCATCTGCCTCGGCGGGCAGCTGCTCGCACATGTTGGCGGCGGCGAAGTGCGCGGCGAATACGGAACCCCAGAAAGCGGTGCGGTGCTCATCACCACCACCGCAGCCGGCCGCAACGACCCGGTGCTCGGAGTGCTGGGTGAGGGCGCGCACATGATCGAAAACCACGTCGACCAAATCACTCAGCTACCGGCGGATGCGGTGCTATTGGGCCGGTCGGCAGACGTTGAAAACCAGGCCTTCCGCATCGGCAAGCGAGTGTGGGGGCTGCAATTTCATCCCGAGGTGAACGCCGAACGAATCGCCCAGTGGGACGAGTCGGCGCTCGGCAAAAAAGGTTTCGACCGCGAAAAACTGGTCGCCAAGGCGCGCGCGGTCGACGGTGAAAACACGCGCGCATCGAAGGCGCTGATTGACGCGTTCGCCGAGCAGGTGACGCAATACGCAAAGGGGCAGCGATGAAAAAACAACACGTTGTGGTGGCCGGTGGTGGCCTGATCGGACTGTGCACCGCCTATTGGCTGCTGCGCGACGGACACCGGGTAACCATCGTTGAACGCACCAAGCTGGGTGCCGGCGCCGCAACCGGTAATGCCGGCGAACTCACCCCGCAAATGGTGGCGCCGCTGGCCTCGAGCAACACCGCGCGCGACATCATCCACGGAGTGTTCGCACACCGTCACTATTTGTCGATCGCGCCGCTTCGCCTGCCGCAGCTGGCGCGTTTCGGAATGGGATTTCTCGCCGCATCCGCCGGGCCGTTGCGGGCACGCGGCGATGCGGCACTGGCGCAGTTCACGCCGCATCTGCTCGCATCCCTCGACCGGATGGCGGCCGATGGCATCGACACCTCGGGCGGGAGCACCGGATTTCTCATGACCGCCGAAAGCGAACCGACAATGCTCGCGGCGCACGAGGCCTACGCCGAGCGAGCCCGCCGCGGCTGGGGCGACCCGCCCGAAGACCCCATGTCGGGCCGTGAGCTGCACGAGGCGGAGCCAACGCTCACCGAACGCACCCAGTTCGGGTTCATGCTGCCGGGAGAAGTGTCGATCGACCCGGTGAAATTCGTGGCCAGCCTGATCGAGCGCATCACCGAGCTCGGCGCCGAGGTGCGGCTCGGACTCACCGTGCAGCGGCTCGGTGATGGTGCGAGCGTCGTGTGCGTCGACGAGGATGCGCGGCAGGTCACCGTGTCGGGCGACCGGGTGGTGCTTGCCACCGGTGCCTGGACCTCACAGGTGCTGCGACGCTCACGCATCCCTCACATCCCCGTGGTGCCCGGCAAGGGATACTCGTTCACGGTGCCGGTCAAGACCATGCCGCGCACGCTCGTGCACTCGATGGACCGCCACTGCGTGGTGATTCCGATGAGTGGCCGGCTGCGGGTGGTGGGCATCATGTCGTTTGATGGAGAGCCCGAGCGCTTCCACAGTGATCGCATCGAAGTGCTGCGCGGTTTTGCCGAGGGGCTCATCGAGGGGGCCGATTGGGATGGCCGCACCGATGAGTGGATGGGGCCGCGCCCGATGACCGCCGACGGGCTACCGCTGATCGGGCCGGCGACGCCGAGCGGTGAGGTGCTCGTCGCATCCGGTCACAATATGCACGGGCTGTCGCTGGGGCCGATCACCGGGCAGATCATGGCCGACCTGATTGCCGGCAGGCAGCCGGGTGTGGCGAACTGGCCGTTCGATCTGCGGCCGTTCGCGGTGCGCCGCTCGGCTGTGAGCTAGGCGGGCGCGGGCCTGCGGCCGCGGGCGCCCCTTTTACGAGAAATGGCACCGCCAAACACTAATGGCACCGCTATACCGGTGCCATTAGTCGGGCGCGGTGCCACTTCGCGGGAGAAATGCGCAAAGTGGCACCGCCAGCGCGATCGGCTGGCGGTGCCAGGTCGGTGTCCGAAAGCTAGGCGGTGGTCGGCTTCACGTCGAGCACCACATCGAACTCGAGCAGCGTTGCCCCGCTCGCGACCGGCTTGCCGTGCGAGCCGGCGTGCGCGGCACGCGCCGATCCATCGCGCCAGGCGACGTACGACTCCTCGTCATCCCAGTGCGTCACCACGAAGTAGCGGTCTTCGTTGGCGGTGGGGCGCAGCAGCTGAAAGCCACGGAATCCCGGGGTGCCGTCGATCGAACCGGCGCGGGCGTTAAACCGCCGCTCGAGCTCTTCGCCCTGACCCTCGGGAACGGAAATTGCGTTGATTTTCACGATTGCCATGCCCGCAGCCTAAGCCGCGCCGCTGCAAAAGTGCTGACGCAGCGCATCCCGAACTAACCGACCACCTCGATCGCGGTGGTGTCTTGCCGCCTGCGCCAACGACGCACCAAATACACCACCGCCAGGCACACCAACCCGCCAATGAGTGTTTCGCGAGCGCGCGCCACAAACAGCACCTCGTAGTTGCTGGGCGCACCCAAACTCGTTGCCCCAATGGCGAGCGGCGTGATGAACGCCAGCGCGAATCCGTAGTGCTGCCCCACCACCAGCTCGGTGGCAAACGTGCACAGCAAGAGCACGGCGATGACATAAATCGGATGCGGTTCGCCGCCATACAGCGCGGCCGCCAGCCCCACACCCACCAGCGTTCCCACCACGCGGTGCGAGATACGTTCAAACCCAAACAGGTGCGAGGGCGCCGAAAAAATCGCGGTGACGGTCACCACCGCCCAATAGTGGTGCGTTGCCACGTCGAGCGTCGCGGCAATCACCGCCGCCGCCCACGCCGCGAGCAGGGTGACCAGAATCATCCAACCGTTCTCGGCGGTGATCGCCTGCCGCAGGCGGCGATGCGGCCGCCGGTTCGGGTCCGGAACCCGCTCGCCCAACGCCGGGATGCGGCGCAGTAGCGCCCCCGACATTCCCACCGCAAACGAAAACGCGACCACGCTCGCGGCAACCAGCACCGCATCCCAAAATATGGCCGGATCGGTCGGTCGCACACTGGTGCCGAGGTACGCGAAAGTGAAAAAGATCGCACCCATCGGGATCCACTGCATGATCGCCGTGAGCAGCACGCCCGCAGTGATCACCAGGCTCAGCCCGATGCCCGCCAGCCAGGTGGGTGTGCCGGCGAGCGAGGTCGCCACCCCACCAACGATGGCAGCCAGCAGCACCGCACCCGATAGCAGCAGCGTGAGCCACCGCTGCCGATAGGGCTCGTTGCGGCCATACAGCGCGGTAAACGCGGCGAAGCTCGCATAAATCGCCAGGTCGAGGCGGTCGATGCTCGCCAGCACGATGAGCGGCACACCGGTTGAGACGGCGGCGCGGGTGGCAGCTCGCCAATCGAGCCGACTGAACTCGATACCGCGAATGCCGGATGCGCCCACGCCGCCCCTCTCTGTCACCGACTGTTTGTTGTCAGTCTAGTGACGGCGGGTGTGGCGCTCAGGGAGCGAGGTAAACCTTGCGCAGCTGTTCGCTGTGCACGGTCCAGCGGGTTTGCATCCCCTCGCTCAGCTGCAGCACCGAACCGGCGCGCAGCTGCACCGCGGGAAGCTGCGGTTCGAGGAACTCAACCGTCGCTTCGCCCGCAATAATCACGCAGAGCTCGTCGGCCTCGGTGTCGTGCATCACGCCGCGACTCATCTCCCACACCCCGGTTTCGAGCCCGGCAAAATCGCCGAGCTCAGTGGCACCGGCGGTGGTGCCGCCCTGCGGGTCGTGCTCGGCGGGCACGGTCTCGTGGGCAACATCGAGTGCGAGCGCGTCAATCACGACGCCTGGTTTGAGTGAAGTCATGCGGGTAACCCTAACTGTTTGGTGCGGGACGGCTGTTTGGTTCGGGACGGTTAGCGTGCCTGGTTGCTTGGTGCGGGGCGACTGTTTGGCTCGGGGCGACTAGCGCCCCGAAACGAGCGAGGCGATCTTGGCGATTGGATGCGTGCGCGAACTTTCGGATGCCGACTCGAACCGGTCGGCGGCACCGTAGGCCCCGTAGATGATGCGCGTGGCGATCCACCGCAGCGGTTCGGGTTCCCAGCGGCGCACCCGGTGGTTCACCCACGGCAGGTGCACGAGATCGGTGTCGTTTCCGAGCACAAGATCGCGCAGGGTGCGGCCGGCGAGATTCGTGGTGGCAACGCCGGTGCCCACATAGCCGCCGGCGTAACCGATGCCGGTTTTGTCGTCGAACACGCAGGTGGCGGCCCAGTCGCGGGGCACGCCGAGGGTGCCCGACCACAGGTGGTCGATCTGTGCATCCGCCGCTGCCGGGAAGAACGACACGAGCAGATTTCGCAGCGTTTCGGCGGTTTGCGACTGGGTGCGCCCGTCAACGTCGGTTGCCGAGTTCCAGCGATACGGCACCCCGCGGCCACCGAACGCGATGCGGTTATCGGCGGTGCGCTGCGCGTACATGTACACGTGTGCGAAGTCACCGAGCACTTCGCCGCCGTCCCAACCCAGCTGCTGCCAGGTGGAGTCACTGAGCGGTTCGGTGGCGATCATCGACGAGTTCATCGGCAGCCAGTCGCGGTGCGATGATTTGATACCGGCGGTGAACCCTTCGGTGGCACGCAGGATGCGTTCGGCGCGCACGGCGCCGCGGTCGGTGCGCGCGAGGCCGGGTTCGATTTCGGTGACGCGGGTGCCCTCGTAAATTTTTACGCCCATCGCCTCGACACATTCGGCGAGGCCGCGGGCGAGTTTGGCGGGATGGATGCGGGCCGCGTGCGGCTGCCACACCCCGGCGATCGCGCGGTCGATCTTGATGCGGTTTTGGGTTTCGGCGGTGTCGAGCCACTCGACATCGGTGTGCTGCCACTCGCGTTCGGCGTCGTAGTAGCTTTTAAGCCGCGCCAGCTGTGCTGCCGAGCGCGCCACATTGAGTTCGCCGCCACGCACGAGATCGCAGTCGATTCCCTCTTCTACGGTGATTCGCTCGACTTCGGCGACCGTTTCGTTCATGGCCAGTTGGAACCGCTGCGCAGCGTCGCGGCCGTGGCTGGCGACATATTGTTCGCGGCCGCCGGTGACGCTATTGACGAGCCAGCCACCGTTGCGGCCCGATGCACCGAAGCCCGCGAAGCGTTGCTCGAGCACCGCGATGCGCAGGCTCGGGTCGGCCTGCTTCAGGTAGTACGCCGTCCACAGGCCGGTAAACCCGGCACCCACAATGGCGACATCAATGTCGATCGGGCCGGGCAGCGCCGGCCGCGGCGCCTGCATCCCAATCTGTGTCCACCAGTGCGAGATGTTTCCGTTGATCATGTGTCAATCCTCACTGTGCACCGCACGCGCGCGCTGCCGAGAAGTGTCTTCGAAGCGTGACGATGCGCTGTGCGCAGGATGTTACTGACCTGATCACACCCGCATCGCTGCCAAATCGGCACGGATGCATCCAGTTCATGCCAATTCAGCCAATGAGCGACCGCGCACCCAACCGTAGCGTTGCTGCATCCGATCAGCGAAGGAGCCGATATGACCGCCCTGCCAACCATTCCACACTGGATCGAAGGTGCCGAAGTCGTCGCCGACGACGCGCGCACCGCACCGGTGTTCGACCCCGCACTCGGCCGCGAAATCCGCCGCGCCGCGCTCGCCAGCGAAACCGAAGTTGACCGCGCTGTTGAAACCGCACACACGGCCTATCTCACCTGGCGCAATGTGTCGCTCGCGAAGCGCACCGCGATCCTGTTCCGCTTCCGCGAACTGCTCAACGAACGCAAGGGCGAGCTCGCTGAAATCATCACTGAAGAGCACGGCAAGGTCATCGACGACGCCCTCGGCGAAATCGCCCGCGGCCAGGAAGTTGTTGAGTACGCCTGCGGCATCACCTCGCATCTGCGCGGCCACTTTTCAGAGCAGGTGTCGACCGGGTACGACATCCACTCGGTGCGCCAGCCGATTGGCGTCGCCGCAATCATCTCGCCGTTCAACTTCCCCGCGATGGTGCCGATGTGGTTCTTCCCCATCGCCATCGCCGCCGGTAACTCGGTGGTTGTGAAGCCGAGCGAAAAGAACCCGTCGGCCGCGATCTGGATCGCAAAACTCTGGAAAGAAGCGGGCCTTCCCGACGGCGTATACACCGTCGTCAACGGCGACAAGGTGGCGGTGGATGCGCTGCTCACCCACGAAAAGGTGGCCTCGGTTTCATTCGTCGGCTCGACCCCGATCGCGCAGTACGTGTACGAAACCGGCACCAAGCACGGCAAGCGCGTGCAGGCGCTCGGCGGCGCAAAAAACCACATGCTGGTACTGCCGGATGCCGACCTCGACCTGGTGGCCGACTCGGCCATCAACGCCGGATTTGGGTCGGCCGGCGAGCGATGCATGGCAATTTCGGTGGTCGTTGCAGTCGAACCGGTCGCGGATGCGCTCATCGACAAGATCGTTGAACGGATGCAGCAGCTAAAGGTGGGCGACGGACGTCGCGGCACCGACATGGGCCCGCTGGTCACCGAAGCCCACCGCGACAAGGTCGCCAGCTATATCGACATCGCTGCCGGCGACGGCGCGACCGTCGTGGTCGACGGCCGCGGCATCGAGGTCGACGGTGATGAGGCCGGCTTCTGGCTCGGCCCCACCCTGCTCGACCGCGTACCCACCAGCTCACGCGCCTACACCGAAGAAATTTTCGGCCCGGTGCTGTCGGTGGTTCGCGTGCAGTCGTTCGACGAGGGCCTCGAGCTCATCAACAACGGCGCCTTTGGCAACGGCACCGCGGTGTTCACCAACGACGGCGGGGCGGCACGCCGCTTCCAGAACGAGGTGCAGGTGGGCATGATCGGCGTCAACGTGCCGATTCCAGTGCCCATCGCCGCCTACTCGTTCGGTGGCTGGAAGCAGTCGATTTTCGGTGACACCAAGGCGCACGGCGACGAGGGCGTCAAGTTCTTCACCGCCCAGAAGGCGATCACCACCCGCTGGCTCGACCCGTCGCACGGCGGCATCAACCTCGGATTCCCGCAGAACGACTAATTCGCAGCCGCTCGGGTACTAGCTCGCAGCCGCTCGGGTACACCGAAAACACTGAGGGCCACCGCTATAGCGGTGGCCCTCAGTGTTTTCGGTGTACGCGAGTTTTCGGCGTAGTCAGCCGTTCAGTGTGCCGGGCATTTTCGGTGTACGCGAGCAAGTGATGCGGCCGCGCAGCAAGCGCCGCGGTACAGCGAGCCGGCGTGAACCCAGCTAGCGCTGCGGCACCGCGGCAGCCAGTTCGGCAGCCTGCTGAATCACCTCGAGCTGGTCGACCCGCAGTTTGTGCACCGGGTTGTTCGCCCAACCGGGAGCGAAGGGGTCGTCAATGCTGGTGCGGTGCCCCGAGATTTCCTCCATCACCGCAAGGCCACAGAACGGTACATACACCGCCGAGTAGCCACCCTCGTGTGAGAACACGAGGCGGCCATCGCACAGTTCATCCGCCCATTCCACCAGCATCCGCGCCAGTTCACGGAAGCCGTCCGAGGTGACCGACATGCATCCGAGCGGGTCGAGCATCGACGGGTCAAACCCGCTCGAAACCATGATGAGGTCGGGCTGGAACCGCTTCAGCGCCGTATAAACCACCTGCTTAAACGTCTCGAAGTATGCCTCGTGGCCCGAACCGGCCGGCAGCGGAATGTTGATGTTCGTGCCGGCACCGTCACCCTCGCCGGTCTTCGTGATCTCGCCCGAGTTCTCGGGGAAAAGCTGGTCTTGGTGGATCGAAATGGTGAGCACTCCCCCATCCGACCAGTAGATACGCTCGGCACCGTTACCGTGATGCACGTCGTAGTCAACGATCGCAACGCGTTCGACGCCGCGCACCTGACGGGCGTGCTCAATCGCGATCGGCACATTCGCCAGCAGGCAGTATCCGCGGCCGCGGTCGGGTTCGGCGTGGTGCCCCGGGGGACGCACCAGCGCATAGCCGTTGTCGAGCTCACCGCTGAGCACCGCATCCGTGAGGTCGATCAGCGAACCGGCTGCGCGACGCGCGATTTCATACGAACCGACACCGAAGATCGTCTCGCCATCGCCGCCCTCACCGCCGGTGTGGTTACTTTCGCGCTCAAGTCGCTGCAGATAGGCACCCTCGTGAACACGCAGCAGCTCCTCTTCGGTGGCGAGGCGCGTCGGGCGGCGAATCAGCTCGGCGCCGAGGCGGCTCACCTCTACCAGGCTCGCCAGCCGCGCCTTTGTCGCGGGGTTCTCAAACGCTTCGATCGGCTGCACAACGGGGCTCGGTGGCCAGATCGCAGCCGTATTGCCCGTGTTATGCCAGGCAAAGCTCTCGTCCCAGACATATCCAGTTCGCCGAATTGCGGCCATAGTGCATCCTCATTTCACTTCGTTGTGTCAAGTGGAACTATTCCACCCGCCTATCAACATCGACAACGTGCCAAGTTGGCAGTCGTAGGGGGTGTACGGCACTCTACCCGGCTCAAGATCACGAAGTATTTGCGTCGATGCAAGAAACAGCGAAACGGCACGACAACAGCGGCACAGGTGGCTTAATCTCAGCTTTCGGCGCGACCGAGACGCCAGTACCCCATGAAGGCAACCGAACCGCGGTCGATGTTGAGGTCACGCACAAGATATCTCCGCAGCGCTGTGATCGTTCTAGATTCACCTGCCAACCAGGCATAGTCCGCGCTTGATGACTGCTCCGGAACCTCCCACAGCGTTTCGCTCGCGTCGGATTCCTCGAATGGGTATGCCTGTCCCGGGGATGCTAGGTGATCGCCGCATCCGGTCGGCAGTCGACGGCTTCCCCACTCACGAATCGCCGCACCGAGCCGTTCACCATGGCTGGCGTCGTTCCTAGCGAGCCAAGAAATGTTTATCCCCGCGGATGTTGTCAGTGGCATTGCATCTGCAGCCGTCGGTACCTCGATGAATACGTCGCCTCGAACTGCTTGTGGCAAGGACTCAACAATGGCACAGATCGCAGGACCGGCAGTTTCGTCACCCCCGATGAGCACGTTCGTAGCGGCGCCCGGTTTCCATTCGAAACCGCCCCGATCCTTCGCACGCGCGTCTGGGCCAATCACCACCATCTGCTGACCTGGAACAGCGCTCGAGGCCCAGGCCGAGGCAGGGCCGTGGATGCCGTGAAGTACAAAGTCGACATCGATTTCGCGCAGTTCCGGCCGCCACGCTCGCACAGTGTAAGTCCGTAATGGATTGCGATCCGTATCTGGCAGCATCCGCCACCGCGTGTACCACTCACGAACCGGTGTGGTTTCGTCAAGCTGCCCAACATCAGTAACCGAACCATCAGGTAACGGGAGCATGAGTTTGATTCGTTGGTCGGGACCGTCAACACAAAAGTGCGCAAGCTCGTCGCCGGTAAACGTCACCCGCACAAAGTGTGGGCTCAGCCGAACGACGCGAGCAACGACAGTATTGAAGCAGTGGTAGGGCTGTACATTCACCGTTTCACTATATCCAGAATTAGGTTAGGCTTACCTAACTATGAACAGTTCCTCGTCTTCGCATGCTGATATCGCCGGCGACCTCAGTGCCGAAACACTGACCCTGAGTTACGGCCGCACCCCCGTCGTGCAGAACGCTTCACTGCGATTGCGACCCGGACTCGTCACTGCTTTGATCGGCCCCAACGGAAGCGGGAAGTCGACGGTGCTGCGAGCACTGGCTCGCCTGCACCGCATTGATGCTGGCCGTGTGCAGATCGGAGGCGAAGACACCACCGCTCTCTCCGCACGCGAGTTTGCCCGCACCGTGACGATGCTCTCGCAATCGCGCCCGCATCCCTCAGGACTCGCCATCCGCGACGTGGTGGCACACGGCCGCCATCCGCATCGTGGCCGGTTCGCAGGTCTGACCGACACCGATCGCGAAGCCATCGACCATGCCCTCCGCCTTACAGGCCTCACATCGATGGCCGACCGGCCAGTTGACGAACTATCCGGCGGTGAATTACAGCGTGTTTGGCTCGCCACCTCCCTGGCGCAAGATACCGGTGTCCTGCTGCTCGATGAGCCCACCAACCACCTCGACCTGCGCTATCAGGTTGAAACACTCGACCTTGTCCGAGATCTCGCCGATCGTGGCACGGCGCTCGGCGTTGTCCTGCACGACCTCAATCATGCAGCCGCCGTCGCCGACCAGGTTGTGCTCATGCATCAAGGTCGGGTTCGTGCCGCTGGAACTGCGGAACAGGTACTCACGAGCGAACATCTCTCGCACGCCTACGGGCTCACCATCGATACCGACTACGACACCGCGACCGGATGCGTCCGCATCGTTCCGCGTGGCCGCCATCATGCGCGATCCCGAAAGCCACTCACCACACTGTCCACCTAAGCCCTTTCCCTAATCATCACGCATCCGCCCAATGGATGCCTCTCTCTGGAGCCCAAATGCGCAAACCCTTCGCACTCGTCACCATCCTCAGCGCCATGACTCTCGCGCTCGTTGGTTGCGGCACAACGTCAGTCCCATCCCAGTCGGCGAGCCCGACGCTCGCAAGCAATGCAGCCGGATGCGCGAACGACACCACCAAGACCTCTACCGGTGCGGTTGAGCTCACCGACGACTTCGGACGAACCGTTCGCCTCGACAAGCCAGCCGAACGAGTTGCGGTGCTGGAGTGGCAGCAGATCGAAGACGTCCTCACACTGTGCATCACCCCCGTAGCAGTCGCCGACGCTAAGGGCTACAGCACCTGGGTGACCGCCGAAACTCTGCCCGAGGGCGTGGTCGATGTGGGCACTCGCCAAGAACCCAACCTCGATACCC
This sequence comes from Gulosibacter hominis, assembly GCF_904842695.1. GTDB lineage: Bacteria > Actinomycetota > Actinomycetes > Actinomycetales > Microbacteriaceae > Gulosibacter > Gulosibacter hominis. The sequence continues at coordinate 75,678 of NZ_CAJGWQ010000005.1, read as the reverse complement.
TCGTCAGCACGCAACCCGACCTCGTAATCGTTGAAGCAAATGCCGCTGACGACCCGATTATTGGGCAGCTCGAAAAGTATGGGATTCCCGTGCTCGCCACAATTGGCGCAGACGCCAAAGATCCGATTGCCCGGATGCTGACGACGTTTGACCTCATTGCACAGGCAACGGGCCGTGAAGAACGTGCCGAAATCGTCACCGAAGAGTTCGAAACCCATCTGAAGGAGGCCGAGGCCGAGATCGCGGCCGCAGAGCCAGCAATCACCGAATTCGTCTACCTCGACGGCTGGGTCGATGGCGGCAACGTCTCGCTCCGCCCGTACGGTAATGGCTCACTGGTCGGCGCGATCGGCACCCGATTGGGACTCAAGAACGCCTGGACCGGCGAAACCGACCCCGTCTACGGTCTGGGCACCACCGACATCGAAGGCATGACCACAATCGGCGATGCCACCATCTTGCACACCAGCACCACTGCCGAGGCCGGAGATACTTTCCTTGCCGCCGCAGCCGACAACCCCGCCTGGAAATCGATTCCTGCTGTAAAGGAAGGCCGAGTGATTCCCTTCCCCGAGGGCATCTGGACCTTCGGCGGCCCGCGCTCCACGAAGCAGATCATCGACGCCTACGTCGACGTCATCGCCAAGTAAACCGTCGTGCGAAAGTCGGCGGCAACGAGCACTTCGCTCACTAATACCTCGGAAGTAACTGAACTCTCGGCAATGGATTCCAGATCGAGGGGAACTGAGCATCATTCAGGGTTTTCAGCGAACGCAGCTGTGGCGTTGTGCGCCCTGCTGCTCCTGCTGGCACTCACCAGCCTGTGGCATCTCATGCAGGGCACCAGCGGCGCGCTACTCGTAGACAGCGACCTTTTCTTCGGTTCCCGCCTACCTCGCCTCGCGGCAGGCGCAGCCGTCGGCATTGCGCTGGGCGCAGCGGGTGCGCTCATGCAATCCCTGTCTCGAAACGCACTCGCCGCACCCGATACTCTCGGTGTTACTGCCGGCGCTCATCTTGCCGTGACGGCAGTGGCTGCCTTCGGGATCACCGTACCGATCTGGGCAACTGGCAGCGTCGCATTTGTTGGCGGACTCGGCGCGGCAGCCCTGGTGCTTGGACTGGCGGGCGGTTCCGGATCATCAACCACTCGGCTCGTACTCGCCGGCTCAGCACTCGCGATGGCGTGTCAGGCGGCGACCTCGACCCTGCTCATCCTGTTTCAAGAGGAGACCAAGGGCCTACTTGCTTGGGGAAGCGGCAGTCTGTCGCAACTGAGCATTAATGCTTTCCTCCATTCTGCGCCCATCACGCTAATCGCGCTCACGCTTGCCCTGTTGCTCGCAAGAAACCTCGACATCTTGGCGCTCGGTGACGATTCGGCGTCAGCCCTAGGCATCCCTGTTCGCAAGACACGTATCGCCGGCCTGTTAATCGCCACCATGCTCACTGCCACGGCGCTCACACTCGCGGGACCAATTGGTTTTGTTGGGCTCGGTGCGCCAGTGCTCACCCGTCTCATGTCGCGGTGGGTGCCCGCGCTCAATCGGCATCTGCTCCTCATCCCGACTTCCGGCCTGATCGGTGCGATTCTCGTGATCCTCGCCGACGCGGTGTTGCGAGCGCTGATCGGTCCCGAAGGTGCCCTCGCGGTTCCGACCGGAGTGGCAACAACCATCCTTGGAGCAATCATCCTCGTGCTCATGGCGCGACGGTTACGTGACTCAGGCCCTACAAAGCAGCCCCCAAGCATCCGTTTTGGTGCACGCAGCCGTAGTCGTTTTGCGCTCGCGCTGACGCTGTGCATTGCACTCCTTGCCGGCACCATCATTGCCGGCCTCCTGCTCGGCAGTACCTGTCTACTCACCGGTGATGTTGCACTGTGGATGCAAGGCGAGGCACCCCCACAGATCGCATTCGCGCTCGATGAGCGTGCACCGCGAGTGATTGCCGCCATCACCGCCGGAGCAGCCCTCGCACTCGCCGGTACACTCACACAAGCTATAAGTCGGAATCCCCTTGCTGAACCGAGCCTGCTAGGCATCACGGGAGGGGCAGGGCTCGGCGCCGTGATCGTGACCACGAGCGCATCAGCGTCTTTATTCGGGATGCTGGTTGGGGCGATTATCGGCGCGTTTGCGGCCTTCGTCCTCGTCTACGTGCTCGCTTGGCGGCGGGGCATCAATGCCGACCGATTCATTCTCGTAGGAATCGGCGTCTCGTATGGAACGATTGCCCTGACCACGTTCCTCCTTCTGCGAAGCAACCCCTGGGATACCCCGAAGATTTTTACTTGGCTTTCGGGAACTACCTACGGTCGAATGTGGGAACAGCTGATCCCACTCACGATAGCGCTACTCATAGCACTGCCCGTCATCTTCGCCCAGCGTCGCGACCTCGACCTCGTTGCGCTGGATGAGGACACCCCTCGACTACTCGGCGTGGGGTTGGAGCGCTCACGCCTGCTCATACTCACGGTCGCTGCAATCTTGGCTGCACTGAGTGTGATCGCAGTGGGAGTGGTTGGCTTCGTCGGACTCGTCGCTCCTCACGCTGCCCGGGCCCTCGTTGGCGCACGGCACGACCGAGTTATCCCCGTTGCGTTGATGCTCGGGGCGGTGCTCGTAGGCGTTGCCGACCTTATCGGGCGTACCGTGATCGCGCCCGCTCAGCTGCCAGCAGGACTCATCGTCGCCCTGTTGGGCGCACCTTATTTCGTCTGGTTGTTGTGGAGATCACGCTCCCACTAGCTGTTGCGCCTCATTCTCGCAATTGCAGCGCCGTGTACAGCTCGGCACGCGCGCCGAAGTCTTCGAGGTCAAGCTGACAGATCACACCGAGCTGGTCGATACGGGCACGCAGCGTGTGACGGTGCATCCCCAGCTCACGAGCGGCGGGATCCCAGGCACAATTGTGCGCAAACCACACCTCGGCACTGTGCAATAGCTCAGCAGCATCGGCACGATCGTGCAGCGGGGCAAACAGTCGCCGCGCCGCAACCGCACCATCGGCCGCCTCAAGCCAGGCGAGCATCCCCAACTCCGCGAGCGCACCAAACTCCACCGGCGCACCCGGCCGCGCCCGCTCCACCGCCTGTCGAGCCTGGCGCAATCCCTCCGAAAAATCTTCGAGATCCACCGGCGCCGAAACACCAATCATCAGCTCGCGGCCTTCGAGGGCCTCGGCGCTCGGCCGCGGATCACGACCCGCTGTCTCAAACACGATCAGCTCGTCGCCCACCCGGGCAAAAGCAAACTCGGCACCTTCGGCCAGCACCTCCAGCTCGCCAAGCGTTGATTCCCAGTTCCGCACGCCCCGCACCGCCGAAACAACCACCGCGCCCCCTGGAATCCAAGCCTCCAGTGCCCGCAGTGCCGCAAGCGCCGCATCCGTCGCCCCCGCCTGCAGCAGCGCCAGCACTCCGCGCCGCAGTTCATGACGCGCCGCATCCAGCACGCGCGACTGTTCAATCGCAATGGATGCGATGCCGAGCACACTCGCGATCAGGTCGTTGCTCTCAGCATCCAGCGTCACCGCCGTGCCGATCACGAGCGCTCCGAGCAGGTCACCGGTGCGGCCGATTGTTTGCAGGGTTATTTCGCCGTCGGCAGTCTCGATTTTTCGACTCGCCCGCTTGGCTCCCCGCAGTGTCGCGGCCACCGACTTCGAAAGCTCATCGAGCAGCTCGGCCGGCGCCGTACGTTTGGTTTGCAGGCGTATCCGCCGCCCCAGCCGGTCATACAGCACCACCCAGCAGTCGAGCTGCACCTCGAGTTCGCGCAGCGTCGCCGCCAGCCCGTTCGGTTGCAGTGCCGCTCGCGCAATCGCTCGCTGCGCACGAATCGAACGGGTGACGCGGGCGCTACGATCGGCAGCGATGGCATCGGCAACGTGGCGAATGATACGGATGAACGGCATCCGTTCAGCCACAACAATCAGCGGCAGCTGCTGGTCACGGCAGGCATCGACAAGCGCCTGCGGCAGCTCTGGCGTAATAACCCCCACCGCGTATCCGAGACCGACGATTTCCGCATCGCGTAACCGGCGCACATAGTCGGTAACGGATGCATCCCCACCAAATTGCGAACCGTCGGTGAGCAGCAGCTGGCCCGGTTCCAGCCACGGGGTTGGGTCAATGAGATCGGATGAATGCACCCAGGTGAGTTCGCGATCGAGACTTTCGGCTTCGGTGTCGGCAACCAGACGCAGTTGCAGCTCGGGCTCGGCAATGAGTTCGCGCAGCGTGATCGGCATTGCACGATCCTATAGTGCGGATTTGTCGAAAAGCGCATGGATGCTTAACGGAATCGGCAGCGGAATCGCGGCGGTTTTCGCGCAACCATTGCCCCATTGCCTTTGGAGAACAGTTGCAAGGGAGCATCATGGCTGAACTCACCAACGCCTACGTCATCGAACATGACACCGGCCACGTCATGCACTCGTGGTCGGCGCAGCAAAAACTCGCGCCGCTCGCCTTCCGCACCGGCCACGGCGCCACCCTCATCGACTATGACGGCAAGGAATACCTCGACCTTTCGAGCCAGCTCGTCAACACCAATATCGGCCACCAGCACCCGAAAGTGGTTGCCGCCATCACTGAGCAGGCCAACGAACTCACCACCGTCGCCCCGGCGCACGCGAACGCCACCCGCGCCCGCGCCGCCGAACTCATCCTCGACCTCGCGCCCGAAGGATTCAACAAGGTGTTTTTCACCAACGGCGGCGCCGACGCCAACGAAAACGCGATCCGCATGGCCCGCCTCTACACCGGCCGCGACAAGGTCATTTCGCACTACCGCTCGTATCACGGCAACACCGGTGCGGCCATCGTCGCCACCGGCGACTGGCGCCGCGTCCCCAACGAATATTCGCGCGGCCACCTGCATGTTTTTGGTCCGCACCTGTACCGCACCCGGTTCTGGGCCGAAACCGAAACTCAAGAAACCGAGCGCGCCCTCGAACACCTCGAGCAGACCATCATCGCTGAGGGCGCATCGAGCATCGCCGCGATTTTGCTCGAATCGGTACCCGGCACCGCGGGCGTCCTCGTACCGCCACCCGGATACCTGCGCGGAGTGCGCGAAATCTGCGACCGCCACGGCATCGTGCTCATTCTCGACGAGGTGATGGCCGGATTCGGTCGCACCGGCGAGTGGTTCGCGTTCTCGGCACACGATGTCGTGCCCGACCTCATTACCTTCGCCAAGGGCGTCAATAGCGGCTATGTGCCGCTGGGTGGCGTGATCGTTTCGGCGCCAATCGCCGCGAAATTCGACGACGAAGTGTTCCCCGGCGGGCTCACCTACTCGGGCCACCCGCTCGCCTGTGCAGCGGCTGTCGCCACCATCGAAGCGATGCGCGATGAGGGCGTGGTTGACAACGCCCGCCGCCTCGGTGACGAGATCATCGGGCCGGAACTGCGCGCCCTTGCCGAAGAACTTGACGTCGTTGGTGAGGTGCGCGGGCGCGGCGTGTTCTGGGCCATCGAACTCGTGTCGGATGCAGCGGCCCGCACTCCCGTGTCGGCCGAATATATGGGCGCCGTGAAATCGGCCCTGCTCGACCGCGGCATCCTGCCGTTTACCGCCGACAACCGCATCCACGTGGTGCCGCCGTGCGTGATCGGCGATGACGAACTGCGCCGCGGCCTGGCGGCAATCGCCGAAGTGCTGCGCGAAACCCCAGTTTCTTAGGCTGGTTACCAGGCAAGCAATAGTCCCGGATGCGTACCGCACGCATCCCAACGAAAGAGAAAGTATGTCTGCGAAATACCGCACCGAAAATCCCGCCACCGGCGAACTGGTGAAGGAGGTGCCGTTCGCATCCGATGCTGAAATCACCGGCGCGCTCGAGCGAGCCGCAAGCGCCGCATCCGAATGGCGCGCCACCCCGGTGGAAGAACGCGCCGCAATCGTGCAGCGGGTGAGCGAACTGTTCACTGCCAAGCGCGACGAGCTCGCGCGCATCATCGCCACCGAGATGGGCAAGCCGCTTGGTGAAAGCTACGGCGAGGTCGACTTTTCGGCCGATATTTTCCGCTACTTCGCCGAAGAGGGCCCGGGGCAGCTGGTGGATCAGGTGCTCAGCGAAACCGACACCGCGCGTTCGGTGGTGCAGCGGCGGCCGCTGGGCACGATCCTCGGCGTGATGCCGTGGAACTACCCCTACTATCAGGTGGCACGGTTCGCGGCACCGAACCTCGTGGCCGGCAACACCGTGCTGCTCAAACACGCCGAAATCTGTGACGAATCGGCGAGTGCAATCGCTGCGATCATGCGCGAGGCCGGGGTGCCCGAGGGCGTGTACGAAAACCTCTTCGCCACCCACGAGCAAATCTCAACAGTTATTGCCGACGACCGGGTGGCGGGCGTTTCGCTCACCGGTTCGGAACGCGCTGGCGCGATCATCGCCCAGCAGGCCGGGCAGGCGCTGAAGAAGGTGGTGCTTGAGCTTGGTGGCTCGGATCCGTTCGTGGTGCTTTCGCACGATGACATTCCGGCGTTGGCACGGGATGCGGCGGCAATTCGCTTCGAAAACACCGGTCAGGCGTGCAATTCGAACAAGCGGATGATCGTGATGGCGGATGTGTACGACGAGTTCGTGGCCGAGATGGTGAAGCTCACCGGCGAACTGAAGCCGATCGACCCGCTCGAGAACACTGATGGTGGCGGGTTCAGCCCGCTGTCGTCGGAGGCTGCCGCGAACGGCCTAATTTCGCAGCTTGAGGATGCGACCGCGAACGGTGCGCGCCTGCTGGTTGGCGGCGAGCGGCTCGATCGCGACGGGTTCTGGGTGAGCCCGGCGGTGCTGGTGGATGTGACCCCAGCGGCACGCGCGTACCGCGAGGAGCTTTTCGGCCCGGTGGCGATGATCTTCCGTGTCGAGTCGGAGGCCGAGGCGCTTGCGCTGGCGAACGACACCCCGTATGGACTCGGTGCGTCGGTGTATTCGACGGATGCGGCGCAGGCTGAGCGCTTCGGCGAGCAGCTCGAAGCCGGAATGGTGGGCGTCAACAGCCAGGCGCCAGAGGTTTCGGAGATGCCGTTCGGTGGCGTGAAGCGCTCGGGCTACGGGCGCGAGCTCGGGCCGCTGGGGATCGACGAGTTCGTTAACAAGCGGCTGTTCCACGTGGTGAAGTAGGCGCTTGAATGCGCATGCATCCGCCTCGTGTGTGGGTTCGCGTCATTTGTATGTGGTGCACCACGTACAGATAACGCAAACCCACACACTTCCGTGAGAAGTGGAGCGCCGAGAGAGGCGCCCGCACCGAAGAGCGGCGGTGCGGGCGCCGCGGCGCGGTGCGGCGACGAGCGGCGCCGTGAGAAGCGGGGTGCGGCGATGGGGCGCGAGACACCGAGCCAAGCGAGCGCTCACGACACAAAAGCGTCAACCCGCAGTTGACAGCATTGTCAACCAATGGTTGACTTCATGTATGGATCCATTGACCAGCATCCGACACTGCATGCAAGCAGTCAGCCTCGCCGAACACGAATTAGAAGACGCCGTCTCGCAGGCTCGAATCGCGGGACACTCGTGGGCAGACATCGGGCAAGCGCTCAATGTTTCACGCCAGGCGGCTTTCAAACGATTCGGCGCGGTGCGCAACCCTTTCACAGGAGAAACTATGTCCCCACAATCAACCGCAAACCTCCCCGAGATTTCAGACAAATTCATCTGCCATATCGCCAATGGTGAAGAATCCGCAGCCACCGAAATGCTCCACCCGCTCACTCGAAAAGAGCTTCCGTGGAACGTCATCTCGGACGTCTGGACTTCCATCCTTGCCGAATTGGGCGAGCTCCAAACCATTACCGACCAGGCGGTCGTATCCATCAAAGAGAGTCGAGACGAAGGCTCATCGGAGACACTTTCGACGAAGAGCACCGGCACATCAGTCGTCGTCTCGACACTCAAACACGAGGCCGGCGAACTCATGTCGCGCGTCGCAATCAACCGCGAGGGCGCCATCGTCGGCGTTCTTTTCCTGCCATTGGATGCAACCGAGTACCCGTTCTAAACACGCGCACCCCGCGCGCATCCTCGCGCCTGCATCCGCCTCGCATGCCGCGGACTCCGCGACTACATCCGCCTCGTGTGTGGGTTCGCGTCATTTGTATGTGGCACAACACACACAAATGACGCGAAGCCACACACTTCCGCAGGAAGTGGGGTCGGGGGGGGAGCGCTACGAGTCGAAGCCGAGCCCGAGCGCATCCATGGTGCGCAGCCACAGGTTGCGCCGCCCGGTGCGGTCTTCGGCAGCCATCGACCAGCGTGTGAAGTTGATCCCCATCGCACGCACCGGCTCGGGCGGGAACGGCAGCATTCCGCCGCGCACCAGCGCCGATTCGGTGCGCTCGGTCGGCTCGCCCTCGAGCAGGTCGAGCATCGCATCCGCACCGAATCGGGTGGATGCGACCCCCAGCCCCGTGTATCCCAGCGCGTAGGCGATCCGCCCTCGCCCAGCCAACCCCGCCTTCAGGCAGAAGCGCGTCGATGTGTCGATCATGCCGCCCCACTGGTGCGTGAACTCCACTCCCTTCAGCTGCGGATACGTTTCGAAGAAGTTGCGCTCGAGTTTTGCGAACGTCTCTTCGCGCTGCGTCAGCGCCTCGCTGCGGCGCGATCCAAAGTGATAGATCGCGTCATATCCGCCCCACAGGATGCGGTTGTCGTCGGTCTTTCGGAAGTAGTGGAACTGGTTGCCGGCATCCGCGCATCCCTCACCGCCGGTCCAACCGATCGCTTTAAGTTGCGCATCGCTGAGCGGTTCGGTCGCGAGCACATAGTCGTAAACGGGCACGGTCGCGAACTTCAGCCGCGGCAAAAGCGCGGGATACACATTCGTTGCCAGCGCCACTCGCGCCGCCCGCACCTCACCGTCGGCGGTCTGGATGCGCACCGCATCCCCGCCATTCGCAACCCGCTTGACGACGCTGTGCTCGTACACTTCCACACCCGACTTGCGGCAGGCGTCAAAAAGCCCGACGGCCAGGCGGTACGGGTCGACGGTCGCCTGTTCTTCAACACGCAGTGCCGCAATGAACGCGGGCGATGCGGTCACCTCACCCACCCGGTCGCGGTCGTAAAATTCCACGTGCTGCCCGTATTTTGCAGCTTCTTCGGCACCTTCGCGGAGCCATTCGGCTTCCCATTCGGTGCGGGCGAAATTGAGGATGCCCTCCTCGCGCCAGTCGCAATCGATTCCGTGCCGCTTGACGTCGTCACGCATCCCGGCGAAGTTTTCGTCACCGAGGCGGTTGAGTTCGCGCACCTCGTCGGGCCAGCGTTCGACGCCGTTGCTGAGGCCGTGCGTGAGGCTCGGGTCGACGAATCCACCGTTGCGCCCGCTTGCGGCGTGGCCGATGGTGGCGCCTTCGAGCAGCACAATCCGCCAGTCGGGGTGCCGTTCGGCAGCGTGCAGGGCGGTCCACAGCCCGGTGTAACCGCCGCCGATCACCGCCAGGTCGGCCGTGGTTTCGCCCACCAACTTGGGCTGCGGGGTGCGCGCGGGGGCGCGGTCGATCCACACTGATTTACGGATGCGGGTCTTCGTTGACATTCGCGGTCCTCAACTCTCGTTGTTCACGTCCGGAAAATTCATAACCGTCTAGACGGTACAGTATTGGCCAAGTTCATCCAGGTCAAGAAACCACGCACCTTACAAGCCGCAATCATGCAAAGCCGAGTAGCGTATCCACATGCCTAAGCCCGCACCTCGAAACCGCCGCCGCGATCTGCTCACCGCATTCGCGCAGCTCGTCAACGAGCATGGAGTGCGCGCTGCCACGCTCGACGCCGTGGCCGACGCGGCCCAGGTATCAAAAGGCGGCCTGCTCTATCACTTCCGCGATCGTGACGCCCTCGTGGCTGGACTTTGTGATCATTTCACCGAACTCGTCGAAGAAGACATTGCCGAGCAGCTCGATTCGGGCATGTCGGCCCCCGACTGGTATTTGAGCACCTCCGCCGACTACGACTCACCCCTCGAAACCGCCATGGCGGCGCTGATTCAACTGGTGCCCGCCTACGAAGCAACGATTCGCCCGGTGCTGATCGCCGCGCGCGAGCGCTGGTTTGAACTCGTGGCCGATGAACTCGGCGATCGCGATCTCGCCACGGCCGTGCTGCTACTGGGTGACGGCATCGCGTACAACACCGAACTCGAGGGCAAATCTGCCCCGAAGCCACTGGTTTCTGAAGCGACGCGAAAATTTCTTTCTGAGCTGATTAGCCGCGCCAACTAGCGGAACTCAGCCAGCCGCATCCTCGCCCATATTTGCACCAATATTTGCGGCCGACCGTCCAGACGGTATAGTTTCTCGCGCTGCCTCTCGACCGCGCACCCACGCGCCGGCCCGCGCGACAGCTCAGCTCCACAACGACGAGGAGGGGAACTTGTTCGGCTCAACGAAACCCACCAACATCACCGACACCGGCCACATACACGTGGGAAAGGGCCTCAACAACAACGCCCTCGGCGTCGTCGGCTCAACCGTGATCGGGCTCGCATCCACCGCCCCGCTGTACTCGCTGGCAGCGACGCTCGGCTGGGTGATCCTCGCCGTCGGTGAACAGGCGCCGGTCGCGTTTCTCGCCGCCGCCATCCCAATGATTTTCGCGGCGTTCGCCTATCAAGAACTCAACCGCGAAATGCCCGACTGCGGCACCACCTTCGTGTGGGGCGCCAAAGCCTTCGGCCCGATCGTCGGTTGGATCGGCGGCTGGGCAGTAGCCGTCTCGGCAATCATGGTGCTCGCGAACGTCGCCGAAATCGCCGGCCTCTACTTCTGGTACCTGCTCGGCAACGAAGACATCGCCAACAACCGACCGCTCGTGGTGCTCACCGGCTGCATCTTCATCGCGCTCATGACCGGCGTATCGGCCATCGGTGTGCAAATTGGTGAGCGGCTGCAGATGGTGATGATGGTCATCCAGTACGTCGCCCTCGCACTATTCGGGATTCTTGCCTTCATTGGCGCGCTCAACGGCGGCTCACCGAGCGCCGTCGCCTTCGACCCCGAATGGTTCAACCCCGCCGCGGTCACCTCATGGTCGGGATTCATCGAGGCCGTGCTGCTGTGCCTGTTCATCTACTGGGGATGGGACACCTGCCTCGCGCTGAACGAAGAAACCCGCAACCCGCGCCGCACCCCCGGGCAGGCGGCACTGGCCACCATCGTGATTCTCATCGTCACCTACGTGGGTATTTCAGTGGCCGTGATGATGTTTGCCGGCTTCGGCGACACCGGATTCGGGCTCACCAACGAGGCCAACCTGGATGATGTGTTTACGGTGCTGCGGGATGCACTATTCGGCCCCTGGGGATGGTTCCTGATTCTCGCGATGCTGGTTTCGGGTGCATCCTCAACCCAGACGACGATTTTGCCCACCGCGCGCGGCACGCTCTCGATGGCCGTGTACGGCGCGCTGCCCGCACGCTTTGCGAAAGTGCACCCGCGCTTCAAGACCCCGGCGTTCTCGACCACGGTCATGGGTATCGCGGCAATCGCCTACTACGCCCTGATGTCGGTGATCAGTGAAAACGTGCTCGCCGACTCGCTCACTTCGATGGGTCTGGCGGTGGCGCTGTACTACTCGATTACCGCGTTCGCCTGCGTCTGGTACTTCCGGAAGACGCTGTTTGATAACGCCCGCAACTTCTTCATGCGCGGATTGCTGCCGCTGCTGGGTGGCATCATGCTCGCCTATGCCTTCGTGCAGTCGGCAATCGACATGATCGATGTTGACTACGGATACACGGTGCTGCTCGGCATTGGCGGCGCGTTCGTGATCGGCGTGGGCGCGCTCGCCTTCGGGTTCGTGCTGATGGGCGCGTGGGCGCTCAACCCCCGCTCGCGCGGCTTTTTCAGCGGTGAGCGACTCAACAAAGACACCCCGGTGCTCGTGCCCGAAGAGTAGCGAGCCGGATGCGCGGGCGTGCGGTGGATGCGCGTGCGCTCGGCGCTCGGCCCTGGATTTGTGTGGGTTAGCGGCATTTGTATGTGGTGCACCACGTACAAATGACGCGGAGACACACAGAAGGCGCAAAACGGGATGCGCACGCACGCCACCGCGCCCGCGTCACTCAGCCCGCGCCACCACCGCGCCCGCCACCCCACTCCACACGCCACTCCCCACCACTGGGGTACACCGACAACGCTGGGAGCCACCGCTATGGCGGTGTACCCCGGCGTTTTCGGTGTACCCGGCCGGTTCAATGCCAGCCCACACATCCGCAGCGGACCTCTGCGCCCGGCGCCCCGCATCCGCCCCGCCGTGGATATGTGTGGGTTAGCGGTATTTGTATGTGGTGCACCACGTACAAATGACGCGGAGACACACAGAAGGCGCAAAAACCGGGATCCGCCGCGGCAGCGCATCCACAATCAGCGGCCACTCATGTAGCAACCATGAAGCCGGAGTAAACAGTATGAACAAGCAAAATCACCTGGGCTGACTGCAATAAGCGCTCTACACTGCCTTATCAGCGGCGCGGGTGCCGCATCACAGTGAGGTGAAGGAGGTCGTCTTGTCGCACAAGGCCACCGATGAGCAGTCGGCAATTGAGGTTTTTTCCGCCGAAGAGTACGCATCCCGCCAGCAGCGGGTGCGCGAAAAAACCGCGGCTGCCGGGTTCGATGCGCTGTTCATCACTGATCCAGCCAATCTCTACTACCTCACCGGCTATAACGCCTGGTCGTTCTATATGCCGCAAGCGCTCGTCCTACCGGTCGACGGCAAACCGCTGCTGCTGATGCGCGAAATGGATGCAAACGGTGCGCATCGCACCGCCACCGGCATCGACCCCGACCAGATTTTCGGGTATCCCGAGGTCATGGTGCACAACGAACAGATGCATCCAGGCGAATGGATGGCCGAGCAAATGCGTGAGCATCTCGGCCCCGCATCCAAACACATCGGTTACGAGAGCGAGGCGCACTTTTTTACGATCCGCACCTTCCTCGCCCTCACCAACAACCTCCCCGACTGGAAATTTTCGAGCTGCAACGATCTCATCAACTGGGTGCGGCTCATCAAATCGGATGCGGAAATCGCCTATCTGCGTAAGGCCGGCAGGGTCGTCACTCACGCGATGCAGGCCGGTATGGATGCGATCCGCGAGGGTCGCCCAATGAACGAGGTCGCCGCGGCCGTCAGCGCCGCGCAAATCGACGGCGTGCCGGGCGCCGACGGCGACTACACCGCGATCGTGCCAATGCTGCCCACCGGCGCCGCGGCCGACACCCCGCATCTCACGTGGACCGCCGCGCCGCTTCCCACGGGCGAACCCATTTCGCTCGAGATCGCTGGCGCGCACCACCGCTACCACGCGCCCCTTGCCCGCACCGCGGTTATCGGGCGCTCGAGTGAACGCGTGCACCACCTGGCCTCCGCCACGGTTTCGGCGCTCGAAACCGCACTCGATACGATGCGGCCCGGCGTCACCGCGCACGAGGTGGCGTCTGCCTATCAGCGCGTCATTCAGCAGGCCGGATACGAAAAAAGCTCTCGCCTCGGCTATTCAATCGGCATCGGCTACCCGCCCGACTGGGGCGAGCGCACCGTCAGCATCCGCCCCAATGACGAGACCGTGCTCGAAACCGGGATGTGTTTCCACATCATCGCCGGACAGTGGGAGGACGGCTTCGGATTTGAAAACTCCGAACCGGTGGTGGTGACCGAGTCGGGTATCGAACTGCTCGCGAACTTCCCCCGCGGCCTGTACGAAATTGAGCCGGGTGTGTAGCCGTGAGCGCATCCAGTCAAGCCCTGTCGGCCGAAGAGATTGTGCAGCTCACCTGCGATCTCATCGCCGCGCCCAGCGAAAACCCCGGCGGCACTGAGGCTGCCGCGGTCGCCGTGCTGGCGGCAGCGCTCGAAGACATCGGCGCGCGGGTGTCGCTCAGTGAAGTGGCGCCCGGCCGCCCGAATCTGTTCGCCCGCATTGGCCCTGACCGCCCCGGTGGAGTGCTGTTTCTCGGGCACAGTGATGTGGTGCCAGCCGGCGAGGGCTGGAGCGCCGACCCCTTCACGCCGCGGCGCACCGACACCGAAATTATCGGCCGCGGCGCCACCGACATGAAGGGCGGGCTCGCCGCGGTGGTGGCGGCGATGGCCGCGATTCACCAGCAGCAGCCCCAGATTCCGGTGTCGCTACTGTGCACCGTCGATGAAGAGGCCGACGCGCGCGGTGCCCAGCACTATTTGCAGCACGCGGATGCACACAATTACGACGCCTGCATCGTCGCCGAACCAACAAATCTCACCACGATCATCGGCTGCCGCGGCGCAACCAACCTGCACATCACAGTGTCGGGAATGAGCGCCCACGCCGGCCGGCCGAGCGACGGCGCCAGCGCAATACTCGCGGCCACCGAACTGATCGCCGCGGTCGACCAGGATGCGGCACGGCTTGCCGAGCGACCGCATCCGGTACTCAGGGCCGCAACCTGGAACGTCGGCCAAATTCAAGGCGGCCACGGCACCTCAATCGTTCCCGATCGCTGCGATCTCGACCTCGACCGGCGACTGCTACCGGGCGAAGATCCCGAAACGATTTTGCAGCAGCTACTCACCGCATCCCGCGACCGAGTTGCCGCCGCCCAGCGACCGGGATGGAACCGCATCCGATTCGACGGGATGGTCGAGATGACCATGCCGGGATTTGTTACCGAACCGGATGCATCCCTGGTAAAAATTGCCACCGATGCGGTTCGCGACCAGGGATTTCCCGGCACTCACGATATTTGGACCGCATCCTGCGAGGGAGGTTTTATTGCATCCCACCACCGGGTACCAACGATCGTGCTCGGCCCCGGCGATATCACGGGGCAAGCGCACCAGCCCGACGAACGCGTATCCATCAACGAGCTCATAGCGGCAGCAGCCGCCTACACATCCATTGCTTTGCGCATCGACAACGAGGTCGAGCGCGCCCGGTAGCACCGCGGACTAGTTCGCCGGTGCACTCCCTCAGCGAAAGGAATACCGTGAACACACAACCAGAAGCAGCCGAGCTGCCCCCGATTACCCGAGAAATCGACCTCACACCCGTACAGCGCAAACGCGCGCGTAAATCGGTCGCTGGTGCCGCGGTCGGTAACGCAATCGAGTGGTTCGACTACGGAATCTACGGATACCTGATCGCCTATATCAGCGAGAGCTTTTTTACCTTTAACGATGACGAATCGGCGCTGCCGCGCATCCTCGCCTTTGCCGGATTCGCGGTGTCGTTCTTGGTGCGGCCACTCGGTGGTCTCATCCTCGGGCCGCTGGGTGACCGTGTGGGTCGGCAGCGGGTGTTGGTGTTCACCATCATCCTGATTAGCTGTTCGACCGCGGCGATCTCGGTGCTGCCAACGTTCCACGACATCGGTTTTGCGGCACCAATATTGCTGATGCTTTTGCGCATGATTCAGGGCTTTTCAGCCGGCGGTGAGTATGCCGGTGCCGCCGTGTTCATGTCGGAGCACGCACCCGATAACCGCCGTGGTTTTTACGGCTCGTTCCTCGAATTCGGAACGCTCGCCGGGTTTAGCGCCGCGGCGTTGCTGTGCACGGGCCTCACGTTCGCGCTCGGTGACGAGGCGATGCACGCCTGGGGTTGGCGAGTACCGTTCGCGCTGACGCTTTTGCTCGGCATCATCGCGCTGTGGATGCGTCGCTCGCTTGACGAGCCCGAGACCTTCACCAAGGACCTTCCCGACGCCAACAAGGGCTCGCAGCCGAACGCGGGTGTGCGGCTTTTCCGTGACCACCCCGGTCAGCTGCTCAAGCTGTTCGGCTTCGTGATCCTCGTGAACGTGGCCTTCTACCTGGTGCTGACCTATATGCCGTCGTATCTGTCGGAGACGCTGGGTCATGATCCCGTGCAGTCGAACATGTCGCTGGTGGTCATCCAGCTGATCATGATGGCCATCATCGCGCCGCTGGGTGCGCTGTCTGACCGGATCGGGCGAAAACCGCTGCTCATCACGGCCTGTGCCGGGTTCACACTACTGTCGGTGCCGGCGATCATGCTGGTGCAGACCGGGTCGGTGTGGACTCAGCTGGGTGGTATTGCGGTGCTCGGCCTCTTGCTGGTGATCGTGATCTCGTCGATTTCGGCGACGCTGCCGGCGCTTTTCCCCACCTCGGTGCGGTATTCGGGATTCGCGATCGGCTACAACCTGTCGACGGCGATCTTCGGAGGTACTGCGGCAATGGTGAATGAGGCACTCATTGAAGTCACTGGGAACACCCTGGTGCCGGGCTACTATCTGGCCGTTGCGGGCTTGATCGGTTTGGTCTCGGTGCTCACGTTTAACGAGACTGCGGGTCGTTCGCTGCGCGGCAACGTGGTGCCCGGTAGCGATGATGCGCTGCGGATTGCGCAGGGCGAGCAGCTGATCGGACGCCCCGGCCACAAATAAGCGGGCCGCTTGACGCCCGGCTGTGCTGCGCCCGCGGCTACGTTGCGCACCCCCACACGGACGAACGCGTGGGGGTGCGCGCCGTCGTGCACCCCGCTCGCCCCCCCGCGCACGCCGCCGCTCGCACCACTCGGCCCTGCTCGGACCCCGCTTGGGTCCTGCGCGCCCCGAACCCACGGATTTGTGTGGGTTAACGTCATTTGTGTGTGCTGTGCCACATACAAATGACGCCAAGCCACACAGAAGGCACAAGAAACGGGGTGCGGCGGCGCGACGCGCGGTCGCGCTGCGCGGCGGGCGCGACTCGGGCGCGACGACGCGTGACGCGTGACGGTCGCCCCGCGCACTGCTCGCGTACACCGATAACACTGGGGTACACCGCCATAGCGGTGGCTCCCGGCATTTGCGGTGTACCCGAGCGGAGGGTGGGGCGGCGGGCGCGGCGGCGCGGCGAGCGCCGGGGCGCTCCGCAAAAAAGCGGTGCCCCGGCATTCTCGCAGAGCGTAGAGCGGTGCCCCGGCGCCCACGCGCAGCAAAGCCGCGCAGCGCGCTACGCGGTCACGAGCGTCAGGCCGTCGCTGTCGGTGGCCACCGACACGCGCACGGTGTCGCCATCGTGCACCTTGCCGGCCAGCAGCGCCCGCGCGAGCCGGTCGTCGATTTCGTGCTGCATCAGGCGACGCAGCGGACGCGCCCCGTAGATCGGGTCGTAGCCGCGCTCGGCAAGCCACTCGCGCGCATCGGCATCCACCTGAATTTGCAGCCGCCGCTCGGCCAGCCGCTGCTCGAGCTTCTGCACCCCGAGCGCCACGATCTGCGCGAGCTGCTCGGGCGTGAGCGCATCGAACACCACCAGCTCATCCAGCCGGTTGATGAACTCGGGCTTGAACGCCTGCCGCACCGCCGACATCACCGCCTCGTGCTTCTCGTCGGCCGCCAGCAGCGGGTCGACCAAAAATTGCGAACCGAGGTTTGAGGTGAGAATCAGCAACGTGCTGCGGAAATCAACCGTTCGCCCCTGCCCGTCGGTGAGCCGCCCATCGTCGAGCACCTGCAGCAGCACGTCGAACACTTCGGGGTGTGCTTTTTCGACCTCGTCGAACAGCACCACCGAGTAGGGGCGTCGCCGCACGGCCTCGGTGAGCTGGCCACCCTGTTCGTAGCCAACGTATCCCGGAGGCGCACCAACCAGGCGCGACACCGAGTGTTTCTCGCCGTACTCCGACATGTCGATGCGCACAATCGCGCGCTCATCATCGAAGAGCAGTTCGGCGAGCGCCTTTGCGAGTTCGGTTTTGCCCACGCCAGTGGGGCCGAGGAACATGAACGATCCGGTGGGGCGCGAGGGGTCGCTCACCCCGGCACGCGACCGGCGAATCGCATCCGATACCGCCGTGACGGCCGCATCCTGCCCAATGACCCGCTGGTGAAGTTCGCTTTCGAGGTTGAGCAGCTTTTCGCGCTCCGACTGCATGAGCTTCCCCACCGGAATGCCGGTCCAGGCGGCAACAACCTCGGCGATATCGGTGTCGGTGACGTGGTCGTTCACCATCCGACCCTCGCTTGTTTCGGCGGCTTCGGCCTGCTGCAATCGCGTTTGCAGCTGGGGAATTTCGCCGTAGAGGATGCGGCTGGCCTGCTCGAGTTTGCCTTCTCGCTGTGCCAGTTCGGCACGGCGGCGGGCGTCGTCGAGTTTGGTTTTGAGTTCACCCACCTCGTTGAGCTCGGCTCGTTCGCTATCCCACCGCGCCTGCAGTTCGTCGACGTGTGCCTTAAGCTCGGCCATGTCTTCTCTCAGCTGGGCGAGGCGCTCTTTGGATGCGTCGTCGTGTTCCTTCTTGAGCGCGAGTTCTTCGAGCTTCATGCGGTCGAGTTGGCGACGCTCGGTGTCGAGCTCCACCGGCGACGAGTCGATTTCCATGCGCAGTCGCGAGGCGGCCTCGTCGATCAGGTCGATCGCTTTGTCGGGCAGTTGACGGGATGGAATGTACCGGTTTGACATGGATGCGGCGGCCACCAGGGCGCTATCGCTAATCGCGACCTTGTGGTGCGCCTCGTAGCGTTCTTTGAGTCCGCGCAGGATGGCGATGGTGTCTTCAACGCTCGGTTCGCCGACGAACACCTGCTGGAAGCGGCGTTCGAGCGCCGAGTCGGTTTCGATGAACTCGCGGTATTCGTTGAGCGTGGTGGCGCCGATGAGCCGCAGTTCACCTCGGGCGAGCATCGGTTTGAGCATATTGGATGCGCTGACGCTCGATTCGCCGCCGCCGGCACCCATGAGCGTGTGCAGCTCATCGATGAAGGTGATGATTTCGCCTTCGGCGTCGGTGATTTCTTTCAGCACGGCCTTCATCCGCTCTTCAAATTCGCCGCGGTATTTTGCGCCGGCGAGGATGGCGGAGAGGTCGAGTGAGATGAGTCGTTTGTTTTTGAGTGATTCGGGCACGTCACCGGCGACGATTCGCTGGGCGAGGCCTTCAACGACGGCGGTTTTACCGACGCCGGGTTCACCGATGAGCACCGGGTTGTTTTTGGTGCGCCGGGTGAGTACCTGGCTCACTCGACGGATTTCGGCGTCGCGGCCGATAACCGGGTCGAGTTTGCCCGATCGAGCGACCTCGGTGAGGTCGATACCGAATTGTTCGAGTGCGCTCTTGCTCTGTTCGTCAGGAGCCTGCACCCCCTGCATATTGGCCATGCTGGTCTCCTTTCGCTGACCGTCCGTACAAATTGATCTGTCGACCAGCGCCTGCATCCAAACCCTGAGTCGATCTGACTCAAGTTTAGATCTATCCACAGCCTGTGGAAACTTTCCGCCAGTAATCACAGTCAACACTCAGGTTCACCGCAACAGTCACACCGAAACTCGCCCAGAAAGCAACAAAACCCTGCTGAGCAGGGTTTTGTTACGCAATCCACTGACACGCGATGCGTGAAGCATCCACGTGTGACCGCATCCATTTTCTCACAAATCGACACGCAATCACTCACGTTTGCGCGCACGAAACAGGGCAACTCTAGACTTTTTGTTAACCTTTTGTTAACCTAGAGTTAACCGGGAGTCCGTCTCGGTGGCCGCGAACTCGGCCAGTCGGTTATTCCGAAACTCAATCGGTCGTTCCGACAGACAAAGTTAGGAGGCGAAAATGCCTGAAGTCCACAGCAAGATAAGTGTCCACAACGACACCGTTACAACATTACTCTCCGCCGAATCGCGGTTGAGTCGCGAGGTCCTCTGGCGCGCCCTCGTTATGCCCGAACAGCTCCGTCACTGGCTCGGCCACGTTGCCGAACCACTGACCGAAGGCACCGAATTTGTGCTGAGCTACCTCAACGGCAGCGACCACCGGGTCGTCGGCATGGTTACTCGTGCCGAAGAACCGAGCACCCTTGAATTCACCTGGCGCTTCAATGGCGGTTCCGAGTCGCAGGTCCGCGTCGACCTCGAAGAAACCAACTCGGGCACCAAGTTCACTCTCACCCGCACGGGTGTGGAGATCGACCAGGCCGCCGCTGACGCAGCCAGCTGGCACGCCCAGATCGACTTCCTGTCGTTCTGGCTGCACGACCGCATTGCCCTGGGTGCCGCCCTGCGTGAGCGCCGCAACGAACTCATCGGCCAGTACGAGGCCGAGGTTGCGAACGCCCTCTGCGAGCGCGTCTAAACTCCTACGGGTATTACCCGATGCACGCAGCGCATGTGCTCAACGTCCGAGCACATGCGCTGTTTGCGTTCGTGGCTGGTACCACAGCGGCGCAGCAACCAGCAGCACGGCAGCCAGCCGGCGCCAAGCCAGCGCCCCGCCTACTTCAGCAACTCAGCGATAGCGCCCACCGGAATCGGCAGCCAGTCTAGGCGGTGCTGCTTTTCATACAGCGCCTCATACACGGCCTTGTCGAGCTCATAGGCGCGCAGCAGAACTTCGCGGCCGCGAGCCTGTGCCCCGGTGAGCGAACCGGCATCTGCGGCAGCGCTGCATCCGGCGCGATATCCCTCCAAAAACGCCTTTCGCGCCACCTGCGCCCACTCGCGCGCATATTGCGACTGCCCCGACCCCACCGCGAGCGCACCCGCAACATAGTCGAATGAGCGCAGCATCCCGGCCACATCGCGCTGCGGCACATCGGGTGCGCAGCGGTCGGCGAGCGGGCGCAGTGGTTCTCCCTCGAAGTCGAGCAGCACCCAGCCGCGCTCGGGCACGGCGAGCACCTGCCCGAGGTGGTAGTCGCCGTGGATGCGCTGCAGCTGCGGCCATTCGACCCCGGCGGCTTCGTCGTATACGGCGTTAATCTGGTCGGCATATTGGCGCAGTTCGGGTACCGCTTCGGCTGCCATCCGGTAGCGGTCGCGCATCTGGTTGATCGCATCCCGCACGATGGCGCGGCCGGGCTGCACGGTTGGCATGACCCGCTGCAGCACATCGTGCACCTCGGCGGTTGCTTCGCCCAGTGAGTGCGCCAGCTGCGAAAAATCGTCGCCGCGTTCGGCGGCACGCAGCGCGACGCGCCACGCATCCTCAACACCAAAAAAATATTCGGCCGCAAAGGCGAGGTGTCCCGAAACCTGTTGCCCGCTCGGGTCGGGCCACACTCCCGCGAGCGCACCGAATGCCGGCGGCACGCGATACGAACCGGATGCGGCGATCGCGGTTTGCAGCACCACATCGGGATTTTCTCCGGGGTGCAGGCGTCGGAAAATTTTGATGATGAGCGGGGATGCGGCGCTACCGTCACCCGCGCGGAATTCGCAGATGATTGAGGTGTTGGATTGTTCGCCCTGCAGCACTCGCGAGCTCACAAATTGCCCGACCGTGGCTCCCGGCATTGGCTGCCCGTAGGCGCGCACCGATTCGTTTTCGCCGGCGAGTTCTTGTTCGTCGGCGATGGCTTTGATGAGCGCGCCCACGAAGGCGGGGTCGTGGCAGCCGTCGACCAGCGCGGCTCGACCGCCGTGTTCGCGCACCGGCCCGATAAAGCCGAGCGCTTCTACTTCGGCGTCGACATCGCGCACTACGAGCGGCACCTGGTAGGTGGCGTCGGTGGCGGCGTCATAAACAAGTGCCACGGTGATTAGCCGCACCTGGTCGAGACCGGATGTGGTGAATTCAAAACTCCCCAGTAGCCGCAGTTTTGCGGGTGTCGTTGATGCCGCGTACCAGCGCTGCTTGGGCATCCATTCGGCCAGTAGGTCGAGCACCTGTGACATATGTCTCCTTGGTCGGGGGGGTTTCAGGTTATCGCTCACTTGCTGGCAGCAGCGTGTGCCGGAGGGGCGGTGGCGTACGCTTTTTGACATGGTTCTGCCACAGGTGTGTGTCACGTATTTGCTGCGTGAGTCGGAGGGTGTGCCCGAGGTGTTGCTCGGCCGAAAGCGACGCGGGCTGGGAGTGGGCAAGCTCGTGGGGTTGGGTGGCAAGCTGCATCCCGGTGAGCATCCGCGCAGCGCTGCGGTGCGTGAGATCGATGAGGAGTCGGGCCTGTTTGTGGCAAAAGAGTCGCTGCAACCGGTGGGGATGCTCACCTATTTGTTTCCCACAAAGCCGGCCTGGTCGCAGGAATCGTGGGTGTATTTGTGTCGCGATTGGATTGGCGAGCCGGTTGATTCGGATGAACTTTCGCTGAGTTGGTATTCGGTGGCGAAATTGCCGCTTGGCGAGATGTGGTCGGATGCACAGTATTGGTTGCCGGCGGCGTTGCGCGGCACGTTCACGCGCACGAGTTTTGTGTTTGGTGCGGATTTGTCGACGGCGGTGGCCTGCGACAATCCCGATTTTGGGCTGCCGGCGGTGCCGCCGCCCGGTTCGCTCAGCGGCGAGTGAACGTTACGAGCTCCGGCTAACTGGCGCTGGCAGTCTGCCGCGTGCTGGGACCCTGCCGAATGCTGCGCGTGACGATGAATTTTGCGTTTGCCGCCAGCTGTTCGGTTGGCCCGACAAGCCGCTCGAGCTGCGGTCGGTGCCGCAGATGCGAGTTGAACACGGTGTAGAGCTCACCGCCGGGTTTGAGCAGTCGGGCCGCGGCGGCGAACAGGTGGTTGGCCATGGTGCGGTCGACTTCGCGACCCTCGTGAAATGGCGGGTTGAGCAGCACCAGGTCGGCGCACGCATCCGGTAGTCCGGCGCCGGCGTCGGCGCGGTGGGCGGTTACGGTCACCCCGTTTGCGGCGGCGGTGGCGGTGGCCGAGCGCACCGCGGCCGATGAGCGATCGGTGGCGATGATGCGGGCTGCGGGCCAATTGCGGGCCGCCCAGCTGGCGAGGATGCCGGTGCCGCAGCCAAGGTCGATAACGGTGCTCGGTTCGGCTGCGAGTGTTTCGGTGGCGGGTGGTGCGACTTCGAGGGTTTCGAGCAGCAGCCTGGTGCCGATATCGAGTTTGGCGCCGGCAAAAGCGCTCCCGAACGCGCACACCGTGAGGTCGAGTTCGCCAATGTGCGCGGTTGCGGGGATGCGCGGCGGCTGGTTTGTGAGAGCGTCGCTCGCCACCAGTGCCCGCGATTTTCGATGGCCGAGGGATGCGCGCACCCGCTCGTAGTGCCGCTCGAGCACCTCGTTCATCGAGCGGGTGAGGTGTTTTTCGCGGGCGCCGAGGATCACGCGCGCTGCGGGCAGCTGGCGGGCGAGCTCCTGTGCCTGTTCGGCAAGTTCGGCGAGCGATTTTGGCAGCAACCCCACCGCGAGCGCGACCGGCATGCCAGCATCCGCATCGCCAACCAGGTCAGCGCCGCCAAGCTCGGTCAGCTCCCGCTCGATAGCGCCCTCGGGCAGCGGCACGGTGAACCCGGTATCGCAGCAGGCGATCACCCGTTCGGCACCGGCGGCGAGGGTGGCTCGCACGAGCTGGGCGTCGGGTTCGTCAAGCACCACAACCGTGCCGGCGATCCCACCGGTTGCCGCGGCTTCGCGCAGCACCACGTCAATCGGGCCGGGCACAGTCTGCTGAGTTGTCACAGATGACAAGGTACCGGCAGCACCGCTGGATGCGACGAACTAGGCGATTGTTTCGGGCTCGGCCTCGGGCTCGGGGCCAATCGTGAACTCGCGGCCGCTGATCGAATCGATTTCGAGCACGGCGATGTGTTCTTTCACGGTGGGCAGCAGCGGTTGCGGCTTGATGCTGCCGAGCTCGGCGAGTTCTACATCCGTTTCGATCAGCCACGCTTGCCCGCGCGCCACAACGCTCCAGGCGTGTGCATCGATGAGTTCGTCGACCTCGAACAGCACCTCTTGGGCTGCAATAAATCCGGCGAGTTTTGTTCCGGGCGCCGTGCGGAACACGATGCGTTCGCCGTCGGTGTCGTAGTTGACCGGGAAGACTTCGATGATGTCGCCAACTCGTTCAATCACTCGACCCAGACGCCGCGTTTTCAGCAGTTCTTTGGCGCGTGCTTCTGAAAGTACCTGCAGTGGTTATTGGTTGTCGGCCATGACTTTAGCTTGGCACTGCAGGCTGAAAACTTTACGTTACCCGGGCCGCTTAGCATGGATGAAATGTGCGCCGCATCCGTGACGGCACACCTGTTGATACGGCACTACGGGAGATTCACTTGAAGATCGCAATTCTCGGTGGCGACGGCTTCTGCGGCTGGCCCACCTCGCTCCACCTGTCGAACCTCGGCCACGATGTCGTGATTGTCGATAATCTGTCGCGTCGCCGCATCGATGACGAACTTGGCGCATCTTCGCTCACCCCGATTGCCAGCATCGAAGAGCGTGTTGCCACCTGGCGCGAGCTCACCGGCAAGTCGCTCGAGTTTGTCAATATCGATGTGGCGCAAGACTACGACGCGCTGCTCGCATTTTTTGTTGACCAGTCGATTGACGCGGTGGTGCACTTTGCCGAGCAGCGCGCCGCCCCCTACTCGATGAAAAACTCGACCACCAAGCGCTACACGGTCGATAACAACATCAACGCGACCAACAATGTGCTCACCGCCATTGTCGAGTCGGGTCGTGACATTCACCTCGTACACCTCGGCACTATGGGCGTGTACGGCTACGGCACCGCGGGGATGAAAATTCCCGAGGGCTACCTCACCATTCAGGTCATGAGTGATGAGGATGCGGACGGCAACCCGACCGAACAGCACCTGGTGAGCCAGGAGATCCTCTACCCCACCAACCCGGGTTCGGTGTATCACCTCACCAAGGTGCTCGACCAAAACCTGTTCGCCTACTACGCGAAAAACGACCGGCTGCGCATCACGGACCTGCACCAGGGCATCGTGTGGGGCACCAACACCAAAGAAACCGCGATGGATGAACGGCTCATCAACCGTTTTGACTACGACGGCGACTATGGCACCGTGCTCAACCGGTTCTTGATGCAGGCGGCCGTTGGCTATCCGCTCACCGTGCACGGCACCGGTGGCCAGACGCGCGCGTTCATCCACATTCAAGACACGGTGCGCTGCATCCAGATCGCGCTCGAAAACCCGCCGGCAGCTGGCGATCGGGTGATGATTTTTAACCAGATGACCGAAACTCACCGGGTGCGCGACCTGGCGGCACTGATCGCCAAGATCGCGGATGCGAAGGTTGAGAACGTGCCGAACCCGCGTAATGAGGCGGCCGAGAACGAGCTGCACGTGGTAAACGAAACGTTCATCGACCTGGGCCTCAACCCCACGAAGCTTGCCGAGGGCCTGCTGCTCGAGGTCACCGATATTGCTCGCAAGTACGCCGACCGCGCCGATCTGTCGAAAATCCCGGCTCGCTCGCTGTGGACCAAAAACCAGCACGCCGGTGTGCCCGAGTCGGTGGCGCAGGCGGCAGAAAACAAGTAGTCGCCCATGCGGATCGCGCTGTTCACCGAGGTCTTTCTGCCGAAGATCGACGGTGTGGTGACCCGCGTGCTGCGCACGATCGAGCAGCTCACGGCCCTCGGCCACGAGGTGCTGGTGTTCGCACCGGGCCACCCGCCGTCGAACTATGCCGGTGCGCGGGTGGTGCCGGTGAACTCGGTGCCGATGCGGCCCTGGTATCCCGAGTTGAAGCTCGGGTTGCCCACGCCGAATATTGCGCGCGAGGTTGAAGAGTTCGCTCCGCATGTGGTGCACCTGGTGAACCCGGTGGTGTTGGCCGCATACGGGGCGCTCTCGTCGACGCGGCGCGATCTGCCGATGCTCGCTTCGTTTCACACCGATACGCCGCAGTATGCGGATGCACTGGGGCTGGGCCGGATTCGTAAGGCCGGCACGGCCTATCTCAAGTGGATTCATAATTTGGCCGAGGTGAACCTGTGTACGTCGCCGCAGATGGTGGCTCGCGCTGAAGAAATCGGTTTTGAGCGGGTTGATCTGTGGCCGAAGGCAATTGACACGGTGAACTATCGCCCCGAGGCGGCTTCGGCGGGGATGCGCGAGCGGCTCACCGACGGACATCCCGACGACAAGCTCATGATTTATGTGGGCCGGATGTCAAAAGAAAAGGATCTGCGCGAACTCTTGGAGCCGATCAAGCGGTTGCAATCGCGCGGGGTGCGGCTGGCGATGGTGGGTTCGGGCCCCGATCGTGACGAGCTGCAGGCCGAGTTCGCCGGCACCAACACGGTGTTTACCGGCTATATGTCGGGTGAAGATCTGGCTTCGGCGTTCGCTTCGGCGGATGTGTTTGCGTTCCCGTCGACCACTGAAACGCTCGGTTTTGTGGCGCTCGAGTCGATGGCTTCGGGTGTGCCGGTGGTGGGCGCCCGCGCGGGTGGTATTCCGTTTGCGGTGACCGACAACCATTCGGGGCTGCTGTTTGAGCCGGGTGACACTGACGATTTCACCGAGAAGCTCGAGCGGTTGTTGTTTGACGACAAGCTGCGTCACGAGATGGGTGTGGCCAGTCGCGCTGAGGCGCAGCAGCACTCGTGGCGTAGCGCCACCGAAAAGCTCGTGGAGTTTTATGAGCTGGCGATTTCGCGCCACTGGCAGCGCGCGCACCTGCTCGACACCTATTCGATTCCGATGCGCTTTTTTGGTCGGCCGCTCCCCCGCCCCACCGATCTCGATTCGTCACTCACCGGCGATCGCGCATCCGATCACTAACCTCAAACGCAAGGGCCCACGGCTTATAACCGTGGGCCCTTGATGCTTTTGTCGGGTGAAAAGCTACTCTTCGACGAGGGTGAACTCGACGTCGTTTTTGAGGTGGTTTTCAAAGTCGCTCTTCGAATACGACGGCCAGTCACCCGAGCTGGCACCGGTGCCGCTCATATCTCCGCAACCGGCGATGAACACCACCGAGTCTTCCGACTCGGGGAATACCCGCATCGCCAGCCAGAACTCGCCCGATACCTCGTCGCTTTCGCCCTTGGCGGTGGCCAGCTGGAATTCAACCGGGATGCCGTTGGTGTCTTCGAGCGTGATGGTGCCCTCGATCTTTTTCTCCATCCCCTCGGGCATCGATCCGCTGTTCACCAGGTCTTCAAATGCTTCTTCGCGCGATTTGCCCTCGAAGTCGCTCGCATCAAATGACTGCAGGTTTCCGAACGCGAAGCAGGTGTTGTCGTCGTTCATCGCGGTGAACGATCCGGGGGTTTCGTATCCCGAGAGGGTGTAGTCACCGGTGTATTCGATCGACATATCGGCGATACCGGTGTCGGCGTCGAGGCTGTATTTGCCTGCGCCGCCACCGAACAGCGCCATACCGCCGAAAATACCGCCCACAATCAGGGCAACGGCGGCAACCGCCACACCAACCCACACCCACGGGCTGGTCTTCTTCTTACCGCTCGGTGTTGGTTGTTGGCCGTAGCTGGCCTGGGGTGGCTGCTGGCCGTAACCGGCCTGGGGTGGCTGCTGGCCATAACCGCCCGGCTGGCCATAGCCGGCCTGGGCAGGCTGCTGGCCATAGCCACCCTGTGCTGACTGCTGCGGCGCACCACCATAGGGGTTTTGCTGGGGCGGCTGACCGTCACCGGCGGGTGGGAACTGGTTCGACACGGGATCTCCTTCACGTTGCTGATTCACATCAAACGCTGCGGCGACCCTACCGGCCCCGCCTTACCGCGAGGGTGAAATCTCCCCAGTCGGCGGCAAATGTCATTCGCAAGAACGAAAGGGCCCACGGCTTGAAACCGTGGGCCCTCGACGTTTTTGTCGAGCGAAGATCTACTCCTCGGTGAGGGTGAACTCAACGTCGTTCTTGATGAAGTCTTCGAACTCACCCTTCGAGAACGAGGCGTCTGACGAGCTGCTGCCACCGCCGTAGGCGCTCATGTCAGCGCAACCAGCCATGAACATCAGCCCGTCTTCCGAGTCTTGGAACACGTGCATGGCAACCCACATCTCGCCCTTGAACTGGGCAGAGTCGCCCTTGATGTTAGCGAGCTGGAATTCGACATCGATACCCTCGGTGTCTTTCAGGGTGATGGTGCCCTCGGTCGAGATTTCCATGCCATCGGGCATACCCTCGCCTTTGAGCTGATCCTGGATCGCCTCGTCCATCGACTTGTCGTCGAGTGCGCTCACGTCAATGGTCGAGAACTTGCCCCCTACGTAGCACGACATGTCGCTATTCGAGGCGCTGAAGCTCGAGTCAGTGCTGTAGCCACCGTCGTCATAGTCGCCGTTGTACTTGATTGTCACATCGGCAATACCGGTCTTGGAATCGACACCGTACTTGCCGCCACCGCCGCCGAACAGGGCCATGGCACCGAACACACCGCCGACGATGAGGGCAACCGCAACAACTGCGACGACGATCCACACCACCGGGTTGGTCTTCTTCTTGCCGCCCTGCTGGGGCTGCTGCCCGTAGCCGCCCTGCTGGCCGTAGCCGCCGTAGTTTTGCTGCTGCGCGTAGGCACCGTAGCCGGCCTGCGCATCCTGACCCTGCTGACCGTACGAGCCATAACCCTGCTGGCTCTGCTGGCCCTGCTGGCCATACGAGCCATAGCCGCTCTGGCCCTGCTGACCCTGGTTGTTCTGCTGGCCGTACGACCCGCCGTAGCCCTGCTGGGCCTGCTGGCCGCTCTGGTCACCGTAGCCACCGTAGCTCTGGCTGCTCTGCTGGCCCTGCTGACCACCCTGGTCACCGTACGAGCCATAACCGGGCTGCGCATCCTGGCCACCCTGCTGGCCGTACGAGCCGTAGCCGCTCTGGCCCTGCTGGCCACCCTGGTCACCGTACGAACCATAACCGGGCTGCGCATCCTGGCCCTGCTGTCCGTACGAGCCATAACCCTGCTGGTTGTAGTTCGACTGCGACTGGTAGCCCTGGTAGCCCGGAGTCGAAGCGCCGTATCCGCTGTTCGACTGGTCGCCGCCGTAGGGCTGGTTCTGGTTCTGCTGTCCGTCGCCGGTGGGCGGGAACTGGTTCGACATTCCTTCTCCTCTGCGTCGAGCCGCTTTTCGCTGACATGAACGGCGTCGTCGTGAACGGTGCCGTCATTGCTGACTGCGTCAAGTGTCGCCTTAACTGGTGTGACGTTACCCGACAAATGTGTCATCTGCGTGACTAGCGGGTGTATCGCGGCAATTTTTTGGAAATATCCCTCGCTTGCCGTATTTCTCGGCCGCCCAGCTAGGGAGTCGGGTAGATGCGCACGAGCACATCGGTGAGCAGCTCGCTCATCCCCTCGAGCGAGGCATCCTCTTCATCGGCACACAGCAGGGTGAGCAGCACATAGTCGCCCGAACCAGCAAACACCCGTGCGGCAGTGGCCGTGTACACCCCGTCCTGATATCCCTGCGGGAAATAGAGCAGCTCGGCGGTGGTGTGATCGGCGTCGATAACCACCTGCGTGCTGCCTTCGGCCTGCGATTTCAGGCCGCCCACCCGCATCACCTCGGCGGTCGCATCCGCATCGCTATCGAATCGGTCGAGGTCGATACTGCTGCCGGCTACCGCACCTACCTGCCAGGTGAAGGCGCACACATCCTCGCCATTGGCGGCGAGGCTCGCGTATTGCGGCCCCTGCCCGGTTTCGGGATCTGCCGCCACGACGTGCTGCCAGGTGTCAGAGCTGGGATCAAACCGCACCCGCGGGCTCGAACTGAGCGCGATGCGCTGTTCGATCCGCAGATCGGGTTCGAGTCGTTGAAATCCGAGCCAGAACGCCAGCGCCACGGTCAATAAGAACACCACCGTGCCGATCACGGTGATGACCGGCACGTTGTGCGGATTTTCTTTGGGTCGCGGGATGCGCGCGAACAGGTCGCCGATCACGCGGTTTCGTCTCGTTCGGGGGTTTCGGGATGCGATTTACTCGCATCGGTTGCCGGGCCGGCCGCGGCGACCGCATCCGCCGAATCGGCGCCGTTATCGGCGCTGTCGTCATCGTCATCGAGCTTTGGTTTTGAGTCGAGCAGCAGCCCGATCCACTGCTTATCGGGGTCGGCGTCGATGAGCACGGCCTTCACAAATAGCGTCGCCGGCAGCGCCAGCAGCGCGCCCACCGGCCCCAGCGCAAACGCCCACACGAGCAGCGA
Source organism: Gulosibacter hominis (assembly GCF_904842695.1). Lineage (GTDB taxonomy): Bacteria > Actinomycetota > Actinomycetes > Actinomycetales > Microbacteriaceae > Gulosibacter > Gulosibacter hominis. The sequence continues at coordinate 45,845 of NZ_CAJGWQ010000005.1, read as the reverse complement.
AATGAACGACACCGTCGGGGTCACACCCACCGCATCCCCGGCAACCTTCGGTTGAATGAGCGATTGCAGCACGAAGTTGATGAGCGACCAGACCACGATCACCAGCAGCGCACTCATCGGGCCGTTCGCGAGCAGCGCCATCAGCGCCGGCGGAACCAGACCGATTACGAACCCGATATTGGGGATGTAGTTGGTCAAAAACGAGAACACGCCCCACACGAGCGCCAGTGGCACCTGCATGAATTCGAGTGCGATCACATCCAGCACCGCCACGATCACACCGAAGAGCGTTGTCACCACCCAGTACCGGCTCACTCCGCGCGAGAAGGTGTCGAGGGCACTACCGGCGTTGGGGCGCACCCGACGAATGGCACGCATCCGTGGTTCAAAGCTGATGGCGTCGAAGAAGATGAAAAAGATGACCACCAGCAGCGTGGTGAGTAGCGCCGCGACCCCGCCAATATTCGATGCCAGCCCCTGCAGCATCCCCACAATCGCGCTCGGTGAGAACGCCTGCTGGGCCTGCCGCAAAATTTCATCCTGGGTGATGCCGAAGGTGCCCAGCCACTCGATGAGCGAGCTGTAGAGGGCACCGAATTGGGCGGAGTATTTCGGCAGCTCTTGGATAAGCACCGCCACCGACCAGATCATCAGTGCCACGAACGCGATCAGCAGCACATACACCGTTAGCGCACCGATGATGCCGGCCAGGATGCGCGGCAATCCGCGGCGAATCAGCCAGTGCATCAGTGGGGCTACGGCGAGCACGAGGTTGAGGCCCAAAAACACCGGGGTGACAAATGACGCCACCTGCTGCAGCGCCACCAGTCCGATGACTGCGAGTACGAAAGCGGCGAGGATGTAGAACGCGCGAGGATGCCGCTGGGTTACGGTTTCGCTCGTCGCTGCACTCATGTTTACCCTTCCGCGCGTCACTGCATCCGGGTGGTTGTGGTCATGCCGGATGCTCACCCTGCGAATTCTACGCGGGCGGTGGTGCGAATCCACCGCTGGCGGGTGGCTGCTGGCCGGGTGCGTAGTCGACGAATCGTGAGAGGTGGCCCTGGAAGAGCACGGTGACCGTATCGGTGGGGCCGTTACGGTGTTTGGCGACGATGATGTCGGCCTCGTAGGCGCGCGGGTGATCTTTGTCGTAGGCGCCTTCGCGGTGCAGTAGGACGACCATGTCGGCATCCTGCTCAAGCGAACCCGACTCGCGCAGGTCGCTGACGGCGGGTTTTTTGTCGGCGCGCTGTTCGGAGTTTCGGTTGAGCTGCGACAGCGCGATAACCGGCACTTCGAGTTCTTTGGCGAGCAGTTTGAGGGCGCGCGAAAACTCGGAAACCTCTTGCTGTCGCGATTCAACGCGCTTACCCGAGGTCATCAGCTGCAGGTAGTCGATCACCACGAGTTTGAGGCCGACCTTTTGCTTGAGTCGGCGGCATTTGGCGCGGATTTCGACGAGCGTCATATTGGGTGAGTCGTCGATGTACAGCGGTGCATCCACGATTTGTCCCTGAGTGCGGGCGATGTTTTGCCAGTCTTCGTCGGTGACTTTGCCGGTGCGCAGCGATTGCAGTTTCACGCTGGCTTCGGCCGACAGCAGACGCATGGCGATTTCGGCGCGGCTCATTTCGAGCGAGAAGAAGATCGTTGGCAGCTGGTTGTGCACTGCGGCTGAGCGGGCGAGGTCGAGCGCGAAGGTCGATTTACCCAGACCGGGCCGGGCGGCGATGATGATCAGCTGGCCGGCGTGCAACCCGTTGGTGAGCGCGTCGAGGTCGCGGAATCCGGTGGGCACGCCGGTGAGTTCGCCGCCGCGGTTTTGGGCGGCTTCGATTTCGTGTTGGGCGTCGCCGAGGGCGATGCTCAGCGGCACATAGTCTTCGGTTTCGACGCCGCCGGTGACGCCGTAGATTTCGGCCTGGGCCTGGTTGACGAGTTCAACCACTTCGCCTTCGGCGCCGTAGCCCATTTGCACGATGCGGGTGCCGGCTTCGACGAGGCGTCGCAGCACGGCGCGTTCGGCGACGATGCTGGCGTAGTAGCCGGCGTTGGCGGCGGTGGGCACGATGCCGGCGAGGGTGTGTAGGTATTCGGCGCCGCCGGCGCGCTGCAGGTCGCCGGTTTTGGTGAGCTGGTCGGTTACGGCGATGACGTCGGTGGGTTCGCCGGCCGCGTAGAGGGTTTGGACGGCGTCGAAGATGATTTCGTGCTTGGGCACATAGAAGTCGACGCCGCGGACGCTTTCGACCACATCGGCGACCGCATCCTTTGACAGCAGCATTCCGCCCAGTGCCGATTGTTCGGCGAGCAGGTCGTGCGGCGGAGTGCGGACACTGTCGTGGTCGTCGCGCGAGCCATTGTCGCCGGTGTGGGTGTTGAAGTCTGTGAGCGTCATTTTGGGGTTGAACCGTTCTTGTGCACTGAGCGAACCTTACGATGATTTCCGCGATTCCACGAGTCAGCCTGTGGATAACTTGTGGAGGAAATGCCAACAACTTGCGGCATCAATGTGGATAACCTTCGCGGGCCTGTGGATGCATCCTGAATACTCATCAAAATATCCCGCTTGACCTGGGATTATTTTAACTTATGAGCCAACCTAAACTACCTGAAGTTGAGCTTGAAGGTTGGCCTTTGCGACCGCGCAAAAAATTTTTTGGGGATTTTTCCCACAGCCGTATTGACAGTTATCCACAGATCTGCAACACAAACGGTGCGGGTCGCATCCCCCATATCAGGATGCGGCCCGCACCGTTTTTGATGCGCGCGGCGATCAGGCTAGCGAGCCTGGATCACCTGCAGTTTCGTCTTGGCCTCGATGTCGTTACCGAGCTTCACGATGATGAAGTGGTCGCCGAGGGTCTTCACCGGAGCCGGGAAGATCACCTTGCGCTTGTCGATGGTACCGATGCCCTGCTCGGCAACGGCGTCAGCGACGTCGGCGGGACGAACCGAGCCGAACAGACGGCCGTCGGCGCCAGCCTTGACGTAGACCTTGACGATCGCGGCTTCGAGCGAAGCCTTGAGTGCCTTGGCCTCTTCAACGGTCTTGAGCTCGCGGGCCTCGCGTGCCTTGCGCAGCGCGGCAACCTGCAGCTCGCCGCCGCTGGTCCAGTGCACGGCGTAGCCCTGCGGAACCAGGTAGTTGCGGGCGTAGCCGTTCTTGACCTCGACAACGTCGCCGGCCTCGCCGAGACCGTTCACTTCGTGAGTGAGGATAACCTTTGCCATTTTTGTATCCCCTTTCGCTTAGCGGCCCGAGCCGGCGTAGGGAAGCAGTGCCATTTCGCGAGCGTTCTTCACTGCGCGAGCAATGAGACGCTGCTCCTGAACCGAGACGCCGGTGATGCGGCGTGCGCGGATCTTGCCACGTTCCGAGATGAACTTACGGAGGGTTGCGACGTCCTTGTAGTCAATGACGCCAACCTTGATGTGCTTTGCGGGTGCGACGGGCTTAGCCTTGGCGCCGCGACCCTTGCGGCGGTCGCCGCTTGACTTTCCAGCCATGGTTGCGAATTCCTTTACTGAGTTTCTCTCACGCTCACCGCATCCGTTCGTGGATGCGCGTGATGCGCTGCATAGGTGAACGAGCTCGACCTAGAACGGTGGCTCGTCGGTGAATCCATCCGACATTGGCGCGGCCCAGCCGCCCTGCGACTGGCCACCCTGCTGCGGCCGTGAGTTGCCCCACGGTTCTTCCGCCTGCGGAGCCTGCTGCTGAGGGGGCGACTGCATCTGACGCTGCTGTCCGCCGCCGTAGTTGCCGCCGCCGCTGGTCGATTTGGTGACCTGTGCGGTGGCGTAACGCAGCGAGGGGCCGATCTCGTCGATATCAAGCTCGAAGGTCGTGCGCTTTTCACCCTCGCGGGTTTCGTACGAACGCTGCTTGAGTCGACCCTGTGCGATCACTCGCATACCGCGAGTCATCGACGAAGCGACGTGTTCAGCGAACTCGCGCCATACGGATGCGCGGAGGAACAGTGCTTCGCCGTCTTTCCATTCACCCGACTGGCGGTCGTACACCCGCGGTGTTGAGGCAATGGTGAAGTTGGCCACTGCCACGCCATTGGGTGTGTAGCGCAGTTCGGGGTCGGCGGTGAGGTTTCCCACCACGGTGATGATCGTGTCGCCTGCCATGTTGACTCCCTGATGTCGTCTGGATGCTGCTACAGCTGACGGTAGCGGCTACGCCTCGGTGGCAGCTGCGTCGGCTTCAGCCTTGGCGGCCTTGAGCCGAGCGACAGCCTCTTCGGCACGCAGCACCTTGGTGCGCATGACGGCTTCCGAGAGCTTGAGCTGACGGTCGAGCTCGAGAGCTGCGTCGGGGGTCGAGGTGAAGTTGACGACGGCGTAGATGCCCTCGCTCTTCTTGTTGATTTCGTAGGCCAGCTTGCGGCGGCCCCAGATGTCGGTGTTCTCAATCGACCCACCGCTAGTGCGGATCACATTGAGGAACTTGTCGAGGCTCGGTGCGACGGTGCGCTCGTCGATGTCGGGATCGAGGATCACCATGAGCTCATACTGATGCACGAGTAACCCACCTCCTTTGGTCTTGAACGGCTGCAGACGGTCTGCAGCAGGAGGGTTGTTGCATCGCTGCCACGGCACGGATGTGACGGGGCAACCTGTCGAGCGTAACAGTTGCTACGCCCGACACGCCACCTATTTATTGGTTGTTATTGCGAAACGGGATGCGGTCTACGCGACCTTGTCGGCCGCATCCTGTGCTTTTTGTAGCCCTTCTTTCACGGGAGTCTTGCCAAGGAAAACTTCCTTGAGCGGCGGGGTGAAGGCTTCAGCCTGGGCGCCGTAGTTTTTACCGATTACCGGCGGGAAGGGTTCGCGGCCTTCGAGCACGGTGAAGAAGGGGCTGGTGTCGATGCCCTGTTCTTGCCAGTAGGCGTCGTAGTCGGCGCGAGCGTCGGTCACTGCGGGGATCGCGGCGCCCGAATCGGCGATGTATTTGGCACCTTCGGCCGAGCCGAGCCATTCGAGCAGTTTTTGCTGCGCTTCGGGGTATTTGGTGTTGGTGTTTCCGGCCACGATCACCGCGGGTGCGGTGGTTCCCTTACCAGCGGGGCCAGCGGGGATTTCGGCGGTCTGCCACTCGAAGTCGGCGTTGTCGTTGACCTGCGCGAGGTTGTAGGTGCCCGACTGGAATACGGCGAGCTTGCCCTGCAGGAACAGTTCGCGGGTGTAGTCGCCGTCGTCGTTGGTCGATTCGGCGGGCGGGGCTACGTGGTACTTGTTGATGAGGTCAACGATGTACTGGTAGGCCTCGACGGTTTTAGGGTCGGTGAAGGTGAGCTTGCTGCCATCTTCGTTCTGGTAGGTGCCGCCGTTTGAGGCGATGTAGTTGAGCTGGATGTTTTGCAGCTCGAGTGCGGCGCTGTAGCCGTAGGTTTTGACTCGCTTCGGGTCGAAGTCGGGCGAGGCGGCGTTGTTGCCGTTTTCGTCGATGGTGAGTTTTTGCAGCAGCGGCAGCAGGGTGTCTTTTTCGGGGACGGGGCTCCAGGCCGCATCCGAGAGTTCTTCGGCGGTGACGCCTGCTTCGGCGAGCAGTTCGCTGTTGAGGTAGAGGCCGGTGCCGCCGTCGGTGAGCTGCGGCACGCCGTAGAGCGCATCCTCGTAGAGGTACTGCTGCACGGCCGATTCGGCCCAGCCTTCGCGGGCGTCTTTGCCGAGGGCGTCGTCGATGTTCACGAGCGATCCGACCGCGGCATAGTCTTCGAAGTAGGCGCCGTTGAGCCAGAACAGGTCGTCGCCGCCGCCCGAGCCGACTTCGCTGCGGAGGGTGGTGAAGTAGTCGCTCCACGGCACGACGTTGAGTTCGACGTCGATGCCGGGGTTGGCATCTTCGAATGCGGCGATCGACTCTTCGTAGACGTCGGCGACTTTTTCGTCCCACAGGCGCAGGGTGATTTTGGCTTCATCGCCACCCGCGCTCGTGCAGCCGGCGAGAGCCAGCGCTGCGGCGCCGGCAACCAGGGCTGCGGTGATTTTTCGAATGTTCATGGCAACTGCCTCCAAGTGGGTGGTACACCGCTGTTTGTGACGCCGTCTTGGCCGCGAAACGCGGAGCATGAATAATCATGTTGCGCCTACAACTTATGATGGCGCATGGATTTTCGTCCATTGTGGCACCTTTCGGTACCGAGCGCGCAGATGCATCCGTTCGCATGTAGTTCGGCGTCATATTTCTCGGATGCAGCCCGCGCTCGCGGGCATAAATCCCAGCCACTTTTCGGGTGCCAAAACTAGGGTTCGGGGCGACAGGCCATACAACTCAAGGGGGAACGAAGATGTTTGGACAAGAGCTCAAAGACCGCGTCGCACTCGTCACCGGCGGTGGCTCGGGTATCGGCGAGGCAACGTGCAAGCTGCTCGCCGAGTACGGCGTGAAGGTGGTGGTGTCGGATATCAACAAGGAGGGTGCCGAGCGCGTTGCCGGTGAAATTGAGGCGGCCGGCGGTACCGCAATTGCTGTTGCGGGCGACACCTCGTCGAAGGAAGACAACGAGCGCATGGTGCAGGCGGCGGTTGAGACCTTCGGGCAGCTCAACTATGCCGTGAACAACGCGGGTATCGGTGGTCCGCAGGCACCCGCCGGTGAGACCGACCTCGAGGCGTGGGACAAGGTCATCGGCATCAACCTCAACGGTGTGCTGTACGGCATGCGCTACCAGATTCCAGAGATGCTGAAGGCGGGCGCCGACAAGTCGGCGATCGTCAACATGGCTTCGATCCACGGCACGGTGGCAGCCCTCGGCAATGGTGCGTACACCGCCGCTAAGCACGGCGTTGTTGGGATTACGAAAAATGCCGCAGCCGAGTATGGCCCCGAGGGTCTGCGCATCAACGCGGTGGGCCCCGCCTATATCGAGACCCCGCTGCTGCAGAACCTGCCGCCCGAGGCTTTTGATGTGCTGAAGGCCAAGCACCCGCTGGGTCGTCTCGGCCAACCCGATGAGGTTGCGACACTCGTGGTGTTTTTGCTGTCGGACTACGCGTCGTTCATCACGGGTAGCTACCACCTGGTCGACGGTGGTTACACCACGGTTTAAGCGGATGCGCGACGTGCAGCTGAGCGTCTGCACGGGCTGAACATAAGCGGCAGCCACCGCCCTGGCCATGCCTCACGCATGGCGGCGGTGGCTGCCGCTTACTTGACGACACCGACTGGTCGGAGGTTTCACCGACGGTGTTTGGTGGTGTGTTTGAGTCGACGCTGAACCCTGAAACTCGCCGCTCGGGTGGGATGCACTACACCTCGCCCGAGAACATTCACAAGGTTATCGATCCGCTTTTTCTTCACGAGCTCACCGCCGAGCTTGAGTCGATTGTGGGCAACACCGCGCAGAGCGCGGGTAACCAGGCCAAGGCGCTACGCCGCTTCCACGTCAAGATCGCGTCGCTGATGTTTTTCGAAACTTTCATGCCACGCTGGATATAAACACACTCCAATCTGGGTTTGGCAGCGTAATTGGTTCAGTTTGGCAACTATCATCTGGGAGGTACCGTACGCATGGGTCTGCTTAATTGGCTTCGTGATGTGCTTTTATCGAAGCAGGGCGCTCCCAAGCGATGCGGGCAGCGGCCCGTCGGAGCATCCTTTTCGTCGAGGTCCGATTTCCTCACCTCAAACTACGCATCGAACGTGAACCCAGATGGCAGGTTCATGCCACAGTACAACGGTCGCGACATCTGCGACTGGGTGACTGATGTCACAGCGCTTAAGAAATCTGACGACCTGCCGCGAGCGCGAGAGATCGCTCGTGGGTGTATGGAAGCGATGATTGCTGCTGCACTCCAGAACCCGGCGAACGTCATGGAGTTTTACGTCGTACAGCTTGTGATCATTCAACACAAGCAGAAGGACTACTCTGGCGAGGTCGAGACGATTGAGCGCTGGCTGGGGTTGGAGCTGACTCCTCCCCGCGACGACTACCGTTTGAACTTGCAGAAGCGCCTGGCGAAGGCACACGAGCTTCTCGCGAAGCAGCGTGGAGAAGACCCGGGCAACTATCACACGCTGTGGAAACACTTTGTTGAGCTTGAGAAAGCCATGAAGGCTGAGCGGCAAGGAGCTTCTCTGGCATCTTCGACTGGCAAGTCGGCCGCTGCGGGTGAGACTGCCTACGCTCGATCCCGCAGGGTTACACCATGGGCGGCACCGGACGAAATTCTCTCCAGCCCCTCCTTCGTGGCCGTCGATTTTGAGACCGCGAATAGGCGAGGAGGGGTTTCAGCCTGTCAGATCGCGCTCGTGCGGATTGATAGCGGGCAAGTTGTCGACAGAGCTTGCACGTACATCAAGCCGCCACCGGGCTTCGACAAATTTGAATTCACCTCCAAGCATGGAATCTCAGCGCGTGACGTTGCAAATGCTCCGCTTTGGCCGGAAATCGCTGCTTGGGTTGCCGCATTCCACGGCGGTCTTCCCGTATACGCGCATAACGCTCCATTCGATGCTGGGGTATGGAGTGACCTGGATTCCTACTTCGGCACCCAGACGTTCCCCGAAATCTTCTTCTGCTCGTATCGGACAGCGCAGCGAATTGTCCCAGGCCTGGAAAACTACAAATTGCCCACCGTAACAAGCGCTCTGGTGCCAGAGTTCAAGCTCAATCACCACCGAGCGGATTCTGACGCTGAAGCCTGTGCCCTGGTGGTTGCAGCACTTCAAAATCTACGGTGACACAAATGCCCTCGAGGAAGGCAATGCAGCTGTGGCGGTAGCGCGCCTGCCGCTGGAAACGTTTAAGTAAGGACTGAGGATGAACCGGTCGATTTCCAGTCCGGCGGTCGCTTGCTGGTAGTAGCAGTATGCCGCGAGCCGGTTTTAATCGTCTTGGATCTTCGGAAGCATCTCGACTCCCTAGGCAAAAAGTGACTGGTGCTGGCGTGGGCGACATTGAGGTAGCCTCGCGCCGTCTTAGTCGTAGACGATCGTTGCGCGCGATCAGGTCGTCGAATTGTTTGGCTACTTGCCCGATCTGTGTGACGAAGTCGGCGGCTTCCACAACACTTTATCGGGCAGTGGTTTTTTAACTTCCCACTTAACTTCCCACTCAACATAACACTGTGGGAAGTTGAGTGGGAAGCTCGTGGGAAGCTCATCAGCGCTGGGATTGTTCTGCTGAGTGGCTAGGGTTTGATGCGATAGCGCTGCCGAGGGCTTCGCAGCGGCTCAGTGCGCTCGGCGACACCCTCGGCTATAAGTTCATTCACCGCTTTTTGCACAGCTGTGCGGCTCAGCTTTGTGCTCTTGACGAGCTCAGTTGTCGAGGCAGACGCCTGCGCTTTCAACGCGGTGAGCACCTGGTCAAAGGCACTTGCATAGCGTTCTTTTTCTGCCACTCTTCGCCGGTGAAAAATTATGGTGAAGCTGTCTAGCCGGTTGATGTACTCGGGTGGCGGCATGAGCGCATCCGCGAGCGAACGTTGAATGACTGCGATGCCCGTGCCCCTGTTCTCAGCCACAACACCCTCTGCGCCCCCATCGGCGTGAAACTTCACATCTTCGAGAAACGAAGACAGGCGCTGGTTTCTGGTTGAACTCACTCCGGGCTTGCCGAGGTTTCTTACAGTGACACCGCCATACAGCCCACCCGGGCTGGTGATTTCGAGGCGATCAACGAACATGTTGATTTGCACCTGGCTACCCTGCGCGTGCGGTGAATAATCGCGGTGCATGAGGGCATTCACGAGCGCTTCGCGCACTGCCACAGGCGGATAGTCCGGCAAATCCGAGCGGTACTTTTCGCCGATGAGGGTGGCAGTGCGCATGTTGTTTTTGACGACTTCGATTCCTTCATCAACGAGCTCCGGGATGGTGCCGGTGAGGGTTTTGCTGTCGAGAAGTCGAATTCCCTCAGTAACCGATCCCTTCGTCGTACCCGGGAAGTTGGCAAATGTCACCGCGAGGCGCGGGAAAAACTCCTGCGGATACTCTCCCATGACAAGCAACGACGCCAGAGTTGGGTGTCCATCCTTAAGGATGCGCAGACGCTTCATTGCTGTTTCGGCGCCGTCATTGAAAGTTTTAGGACGACGTTTGCGCTGCACAGCCAGGTAAGCATCCAGAGTGTCTGAATGCAGGTCTTCAAGTCGTGCTTCTGCCACCGACTGCTCGTCCCATTTGGGTTGGGAGCGCTCCTCAACGAGCCGGTCAACCTCGTATTGCGCAAGCCGGATGTCACCATCGCCAACCCGGATATAGCTACCGCCATATTTCCCCTGGTCAGTTACGTAGCAAGGCTTGTCTTCGGAGGTCATCTCAGTGACTTCCGCTACAACAACTAAGGAGTCTTCAAAGGAAACCGTGTCGATACGTGGGCGCACCGGGGGCGTGGTCTGGGCGCATCGAGTTTCTAGCGCATCCTGACCTTTTGCGGCATCGAAGCCATCCACGGGCAAGAAGCCGTTTGACTCGTCAAGCCCCACGATGATGGTGCCGCCGTTGGCATTCGCGAATGCGCTGAGGGTTTCGCGAATTGATTTGCCCACATTGCTCTTGACTTCAATCGGTTGGCTATCTGTTCCCACCAGGCGCAGCGTGTGGACGATTGACTCTAAGCGTTCGGTGTCCATCGGATGCTCACTAACTTCCCACTTAACTTCCCACTCAACATAACACTTTGGGAAGTTGAGTGGGAAGCTTGTGGGAAGTTCGCGAGGAAGTGCGGCGTCAGACTCGATACCCGTCCGAGAAGATATTGCCGTTGATGTTGTCGCGGAACCAGATGTGCGATGCCGCTCGTGAAAAACTGTCGGTCATCAGCGGGATATTGGACGGGAGGGGACCCTGCACCACCGCCCGGTCTCCGACCCAGCCCCGACCCGCCGCATCCCGCGGTAAAATACCAGTACTCAGATTTATAAAAATCTGATAATTTCAAAAGTGGTTCTTCAGAATGCCTTGATTTCCGGCTTTCAGAAGATCGTCATTTGTGACACCCCGACATCTGCCCTGCAGCGTGCTGACGTTGCAAACATTTCCGAAGGGAACAGCTGTGACCATTTCCAAACGCTTCGCCGCCACCGTAGCCTCCGGCGCACTCATCGGTTGGATGACCCTCGGCGGATTCGGCACCCTCGCAATTGCCGCACCGGCCCCGAACACGCCCACCGAAGGCACGCAGCAATCTGAAATCGAGCGGCTCGAAGAACAGCTCGCCCAGGCCAAAGAGGCCCTGAAGCAGGCAGAAGAAGCATTGGCTGCAGAGGATGCAGAGGCTCCGGCAAAACTTGCCGCCGCTCAGGCTGATGTCGACGCGGCACAGGCCAACGTCGACGCCGCAACCGCGGCCCTCGAAGACGCCAACAATAAGCGCGACGAAGCAGAAGCTGCTCAGCAAGCCGCGCAGCAAGACCTCGCCGACAAAGAGTCCGCGGCCGAGCAGGCAGCAGCCGACCGCGACGCAGCCCAAAAAGCCTACGACGATGCGGTCGCCAATGCGGCCAGCGATGAAGAAATCGCTCAGCTCGCCGAAGACGTCAAGCAGAAACAAGAAGCTCTCGACGCGGCAAAATCAACCGCACAAAACGCCGCAGACAAGCTCGATGCCGCAAAGAAAGACGCGGCGGCGGCCGCGGCAACCGCTGACACCGCGCAGCAAAAACTCGATGCCGCCAACGATGCTGCCACTAAAGCCGCAGCCGCACAGGAACAGGCCGAACAGCAACGCGACGAGGCGCAGCAGGCCGTAGAGAAGGCGCGCGAGGCCGTCGCGGTAGCAACCAGCGAACGCGATGCCGCCTGCGCCGAGGCTGAAAACAACCCCAAGGTGCAGGCCGCGCAGAAAAAACTCAACGAAGCCCGCGCCTCGCAGCAGCAAAAACAAGGCGCCCTCGACACGGCGAAGCAAAACGCACAGCAGATTGTTTCCGACGAGCAGCAGGGCACCGCAGGGTTTTTCCGGTGGCTCGGTGACGAAAAGAACGACGCCGACGCCAAGCGCGCCCACAGCCTCCTGACCACCGGCAAGTACACCAGCGCTCAGGGCAAGCAGGTCGACATCAGCACCACAAAGGATGAGCACGGTGACTTTTTCGCCGAGACCAAGCTCAACAAAGATGGCGATGCCACCACTCTGAAAAACCTCAAGGCAGCTCTCCCCCACATCGACCGCGGCAATGAGCTGCGCCGTGGCGATGAAAACTTCACCGGCCGCAGCGATCTCAAAATCAACTCGCTGCTCATGGCGGGGTCACAGCTGCAAACCAACTCATCCAGCGTGGTTCGCGAACACCGCGCCCATGTAATCGGCATCGAAAACCTCGCGTGGGGGTACTCCGACCCTTACAACGGCTGGTACTACACCGAAAAGAGCCGTTACAATCAGGATCCCAAAGGCCCTAAGAAGGGAACCGGGCACTATCAGACGCTGATGATGAGCGGCTTGAAGCTGACGGGTTTTTCCGTTGTTAATACGCGCACTGAGTATGGCATCGCCCACGGTCAAGTGTTTGACGGCGGGGACCTCTTGTACGTCGACAGCAGCGCTCCGTCGTACACCACCGCGGAGTACCGCGCCCTGATCTCCGAGTACGAGCAGTACCTCGAGAACGGCAAAAAAGAGGTCGACCAGGCACAGCAGGAACTGACCGCGGCCGAAGCCGATGTCGTCGCCGCCGAAAAGGCCCTCGCGGATGCCAAGGCTGCAGCATCCGAAGCCTGCGACGCCGCCGAGGCAGATCTCAAAAAAGCTCAGGACGACCTGACTGCCGCGCAGCAGAACCTCGACAAGCAGAACCAGAACGCCGAAGCCGCGAAGCAAGCTGACGAAGCCGCAGCCGCGCAGCGTGACGAAGCCCAGAACGCACTCACCGAGGCCCAGAACGCCAAGGCTGCGGCAGACGAGGCTGTGGCAGCAGCCCAGAGCGAAGCTGATGCCGCCGACCAGACGGTGAATGAGGCACAGTCGGAGCTCGATGCCGCAGAGCAGGCGCTCGCCGAGGCCACACCCGACCTTGAAAATCTGCGCCAGGCTGCCGAAGACGTCAAGCAGAAGGCTGACGAGGCCGACGCCGCCGTAGCCGCTGCCAAGACGGCGCTCGCTGAAGCCGAGGGCGTTACCGCGGCGGCGGTGCAGGCAGTCGAGATGGCACAGCAGGCATTGACCGAAGCGCAAGACGCACTTGCTGCCGCAGAATCGGTGCGCGACGACCTCACCGCGCCCGCGCAGGCATACGAAGACGCGCTCGCCAAGGTGAAGCAGGCTGAAGCGGCGGTCGCCAAGGCGCAGGAAGCGCTCGATGACGCCAACGCACCGACCGACCCCGAAGACAACGCTCCCGAAGAGAACGCCCCTGGCGAAACCCCCAAGGGCAAGCAGGGTGGCTCGGCAGGCAAGGCCCCGCAGGGCGACGCACCGGCACTGCCGGCAACCGGTGCCGACGGCATCGTTCCGCTAATGCTCGCCGGCCTAGGTCTCGCTGCCGCGGGCACCGTGCTCGTGCGTGTGCGACGGCAGAACGGCTAGTCCACAAACCACAATGGCGGGCAGTCACCGACTGCCCGCCATCATTTTCCGCCCGCATCGCCGCCGGGTCCGCTGGCATCCAGTGGCCGCGCTCGAAGACAGCCCGCCCAAAGATGGCCCTATGCGAGACTGGAAATCATGGATGATGAAACTGCCGGTACCGATTCGCGAAAGCCCTCTGACGGCACTGGCGATGCCATGATCTACGGAATGATCGCGGGAATGCTGCTCGGCACACTCGTCGGTGTTCTCACGCACAATATTGGCTTATGGCTACCCATCGACACCTGCATGGGAACCGCCCTCGGGGCAGCTTATGGCGCAACAAAACGCTCCAAATAAACCAGGCGAGATCTGAACCGCTCCCTGTGAACCGCGATTTCAACAGCTACGCCATACCCTCATCACCTGGAGCCGCACCCGTGTAGCCGGGGTGACCATCTCCGTCGGCATCAAGATCGCTACCGAAAGCTCGTGATCCGAATCGACCGCACGATCTGCCGCTGGAAAATCACAAACATCACGATCAGCGGCAGCATCGCCGCCACCGATGCCGCCATCACCAGCGTCGTGTTGTTTTCATACTGACCCTGCAGCGACGCCGCCGCCGTGGTCAACACGTGGATGCGGTTACGGCCCACCATTAGCGGCCACATGAAGTTGTTCCAGTGCGTCACCACCGTGATTAGCAGCAGCGTCACCAGCGTCGGCCGCGATAGCGGCACCACCAGCCGGCCGAGGATGCTCCACGTGCCCGCTCCATCAATACGCATCGCATCTATCAGCTCCTGCGGAATCTGCCGAAACTGCTCGCGCAACAAAAACACCGCATACGGCGACGCGAACACAAACGGCAGCACCAGCCCCGCGAACGTGCCCACGAGCTCCACCCTCGCGAACATGAAATATAGCGGGATGACGGTCACCACCTGCGGCACCATCAGCGTCGCCAGCAGCACCCAAAACAGCAGCTCACGCCCGGGGAAACGCAGTCGCGCAAACGCGTAGGCCGCGAGCACCGAAAAAAACAGCTGCCCGGCAGCCACCACGACCACCACCGCGACCGTGGTCCAAAACGCGGCCACAAAATCAACCCGGGTATCACCCAGCGCCAAAAAGTTCGCGAAGGTGGGTGCATCCGGCACCCCCACGCCCTGCCGGTTGAATTCGCGCTTATCGGTGAACGCGGTCAACACCGCCAACACAAACGGAAACAGCGTCAGCGCGGCCGCGGTCAACAGCACCGCGTACGTGCCGAAGATCGACAGCGGATTGCGGCGGGTGCCCGGAGCCAGTTTTGTGCCCTTAACGCTCATAGGTCGTCTTCCGTGAAAAATAGGCGTTTTGAATCAGCGTGATGATGATCAGCGCCACAAACAGGATGATCGCCAGCACCGCGGCCTGGCCAATATTCGACTGCGGAACCGCCTGCGAATACACCCGCGCCGCAATCAGATCGGTGGTGCCGCCCGGCCCACCATCGGGCGAGAGCGAATACACCAGATCAAACGACTGGAACGCGGCGATCATGCCGGTGACCAGCACAAAAAACATGGTCGGTTTCAGCAGCGGCAGTTTGATGCGCCAAAAAATTTGCCGCGCATTCGCGCCATCGATGCGCGCCGCCTCAATCACCTCGTTGGGAATCGACCCGAGCCCCGCCATAAAAAACAGCGACACGTAGCCGATCTGGCTCCACGCCTGCACAAATGCCACGATCGGCAGCGCCGTCGCCTCAGATTGCAGCCACGGCACATGAATATCGAACAGGTTGTTGACCACACCGTCGTACTGAAAAATCCAGCGCCACACGATACCGAGCACCACCGGCGCACACACCCACGGCAGCACCAGCACCGTGCGAATAAACGCCGACCCCGGTAGTTCTCGCACCAGCAGCGTGGCAAGCCACAGCCCGATCGCAATCTGCGCCGGCACCACCAGTAGCACGAACAGTGCCGTCACGCCCAGCGATCGCCACACCGCCGGGTCGGTAAACGCGGTGGTCCAATTATCAAAACCAACAAGCTTCGGTTCTGAAAGCACATCCCAGCTGCTGAACGACAGCACCACCAGCACCAGCACCGGCACCAGCATGAACGCCGCCACCCCAAACAGGGTCGGCGCCACAAACGCGTACGCGGTCGCCGACTCGCGCCGCCGAAGGCGACGCGACTGCGGACGAGACCGCGGCTGTGACAGCTGCTTAGGCTTCGCCGCGCTCATGCCACCAGGCCCGCAATCGACGTTCGGCTTCTTCTGGACCCAGCGGGCCCTCATCCAGCCGCAATTCCAGCAAATAGTTGCGCGCCTCACCAACCGCACGCGACGGCTTCAAATTGAGGATGCGCATAATTTCGTCACCATCCAAATCGGGACGAATCGCGTCGAGCTCTTCCTGCTCGCGCAGCTGCGCGAGCCGATTTTCAAGATCATCAATCGCGAACTGCAAGCGATCCATCTTGCGACGGTTACGAGTGGTGATATCGGCGCGGATCAGCAACAGCAGCTGCTCAAGCTGCGGGCCGGCATCACGCGCGAAACGGCGCACCGCCGAATCAGTCCACCCAGCCTGCTCATAGTTGTAGAGCCGCATGTGCAGCTCAACCAGCCGCGACACCGCCTTGATGGTGTCGTTGTCGAAGCGCAGCTTGTCGAGGCGCTTGCGCGCCATCCGCGCACCCTTCCAATCGTGACCGTGGAAAGTGACCCGACCCCCGGCAACAAATTGCCGGGTGGCAGGCTTCCCGATATCGTGCAGCAGCGCTGCCAGCCGCAGCTGCAAATCAGCGGGCCGGCCGCGTTCGCCCTCAAGCGCAATGGCGTTTTCGAGCACCTTGATCGAATGCTCGTACACATCCTTGTGCTGGTGCGCATCGTCACGCTCCAGCTGCAGCGCCGGCAACTCCGGCAGCACCAGCTCGGCAAGCCCGGTCTCAACAAACAGCTCAATACCGGCGCGTGGCGAATCGGTCAGCAAGAGTTTGACCAGCTCATCCCGCACCCGCTCGAGCGAAATATTGTGGATGCGCGGCGCCAGATCAACCACCGCTGAAAACGCATCCCCGTCGAGATGAAAACCAAGCTGCGAAGTAAACCGCAGCGCGCGCATCATCCGCAGCGGATCATCCCCAAACGACACCTCCGCATCAATGGGGGTGCGCAGCACACCGTTCAACAGGTCATCAAACCCGCCAGTGGGATCCACCAGCTCGAGCTGCGGCAACGCCAAGGCGAGCGCATTGACGGTGAAATCACGCCGATGTAGATCCCCCGCAAGCGAATCACCAAACGACACCACCGGCTTGCGCGACTTCCCGTCATACACATCGGCGCGATAGGTGGTCACCTCAACCTGTTCACCGTGGATGCGCGCACCAATCGTGCCGAATTCACGGCCAATATCCCAGTGGGCGCTGGCGATCGGGCGGACTATTTCAATGATCTGGTCAGGTAGCGCATCGGTGGTGAAATCAAGATCGGTGACCGGCTTCCCGAGAAACGCATCCCGCACCGGCCCACCAACCAGCGCCAGATCGTGCCCGGCGTCGGCAAACGCCGCGGCGAGCGTTGCCACGGGCTCGGATGCGGCCAGGTCGCGAAGCCGAGTCATGGCTGTCTGGACGTGTTGCATCCGGTCATTCTACGAGGGACGCCTAAACTAAACGCCATGTATGACGCGCCGCTACTGCGCGCGCCACGAACCAAGTGCGGTCGGGCGCGCCCTCGAGTGGCCGTAATTCTCACCCTTTTTGTGTTGCTGGTTGCGGGCCTTCCCTGGCAGCTCGGCGCCGCCACCGCGAATGCGCTCAGCTCCGCCGCCACCGCCGCGAGCGCAACCGCTGACGACACGGCCGACGCCGACCAAACCGAGACGCCGCCCCTCGAGGCGGCGCTGCTGCTTGACCACAACGGCCGTATCGACCCCGCCAGTGGCAAGCTCACCGGCTCGGTGGTGCTGCGCAACAGCACCGAACAGCCCCTGCGCGCCGGCACCATCCACTACCAGCTGCGTCCCCAACCACTCGGCGGGATCGCTGACTACGAAACCTGGGCAAGCGGTGGCGACTCGGCACAGGAGCTCATTTCCCTGCAAAGCGCCAAATCCCCCGAAATTGCCGCCGGCGAAACAGCGACCGTGCCGTTCAGCATCGACCTCGAAACCGCAGAACTCCCCTGGGATGCTGAATCCGACACCTTCGGGGTGTACGGCATCACGGCCGACTGGCGCGCCGGCAACGAACAGGGCCAGGGCCGCGCCGCGCTCATCTACGGCAAACTCACCGGGTCGGCCATCAAACTCACCACCGTGGTGCCGGTTGTGGCGCCGATGGGTGACTCGGCACTGCTCAGCGCCTCGCAGCTCGGCAAACTCACCGGTCCCGACGGCGAACTCACCCAGCTGCTCGACGCCATCGGCAACCACCAGGTAACCCTCGCGATCGACCCGCGCCTGATCGCATCCATTCGCGCGCTCGGCACCGACGCTCCCGAAAGCGCACTCAACTGGTTAGCGGAACTCGAATCGCGTAGCCTGCCGGCCTTCCCACTTGAATTTGCGGATGCAAACCTCGCGCTCCAGGCGCACGCCGGGCTGGATGCACCACTGGCACCCAACGGCTTTCAGTTCGTGAGCGACAAACATGAGCTGCCAGAAGTCGAAGCCGACCCCGCACCGCAGCCAACCGGCACCGCGCCCGGCAACACCGACGCATCCGAAGCAACCGAAACCGAGCAGCCCAACGCTGAACAGCCCGACACTGAACATCCCGACACCGCGAAGCCGGTACCCGAGCCCGACGATGTCGCCGTCCTCACCCAGTTTTCGTACAGCAGCGACCTGCACTACCTACCCGGCCCAGGGCTCGACAACAAAACCCTCCCCACCCTGCTCGAGTGGCGAACCGGACGGTTCATGATCGACAGCGACCGACTCAGCGGCACCGACCGCTGCACCACACAGGTCAGCCTCGGCGGCCGCGAAACGATCGTTGCCAATAGCGCCGTATCCGAACAGCTCGCAACAAGCGCCAGCGCCGACACCACCCGCGCGGCCGCAGCCCGCAACGACGCCCTCGCGCAGCTCGCCCTCACCGCGGGCAGCGAACAGCCCTGCCAGCTGGTCGCCGCACTGCCGCGAGCGCACCTCAAACTGCATAACGGCTTGAGCGAACTGCTCGGCGACGCCGAAACAATCGGCGCGATCACCCCGGCACCGCTTCCCGAGTCGGCAAACGCAGGGGAACTGACTGACGCCGAGATCGACCCGCAGCCCCTCGCCGACGACACCATCGCCAAACTGCGCACCGCCATCGACAACGAACAGGCCGGGCTGAACTATGTCAGCCTCTACGACAACCCCACCGGCACCAAACAGCAGCTGCGCACCGAACTCATCCGGCTCACCTCCGCATCCTGGCACGACGACCCCGACGGGCTCAACACCGCAGCGCGCAACTACACGACGTTCGCCATCGGCGCCCGCGACGGCGCGCGCATCGTGTCGGGAGCCGAAGCGCAGCTCATCGGCCACGAACTCACCCTGCCCGTATTCATCGAAAACACCACCTCGCGCCGAGTCACCGTAAGCGTGTCACTGCGCGCTCAAACCGGGCACCTGCGCGCCGAATCACCGGCCACCGTCACCATCGAACCCCGCAGTAACGCCCGTGCCCAACTGCCCGTTACCGCCATCACCAACGGCACCACCAAAGTAGAGCTCCACCTCACCACGCCCGACGGGACGCAACTGCCGAGCTCCGCCGTGCTGCAGGTAAACATCCACGCCGAAGTCGAAACTGTGGTGCAATGGCTGCTCATCGGTGGCGCCACCGCCCTGGTAATCCTCGGCACGTTCCGCATGGTGCGCCGCCGCAGCCGCCGCGCCGGCCGCGCGCAACTGCGCGCAAAAGTGCAAGAACGGCGGCGTGGCAAACCCAGTGCAACCGACACCTAACCCGGTGACAGCATCCCAGAAACCCCCGACCACCCCGCATCCGGAACCTAACTAATGGCAAAATCCCTCGGACGTACCAGCCTCATCCTCGCCTCAGGCACGATGATCTCGCGCGTACTCGGCTTCGTAAAAGCCATCGTGCTCGCACAAACCATCGGCCTGGTGGGATCGGTATCAGCCGACGCCTTCGCCAACGCCAGCTCGCTGCCCACCAACATCTACAGCCTCATCGCCGGCGGCCTACTCAACGCCGTGCTCGTGCCGCAAATCGTGCGGGCAACCAAAAACGTTGACGGCGGCAAACAGTACGTCAACCGGCTCATCACCCTCGCCATCGTTGTCCTCGGCTCGCTCACCCTGCTGGTCACCCTCGGCGCACCCATCATTGCCAAGTTGTACGGTCTCACCCTCGACGACGAGCAACTCAGCCTGGTCATCGCCTTCGCCTACTGGTGCCTGCCGCAGGTGTTTTTTTACAGCCTCTACGCGGTTATCAGCGAAGTGCTGAACGCCCGCAGCATCTTCATGCCCTTCGCCTGGGCGCCCGTGCTCAACAACATCATCAGCATCGCCGGGCTCATCATGTTCGCGCAGCTATTCGGCGCCGACCCTTCCGGCGAGGGGCGCGCTGTCAGCGATTGGTCACCCATGATGACCGCAACCCTCGCCGGGTCAGCCACCCTCGGCGTGATCGTGCAGGCGATGGTGCTTTTCCTGTTCTTGCCACGCGCCGGGTTCCGCTACCGTCCCGACTTCCACTTCCGCGGCACCGGGCTCGGACGCATCGGCTCGATCGCAAGCTGGTCGCTGGGCATGGTCGTCGTGATTCAGGTGGTCGCCTGGGTCGAAACCCTCGCCATCAACGTCGCATTCGGTCAAACCGTGTCACTCGCAGCCAGCCGCAACGCCGAAATGATATTCCTGCTCCCGCACGCCATCATCGCCGTGTCACTGACCACGATGATGTTCACCTCGCTCAGCGAATACGCGGCCGAACGCAAAACCGAAACCGTCATCAGCGAATTTTCGCGCGGCGCCCGCACCATCACGATGTTCATGGTGTTTTCAACGGTGGCGCTCATGGTGATGGCGCCACCGTTCGCGCGGATATTCTCGTCATCACCCGAGCAGGCAAACCAGCTGGCGGTCGTGCTGATGGCGCAATTGCTCGGGCTCGTCGGATTCTCGCTGTTCTATTTTTCGAACCGCGTCAACTTCGCCTATGAAGACACCCGCACCGTCTTCATCATCTACGCGGCAACCGCACCAATCCACATCGCCGGCGTCGTGGCCGCGGCCATGTTCCTGCCGGTGGAGTTCATCGCCGTCGGCATCGCCCTGCTCAACGCCTTCCTCACCACACTGCGACTGCTCATCCAACTGCAGGTGCTGCGCAATCGCGTACTCGGCCGCATTGACGGCTACCGCCTGTTGCGTGCAACCATCCGCTTCGCCATCGGCACCATCCCCACCGCAGCCATCGGCATCCTGATCGTCTGGGGCATGGGCGGCTACAGCCTCGACGGCTGGGGCCGCAGCAGCCTGCTCAACGCATTCATCACCTGTGCGCTATCGGGTGTCGCCATGATCGCCGCCTACGCGGCAGCGATGGTGATGCTCAAATCGCCCGAGTTTGACGCCTTTTTCGCGCCCATGATGCGGCGCATCTTCGGCGCCCCCGGCCGCCACTCGACCAAGGCACACCGGCACGCCGCGCACACTGCCGAAGCCGACCGCTTCGCCGCCGAACACGGCACCCTGTTCACCCTCGAATCGGCCGCCGCCGCGTATGCCAGCACCACCCCCGTGGCGCCAAGCAACCCCGACACCGAACTCGCCGCCGACGCCATGCACACCACCTCGCGCATCCCCACCCGCCGCGAACTGCGCGAATACGCGCGCCAGCGCGAACGCGAGGCCTACCTCAAGCAAATTGTCGACGACGACGAAACCCTGATCTAGCGCCCGCATCCCCGCAAAATTGCGCGGCGCATCCCGCGACCGCTGCCGTGCATCCCGTAACGCAATCGCCAACTTTACGGTGGGAATAAGAAAGCACACGGATGCGTCAGCAAAGATGGAAGCAAACGGCGCGCCCACACCCGCGCACCCCGTGAACCCGAAGGAGCACCCATGCACAACGTCGCAATCATTGGTTCGGGCCCGGCCGGCTACACCGCCGCCATCTACACCGCCCGAGCCGGACTCAAGCCGGTGCTATTCACCTCATCCGTAGCCGTCGGCGGCGAACTCATGAACACCACCGACGTCGAAAACTTCCCCGGCTTCCCCGAAGGCGTGCTCGGACCCGACCTGATGCAAAAAATGCAGGAACAGGCCGAACGCTTCGGCGCCGAACTCATCTACGACGACGTCGAATCGGTCGAACTCGACGGCGACATCAAACGCATCCGCACCGCCTACGAGGGTGAGTTCGAAGCCCTCAGCGTCATCATCGCCACCGGCTCGGCCTACCGTCGCCTCGGCCTCGAATCCGAAGACCGACTCGCCGGCCGCGGCGTGTCGTGGTGCGCCACCTGCGACGGCGCGTTCTTCAAAGCACAACACATCGCCGTCATCGGCGGCGGCGACTCGGCAATGGAGGAAGCAACCTTCCTCACCCGCTTCGCCGACAGCGTCACCATCATCCACCGCTCCGAAAACTTCCGCGCCAGCGAAATCATGCTCGACCGCGCCAAAAACGACCCCAAAATCCAGTGGCGCACCAACGCCGAGGTCGTCGAAATCCTCGGTGACGACCAGGTCAGCGGCGTCAAACTGCGCGACACCGTAACCGGCGACGAAAGCGAACTCGACATCACCGGGCTGTTCGTTGCCATCGGGTCGATCCCGCGCACCGAACTCGTCGCCGACCAGCTCAAACTCACCCAAAACGGTGTCATTGAGGTCGACGGCCGCAGCTCACGCACCTCACTCGCCGGCGTATTCGCCTGCGGCGACGTGGTAGACGACCACTACCGGCAAGCCATCACCGCCGCCGGATCGGGATGCACCGCAGCCCTCGACGCCGAACACTACCTCGCCGCGCTCCCGGCCGAACTGCTCGAGCGCGTCGGCACCGAAGCATCCGAAACCACCACTGCTAGCGACGCCGAACCAAGCGGGGGCATCACCCTGAACCCCGTTGCGCTCAACGTTCAGGCACTCGGAAAGGACCAGTAATGAACCAGCCAATCGACGCCACCAGCGCCAACTTCGACCAGGAAGTACTGCAAGCTGAAGGACCCGTCATCGTCGACTTCTGGGCACCTTGGTGCGGCCCCTGCCGCCAGGTCGGCCCCGTGCTCGACCAGATCGCAGCCGACAACCCCGCAGTGAAGGTGGTCAAGGTCAACGTCGACGACGAATTCGACCTCGCCACCCAGTACCGCGTCACCAACATCCCCGCCATCAAACTTTTCAGCGAGGGTGAAGTGAAAGCCGAAATCGTGGGCGCCCGCCCCCGCAAGGCAATCGAAGCTGAATTCGCCGACTACCTCGGTGCCGAATAGCCGCCGGCCAATTTCGGCCCGCACCGCGCATCCCACACCACACAAACCTCGCCGCGGACGTAGACTGGAGCATCCGCTACTAAGAAGGGCTCATCGTGACGTCGGCACCCCAGTCGAACAGTGCGGGCCAGAATTTTGACCCGTGGTACTCCAGCTACGCCTCGCGCACGCGAGGTCTCACCGTAAGCGAGGTTCGAGCCCTGTTCGCAGTGGCATCGCGCCCCGAAGTTGTCTCGCTCGCCGGTGGTTCACCGTTCGTCGAGGCACTACCCGATGAGCTCGTTCGCGCCGCCTTCGACCGCATGATGGCCGAAAGCGGCCCGAACGCGCTGCAATACGGTGGCGGCCAGGGGCTGCCGCAGCTGCGCGAACGCATCCTCGACCTCGTTGCCCTCGAAGGCATCACCGGCGTTTCACCCGACGATGTCGTCACCACCACCGGTTCGCAGCAGGCGCTCGACCTGGTATCGAAACTCTTCCTCGACCCGGGTGACGTCGTGCTGGCCGAATCGCCCAGCTACGTGGGTGCGCTCGGCACCTTCAAATCGTATGAGGCCGAAATCCGGCACCTTGAAATGGATGCAGATGGTCTCGACCCCGAGCAACTCACCAACACCATCCACGCGCTCCGGGCCGAAGGGAAACAGATCAAGTTTCTCTACACGGTGCCGAACTACAACAACCCCACCGGCGTGACCATGTCGGCCCAGCGCCGCCAAGAAATCCTCGACATCTGTCTGCGCGAAAACGTGCTCATCCTCGAAGACAACCCGTACGGGCTGCTCTACTTCGACGAACCAGCACCCAACTCGATCCGCGCGCTCAATGAGTCGCACGTCATCTACCTCGGATCGTTCTCAAAAATTCTCTCGCCTGGTGTGCGCGTGGGGTTCGTTATCGCCCCGCACGCGGTGCGCGAAAAACTCATCCTCGCCGTTGAATCGTCGATTCTGTCGCCGTCGATGCTCAACCAGTACCTCGTGACCGAATACCTCGAGGGCACCGACTGGCAGGCACAGATCGACACCTTCCGCGGCATCTACCGCGAACGCCGCGACGCCCTGCTGGGCGCAATGGAAGAACACCTGCCGCAGCTGAGCTGGACCACGCCCATGGGCGGATTCTTCTCGTGGGTCGACCTGCCACCACAGCTCGACTCGAAACAAATGCTGCCGCGCGCAGTAAAAGAACTCGTCGCCTACACGCCCGGCACCGGCTTCTACGCCGACGGCCGCGGCCACACCCAGCTGCGACTGTCATTCTCGCTGCCAACCCCCGATCGCATCCGCCAGGGTGTTCGCCGACTCGCCACCGTCATCAACGACGAACTCGAGCTGCTCGAAACGTTCGGCGACCTCGGCAGCCCCGCCGCCGAAGCCGCCCGCTTCGACCAGGCCCCGCCCGACCTGCGCTAGCCGCCCGGTTAGCCGCCCGGTTAGCCGTCGAAACTGTGAACCCGAACGAGTCAGAAGGAATCCGAATGAGCATCGAAGGTCGTCACGTAGTCATCCTGTCGGGCGGTATTTCACACGAACGCGAAGTATCGCTGCGTTCGGGCCGCCGCGTCGCCGATGCCCTCACGCAGGCCGGTGCCCGCGTCACCGTGCGCGAACCCGACGAAACCCTGCTGCCGTGGCTGCAAGAAGCCGAATACGACGTCGTGTGGCCGGTGCTGCACGGCGCATCGGGTGAAAACGGGGCGCTCTACTCGCTGCTGCGCGCACTCGGCGTGCCCTACGTCGGTTCGCGTCCCACCGCGGCAAAACTCGCCTGGAATAAGGCCACCGCAAAAGCGCTCGTCAAACGCGCCGGATTTTTGACGCCGCAGTCAATCGTGCTGCCCAACGAAACCTTCCGCGAACTCGGTGCCGCCACCGTCATCCGCGCGATTGCCCAGGGCATCGACTACCCGGCGGTGGTGAAACCCGCCGAGGGCGGCTCATCTCAGGGTGTGAGCTTCGTTAAGACCCTCGCCGAGTTTTCGCGCGCGCTGGTGACCGCCTTCACCTATGGCGAAACCGTCATCATCGAAAAGCAGATCGTTGGCACCGAAGTGACCGTCGGCATTTTTGATCGCGGCAACGGGCCCGAGGTCATGCCGCCGGTCGAAATTGTGCCTAACAACGGCGTGTACGACTACGCGGCCCGCTACAACGCCGGCGAAACCACCTATTTCGCGCCGGCTCGGCTGAGCGACGAAACGCTTGAGCGCATCAAGCAGGTGGCGCTCGACTCGTACGAGGCGATCGGCCTGGCTGATATTGCGCGCATCGACTTCATGATCGACGAGCAGGGCGAGCCCTGGTTCATTGAGGCCGACCCGATCCCGGGGATGACCGAAATGTCGCTCGTGCCACTGGGTATCGAAGCGGCCGGCCTGCAAATTTCGGATGTGTACGCCGATATTGCGGAGCACGCCGCCGATCGCGGGCCGCGCGGGCAGTAGCGCGGTTCGCGGCCGGTGCGGTAGCTTTGCGCGGCGCTGTAACTTTGCGCGGTGGTGCCGGCGCGGTGCGCGCGGCTGTGGTGCGCGCACCGCGGTCTTAGCGCAACCGCACCCACCAGCACCAGCACCAGCACCAACAAAATGTCTTTCTGACCCGGGATTTATAACGGCACTGGCCGTGTTTGCGCTGGCCAGTGCCGCCTATATTGGTGGACTCGGTGCCGGGTTGAGTGCCGCGGTACTACTGTTCGGTATTTTCACCCAGCTCGGCCAGGATGCGACGCAGATCGGCCAGCGACGCATAGTCGATCGTGATCTGCCCCTTAGTTTTGCGCAGGGTCACTTTCACGCGAGTGTTCAGCCGGTCGCCGAGTCGCTCGCCAACCTCGTTGAGATAGCCTGTGACCGAGTCGTTTTCGAACTCCGACTTTGGCTTGCCGGGGCGGGTGGATGCACGCATCGATCCGCGCGCGGCCGCCTGTTCTGCATCCCGAACCGAAAGATTTTCGTTCACGATCTTGTCGGCAAGCTGCTGCATCGCCGCCGGCTCACCCATCGAAAGAATGGCGCGGGCGTGCCCGGCACTGAGCACCCCGGCAGCCACCCGCTGCTGCACCTCAACCGGAAGTCGCAGCAGTCGCAGGGTGTTTGAAATCACCGGGCGCGAACGGCCAATGCGCTCGGCCAACTCGTCTTGCGTGCATCCGAAGTCGTCAAGCAGCTGCCGGTATGCGGATGCCTCTTCGAGCGGGTTGAGGTCGGCGCGGTGCAGGTTTTCGAGGAGCGCATCGCGAAGCATGTCTTCGTCGTCGGTTTCGCGGATGATCGCGGGGATTTCGGTGCGACCGGCCGCCTTGGTGGCACGCAAGCGTCGCTCACCCATGATGAGCTCGTATTCGGCCTCGCCGGCGCGCGGATCGTCCGCCTGGATGAGACGCACCACGATGGGCTGGAGCACACCAAACTCGCGCACCGAAACAATCAGTTCGTCGAGCGCATCCTGATCGAACTCGTGACGCGGCTGGCGCAGGTTGGGAACGATGGTCGCCGGATCAAGCACTCGCAGTGAGGCGCCCGGCACCGGCAGCAGCTCGGTTTCGGCTGGCTGCTGCGGTGTGTTGCTCTCGGCGTTTTGGACGTCGCTGGTGCTGCTCTTGGTTGCCGTTGCCTTGGCTGCTTGGGTCTTTGCTGCCTGAGTCTTGCTCGCTTGGGTCTTGGTTGTTTGGGTTTTTGCCTCTCGGGTTTTGGTTCCCGAGCCTTTTTGCGTGCCCTTAGCAGGCGTCGAAGTGGTCTTCTTGGCGGCCGGCTTTGCGGTTTTTTCTTCGGTGACCTGCGGCTCGGCCGGAGTGCGACCGCTGGGAGCGCCGCCGTCAAAAAATACGTCGACTGCGCGCTCGTCGTCGGGGGCATTGGTGGGGATGAGTGCGCTGAGTCCGCGACCGAGGCCTGCCCGCTTCTTCGTTGCCATTATTTCGAGTGTCCTTGCTGCGTGATTTCGAGTGCCGCCTCTTTATAGGCAACGGCACCGATGCCATTGGGGTCGTAGGTGAGCACGGTCTGGCCGTAGCTCGGAGCTTCTGAGATGCGCACCGAACGCGGAATGATGGCGTTGAGGGTTTGCTCGGGGAAGTGATTTCGAACCTCGTCGCGCACCTCCTGTGAAAGATTGGTGCGTTTGTCATACATGGTGAGCAGGATGGTGCTCAGGTGCAGGCTCGGGTTGACGCTGGTGGTGAGTCGCGTGATGGTTTCGAGCAGCTGGCTGAGGCCCTCGAGCGCGTAGTACTCGCATTGGATGGGGATGAGGACCTCTTTTGCGGCGCTGAAAGCGTTCATCGTGAGCAGGCCCAGGGATGGCGGGCAGTCGATGAAGACGTAGTCGTAGCGTTCGCCGGCCTGTTCGGTTTCTTCGAGGTGTGCGTAGAGCACGTTGCGCAGCCGCAGGTGGCGGTCGTTGAGCTCAACGAGTTCAATTTCGGCGCCGGCGAGATCGATCGTCGCCGGGAGGCAGCGGAGGTTAGGGATTTCGGGGCACTGCTGGATGAGTTCTGATAGCGGAGTGCCGTCAATGAGTGCCTCGTAGGTGCCGGCGATATCAAGACCGTGCTCGACACCGAGCGCGGTGGATGCGTTGCCCTGCGGGTCGAGGTCGATCACCAGGACCTTCATCCCGAGCACGCCGAGAGCCGCAGCAAGGTTGACGGTGGAGGTGGTTTTACCGACGCCACCTTTTTGGTTTGAGACGGTAAAAATCCTGGTGGATGCGGGTTTTTTGGCTTTGCTATCGCTGAGTTTACGGCGACGCTTGTTGAGCTCGGAGAGCTGGCGCGCGATTGGAGAGTCGAATGTGTCGTTCATTAGGAGGCAGTCCTTTACGTTTGCGCTAGGCAACCGTTGCTCGAATGACTCGGGTGGGCTCGGTGTCGAAATCTTCGCCGACCATTTCGACGTGGACATTTTCGAGGTGGTATTTGCGGATGAGCTTCACAGCCTTAGTGATCTCGGCTTCGGCATTCTGGCCCTTGAGTAGCACGAGTTCGCCGCCGTATTCGACGAGTGGAACGGTCCATGGGATGAGTTTTGAGAACGCCGCGACGGCACGGGCTGTGACCATGTGAAAAGCGTGCTGATCTGCGATTTCTTCTGCTCGCGCGCGGATTACGGTGACGTTATCGAGCTGGAGTTCGGCGATAGTTTGGGTGAGCCACTCAGAGCGCCGCTCCATTGGCTCGATGAGCGTGAATTGGAGGTCAGGACGAGCGATGGCGAGTGGAATGCCGGGGAGGCCGGCTCCCGAGCCAACATCACCGACGGTGCCGTTGAGTAGCGGTGCGATGAGGGCAGAGTTGATGATGTGCCGGGTCCAGAGACGGGGGTATTCCTGGGGACCGATAAGCCCGAGTTTTTCACCATCGCGCACGAGCAAATTTGCGTACTGATCAGCGATTTCAACACGATCGCCGAAGAGCTCGGCTGCTACCGCGGGGCGATGTTCCACGTGAAACGCTTCGTTTTGAATTGCCTCATTTGAGTGTTCGGTTGTGGACAACGCGGTGCACTCCTTCTAACTCGCGATCACTGGGATTGATGGTTCATTCTTTCATGCATCCTGGTGTTCGCCCGGGATTAACGGGCTTGCAGGCACTATCGTCCTCTATCTGCACGCGGATGACTCGAGTTATCCACAGGCGTTGTGGATTGTTTGTTGCTTTCTATGGACAACTTGTGGATCCGATGTTGACAGACGGTGAGTAGTTTGGTGCCAGCCGACTCGCTGAAATCATCTCCGAATTCTGAGCAGTTCGGCGAATGATGTTTGTGCGTGCGGCTTTTTATGGCTTGTGGGGCTGGGATGTCCTATTGCGTTGCGGCCCCACGCCACTCCTCAACCCGCACCCCACACCTCAGATTGAGCCCCCCGTCTTCAGAGCGGCTCCAATTTTTAGAGTGGTCACACTCCTTTTTACGCTCGCCCGGTTCCTCAATAACGCGCACCGGACCTCATTACGTATCCCGCTGCTCAGACTGACCCGTGTGCAGCACACCCCAACTGTTCTCATCTATAGGGACTACGACCCCACCCCGCTACAGTCTTCGCTGACTGCCTACGCAAAGCCACAAATCAACATCGTTTGAGCCGACTCGGTCAGGGGGTTATGTTTCACGTGAAACATCTCTGCCGCAGACAGAGCTGAGAGCGTAGTGCTGTCGCAACGACCGCACCGTCGGAGCAGTATTCACCGACTACCACGAAAAGTAAACATCAACTTCGTTTGAACCGGGCTAACCAGAGGGCTGTGTTTCACGTGAAACGTTCACTCAGCTGATAGAGCGTGAGAGCGCAATGGCGTCCCAACCACCGCGCGGCCACGTCAGTATTCACCGATCACCCACGAAAAATAGATGTCAACGTCGCTTGAGCCGAACCCGCCTGAAGGATTGTGTTTCACGTGAAACGGCGCCGCGAATGCTGATTCCCGTGCGAACCCGATCAAAGCCCGGTCTAACTTAAGCGTTCTTTCCATCAGGTTTTGGCTTGCTCGCGTTGTGGGCACAGGCCCATCGCGCTGGTGTCACGTCCTGAGTGTTACTGGTGCCGCTAACGTGGAAGGCATTGCCGTTATTTTCAGTACTGTCAGCACTTTTGTGACATCACTGGTTGTATCACTGCTGTGACATCACCGGTGTCGCCACGACTGCCACATCAAGGGTGTTACCTCTGCCGCCGTACCACTGGTATTAGATCTGTTGCCACCCAATGCGTTTAGCCGCCTGTCTTGCGCATGGCTACCAAGCTCACACGCCTCGCTGTCTTCTGCTGTTCATCCCATCCGCCTCTGCTGCCAGCGCGACAGGCACTTCATGCACGTTGAGATGGCGCGTGTGCTGTTGAGAAGCTGCGCGTTCGATTGCATGATTACCGGCACTATTTACTACTTGTGTTTCACGTGAAACACCGCTCTTACGCATCGACATGTCGACTCTCGATATGTCGTGACCTCGACATCTCAGCGATAGGGGTCGCTCAATCAAAGTCGCCAGCACCTCGTCGGCGCTGAGGACACCCGTGTGCAGCAAACACGCCCGTCCACTCAGGGCAGTCCGGATGACACTGACTAGTAGTTGGCCGCCAACGCATCTTTCAGCACGCCCTTTTCATATTGTCTTGGCGCCGCTTGTAACGACCAGTGCGATACCGCCTGCGATCACAGCATATGGCAACCGATCCTTGTAACGCATGGCGGGGCCGATGGTTGGAACCGGGTCTGCGATTCGCTTTCGCTCGCAACGTGCAACCCGATGAACACAATCGGCGAAGTGACATCCACAAGATTCATTGCTCGACTCCCACGCCTGCCCCGTCTTGGTGTGCAGAGTCCCAACAAAGCAGCACCCCAGCTCGTGCTAATTCCCGGACCGCACAAGGCTCCAATCTGCACAGGTTTTGAAGCCACGCAGAGTGCCAGGTCGCACCGAGTCCCAGGGTCGTGCAGACTCGTGGGCCGTATCGACTCATACGGTACGGCAGCAGTATGTACCTCGCCGCGCTCATTCCAGATTCACATTGCATTGCACATGATGATCAACGCGTCACTCGGCTCACGTTTCACGTGAAACATGACCCCAATAGCTTCCGAGCGGCGCGCTTGCCAGCACATGCCGAGCGGCCTACTTTCGAATCCAATTGCGTTGCACTTGCTCGACAGCGGGCGGTTCGACTCCGTTTCACGTGAAACACGAGCGCAACAATCTCCGAGCAGCACTACAACCCGCAGGCACCTCGGGCCAGTTTCCAGATAGTTTTCGCATTGGACATGGACACTCAACGAGCGGCTCAACTTTGTTTCACGTGAAACATGAGCTGGACTACCTCCAACCATCACGCTGACCCACACCTACCGTTTCGGTCCGTCCTGGGTCCTCACTGCGCTGCTAATGATCGAACAATTAACCGCTTGACTTCGTTTCACGTGAAACATAGTGCGAACAGTCTCCAAGAAGCACGCTGCTCCGCAGGTGTTTCGCCGGCGCACGTCCAGATACTCCTTGCGCCGCGCATGAATGCTCAACGAACTGCTCAACTTTGTTTCACATGAAACATGAGCCAAACCATCTGACACCAACACGCCGATACGACTGGACAAGACACTCCTTTGGCCACAGCGGTCCGATAGGCGACGGCAATTTTGCGGCCGGCAGGGATTCACGTGGGGAGTAGGTTTGTTCTGACGGCGGCAATCCCACTGGGCAGGACGATCACTCGGGCATCGGTGGTTCAGCCCGGAGCCGTGCATTTTCCGGTGGATATTAGCCTTCACCGGTGGCCACGCGCTTTACCGGGAGGCAACGCGCCTTACTGGGCAGCAACGCGCTTCAGCGCGTGGCAGCGAAATCCACTACACAACAGCAGTTCGGCTGCACAGCACTTCCACTGCGAGACAGTGTTTCTCTTGGTCTCAGCCGTTGCCTCCGGCACCGCAGCGAACATTTAGGTGGCCGCACTCCTCGTAGTGCTAATCAGCCAGGTGACGTCGCAGCTCACTTGACCGCTGCCATTGCCGCATGAATTTCACGACGCTCTTTTGGTACCAGTCAGCCGTACTCATGCGATTTGTAGCCACTTGTATCTGTAGTTCACAGCAAGTCGTGTTTCACGTGAAACATGAGTCGCGTTGCTGTGCATCCCGCACATCCCACGCTTGCCGCACTTAATCTGAATCGGCGCACCTTATGTTCCGACTCCTGTCGACGCAGGAGAGTACAGCTGCACTACTGAAAAGCCCTGTCCTGCATCGGCTGCGTCATCTGCCTGGCTACTGTGGCTGTGCCGGTTGAGCCCTCCGGTGTCACATTCATCCAGCATGCTCGCGTCATCGAAGTCAACGACGTCGCTTAGGTCCGCTGATGCTCGACGCTGTCGCTGATACTGCGGGCGGCCGTGCCAGCATCCGCCTCTTTACAGCTGCAGGAACACGACTGCCAGCCGCTACAGACATTCGCTTGCTCGCAGCCACCAGCACCCGCCGATGGCGACCGGGCTCGGAGCACCTCACCAGTAGACCCGTCCAACCGCATCTGAAGTGGGGGATGGCATCAACCTGCGTTCCGCTCGACTCGAAGCATCAGCAACGCAGAACAAGCCGACCAAGACCATCTACACCGATTAGAGCTCCGCCCACTCACAGTGCGTTTCACGTGAAACACGCCACCCATCAGGCGAAAGATCAGTCTCAAACTAAAAACCGGCCACAACGGCCAGTAGCGCCGGAAACAAAAGTGGTGGGGCACCGCATCCGGCACCCCACCAACAGTAAAATCCTCTACCTAACTCTCAATAATCATGCTCTGATCAGGCATTTTATTCCAAAATCAAGCCTTTAGTGGCGCCAAAATTTTTCCCGCTCTGATCAGGGATTTTTTACAGGAGCGATTCTAAGCAGAAGTTTCTGCAATCGGACGGATCACAGTGTGACGTTCGCGGCCCTCGCCCTCGCTGTCAGAACTGTATCCGCGCTCAGCCGCAAGGTCGTGCACAAGCTTTCGCTCATACGACGACATCGGCGGCAGCGCGGCAGATGCCGCACCAGCCTCAATCCGCGAAATCGCCTTATCAACAAGCTCATCCAACTCGCGCTTGCGTGCCTCACGCGAACCGTCCACATCCAGAATCAAACGTGAAAACTCACCGGTCTCAGCCTGCACCGCGAGCCGCGAAAGCTGCTGCAATGCATCCACCGCTTCGCCGGTGCGCAGTCGCTGCAAATTCGACTCACCCTCAGTCACCACCGACACATAGGTGCGACCATCACGAACATCAATCTCGAGGTCACCATCGAGATCGGCGATGTCGAGCAGCTCCTCGATATAGTCGGCAGCGATATCGCCCTCGTCACGAATGTCGTCGTCCTCGACCACCTCGTCATCGGTAGTCGAGTCGACCTGCGACTCATCCACGTCGTCGACGACAGCCTCGTCCGGCTGCTGCTCGTCACGAATCTCGGTCATACTCATTCACTCCATCCACCGTGATGATCGGCATATTCGACGATACTGCGAGATCCGCAGACTTACTTGCCGCCCTTTTTCTTCTTCTTTTTCGCGCGCGCCTTCGACATCGGCTGCTCTCGCTGACCGGTCGGCTTTTGGGCAATCGGGTTGCCATCTGCATCCTTCCGGTTGGCTGGGTTGTCGGGATGCGTGTCCCATTTACCGCTCGCGCGCAGGCGCTCTTCACGCTTCTTCGCAGCTTCCGAACCAGGGGTGGGCATATTGCGGATAGTCCACCACTGCTGACCCATGGTCCACAGGTTCGACATCATCCAGTAACTCATCACACCGATGGGGAACATGACGCCCGTAACTGCCATGATCAACGGCAGCACGTACATCATCATCTTTTGCTGGCGGTACATCGGCGATTCCTTCGCCGCCTGCGAAACGTTTTGCGCGGTGATCTGGAACTGCGTAAAGAACTGGCTCACCACCATCAACACGATGATCGTGATCGCAACCGCCACAACAGCAGGATTGTCACCGTTGGTGCTCAGCGTGTCACTCAGACGGGCACCAAAAATGTCGCCGTTCGAGAACGACATTGCCAGCTCGGCATTCATCAGACCCACGCCGGCCTCGTGGCGGTTGGCCGCGTTCAGCACCTGGAACAGTGCAAAGAAGATCGGCATCTGAATCAGCATCGGCCAGCAGCTGGCAAGCGGGCTCGAGCCATGACGCTTGTAGAGCGCCATCATCTCCTGCTGCATCGCCTGCTGCGAAAACTGGTCGCGCTTGCCCTTGTACTTGGTCTGAATCTTTTTCAGCTCGGGCTGCAGTTCCATCATGCCGCGCATCGACTTAATCTGCCGCAGCATAAGCGGAATCATCGCGGTGCGCACCACCAACACGAGCACGAGAATCGACAGGATCCACGTCCACCCGCTGTTGAAGTCGAGCCCGAGCGCAGTGAGCCCCGAGTGCGCACCCACCAGGATGAGCTCAATGACCCACCGCAGCGGCCACAAGATAATGCCGAAGATATCCATTCGCTCGGATCAACCTTTCCTTTGGAGGTTTGACACGACAAAGCCGTGTTTTGTAAGTCTGATGCGCTCGGGCCGTTTGAGCTCGGGCACGTAATCAAAATCGGGCTTCGCCCACGGGTTACAGCGAAGAATCCGCCACGCAGCCATGCAGCTGCCGCGAAGCAGTCCGAACCGCTGCACTGCACCTAAACCATACGCGGAACAGGTGGGGTAATACCGGCAAACATCACCGTAGATCGGCGAGACGAAGCGGCGATACAACAACAGCAGCACCACACCGGCATTCCGAGGAATCAGCGAAACATTGTGCAGCCCGCGCCGCACATGTCCACCGAAATCACTCATGCCCTACCTCATCACTGCAGGAACCACACTCATCACGCTCCGGCTGCAGTTTGCGGGCCAGCGCCAGTAGCTGCCGGCGACAGTGGGTACGTAATGTCTGATAGTCGATCTGAGCACCCTCGGGATGCAATCGGATTACGAACTCCATCCCGGTCGGTAATACCGGAAGAGCTTCAAAACAGATCGCCTTCAACTGGCGTCGCAACCGGTTCCTGGTAACAGCAACACCCACCCGCTTGGTGATGATGAAACCAAATCGGGTGGGTGCACTTGCATCGGTACGCAGGCATCCGTGGACGGCGAGATAGCGACCACCAACTCGAGTACCCCGTGAGATTCGTCGATAGTCAACGCCTCGGGTAACTCGATGCTGTGGTGCAAGCACCGCCGACCGCGCAGCCGGGTTGCTTAAGCCGACAGGCTCTTGCGGCCGCGCGAGCGACGGTTCGCAAGAATTGCGCGACCGGCGCGGGTGCGCATGCGGGCGCGGAAGCCGTGCTTCTTGTGACGGCGACGGTTATTAGGCTGGAAAGTACGCTTCGACATGAGAATTTCTCCGGTTCGAGGCCCCTATGGGCGCACTACGAATCAAGCCCGGGTAGCGGGCAACCAAGCCAGATTACGCCCAAGCACGTCTCTGGTCAAGAGCCCAGAACACAATCCGTCGATTGCTAACACCGATCCGGATGATTTCTGGGGCGACGCGCCGAGATTTCAAAAACCGATTGTTCTTTCCCTGCCCGATGGTCGTATGCTTGAGCACCTAACCCCTCGAACGCCGATGAAACCGTTGGCGAATGAGTCAGTTATACACAGCACTTGTGGATAACTTCCACACAACGCAGAATGTATAGCGCGCACGGTCAGCACCCGTCCTCGACAACCCTCGAGACCTCATAGGCGGGCCATATTTTCCTGCCCGCAAACGAAAGGAGCCCGGTTGTCAAACGACGTTGAAGCGATTTGGCGGGCTCTTTTTGACACCCTGCGCAACAACGAGGATGTGCCCGCCTCGGTGCGCGGATTTTTGTCGCTCGTCATCCCAAAAGGCGTGATGGGAGGCACAATTTACCTCGAAGTCGCGAACGACTACACCCGCTCAACCATTGAGCAGCGAGCGCGCAATCCACTTCTTGACGCCATCGGCAAGCTCGACAATCCCGAGGTGGTGAACTTCGCGGTCATCGTGAACCCCGAAGTTGACCCGGTGCCGGCAAGCACCCCGCCAAGCTACGAAGCCGAGCCGTCTCAGGGTGCCACCGACGCGGCCGAGACCGCACTACACCAGACGTCTTTCACAGATATCTCCACAAGTTATCCACAGCCCGCTGCCACCGAGCCGCCGGCTGATCTCACACCATCCCGGTCGAGCCAGCTGCTACATCTTGACGACACCGACCAGGCCATTCCTCACGATTCGCGGCTGAACGAACGCTACACCTTCGACAACTACGTTATTGGTAGCTCAAATAGATTCGCCCACGCTGCCGCGGTTGCCGTTGCCGAAGCCCCGGCCCGCAGCTACAACCCACTGTTCATCTATGGCGGCTCCGGGCTCGGAAAAACACACCTGCTGCATGCCATCGGTAACTATGCCGAAAGTATGTACCCCGGCATCCGGGTGCGCTATGTATCGAGCGAAGAGTTCACCAACGATTTCATCAACTCAATCGCCAATAACAAGGGCCAGCAGTTCCACGCACGCTACCGCAGCAACGACATCCTGCTGATTGACGACATCCAGTTCTTGCAGGGCAAAGACTCAACCGTCGAGGCGTTTTTTTACACCTTCAACACGCTCCACCAGCATAAAAAGCAGGTGGTGATCACCTCGGATGAGCCACCCAAGAAGCTCACCGGGTTTGAAGAACGCATGGTGTCGCGCTTCGAGTGGGGTCTGATCACCGATGTGCAATCACCCGACCTCGAAACACGGATCGCAATTCTGCGCAAAAAAGCCGAGGCCGACAATGTGCCGATTCCCGATGAGGCAATTGAGTTCATCGCGGCACATGTGACCGGGTCGATTCGTGAGCTCGAGGGCACACTCATCCGAGTGACCGCGTTTGCAAACCTCAACCGACAGCCCATCGACCTCAGCCTGGTCACGACGGTACTTAAAGACCTGATTATTGACGTCGAGCCGCAGATCGTCACGCCGGACGACATCATCAACATCACTGCCGATTACTTCCGAGTCTCAACCGACGAAATTTTTGGTTCGAGTCGCTCACACGCGATCGCGAATGTTCGCCAGGTGGCGATGTACCTCTGCCGTGAAATGACGAGTCTGTCGCTACCAAAGATCGGGCAGCTATTCGGTGGCCGTGACCACACCACGGTCATGTATGCGCACCGCAAGATCAGCAAGCGCATCAGCGACGACCGGCAGTTGTACAACCAGGTGACCGAGCTCACCTCACGCATCCGCCAGACTCGCTAGGCACATCCTTTCGGCAAAACCGCTCGCAAAAACGCCTCGGCACCCGATGTGTTTCTTCCCGCCTCGCAACCGTGTGAGGCGGGTTTTTTCGATCCATTTTCCAGCGGCACTCTGCAAGTTATCCACAACGCCTGTGGATGACCCTGTGAGTGGTCGGGGGACAACATGAGGACAGGATGTGATTGTTCGAATCGGGGCTCATCTGTGGATAACTTGTGCAAAACCGCAGCATCTCGGCGCATGAAATGTGCATAACCGCCCAGCCACTGTGAAATCACGTAATTCGCTCACATTTTCCGGGTCGACCGATCACTTTCCCCTCACGACCGAATCACAACTTCCAACGATGTAGTTCCCTACGGATCATCGCTTTCTACAGAGTTATCCACAGTTTCCACAGCCCTTATGACTGCTGTTAAAGACAAAAACTTAAAAGAAGCGGTTCAGTGACATCATTTCGCCCGGCTAGCATGGGAGGTCCACCGATACGAGAGGACTCACCGTGAAGTTCGAGGTCAACCGCGATGTCTTCAGCGACGCTGTGTCGTTTGTTGTGAAGCTGCTATCACCGCATCCCACACAGCCGATCCTCACGGGTGTTCTACTTGAGGCCCGCGATGGCGAGCTGGCACTTTCGTCATTCGACTACGACGTGTCGAGTCGCACCGCCATCGAAGCCGCCGTTGACGCTGAGGGAGCGGTACTGGTGCAGGGTCGTCTGCTCTCAGAAATTGCCAGCCGACTTCCCGACGCACCGGTGACGATTGAATCCGATGACCGCACCATCAAGGTGACCTGTGGCCGGTCATCCTTCTCGCTGCCAACAATGCCCACCGAAGAGTTCCCGTCGCTGCCAAGCGTCGAGGGCGTACAGGGTGTTGTTGCCGGTAGCGACTTCGCGGATGCAGTGGCACAGGTTTCGGTGGCAGCCTCGCGCGACGATGTGGCACCGATGATCACCGGTGTGCACCTGACCTTCGGCCCCGACAACCTCAGCCTGGTTGCAACCGACCGCTACCGTGTCGCGGTGCGCGAGCTGAACTGGCAGTCAAATTTTACCGATGGCGAAGATGCCCTGGTTGTGGCTCGCACCCTCAGCGATATTGCCAAGTCGTTTGCGCAGGCCGACCAGGTGGTTACCACCCTCATCAGCGAGGGCGACCGCAAGCTCATCGCGTTCAGTGCCGGTGGCCGCACCGTCACCTCAACCCTGCTCAAGGGCAAGTTCCCCGCCGTGGGTCGACTGTTCCCCGCTGAGACTCCGCACTTCGCGGTGATTCAAAAAAGCGATGTGATGGATGCCGTCCGTCGTATGCAGCTTGTGCTCGAGCGTGAACAGGCGTTGCGCTTCTCGTTCACGCAGGACGGACTCACCCTGGATGCGGTTGGCGCCGAACACGCGGCCGGTTCGGAAGAACTCGGGGTACAGCTCACCGGTGACGACATTGTGGTTTCGCTGAAGCCGTCGTTTTTGCTCGATGCACTCAGCCAAATTCACTCGGCGTTCGTGCGCATCGCGTTTACGCCCACCGATAACCCCAACAAACCCGGTCCGGTGCTGCTCACCGGTCAGACTTCGCTCGACGAAGCTGCGCAAAACGACACCTATCGCTACCTGCTGCAGCCGAACCTGCTCATGCGGTGATCGGTGTACGTCCGTCACCTGACCCTGCGGAATTTCCGCAATTACGCCGATGCCGAGCTGAGTCTCGACGTCGGCGTTCAGGTGTTTGAGGGGGCGAACGGGCAGGGAAAAACCAACCTGGTTGAAGCCATCGGTTATCTCGCCACACTCTCGTCACACCGGGTGTCATCGGATGCGGCACTGGTGCGGTTCGGCGAAAAATCAGCCATTGTGCGCGCCGAGCTCGCGCACCGGAACCGCACTCTGGCCATCGATGTGGAATTGCAAAAATCCGGAGCCAATCGGGCGCGGGTTGGCGGTCAACCCGTGCGGGCGCGCGAACTTTCGCGATATTTCACAACCGTGCTGTTCGCTCCCGAAGATCTCGCACTGGTTCGCGGCGAACCGCAGCAGCGACGCGACTTTTTCGACAGCCTGCTGGTGACCCACTCATCCCGCCTGGGTGATGTGCTGCAGCAATATGACCGCGTGCTGCGGCAGCGAAATTCGCTGCTGCGCAGCGCCAAATCGCAGCGCCTGGATGCGAGTGCCCTCACCACCCTCGAAATTTGGGATGAACAGCTCATCGCCCATGGGTCGGTCATTATTGCCGAGCGGCTCGCGCTTGTTGAACGGCTTGTACCGCACCTGCAGGATGCGTATGAGTCGCTGGTAGACGACAATCACCATCCCGGGCTCAGCATGCGGGTGACCGCGCTTGCCGACGGTGGACGATTGATGGATGACGACCAAACCGGTGAGCAGCGCGGCACGGTCACGCTCGCCGAAATCGAGTCGCGCTTTGCTGAGCGCCTGCGTGCTGCCCGTGATAAAGAACTCGAACGGGGCGTGACGCTCGTTGGTCCGCACCGGGATGATGTGACGTTCTGGCTCAACCAGTTGCCGGCTCGCATCACCGCAAGTCATGGTGAATCGTGGTCGTTCGCGCTGTCGTTGAAGTTGGCGGCTGCGCAATTGGTGCGCAGCGAGTCGCGCACCGGAGATCCGGTGTTGATTCTTGATGATGTGTTTGCCGAGCTCGATGCCGCGCGTCGCCAGCGACTTGCCGCAGCGATTGCCGGATTCGAGCAGGTGCTCATCACCTGCGCGGTGCTCACCGACATCCCCGAACCGCTTCGTAAACACACGATTCACATTCGTGCCGGCAAGATCATTGATCGCGAGGATGCATCCGCGCCGGCCGAACTGGCAGCATCCGAACTTGCCGCATCTGAACAACAGGCAGAGCGCAGCGATGACTGACCAGCCGCTTTCAGAATCAGCCCTTGTGTGGCTGCGCTACAAAGAAGTGTTTGGTGGCCAAACCACAAGCTTCCGGCGCCGCCGCGAGCTCGCTGCTGCCGCAAATAAGCCCGTCACCGCCGAAGAACTTCCGTTCGGGCCGGGACGTGACCCGCTTTCAAGTGGTGACGTACTCGCATCCCTGTTTCGCAACAATGGCTGGGATGCATCCCTCGCCCAAGCCGAGGTGCTCGAACGCTGGCCCGAAATCGTTGGCGAGCGAGTGGCAAAGCACGCCCGCGCGCTGTATATCGACAAGCAGGTGCTGGTGGTGCAGTGCGATTCGACCGCCTGGGCCACACAGCTGCGCTCATTGCGATCGACCCTGGTTGCAAAACTTGCCGAGGAAATACCGGCCGCAGACGTGACCGATTTGAAACTCCTCAACCCGGGCGCACCCTCGTGGCGGCACGGAAAATGGTCCACACCAGGTCGCGGGCCGCGAGACACTTACGGATAGTTCGCACGTAGGGATCCACGCAAACGGGGGTAAATCGTCGCAGCGGCCAGTTTCAGGCCGGACACGTCAAGTGCTTGCTAAAATGAATCGTTGCACGAAACACGTGTGTCAATTTTCGTGTGTGTTTATTCAAGGAGCGCAATCCGATGAGCGATACCCCCATGTCTCACGAGCCCGAGTCGACGTCGAACCGCGACGCGGCTGCCGAGGCAAGCGAGCACCCGGAAGCCTCATCGCAATCGGCGCACGAACGTCACCGCGTCGAACACGACTACGGCGCCAACCAAATTCAGGTGCTCGAGGGCCTCGAAGCGGTGCGCAAGCGCCCCGGTATGTACATCGGTTCTACCGGTCCCGAGGGTCTGCACCACCTGGTCTACGAAATCGTCGACAACTCGGTGGATGAATCGCTCGCCGGCTACTGCGACAACATCACCATCACCCTGCAAGACGACGGTGGCGTCACCGTGATCGACAACGGTCGCGGTATTCCCGTCTCAACCCACCCGGTTGAGGGCATCTCGACTCTCGAAGTGGTGCTCACCAAACTGCACGCCGGCGGTAAATTCGGCGGCGGCGGATACGCGGTGTCGGGTGGTCTGCACGGTGTCGGTTCATCGGTGGTCAACGCGCTCTCGCACCGCTTTATCGCCGAAGTGAAGCGTGACGGCTACGTGTGGCGGATGGAGTTCCGCGACGGTGTGCCGCTGGCACCGATTGAGCGCGGCGAAGCCACCGAAGAAACCGGCACCAAAATCACCTTCTACGCCAACGGCGACATCTTCGAAACCACGCACTACGACTTTGAGACGCTGCGTCTGCGCTTCCAGCAGATGGCGTTTTTGAACCGTGGCTTGCGCATCAACCTGATTGATGAGCGCCCCCTGCACGAGCAAGAACAGTCGCTCACCACGGTCAGCGAGGTGCTCGCAACCGACGACGCCCCCGCATCCGAAACCGATGTTGACGAACCGGTAACCGCCGACACCGTCGAATCCGATGCGGTACAAACCGGCCCCCGCAAAGTGTCGTTCTACTACGAACGCGGACTGGTCGACTACGTGCAGCACCTGGTGAAACGTCGCAAGGTTGAGCCGCTGCACGATGAAATCATCGAGTTCGTTGAAGAAGACACCGAACAGACCGTCTCGGTCGAGCTCGCAATGCAGTGGACCACCTCGTACTCCGAGTCGGTGCACTCGTTCGCCAACACCATCAACACCAAAGAGGGCGGTACCCACCTCGAGGGTTTCCGCACCGCACTCACCTCGGTGATGAACCGCTACGCGCGCGAAAAAAACCTGCTCAAAGAAAAAGACGAAAACCTCACCGGTGATGACGTGCGTGAGGGCCTCGCGGCAGTGATTTCAGTGAAGCTCGGCGAACCCCAGTTCGAGGGTCAGACCAAAACCAAGCTCGGTAACACCGAGGCAAAAACCTATGTGCAGCGGGTGGTCACCAACGGCCTCAACGACTGGCTCGACCGCAACCCGCAGCTGGCGCGCGAAATCATTCGCAAGGCAACGCAGGCATCGGCGGCGCGACTTGCCGCTCGCCGCGCCCGCGAACAGACCCGCCGTAAGGGGCTGCTCGAATCAAGCGGGATGCCCGGCAAGCTGCGCGACTGCACCTCACGCAACCCGTCCGAATCCGAAATTTTCATGGTGGAGGGTGACTCGGCAGGTGGCTCGGCCGTGCAGGGACGCAACCCGCGCACCCAGGCCATCCTGCCGCTGCGCGGCAAGGTGCTCAACGTTGAAAAAGCGCGCCTCGACCGGGCGCTGCAGAACAACGAAATTCAATCGATGATCACCGCTTTTGGCACCGGTATCGGCGACGAATTCGACGTCGACAAGGCCCGCTACCACAAGGTGATCCTGATGGCCGACGCCGATATCGACGGCCAGCACATCACCACACTGCTGCTGACGGTGCTGTTCCGATTCATGCGACCGCTGATCGAAGCCGGCTACGTCTACCTCGCACAACCGCCGCTGTACCGACTCAAATGGTCAAACGCCGACCACGAATATGCCTACAGCGACGCCGAACGTGACGCGCTGCTCACCGCCGGCCAAACCGCCGGCAAGCGCATCCCGAAAGACAACGGTATCCAGCGCTACAAGGGTCTGGGCGAAATGAACTACAACGAGCTGTGGGACACCACCATGAACCCCGAAACTCGCACCCTCCGCCAGGTGCAGATGGCCGACGCCGAAGCTGCCGACGAAGTGTTCGCCACCCTCATGGGCGAAGACGTCGAAGCCCGCCGCACGTTCATCCAGCACAACGCGCATGACGTGCGCTTCCTTGACATCTAGCGCGCATCCAACGCAGATTTTTATCACCGAATTGACTGAGGCGAAGCAATAAATGGCTGACCAGCACGAAGAAACCCCAGAGACCAACGACACCGAAGGTGGAATCGTTGCCGGCCGCGTAACGCAGGTCGATCTGCAGCTCGAGATGCAGCGCTCGTACCTCGACTACGCCATGAGCGTGATCGTGGGCCGCGCCCTTCCCGAGGTGCGCGACGGACTCAAACCCGTGCACCGCCGCGTAATTTACGGCATGTACGACGGCGGCTACCGCCCCGAAAAGTCATTCTCGAAGTGTGCCCGCGTGGTCGGTGACGTGATGGGGCAATACCACCCGCACGGTGACTCGGCCATCTACGACACCCTCGTGCGCCTCGTGCAGCCGTGGTCGATGCGCTACCCGCTTGCCCTCGGCCAGGGGAACTTCGGTTCGGCAGGTAACGACGGCGCCGCAGCCCCGCGTTACACCGAAACCAAGATGGCGCCGCTGGCTATGGAAATGGTGCGCGACATCGAAGAAGAAACCGTCGACTTCATGGAGAACTACGACGGTCAAACCATGGAGCCCACCGTGCTGCCGGCACGGTTCCCAAACCTGCTGGTGAACGGCTCCGAAGGTATTGCCGTGGGTATGGCCACCAAAATCCCGCCGCACAACCTGCGCGAGGTGGCAGAAGGCGCACTGTGGGCGCTCAAGCATCCCGATGCCAGCCGCGAAGAACTGCTCGACGCGCTTATTGAACGCATCCCCGGACCCGATTTCCCAACCGGTGCGCAGATTCTCGGCACCAAGGGCATCCACGAGGCCTATCGCACCGGCCGCGGTTCAATCACCATGCGCGCCGTCGTCAATGTCGAAGAA
Source organism: Gulosibacter hominis (assembly GCF_904842695.1). Classification (GTDB taxonomy): domain Bacteria; phylum Actinomycetota; class Actinomycetes; order Actinomycetales; family Microbacteriaceae; genus Gulosibacter; species Gulosibacter hominis. Next base: position 2,544 of record NZ_CAJGWQ010000005.1, on the reverse strand, counting down.
ATCGGTTCACGCACCTGCCTGGTGGTCACTGAGCTGCCCTACCAGGTGAACCCCGACAACCTCGCCAACCGCATCGCCGAGCTCGTAAAAGAAGGCAAGCTGCAGGGCATCGCCGACATTCGCGACGAAACCAGCGGCCACACCGGGCAGCGACTCGTGCTCGTGCTCAAACGGGATGCGGTTGCCAAGGTGGTCTTGAACAACCTGTACAAGCACACGCAGCTGCAGGACACTTTTGGTGCCAATATGCTCGCCATTGTTGACGGCGCGCCGCGCACCCTCACCCTCGACGGGTTCATTTCGGCATGGACCGCGCACCAGGTGGAAGTGATTGTTCGACGCACCCGCTACCGCCTGCGCAAGGCCGAAGAAGAGGTGCACATCCTGCGCGGCTACCTCAAGGCGCTGGATGCGCTCGACGAAGTGATTGCGCTGATCCGCGCCTCTGAGACCGTCGAAATTGCGCGTGCCGGCCTGATGGAGTTGCTGGGCGTTGATGAAATTCAGGCCTCGGCCATCCTCAACCTGCAGCTGCGCCGCCTGGCCGCGCTCGAACGCCAAAAAATCATGGATGAGGCTGCCCGCCTCGAAGCGCTGATTCTCGAATACAAGGGAATTCTTGCCTCGCCCGAACAGCAGCGCGAAATCGTTGCGGATGAACTCACCGAAATTGTGCGCAAATACGGTGACGATCGCCGCACTGAAATCATCCGCGGCTATGAGGGTGGGGTATCGGATGAAGATCTCATCCCGGTTGAAGAGATGGTCGTCACCGTCACGCGCGGCGGCTACATCAAGCGCACCCGCAGCGACAACTACCGTTCGCAGCACCGCGGCGGTAAGGGCATCAAGGGTGCGCAGCTGCGTGCCGACGATGTGGTGGAGCACTTCTTCGTGACCACGACGCACCACTGGCTGCTGTTCTTCACGAACTTCGGCCGCGTGTATCGCGCGAAGTGCTACGAACTGCTCGAAGCTGGGCGCGACTCGAAGGGGCAGCACATTGCGAACCTGCTGCCGCTGCAGCCGGACGAGCAGGTGGCGCAGATTCTCGACCTCGAAAACTACGAGGCGCACGACTATCTGGTGCTCGCCACCCGCAGCGGACTTGTGAAAAAGACCGCGCTGTCGCTCTACGACTCGCCGCGCCAGGCCGGCATCATCGCCATCAAGCTGCGCGACGGTGACGAACTTGTTTCGGCGATGTGCGTCAACGAGGATGACGATATTTTCATGTTCTCGAAGGCGGGTCAGTCGCTGCACTTCATCGCCGATGACGAGCAGCTGCGGCCGATGGGCCGTGACACTTCGGGTGTGAAGGGCATGTCGTTCCGTGATGACGACTACCTGATTAAGGCTGCCGTGGGCGACGCCGAAGACGATCTGTATGTGTTCACGGTCACCGAGCAGGGCTTCGCCAAGCGCACCCCGGTTGTCGACTACCGGGTGCAGGGTCGAGGTGGCTTGGGTATCAAGGTGATGAAGACCACCGATGACCGTGGCGCGGTGGCCGGTGCGCTGCTGGTGCACGAGGATGACGAAGTGCTGGTCATCATGACCTCGGGCAAGGTTGTGCGCTCGGATGTGAGCGAGGTGCCCGCGAAGGGTCGCGACACTATGGGCGTGGTCTTTGCCCGCCCTGACCAAGGGGATATTGTCCTGGGTCTGGCACGTAACTCCGAGCGTGACCTCGGTGAGGATGCCATTGCCGAGGATGCCGACGAAGCAAATACGACCGCCGCCGATGCGGAATCGGCCGAGACTGACAACGAGTAGCGCTAGGATCGGATGCCATGACTTCTGTCGCCGATAAACTCGCCCGTAAATCTGAACGGCGCACCGCCACGAAACAGGTTCGTCTTCGCCTTGTGAAGGTGGATGTGTGGTCGGTGGTGAAGATCGCCGCGATCTTGGCCCTGTGCATTGCGGTGGTCATGGTTGTTGCAGCGATTCTGTTGTGGTTCGTGCTGCAGCAGACCGGTGTGATGCAGTCGGTTGATAATCTACTCAACGATGTGACCGGCTCGAAGGGTGTCACGGTTGAGACATTCGTGAGCTTCCCTGGTGTGCTGATTTTTTCGGTGATCACCGCCGTGTTGCAGTTCATTGTGACCACGGCCCTGTCGGCCATTGGTGCGGCGGTTTACAACCTCATTGCAAAGATCACTGGCGGTTTGGTGTTCGGCTTCACCAATCAGTAGTTGGGATGCATTGCGGTAGCGACACAAGGTGACACAGCTGCTAAATCTGTGGTAGAGTCGTTCATCGTGCCGAAGTGATTCGAGCACAACAATCGAGATCTGGGGCTATAGCTCAGGCGGTTAGAGCGCTTCGCTGATAACGAAGAGGTCCGAGGTTCAAGTCCTCGTAGCCCCACCACTCTCGAGGGGCCTTAGCTCAATTGGTAGAGCGTCTGTTTTGCAAGCAGAAGGTCGGGGGTTCGATTCCCCCAGGCTCCACAAACAAAAAGACCCCCCTCGCGGGGGTCTTTTTTATTGCGCGCGTGCGGGCGGCGCTGAGTGCTCGCCGCCCGCCGGCCCGTGC
>NZ_CAJGWQ010000004.1 GCF_904842695.1 Gulosibacter hominis | reverse complement strand
GTACGCCCGGTTACATTCCGAACCCGGTAGCTAAGTGCTTTTGCGCCGATGGTACTGCAAGGGGGACTTTGTGGGAGAGTAGGTCACTGCCGAACTTTATTTTGATGGTGGGGTGCATGATCCGTTTGGGTTGTGTGCCCCACCATTTTTTTGTTTCCCAGAAACAACCCCCCCGTAGACAGCATTAAAACGGTGACAACACCGAAACGGTGACGCTGTTGGGGGTTGATCTAGGGGTTATCGCCGACAGGCCGGCGGATTATCCCGGCTGATTAATCATGGCGGTGGCCGCGCGATCAAAATAATCAAGCATCTGCGCGCGCACCATCGGGGGCCACTGCATTGAATCCACTGCGGCGGTCATGTGGCGCAGCCAACGCTCGCGTGCATCCCGATCAATCGGGAAGGGCGCGTGTCGCATCCGCAACCGCGGGTGTCCGCGCTGTGCCGAATAGGTGGTGGGACCGCCCCAATACTGTCCGAGGAACCGGCTAAGTCGCCAGATGGCGCCCTCGAGATCATCAGGGTCATACATTGGCCACATGACCTCGTCTTGCTGCACCGCCTCATAGAAGCGGCGGGCGAGCGTGTCGAATGCCGCCATGCCGCCGACCTGCTCGTAAACGGTGGGAAGGGCCGCAGCGCCCTGTTCGCCGGTGCGCAGATGGACGGGAAGCGGTTCAGTCATACGGCCAAGCCTACGCACTCACTCGGCTTCGCGCTGCTGTGCCTGACGATCATCAATTCCGCTGGCGCGCGTAAGGTTCATCCCATTGGGGCCGTTAAAAATCACCGTGTTCATGGGAGGTAGCGAAATACCCTCGGCCTTGAATGCATCCTGGATGCGGGCGCGAAGTTCACGCTCAACGCTCCAGCGTTCGCCCGGCAGCGTCTTTGCCGCGAGGCGAACAATGACAGCTTCAGCCGAGAGCGTCTGCAAACCCCAAATACTGGGTTTTTCAATGATGTGTTCGGCCCATTCGGGGTCGTTATAGAGCGCCTCGGCAGCTTCGGCCATCACTTTTTGGGCGCGGTCGCGATCAACGGTGTAGGGCACCGCAAGGTCAATGATGGCGCGGTTCCAGCCCTGGGAATTATTGCCGACGCGCTGAATTTCGCCGTTGCGGATGTACCAGAGCTGGCCCCACAGGTCGCGCACCTGGGTTACGCGCACGCCCACTGCTTCAACGATGCCGATTGCATATTCCATATCGACCTCGTCGCCGACGCCCAGCTGGTCTTCGATAACCATGAACAGGCCGTTGAGCACATCGCCAACGATTTTTTGGGCACCGAAACCGAGCCCGGCACCCACTGCCGCCGAGAGCACCGTGAGCGAAGCCAAAAACGACGGGTTAATAATCGTGACCACCCACATCACGGTGATCACGAAGATCAGCACCGCAACGATGTTTTCGAGCACCTGACCGATAGTGCGTGCGCGCTGCACGGTGCGCACCGACTCGAGTGGCGAACGCAGCGCCAGCATCTGAGTGTCGTTGACGCCACGCTTTTTTTTGACCCCGGAGACGATCTTGCCCACGGTTCGACGAATGATGATTTTCGCGAGTCGGTTGACCAGCCAGGCGCCGAGGATGACTAGCACAATGGCAATGAGGTCTGAGAATGGGCCGAGGAATTCAATAACGGAGTCAAAAAAGTTTTGCATTTGCAGCCGATCATACGAGTGCTTCCCGAGTGCTGGCAGCAAACAGCTGAGCATCACCACAACGCGGCGGCTGCACAGCTAAAAAATCGGGGCTGGACGCTGCCTTAGCGGCAGCACCCAGCCCCGATGGCTATGGCTGACTACTCGACGTCGGCAGCCTGCACGCGGAGCGCGCGCTGGGCACTGTCGAGGTCTTCGGCGATGAGGCGACGCAGCGGTGCCGGTGCATCCTCATTGTTTGCCAGCCACTCGGTAGCGAGCGCGACGACCCGCTCGGTGTCGACCAGCCCGGGGAAAAAGCCGTCGACCAGGTATTCGGCGATGTGGTACGAACGGCTCGACCAGATCTGTCGCAGTTCGGCGAAATACGTGTCGACAAACGGCGTCAGCAGCGAATGATCGCGGGTGGTCCAGAACCCTGCGGCGGCGGCACGAACGATGTCGTTCGTGGCGCCCGCAGTGGTCCACACCGAATCCCAGGCCGCACGCTTCGCTTCGGCAGTCGGGATTGCGGCACGGGCGTGCGCGGCAGAACGCTTACCATCCGAGGTGGCATCCGCGGCATACCGCGCCGCAATCTCGGGCTCACCTGCCCGACCACCGGCGACCAGCGCATACAGCAGCTGCCAGCCGAGATCGGTGTCAATGTCGAGACCCGGAAGCTTCACGCTTTCGTCGTACAGATCCGCAACAACCTGCAGCTGCTCGTCAGTGGTGGCGAACTGTGCGAACGTTTGCACAAAACCGAACTGCGCATCCGAACCGGGTTCGGCACCCTGCGCGAGTGACCAGAACGCATCCGCAACCTCGATTCGGCGCTGCTCGCGGCGCTCGGGGCGCGAATACCGGTCAACCGAGCCGAGCAGCTGCGACTGCAGCATCCGACGCGTGGTCGATTCGGTTTCGCTGCCGATATGTGCCAGCACGGTCTCGATGAACTGCTGCACCGGCACCTCGCCATCGCGGGTTGCATCCCACAGGCTGCCGAGGGTGAGGGCGCGGGCCAGCGGGTCGACAATTTCGCCCGCGTGGTCGTGCACGGTGCGCAGCGACTGCTCGTCGAGCCGGATCTTGGCGTAGGCGAAGTCGTCATCGTTGATGAGCACAAGATCGCCCCGGTGCTGGCCGACAAGCTCTGGCACCTCGGTGCGCTCGCCGTTCACATCAAGTTCGACCCGGTGGGTGCGGACGATGCCCTCGTCAGTGCGGTTGTAGACACCAACCGCGAGGCGGTGCGGGCGAATAGTGGGGTGGGCGTCGGGAGCCGACTGCAGGATGGCGAACGACGTGAACTTGCCGTCTGCATCCAGTTCAAACTCGGGGCGCAGCGTGTTCACGCCGGCGGTTTCCAGCCACAGTTTCGACCACTCGCGCAGATCGCGACCCGAAGCAGCCTCGAGCTCAACCAGCAGATCGTCGAGCACCGTGTTGCCGTATGCGTGCTTGTTGAAGTAGGAGTTCACACCGGTGAAAAACGCCTCGCGTCCCACCCAGAAAAACAGCTGCTTGAGCACCGAACCGCCCTTGGCGTAGGTGATGCCGTCAAAGTTCACCAGCACATCGTCAAGGTCACGAATTTCGGCGACGATCGGGTGCGTTGACGGCAGCTGATCTTCTCGTACCGCCCAGGTCTTTTCACTGGCGAGGAAGGTTACCCAGTCGTTTTCCCATTCGGTAGCTTCGGCGGTCGCGAGCGTCGAAATGAACTCGGCGAACGACTCGTTCAGCCACAGGTCGTTCCACCACTTCATGGTGACCAGGTTGCCGAACCACATGTGGGCCAGTTCGTGCAGGATGGTCACCACGCGCCGCTCACGGATGGCGTCGCTCACCCGCGAACGGAAAACATAGGTTTCGGTGAAGGTCACGCAGCCGATATTTTCCATCGCGCCCATGTTGTATTCGGGCACGAACAGCTGGTCGTATTTGTCGAAGGGGTAGGGGACGCCGAAGTTGCGTTCGAAATATTCGAAGCCCTGCTTTGTGGTGGTGAAAATATTGTCGGCGTCCATGTGCTCAGCGAGTGACTTACGGCAGTACACCCCCAGCGGGATGGTGCGGCCGCTTGCCGAAACAAGTTCGTCATGCCACGAGACATACGGGCCGGCGACGAGTGCCGTGATGTAGGTCGACATCTTTGGGGTCTGGCCAAAATGCCACACGGCCTTGCCATCGCCGAGCGGTTCGGGCTCGGGGGTGGGCTGGTTCGAAATCACGGCCCAGTTTTCGGGCGCCGTCACGTGGAAGGTGAACACGGCCTTGAGGTCGGGCTGCTCGAAGCAGGGGTACATGCGGCGGGCATCCGGTACCTCGAACTGCGAGTACAGGTACACCTCGCCATCGGCCGGGTCGACTGCGCGGTGCAGGCCCTCGCCGGTGTTCATGTAGCGCATATCGGCTTCGACGATGAGCTCGTTATTGGCTGCCAGATTTGGCAGCGTGATGCGCACGCCGTCGGCAACTTCTGCCGGGTCGAGGTCGACGCCGTTCAGCTTCACTGCGTGAACGGTGTCGGTGATGGCGTCAATAAAGGTGGTGGCGCCTTCGGTGCCGGTGAACTCTACGCGAGTTACGGTGCGGAAGGTTTCGGGAGAGGTCGTCAGGTCGATCGACACGTCGTAGCTGGTGGCATCGACGAGGTCACGACGTTCGACGGCTTCGGTGCGGGTGAGGTTTTCTCCGGGCACGAATACATCCTGTCGTTTCGATTTGGCGTCATTTACGCTTTTGGTCGGGCTTGAGCTTACCGCTGTCTGGGTGTGCAAAACGGTCGGTGACCTGTGAAAAAGACTGAAGCGCCACACATGTTTTCGGCACCGGCACGGCGTAGTGTTAGCCAGACTGAATGAATGATGCGTATGGGGTGAATTTTGCAACAACGACCGTTACGTCGCCTCTGGGGGCTGATGAAGCCCTATCGCCTCCGGCTCATCTTCGGTGTTGTGGTCTCGATTCTGTCGTGGGTCGCCGCGCTGGCGATGCCCCAGGTGCTGTCGTATCTGGTGAACGAGGTGTTCACCGTCAACGCCGGTGTCACAGTTGTGCTCATGGCCGCGCTCGTGGTCGTGGGGCTGGCACTTATCGAGTCGGGGCTGCTGTTTGTGCGCCGGATGTTGTCGGTCGATCCCTCGGCGCGCATCGAATACGGGATGCGGACGCGGCTATTTGGTCACCTGCAGCGGCTGCCACTCGCCTTCCACGACCGCTGGGAGTCGGGCCAGTTGCTTTCGCGGGCGATGACCGACCTCGGCGAGATTCGTCGGTTTGTTGCCTTCGGCGGCATCATGCTCATCACCGATATGTTCACGCTCACTATTGGCATGGTGCTGATGGTGCGCTCGCACTGGCTGCTCGCGGTCATCTACTTTGCCGCCGCGCTGCCGATCATGTTTTATACCGCGTGGTTCGCGGGCAAATATCGGCAGCTTTCGCGCCAGGGGCAGGATGCCAGCGGCGATTTGGCCACCAATGTTGAGCAGTCGGTGCACGGTATTCGCGTGCTCAAGGCCTTTGGCCGCGGCGACTATGCGCTCGGGCGCTATGAGCGCCACGCCGACCGGGTGCGCGCCATCGGGGTGCGCCAGACCGACCTCATTGCCAACTTTGATGCGGTGGTGCGGATGCTGCCCGAAGTCGCGCTCGGCACAGCCCTGTTGCTCGGGCTGCACCTCATCGCCAACGGCGATATGAACGTCGGTGAACTGTCGGCGTTTTTTGCCACGGCGATGATCCTCAACGGCCCGGTGACCATGATCGGTCAAATGTTTGGTGCCGCAGCATCCACCGCCTCGGCGCTGCAGCGACACTTTGAGGTGATCGACGCACCGCGCACGATCACGAGCCCCGAGCATCCCGATGAATTTGCGGCCGCATCGACGCGCGGCGAACTTGAACTGCGCGGGGTGAGTTTTGCCTACCCCGATCGGCCCGACGACACGCTGTTGCACGAGGTGCAGCTCACCGTGCGGCCGGGGGAGACCATGGCACTGGTTGGGATCACCGGCTCCGGTAAATCGACGCTGCTGCAATTGGTGCCGCGGCTGTATGACGTCACCGCGGGTGCGGTGTTGATCGACGGCCACGATGTGCGTGATCTTGACCTTGCCGAGCTGCGCGCCACCACCGCGGTGGCGTTTGAGCAGGCCACCCTGTTCTCGGGAAGTGTGCGGGAAAACGTGCTGCTGGGTGCCGACCGCGCCCTCGGGTTCGATCGGCCACTCGATGACGCCGATCGCAACACCGCCGCGGCCAACGAACTGCTCGATCTGGCACTCGAAACCGCCGATGCCGGTTTTGCCTATGAGCTTCCCAACGGTGTCGATACCCGCATCGGTGAGCAGGGGCTGTCACTTTCGGGCGGACAGCGACAGCGCATTGCGCTGGCGCGTGCGATCGCCGCAAAACCCCGGCTGCTGCTACTGGACGATCCGCTCTCGGCACTCGACACGGCAACCGAAGAACGGGTCACCGCGCGGCTGCGTGAGGTGTTGCGAGGCACCACCACGCTCGTGGTCGCGCACCGCTCATCGACGGTCGCACTCGCCGACCGGGTCGCGCTACTCGAAAACGGCCGCGTCACGGCGGTGGGCACACACAACGAACTCATGGCTACTCGACCGGAATATCGCGCCATCATGGCAGACCCGGCCGCCAGCGCCGCAGCTTCGGGAGGTGACGACGAATGACGACGCACCAGAACGAAGCCGACCACGACCTCGACCCGATTGCGGCGGGCAGCGATCGTGAAAAACGAGAGCGGATGTGGCGGCTATTGGGCGAGCTGCTGCGCCCGGCTCGTGGCGCATTTTTTACCGTGGCCGTGCTCATCATCATCTATCAGCTCGCCGTGGTCGCCGGCCCCGCAGTTATTGCGTGGGGTATTGACGTTGCGCTACCGGCCTTGCAAGCGGGCGATTCGACACCGGCCTGGACCGCGGGGATCGGCTACCTCGCCCTCGCGGTGGTGGGCTCGAGCGCCATCTTCGCGTATCTGCGCCTTTCAGCCCGCGTTGCCGAGCGGGTGCTCTACAACCTGCGGCTGCGCATCTTCCGACACAGCCAGCAGCTCGATCTCGAGTTTCATGAGAGCTATACCAGCGGCCGCGTCATCTCGCGCCAAACCAACGACACCGAGTCGCTGAGCGAACCGCTCGAGTTTGGCCTCGAAGCGATTATCGGCGCCCCGGCGCGGATGATCGTGATCGCAGTGTCGATCATCCTGATGGACTGGCTCACCGGGCTCGTGATGCTCGTGATGCTCGTGCCGGGCTATTTTTTGTCGACCTGGTTCCAGCGTCGCTCATCGGTGGAATACCGAAATATGCGCACCCACTCGGCACGGCTCACCGTGGAATTTGTCGAAACGTTCACCGGTATTCGCGCGGTGCAGGCCTATCGTCGCGAATCCGCAAACGATGCACGCTACGCCGAGCTCAGCGGTGACTACCGCACGGCACTCCTGCGTTCGATCATGGTGTTTGGTATCTACCAGCCGGCGCTCAAGCTGCTCGGCAACCTCACAATCGCGGTGGTGATCGCAGTTGGAGGTCTGCGCGTTGTTGGCGGCAACCTCGAAGTGGGCGTGCTGCTGGCACTGGTGCTGTATACCCGCTGGTTTTTTGTGCCGATCGACACGCTCGCCGGCTTCTACAACCAGATCCAGTCGGCCGCTTCGGCGCTCGAAAAAATCTCGGCCTTCCTTTCGGTAAATCCGACAGTAACCGAACCACAGAATCCGAAACCGCTTCCTGCCGGACACGGCACCATTGACCTGGATGCGGTGAGCTTCGGTTATCGAGACGGCCAGGATGTGCTGCCGCACGTTGACCTCCACATTCCGGCCGGGCAGACCGTGGCGATTGTGGGGCGCACCGGCGCCGGTAAATCGACGATCGCGAAGCTCATCGCGCGCTTTTACGACGTCTCTTCCGGCAGCATCCGAATTGATGGTGTTGATCTGCGGGAGCTGTCCGATCGGTCGCTGCGACAGGCGGTCGCGATGGTGACTCAGGAGTCGTATCTGTTTTCGGGAACGGTTGCCGACAATATTGCGATTGGTAATCCGGATGCATCCCGGGCCGAAATTGAAGCGGCAGCCGAAGCAATCGGCGCCGACACGTTCATTCGCCAACTGCCCGACGGGTACGACACCGATGTGCTCTCGCGTGGCGGCCGACTGGCAGCCGGGCAGCAGCAGCTGGTGTCGTTTGCGCGCGCGTTTCTTGCCGATCCACGCGTGCTGATTCTCGACGAGGCCACCAGCTCGCTCGACCTGCCAAGCGAGCGAGCCGTGCAGCACGGGCTCGAACAGCTGCTCGGCGACCGCACCGCGATCATCATCGCCCACCGGCTCGCAACCGTCATGAACGCCGACCGGGTGCTGGTGGTGCACGACGGTGCCGTGGTTGAAGATGGCACTCCGGCCGAACTGATCGCCGCCGGCGGGCGTTTTGCAGACCTGCATCGCGCCTGGCAAGACTCGCTGTAAGCGCAGCCTCCGCCGGGTGTGTGGCCGCCGCCGAGGGAACCCTCACGAGGGAGCGGCTACGCTGGCAGCATGACTTCGAATGCGACGATCGAGTTTTGGTTCGATCCGGTATGTCCATGGGCGTGGATGACTTCGCGCTGGATTGACGAGGTGCACCGCCTTCGTCCTGAAACGAACGTGACCTGGCGGGTGATGTCGCTCGCCATCCTCAACGAGGGTCGTAACAACACCCACGCCGAGGCACACCAGCGGATGCTGCTCACCTGCAAGGTGGCAGCCGGTGTTGATGCCGAACTCGGCAACGACCGGGTCAAGGCGCTGTACGACGCACTTGGCACGCGCATCCATGTGGGTGAGCGCCGTGACGACGAGGTGCTGGCCGAGTCGGTTGCCGAAGCACAGGTGCCGGCAGAGTTCATCGAACGCGCCAAGTCTGGCGAATTTGACGAACTGCTGCAGGCCTCACACCGGTCGGGAATCGATCTCGTGGGCGAAGACGTCGGTACGCCAATCATCGCGGTCGACGGCGTTGCCTTTTTTGGCCCCGTCATCTCGCCGGCACCCAAGGGCGATATGGCATTGCAACTGTTCGATGGCGTTGTGGCCGCAGCCGGCTACGACGGCTTTTTCGAACTCAAGCGCTCGCGGACGCGTGGTCCGCAGTTCGACTGATGCGTATCCACGTCGCGACCGACCACGCCGGGCTCGAATTTTCGCGACAGCTTCAGGAACACCTGCGTGCGGCGGGCCACGAGGTCATCGACCACGGGCCGCAGGAATACGACCCCGTTGACGACTATCCGTCGTTCTGCATCGATGCGGCGCAGGCCGTCGCAAACGACTGGGCTGCCGGCGAGTTTTCGCTCGGTGTGGTGTTCGGCGGTTCGGGGAATGGCGAACAGATCGCCGCAAACAAGGTGGCCGGCGTTCGGGCTGCGCTCGTGTGGAGCGAAGCCACGGCCCAGCTTGCCCGCGAACACAACAACGCCAATGTCATTTCGATCGGCGCCCGGCAACACAAGCTTGAAGAAGCGATCGGCTTTATCGACACCTTCATCGGCGAGCCTTTCCCCGGAGATGAACGGCATGTGCGTCGCATCGGGCAGCTGCGCGAATACGAACGCACCGGATCGATCGCCGGGAAAACCACGGTGGCGGCGACCCAAAGCGACGTTCCCGCGGTGCTCGACGCTGCTCCCGAAGCCTAGGCGCGAAGGAGCATCGTGCCTGAGGGCCATTCCGTACACCGCATTGCCAATCAAATCCGCGCCACTTTTGGTGGCCGGCGTATCACCGCATCAAGTCCGCAGGGGCGCTTTGCTGACGGTGCCGCCCGCATTAACGGCTCTGTGCTCACCGATTGTTTTGCGGTGGGTAAGCAGATGTTTGCCGCGTTCGATAACGGACTGTGGCTGCGGGTGCACCTCGGCATCTATGGCGCCTGGGATTTTTGGGGTGAGGTCACCGCGGTCGACTACTCGGCCGGTGTACCGTCAGTGACACTGCCCGGCGCCGAGCCGGCAGCTGATTCGGCGCCGCTCGTGGAACGCGCCGGAGACAGCGGTCGGATCGGTCAGACCGGCGAATATGCGGCAGCGAACCGGATGCACACGGTCGCGCAGATCGTGGACGCCGACGGCGAAGATTCGGCACTGTCGATTGGCGCGCCGCGGCGGCGTCGGATGGCCGAGCACGATACCGAGCTGGCCACCAGCGATCAGTGGCCGCCAGAGATCGTCGGCACGGTGCGGTTACGGATGCTGACCGACCGCTCTTGCGCGGATTTGCGTGGGCCGACCGTCTGCGAACTGCTCGATGATGCCGGCGTGGAGCGCGTGCTCGATCGGCTCGGGCCAGACCCGCTCGTTGGCGATCCCGCCGCCGGTGAAGAGCGATTCGTGAAAAATGCTGCGCGGCGCCGGGTGCCAATCGGACAGTTGCTCATGGACCAAGCGGTGGTTGCGGGCATCGGCAATATTTATCGAGCCGAAATCCTTTTCCGTGCCGGAATCGACCCGCATCTACCGGGTAATGAGGTGCCAGAATCCAAGCTGCGCGAGATGTGGCGTGACTGGACTCGGCTACTGCCCGACGGTGTGCGAGTGGGGCGCATGATGACAATTGATGGGCTCACGGGCGAGCAGTGGGAACTTGCGCTCGCGGATGTGGCGCACCGGCACTGGGTGTACGGCCGGGCCGGCGAACCCTGCCGTCGCTGCGGCGCAAATGTGCAGGTGGAACTCATGCAGGGGCGCAAGCTCTACTGGTGTCCTGGTTGTCAGCACTAACGCAGCGCTGACACCGATGCGAACAGCGCTCGTGCCTGTCGGCGGCGCGCCTCATAGGTAGCGGCAACAAAAATCAACGCTGCGCCCACGATCGCCAACCAAACCCACCAGGGCACCACCAGCTCTGGGAAGGCGCGGCGGGTGGCGAGCATCGCGTGCGCGAGACCGGTGATGGTGCCGAGCACGATCGGTGCCTGCAGCCGTCTCATCGCACCGAACACCAGCGCGCCCGCGATGAGCAATGACATGAGAATCACTCGCCACGGCTGCGTGTCGAGGTGTTCGAATACATATCCCGCTCCGAGCAGTACTGCCAGCCCGGGCCCGAGTGTCAGCCAGCTGCGAGCAGTGGCGGTGTTTGCGAGCACGATAATTCCGGCCGTGAGTGCGGCCGTGGATATCGGAATAGTGACCGCTTCGGGCGGCTCTATCGCACTGCCTCCCATGATCGTCACGATTGCGATGCCCACTCCGACAGCGGTCATGGCAGTGGTGCGGGCAGTCGAATGAGGCTTGATTGCCAACGCAATGATGGGGATGGCGGCGAGTGCGCTCAGCGGCACCATGAGTGCGTACTGGGTGCCAATATCGGTGATACCTGCCTCTATGTAGGCAAGCGACGGCAGCAGTTGAGCACTGAACGCTGCGGCCGTGGCGAGCCACATCTGTTTAGTGATGAAACTCGTCGCCACAAGCAGGGCGAGGCTCGGGAGCAGCAGTAGCAGCATCGTTGGGATGCCCTCCGGCTCGGACTGCACCACCGCTGCCAGCTCGCTAATTGCTGCCGCAGTGATGGCGCCGAGACTAAAAGCCTGCAGCAGCCCGGCCCGCAACGAGGCGGCGACAGTGCTATCCCCGTGCGTGTGTCGAGCGGTGAGTGCAGCCATCAGGGCAGCCATGAGGGCAGCCATGAGCGCCATCGCGGTAGCCACTGCCACCACGACGATGGGGCGTGCGGCAACACCATTGAGGGGGAGGAGCATCACCATGACTGACACGGGTGCGAGCAGGGCATAAGCCTGTGCCTCCCAGCGTGCCCTGGCGCGGGCGGCACTGACCGCGGCGAACGCCAGGAACAATCCCAGCGGCAGCGCACTCAGCTCGACCCAGGGCAGCGGCGCATTGAGACGCATCCCCATCGCCGCAACCGTCGCGACACCGGCCAGCGCAATTCGTACCGGATTCACCAGTTGCTGCATCATCGGCAATGGCCACAGCGACAACACCAGGAGCCCCAGCGCGGCAGCAATGAACAAACCGGCGCTTGGAGCCATGGGCTGCGTGAGCTGTGGCATAGCCGCCGCGGCACCGGGAATTGCCGCGGCGAGGGCCGCGGTGAGGCGAGCCGGTAGCGGTGACGGCTCGGCACCCCGGTAGCGACGACGGATAGTGAGCACTGCGACCAACGCAATGGTGGTGGCGGTGATGAGGGGCCACCAGGCGCCGAACAGCGGCACGCTGAACTGGACGGTGCCCAGCCAGATTGCCGGTGGCGCCACTGCCGCCACAAAGTGATGACCGCGGCGAAGTGCCGCCAGGCTCAGCGCCGCAATGCTCGCGTCGAGTAGTGCGGCGGTGACGTTAGTGAAGGTCAAGCTGGTGGCGGCTTCGAAACCACGTCCATCCAGCGCAAAGAACGAAAGCCCGACCAGCACCAGCACACTCGCGGCAACCAAAAAATGCGGGAGCGCGGGGGAGTGCGGCAGCTTTGACAGTGACAGTTGCTCGGTCGGTGGTTTCGGGCTGATGAGCAGCGCCAGCACCGCTCCGACAGCAGCGGCGAGTAGCGGCAGCGCAAATCCAGCATCGGCGGCTACCCATGCACTGCCAACCGGTAGCAAGAGCACCAGCAACGCGACCGTAAATGCGGCAGCACTGACTCCTCGGTGGGCGGCCGGACGATTACGCTGTGCATCGCGGAGCATCAGCCATGCGAACAGCCAGGCGAGCAGGCAAATAACCCCCAGCTCGATCAGCAGTGCCGCAACAGGCATCGAATCAATTGTTCTGGACTCGTGGAACCGGTTGTGAAACAAGACGAAGCTGGCCGCGGTGAGCACCGGCCCGGTGCACACTGCCACGGATTGCAGGGGAGCAAGTTGCGGGGGCCAGCTTGCAATTGCTGCCAGGAACAGGATCGCGACGAGCAGCCCCAGCGTTGCGAGCTCGACTGTGGTGAGCGCCCACGTTCCGGTCGGTGTCAAACGGAGCGAAACCTGCCACACAGCGAGCACCCCGAGCGCCAGCCACGCGGCAGCCCAGGAACGGTCCGGTGAAGGCCGACGCACTACGAGTAGCGCTGCCGCGACACCGAACGCCAGCGCGCCCGGTAGGGCCGTCACCAACGGGATATCGACCATGGTGTGCAGCAGTGAACCGATGCCACCGGCAATAAACGTGGGCACGAGCCACATCACTATCTCTGCCGCGGGAGACACCCGAATTGGATGGTGTAGGAAGAGCGCAATTCCCGCTGTCGCGACAATTGCGAGGATGGTACTCGCGGCGGTTTCTGGTTGTTCACGAAGCGTGCTGTCACCAAGTATCACGGTGAGTGTCGTCACGGTCTGCCCCAGCACCACGAGTGCCGCAGCACCAAGTTTCGCCTGGGCTGGTGCTTTGCGGGCGGCCAGCAGCGAGCCAGCGGCGAGTACGCCGCCCAGGCTAAACGCGGTGATCAAATGCGATGCGTTGCTGAAGTCAAATACCAGCCGTAGCGTTCCGTCGACACTGAGCGCCACGGCGAGCGCGGCGAGCGGGATCGCAAGCATTCGCGCGAGCTGTGTGGGCATCGCCTGCCAGTTCGGCGTAAGGGTGAGCAGCAGCAGTTGTGCCACCAGCAGTGCGATGAGCACGCCCATGGTGGGGAACTGCTCAAATGGCTGCACAGCTGCGGTGGTGGGCATACCGAGCGTTGTTGCCGCCTGGGAGATGTGTCCGCTATTGATCCGTTCGGGGCTGAAAAACCAGCTCGCCAAAACCGTGAACCCAGCGCTCAAACATGCCAGTGCGGCGAGGGCAAAACTGGCCACCCGAGTGGGATAGTGCCGTTCGGGCAGCAGCAAGAGTGCCGCCGGGACACCACACACCGCAGCCAATACGGTTACTGGCCACAGCTGTTGCGTGCTCAACGAGGCGATTCCGGCATGGATCACCAGCGGGATGAAGAGCGCTCCATAAGCTGCGGGCATCACGCCGGCTGTTTGTGTGCCAAGCAGCGGCACGGTGCGTACGAGCACCACCGCTACTACGGCCGCCACTACGAACAGCGGCACAGCTGTCACTGGCGCGAGCAGCAGCGCGCCACCAGCAGCGATGATCCAGGCAAATTCAGTGACGCAGCGCAGCGGTGCGCTACTGGCAGCCGGTAGTCGGAGCGCGATGATCACGCCGGCGACCGTCATAACTCCGAAAGCAGATAGCGCAACGCTCGCTGGCACCGCCAAAAACGCAAGCGCGAAAAAGACGAGAGCAGCGCACGAGAATACGACACCTGTCAGCTGCCGGATACCCATGCCGGCGAGCGCGCGCATCGGCGGGGCTGAAGCTGGGCGTGGGTCAGCGCTGTTGCCGGTCACCTCACTGGTGTCTCCGCCGGCAGGCGATGCCAGTGCAGCCACGGGGCGACGTTGGAGGAGCGCGGCAATAACCAGCGCTACCGCTGCGGAAGAAGTCGCAAACGCGAGCAATCCGAGATCAAACGCCCCGTAATCAACGGTTGAGGTGCCAAGGTAGCGCTCGGCGGTGTGCACCGGTGACAGGTAGTGCGACCGGTTGACCACCCATCCAAAATGAACCACCACCGTGCATCCAGCCGCGATTGCCGAGACCGTCGCGCCGACCGTAACGGGACGATTGAGCTGGCCGCAGCCGCGCAACAACCACCAATAACCGGCGACCGCAATCAGTACTCCGCCGCACCACCACGGCAGCCCGGAACCCGTGCCGGTAATTGCCACTTGGGCGGTCAATACGAAGACGCCGGCGGCCACCACCGAACTCACCGCGGCAATAACGCGGTACACGGGGCTGATACCCCAGCGCAGCGCCACCAAAAACCAGGTGGCGAGTAAGACGCCGGCGGCGACGATGCGGTAGCCGGCAGCGGTTTGCGCCATTATGGCGGCTGAGAACAGGAATGCCATCAGTGAAACTGCGGCCAGTGTGGCCATTGCCTGCACGAGGTGCTGTTCGGTGAGCAGCGGTTTGCCGCCCCGTCGAAAAGCGTGCGCGACTGCGAAAGCGGATGCCGCGGCGAGCGAAAGCGGGATAACGAGCGCGGCAGGATCCCAGACAAACTGGTTGCTTAGCCCTAGCATGAGCAGGCTCAGCGCCGGCACAATGCTGCAGGCGCTCGCGACGGTGGCTGCGCGTAGCCGGGTGATGTGTCCCCACGCCCACCAGCCAGCAGCCAACAGCGTGAGACCAAGCCCCCAGATAAGCGCCGAATGAAGCGATGTTGCCGCGAGTAGCCCAAGTGCATCCAGTGCCCAAACGTCAAGCACGCACAAGACCACCGCAAGCACCGCAATGGCTTCTGCGGTGCGACCGAGCCTGGTGCGTTGCAGCACCGACGAGCCAACCGCGCTGAGCACCGTGAGCCCGCCAATGATTGCCGCCTTCGTGGCCAGATTGAACACAACGAACGCAACCGTGAGGAAGACCGCTGCGGCAATCGCTACGAATGACACCCCGACGGTGAGCAGCATCGCCTGCGGCGAAAGCTGTCGCCGCGGGCGGGATACCGCGGCGGGATGCAGTTCTGCTCCCGATGGTGCGGACGGTACTGTCGGTGCCGGTGCTGGCGGGATGAACGCTGGGGTTTCCGGCAGTGGTGGTGGGGGCGTGGATGCTTGCGCCGCTGGTGCTGGCGCTTGCGCTGGAACTGGAGCAGGGACGGGTGCTGCAGTCTCAGGCACTGTCGGTGCCGTCAACGCGGCGCGGGCGCGTTCTTGTTTGGCAATTGATTCGATGCGCAGCTGCCGCAGTTGTGACTCGCGCTGGTCGAGCATCTTGGCCGCATCCACTCCGAGCTGAAACACCTCGGCGAGTCGCGGGTCGGTTAGATCGAGTTGGCAGCGCCAGCAGCTGTGGGGGTCGGTGGTGCCGGCCTGAGGATCCGCGCTATCGGACAGGGTGGCACACAGCGGGCAGCGGCCGGTGTCGCGCAGCGATGCGCTATCGCGTGCGATTTCGATCTGGTCGTTGGGGCCGTATGGCTCTGTGGGTGTTCCGCTCATCCGTCGCCTTTGTTCGCCACTGTCCCGTGCCCGATCTGGTGCTCGGGTTTGGGCACATGGTTTTTGAGTTGCTCTGAGCTAAGCGGAATGTCAACGTTTTTGCCCGAGATATCCACAACCTCAACCCTGCGGTCGAGCGAATTTCATTCGCGGGCCGAATCGCGCGGTGAAAAAGTTTCGGGTAGACTTGCGCAGTGCCGCTCGGCGGCCGTGGGGATGTAGCTCAATGGTAGAGCCCCAGTCTTCCAAACTGGTTACGCGGGTTCGATTCCCGTCATCCCCTCCAGATCGCGCCGCAGGCGCGGTCTCCGGGACTTAGCTCAGCTTGGTAGAGCGCTCGCTTTGGGAGCGAGAAGTCGCAGGTTCAAATCCTGTAGTCCCGACCATCTGGTGCGCGCCTGTGCGCGAGTTCGTTGCGCAATCGATTGCTTGCTTTGACGAGCGGCTGTCTCATCGTGCGGAGGGCTGCATTTTCGCCATTTGTTAGGGTAGGTCGGTACCCAAATATATGACGAGCGTTCATTTGCTCGGATCGGGTATGTGATTCGCCGCCCGCACAGTGTGATTTTGCGAAGTGTGGCGATTCAGCGGCAGGCCACAATCCTGGCTGTAACCGCGAAGCAAGAGATGCTGATCCGGCATCCCTCGCGTGCGAACTGCGTGCGTGTGAACGACTGTCTCAATCGAGAAGGAGTGTCCGTGCCCATGCCAGCAATCGAGGTCGAACATCTATACAAGGTGTTCGGCAAGAACCCCCGTGAGGCGGTCGAACGCCTCAAAACGGGAGTGGCGAGCCGAGATGACCTCGCCCCTGCCGCCACCGCGGCCGTAATAGACGCCACCTTCCACGTGGAGCCCGGGGAGATTTTCGTCGTCATGGGCCTTTCAGGCTCGGGAAAATCAACCCTCATCCGGATGCTCAACGGCTTGCTCGACTCAACTTCCGGATCGATTAAGATCGCCGGCACCGAAGTTGTCGGTGCTAGCGCGCAGCAGCTGCGCCAGGTGCGCCGCGAACACGTCTCGATGGTGTTCCAGCACTTTGCGCTTTTCCCGCACCGCACCGTCGTCGAGAATGTTGCCTTCGGGCTCGAAGTGCAGGGTGTGGAACGCGAAGAACGACTTTCGCGCGCACGCGAGGTGCTCGATACCGTCGGCCTCAGCAAGTGGGCGGATTCGTATCCGAGCGACCTGTCGGGCGGGATGCAGCAGCGTGTGGGAATTGCCCGGGCGCTGTGCGCTGAAACCGACATCCTGCTCATGGACGAGGCATTCAGCGCGCTCGACCCACTGATTCGCCGCGAGATGCAGGAAGAACTTGTCGAACTGCAGCAGCAGCTGGGCAAGACCATCGTGTTTATTACCCACGACCTCAACGAAGCCATGTTCCTCGGGTCGCGAATCGCCGTGATGCGTGACGGTCGGATCGTACAGATCGGCACCCCCGAGGAGATCCTTACCGATCCTGCCAATAGCTATGTCGAACAGTTTGTGCAGGATGTTGACCGCACCCGCGTGCTCACCGCATCCTCAGTCATGCAGCCGGCACGCGCAGTCGTGCCGATGAACGCCGGCCTCGCCGGGGTCGAAAAACTGATGCGTGAGCTACAGGTGGGCGGGGTCTTCGTAACCCAGGGCAGCAAACTCGTCGGCGCGGTCACCGACGTGATGCTCGGGCGTGCTCGCCGCCACGGTAAGACCGACATTGCGCAGGTGATCGACCGCGAAATTCCCCGCGTGCAGCCCGACAGTCTACTGAGCGATCTATTTGACCCCGCCGTCGACACCTCGATGCCGCTGCCGGTGGTTGACGAATCTGGTCGCATTCTCGGTGTGGTGCCGCGTGTGGCCCTGCTGAGCTCGATGTCGACCAACACATCCCCGATCGACCTGCCGCAGATTTCGGAGCACGACCCGCAGCTGCCCTCGGCAGTTGCTGACACTGAGACACTGGAGGAGGACAACCGATGAATCTCGAATTTCAATTGCCCTTCGGCCAGTGGGTTGAGGTCGCAATCGACTGGATCGTGACGACCTTTGCCGGGTTTTTCGCCGTGCTGCAGGTCGCGCTGCAATCGTGTAACGACTTCCTTTACAACGCGCTCGCGTTCCCGCCCAACTGGGTGTTGATCATCCTCATCATGGCCCTGGCCTGGGCGATGCGAGGCTGGCGGCTGGCGCTCGGTGCGCTCATTGGCTTGAGCTTCATCATCGCGGTGGGGCAGTGGGATAACTCGCTGCGTACCCTGGCGCTCGTGCTCGTTGCCAGTGCGATGGCGCTGCTCATTGCCATTCCGCTGGGAATCTGGGCGGGCCGTTCCGACCGCGCTTCGCGGGTGCTGCGCCCCATCCTTGACTTTTTCCAGACCATGCCCGCCATGGTGTATCTGATTCCCGCGCTGATTTTGTTTGGTGTGGGCGTTGTGCCGGGCATCTTCGCAACGGTGCTATTTGCGCTCCCGCCGGGGGTGCGCATGACCGAACTCGGTATTCGCGGCGTTGACAGCGAGATGGTGGAGGCTGGTCGTGCTTTTGGTTCGACGCCGGGCCGAATTCTGCGACAGATCCAGTTGCCGCTGGCGATGCCATCGATTATGGCCGGTGTGAACCAGGTCATCATGCTCTCGCTGTCGATGGTCGTGATCGCCGGTATGGTCGGCGCTTCGGGTCTCGGCCAGGAAGTGACCACTTCACTGGGGCAGGCAGACATCGCCCTCGGCTTTGAGGCCGGGATGTCGGTGGTGGTGCTTGCCATGCTGCTCGACCGCATCACCGGGTCGATCGGTAAGCGCAAGCTCAACCCCACCTGGGTGAAAATCACCGCCATCGTGGTTGTGATTGCGATGATCGTGGCCAATGTGCTCACCGGTTCAGGTATTACGAGCAACAAGCACGAAAACGGTGATGACCGTGTTGTCACCATCGGTGTCTTTAACGGCTGGCCTGAGAGCGTCGTCACCAGTGAGCTGCTCAAGTATGTGCTCGAGGAGCAGGGCTACACGGTCAACCTGGAGTACGGCGATCCGGCACCGGTGTTTACCGGTCTGCAGAACGGCACCTACGATCTAACCACCAACGTGTGGCTGCCCATTACGCACGAGAGCTACATGGATGAGTACGGTCAAGAACTGGTTGATCTTGGCAGCTGGTACGACGAGGCCCGGCTTACCTTTGCGGTAAACGCGGATGCACCGATCGATTCGCTTGACCAGCTTGCCGCCAACGCCGACAAGTTTGGCAACCGCATCGTTGGTATCGAACCGGGCGCGGGACTCACGAAAATTACGCAGGAAGAACTCATCCCCGGCTATGGCCTGGAAGGGATGGATTACGTGCTGTCATCGACCCCGGGAATGCTGACCGAGCTGCGTACCGCGCAGAGCAAGGGTGAGAACATCGTGGTCACGCTTTGGGCGCCGCACTGGGCCTATAGCGAGTTCGATATCAAAAACCTTGAAGATCCGCAGGGTCTGCTCGGCGGGAACGAAAGCATCCATATTTTCGGTAGCTCCGACTTCGAGCAGCGCTATCCGACACTTTCGGAATGGCTGGGAGATTTCGAGATGGCGGAAGAGCCGTTTAGCGACCTGGCGAACATCATCTTCAATGAGAACGCAAACGCTGATCCGGCGCCGCTGGTTGCCGACTGGGTCGAGGAAAACCGTGAATGGGTTGACGGCCTCGATCTAGCGCGACTGCAGCCATAATCCGGCGGTATTCGATATGGGCGGGCGGCCACCAGCTTTCGCTGGCTGGCCGTCCGCCCATTTGTGCCCGGATGCAGGCCGGCTGCTGAAACTACCAACAATAATTAGGGTGTGACACAGTTCGGCGCGTATCATTGAGGGTTGTCTGTGCGAACTCGCCCGAAACCGCGCGGTTTGCACGTGTGCGACAGTCGAAGACCGCAGTGCGCGGACCAAAGATTTAGTAGGAGACCCACTCGTGAAGACCTCGGTCGAGAAGATCACCCCGACCCACGCGAAGCTCACGCTGAGCATCTCGCCGGAAGAACTCAAGCCCTATATCGACCAGGCGTACAAGTCGATCGCCAAGCAGGTGCAGGTGCCCGGTTTCCGTAAGGGCAACGTGCCGAACCAGCTCATCGACGCCCGTGTCGGTCGCCCGGTGGTGCTCGAGCAGGCCATCTCGGATGCCCTCGACCGCTTCTACCAGGATGCGCTGGCCGAGCAGGAGCTGCTGCCGCTGGGTCGTCCCGAAGCAGACGTGAAACAAACTCCCGAGGTTGCTGACTTCTCGGGTGACCTGGTTGTCGAAATTGAGGTAGACATCCGCCCCGAAATTGAGATCGCCGACTGGAAGGGTCTCAAGCTCGAGGTCGACGCTGCCGAGGTCACCGACGAGGACGTTGACGCCGAGGTTGACGAGCTGCGCGCTCGTTTCGGCACCCTCAAGGTTGTCGAGCGCCCGATCGAAAACGGCGACTTTGCCGTGATCGACCTCGTGGCACGCATCGACGGTGAAGTGATCGACGAAGCCAAGGGCCTGTCGCACGAGGTCGGTTCGGGTGAACTGCTCGACGGCACCGATGAGGCGCTGCTCACGCTCACCGCCGGCGAAGAGACCACTTTTGAGTCGACGCTGCTCGGTGGCGAGAAGGCTGGCGAAAAGGCTGAGATCACCATCACCGTCGAGTCGGTGAAAGAACGGGAACTGCCCGAGCTTGATGACGAGTTTGCGCAGCTCGCGAGTGAGTTCGACACCGTCGATGAGATGAAGGCCGACCTGCGTGAGCAGGCCGCCAAGAAGAAGGCTTTTGGCCAGCTCGAGCAGGCCCGTGTGGCCGCTATCGACGCGCTGCTTGAAGCCAACGAGGTGCCGGTTCCCGAGCAGCTTGTTGAAGACGAAGTCAAGCGCCACCTCGAGCAGGAGGGCAAGAGCATCGACGACGAGCACGGCGAAGAGGTTCGTGCCGAGGCAAACCGTTCGTTCAAGCAGCAGGTGCTGCTCGACGAGATCATCAAGGCCGAGCAGGTCGAGGTCGAGCAGGAAGAGTTCACCCAGTACCTGTTCCAGCAGTCGAGCCAGTACGGTATCGCGCCGCAGGAGTTCGTGCAGATCATGCAGCAAAACAACCAGATTCCGCAGCTGGTCGGCGAAGTGGCGCGCTCGAAGGCCGTGCTCTACGTGCTTGAGGATGCTGAAATCGTCGACTCGAACGGCAACTCGGTTGACCTGAGCGAGTTCACCGCTGCCGTGCGCGACGGCCGTAACAAGCGCGACGCCGCTGAGGCAGACGGTGCTGAAGCAGAGGGCGCCGAAGACGCTGCCGAGACCGAAGAGAAGTAGTTCGGCTCGCAACGGGGGCGGGAATGCATTTATGCATTCCCGCCCTTTTTGTTGCGCTGTTGGGGGAGCTCAGCGGAACATATTGGGCCCAGGATGTCGCTACAGCCATCCTGAACCCAAAATCTTCCGCGTTTCTCACCGCTCGACCGGCGCAGTCATATTCACGCCCACGGCGAACAGTGACCAGATCTTCGGCTCGGGTCGAGTAACTTTGAGGCGAAACCGCACGAAGGAGAATCACCTGTGGCTGAACAGCAACTGCCGAACAGTGTTTTCGACCGGCTTCTGAAAGACCGCATCATTTGGCTCGGCGAAGACGTCCGCGACGATAACGCGAACGAAATCTGCGCCAAGATGCTGCTGCTGTCGGCTGAAGACCCCGAAAGCGACATCTACCTCTACATCAACTCGCCGGGTGGTTCGGTGACCGCCGGCATGGCGATTTACGACACCATGCAGCTGGTGCCCAACGACGTTGTCACCGTCGGCATCGGTATGGCCGCCTCGATGGGACAGCTGCTGCTGACCTCGGGTGCCCCCGGCAAGCGCTACATCACCCCGAACACTCGCGTACTGCTGCACCAACCGCTTGGTGGTTTCGGTGGTACCTCGTCGGACATCCAGCGTCAGGCACAGCTCATTCTCGACATGAAGCAGCGCCTCGCCGAAATTACCGCGGCACGCACCGGTAAGTCGGTCGAGCAGATCCACAAGGACGGGGACCGCGACAAGTGGTTCACCGCCGAAGAAGCGCTCGAATACGGCTTCGTCGACCACATCTCAGAATCGGCCACCTCGGTGGTCGGCGGTGGCGGCACCGACCGACGCATCTCGAGCAACCCCGATGCAGTGAGCAACGACGGCGAGTAGGACGAGGAAGGACCCATTCACATGCTTAACATTCCCACCTACGCAGCCGGCTCGCCGATGCCGAACTCGCGCTACATTCTGCCGCAGTTCGAAGAGCGCACCGCCTACGGCTTCAAGCGCCAAGACCCCTACGCGAAGCTCTTCGAAGACCGCATCGTGTTTCTCGGTGTGCAGATTGACGACGCTTCGGCCGACGACGTGATGGCGCAGCTGCTCGTGCTCGAGTCGCAGGATCCCGACCGCGACATCACCATGTACATCAACTCGCCCGGTGGCTCGTTCACCGCGATGACCGCGATCTACGACACCATGCAGTACATTCGCCCCGAGGTGCAGACCGTCTGCCTCGGCCAGGCAGCTTCGGCTGCCGCCGTGCTGCTGGCAGCCGGCCAGCCCGGTAAGCGCCTGGCGCTGCCGAACGCGCGTGTGCTCATCCACCAGCCAGCAACCGGTGGCGGTGGTCAGGGCCAGGCATCCGACATCGAAATCCAGGCGAAAGAAGTGCTGCGCATGCGCGAGTGGCTCGAAGAGGCGCTTGCCAAGCACTCGGGCCAGAGCCAAGACAAAATTTCGAACGACATTGAGCGTGACAAGATTCTCTCGGCTCAGGAGGCGCTCGACTACGGGCTTATCGACCAGGTGTTGACCTCGCGTAAGGGAGCCCACCCGGTCATCCTCGACTAGACCGCAGCCACCAGCTGGTGCGGAAGCACCGCGTCAGCGGAAGCCCCCGTAGCAAAAGCACCACGTAGCGAACAAACCGGCCGTGCCACCACGCTGATTCACTCAGCGAAGGCGACACGGCCGGTTTGCTCTGTGCAGTCCCAGCACTATGGGGGCAGCCCCAGCGCTACGGGGCAGCACCCGCACTACGGGCGAATGAACGCCTGCAGATACAGCGGTTTGCCGGCAATTTCATCCACACTCGGTGCCTGGAACGGAACGTATCCGGCAGCCAGTAGCTCACCGGCCTGTGACGAGAGCGCCTCGGCCGAGTCGGCGGTGAGCAGCCGATAGTCGCGCGGCGCCGGGGCGGCGGCGATCTGAGCTGCCTCGCTGGCGGTGTCGGCGGTAAACGGCGTGTTGGATGCGACCACTTCGGGTACCGTGCGGTCGATGTGGCGCGCCGTGGCGGGTTTGGGTTCGAGCGCAGCCCGGGTGCCGTCAAGCACTACGACCTCGTTATGGCGGGGCACGATGGCATCAATTTCGGGGAACTCGGCCTCAATTGCCTCGGCGAACGCCGCTGCCGAATCGGCCTCGCCGTGCACACAGAACACGGTGTGCGGACGCGGGGATAGATCACGCAACCAGTCGAGCAGATCGGAGCGGTCGCCGTGCACCGAAAACTCGCGGTCTTGGAAAATTTCAGCGCGCACGGGAATGTACTGGCCAAACATTTTTAGCTTGGTCGCGCCCTCAACGAGCGACCGGCCACGCGTACCAACCGCCTGATAACCGGTCAGCACCACCGAGTGTCGTTTATCGCCGAGCATCGCCTCGAGATGGTGGAGTACGCGCCCTCCGGTTGCCATACCGCTGGCGGCGATAATAATCGCCGGATGCTTCCCCGCTTTGGCAGTGAGTTCGCGCGACTCGTCGAGGCTGCGCACTGAATGCAGATCGGGGAACTCAAGCAGTTCATCCGGGAGCAGATCGTCGCGCAATTCATCCGGGAGCGCGCGGTATGCATCCAGTGCGGCATTCGCCATCGGTGAGTCAACATACACCGGCACGTGCGGGATGCGGCCGGCTCGGCGCAGCTGCGCGATCTGTTTGAGCACCACTTCGGTGCGGTCGACTGCGAAGGCCGGCACCAGTACCGAGCCGCCGCGTTCGATGGTGCGGCGCACCACATCGGCAAAACCCTCATGTGGCAGCAGCTCGGGTTCGGGATGTTCGCGGTCGCCGTAGGTGCTTTCGATCAGTGCATAGGGTGCGCCCGGGGGAGTGCCGCGTGATTTCAGCACGGGATGATCGTGGCGGCCGAGGTCGCCCGAGAACACCACCGATACTTCGGGTGTCCACAGCGTGATCGAGGCCGAGCCGAGGATGTGGGCGGCTCGGGTGTAGCGGACAACAATTCCGTCATCAAGATCGAGATCTTCGTCGAACGGCACGGTCACAAATAGCGGCAGCGTCGCTTCCACGTCGGCGGTGGTGTAGAGCGGCAGCGCGGGCTGGTGCTTTGATGAGCCGCGACGGTTGGCTTCGGCAGCATCCTGTTCTTGTATTTTGGCGCCGTCGCGCAGCACGATTTCGGCGAGTCGCACGGTGCCTTCGGTGGCAAAAATAGGGCCGCGAAAACCGCGCTTGACCAGTCGCGGCAGCATTCCGACGTGGTCCATGTGGGCGTGGGTGAGCAGCACATCGGTAATTGAGTCGGCCTCGAATGGCAGCGGCACCCAGTTGCGTTTGCGCAGTTCGCGCGGCCCCTGGAACATGCCGTCGTCAACGAGGATGCGACGGTTGCCGACGTTGAGCAAAAATTTTGATCCGGTGACAGTTTCGGCGGCACCGAGAAATTGCAGGGTGGTGTGAGTGGTGTTCATAGCAGTAGCTTGACAGCCGCGGGTGGCGGTTCGGTGGGAATCCAGGCTGCGCTGACTAGTGTCGGTGCCATGACCGCAGCTGAATTTCCCACTCCGCCCGTTGTCCGCCAAGAGCCTCACCGTCGTGAGGTGCACGGCGATGTGTTTGTCGACTCATACGAGTGGTTGCGAGACAAATCATCGAGTGAGGTTATCGCGCACCTCGAGGCCGAAAACGCCTACACCGATGCGGTAACTGCCGCTCAGGAGCCGCTGCGGGAAGCGATTTTTGGCGAGATCCAGCGTCGCACGCACGAGGCGTCGGTTTCGCTACCGAGCCGGCGCGGTAATTGGTGGTATTTCAGCCGCATGATCGAGGGCGGACAGCATCCCATTTATTGCCGTATTGCCGCCACTGAACCGGCGGCCGAACTTGCCGGTTGGGTGCCGCCGGTGCTCGATCCCGATTCGCCGCGGGCGGATGAACAGGTGCTGCTCGACGCCAACGCCCAGTCGCAGCAGCATGATTTTTATAGCGTCGGCTCGCTCGATATTTCGCCCGATGGACGGCTGCTTGCGCACACCGAAGACACCACTGGCGATGAGCGCTATACGCTGCAGATCCGCGACCTTGAATCGGGCGAGCTGCTGGCCGATTCACTCGGCAATATTGGCCCTGTTGTCGAGTTTTTGCCCGATGGCAAATCGCTGCTGTACACGGTCATCGATGAATCGTGGCGGCCGAATGAGCTGCGCATCCACTGTCTCGGTGAAGATCCGGCGAGCGATGTGCTGCTGTGGCATGAAGCTGACCCCGAGATGTGGTTGGGTGGCCATCTCAGTGACGACCGCCGGTTCATCGTCGCGAGCGCCGGTAATTCTGAACTTGACGAGGTGCGGCTGTGGCCGCTCGTGGCCGATACCGACCTACCGCAGGGGCAGCTGACCACGCTGATTTCGCGCAGCGCGCGGCTGCGCTACGAAGTGCAGCCGGTGTCAGTTGACGGCACATCGCAGCTGGCGATTTTGCATCACGAGGGGCAACCCAATGGTGAGCTGGTGCTGGCAGAGGTGGCGAGCTTCGCTGAGGGCCCCGTTGAATCGATCGCTGCGCTGGGGCCGCGCGTGCTGATTGCCGGCAGCGATACCGACCGGCTGCTATCGCTTTCGTTCACGGGCGAATACCTCGTGGTGGATGCGATGCACGAGGCACTGCCACAGGTGCTGGTGATTTCGGTTGGCTCAGCTGGAGGGGTTTTGCAGCCGCAATTTGCCGAAGAGCTGGTGGGCGTGACGCATCACGAGCTCGAGTTTGGAGCGCCGGTGCTGCGGCTGGATGTGCAGAGCTGGGTACATCCCGACCGGCAATTTGAAATTGCTTTTGATGCGCTCACACGCGGGGAAGCGCCGCAGCTGCGTCGGCAAACCGAGGTGCGAGACTATGACGGCAGCGATTATGTTGCCCGCCGAGAATGGGCCGTCGTGCGTGATGGGACGCGCGTGCCGATTACGCTGCTGCATCACGTTCGCACTGCGCTTGATGGCACCGCGCCGGCGATTATTTATGGCTATGGCTCCTATGAAATTTCGATGGAGCCGGCCCTCTCACTGCCGGTGGCCTCGGTGCTCGACCGCGGTGCGGTATTTGCCGTTGCGCATATTCGCGGGGGTGGCGAGCTCGGGCGAAGCTGGTATGAGGACGGTAAAAAGGCGAACAAGCCCAACTCATTTACCGATTTTGTGGATGCGACCGAGCATCTGGTTTCAGCCGGGCTTGTCGACGGTGAGCGGCTTGCTGCCGTGGGTGGTTCGGCAGGGGGTCTGCTGATGGGAGCCGTGGCAAATCTGGCGCCCGAGCGCTATCGCGCCATCGTCGCTCAGGTGCCGTTTGTTGACCCGTTGACGAGCATCCTCGACCCCGACCTGCCGCTGAGCGCGCTGGAGTGGGAGGAGTGGGGCAACCCGATCACCGATCCCGAAGCGTACGCGACCATTAAGGGCTACTCACCGTACGAAAATATTCGTCCGGTTGCCTACCCGCAGATTGCTGCGGTGACGAGCCTGCATGACACGCGGGTGCTCTACGTTGAGCCGGCCAAATGGGTGGCGCGGCTGCGCGAAATTACCACCGGGGATGCGCCGATCGTGCTCAAAACCGAGATGCACGGCGGACACGGGGGTGGTTCGGGACGGTACCAGCGCTGGCGCGACCGGGCCTGGGACTATGCGTTCATGCTGCACGCGATCGGTGCCGAGCAAACGATTTAAACCGACGGCGGCGTAGTGGGGGAATCGGTCCCGACTACGCCGCCGATCGTTTAGGCGGCAGCTGGCACGTAAATTTCGTCGAGTTCGGCAAAGATTTCCTGATTGGCCCGGAAGCTGTCGTTTGCTCCGGCGATGAGTCGCTGCGCATCCGCTTCGGCGAGCCCGAGACTGTCGAGCCGGTTACGGTAGCGCTCCTTAAAACGAGGCAGCGGTGCGAGCGGCGAAAAATCAAAGAACTGTGAGCCAGCTTTGGGTAGGCCGTAGCTGCGCTCGAGCATGACTCGCATTGCCTGACCGCCAGAAAGGTCACCAAGATAGCGCGTGTAGTGGTGGGCGATGAGCGCGACAGCATCACCGCGGCAGGCGCGGATGAGATCTACATACGCGGCAGTCGCTGGTTGCATCCCGATAGGTCGTGTCGAATAGGTGCGCGTCAGGTAGTCGAAGTCGGCGGCGATTGCCTCAGAGCGGTCGAGTTCGCGAACAAACAGCTCGGTGGCGGGGTGGTAGTTCGGAATGGTGTCGACTGCCGTTTCGAGCGCGTGATAGATAAAACCGTATTGCTCGAGCAAGCCCGCCCAGGCGTGGATAGAGAGCTCACCTCCCAGCAAGCGAGTGAGAAAAGCGGCACGTTCGGCCTGTTCGTGGGCATCTTGGGTGCACTGGCGCAGCCGCGCTGACAGCGGTTCGATCGCGATAGCTTCTGCGGTAGACATGGGTTCCCTTTCGATTATGAGGGTGCGAGAAGTGTCGAACACCCACTTTAAAGTTAGGTTAGGCTTGCCTAAGTGTTTTCTGTGCGCTAGTTTCCTTGTTAGGTAAGGCTAACCTAACTAAGTGCACCGCGGGTGCCAGAAAGGGAACTATGTTGGGAATGCAGCGACTGCGTCGCGGCGCGGTCTCGTTGAGTGCCATCGCACTGGCGCTCGCGGGGATCGCGGTGGGGACCTCGCAAACGGCCGTGGCCAGCACCGAGACCACCACTGAAGCGACTGCGCAGTGGGGCGTCAAAGAATCGTTCCGGAAATACATCGCCGGAAATATCGCCAAGGGATCGGTCGATTTCGCTGGAAACGTCAGCGATGCTCCGGCTCCGTACACCTGGACTGACGGCACCGGCACGGTAGATCGTGATGCCGGGGCCGCCGACATCTCTTTCGAGGGCTCGGTGACCTTTAACGGGCATCACGGTTTGTTGGAGACCAAGCTCTCGGATCTGCGTGTTGTCTTCAATGCTGACTCCACCGGCACGATCTACGCCGATGTTTCGGCAAAGCAGCTCGACAGCGCAGAAATCTACACGGCTGATGACGTTGCTTTCGCAACCATCCAAAACCCCACCTGGACTGATACGGGAGTGTCGGGTTCAGCAGTGCTCACCGAGCCGGGTGCGCAGGCGTTCGCCGGCTTCTATGAACCGGGTATCGAACTCGACGACATCTCGCTGACTATCCCCGAACCGGCGCCTGCACCAACCGAGGATGAAACGACGGAGCCAACCGAGGAGCCGGAGGCGCCGGAGTCGACAGAGATGACTAAGCCGACTGAGGCGCCGGAGCCGACTCAAAAGCCAGCACCGAAACCGACTGACAAAGCAACGCCAAAGCCAGAGAAGCCGACGGCAACTGCTGCGCCCAAGGGTCCTGCGGCAGACAACAAGCCTTCAGCGCCGCAAGCCCCGGCAACACAGAAAGACACTTGCGTGGCGAACGAGGTGTCGGGCACGATGAACTGGGGTGTTCGCACCTCGTTCCGTAACTACATCCAGGGCGGTATCGCCAAGGGCAGCTGGACACTGGATGGAGTCTCGGAGTCGGCAACTGGATTCACCTGGAACGGTTCGGGTGAAATCAACACTGAAACCATGTCGGGAACGGTTCACTTCCCCGGCTCAGTGCACTTCACCGGTCACAAGGGGATCCTCGACCTGAAGTTCTCGAACATCCGAGTTGCGTTCAACTCGGCAAACAGCGGCACCCTCGTGATGGATGTCAACTACTCGGATATGGAAGGCAACAAGAGTTCTGCCTCGAACGTGGCCTTCGCTGATCTGAGCTTCAGCGGTGTGCAGGCACAGGGTGGCCGCATCGAGGTATCCAATGCTGCAGCAACTCTGACCGCCGACGGTGCGGTTGCGTTTGCCGGATTCTATGAAGCTGGCACCGAGCTCGACCCGATCTCACTATCGCTCGAGCTCGGCGGTGAAACGAGCTGCTCGTCCGCGGCTGGAACCACATCGGATGCTGCCGGTGGCGCCGGTGGTGGCAAGACCGGCGGATCGAAGAAGGACGGCAAACTGGCTGAGACGGGTGCGAGTGGCGAATTTGCACCGTTTATGGCGGGTGCGGCGGCACTGATTCTGCTCGGCGCGGCGGCACTCACCCGCGTGCACGCAGACCGTGAAGCGTTCGCACAGTCTGAATAGGGCAACACCCGCGCAGCCACATTGCTGACGCAGCAGCGGCCGCCGGCCGACTCGCTTTGACGAGCGGGCGGCGGTCGCTGTCGCTGTTGCTGCGCTGTCTGAACCGAAGCTGAGAAAACAAAAACTGATATGCAACTCCTCCGAAAAACCATTGTCTTTATCGGCGGCATCGCACTGCTCGGCAGTCTCGCTGGCTGTGCATCCGCAGCCCCCGACCGCACCGGCGAATCGCCAGTTACAGAAAATACGCAAACGGCCACCCCCAGTGAGCAGCTACCAGACCCGCGAGAATTGACGGGGCTGAGCGAAGTTGCCGAAGTGCCACCGATCGAGCCGATCGTTAAATCGCCCACACCAGTTCTGCCGGTTACCGTAACCGGTGACGACGGTGTCGAAACCACCATTGACTCGGCCGACCGCATCGTCACCCTCGACATTTATGGCACCACGAGCCAAACCCTCATTGGCCTGGGACTGGAAGACAATATCGCCGGGAGGACGATCTCGGATATTAGCCCGCAGATCGCCGACGTGCCGGTGGTGAGTGGCGACGGACATGCGGTGGATGTTGAAGCCGTACTATCAGTGAAACCGACGCTCGTGTTCGCCGACACCACACTCGGCCCAGCCAGTGCAATCGACCTGCTGCGCAATAGCGGAATTGATGTTGTGGTGCTGAGCCCCGATCGCGGAGCCGACCTCATCGCCGAGCAGATTGCAGCCATCGCCGAAGCGACGGGTATTCCTGATGTGGGTGCGAAATTGATCGAGCGTACGCAAACCGACCTTGCCGCAGCGCAGGAGTATGTGGCAAGCCTCGCCCCGCGCAGCGGTGAACCGCTGCGAATGGTCGTGCTCTATGTGCGCGGTAATGCCGGCGTCTTCTTTATTTTTGGCAAGGGGAGTGCTTCTGTCGCACTCATTGAAGACCTGGGCGGCGAAGCAATCGCCGCGAATGCGGGACTGGGCGAGACCGTGCCGGCAACAGCAGAGTCGCTGGTACAGATCGACCCGGAGCTCATCCTGGTGATGTCAGACGGGCTGAAATCTACTGGCGGGTTGAGTGGTCTGCTCGAACGGCCCGGAGTCGCCCAGACCACGGCAGGTGCGAACGAGCGAGTGGTTTCAGTGCCCGATAGTCAGCTGATTTCATTCGGGCCTAACTATCCTGCAGCGCTCCGTGCCCTGGGTGACGCAATTTACCGAGGATAAATGGCGAACAACCAACTCCAGCGGCGTCGGTTGACCGCCTGGGTGCTCGGAATCGGGCTGGTTGTGCTGCTCGTGACCACGATCGTGTGGTCGATCGCGACCGGTCAGTATGCGATGACTCCCAATGAACTGCTTGCGACGATTCGCCGATTTGTGGGCATCGACCCGCCAGCGCCCATCGGGAGCGACCTCGCGAGAAACGATGCGGTGCTGCTACAGGTGCGATTGCCCCGAATCGTGCTCGGGCTCGTTGTCGGAGCTGCGCTGGCAGTTGCCGGTGTGCTGACGCAGAGTCTGTTCGGCAATCCGCTCGCCGAACCCGGGGTGATCGGTATCACCTCGGGCGCGGCCCTGGGTGCCGCCATCAGCATCGTGTTCGGGTTTAGCTGGCTGGGCATCGCCACCACACCATTCGTTGCATTTCTTGCGGGCCTGGTTACCTCGGCCATTGTCTGGAGCATTGCGCGCAGCATTTCCACCCAGCGCGCGGTCTCGCTGCTGCTGGTGGGAATTGCGATCAATGCGCTCGCGGGTGCCGCCACTGCATTCATATTTGTGCTGGCGCCCACCACTGCGCGTGATGCGGTGGTGTTTTGGCAGCTCGGCTCGATCAACGGGGCTACCTGGACCGCCGTATTGATGACGGCACTACCCGTCGCGGTGGCGCTCATCGCAGTGCTGTGGCTCCCGCATCGCCTTGATGCGCTAGCCCTCGGAGACCGCGCGGCGAAACACCTCGGGCTTCGAGTTGAACTCGTGCGTATTCTCACGATCGTGCTGGCGGCACTACTGACCGGGGCCGCGGTGTCATTCGTCGGGGTGATTGGATTCGTCGGGCTGGTCGTGCCCCACGCGGTGCGGCTGCTGGTTGGCCCGCAGCATCGGCATGTGCTGCCACTGTCGCTACTGGGTGGTGCCTGGCTGGTATCGATTGCAGACCTTGGCGCGCGAACACTGGTAGCGGCAACCGACCTGCCAATTGGCATGATGACCGCGATCATCGGGGCGCCGGTTTTTCTACTGCTGCTGCGGCAAACACTGGACGTACAGCGAAGGGGAGAGGCATGAGCTGGGTACTGCGCGCGAAGCAGGTACTCGTTGAGGCGGGGCAGCGCCGGCTGCTGGATGACATCAATCTTGAAATTGGTCGCGGTGAACTGGTGATGCTGGTGGGCCCGAATGGTGCCGGCAAATCAACCCTGCTGAGCACACTCTCCGGCGACCTGACACCGCAACAGGGAACAGTCGAACTGTTCGGGCAACCGTTGCGCGAACTGCGACCGCGTAGCGCCGCTCGAATGCGGGCGGTGCTCGAACAGCATCCACGGGTTGGGTTCGGGTTTTTGGTTCGCGAGGTGGTGGCACTTGGACGCACTCCCTGGCGAAACACTGACGCCAGCGATGACGATGAGACCGTTGTTGCGGCCTCGATGACGGTGAACGATGTGCTGCATCTTGAGGGGCGTGATGCGCTCACGCTGTCTGGTGGTGAGTCGGCACGGATGTCGCTGGCACGAGTGTTCGCGCAACAAACTCCGGTGCTATTTCTCGATGAGCCCTCGGCCGCGCTCGACATCTGCCACTCCGAGCGGCTGCTCGGTCAGCTTCGCGCGCTGACCCGGCTGGGGCACACGATCCTCGTGGTCTCGCACGACCTCGATAGTGCCGCGTCGTGGGCCGATCGGATCATCCTGCTCAGCGAGGGAAAAATTGTGGCCGATGGGGCACCTGCCGATGTGCTCACCGCCGAGCTGCTCACCGATGTGTATGGCACGGGTATTGAAGTGCTGCGGCATCCCGAAAGCGGTGTGCCGATTGTGCGACCGAAACGCACCGGCTGGTCGGAGCCGCTTGGCGAAATAGCAGCCCTGAGTTCTCGAACCGCGCCGGTATAGGCTCCAGAATGTCGGCGGGAGGCACTAGGCTGGCTGACAGTCACGCAGGGAGGAACTATGGCGCGCATCGGTGAAGGAAGCGATCTGCTGAAGTGCTCTTTTTGTGGAAAGAGTCAGAGGCAGGTGCAGCAGCTCATTGCCGGCCCCGGCGTCTATATCTGCGACGAATGCGTTGAGCTGTGTAACGAGATCATCCGAGAGCGGATGAACGAGCAGCAGCCCGAGGCGGTTGCCGAGTTTGATCTGCCCAAACCGCGCGACATCTACGAGTTTTTGCAGAATTACGTGGTCGGGCAAGAAGACGCCAAGCGAGCGCTCTCGGTGGCGGTGTACAACCACTACAAGCGCATCCGGCACACTGAAACCCCCAAAGATGGTGACGATGCGGATGCCATTGAAATTGCCAAGTCAAATATTTTGCTGATCGGCCCCACCGGAACCGGTAAGACCTACCTCGCCCAGTCGCTGGCACGCCGACTGAACGTGCCGTTCGCGGTTGCCGACGCCACCTCGCTCACCGAAGCGGGTTACGTCGGTGAGGATGTCGAAAACATCCTGCTGAAACTGCTGCAGGCAGCCGACTTCGACGTGAAGCGTGCCGAAACCGGCATTGTGTACATCGACGAAATCGACAAAATTGCGCGCAAGGCCGAAAACCCCTCGATCACCCGTGACGTTTCGGGCGAGGGCGTGCAGCAGGCACTGCTCAAAATTATTGAGGGCACCACAGCCTCGGTTCCCCCGCAGGGTGGCCGCAAGCATCCACAACAGGATTTCATTGAAATCGACACGACGAACGTGCTGTTCATTTGCGCCGGTGCGTTCGCGGGACTCGAAGAGATCATCTCGTCGCGCGCCGGCAAAAAAGGCATCGGTTTTGGCTCGCCGCTGCACTCACCGAGCACCATCGAAAATATTTACGGCGACGTCGAACCTGAAGACCTGCACAAATTCGGGCTCATCCCCGAGTTCATCGGCCGATTGCCGGTGATCACCACGGTAGAGCCGCTCGACCGTGACGCACTGGTGCGCATCCTGGTTGAACCGCGCAATGCGCTCGTCAAGCAATACCAGCGCATGTTTGAACTCGACGAAGTTGAACTTGAGTTTGACGATGAGGCGCTGCAAGAGATTGCCGACCTCGCCGTTGCCCGTAAAACCGGCGCTCGCGGCCTACGGGCCATCCTCGAAGAGGTGCTGGGGCCGATCATGTTCGACATTCCCTCGCGTGACGACGTCGCCAAGGTATCGATCACCGCCGATGTGGTGCGTCAGAACGCAGCCCCCACGATTCTCCCGAAGCCAGCGGACGCCCGGAAAGGGAAAACCGCCTAGCGCGGTGCCGCCAGTATGATGAGCCGGCCAAAACGAGCAATCGCCGTGATCGCGCTCGCGGTCACGGTTACCGCGGTGACTTCCGGATGCACTGCCGAGTCGCTCACGGTCGAAGACCCGCGTGCACAAACGCCCACCCCAACCCGTATCGTTGAGACGCTCACTGAGCCCGAGGGGCTGCCACACGGCAGCGAAACTCCCGGACCCGCTGAATCAACACGTCCTACGGGCGGCGAAAACGATAAGCGTACGCCACGTGTGGATGCGCTACGGGTGGGCGATGATGACTTCTCGGCGCTCGACTGGGATATCACCTGCGGTGGGCTCGATAGCGCTCCTTCTGTGCTCGGTACCGCCGAGGACGGTGGTGACCAGTATGTGTTCATGCTGCTGGCCAGTGGGGCCGACCAGCTACTGTCATTCACCTTTAGCTACGGACCCGATGGTGGCGGTCACACTTCAAAGACCGGGCTGACGGTGACACCCGGCAGCGGTCAGGGTAACGGCACCTTCACTCTGGAAGGAACGCGCATCATTTCGGATGGTCGCGGTATTTCGTATTCGCCCGAGGGCACCGACCGCACGGCAAAAACGCTCTACACCGCCGAGTTCACCTGCGCTGACGACGAATAATTGCACGATCGCGCGGCTGACGTTCAGCACGCCAGAGTCATCCGCTCGTTGGATGCTCGCACTACTTGAAGCGGTCGGTTTATGTTTTCTTGCGTTATTACCATGTTGATGCGGTGACTTGACCGCGAATTGATTGCAGGGGAGGACGCTCACGTGGAGCACACATTTCGAGGCCGCAGGGTACTGGCTCTCATGGCGGCCGTGCCGTTGGTCGTTGGCCTGACCGCATGTGCGAACGGCGATGACAGCGATGACAAGCCGAGGTCGAAGCAGACTCGCAGCGCAGAAAATAAAGGTGACGGCGGCGGTGGTGGCCTGTTGCCATTCGGCGGTGGGGGTAACGGCCCAGCACCTGGCCCCACCGAGGACGGACCCAATGGCGGCGGTGACATCGGTGGTGGCGGCACCGGCGGTGGTGGCGGCTTCGGCGGCGGTGACGGTGGTGACGACATCGGTGGCGGCGAAACCGGCGGCACCGGCGGGAGCGGTGGCACCGGTGGCGGTGGCACCGGTGGCGGTGGCACCGGTGGCGGTGGTGGCGCAGGCGGTCGTGACGTCGTGCGCCTCGGTAACACCGACCTGTCTTCGATCGATTGGCAAACCACCTGCAGTACGTCTGGCGGTTACACACTGACTGGTGGTGACTCCAAGTACTCTTCATCTGCCGACGCGGGCGCAACGTTCCTTGTCACCGCAGACTCACAGGGCAAAGTTGATTCGGTGCTGCTGTTTGGCGAAGACGCCAGTGATAATGTGTCGTACTCCTCAACGACCGGCGGAACTGCGCCCCAGCTCAACTACTCAAGCGGTCGAATGCGAGTTACGGGTGAGGGCAGCTCATTCAGTGGAGATGTCAAGAAATTTGAGATCGACGTTGCTTGCGATCTCGAGTACTGAGTTCTACGAGTAGTTAGCGCCGGTGTGCCGCATCCTCCGCCGAGGGGGAGCAGCACACCGGCGCCAGTCTTATTGGCGCGATCTGTTAGTCGAGACCGCGGCGGCGCAGCAGCGGCTGGATGCTCGGGTCGCCGCCGAAAAATTCCCGCACCATCTCCATCGCATCACGCGAGCCACCGGGGCCGAGAATGATACGACGGAACTGTTCACCGAACTCGCGAATAGCAGCCGAGTTTTCGCCGAGCGCCTCGAATCGCTCGACCGTGGCCGCATCGAACACCTCCGACCAGATGTAGCCGTAGTAACCGGCCGCGTAGCCGCCCGCGAAAATGTGCTGGAAACAGCACGACGAATAGCGGGTCGGCACCTCGGGCAGCAATAGCCCGGCACGGTCGAGAGCCTCGCGCTCAAACTCGGCAACATCGGTCACAGCGTCGGCTTCGGCGCGGCTGAGCGAATGCCAGGCCTGGTCGAGCACCGAAGCGGCGAGGTATTCGGTGGTGGCAAAACCCTCATTAAACTGCGAGGCGCGCTGCAACCGGGCCACCCACTCGGCCGGCATCGGCTCACCGGTGACGTGGTGTACGGCATACCGGGGCAGCACCAGCGGGTGCAGCATCCACATCTCGTTCACCTGGCTCGGATACTCCACGAAGTCGCGCTTCACGCTGGTGCCCGAATTGCTCGGGTACACGGTGTGCGCGAGCAGGCCGTGCAGGGCGTGCCCGAACTCGTGGAACATGGTTTCGACCTCGTCGAGCGATAGCAGCGTCGGCGATCCTGCCGGGGGTTTCGCGACGTTGAGCACGTTAAACACCACCGCCTGCTGGTCAAGCAGCTCGTTTTGTTCAACGAAGTTCGACATCCACGCGCCGCCTCGTTTCACCGGGCGAGCGTAGGGGTCAAACAGGTAGAGTCCGAGAGCGGTGCCGTCCTCGTCAAAAACCTCAAACACTCGCACATCCGGTTCGTAGCCGGTGAGATCTTCGCGAGGCGTGAGGCTCAGCCCATAAACCAGCTTGGCGGCGGCAAACACACCGTCAACCAGCACTCGGTTTATTTCGAAATAGGGCTGCATGGCCGCAGTGTCGAGCTCATAGTCGCGTGCGCGCACCTGTTCGGCGTAGAAGGCCCAGTCGTGGGCGGCAAGCTGGAATGGCTCGGCGTCCTGTGCGCGTTGCTGTTCATCGGCCAGCGCTTGCAGGGCTTCAAGCTCACGGCGAGCATTGCGCACCGCCGGCGGGGTGAGCAGTTGCAGCCGCTCGCTGATGGCCGCTGCCGACCCCGCGGTCGAATCGGCCGCATTCGCCTCGGCGGCGGATGCGAAACCGAGAAGTTCGGCTCGTTCAGCGCGCAGCCGCACGATTTCGAGCACCACCTTGGCATTGCTGTGCTCACCCTCACTCGCGCGGGCGACCGAGGCGGCATGGATGCGAGCCCGCAGCTCACGATTGCGCAGCTGCGCCAGCCACGGGTGCCCGGTATAAAGCGGCAGCGTGATCAACCAGCCACCGGCGTGACCCGCATCGGTAGCCGCTTGAGCCGCCGCAGCGCGCTCATCCTCGCCCAGTCCATCAAGCTCAGCAGCATCGGTGACGAGCACGGCGCGGGCATTGGTGTCGGCGAGCAGATTCGCCTGAAAAACCGTGTTGAGCTCGGCAATGCGCTCATTAATGGCGGCGAGTCGCTGCTTTTCGGAGTCTGCCAGCGCGGCACCGGCGAGTTGGAAACGCAGTCGGGTCTGCTCAACGAGGTGCAGCTGCTCGGCGGTGAGATCGAGCGCGTGCCGCTGCTCGTAGACCGAGTTGATGCGTTCAAACAGCTGTGTGTTGAGCGCAATTGCATCAAAATGAGCGGTGAGCTTGGGTGCATACTCGCGTTCGATTTCCGAGATCGACTCGGTGGCGTCGCTCGAGGTGAGGGCCCAAAACACTATGGCCACGCGCCGCAGTAGCTGGCCGGAGCGTTCGAGTGCGGCAATGGTGTTGTCGAATGTTGCCGGTTCGGATGCACCGACAATGGCGGCAATTTCAGCGCGGTGCTGCGCCAGCCCGGCCTCGAACGCGGGACGATAGTGTTCGTCGCGGATATCGGTGAAGGGCGGGAGTTCGTACGGCAGTTTGGATGGGGCCGCGAACGGGTTTGCTGGATCGAGTTTTGCTGTTGGCATGGTCAGAGCCTAATCGTGACCAGCCCAGAACTGGCTTGATGTTGGAACTAGCCAGTCAGCCAGTCGTCGTCTTCATCGCACAGCTCACTGCCGCTGTCGGTGACGGCTCCGGTAGCGTCAATTTCAAGATGCGTGCCGTCGCTGTGATCTGCGATCGGGCGTCCCTCGAGCCACGTGAGCGTCCACGAGCCGCCGCGCACATTCGCCGCTCTGATGGCTTCGGCAAGTGCTGCCGGCACGCTCGGGGGCGGGGGAGCGCTGTCAGCCCAGCGGGTGCCGATTTGCATTATGCCTCGACGTCCAGGGCCGGGTCGCTCTCGTAAATACCCGACTTTGAGATCGGTTCGGCGCCGGCCAGCTGGTGCAGGGTGTCGCTTGCCGCGAGCCAGCGAATTTTGGTTGCGCCGATTGCCCGTGCCCGCTGCTGTACGGCAGCAACAAGGGCACGAGCCGCAGCCTCATCACGGACAGCGCGATGCACATATGCCAGGTGTACATCGAGCGCGGCAGCGCCGGTGCTGAGCGAGATCGAAGGCAGCATGAGGGCCAGGCCGATGAGGTTCCCCGAGCGGTCGGCGACGATGGCTTCCAATTGCGAAGCTGGAGTCGTCGTCGAACTTTCGTGGCCAAGCTGCTGCCAGATGCGCAGCGCAATCTCATCTCGGTAGACGAGCCCGCTCACCTCTAACGACTCTGCCAACAGACTCACCCACGGAAAAAAATCTTCGCGGGTCACAGGCCGGAGCACCGGTGCGATACGTGCCGCAGCGGAGCGATTGGATGAGCGTGAGTGTCTGGGAGTGGTCATAATCCTTTTTCTAGAGCGCGTCGCCTATCTTAGGCCGGGATGACGAGCCAAAACAGTGCCCAAATAGTTTCGGGCCGGTGGCTGTACGACACACCGGCCCGAATTTGTTGGCTTATTTTTGGGGAGCCTCACCGAGTACCGCGTCGCGAACGGTGAGTTCGTCGGCGTCGGTTGCGAGACTGAGTTCTTGGATGCGGCCGACTGCAGCCAGGTCGCCCGCGGCTCCTTCCAGCAGCTCAATTTCGGCAGCCGGTGCCGCGATCGTGACGCTCAATAGCGGGGTCTTCTGCGAAACCTTGGCATCGGTCTTGGTACCGCGGATGCTGGTGAGTGCCTGCGAGGTGAGGGCGAGCAGTTCGGCACGGCCCTGTGTGGGCAGCTCGTCCACGGTCGGCCACGCCGCGCGGTGGACCGAGCCTTCCTGCCACCACGACCACACCTCTTCGGTGGCGAATGGCAGCACCGGGGCGAACAGTCGCAGCAGCACGTGGATTGCGGTGCGCATCGCTGCCACTGCCGATTGGCGTGCGGGAGCATCGTCGCCGTAGGCGCGCTCCTTCACCAGCTCGAGGTAGTCGTCACAGAAGGTCCAGAAGAACGTCTCGGTCACTTCCAGTGCCCGGGCGTGGTTGAACTCGCCCAGCGCGCGGGTGGCCGATTCGATCACACTGTGCAGTTCGGCGAGCATTGCCAGATCGAGCGGGTTGGTGATGGCGGCAATCGAGTCGGCACCGGTGGCGTCAAAGCCCAGCGCGAGTTTGGCGGCGTTGAGCACCTTGATCGCGAGTCGGCGACCGATCTTGATTTGCGTGGGCCGCTGCGGGTCGAACGCCGCGTCGGTGCCGAGCCGGCTCGAGGCCGCCCAATAGCGCACCGCATCCGAGCCGTGGGTGTCGAGCAGCGCAGCGGGAGTCACCACGTTGCCCTTCGACTTCGACATCTTTTTGCGGTCGGGGTCGACGATAAAGCCCGAGATCGTGGCGTGCCGCCACGGTAGCTGACCCTGCTCGAGTTCGCTGCGCAGCAGCGTCGAGAACAGCCAGGTGCGGATAATGTCCTGGCCCTGGGGGCGCACGTCGTACGGCGACACCAGCTGCCACAGTTCGGGGTCGCGCTCCCAACCACCGGCCAGCTGCGGGGTGAGTGACGAGGTCATCCAGGTGTCCATCACATCCACTTCACCGACAAACCCGCCGGGCTCGCCGCGCTGCGCCTCGGAATAGCCCTCGGGAGCGTCGGTTGAGGGGTCGACCGGCAGCTGTGCCTCGCTCGGCAGCAGCGGCGAGTCGTAGTTGACGACGCCATCGGCATCGATCGGGTACCACACCGGGATCGGCACACCGAAAAAGCGCTGGCGCGAGATGAGCCAGTCACCCGAAAGTCCCTCGACCCAGTTTTCGTACCGCACGCGCATGAACTCGGGCACGAAGTCGAGGTTGCGGCCGTGTTCGAGCAGTCGCGCGCGCAGCTGCTCGTCATTGGCGCCGTTGGCGACGTACCACTGGCGAGTCGAAACAATTTCGAGCGGGCGGTCGCCCTTTTCGAAGAACTTCACCGGGTGGGTGATCTTGCGGGGTTCTCCGATCATTTCGCCCGATTCTTGCAGCGCCTCGACAACGACCTTCTTGGCACTAAAAACGGTTTTGCCAACCATTTCGGCGTACACCGCGCGGCCAGTTTCGCTGGTGATGGCCTCGGGCATGGCGTCCATGATGCGACCGTCTTCGCCCAGGATGGATCGGTTCGGCAGCTTCAGTTCACGCCACCACACCACGTCGGTGACATCACCGAAGGTACAGATCATCGCGATACCCGAGCCCTTATCTTGCTGGGCGAGCGGGTGCGCGAGCACCGGCACCTCGACGTCAAACAGCGGGGTTCGGGCGGTGGTGCCAAAAAGTGCCTGGTAGCGCTCATCGTCGGGATGCGCCACGAGCGCCACACAGGCCGGCAGCAGCTCGGGGCGGGTGGTTTCGATAAAAATGTCGTTGCCGTCGGCGCCGTGGAAGGCGAGCCGGTGGTAGGCACCTGGCTGTTCGCGATCTTCAAGTTCGGCCTGCGCGACTGCGGTGCGGAAGGTCACGTCCCACAGCGTCGGGGCCATGTCCTGGTATGCCTCGCCGCGCTCGATATTGCGGATGAACGCGAGCTGGGATGCGCGG
Source organism: Gulosibacter hominis (assembly GCF_904842695.1). Classification (GTDB taxonomy): domain Bacteria; phylum Actinomycetota; class Actinomycetes; order Actinomycetales; family Microbacteriaceae; genus Gulosibacter; species Gulosibacter hominis. The sequence goes on along the minus strand of NZ_CAJGWQ010000004.1, from coordinate 116,663 downwards.
CGGCTCGAATCTTCAATGGTGCGGTAGGTCTGGGTCCAGTCGACCGAGAGACCAAGCTTGCGCCACAGATCTTCGAAGGCACGTTCATCCTCGATGGTGAGCTTTTCGCACAGTTCGATGAAGTTGCGGCGCGAGATTGGCTGTTGGTCGGCGGCCTTGATGCTCTTGCCATCACCGCCCTCGTGCGGGGGCACGAAGTTTTCGACATACGGCAGTGACGGGTCGCAGCGCACGCCGTAGTAGTTCTGTACGCGGCGCTCGGTGGGCAGGCCGTTGTCGTCCCAACCCATCGGGTAAAACACGCGCTTACCAGTCATGCGCTGGTAGCGGGCAACCACATCCGTGTGGGTGTAGCTAAACACGTGGCCGATGTGCAGTGAACCGGATGCGGTTGGCGGGGGAGTGTCGACCGAGTAGACGGTGTCGCGGGTGGCACCCTCACGGTCGAAGCGGTATGTGCCATCGGTTTCCCAGACGTTGCCCCACTTCTCCTCGAGGCCTTCGAGAGCTGGCTTATCGGGGAGGTTTGCGTTCGACATCGCAGCCTTTCACTATCGACGGCACCGAGTTCGGGGTGCCTGAATTTGCACTGGCGCCAAGCCTACCCGAGTGCTGTCAGTGGTTGGGAGGGAATCGGAATGAACAGGTTAGCGCGTGGGCTTGTGTCTGTCGGAAGGTTTGCCGAACGCGAACCAGACGAGTGCCCCCAATAGCGGCGAAAGAACGATGAATGCGAACCAGAACACCACGCTGCCGAGCGTCAGCGAGTCGAGTGCCCGGTGCAAGCTCACCAGTGCAGCGATTGCTACTGCGGCGTGTAAAACAAACCCAACTATGGCGAGGATTTCATAGGCTGGCATGTCGTCTCAATGCTCCTCAGCGTGAAGAGAGTCGCTCTTTGATTCTGTGTTCGCGTGGTACCAACGCTGGCCGGTTATGCCTCGAGCGGGTGAAGGACGGGCAACCTGCGATGCCGACACAGGATCGGGGCTGTGCTCCCGCAAAGAAGCACACCCCCCCGATCTTGTGATCAGCTGTGGGCTAGCGGTAGTCGATGACCAAACGACCGTCGATGCCGCCTTGCTTCATAGTGTCGAAGATGTCGTTGATCTCGTCGAGCTTACGAGTTGCAACGGTCGGTTTGATCTTGCCGCGTGCAAAGAAGTCGAGTGCCTCTTCCATGTCTTGACGGGTGCCCACGATCGAGCCTCGGATGGTGAGACGCAGCAGTACCACCCAGAAGATTTCGACTTCGGTGGCCCCCGGGGGAAGCCCCACGAAAACGATGGTGCCCAGCTTGCGGCACATGGCGATTGCCTGGCTGAAGGCTTTCGGGTGCACCGCGGTCACGACGATTCCGTGAGCGCCGCCGCCGGTGATCTCTTTGACCTTTTCGCCCGGATCTTCAGTGGCCGCGTTAACGACCGCCTCAGCCCCGTGCTTCTTTGCGAGTTCGAGTTTGTCGTCGGCGACGTCAACAGCAACGACACGCAAGCCCATGGCAACCGCATACTGCACTGCAATGTGGCCAAGACCGCCGATACCCGAGATCACGATCCACTGACCTGGTTTCGCCTCGGTCTCCTTGATCGCTTTGTAAACGGTGACACCGGCGCAGAGGATCGGAGCAGCCTCGACTGGGTCGACACCTTCTGGGATACGGGGCGCGTAGCGTGCGTCTACGACCATGTATTCGCTGAACGAGCCATTGGCCGTGTATCCACCGTTGACGACCGAGTCGCAAACGGTTTCCCATCCTTTACGGCAGAATTCGCACTTACCGCACGCACTCCACAACCATGCGTTGCCGACCATGTCGCCAACTTTGACATCGTCGACGCCTTCGCCGACCTCTTCGACGATGCCGACACCTTCGTGTCCCGGGATGAATGGTGGCTCGGGGCGAACTGGCCAGTCACCCTGTGCGGCATGTAGGTCGGTGTGGCACACACCGGAGGTAACAAGCTTGACGAGCAACTGGTTCGGGCCTGGGCTTGGGCGGTCAACTTCGCTGATATCGAGGTTGTCGCCAAAATTACGGACAACAGCAGCCTTCATGGGGGACTCCTTAGTTCGGGCCCGTTACGACCACTGCCACATGGATGCCGCTGGCTGCGGCTCAGTAGTCACGAGCCAATTTCAGCCTGCCAGAGTTACCTGACGTTCTCGTTACGAACTCTGAAGCTTTGCGCGCATCCAATCGGGTGTGTGCTCGGGGGCGCGCGGGAAGGCCTCGGCGTCTTGACGGTAGGAGTCGTCTGATGGCTGCATGGTCCACTCGGGCTCGCCGTCGTAGTCGAAGTGGGTTTCGAGCTGTCCGGGACGAACCAGCCGGAAGGTCACGGTGTACCAGGTGCCGGTTTTGGGGCGGTACATGATTCGACGCAGTTCGGTGACCGCCTTGATGAGCGGATAGCTGGCGCCGATCACCTTGCTGTCTTCCGTGCTGTGCGCCTGCTGCTGGTACTCACCGAAGCCACCCATCACCATTGCGGTGCAGGTGACACTGTCATATTCATCCGGCAGTACATCCCACATCGCGCGTGCCACAGCCACCAGCGCCTCGCGCTGGTCGAGCAAGCCGCCGCTCGGAGTCTCGTTTTCAGCCATTCCGCCCCTTCTTTCTTGGTCGCACTCGCGCGCTCGCTACTGCTTGTACAGTGGCCGGCCGTCTGAACGCTGTCTAGGGTACGACCTCAAATCAACCGCTTCTTTAGCAACCGGTGCCGCGCCCCGCTTACGGGGTGTTGTCGAACACATACGTCGACGAAATATTGCCGTCGCTCGAATAATCAACGATGTAGCTCGTGGGCACCTGGTCGATCAGCTTGTGTTGTTTTTGTAGGTCGCTGTCATAGACGTGATGGATGACCACATCCACTTCTTTACCCTTGTCAAGCTCGGCCTTCCACATGTTTTCGAGCCGGCCGTAGTTTGGACCGTTCTTCTGGAAGTCGGCATTGCTATTGGCCTGGTTGACATCGGCCAGCTGCGGGGTGAGGTTGATGTTTTCGCGAATACCACCGAATTGAGCGGCAACCGCGTGACCACCGTTGTAGTCGTACACCTTGTTGCCCGAATCTTTGCTGCCGCCCTCGTACGAGCCCATCTGCCCGATCGTGCTCTGGATGCCCGGATGGCGAGCACCCTTCTTATCGTCGAGGTCGTCGATGATGACCGTTTCAGTACGACCAAGATTGTCGGTGATATAGGTGGTTGACCCTTCACCCCGCGCGTTCATGACATGGTAAGTGGTGTTCGGGGCCGGTTCGCGCAGATCGTAGTTGAGCGGCGCACCCTTTTCGCGGCTGGCGTTTGCTTCGACGTGGGTGATGTTGCCGTTCTCGTCGGTGTAGTAGGTGCCGCGCAGCATCTGCTCGTTGCCGCCCTGGTGCACGGTGTAGGCAGTGTTGGGTTCGAGTTTGAATCCCTCTGGCGGGAAGGTCTTGTTGGGGTCGATTTTTTCGGCCACATCGACCTTGTTTTTGACCTCGGGCGGGTTCCAGTAGTCGCTCTCATTGAGTGGCAGCTGCGGAACATTGCCGCGAGTCTTTCCCTCGCCCGAGCCGCCGAGCTCGTCACTGAGGTCGATCGAGTTCGCGGCCAGTTGAATGTTCGGGGCGCTGCCGTTTGCCGAAGTCGTCACCGGGGTGTTCATCGCACTACCGATAGCGGCTGACAGCTGAGCGTCAATGGTGTTCGCTTGCGCTACCGCTGCCTGCACCATTCCGGTGAGCGTGGCCTGGTCAGCCATGCCTTTAATCCAGGCGGGTGTTGCGGTGTAGGTGGGCAGGCGCATCGCCACCTGCTGCGCGACGGCAGTGGCTTTGACGGTGGGACCGATGCTGACCATGCCGGTTGGTGCGATAACCATGCCCGTGGTGGCGGCGAAGGTGTGGCAGGCCCGCACCTGTGTGTTCAGCTGCGTTACGGATGCGGCGCCCTGGGCGAGTGCCCGATCAAGCCCGTCGAGCTGGCCGCTCAGTGTCGTTGCTGTGGCGGTGTGCTCGCCCGCTGATTTGCGGGCAGCCTCGGCAGTTTCACCCTTCGACTGGATGCGGCCACCGGCGCTTTGCAGTTCACTGGCTGCCGAGCTGAGCTGGTTGGCGCGGTGCTGGGCCAGGCTGCTGCCTTCCTGCAGGGGCGCGGGATTCCAGGTTTGGATGCTTGCCCAGTTGATCATCGGGTGCCCTCCCCGCCGTAGTTCACTGCCGAATCGATGTTGTTCCACGCGGTGTTGCTGAAGGTGCCCTCACCGTGGCTGTCGGTGCTATTGAAATCGGCATCCGAGCTGCTTGCCGCGGTCGCATCCGAGTTGAGCGCGTCGACGAAGCGACGCAGGTTGGCCTCGTAGGTGGTCGCTGCCGATTGCATAACCTGGCCGGCCGCTGCGCCCGGCATTGCTGCGGTAACCGAACCGGCCGCGCCGGACAGAGTTGCCGGTGCCACCTCCGCGGCGGTACTGTCGAGCGCCCGCGAGAGTTCTACCAACTCTCCGTTCAAGATTTCCAACGACATAACGACCCTTCAACAGCGGTTGTGGTGCGATTGCGCCGCAAAGTTATGGAGCTTGTTTGAACTTTTGGTGACGTGCTCGGGTCGTCACTCGCTGGCGGCTGCTGGTGGTTGCGGGGAGCACCGCTAGGGATCGTGCTGACCTGGTAAAAATCGGATTTGAGGGATGCAAAAAGCGGGGCGGATGATCGATTTGGTTTCGATCATCCGCCCCGCCAGTTTGGTATGCGTTAACGTTCGCTAGTCGATTGCTTTGAAGCCGCCGCGCACTTCGCCCAGCTGGATGAGCAGCTCGGCGGGGATCCGCGATCCGATCGACTGGAAGTATTTGGTGGTTTCGACCAGCTCGGCCTTCCATCCCTCAACCGGCACCGAGAACAGCTCCTCGAGCTGTTCTTGCGTCACGTCGATGCCCTCGATGTTGATGTCTTCGATGCGGGGCAGGTTGCCGATCGGGGTTTCAACGTAGTCGACCTCGCCTTCAACTCGGCGGATCGCCCAGTCGAGCGCGCGAATGTTGTCACCGAAACCGGGCCACAGGAAGCTACCGTCTTCGCCGCGGCGGAACCAGTTCACCTGGAAAATCGCGGGTGCCTTATCGCCGAGCTGTTCGCCCATTTCGAGCCAGTGGTCCCAGTAGTCGGCCATGTGGTAGCCGGCGAACGGCTGCATGGCGAACGGGTCGTGACGCAGCTCGCCGATCTTGCCCTCGGCGGCAGCGGTGCGTTCCGAACCGAGCGTGGCGCCGAGGAAGCAGCCGTGGTCCCAATCCTTCGACTGGTAGACGAGCGGCACATTGGTGCGGCGGCGGCCACCGAACAGGATGATGTCGACCGGCACACCGTCAACGGCCTCCCAATCGGGTGAAATAGTGGGGCACTGGTCGGCACGCACGGTAAAACGTGAGTTCGGGTGTGCTGCCGGGGTGTCTGAATCGGGGGTCCAGTCGTTACCCTGCCAGTCGATGAGGTGTGCCGGCGGCTCTGCGGTCATCCCTTCCCACCAAACATCGCCATCATCGGTGAGCGCGACGTTGGTGAAGATGGTGTTTTTCGAGATGGTCTCCATCGCCACCGGGTTCGTGTCGTATCCGGTGCCGGGTGCGACGCCGAAAAAGCCGAACTCGGGGTTGATGGCGTAAAGACGGCCGTCGTCACCGGGACGCATCCAGACGATATCGTCACCGATAGTCTCGACCTTCCAACCGTCAACCTTGGGTCGCATCATGGCCAGGTTGGTCTTGCCGGTTGCCGAGGGGAAGGCGCCGGTGATGGTGTACTTCTTACCCTCGGGGTTGGTGGCCTGGATGAGCAGCATGTGCTCAGCCATCCAGCCTTCGTCGCGAGCCATCACCGAGGCGATACGCAGGGCGAAGCACTTCTTGCCGAGCAGCGCGTTGCCGCCGTAGCCCGAGCCATACGACATGATTTCGCGAGTTTCGGGGAAGTGCGCGATGTATTTTTGGTAGTTGCAGGGCCACGGCACATCGGGGCGGTCGTTACCGTCGTCATCGGTGAGCGGGTAGCCCACCGAGTGCAGGGCCGGCACCCAATCGGTGTCGGGCTTGATGTATTCGAGTGCCGCGGTGCCCGAGCGGGTCATGAGCGCCATCGAAACCACCACGTAGGGCGAGTCGGTGATCTCCACGCCGTACTGGGTGATCTTGCCACCGAGCGGACCCATCGCGAACGGCACCACATACATGGTGCGGCCGCGCATCGAGCCCGAGAACAGGTTTTTCAACTCGGATCGCATCTGCGCCGGATCGCGCCAGTTGTTGGTGGGGCCGGCATCCTCTTCACGTTCTGAACAAATAAAGGTGCGGCTCTCGACGCGGGCGACATCGCCGGCGTCCGAGCGTGCCAGGAACGAGCCGGGGCGTTTTTCCTCGTTAAGCCGGATCAACGAGCCCTGCTCGACCATCTCTTCGGTAAGGCGGTTAAACTCTGCTTCCGAACCGTCGCACCAGACAACCTGATTCGGTTTGGTCAGTTCAGCGATACTCACAACCCAGGCGTTGACGTCGGAGTTCGACGACAGCTGGGGGATGTCGTTCGGATTCACCGGAGTATGCGTTGAGTTCATGCTGGTCTGCCTTCTCCTTCGTCGGACGGTGGTGCGACCGTTCGGGGCCGTTTCCTGCGCGTTGGGTCAGGACGCGCATGGCGTTCTCTTCAGTATCCCACGCCCACTGATACGAATCATCCGAACGCCATTTAATTGCAGCTCGGGCACAACAACTCGCGCGTGCGAACTGTGCGAAATCCAGTAGACTCGGTGCTATTGACGATGATCCGCTATCAACGGGGAGTCTTCGGAAGAACAGCGTGCCAATCGGTGTGCCAAGTAGAACCGAACGGGTCTGGCCCGTTACAGCCAACGAACGAGCGGTGATGCAGTAGCGTCGCAATCGGGGTGGTACCGCGCGAAAGCGTCCCTGAACCAGCCAGCACCCCACTGTTTCAGGAGACCACCACTCATGACCGACTCGGCTGAGCGCAACCGCGCCGTCTATCCCGCCAACTCATTTGGTCCGGGCGCGATGCCCGTAACCCCATCGGTGCGGTTCCCCGAACTCGAAGAGCGCGTGCTCGAATTTTGGCGCGAAGACCAGACCTTCGCCGCATCCATTGACCAGCGCGCCGGCGCGCCCGAGTGGGTGTTCTACGACGGCCCGCCGTTCGCGAACGGGCTGCCACACTACGGCCACCTGCTCACCGGCTACGCCAAAGACGTCTTCCCGCGCTACTTCACGATGCGGGGCTGCCAGGTGCCGCGGGTGTTCGGCTGGGACACACACGGTCTGCCCGCCGAGCTCGAGGCGATGAAGCAACTCGACATCACCACCAAAGACGAGATTGAGCAGATGGGCGTGGGCGCATTCAACGCCGCCGCCCGCGACTCGGTGCTGCGCTACACCCAAGAGTGGCAAGACTACGTCGAACGCCAGGGCCGCTGGGTCGACTTCGAGGGCGGCTACAAGACACTCGACATCACCTACATGGAGTCGGTGATCTGGGCATTCAAACAGCTCTACGATCAGGGCCTGGCCTACGAAGGCTTCCGGGTGCTGCCATACTGCTGGAAAGACGAAACTCCGCTGTCGAACCACGAACTGCGGATGGACGATGACGTCTATCAAGACCGGCAGGACAACACCGTTACCGTTACCTTCCCGCTGACGGGAGATAGTGCATCCGCCGCCGGCCTTGAAGGTGTGCGGGCACTCGCCTGGACGACCACGCCGTGGACGCTGCCAACGAACCTGGCGCTCGCGGTGGGTCCCGAGGTCAGTTATGCCGTGCTGCCAGCCGGACCCACCGGTGCAAGTGACGGAGCCGCTGCCGGTGAAGCCCAGTATTTGCTTGCCGAGGCCGGTATCGGCGCATACGCAAAAGAACTCGGCTACGAAAGCGAAGCTGATGCGCGCGAAGCAATCGTGCGCACCGTCAGCGGCGCCGAACTGGGCGGGATGCGCTATCAGCCGCTGTGGGACTACTTCACCGACACCGAAAAATACGGCACCGAAAACGCCTTCCAGATTTTGGTGGCCGACTATGTCACCACCACCGACGGCACCGGTGTGGTACACCAGGCACCGGCCTACGGTGAGGACGACAAGGTGGCCTGTGACGCGGCGGGTATCCCGACGATCCTGTCGGTGGATGCGGGCGGCCGCTTCCTCGACATCATCACCCCGGTTGCCGGGCAGCAGGTGTTCGAAGCCAACCGGCCGCTCATCCAGCAGCTGAAAGCTGAGCGGCGACTTTTGCAGCAAAAGTCGTATGTGCACTCCTACCCCCACTGCTGGCGCTGCAAGCAGCCGCTCATTTATAAGGCGGTTTCGAGCTGGTTCGTGCGCGTAACCGATTTCCGTGACGAGATGCTCGAGTTGAACGAGCAGATCGAGTGGGTGCCCGATAACGTCAAACACGGCCAGTTCGGTAAGTGGGTGGCCGGGGCGCGCGACTGGTCAATTTCGCGTAACCGCTACTGGGGTTCGCCGATCCCGGTGTGGAAGTCGGACGACCCCAACTATCCGCGCGTTGACGTCTACGGTTCGCTCGACGAGCTCGAACGCGACTTCGGGGTGCGCCCCACCGACCTGCACCGCCCGGCGATTGACGAGCTGGTGCGCCCGAACCCCGACGACCCCACGGGTAAGTCGATGATGCGCCGCATCCCCGATGTGCTCGATGTGTGGTTCGATTCGGGTTCGATGCCGTTCGCGCAGTTCCACTATCCGTTTGAAAACGAGCAGTGGTTTGGGGAACACTCGCCGGCCGACTTCATTGTTGAATACATCGGTCAAACCCGTGGCTGGTTCTATGTGATGCACGTGCTGTCGACCGCGCTTTTCCACCGCCCGGCGTTCAAGCGCGTGATTTCGCACGGGATCGTGCTCGGCTCTGACGGTGCGAAGATGTCGAAGTCGCTGCGCAACTATCCGAACGTGAACGAGGTGTTCGACCGTGACGGTTCGGATGCGATGCGCTGGTTTTTGCTGTCGAGCCCGGTGCTGCGGGGCGGTAACCTCAGCGTCACCGAAGAGGGCATCCGTGAAGCCACGCGCCAGTTCTTGTTGCCGCTGTGGTCGACCTACTATTTTTTCACCACCTACGCCAATAGCGCTTTTGGGCCAGACAAGCAGGGCTACCGTGCCCAGCGTCGGGTCGACTCGGCCGATGTGCTCGACCGCTACATTCTCGCGAAGCTGCGCGAGCTCGTGGCGGGTGTGGAGCGCGACCTAGAGGCGCTGGATGCGTCGAATGCTACGGCGCGGCTGCGTGATTTCGCGGATGTGCTCACCAATTGGTATGTGCGCCGCTCGCGTGACCGTTTCTGGGCTGGGGCCGGCGATGACACTGCCGCGTTCGACACGCTTTTCACCGTGCTCGAAACACTGTGCCGAGTCGCTGCGCCGCTGGCACCGTTTACCACCGAGGTTGTGTGGCGTGGCCTCACCGGTGGCCGTTCGGTGCATCTGACCGATTGGCCGGATGCGGACGAATTTACTGCCGATACCGAGCTGGTTGCAGCGATGGACGCGGTGCGCGACGTGGTTTCGGGCGGGCTGGCGCTGCGCAAACAGCATCAGCTGCGAGTGCGGCTGCCGCTGCAGCAACTCACAGTGCTATCGACCCGCGCCGAGGAACTTTCGCGGTTTGCCCCGATTGTGGCGGATGAGCTCAACGTGCGCTCGGTTGATTTCCGCACCCGCACCGATGAAGCCGCTGCCGAATACGGTGTCTCGCAGGTGCTGCAGGTGAATGCCCGTGCGGCTGGCCCGCGCCTGGGCAAGCAGGTGCAGCAGGCGATTAAGGGCTCGAAATCGGGCGATTGGAGCGTGACCGACGGGGTGGTTACCTCGGGCGGTATCGAGCTCGAGGCGGGCGAGTACGAGCTGCGGCTCGAAATTGCCGACGAGTTTGAGGGCAAGCTGCTGGGGCTGCTCGATGACGGCTCAATTCTGGTGCTCGACAGCGAAGTGACTGCCGAACTTGCCGCCGAGGGCATCGCGCGCGATGTGATCCGTGCCGTGCAGGATGCGCGTAAGGCTGCCGGTCTTGAGGTGAGCGACCGCATCCGGCTCACCCTGCGCAGTGACGATGCCGCGGTTGCCGCAATGGAATCGTGCCGCGAACTGATCGCGGGTGAAACGCTCGCCCTCGAAATCCAAATCAGTGGCGGCCTGGCACCCGAAGCTGATCGTGCCCGCATCCCGCACAGTTATGGAGCGCTTGAAGTCGAAGTCGAGAAGGTGAGCGCGTGAGCGAATCGGAGCGCAATGAGCCCGGCCGCGAATATGGCCGCCCCGGTGGGCTAGGCGATAAGCACGACGGCGCCAGTTTTCGCCGCGACCCGGCGGCGCAGCCCGAAGCGGTTGCCGAGCCAGATGTCGATGCCGATGAGCTAGCTCGGCTGCTCGGCGGCACCCCGTTCGACGATCTCGAATTGGATGCGGAACTGCGCGATCTCGATTTAGAAGATGACGAACTTCCCGATGATGAGCTGAGCGAGCGGGAACTCGCGCAGCGGCGTTTGCGCGACGAAACCGACTGGGCGGCTGAGGCCGAGCGGGTGTACGACGAACTTTTGGCGCGCACCGGTGAGGCGCAGCCCGAGCCGCGGTTGGACGCCACTCGTCGTGCCTGCGAGCTGCTGGGTGATGTGCACGAGGGTTGGGCGATGGTTCACATCACCGGCACCAATGGCAAATCATCCACCGCGCGTATCACCGAGGCGCTCGTACGGGCGCACGGCCTACGCACGGGATTGTTGACGAGCCCGCACCTGGTGCGCATCAACGAGCGCATCTGCATCAACGGTGAGCCGGTCAGCGATGAGCAGCTGGCGACCGTTTGGCGCGATATTGAACCCATTATTGGGCTGGTTGATGCCGAGCTTGAGCGCGCTGATAAACCCGCGTTGACGTTTTTTGAGGCGCTCACGGTGCTGGCCTATGCGTGCTTTACCGACGCCACGATCGACGTTGGCATCGTCGAGGTGGGGATGGGCGGCGAATGGGATTCAACCAACGTCGCCGATGCGGATGTGGCGGTGTTTGCACCGATCTCGCTCGACCACCGCGGCCGCCTCGGCGACACTATCGCCGAGATTGCGCGCACGAAAGCCGGAATTATCAAACCGGGTTCGACCGTGGTTTCGGCGGCGCAGCCCGAGGACGCTGCTGCCGAGCTGCGGCGGGCGGCTGAAATGCTGCAGGTGCCGGTGAAATTTGCCACCGAAGATTTCGCGGTGTTGAGCGATAAACCTGCGGTGGGCGGTCGGTATGTGGCGGTGCGCGGCACTCGCGCCGAGTATGCACCGCAGGCGGTGCGCTTGCTCGGTAGCTATCAGGCCGACAATGTGGCGCTGGCAATGGCCGCGGTGGAGCAGCTGCTCGACCGTGAACTCGACGAGGATGCACTTGCCGAGGGGCTGCTGGAGGCACGCTCGCCAGGGCGGCTCGAGCTGATCGGCACCGAGCCGAGTGTGGTGGTGGATGCCTGCCACAACCCGCATGCTGCCGAGCATCTCGCCGAAGCGATGCGCGAGGTGTTTTCGTTTGACGAGCTCGTGCTGGTGCTCGGCGTGCTGGCCGACAAGGATGTGGCGGGGATCGTGCCGCCGCTGGCCGACGTTGCTACGCGCATCATCGTGACCCAATCGGATTCGCCGCGGGCGATCGACGCTTGGCAGCTGGGGGAGCAGGTGCGGGAGGTGCTGGGTGATGAGGTTGCCGACCGCAAACAGCTGACAGTTATTGAACGTGATGTTGACGCATTTGATACTGCCCGGCAGCTGGCCGCCGAGCTTGGCGTCGACGCATCGAGCGGGGTGTTGATTACCGGTTCGATTACGTTGATTGGGGATGCGGTGGCAATTGCCCAGCGTGAGGGCTGGCGGGCTGCCGCGGCGGGAGAAGCGCCGCTCGTTGTGGGGCCGACCGCCACTGATGAGGAAGGTGAGGCATGAGCGCGCGACCGCGTCGATCGCGATCACTGATTGAGCAGCTGGGGTCAATTCTGGTTGCGTTCCAGGTGGTGTCGGTGTTCTGTGCCGGCATGGCGCTGTTCGGACTCAAGGCACTGCCGCCGGCGGTGGCGCTGGGCGGCACTGCCGGTTACATCGTGCTGATGATTGTGGCCGTGGTTACGCTGCGGCGCCACTGGGGGAAGTGGTTTCTGCTGGGACTCGAAATCGCGCTGATGCTGCTGGGATTTGTGCACGGCTCGATGTGGGTTGTGGGCGGCATTTTTACGGCGCTTTGGCTGTGGTGTTTGAAAGCGGCCGCTGACGCTGAACGGCGCCGGGCGTTGATGGACCAGGCTGCGACTGAATGAAATGAACTTTGGTTACCGAGACGCGGTAGCGTGGTGACCAACAAATAACGAGTATTGAGGAGCTGGAATGACTCAGACCGCCCCCGAAGCAACCCTTGTTTTGGTGAAGCCCGACGGTGTGCGTCGGAACCTGATCGGTGAGGTGATCGGGCGTATTGAGCGCAAGGGATACACCGTCACCGACCTCAAGATGCTCACCCCGTCGCGTGAACTGCTCACCGAACACTATGAGGAGCACGTCGATAAGCCGTTCTTTGCACCGCTGGTCGAGTTCATGATGTCGGGCCCGGTGGTCGCGATTCGCGTTGAGGGTAACCGTGTGATCGAGGGCTTCCGCTCGCTCGCTGGCGAAACGAACCCGACTACTGCGCGTCCCGGAACTATCCGCGGCGATCTCGGCCGTGACTGGGGCAGTGCGGTGGTTGAAAACATCGTGCACGGGAGCGACTCGACGCTTTCGGCTGAGCGTGAGTTGGGGCTGTGGTTTCCTGCCGAATAGTGCTCGCGCAAACTGAATGAGTTTCAGCAGTCTTTTCAGCAGAAATGGCCCGTCAATCGGCGGGCCATTTCTCATTCCAGAGACCGACTGAAGTGGCTGCATGTGGCGGTTAAGATGACCGGTAACAGCTTGGTCTTCAAAGGTGAGGACTTGGTCTTTAAAGGTGAGGAAACTGGGGGGATGCAGTCGCTGGCGATCATCTCGGGTGAGTTTTCTGCAATAGCTGGTCGACTCGATGAGGTGGTCGCCGAGCTAGGTGCTGCACAGCGTGTGAACGAAGCTGGGGCGTATGCACAAGACTCGATGCCGGCATCGCAGTCGGCGTCAAAACTGACGTCAGTGGTCGACAAGTTGACTCGAGAGCTCCAGGAGTTCAAATCTGCATTGAGCGCAGACGGAGAGTCGCTGCGGGCGAGTGAGGCCGATTTTGCTGCGGTTGACGAACTCAATCGAGAAGCGCTTTGGCGGCTGATGCCGTAGGGGAGGGGTGATGAACTGGGAGACGATAGTTAATTGGACACACGGGGCGTTGGGTCAAGCAGACGAGACTTGTATCCCGGCTCGTAACGCACTCGACACGTGCTCGGATGACTGTTTCGCCATCCGTACTGGGATGGAATCAACGGGGTTTACCGCGGAGGCTTTCAAATCGCGGCTGCTCCAGCATGAGGCTAAGCTCGATGACTTTGTCGCGGCGGTATCGGAACTCATGATGGCCTGTGCGGCTGCAACCGACGGGGTGTGGGAAGTTGAGACGGCGGTACTGGAATGCCGGCAGTTTGCCGAAATCAACGATCTGGTGATTTGTGCGGACGGAAGCGTGCAGATGGGAGCCAGATACGACGAATTGCAGATTGAGGTTACGAGTACGCCATCGCGTGTAGCGGTGAATGCAATTCAAGAACTGATTAAAGCGTATGAAGCGCACGCTGAGCAGCTGCGTCAAATGATTGCCGAAGCGTGCGCACTCGCGGATGAGGTGGATACCGAGTTTTGTTCGAGATTGTCGGCGCTCGAGCGTGACAGCGTTGCGTTGACCCGGCCAGGCAGCGATTTTGCTCCGGGTTTGCCCGCGGCCCCGCTCGCTGATTGGTCACCGACTGAGGTTTCGGTCTGGTGGGCGGCACTCAGCGAGACCGAGTGGCGCGCGCTCATTGAACACGACCCAGAACTCTACGGAAGCCTCGACGGTATTCCAGCTGTGGATCGTGACCGGGCCAATCGGATGGTGCTGGATGAACTGCTCGCCGACCCTAAATTGCAGCAATATGATCAAGATCTGCAGAGGATCTACGAGGAACAGCGCGAAATCTATGAGTCCACTCGACACATTTACGGTGACGAGATGCAACCGCCCAGTCTGGAAACTGCGAAAGCTGAGTGGGTAAGAAGAAATCCCTACTATGCTGACGTGCTCGCCGTGCATGATACGCTTCTCGAAGACCCGACTCGTTCTTTACTCGTGCTTGATTATCGGCATGACAATCTCGAAGTAGCTATTGGCGTCGGTGATGTCGATCATGCAAAGAATGTGGTTGTGCACACGCCTGGAATTTTGACTAACGCAAGAGACGGGTTGCATGATGGAATTACAGAGTTGATACTCGTGTTGAAGCAGTCTCTCGGCAAAGAGGGAACGAGCCCTGCCGGAATCTATTGGATGGACTATGACGTGCCACAAACCATTGCCGGCGCGACCGACACTCGGCCCTTCATGGCGGGAGGAGAGCGTGCAAGTATTTTCCTCGAAGGCTTGCGTTCGGTGCGTGAGGCCAACGGTGCTGAGTTTTATTTGACAGCCTCTGGGCACTCCTTTGGCTCTACAAACACCGGAGTCGCTGTCGCCACTGTGAAAGTGGGAGCGGTCGACAACGTGGTCTTCTTTGGGTCGCCCGGTATGGGGGTTGAAGATGCGCGCGATCTCAATGTTGAGCAGGGGCGGGTCTTTGCCTCGCTGATTCCCGGTGACGGTATTGGAGGTATTGGTGGTGGACATCCCACCGGGAACTTTGGAAATAACCCAATGAATGACGCCAACGTTAATCAGCTCGCAAACCGGGGCTCGCAGCCGCCAGGTGTGCCATACGGCTCGAAATTTATCGGAGAGAAGGAGCATGCTGACTATTTCACGCCGATTGATGGTGCGGATTCTAATCCGATTATTGACGATTTTGCCAGTGTGATCTCAGGAGAAGACTAATGCGTGCTGGTGGTAAGTTCTGGTTGGCGTTGTCATTTGTGGTGGTGTTGTTGAGTGGTTGTGTGGTGAACACTTCGCCGGAGAATGCTGGTCGGATGTTTCCGGATAATAGTGGTTCGTTGCCGTTTGCGGAGCGGATGTCTGGTGAAGAGTTTGTGGCGGAGTCTCGGGAATTGATTCGGGAGTTCAAGCTGCAGTTGGTCGCCCACGGCGCGGTGGGTTGGGAAGATCCGGAGCCGGAGCAATACACGCTGTCAAAGTGTGAGGGTGAGCGCGGTGCGCAGTTCATCTCTACGCGAGATGAAGAGCGGTTTGCGAAGCCGGTTGCGGTGGAGCCGATTTTGGCGGCTGCGCGGGATGTGTTTGAGTCGCGTGGTTATGTGCAGTTCAAGCAGAAGATTGCTGAAACTCAGCGCAGCGGCAAAGTGGTGAATCAATTTGCGTGGATTGATTCAGAGAATGGCATTACCGTGATCGCTGGGACGATTGAGGGAAGTCAAATGTACATTCGTATGTACACGGGTTGTTTGCCGGTAGATGATTTTTGGGCGTTGGCTTCGGTGGCGAATACGGAGCTTCCGACGCGGACGTGGCGGGAGCCGACGGTGACGAGGCCGTCTGAGTGATTGCGGGCCCCTGATGCTGCGAAAGAAGGGTGCGCGTTGGGTGCAGGCGAGTGTCAGTGTGGCCGTTGTGGTGTTGTTGAGTGGTTGTGTGGTGAATACGCCGCCGGAGAATGCTGGTCGGATGTTTCCGGATAATAGTGGTTCGTTGCCGTTTGCGGAGCGGATGTCTGGTGAAGAGTTTGTGGCGGAGTCTCGGGAATTGATTCGGGAGTTCAAGTTGCAGTTGGTCGCTGCTGGTGCGGTGGGTTGGGAAGATCCGGAGCCGGAGCAGTACACGCTGTCGCGGTGTGAGGGTGAGCGCGGTGCGGAGTTCATCTCTACGCGAGTTCAAGAGCGTCTGGCCGAGCCGGTTGCGGTGGAGCCGATTTTGGCGGCGGCGCGGGATGTGTTTGAGTCTCGTGGTTATGTGCAGTTCAAGCAGAAGATTGCTGAAACTCAGCGCAGCGGCAAGGTGTTGAATCAGTTCGCGTGGATCGATGCGGAGAATGGGATCACCGTGATCGCAGGGACGATTGAGGGAGACCAAGTCTATGTTCGTATGTACACGGGTTGTCTTCCGGTGGATGATTATTGGTCGTTAGCTTCGGTTGCGAATACGGAGCTTCCGACGCGCACATGGTGAGAACCGACGGTGACGAGGCCGTCTGAGTGATTGCGGGGCATCGGTGCTGCGAAAGAAGGGTGCGCGTTGGGTGCAGGCGAGTGTCTGTGCGGCCGTTGCGGTGCTGCTGAGTGGTTGCGTCTTTGGTGGGCCGGCTCGGAACGGTGCGATGTTTCCGGAAGAGAGTGGTTCGTTGCCGTTTGGTGAGCGGATTTCGGGCGAGGAGTTTGTTGCTGAGTCTCGGGAACTGGTTCTCGAGTATAAGCAGAAGCTTGCTGAACTGGGTGCGGTTGGTTGGGAAAACCCGAAGCCTGAACGGTACGAGATGGCGCGCTGTGAAAATCGTAACGGGGCAATGTTCACTTCCACGGGGCGAGAAAGTCGCAAAGCAAAATCGGTAAGTGTGGAGAAGGTTCTTGCGGTGGGCAAGGAAGTATTTGAGTCTCGAGGTTATGTGCGAGTAGACATTCGAGTTGACGAAACATCGAGTAGCGGTCGAGTGCGCAATGGGTTTGAATGGGTTGATGTGGACAATGGCGTTGTGATTGCAGTGGGCACTGTCGACGGTGATGATGTGCACCAGGTGCGGTTATATGTGCGTACCGGGTGCTTGCCAGTGGAGAATTTTGAAGCGTTACGGCCGGTTGCGAATGAGTCGTTGTCTCCGTATACCCCGGCACCGTTGCATCCCTAGTGGTTGGTTTGAGTATGAATGGGAAAAATCGAGCCAGGTCCTGGTTGGCGTTGTCATTTGTGGTGGTGTTGTTGAGTGGTTGTGTGGTGAACACGCCGCCGGAGAATGCTGGTCGGATGTTTCCGGATAATAGTGGTTCGTTGCCGTTTGCGGAGCGGATGTCTGGTGAAGAGTTTGTGGCGGAGTCTCGGGAATTGATTCGGGAGTTCAAGTTGCAGTTGGTTGCTGCTGGTGCGGTGGGTTGGGAAGATCCGGAGCCGGAGCAGTACACGCTGTATGACTGCGAAGGGAGTCGTGGTGCAAGTTTCGTGTCGACTCGAGTAGAGGAGCGTGTGGCTGAGCCGGTTGCGGTGGAATCGGTTTTGGCGGCTGGGCGGGATGTGTTTGAGTCGCGTGGTTATGTGCAGTTCAAGCAGAAGATTGCTGAAACTTGGCGCAGCGGCAAGGTGGTGAATCAATTTGCGTGGATTGATTCGGAGAATGGCATAATCGTGAGTGCTGGAACGATTGAGGGCAACCAAACCTACATCGATGTGGACACGGGTTGTTTGCCGGTCGAGGACGTTTGGGCGTTGGCTTCGGTGGCGAATACGGAGCTCCCGACGCGCACGTGGCGGGAGCCGACGGTGACGAGGCCGTCTGAGTGATTGCGGGGCATTGGTGCTGCATCGACCACAGGCATCAGGTAGCAGCTGCGTCGGCAGATAACTTCTGCTGCTCGACATCTGCGATGGTTCGGTGCGTTAGTCTTGAGTGGCGCGATAAGCGCACGAGACTTCAGGGTCGCTCGAGGGTGGCCCGCCGCACCCCAGCGGCAACGCCGTGAGATGCGGCGCCAGCATTCCCGCAGCCCGAACTGCGGCACGAGACAGGTAGCCAGGAACGCGACGCGACTGGCTGCGAGGAGCACCGAACATGGTGGAAAATTCCACATCCAACCAGCCCGAAACCCCAGCAGATGAAACGGCGCTGAACGGCGACAACGCTGCACCCGAAACTGCCGAAAACGCCAACGGCGACCCCGTAACCGACCAACCCGACCCGAACGCCGCATCCGAAGCACCCAGCGGCGAAGAAGCTGAACAGGCCGCATCCAAGCCTGAAGAAGCTGAAAGCACCGGCAAGGCCCCGGAAACCGAAGCCGATAAGCCCAAGCGCGACCCGCGCATCCCCGAAATCATTACCACCCGCACGCTGTTCTTTTTGGCACCCGACCTGCCACCGCGTCCCGAACGCCCCGCCCGCCGCGACCACGACAGCAGCGACGACAACACCGGCGACCACGAATCGGGAAGCGGCCGCGGCCGCAGCCGCTCACGCCGCAACCGTCGCGGCAAAGGAAGCAGCAACACCTCCCACAAATCGGATGCAGACTCGCGCTCGTATGAGCAGCGCGACGACTCTGAAGACATCACTGAGCCGCAAAAACTGCACGGCTCAACTCGCTTGGCCGCCAAACGGCAGCGCCGCCGCGACAACCGTGACAGCGGCCGACGCCGCCCGGTAGTCACCGAAACCGAATTTCAAGCCCGCCGCGAAGCGGTCGACCGCAAGATGATCGTGCGCGCCAAAGACAACCGCGTGCAAATCGGTGTGCTCGAAGACAACGTGCTCGTTGAACACTACGTCGCCCGCAATGAAGACACCTCGCTCATCGGCAATGTCTACCTCGGCCGCGTACAAAACGTGCTGCCGAGCATGGAAGCCGCGTTCGTCGACATCGGCCGCGCCCGCAACGCCGTGCTCTACTCGGGCGAAGTTGACTGGGCAAAATCAAACCTCGACGCCAACACCCCGCGCAAAATCGAAAACGCGCTCAAGCCCGGCGACAAGGTGCTCGTACAGGTCACCAAAGACCCGGTAGGACACAAGGGTGCCCGCCTCACCAGCCAAATCTCCCTGCCCGGACGCTACCTTGTGTACGTACCCGGCAACACCCTCAACGGCATCAGCCGAAAACTGCCCGACACCGAACGCACGCGCCTCAAAAAAATTCTCAAAGAGGTGCTGCCGCAGGGCGTTGGCGTGATCGTGCGTACCGCCGCCGAAGGCGCCACGAAAGAACAGCTCGCGCGTGACGTCGAACGACTCATGAAGCAGTGGGAGTCGATCCAAAACAAAGCCAACGGTGGCCGCGCGCCGCAGACGCTGCATGCCGAACCCGACATGCTCATCAAAATCGTCCGCGACGTATTCAACGAAGACTTCGACAAGCTCATCGTTCAGGGCCAGTCGGAACTCGACACCATCAAGAGCTACCTCGGCCAGGTCGCACCCGATCTGCTCGACCGAGTCGAACGCTTTGACGGCGACGGCGACATCTTCTCGCACTACCGCGTCAACGAAATGATCGACCGAGCCCTCGCTCGAAAAGTGTGGCTGCCCTCGGGCGGTTCGCTGGTCATCGACCGCACCGAAGCCATGACCGTTGTCGACGTCAACACCGGCAAATTTGTGGGCTCCGGCGGCAACCTCGAAGAAACCGTCACCAAAAACAACCTCGAAGCAGCCGAAGAAGTGGTGCGTCAGCTGCGCCTGCGCGATATCGGCGGCATCATCGTCATCGACTTCATCGACATGGTGCTCGAATCGAACCGCGATCTCGTACTGCGTCGCCTCATCGAATGTCTCGGCCGCGACCGCACCAAACACCAGGTGACTGAGGTAACAAGCCTCGGCCTGGTGCAGATGACCCGCAAGAAGATCGGTCTGGGGCTGCTCGAAACATTCTCTGAGCCGTGCGAGCACTGCGACGGCCGCGGTGTGCACGTGCACGCCGAACCCGTACATCAGCCCGCACAATCAGGCGGCGGCAACCGCCAAAACCGGGGTCGACGCAACAAAAACTCCGGGCAGCAGTCGAAGTCAAAGCCGCAACAAAACGGCTCGACTCACGAAATCACCGACGACGCCCGCAACGCGCTCACAAAGATTGCCGCATCCACTATCGCGGGTGCAACACAAGACAGCGCCGAACCCAGCCAGGCAGCAATTGAAGCCTCGGCCGAGCGCCTGGCAATCGCCGCCGCTGCGGTAGTGAGTGGTAAGTCGCTCGAAGCCGCTGTTGCAGCCGCCGACGCGGTGAGCGATAGCGAACGCAGCGATGACAACCAGCGAAACGACAGCGCTAAGGATGCCGAGCGCAGCTCATCGCGTCGCTCGCGCCGCGGCCGCCGTGGCCGAAACGGAAACTCAGACTCGGGTGATGACAAGCGCCGCAACGCATCCGCTTCACGCGACAGCAAGCGGGACAGCGACACGCGTGAAACAGACGCTGATCGCGGCGCCGATTCGCAGTCACAAAGCAGCGAGCCGCCCGCAACATCTCCCGACGATGCGCAACCCAAGCACAAGCCGCGCCGTCGCCGCGTGGTAGTGCAGCCGGCCACCGACAATAACGAACCGTCGGAACGCGCCGCGCGCATCGCATCCATTAGCCTGCCCCTCGACGAGGTTGCTGCCACCCCCGCCGAACCGGCTTCCGAGCCGGCTGCGGCAACGCTCGGCAGCCTCGACGCCGCACTCGACTCCTTGGCCAGCAGCAAACAAGAAGCAGCCAAGACCGAGTCGGCGCAAACGCCGCGGAAACCGCGTCGGCGCATCACCACCGGTCCCATTTCGACCGATGACAGCGCCGCACCGGCGAGCTCGGCAACGGAGGCAGACGAAGGAAGTCACTAACCAAGCGCGGCGCCGCAAAACCGAACCCGGTCAACGGTTGACGCGATTCTGTTCGCTGGGGTAAAGTAGGGCGCTGTTGCACGTTCGCTAACGGATGCATTGCGATCTCGTGGATGCCCGGCGCAGCGGACTTGGTACTTCCTCATCAAATGAGACGATTTGCCCACCTAAGTGCGTGGGCTGGAAGAAAAGGTAGCTGAAGTGGTATTCGCAGTTGTGCGCGCCGGGGCCCGGCAGGAGAAGGTCGAGGTTGGCTCGATCATCGAGATGAACCGTGTCGCTGGCGACGACAAGGGCCAGATCACTCTGCCCGCTTTGCTCCTCGTTGATGGTGACAAGGTCACCACCGACGCCGAAAAGCTGGCCAAGGTGAAGGTGACTGCTGAGGTTCTCGACGACCTCCGCGGCCCGAAGATCAAGATCATTAAGTACAAGAACAAGACCGGTTACCGGAAGCGCCAGGGGCACCGCCAGGAGCTCACCCGCGTCAAGGTCACCGACATCAAGTAAATCCCGAGGAGCTGAAAACTCATGGCAACAAAGAAGGGCGCGAGCTCGACCAAGAACGGTCGCGACTCGAACGCGAAGCGCCTCGGCGTGAAGCGCTTTGCCGGTCAGGTCGTTAACGCGGGCGAAATCCTCGTCCGCCAGCGCGGCACCAAGATCCACCCCGGTGTCAACGTCGGCCGTGGCGGTGACGACACCCTGTTTGCACTCGCTGACGGCGCTGTCGAATTCGGCGCCCGCAAGGGTCGCAAGGTCGTCAACGTTGTAGCGGTTGGCGAATAGTCACCAAAACCGGCTGCACACGCGCCGGTAATTATTCCTGAAGAGGGGCGGAGGAGCATCCGCCCCTCTTCTCGTATTCTCATAGCACTGAACGAAAGGATCGCCATGGTCACCTTTGTCGACGAAGTGACGCTCTATCTCAACGCCGGCGACGGTGGCAATGGATGCATGTCGATCCGACGCGAAAAATTCAAACCGCTTGCCGGTCCCGACGGCGGTAATGGCGGCGACGGTGGCGACATCGTGCTCGTCGCCGACAACAACGTCACCACGCTGTTGAGCTACCACCACCGCGCTCACCGCCGCAGCGAATCTGGCGGGTTCGGGATGGGCGATTTTCGCAACGGCACGAAGGGTGCCGATCTAGAACTGCCGGTGCCGGTGGGAACGGTGGTGCGTGCCGAAGACGGCAGCGAACTGGCCGACCTGGTTGAGCCGGGCATGCGCATCGTCGTCGCCGAAGGCGGCGTCGGCGGTCTCGGTAATGCCGCGCTCGCCAACAGTAAACGCAAAGCGCCCGGTTTTGCGCTGTTGGGAACCCCGGGCGAAGAAGCGCGCATCATCCTCGAGTTGAAATCGGTGGCCGATGTGGCGCTTGTGGGCTATCCCTCGGCGGGCAAGTCGTCGCTGATTGCAGCGATGAGTGCGGCGCGACCAAAAATTGCCGATTATCCGTTCACGACGCTGCACCCTAACCTCGGCGTGGTGCAGGCTGGTAACTCGCGCTACACCATCGCGGATGTGCCCGGGCTCATCGAGGGTGCCAGTGAAGGGCGCGGGCTCGGGCTCGACTTCCTGCGCCACGTTGAACGCTGCTCGGTGCTGCTGCACGTGCTCGACTGCGCCACCCTCGAGCCCGGCCGCGACCCGATTAGCGACCTCGAGGTGATCCTCGCCGAGCTCGCGGCCTACCCGGTGCCCGAGGGGCAGGTGCCGCTGCTTGAGCGGCCAGCCCTCATCGCGCTCAACAAGGTCGATGTGCCAGAGGCTGCCGAACTTGCCGAATTTGTGCGGGGCGATCTTGAGGCCCGCGGCTACCGGGTGTTTGAAGTTTCGGCAGTGTCACATAAGGGGCTGCGCGAACTCTCATTCGCGCTCGCCGAGATCGTTGATGCCGACCGGGCGCAGCGCGCTGAAGCCGAAACCGTCCGGCCGCGCATCGTGGTGCGCCCGCGTGCGGTCGACAGCGCCCCGTTCCAGTTGCAAGTTGAAGGTGGAAGCTACGGCACTGTTTACCGCATCCTCGGCCGCAAACCGGAACGCTGGGTGGCGCAAACCGACTTCCAAAACGATGAGGCGGTTGGCTATCTCGCCGATCGGCTTTCGAAGATCGGTATTGAGGATGCACTCGTCAAGGCGGGTGCGCAGGCCGGGTCAACCGTCGTGATTGGCCCGGGCGACGGCATCGTGTTCGATTGGGAGCCGACACTCGCATCCGCCGCCGAAGTGATGACGGCACACGGCACCGACCCGCGTCTTGAAGAGCGCAGTCGCCCAACCCGAGCCGAAAAGCGCGAGGAATACTACGACCGCATGGATGCGAAGGCAGCCGCGCGCGCCGAACTCGAGGCGGAGCGCAAAGCCGGGCTGTGGGCCGGCGACGACGAGTAGTCATCGCGGCCCGAAGAATTGGTTAGGATGGTTGCTATGTTCGAACAGGTTCTTTTTCAGGCTGCAGACACGATGGTTGTCGTTCCCGGCCACATGGTTTTCCCGCCGATTGTTTTCGGTATCTCGGCCTTCGCAATCATGATGGCGCTGATGGCCGTTACGTTCTCGTTCCGCAACATGTCGAAGGCACACCCCGAACGCTCGCGTGTGATTCGTCACGAGCCGGTCGGTCACCCCGGCCAGCCGATCATCGAGTCGGGCGATCAGCACTAGCGCACCTGCGGTGAGCGCCGCGAAGCCAACCGCCCGACCCCGTATCGGGATCATGGGCGGTACATTCGACCCGATCCACCACGGACACCTCGTCGCGGCCAGCGAAGTGGCCCAGCACTTCGGCCTCGACGGGGTGTATTTCGTACCCACCGGTAATCCCTATATGAAAACCGGGGTTTCGGCATCCGAACACCGCTATTTGATGACGGTCATTGCCACCGCATCAAACCCGCGTTTCAAGGTCAGTCGCGTCGACATCGACCGTCCCGGGCCGACCTACACGATTGATACGCTGCGCGACCTGCGCAAACTGATGCCCGACGCCGAGTTTTACTTCATTACCGGGGCCGACGCGGTGGCACAGATCCTCGAATGGAAAGATGCCGAGGAGATGTTTGAGATCGCCCATTTTGTGGCGGTTTCACGTCCCGGTCACGACCTGCCCGAACTCAATCTGCCACCCGAGCGGGTGTCGATGCTCGAGATCCCGGCGCTGGCGATCTCATCCACCGACTGCCGCGCACGCGTAGCCAGCGGCAAACAGGTCTGGTACCTGGTGCCGGATGGCGTGGTGCAATACATCACTAAAAATTCGCTCTATGTGGGTGACGCTGCCGACGCGGCCCCGCCCGCCGCAAACAACGAACCTGAGGAGATCACAACCGTATGACGGCCACTGACCGCGCACTCGAACTCATCCGCACCGCCGCAGCTGCGGCAGATGAGCGCAGCGGATTCGACCTTGTTGGTCTCGACGTGAGCGAGAACATGCCGCTGACCGATGCGTTTTTGCTGGTTTCGGGCCGCAATGAGCGCATGGTGCTTTCGATTGCCGACGAGGTTGAGGAGCGGCTGCGCGTCGAGCACGGCCAAAAGGCGCTGCGTCGAGAAGGGCTGCAGCTGGGGCGCTGGGTACTGCTTGATTTTGGTGACATCGTGGTGCACGTGTTCCACGAAGAAGACCGCCTGTTTTACGGGCTTGAACGCATCTGGCGTGACGCGCCGGTGATTGACCTGCAGCTCGTTGCGAATGAGCAAGCTGTCGCACAGGATGCATCGGGTTCAGCCGGCCAGGCGGAGGGTGACGCGACCGCATAGACTTCCTCGGGAATATACCCAAGGGGGTAGTTTTCTCTGGTGGTGAATACGGGCGGGGGAGTGGTGAACGAGGTCCAATCCACGCGCAGCCCCTGGTGGGGTTTGCTGCTGCTCGGTGCTGCGGTCGGACTCGCCTCGGGAATGTTTGGTGTCGGCGGCGGCATCATCATCGTGCCGGTGCTGGTGTATCTGTTTCACATCGATCAGCGGATCGCATCCGGCACCTCACTTTTGGCGATTGTGCCGACCGCGCTGGCCGGGGTGATTGCTTATGGGATGCACGGCAACGTCAATATTTTGTTGGCAGCGCTGATGGCGATTGGCTCGGTGGTGGGTGCGCCGGTGGGGGCGTGGTTGCTGCAGCGGTTGCCGAAACGCGCCCTGCAATTGAGTTTTATGGCGTTTTTGGTCGTGATCATCGTGTCGCTGTTTTTGGTGTTGCCGAATCGCGAGTCGGAAATCTACCTCGATGTGGCACTGGGGGCGCTGTTGGTGGTGCTTGGTTTCGTGGCGGGTGTTGCCTCGGGCTTGTTCGGCATTGGCGGTGGTGTTGTGGTGGTGCCGCTGCTTGTGCTCGTGTTTGGGGCGAGTGATCTGATGGCGAAGGGTTCATCGCTGTTGATGATTATTGCCACGGGGCTGTCGGGCACGATCGCGAATGTGCGGCAAAAAAATGTTGATTTGCGGGCGGCCGCGTATATCGGTGTGGCGGCTGGGCTGCTGACACCGGTGGGGTCGCTGATCGCTTCGACACTGAGTCCGTTTGCCGCGAACGTGGCGTTTGCCATGTTCCTGGTGCTGGTGATTATTCGAATGGGCTTCGATGTGTGGCCGCGAAAAAATCCGGCCTGATGTGAGGATTTGCATAGTTGCAGCGGCCGGGATATATTTGTGAGGTTGCTTCGGCACGGGCCTGTGGCGCAGCTGGTAGCGCACCTGCATGGCATGCAGGGGGTCAGGGGTTCGAGTCCCCTCAGGTCCACCAAATAAAAACGGTCCCCGTGAGGGGGCCGTTTTTATTTGGTGAGTTTGGTAGGGCACGAGAACCCCTTGGTGGGGCCCCGTCGCCGGAGGCTCCGCGCGTCGTTTGCGACGCGTGGAGATGGTGATGGGGAGTCGAGTCCCCTCAGGTCCACCAAATAAAAGCGGTCCCCGTGAGGGGGCCGTTTTTATTTGGTGAGTTTGGCTGGGCACGAGAACCCCTTGGTGGGGCCCCGGCGGCGAGGGGCCCCGCGCGCTGTTGCGCGTGGGGGAGCCGTTGGGGAGTCGAGTCCCCTCAGGTCCACCAAATAAAAGCGGTCCCCGTGAGGGGGCCGCTTTTCTTTGGTTAAGGGGCCCCGCGCGCCTGCTACGGCTCTCAATTAGTGTTTGACGCTAGTCGGCTCGATGCGCCGGATTCAGCGCTTCGATCGCCGACATCGGGGTGTCATAGGCAAGCACGTTGTAGCCGTCGTCCTCGCCGGGCCAAAGGAATGTGTGGTCGAACCGGTCGGTGGCGAGGTCGTATCGGGCGATCCAAGTCTGCCAGTTGCCGCGCTGCGGGTCGGCGGTGAGCTCGCGCAGCCGCGCAATCAGCGCATCGTTGAACGCCGGATTGAGTCCGGACACCGTAGTGATCCGGGTCTCCTCGCCGACGAACCGCCATGCCTGGTGCGCCGAATGTCCCTGTTCGTAGCCGGACACGACCACAAAGCCGTCCCACGGTTTGCGCTGGTTGAGTTTTCTGTCCACCAGCAAGCATCGGCCGATGACCTCAAGGATCGAATCGACGGAGTCGTAGTCAACTTCGATATCGGGTGCAGTCATTGTGTTCCTTTCAGCTTTGTCAGACGGACGGCGTATCCCTGGCCGAAGTCAGCCACTGAGGTGGTTCGGCCGGATGTGCCGGATTTAATGCTTCGATCGCTGACATTGGGGTGTCGTAGCCAATTACGTTGTAGCCGTCGTCTTCTCCGGGCCACAGGAATGTGTGGTCGAAGCTGTCGGTGGCGAGGTCGTACAGGGCGACCCAGGTCCGCCATCTACCGCGCTGCGGGTCGGCGGTGATTTCGTGCAGTCGATCCATCAGGTCTGGGTTCAATGCCGGGTTGGCAATGTACACCCCTGTAGGAAGCGTCTCCTCGCCGACAAATCGCCAGGCCTGGCTTGCCGCATGTGCCTCTTCAAAACCGGTCACCATCACAAAACCATCCCACGGTTTTTCCTTGTTGAGCTCCTGGTCCAATCGCAGGCATCGGCCCATGAATTCGAGGATCGAATCGGCGGAATCGAGGTCAAGCTCGATATCGGGTGCAGTCATTTTGTTTCCTCAGGGGTTATCAGATGTGCGCGCAGACACTATCGATTTCTGCCTCGTTTTGGCTGATTAAACACCGGCTTCTCCCGAGAACCGCTCGCTGAGAGCGGCCGTGCTGGCTCAACCGGTTTCGATGAGATGCCGCTACGGGCAGGTGACGCTAAACGAAAACTCCAGTGACTCGGGCTCGGCAGCGGGGTTCGCGATGTCTGCCGCGATTGCGATCCCCGAAATCTCATAGCTCTTGCCATCAACCTTGAGGGTTGCTTCGCCGGTGTTGCCCGGGAAAACAGTGAGGCTGGTTCCGTCGAGTGTGGCGCTGAAGGTCGACAGCTCGCCCTGGTTGAGCAGCACACCGATCCCTTCTTCGGGGCGCGCGTTGTCGACAACTCGTATGGTCGTCGTGCCGTTTGCCTCTTCGCAGCTGACGCGGCCATTTGCCATTGACATGTCTTGTCCAGCTACGGTGAGGGATGCCGTGTTCGCACCACCGTTCCCCACATCTTGAGTTGCGTCACCCTCTGTTGTTGAGAGCTCTGTCTCGTGGACAGTCTGTTCGCCGGCAGCATCGGTGGTAGCGGTGGCCGCGTCTTCGCTCTGCTCAGCACAGCCGGCGAGGAGTGCCGAAGCGGCCAGTGCGGCGGTGATCGTTCCCAAAGCTCGTTTCATCAGTCAACTCTCCTACTCGCTGGGGCGTGCTAAGAAACTTACTGCCGCTAGCGGTGTGGAAGCATCATGCAACTGGTCGAGCCGGTTTCGACTTTGGGATGAGATGAGGAATCAACCGTCTCCGAAGACCGGGCGCTGTTTGTAGTTCTCGTGTTCGACGCCGACGAACGTCCCGCTATATTTTTGCTATGGGTCGAATCAGCGCCATTTTGGGCGACATCACCAAACAAGAAGTAGACGCAATTGTTAATGCCGCTAACACACGGATGCGTGGCGGCGGTGGTGTCGACGGGGCCATTCACCGAGCAGGTGGCCCGGCAGTGTTGGCCGACTGCATTGAACGGTTCCCGACTGGTCTCGCGACTGGCGATGCCGGATATACGACAGCAGGAGCGCTGAACGCCAAATGGGTAATTCACACCGTTGGTCCAAACTACGGAGCCGGCAATCGCGCCCCCGATCTGCTCGCGTCCTGTTATCGCCGTTCGCTTGAGGTTGCTGACGAACTCGGGGCGCGCAGCATCGCGTTCCCGCTCATCAGTGCCGGTGTATACCGCTGGCCGCTACGCGACGCCGTTGAAATCGCGGTCACGACGCTGCTGAAGACTGAAACCAAAGTCGCAGATATTCGGGTCGTAGCGTTCGCGGCAGAGATATTTGATCTCGTCGAAACTGTTCTGGCAAAGTGCGATAGCGAAGTCGATAAATGACTTGCTCTCTGCGCAAAACGCAGCGGACTACGTGTCGTTTCGCGGTGATTTTCGCAGCGCATAGTGTGCGCCATCGGCTGAACGCTCTAGAAAACCACTGTCGACGGCATCGCGACGAATCAGCGCAAAATCGCGGCAAAACATGGCGATGCCAGCGTTGAGCTCGGGCTCTGAAAGCGTCTGCGAACGAGCAAAGCGGTCGAATACGATCGACACGATCCGCTGCGACAGCTCCATACGTTCACCAGTATCCGCCGGCATTTCCGACACCTGCGCGGCATCGAGAATGGCGCGATCCGAAATCGTCGACATGAGCGCGGATGCGGTGTCACGCGCCAGCGCAGCATCGACCTGACCAGATTCATCCAGCCAATCGAGCGGCGGCAAAGACGCACCCGTAGCATCGGTCTGATTGCCACTGAGCCGAGCCGCAAGTGCCAGCCGCAGTTTGGGTGTGGCGAGCAGCGAAAACAGCATTCGTGCTCGTCGCACCGCCTCATGAACCTGATCAGTCTCGTGAGTCATTGGGCCAGCATATTCGCGTCAACGCAAAATTATTGCCCGAGAACGATCTATCGCACCGATTTGCGGCCAGCGTTATCGTGACTCAAGACCGAGCTGCGTCAACCACTCCCGCATTTGTTCGCGTCCATGCAGTCCCTTGATGGCCCCAATGCGACCGAGAATTGTGCGCTGCCAGCTGTAGTCGGGTTTGCCATAGTTCGCGTAGTATCCGGCAAGCCGAGATTCATATTCGGCAACCGGTTCACGCCACGCTTCAGCACCGTAGTTTTCGTGGTGCACGACCGCCTCCATCGGAACGCGGGGTTTGATGCCCGCCTGTTCGCTGGGATCGGGCCAGCCCAGCGACATACCAAACGCCGGGAAAACATGGGGCGGCAGATTGAGTTCTTCAGCCACGGCCACCGGGTTATTTCGCACGGAGCCCACAAAAACGCCACCCATGCCGAGCGACTCGGCCGCCAGCAGGGTGTTTTGCGCCGCAATACCGCAGTCGACAAAACCAACGAGCGTGTTTTCAAGATAGGGGAGCGACTCAACCTGCGCCTCGGCCGCCTCAGCCATGGCCACGGCTCGGTGCAGGTCGACCACCCAAACCAAAAACACCTCGGCCGATTCCACATAGGGATGCCCGCCAATGGCTGCCGAGATTCGCTGCATCCGTTCGCGATCACGAATCGTCACCACGCTAAAAAGCTGCAGATTGGATGACACCGAGGCCGACAGCCCCGCAGCCAAGATCGACGTGAGCTCGGCCTCAGAGATTGGTTGATCGGTAAATTTGCGCACCGAACGGTGTCGCAATTGCAACGCGATGGTTTCGGATGCGGCAGCTGGCAATGACGCCAGCGAATCGTCCGAGTATCGGGTGGCAATGAGCTTGGCGACATCGGCAGCGGTGGTCAACGGGACGTCCTTTCTTGGGAAGCGGCACGGTGCTAGCAGCCTAACGGGCCGGCAATGAGAAGCTGCATGGCGATTTTGGTGACTCAGCCTGGAGGAGGGCGCGGTCGGGGGAGCTACCCCAATACAATGACGGCAGGAATTCTTGTCTGAACCCAGGGAGTCGCAATGAAGGTTCACAATCGTCGAATTGCCGTAATCGTGAGTATCGCCGGCGCTCTTGCGCTGAGCGGCTGTGCCTCTGGTTCCGACGCCGATAATGCCTCGGACAAACGGCAAGAAGAGCCGGCGCCCATGACGCAGACGGGCCCCAGCGAGACGAGCGCGCAGCCCGGCCAAACACCCTCGGCAATCGAGGTAGAGGCCACGCCGAGCTACATGGTTTCTGGCGATCCGAATGCCAAGACCACCATCGATATTTATTCCGACTATCTCTGCCCGCACTGCGCTCAGTTCGCGGCCGACGTACTTCCCGAACTTAAGTCGGATGCGCTTAGTGGCAGCAATATCAAGGTGGTGCTGCACGATTTTCGGGTGATTGACGACTCTGGCTCAATGCTCACTGCAGTTGCAGCCCGCGCCGCGGGTGAGCAGGGAAAATTTGATGAGATGCACGATGTGCTGATGCAAGAACAGCAGTCGCTGCACGACCACCTTTCAGCCGATACTTTGGATGCGGATGCAATGGTTGAGTTGGCGAAGCAGGCTGGTGTTCCTGATCTGCAGAAGTTCCAGAGCGATATCAACAATGTTGCGCTCAGCCGCGGTGTCGCCGAGGACGAGCAGCAGGGTAAGGACATGGGTGTGCAGGGAACTCCGTATGTCTTTGTGAATGGCAAGCTTGTCGATCAGCCGACCCTCAGCGAAATTCGTCAACTTACCCGCGGTTAGTGTTCCGAACTCTTGCCGGCGATGCCGCTTGGTAAAGACACAGCGCAATTAAAGGGGTCGCCGCTGGCGAAGGTTCCCCGCCGGTAATAAACAAAAAGGGTTCGCCCCGCACATAAGTGGCGGGGCGAACCCTTTTAGCTGGGTGGCAACTACTCGGCGTTGCCCTGCGAGGCGTCGAATGCCTCGACGATTTCGGTGGGTACGCGACCACGGTCGGCTACCTCGTAACCGTTGGCGCGAGCCCATTTGCGCACGGCAGCAAGGTCACGCTTTGGCCCGGTTGAAGGCAGCTGTGTGCGCGTGCCGCGAACCTGGCGGCCACCAGTGCGGCGAGCAACTGCAACATAGCTCTGGAGTTTTTCTCGCAGTGCGGCTGCGTTATCCGGGCCGAGATCAATTTCGTAATCGACACCGTCGAGTCCGAACTTTAGGGTCTCGCCTTCGCCGTTTGCGAGTACGGTTCCGTCGAGGTCGTCGACGATCTGATAAATAACCTTGCGGGCCATTATTGCCTTTCATTACGGGTGAGCATCCATGTGAATGATACGAAAGTCATTCAATTATTGAGCTGGTTTCAATTTTTTGGCAACTTGCAATCCCTCAACTTGGCAAACTCTCAGCTTGGTTCGGGATCTGCCTGGTTGGCGGAGCTGTCGATTTGCGGCGCGGGCCGTAGTTAGGGAATGATCTGTTGAGATCTAAAGGCTTCTACTTGTTGGAGGCGCTCACTACTACCCGCCCGTAACGAGAGAGACAGTTCGATGAAGGGTCAAACGCTCACCACGGTTCAGGTGCAGGGTGTTGCGCAGTGGCAGCAGTATGCCAACAGGGTGCTCCTGCCGCTCACCGTGGCTGAATGTGCGGGAGAAGAACTGAGTGTTGAGATCGCCGCCATCGTGATAGATGGAATCCGGGCTTATCTCGTCACCGGTAGCGCGCACTACTCAACTCGGGATGAACGACTGATCGGATTCGGGAACGACCCCTTTTTTGCGGTGGTATACCAATTGCGGGGCACATCGCTAGTGGCACAGCACGGCGAATCGACAGTGCTGCATCCCGGTGAATTTACGGTGTATGACGCCACTTCGCCATATGACCGAGAGTTTCATGCCGGCACCACACTGGTGATTCTCGTTCCACAACAACTCATATCGTTACCGCCGCGCGCATTCCAAAGGATGAGCGCGCTATCCATCAACGCGGCGGCGGGAGCGGGAGCGATCTGTGCAAAACTGCTGGGCGGAGTGGCAGAGAATATGGCGGCCCTCGAAGGGCGTGCTGGCAGAGCTATTTTGCAGACTGCGATTGACCTCGTCGCGGCCTGCATTGCTGATACGCTCGAAATCGGACCGTCCCGTCGTGCGCAAAACAAACTCGTCACGATGATGCAGGTGCGTGAATACATCATGTCGAATTTGGGTGACCCGGATCTCGGGCCGCAGCGGATCGCCGAGGCACACTACATTTCGGTGCGATCACTACATCACTTGTTCAAAGACCAGGGCACCACGGTGTGCACCTGGATCCGTGAGCGGCGACTTGAAATGGCACGGCGCGACCTTATGGATGTGCACAACACTGAACCAATTCGTGAGATCGGGCAGCGGTGGGGTTTTATAGAAGCAACCCATTTTTCAAACGCATTCAAGTCGGCATACGGGATTTCACCGCGGCAGTGCCGTCAGGTGGCGCAGCGGGCCTGCGCCCCGGAGGACACCCAAACCGCGATTGTCAGGTAGCTGGTAAGCCGGCGCCTACGAGCATCTGACAACCGCGGTTTGGGGTGCAGCACTATTCGACTCGTGCCAACGCTTGAGCTGGCGCGGTACGGGCAGCCCGCAGTGCCGGGCCAGTTGCCGCGATCACGCCAATCAGCAGCGCAGCCAGAACCAGGATCGCGATTCCGGTCCAAGGGATGGCGATGATGACCGAAATCGAATCGCTCGCAACGGCTGAAAAGACTGCCGCAATACCCAGCGGAATACCAATCACGATCGACAGCATCGCGCCGATGAGTGCCAGGGCGACCGCCTCAATGACCACCATGCCCTGCACGCCGCGACGCTGCACACCCAGGGCGCGCAGGAGCGCGATTTCGCGGCTGCGTTCGGTAACCGAAAGCGCAATCACACTCGCCAAACCAACCGCCGAGATCACAACGGTGAGCGCCATCATCGCCAGCACAAACGCCGTCATAAACGTGGTCACCTGTTCGTAGAGCGCACGCGTCTGTACCGTGCCGCCAAAAGTGAGCGAGGGGTCGGTTTTGACGAGCTCATGCAGTTCTTCGGCCAACCGGGTGGCATTATTGCCCTCCATATCAAGCCACAGCTGCACTGGCTTCGCAGCCTGATCAAACCGGTTCAGCGCACTGCTCGAAACCACCGCGGTACTCGCCCCGCTATCGGTTTGCACCGATGCGCCCTCAGCGATCGGGTCGGGGTATGCCCGCAGCGTGAGCGCACTGCCATCGGGACGGACCACTTCTACGCTCTCGCCTTCGCGCAGATCGAGCGTGTCTTCAAACCGGCTCGGTGACAGCAGCATGACATCTTCATTGAGGTGCTCGACAGTGCGGTCGGCCATCGAGTCTGGCAGCGCCACCAGATAGTCGACCTGCGATTGCGAGTTTTGCTCTGCATCCAGCCGCACTCCCGACACCGGCGTAACACCGGTGGCGTGCTGCAGGCCCCGCACCCGTTCGATTTGCGCCTCGCTGAGTGGTGAACCATCGACGGTCGTAACCACTGCATCCACCGGGTATTTGCTGTCGAGCTCGGCAATCGAGGTTTGTGCGCTCGAGCTGATGGCGGTCAGCATGGCAATAACCAGGCTGCCACCCAGCGCGATCGAGAGCACTACGGTGCCCGATCGACGCGCGGTGCGCACGAGGTTGTCACCAGCGAGCTTGGCTGTCGTGCCCATCGGCGCCAGGATGCGCGCGACCAGCGGTGAGATCACGCGCACCAGCAGCGGCACCAAAATAATGAGTCCGATTGCCGCGACGACTCCGGCTACGAGCGCAATGAGCAGATCGTGCAGCAGCGCCGCCGCGGTGAGCCCCGCAGCACCGATGCCGGTGAGTATCGTGCCGACAATCCAACCGGCACGATTGCTCCGTACGGAGCCGCGCTCGGTGGTTGCTGACGCGCTGAGCGCCGCAATCGGCGGCAGCTTCCGCACGCTCACCGCCGGCGCCCACGCGGCAACCAATGTCATCACAGTGGTGACGGTGAACGCGGCGATAGCCCAGGTTGCCGGAACCGACAGACCGGCACCGCTCATCCCCACCAGTGTCGCCACCAAATAACCGACGCCGCTACCGGCCGCAATACCAACCAGAGCCCCGGCCGCACCGGTGAGTAGCGCTTCGAACAGCACGGTGCGCTGCACCTGCTTGCCACTGGCTCCCACCAGTCGAAGCAGCCCGATTTCACGCAGTCGCTGCGCGAGTAGCACCTGGAAAGTGTTGCGGATCACCATTGCGGCGGCAATAACGGCAATGGCGGCAAAGGTGGCAAATATTGTGGCGAGCACGTTGGTGCTACCGGTCACCTGATCGACGAGCTCATTGACATAGTTGCTGGCGTCCGACGCCGTTGCATCAGCAAATTCGGCGTTGATTGCGGCTACCACATCGTCGGTTGCCGCACCCGGAGCGGTTTTTACCGCAAATGCGAACTCATTGGTCTCGTACGACGCTGGATGCACAAACACCTGCGGTTGCGGCTCGGTGCCATCTGGCAGCTGCAATAAACCAACCAGCTCGAGTTCGGTGACGGTGTCATCCCAGCTTCGCATCTGCAACGAATCACCAAGCTGCAGGTGCAGCTGCGAAGCGGTCTCGGCCGAGAGTGCGAACTCGGTTGCTGACTCTGGCAGATGCCCCTCGCTGAGCGAAAACCACTGCAATTGCGGGTCGCTATAGGCGGATGCGAGCGGGAACATTTGTTCGTCGCCGTCGATCGTGAACTGGGCCATCGACTGCATCATCGACTCGGCCGACTCCACACCCGGCACCGTGGCAATTTCGGCGCTGCCAACCTCATCCGTGTGAGTTTCGACGACGATGTCTGCTTTTGACAGCGGCGCCGCGATGCTGAGCCGGGTGGCCTGCATCATCGTGTCGACAAAAGTGCCCGTGGCCATGACGGCCATCGCCGCCAACAGTGCGGCAACAAAAACCGCCAATACTCGGCCGGGCGCGCGACGAACCTGTCGTGTGGCAAGAAAAAATGACGAGCTCATGCACCAACACCTGCCATCGTTGCCACAATCTGCTCGTACGAGGGGCGACGCAGTTCATGGGCGACCGCACCATCAACGAGCACGAGCACGCGGTGCGCGTAGGCGGCAGCTGCGGGATCGTGCGTCACCATGATGATGGTTTGGTTGCGGGTGGCCGCGGCGTCGCGCAGCGATGCGAGAAGTTCACGGCCGGTGCGCAGATCGAGCGCACCGGTTGGTTCGTCGGCAAAAACCACGGCGGGCCGGGTGATGAGCGCGCGAGCAACAGCCACCCGCTGCTGTTGACCGCCCGACAGCTCGTGCGGCAGGTGGTCGAGGCGATCAGCAATGCCGAGGCTTGTGGTGAGGGCCTGCAGCTCTGTTGGATCAACCTTGCGGTTCGCCAATTGCAGCGGCAGCACAATATTTTCGCGGGCAGTGAGGGTGGGGACCAGGTTGAACGATTGAAAAATAAAACCCAGCTGATCGCGACGAAGCTTGGTGAGTTCGCGGTCGCCCAACTGGTTGATCGATTGACCGGCAACCCAAACCTCCCCGTCGGTTGGCGAGTCGAGGCCCGCGAGCAGGTGCATGAGCGTCGACTTACCCGACCCGGAGGGGCCCATGATGGCGGTGAACTCGCCAATATTGAAACCGGCAGACACCCGGTTCACTGCGGTCACCGTGTTCGGGGGATTGCCAAAAACTTTGGTGAGGCCGCGGCATTGCACCGCGGCCGGTTGCGGATAGGCAGATGCAGGAGACTCGTTCATGATGCCCGCTTTCTTTTCCGAGACTTGGATCGCGAGGGTTGAGCGCCGCGATTTTTTGGTCACGTTCATTGAATTGCGCTGCGGGGTGCGGTCGCATCCTGCCCGGGCATAGTGTTGCCACGCGGGGGCATCCTTCACGACCCGGTGAATCCCATACCCAGGTATGGGGTGGGCAAGTGCTATCGGTAGCAGCGCCCGAGCAGCTCGGGCCGTAGGGTTACTGTGAGGAGGGGCATGAAAGACGGGTTTATTGCGGTTGAACCGCAGCCGATGAGTGTGTTGCGAGCCGACGCGATTATCGCCGGTATTGCAGCGCTGTGTGCCGGCATCCTGTTTTTGCTGAGCGGTGCCTCCTCGTTCTCGCCGGCTTATGAAAACAAGCTGGCGCTGCTGTGCTTCGAGATGCTGGTGCCACTACTGCTGACGATCCGGCGGACGCATCCGGTGATGTTCGCGTATCTGGCCGCGGTCGTGGCCGGGGCGTCGCAATCGGCGGGGCAATACTTTGACATCGTCAGCGACCTGGTGGCGCTTGCCGGGGTTTATTCGGTGGCTGCTTTTGCTCCGCACAAGCTGCGGTTTTTGGGCTTCACATCGGCGCCATTTGCGCTCTGGATGATTTGGCACATCGTGTGGTTCGGGGGTGCTTTGCCGGGCCAGCCGGGCCAGGAAACCCGGGCCGGACTGTGGGAAATGCTGCCGGTTATGGGGCTGGTGCTGGTCGCGTATCTCGCAGCGTTTGGGCTGGGGCTCGCCAGGCGCGGCCGGCTCGAGGTGGCAGCTCGTGAACGCGAGCGGCAGCGGATGCTTGAGCAGGATGCGATGCGACTGACTGAACTTGCGGTGGCCGATGAGCGCGCCCGGATTTCACGCGAAATGCATGACATCATCGCGCACTCGCTCGCCTCGATCGTGACGCTTGCTGAGGGTGGGCGGTTCGCGGCGCGCGGCAATGCCGAACTCAGCGCCGAACTGTTCGACAAGGTTGCCGCCACCGGCCGGGATGCGCTCACCGATGTGAAGCGGCTGCTGCGGGCAGTCGATGAGCCGCAGCAGCAGACCCCGGCACACGGCCCGGCCGATATTGCCGAGCTGGTCGAACGGGCCAGGCTCGCCGGGCAACCCATTTCGCTGGAGGTTATCGGCGAACCGCGCGCGGTGCCAGCGGGGCTGGGGCTCGCGATTTATCGCGTGGCGCAAGAATCGCTCACCAATGTGCTCAAACACGCGCAGGGAGCTGCCACACTGCTGCGTTGCGATTGGCGCGACGAGCAGCTGATTTTTCACTGCGATAACGAGCTCACCGGCAGCTCATTACTCAATGGTGCGGCGCCATCCGGTCGGGGATTACAGGGGATGCGTGAGCGGGTCGAACTCTTTGGCGGTACTTTCGAATCGGCAGTGGTGGGCAAGCTTTTTACCGTGCGCGCCGAGTGGCCGCTACCGGAAGCCGCCACGTAACCAAACCGGCATCAGCAGCCAGACAGCATGTGCATCCGAAACCCACGAGAGAAAGACACCGTCATGAGTGACGCAACGATACGGGTCCTTATTGCCGACGATCAGGCGCTGGTTCGGGAGGGCTTGGCGTTAATCGCTGGGTCGGCGCCCGATATTGAGGTGGTGGGCCACGCGGTTGACGGTCTGGATGCTGTGGAATCGGCACTGCGACTGCGCCCGGATGTGGTGTTAATGGACGTGCGGATGCCAAATATGGACGGCATTGAAGCCACCGAAAAGCTGCTGGTTCATGCCGGGGAGGCGGATGAAATTCGGGTGCTGGCGCTCACCACCTACGATTCAGAAGATTTTGCGCTGCGGATGCTTGAGGCGGGGGCTTCGGGATTTTTATTGAAGGATGCGCCGGGCGAGCAGCTGCTGCACGCCATCCGCACCGTGGCCGGCGGCAGTGCCATTATGGAGCCGCAGATCACCCGTGCCCTCGTAGCGCGAGCGCACGCCGACGCCGACACCAGCGTTCCCGAAGCGCTGGTGTCGCAGCGTGACGCGCAGCTCGCGCAGCTCACCGCCCGCGAGCGCGAGGTGCTCGAGCTGCTCGTGGAGGGCGAGTCGAACGCGTCGATTGCTGCCAGCCTGTTTTTGGCCGAGGTGACGGTGAAGGCTCATGTTGGCCGCATCCTCGACAAACTCGACGTGCCCGACCGCATCCACGTGGTGATTTGGGCCTACGAAACCGGATTTATTTCACCAGCTGCGGGGCGTTCTTAAGTGGTTTGCTGGGTTTGGCGCCGGTGAGCGCGCGCAGGGCGTACAGGATGGCTGCCAGGTCGACGAGCTCTTGTGTGAGCGCGCCCCACACGGCGGGGATGTACCCGAACGCCGCGATAGTCATCAACCCGAGCGACAGCAGGATGCCGATCCAGATGGCTTCGAGCGCGACCCGGTAGGTGTGTTTGCTGGTACGCACCGCCTGCGAAACGCGACCGATATCGTCGGTCATGATCACCGCATCTGCCGATTCACTGGCTGCGGTTGAGCCGCGGGCTCCCATCGCGATACCCACGTCGGCGGCGGCAAGTACCGGTGCGTCGTTCACCCCGTCACCGACCATGATCACTGGCTTATTGGGCATCTCCGCCACCAGTTTGACCTTGTCGTCGGGCAGCAGCGCCGCATGCACCGAGGTGATGCCGGCCTGGCTGGCGAGCGCATTGGCAGTATCGGGGTTGTCGCCGGTGAGCATGGCAATTTCGGTGATACCGAGGTCGCGCAGTTCAGCGACCGTCTGCGCGGCGTTATCGCGCAGTGCGTCGGCAAGAAGCAGCGTGCCGGCAAACTTGCGGTCGACCGCAACGGCCACCGAGGTTTGTCCCGCGGTGAGGGGATGCGAACGCGCTTCGGGTGCCGACTCTTGCACAAAACTGAGCTTGCCGACCACGACGGTGCGGCCATCGATTACCGCGGTGACGCCGTTGGTGGCGATTTCATGGGCGTCGTCACTGGTGGTGAGGGTGAGACCGCGCTGTGTTGCGGCATCGATCACGCCGGTGGCGAGCACATGCGATGAATACTGTTCGGCCGATGCGGCCAGCTGCAGCAGTTCATCAGCTTCGAAACCGGGTTCGGGAATCACCTCAACTAGTTCGGGCTCACCGTGCGAAAGCGTGCCGGTCTTGTCAAACGCGGCTGATTTGGCGCGTGAGAGCGCCTCGATTGTGGCGCCACCTTTCACAATCACACCATTGCGGGCGCTGGCGCTCATGCCGCCCATGAAGGCAACCGGTGCGGCGATCAGCAGCGGACACGGTGTTGCCAGCACGAGCACTTCGGCAAATCGCACCGGGTCGCCCGATAGCCACCAGGCAAACCCAGCAATTGCCAGAGAGACGAGGGTGAACGGCACCGCGAAGCGGTCGGCCACCCGCACTGTGGGGGCTTTGGATTCGTCGGCCGCTTTTACCAGCGCGATGATCTGCTGGTATTGCGATGATGCGGCGTCTGCTGTGGCGCGCACGCGAATGACTCGCTCGCCGTTGACCGATCCCGAGTACACCGCGTCGCCACGAGTGCGGGTTACGGGCAGGCTTTCGCCGGTGAGTGAAGATTCGTCGAATTCGGCCTCGTCGCTGAGCAGCTCACAGTCGACCGGCACCACTTCGGCGGGCTTGATGAGCAGCAGATCGCCGGCCGCTACCTCGTTGATATCGATATCGTCAACGGCCGCGTCGGATGCATCGCTGCGCAGCCGGTGCGCCGTGTGCGGTGCCCGATCAAGCAGCGCGTTGAGGTCTTTTTGGGCTCGCTGTGCGGCGTAGTCTTCGAGGGCTTCACCACCCGAGAGCATGAGCACGATGATCATCGCCGCGAGATATTCACCCACAGAGATGGCGGCGATCATCGCGACGAGTGCCAGGATGTCGAGCCCGAAGTGGCCACGCAAAATATCGCGCACCATATCGATCGCGGTGATCAGGATGATGATCGCAACATAGCCGGTGGCGATCCATTTGGCGGCCTGTGCTGCGCCCGCAAACTGACAGGACAGCACCACAACAAACGCCACGATCGTTGCCGCGACGATTGGGTACCGCTTAAAAAAATTCCCCATCTTTTGCATATGCCAATTATTTCGGGTATATTGCCAAGTTTCCAGCGAGGAAAGGCAAACCTAACCCGGTGTGAATGGTTGCGGTCTGGGTGCGGCGTACGCTGGAGCTATGACCGTCATTGATGATTTTGTCGCACACAACCTTGACTACGCCCGCACCTATCCGGGCCCGAAACCGCTGGAGCCGCAGAAGCGTGTGGCGGTGGTGGCGTGTATGGACTCGCGGCTGCAGATTTTCCCCATGCTCGGGTTGGATCTGGGTGAGGCGCACATTATTCGTAATGCCGGTGGCGTGATTACTGATGACATGATTCGTTCGCTCACTATTTCGCAGCGGATGCTCGGCACCCGCGAGATCATGCTCATCCACCACACCAATTGTGGTTTGTCGACCTTCACTGAAGACGAATTCGATGAGCAATTGATGGCGAGCACCGGTGCGCGAGCGCACTGGAAGGCCGAGTCGTTCCGTGATGTTGATGTGTCGGTGCGCGAGTCGATCCGCCGGATTTTGCAGTCGCCGTTCATCCTGCACAAGGATTCGGTGCGCGGGTTCGTGGCGGATGTTGAGACGGGGCAGCTGCGTGAGGTTCTTCCTGCGGAGTGAGCCCGCCCGGCGCGATTCGCTGGTGTCACATGTTCGCATTGCGCGCGGCGTGGTGGTCGATTCCGCGTTGTGGGCGCTGTGGCAGCTGCGGTCGCTGTTGCCGTTGCCGGTGCCAAAGCGGTGGCGCACCGGTGATAACACCGTGATGCTGATTCCTGGGCTGGCAACAAACTGGCGGTTTATGTGGCAGCTGGGTGATGTGTTGGCGCACGCCGGTTTTAGGGTGGAGGTGTTGCCACAGCTGGGTCGAATGACCGCGGATGTGTCGGATCTTGCTACTGAGGTGACGCGAGCGCTGCGTGCGAGTGGGCGGGAGCGTCCGGTAGTGCTCGTGACCCATTCAAAGGGCGGGCTTGTGGCCAAGCGCGTGCTGCTGCGCGATTCCGAATGTGAGCTGGTGGCGGGCGCGATCACGCTATCGGCGCCGTTCCAGGGCGCGGTGGCGGCGAAGCTGGTGCGGGGCGAGTTTCGTTCGCTGCGGAATGTGGTGATGCTGCGTCCTGGCACCCCGTCGACGCTTGAATTGGCGGGGCGGTCAGAAGCGAATTCGCGGATCGTGACGGTTTCGCCGCTGATTGACGAGATCGTGGGGAAGCGTGGCCCGCTGCCCGGGGCGCGCAATATTGCGGTGAGCGTGATTGGCCACAATCGGCTGCTGGCGATGTCGCGAGTGCAGCAGCTGGTGGTTCGCGAGGCGCGCCGGCTCATGCGGCCGGATCGGTCGGCAGGCGCGAACGCCCCCGGGTCGTCGGGTCACTAACGGCATTCGCGCGCAGTGCGGTCCACGCCTCCCAGAGCTGTTTGAGGTCGAGGGCTTGCTCGGCGTTGATCGAAACTCCGCGCTCGCCAGTGCGCCGAACCCGACCGCGAATCAGCAGCAGCGACGTTCCGAACAGCACCTCGCCAGAGCGCCGCTGGGCATCCTCAAAAAACGTGGTGTCGGCGCATCCGCTACCGTCATCGACGCTGATAAACACCACCCGCTTGCCGGTGCGCATCGGCGGTGTTTGAGTGGCAACCCGTACCCCGGCAACGGTGACTTCGGTGCCGCCGCGCAGCTGCCCGAGCTCGCTCGCCGCAGTAACCCCGAGCTCGTCAAGTAGCGGACGATAGCCATCGATCACATGCTCGCTGAGATCAAGCGCCAAAACCTCAAGTTCGGCGCGAACTCGCTCCCGCTTGCTCATCTCAGGCACGCCAGCACTGGCCACAACCGGTGGCTGCTCGGCCGCGAATTGCAGCGGCAGCTCGAGCTCATCGGGGCGCCGCTTGCGCTGTGGCCGCCGGCGGCGCGTGCGAATCTCGGTGATGAGCTCGCCCCGCGTTGGTCGTGACGGTTCGAGCGAATCGAGCGCACCCACCACCGCCAAATTTTCGGCAAGCGACCGCGAGGGGCTGGCCCGCTCAAAAAAATCTCCGAGCGAAGTGAACGGCTGCTCGGTGAGAATGCGCGCCAGCTCGGCCCGGGTGATACCGCGAACATCACTGAGCGATAGCCGCAGACCTAGATCCCCCGAACGGGTCGCAGCCCCGGGCGGGGTGTCGTGTACCCGCTCCACCACCACCCGATCGGTAGAGCGAGACACATCGAGCGGCAAAATCGGAACACCCATCCGGCGCGCATCCGCGAGGATGAGCCGCTTGGGATACATCCCGGGATCGTGAGTGAGCAGCCCCGCAAAAAACTCGGCGGGGTAGTGGGTTTTGAGCCACGCTGATTGCCAGGTGGGCAGCGCAAACGCGGCGGCATGCGCCTTACAAAACCCGAACGAACCGAACCCCTGCAACACCTCCCAGATGCGGTCAATTTGCCGATCAGTGAATTTTTGACGCCCGTGAACATCACGATTCGCCGCCGTCTCACGGCGAAAGCGCTGCTCAATCGATGCTCCGCGCTTCTCCATCAACCGGCGCAGCTCATCGGCCTCGGCAAGATCAATTCCCATGCACTCGTGCAAAATATGCAGCACCTGCTCGTGATAGACCACCACCCCGTAGGTTTCGGCAAGGAACGGCCGAAAACTGGGGTGCAACCATTCGGGCTGCGCAAACCCGTGCTTCACATCGAGAAACGGGCCCACCATATTGCCCTTCATGGGTCCGGGGCGAAATAGCGAAATATCGGCGATGAGATCGTCATATCGATCGGGCTGCATCTTGCCGATGAGCTCTCGCTGACCGGGAGACTCAATTTGAAACATGCCGAGCGTATTGGTTGAACGGATTTGCTCAAAAGTGGCCTCGTCAGTTTTTGGAATTTCATCGATCAGCAGCCGACCGCCGGTGGTCACATAGCGCGCATCGGGCGGCAAACCGCCCCGCACCGCGGCCTGCGCACCATGGATGCGCTCAACCTCATTGAGCGCGTACGCGATTGCCGACTGCATCCGCACCCCCAGCACATCGAGCTTGAGCAGCCCCATATCGTCAATATCGTCCTTATCGAACTGGCTCATCGGGAAGGTGGCGGTGGCCG
Organism: Gulosibacter hominis; assembly: GCF_904842695.1. Lineage (GTDB taxonomy): Bacteria > Actinomycetota > Actinomycetes > Actinomycetales > Microbacteriaceae > Gulosibacter > Gulosibacter hominis. The sequence continues at coordinate 74,083 of NZ_CAJGWQ010000004.1, read as the reverse complement.
AAAACTCGGCGCCACTGGGCTGCACCGGGGTGGTCGACAGTAGTGAATCGTTGCCAATCAGCACCCCGCACGGATGCATCGACAGATGCCGGGGGAGACGGTCAAGTCGCGCGGCCAGATCGATCAGCAGGTCGATATCGCGGTCTTGCTGTGCCTGGATCGCGAGGTTCGCCAGCTCGGGTTTTTCTTGGAGCGCCTGCCGGAAGGCACCCGCATCGAAACGCCATAGCGATTTGGCAATCGTGTCGATGCGCTCGGGTGCGATCCCGAGCGCAAGCCCGGCGTCGCGAGCAGCGCCGCGCGCACGATAGGTGGAGTGCATCGAAAGCAGTGCGGTGCGCTCGCGGCCGTAGCGCTGAAAAATCATGCGATACACATCGTGGCGGCGGGCCGATTCAACGTCGATATCAATATCGGGCAGAGTTGAGCGGCGGCGCCCCAGAAAGCGTTCAAAAAGCAGTCGGTGTTCGAGCGGGTTGACATTCGAGATGCGCAGCAAATAGTTGACCAGACTCGATGCTCCCGAACCTCGCGCCTGGTTGCGCACGCCCATTTCATGGATGGCATCGGTGACATCGGCAACGGCGAGAAAATAGGTGTCAAAACCGAACTGGCGGATAGTGGCCAGTTCTTCGCTCAGGCGGTGCTCAATCAGGCGCCGTTCGTGGCTGCTCGCATCGGGAAACCGCTCGGTGATAGCGGCCCGGGTGCGCTGTTCGAGCACCAGTGCCGGGTCACCGCGGATGCCGAGCACCTCGGGCTCGGGCACCTTGGGTTGCTGCCAGCGCAGATCGGTTTCGGGATCAAGCTGGCAGCGTTCGGCAAGCTGCTCGGTGGTGGCGAGCAACCGGTCGGCTGCTGCGGTGCGCAGTTCGGTGCGGGCCACGATCAGCTCGGCAAGCGCCCGCATTCGAGCGGGTGGCTTGAACCAGGCCTGGGCGTTGGGTTGTGGCACAAATGCCCCGAGCGGTTGAAGCTCAACAGCCGAGTCGAGCACATCACCGGTGAGCGCGTCGTCGGGTACGAGATAGCGCACCTGGTTGGTGAGCACGGCCGGAATCCGGTGCCGATGCGCGAACTCGAGCATGGTGGCCGCGTGCGCGAGCGAGGCTCGTGTGCCCGGCTGGGTGAGGTGACACACGATTTCAACGACCACGCCGCCCGGCAGCTGCCGCTGCCAGTTTTTGAGCCGCTCGACCGCGGTGTCGGTGTCGCCGGCAGCGAGCGCGACCCCAACATCAGAATCGGGGCCGAGCAGCACGGTGCCAAGCGGTTCTCCGGCACTGTCGCGCAAAAACGGGGCAAACCTCCCCACCGGCAGCTGCGGTAGCCAATTGCGTCGAGCGGTGATGGCAGCGCCACGCGGGGGAGTGTGCGCGGCTGAAATGAGCCGGCACATTCCCGCCCAGCTCTGCCCCGCGAACTGCCCGTGTGCGAGCACGGTGGCTCGAACGCTATTACGCCGTGACGCCGATGTGTCGTCTTTGGCGGCGCTGAGCCGAAGGTCAACACCCACGATCGGAGCCAGGTTCGCTTCGATACAGGCGCGAATGTGGCGCGCGGCCCCGTATAGACCGTCACGGTCGGTGATGGCGGCAGCTCCGGCTCCCGCTTCGGCGGCAGCCCGCACAAATTGCTCGGGTGCGGCGGTGCCGTATTGGGCCGAGAACGCGGACGCCACATGAAGATGGGTGAACGCAGACATCTCAGGCAAACAACCTTCGCTCGAGCTCGTCATCCCATGCCTGCATCAGTCGCCAACCATCAGCGGTGTGCGCCAGGTCAAAAGTGCCGTCAAGCTGCCGATCGCTACCAATCGGCACCGCATCCACCCGCCACGTTTCACGATCGAGCGACCGCATCCGGCCGCGCGGTGCGCGCCGCACCTCGAGCCACCAGCGCTCGCGGTCAAACCACAGTTCGGGCGCGGTCACCACCCCGTAGCTCACCCCGCGCCAAATAAACCGCACCGGGGCTCCCCGCGGTGAAAGCTCGACGCTGACCGGTTCTTCGATGATCATGACCCACCCCATCTTTCGAAAATATGTTCGAAAAAATCGTAGGGTGAGCCTACGACATTGTTCGCGGTGGTGCTAGAGCGAAATCGATGCTCGCGCAGCGGGCGCGCAAAACGGCCCCGTCAGGGGGGCTTATGTGCGCGACGATTATTCGCCGGTTATCTCGGGTGATTTGGGGCGCGCGATCCGTCGGTCGCCGAGCGTCCGTGAGAGTGCTGCCAGATCGGCCGCATCCTGGTCGTCGTCGATCAGTCCAGCCTGGGCGAGCTGCCAGGTAAGATCGGCCCCGTTCGGGCCGGTGATCCACGGTATCGGCAGCCGTGACCGCCAACGCGCCGAAGATGAAGCAGTGCTACCGGCGAGCACCGATTCGGTGTTTGACAGCTGTCGAATCGCCACCGCGAGCACCGATTCAGGATACTGAGTGGCAAACTCGCCATAGATCGCCTCATCGTGCTGCCCATCATCGCCAATCAGCAGCCACTGAATGTGGGGGAACTCCTCGGCCAACCGGCGCAAACTGGTGCGCTTGTGTTCGGTGCCCGAGCGAAAAAGTCGCTTGGTGGTGGGCCCCCAATCGGTGAGCAGTAGCGGTCCGAACGGGTAGAGATTCCGCGCAAGAAAGCGCGAGAGCGTCGGTGCCACATTCCATGACCCGGTCGACAGATACATAATCGGGGTCGAGTCGCCGCCAAAAGTTTCGATCAGTCGCTGGTAGAGCACATTCATCCCTGGCACCGCAGCGCGGGCGTGCTCATCGAGTACAAAAGTATTCCAGGCCGCCAGCAGCGGTCGCGGCAACGACGTGACCATCACCGTGTCATCCACATCCGAGATCAGCCCGTATCGCTGCTGCGGAGAAATGATGAACACCTGCGCGGTGGTGACCTCTTCATCGGCGCTGACGAGTTCAACCTCCTGCCAGCCCGGTGCAAGCTGAGCGGGCAGCTTGCAGTCAATAATGCCGCCGCGATCGGCCTCCACTAGATGTTCCACACCGTTGATGCGGATGCGAACCTCGCCATAGGGCACGGCGACCCTCACAAAACTCCGCCAGCCGCGCACCGACTTTTCTTTGCGTCGCTTACCAAAGCGCAGTGAGGGGAACCGTCGGCGCCCAGCCCGTCGCACAGCGACCGGTACCATTTGCACGCGGCCAAGCACTCGCACCCAATCGGTTGAGCCGTAGCCGAGATAAGCCTCTACTGCTGCAACGTGTCCGCGTCGACGAGCGTGGCCCATCCGGGCACGTTTAATTGCATCCTCGATTTTGAAGGCGTTGTTCACCAGCAGGCGACTCACTGGCAGGTCTGCCAATCGTTCACGCAGCGAGATTGAGCGGCGGGGTTTAAAAAACACCCAAACATCCTCGCATGCAGTAAATAACGGTGGGTTTTGTGCCGGTCAAACCGGCGATCTATCACTGGGAGATAGGGGCGATGAGCTGGGCATCATTTTCGCGGACATTGCCCACCCGGCGGTCTACGCGGTCGATTTGCAGCTGTGCGGCGCGCGTTTGTGCGCGGTGGGCGAATTCTGCGACGAGTTCACTGTCACCGGGATGCGCGGGGTTGAGCCACTGGGTGAGGTCATCGTGATTGAGGAACACCGGGATGCGATCGTGTAGTTCAGCGAGCGGGCCCGCTGGTGACTGGCGGGTGAGAATTATGGCGCTGAGCAGCCAGGAATTGTCGGGGCGTTGCCACCAGGCATAGAGCCCGGCAAATAGCAGCAGCGACCCGTCGGCGGGATGAATATAGTGCGGCTGTTTGCTGCCGTCGGCGGCGGTGCGCCACTCGTAGTAACCGTCGGCCGGGATTACTGCGCGGCGCTTGCGCACCGAGTCGCGGAAAGTGGGTTTTGCCGCTGCCGATTCGCTGCGGGCATTGAAAGCTCGCACGGCGACCGTTTCGTCCTTCGCCCAGCTGGGCACGAGTCCCCACTTTGCCGATTCCAATCGCCGGTGGCGCGTGCCATCGTCAGCCATTGTGTCGATCGCCACCGGGATCTGGGTGGTGGGTGCAATGTTGTATGAGACCGGTGCCGGATGTTCGGTGACAATATCGGCATCCAGTTCGGCTGCGAGCTCGGCGCTGGCTCGTGCCACTACAAATCGACCACACATATTGCCAGCCTACGCAGCTGCTCGCAGCGAACTGTGTGAAACTGGTTGGATGCTCAACGACCTCATTGACTGGCTGATCACCTCGGTGCAGGCCATCGATCAGGGGTGGCTCATTGCGATCGCTGGGCTGGCGATTTTGCTCGAGACGAGCCTGTTTGTGGGGCTGCTCGTTCCCGGCGATAGCGTGCTGTTGCTGGCTGCAACCGGGGTGACTGGATGGGGGAGCTGGGGTGCGCTGGTGGCGGCCGCGATCTGCGGGGCACTCTTGGGTGAGTCACTCGGGTTTGCGCTCGGCCGCTGGATCGGCGGGCCGCTGCGCAACTCGCGAGCCGGGCGGCTGATTGGAGAACGCAATTGGGAGCTGGCCGAACGCTATCTGCAGCGTCGTGGTGCGCTCGCGGTTTTTGTCTCGCGTTTTTTGCCGGTGCTGCACTCGGTGGTGCCGGCCGCGGCGGGGATGGCGGGGATGCCGTACCGACGCTTCATGACGGCCACGATTCCTGCCTGTGTGCTGTGGGCACTGGTGTATGTGTCGGTCGGATCGGTTGCGGCGGCGAGCTATGAGGCGATTGGTAGTCAGCTCAAATGGGCCGGCGTGGTGTTTGTCGGGGTCATTTTGTTGTTCGTACTGGTCTCTGGGTTGGTGCGGCGGAAATTGCAGCGCACGGTGGAGTCGGAGACGTGAATCGGCTGGTGCGCAGCAACTCCGGCCGGCGCCGGGCTAACTTTGACCGCAGCATTTCTACTTAGTGAATTTTTGGCATTTCACTTGACATCGAGTGAAGTGCCAAATTTTTTGTGCAGATTCATCTTGATATCGAGATGATTGGTGTCTTGTTTTGCGATAAATCCCAGGTCAGATAAATGAACCTCATTGCCAAGTGGTTGTCTTTGCAAGCTGTGAATTTGGGCTAATATTTGTTGTAGTTCGCTGTGAGTAACCCACTTGCGCGAAAAACACTGCGGCAGTACGACTTGCAGTCTGGAGGTCTCTGTGGAATCACTACTCGACCCGCTTGTATTGTCTCGATGGCAATTCGGGCTCACCACTATCTACCACTTCCTGTTTGTGCCGATCACGCTGGGTATGGTGCTCGCGGTTGCGATCTGGCAGACGGCGTGGACCCGCACCGGGAAGGTTGTGTATCTGCAGCTGACCCGCTTCTTCGGCAAGATGTTCCTCATCAACTTCGCGATGGGTATCGTCACCGGTATCGTGCAGGAGTTCCAGTTCGGGATGAACTGGTCAAACTACTCGCGCTTCGTGGGTGACATCTTCGGCGCACCGCTCGCCTTTGAGGGGCTGCTCGCCTTCTTTATGGAGGCCACCTTCATCGGGCTGTGGATCTTCGGTTGGGACCGGCTGAAGCCGCGCGTGCACCTCGCCACCATCTGGCTGACCGTTGCCGGTACCTGGATTTCGGCCTACTTCATCCTCGTTGCAAACGCCTTCATGCAAAACCCCGTTGGCTACGAGTTCAACCCGGCCAACGGCCGCGCCGAGCTCGTTGACTTCGGTGCCGTGCTGCTCAACCCGGTTGCGCTCTGGCAGCTGCCGCACACGCTGACCGCCTCGGTCATGCTGGCGGCCACCATTATCGTGGCCACCGCCGCCTGGCACCTCAAGCGCGGCCAGCACATTGAGACCTTCCGTCCCGCGCTCAAGTTCGGGCTGTGGGCCGTGCTCATCTCGGGCGTTGGCATCATGCTCTCGGGCCACGGTCTCGGTATCGCGATGACCGAAACCCAGCCCATGAAGATGGCCGCTGCCGAAGCGATCTGGGACAGCAAGACTGGCGCTGACGCATCCTTCTCGCTCTTCTCAATCGGTACCCCCGACGGTTCCGAAGAAGTCTGGTCACTGCGCATCCCGTACCTGGCCGGCTTCCTCGCCACCAACACCTTCTCGGGCACGGTTGAAGGTATTAACGACCTGCAGGCTCAGTACGTCGAAATGTTCGGCCCCGGCGCCTACTACCCGACCGTGTGGATTACCTACTGGTCGTTCCGCTGGATGATGTTCTTCGGCTTCCTGGCCATGTTCGTCGCCCTCATCGGCCTGATCGTGACCCGCAAGGGCTACGAAACCAAGCCGTGGATGTGGAACGTCGCGATTGCGAACGCCACCATGCCGCTGTGGGGCATCATCATCGGTTGGATTTTCACCGAGATGGGTCGCCAGCCGTGGATCGTGTTCGGTCTCATGAAGACCGAAGACGGTGTCTCGCCCAATGTGACCGGCCTCACCGTGCTGCTGTCACTGATCGGCTTCACGCTCGTGTACGGCATCCTCGCCGTGGTCGAAGTGAAGCTGCTGCTCAAGGCCGCCAAGTCTGACCCCATGCAGGTGGAAAAACACACAGACGGCACCGTTGAGTCGGTTGAAAACGTCAAGGTGAAAGCGAGCGTCTACTAATGGATCTGAATATCCTCTGGTTCTGGATTGTCGGTTTCCTCTTCATCGGATACTTCGTTCTCGACGGATTCGACTTCGGTGTGGGAATCGCGCTGCCGTTCATCGGTAAAGATGACACCGACCGACGCATCCTGATTAACACCATCGGCCCCATCTGGGACCTCAACGAAACCTGGGTCATCGTCGCCGGTGCCTGCCTGTTCGCTGCCTACCCCGAGTGGTACGGCACGATCTTCGCCGGCGCCTACCTCGCCCTATTTGTCATCCTGCTCGCACTGATCGTCCGCGGTGTCTCGTTTGAATACCGACACCAGGGCAAGGGCGAACAGTGGACGCGCTGGTTCGACTGGATGATTTTCTGGGGTTCGGCGATCCCGGCCCTGCTGTGGGGTGCCGCCTTCGCCAATATCGTTCGCGGTATGCCCATGGAGCAGATGACTGCGGGCGGTATCGACACCACCGGCGAACTGCTGTTCAACTTCAACTACACGGGCACGTTCTTCGACCTGCTCAACCCCTACGCCCTGCTGGGTGGTTTGACCACGCTGGCGCTGTTCTTCTACCACGGTCTGGTGTTCATCACCCGCAAGACCGACGGCGAACTGCGCGACCGTGCCAAGCAGGCCGCCACCTACGTGGGCCTTGCGGTTGCCGTGCTGGCTATCGCCTTCCTGGGCTGGACGGTAGTTGCCTACTACAGCGTGCCGACACTCATCTTTGCCCTGCTGGCAGTGGTGGCTTTCGTTGGCTCGTGGCTTGTCAACCTGAAGGGGATGGACGGCTGGGCATTCGGGCTCGCGGTCGTCACCGTGATCGGTGCCGTCGCCGCCCTGTACTCGACCCTGTTCTTCTCGCACGATGGTGAGCACCTGCTCATGAAGAACCTGACCGAGGGTGGCCTCGACATGACCATCTACAACGGTGCGGCAAGCGACAAGACACTCGGCATTATGAGCTGGGCGTTCTTGGTCATCATGCCCTTCGTATTGGCCTACCAGGCCTGGTCGTTCTGGGTGTTCAGCAAGCGTCTGCGCCGCGTCGATTTCGAACGCAAGGTGGACGCTGCCGAGGTCGAACACGAACCGGCTACGGCCTAATCTGCCACAGTGCAAACCGCCCGCGTGTCCAAATGGATGCGCGGGCGGTTCGCTTTTGCGGCGCGGTTATTGCCAGTGGTTCGAGCGACGGCTGTGAGCCGTGCGGCTACAGCTCGCGGAAGATAGGCTGGGAGCATCGTGAAACCTCTTGATCCTCGACTGCTGCGCTACGCGAGTGCTTCGCGTTCGTTCCTCGTTATTGGGGCCGTACTCGGGCTCGTGCAGACCGCCGCCATGATCGGATTTGCCTGGTGCATTGCGGTGGTGGTAACTCGGGCGATCGCCGGGTATCGGATGCCCGAGCTGCTTTCGGTGCTGGCGGTAGGGATCGGCTGTGTTGCGGTGCGAGCGCTCGCCCAGTGGGGAACTGAGCTCGCCGGTGCTCGAGCCGCAGCCGCTGCCAAAACGCAGCTGCGCGGCCAGGTGATGAGCGCAATCACGCAGCATCCGCGCATCCTCAGCGGGCGCTCGAGTGCAGAAATCACCACGCTCACCACGCACGGCCTTGACGCGCTCGACCCATATTTCGGGAAATTTTTGCCGCAGCTGCTGCTCACCATGATCGCCACCCCGCTATTGATTGTCGTGACCTGGTTTCACGACCCGGTTTCGGCGATCACCGAGGTGCTGACACTGCCGGTGATCCCCGTGTTCATGATCCTGATTGGGCTCGTTACCACCCGCGTGCAGCGCCGCCAGCTCGACTCGCTCACGGGACTCGCGAACGCTTTTCTCGAACTGATTGAGGGGCTTTCGACGCTCAAAATCTTTGGTCGAGCCAATCGGCAGCGCGAGCGGCTGCAACACATCACCGACGATTACCGCCAAGACACCCTCAAAGTGCTGCGAGTGTCGTTTTTGTCGGGATTTGCGCTCGAACTTTTTGCCTCACTATCGGTGGCGCTGGTCGCGGTGCAGATCGGTATTCGGCTCATCGACGACGAAATGCCGCTGCTGGTGGGACTGTTCGCGCTCATCCTCGCCCCCGAAGTGTTTGCGCCGCTACGCCAGGTGGGCGCGCAATTTCACAATGCATCCGAGGGGGTGGCAGCCGCCCAGCAGGTGTTTGCGCTGCTCGAAGCGGGAGCCCAAGACCAAATCGATACGCGCGCTGTCGCTGCGGCAGCAGGCGCGGGGGATGCGTCAGGGCTGCAGCTGCGCAATGTGCACTTTGCCTACCGCGAGCACACGGTGTTGCGCGACTTTAGCGCGAGCTTCAACCGCGGTGAAATAACCGCGCTCAGCGGCGAATCGGGTGCCGGTAAATCGACCCTGTTTGGCTACATCATGGGGCAGATCGACGGCGAGGGCGAGCGCCTGCTTGATGGGCAGCCACTCGCGGCCAGGGATGCGGCGAGCAAGATCGCCTGGATGGGACAGCGTGCCGGACTGCTGCAGGGGACAGTGCGCGAAAACCTCGCCCTTGGCGAAACGGTAGCGAGCGATGACGAGCTGCGGGAAGCGCTGCGGCTGGCAGACCTCGACTGGCTCTCGCTCGAACAAGAGCTCGGAGTGGGTGGTAGCGGGCTTTCCGGCGGCCAGGCGCAGCGGCTCTCGCTCGCGCGCACCATCGCCCGTGCTCGCGCTCGAAACTGTGCGGTGGTGCTGTGCGACGAACCCACCAGCGCACTCGACACCGAGCGCGAACAGACCGTCATCCGGGCCCTGCGCGCCCTGGCTGGCGAGGGGCGGATCGTGGCGGTTATTAGTCATCGCCGCGCCGTAATCAATGCCGCCGACCGGGTGCTGACGCTGCAGACCCTCGCGGTGGAGGAGCGCGCATGAGCAACAAACAGTCGGCACTTTTTGACCGCATCCTCGAACTTGAACCGGATGAGCGGCGCGTCCTCGGGCTCGCAATGCCACCGCTGCGGCGGTTTTGGCCCACGCTCACCTGGGGCCTGCTGTGGGCGATTTCGGTTGTCGCGCTGCTGGCAACGAGCGCCTACCTGATTACGCGCGCCTCGCTCATCATTCATATTTTGTGGCTCGGCATCGCAATTGTGGCGGTGCGCATGTTCGCGATCGGCCGCGCCGTTTTTCGCTATCTGAAGCAGCTGTTTGGACACGATGCTTCGCTGCGGCAGCTCGCGGCGATTCGGGTTGGGCTCTACGAGCGGCTTTTGCCGCTGGCTCCGGCGGGGCTCGGGCGAACCCGCCGCGGCGATCTGCTCACGCGGCTGGTTGACGATGTTGACGAGCTGCAGTTTTTGCCGATGCGGGTGGCCGAGCCCATCGTCACCTCGGTGCTGGTTTCGGTATTGGCGGTGATCGGGGTATCGCTCGTGTCGCTGCCGGCTGGACTGACGCTGCTGGTGTGCCTGGTGGTGTCATTTGTGGTGGCCACATCGGCACAGCTCGCCATCTCGGGCCGCCAAGACCGTGAAATTGCGCCGCTTCGCGCCCGCCTGGGTGATCTGGTGCACGACACCATCGCCAACCACGAGGTGCTGCGCGCCTACGGCGCACTCGAACCGCAGCTGGCGCGGATGCGCGCGGCCGATGAACACCTGCGCCGGGCCCTGCAGCGCTCGGCCGCAGGGTCGGGCCTCGTTGCCGGTGCCATGACCCTGTTTTCGGGCGTGGCCGTTGTGGGGGCGCTTTTTTGGGGCGTCAATCCGGTGGTCGAGGGAACGCTCATCCCCGAACTTTTGACACTGATCGCGCTGGTACCGATGGCGCTATTTGAGGTCTTTGCGCAGGTGCCGCAGGCGGTTGCTGCCTGGCGCAAGGTGCGCGTGGCGGCGCAGCGCATCGCCGAGGTGGCGCCGGACACGATCCCCGCCGAAATTCCGCAGCCGGGAAGTGGCGGTGCATCCCTGCCGGCGGGGTCGCTACCGATTTCGCTGCGCGGGGTCGCGGGTCGCTGGCCGGGTGCGGCGGATTCGGCTTTTGCCGCCCTCGATGTTGAGATTCCTGCCGGGGCGAGGATGCTCGTGTCGGGTGATTCGGGTGCCGGTAAAACCACGCTCGCCAACCTGCTCGTGCGATTTATTGATTACACCGGCAGCTACCGCATCGCCGGGGTAGAAGCCCGCGAAATTGATGTCGACGAGCTGCGCCGAGGGGTCGGGCTTATCGAACAGCAGGCGCATATTTTTAACGAGTCGATCCGCCAAAACCTGCTGTTTGCACGTGACGATGCCACCGATGCCGAGCTCGAGGCGGTGCTTGAGCGCGTGGGGCTGGGCGAGTGGATGCGCGCGCGTGGCGGGCTCGATGCTGCGGTTGGGGAGCGTGGCTCGCTGGTGTCTGGCGGTCAGGCGCAGCGCATCGCGCTTGCGCGCGGGCTGCTGGCCGATTTCCGGGTGCTCGTGCTTGATGAACCCACCGCCAATGTTGATCCGGGCCGGGCCGATCAGCTCATGGCCGACCTCGTTGCAGCAGCCGGCGAAGACCAGACCCTGATCATCATCAGCCACACCCCGATCGACGAGACACTCATCACCCAGCGCCTCCGGTTGGGGTAGGGAGCCCGCATCCGCATCCCGCACGCGCGCTGCGCCGCTACGATAGGGAGGTTGGCAAACATCCCCATCACGAAAGAAGTGAGTGCAGTGACCGCTGAGCGTGACGACGACCGCAACAGCTACGACTTCCGGCACCTCGAAGCCAAGTGGCTTCCGGTGTGGGACGAACTGCAGCCGTTCGCCGCGAATGACGAGGACGATGACCGGCCGCGCAAATACGTGCTCGACATGTTCCCCTACCCATCGGGCGATCTGCACATGGGGCACGCCGAACAGTACGCGCTCGGCGATGCGGTGGCACGCTACTGGCGCCACCGTGACTGCAACGTGCTGCACCCCATCGGCTGGGACTCATTCGGTCTGCCGGCCGAAAACGCGGCCATCAAACGCGGCGGTGAACCTCGCGATTGGACCTACGGCAACATCGCCCAGCAGCGCGACTCGATGCGCCGCTACGCGGCCAGCTTCGACTGGAACCGGGTGATCCACACCTCCGACCCCGAGTATTACCGCTGGAACCAGTGGTTGTTCCAACAGATGTATCGCAAGGGCCTGGCCTACCGAAAAGAATCGCTCGTGAACTGGGACCCGGTTGACCAGACTGTGCTCGCGAATGAGCAGGTGCTTGCCGACGGTACCTCGGAGCGCTCGGGCGCAATCGTGGTGAAGAAAAAACTCACCCAGTGGTTCCTGCGCATCACCGACTACGCCGACCGGCTGCTCGACGACCTCGACAAGCTCGAGGGTCACTGGCCCGCCAAAGTGCTCACCATGCAGCGCAACTGGATCGGTCGCTCGCACGGTGCTGACGTCGACTTCGTGATCGAGGGCCGCGACGAACCCGTGACCGTGTTCACCACCCGGCCCGACACGCTCTACGGTGCCACCTTCATGGTGGTCGCCCCCGATAGCGAACTGGCTGCCGAGCTCGCCGCCGGTGCCTCGCCCGAGGTGCAGGCACAGTTCGAGGCCTACCTCGACGAAACCCAGAAGCTCGGCGCAATCGACCGGCAGAGCACCGAGCGACCCAAGACCGGTCTTTTTCTCGAGCGTTATGGCATTAACCCGCTGAATGGCGAACGTCTGCCCATTTGGACCAGCGACTATGTGCTCGCCGACTACGGTCACGGTGCGATCATGGCGGTGCCGGCGCACGATGACCGCGACTTTGAGTTCGCGCGTGCTTTTGATCTGCCGGTGCGGGTGGTCGTCGACATCACCCAGGGCGAGGATGCACCGAAGGATGCAGACGGCAACGCACTTTCGTTTGCCGAGGTTGATCCGGCAGTAACCGGTGTCGCCACCACCGGCGACGGTGTGCTCGTCAACTCGGGCCCGCTGAACGGTCTGCACAAGACCGAGGCGATCGCCAAGGCAATCGAGGTGCTCGGCGAACGGGGCACCGGCCGTGCCGCCAAAAATTTCCGCCTGCGCGACTGGCTGATTTCGCGTCAGCGCTACTGGGGCACGCCCATCCCGGTGATGTATGACGAAGACGGCAACGAGCTGCTCGTTCCTGAAGACCAGCTGCCGGTGCTGCTGCCCGATGGCGAAGGACTCGACCTGAAACCCAAGGGCACCTCGCCCCTGGGCGCCGCAACCGAGTGGAAGACCACGCAGACCCCGGACGGTAAGCCGGCCGTGCGCGACACCGACACGATGGACACCTTCGTTGACTCGTCGTGGTACTTCCTGCGCTTCCTCTCGCCGAACGACAACACGCAGGCGTTCGATCCCGCAGTCGCCAAACGCTGGGCTCCGATCGACCAGTACATCGGCGGTATTGAGCACGCAATTTTGCACCTGCTGTATGCCCGGTTCATCACCAAGGTGCTGTTCGATCTGGGCTATGTCGACTTTGACGAACCGTTCTCGGCGCTGATGAACCAGGGCATGGTCATCTACGACGGCTCGAAAATGTCGAAGTCGAAGGGCAACACGGTGCTGTTGAGCGATGAGCTGGCGGCACACGGTGTGGATGCGGTGCGCACCACGATGCTGTTTGCCTCGCCTCCCGAAGAGGACGTCGACTGGAAGGACGTTTCGGTTGCCGGTTCGGGTAAGTTCCTCGCACGCGCCTGGCGGGTGGCACAGGACGTGGCCAGCGAACCCGGCTGCGATTTTGCATCCGGTGACCGCGAGCTGCGTCGCGCGGTGGCACGCTTTTGGGACGAAGTGCCGAAGCTTGCCGAGACGTTTAAATTCAACGTGGTGATTGCCCGCATCATGGAGCTCACCAACACGGCCCGCAAGGCGATCGACTCGGGCCCCGGTGCCGCCGATCCCGCCGTGCGCGAAGCGGCCGAGGCAATCGCCATGGTGCTCGACATGTTCGCGCCCTACACGGCAGAAGATATGTGGGAGGCGCTCGGCCACGAGCCGTCGGTTGCCAAGGCGATCTGGCCCGAAGCCGACCCCGAACTGCTCGTGCAGGAGTCGGTGACCGCGGTGGTGCAGGTGAACGGCAAACTGCGTGACCGGCTCGAAGTATCGCCATCGATCAGCGACGCCGAGCTGCAAGAACTCGCGCTCGAATCTGCCGGCGCTAAGCGGGTGGTTGGTGACCAGGAGATTCGCAAGGTGATCGTGAAGGCGCCGAAGTTTGTGAACATCGTCGTCTAAACCTGATCGGCGGGTGTGGGGTGCAGCGGATGCTGTGCCCCACGCTCGTTTTCGGCGGCTTTCCGGAGGCTCTTTGCTGAGGAGCTTTTCGGAAGTGCTTTTGTGGCGGCACTGTTCTGGCGGCACCGGTGTCGTGGCCGCCGCCCGCCCGGCGATGCTGTGAGCGGGGGCTTATCCACAGCGACCTCCAATTGGCAATCGCCGGCGGGGTGAAAACGCTAGGTTCACGGCCATGAACACCGGCGATGCATCCAAAGCGCGCAGCACCCACAGCGGCAATACTGAGAGCGGTGGCCCTACTGAGAGTGGCAGCGCTGTCGAGAGTGGCGGCACTGCTGAGACCGGCAGTACCGTCGATAACGAAGGGGCCGAACGCCCCAGCCCGGTGGCCGCAGTCGACCTGGATGCGCTGTTCGGAGCGCCCGAGCGGCCCCGATTGCGGGTGTCGTTCGGCGGCACCGTTGTGATCGCGCTGGTGGTGGCCGCGGTCGTGGTGCTGATGGTTGCGCTGCAGCCGCGTGCCGCCGAGGGACTGCCGACGCTTGAAACCACCGCCGACCCGGCACCGGGTGACGCCCCGAATCGCGATTTCGCCGGCGCCGAGGCGCCGCGGCTGCTTGTCCATGTGCTCGGCGAGGTGCAACAGCCCGGCGTGTACGAACTCGCCGCCGAATCTCGCGTGGTGGATGCGGTTTCGGCAGCCGGTGGGTTCACCGAGCGGGCGGATACCGGCAGCATGAATCTCGCCCGCAAACTCACCGACGGCGAACAGGTGTACGTGACCGCGTTGGGCGAGACCCGCCCGCCTGTCGCGGATGCGCCGGTTGGCGGTGGTCCCGGTGCCGGTAGCGGGGCGAGCGGTGGCTCCGGCGGCGGTCTGGTCAATCTCAACACCGCAACGGCGGCCGAACTTGAGACGCTCCCGCGCATCGGGCCGGCAATGGCGCAACGCATCCTCGACTATCGCACCGCCAACGGGCCTTTCACTTCGGTTGATGAGCTCACCGATGTTCCCGGTATTGGCGAGGCCACGCTCGAGGGGCTGCGCGAGCTGGTCACGGTATGAGCGGCCACCCGGAATCTGCCGCCGCGGCGCCGGGCGGACCCGATCTGCGGCTGCTTCCCGCTGCCGTGATCGCCTGGATCGCCGCAGCGGTGGCGGTCACCGACCCGCAGCTGGCGGCCGCGCTGGGCCTTGGCAGCGCGCTACTTGCCGCCGTTGCGATCGGCGCTGCGGCGAGGCGGCCGCAATGGCGGGCAGCGGGCGCGATGCTCGTGCTCGCGCTCAGTGCCGCGGCACTCGTGTCGACCTCCGCAGCCGTGCGCGGGGCGGAACGGCTCCCTGACGCGGTACAGGAGGCGGCGACATTGGGAAAACCGGCGCAGATCACGGCCACGGTCACCGCGCTGCCGCGAGCCAGCGGTGCATCCGTTCGGCTTCGAGTGCAATTGGTGACACTCAATGACGAGGCGGTGGATGCGCCCGTGCTGCTTTTTGTGCCCACCGGCGATGACGAACCACCGCCGATTGGTGCGCTCATATCGCTTCGCGGCAATTTGCAGCTTGTTGACCCCGGCGACCGCGTTGTCGCCCTGGTGTTCGCGCGCGAACCGGCCGCAGTAGTCGCTCACCCGCATCCGCTGCTGGAGGCAGGTGATCTGCTGCGCGGTCAATTTTTGGCGGCCGCACAGCCGCTACCGGGACCCGGCAATATGCTCGTGCCGGGGCTCGCGGTGGGGGATGAACGGCTCGTGAACGATGCGCTCGATGACCATATGCGGGTGGCATCCCTCAGCCATCTCACCGCGGTAAGCGGCTCAAATATTGCACTCATTGTGGCCGGGATGCTCGCGCTCGGTCGGTTGGCTGCGTGGCCACGAGCGGTTCGCATCGGCGTGGCCGCGCTGGCACTGGCGCTGTTTGTGCTGCTCGTCACCCCGCAGGGTTCGGTTATTCGCGCTGCCGCGATGGGACTCATCGTGCTCGCGGTTGACGCCGCGTCACGACCGGTGAGCGGCGTGCCGGTGCTCGCGCTCGCGATCGTCGTGCTGCTGGCCGCCGATCCGTGGCTGGCACGCGACTACGGGTTTGCGCTGTCGAGCGCAGCCACCGCCGGGCTGCTGCTCGGCACCCGACCCGCCCAGCGTCTGCTGGAGCGTTGGTTACCGCCGTCGATTGCCCTGTTGATAGCGGTGCCGCTCGTGGCGCAATTAGCCTGCCAGCCCATCCTGTTGCTGCTCGATCCCCAGGTGCAAACCTACGGGGTGCTGGCGAACCTGCTCGCAGCCCCTGCCGCGCCGCTTGCCACCGTTGCCGGACTATTCGGCTGTCTGATCGGCGTGATCGTGCCGCCACTGGGGATGGCGCTGCTTTGGGTGGCGTGGCTACCGGCGCAGTGGATCGGGCTCGTAGCACAGGCGGTGGCCCGGTTTCCGCTGGCAACTGTGCCGTGGTTGCCGGGAGCGGCCGGGGCACTGCTGTTCGTGCTGCTGATAGCGGCGGTGGCGATCGTCGTGTGCAAACCACCGGGAGGCAAACGCGCACGGCTGTTGCGGCAGCTCGTCGCATTCGGGTTGAGCGCGGCCGTTGTGATCGCCGCCGCCAGCGTGGCATTTGGTGTTGCGGTGCTGCGGCGCGATCTACCGCAAAATTGGCGGGTTGCGGTGTGTGATGTGGGGCAGGGGGATGCGCTGCTTTTGCAATCGGACGGCAGACACATCCTGATTGACACCGGCGAAGATATTGAGCTGCTTGCATCCTGTTTGGAGAGATTCGCGGTGACCGAAATCGACCTGCTCATCGTGAGCCATTTTGACCGCGACCATATCGGTGCGCTGCGTGAGCTCACGGTGCCAGTGCGCGAGGCCTGGGTGCCGGATACCGAGCAGGCACGCGTCGAGCCTGACACCAAGCTGCTGCACTCGCGGGGCGCGATGGTGCGGTTTGCGGCAGCTGGGGATCAGCAGCGGCGCGGCGAATTCGACCTGCAGGTGCTGTCTCCCAAGCGGCGCGGTGCGGCACCGTCGCGCACAAAAGATAATGACGGCAGCCTCGTGGTGCTCGCGAGCCCCAACGAATCGTGCCGGCAGGCCTGCTACTCGCTGTTGCTGCTCGGGGATGCGGGGGAGACGAGACAGCGGGCGATCGCAAAACAGTGGCCATCACTGCGGGCCGACCTGCTGAAGGTGTCGCATCACGGCTCGGCCGACCAATCGGCTGAACTCACCTCGCAGGTGCGTGCCCGGTTGGCGTTCATTTCGGTGGGTGCCGATAATTCGTACGGGCACCCAACGAACGAGGCGCTCGCGGCACTCGGGGCTGCGGGCACGCCGTGGCTGCGCACCGATCAGCGCGGCAGTTTTGCGGTGTATGAGCAGCACGGGCAGCTGCGGATTTGGGCCGAGCGCAGCGGGCCCACTTGCTGTAGTTAGCCGCAGCCGCGAGTTGCGACAACGTAGAGTTAAAGCCGTCACATGTAGTGGGGGAGGTGCCGGTGGCAGCACGAGCAAAACAGAGTGGTCGAGGCAGAGCAAACACCGCCATCGCTCAGGGCAGCTGGCGTGCGCCCCAGATCGCGCCGGTCATGCTCGTTTCGGGGCCCGAAGACTTTTTTGCCAGCGAAGCGGTGGCCTCAATTCGCGCCCAGCTGCGCGACGCTGACCCCGCGCTCGAAACCTCAGAAATTGATGCCAGCTCGTATGCGCCGGGCGAACTGAGCACGCTGGTGAGCCCGTCGCTATTTATGGAGCCGCGGCTGGTGGTGTGCGAGCACGTGCACGAGTGCGCCAACGAGTTTTTGCAAGAGGCGCTTGACTACGTGGCAAACCCAGTGGAGAGCACCGTTGTGGTGCTGCGGCACGAGTCGGGGGTGCGCGGCAAAAAACTGCTCGATCTCGTGCGCGCCAACGCCGGGTTCGTCGAAATCAACTGTGTCACGCCAAAAGCACACGAACTGCACGAGTTTGTAGTGACCGAATTTCGGGCGCAGCAGCGACGCATCCAACCGCAGGCCGCCGCATCCCTCGTGGCCGCGTTCAACACCGACGTAGCCGAGCTCGCCGCCGCCTGCCGGCAATTAATGGCGCTGAGTGACGACCGCGAGATCAGCGCCGAGCTGGTTGAACGCTACTACGGCGGCCGAGTCGAAACCACCGGGTTCAAGATCGCTGATGCCACTATCGCCGGGCAGCTGGCGCAGGCGCTCAGCCTCGTGCGTGCCGGGTTCGACACCGGAGTCAACCCGGTGCCGATTGTGGCGGCGATTGCGATGAAGCTGCGGCTGATGGCAAAAGTGGCCGGGCTTGCCGGCACGGATGCACAGCTCGCCTCGCAGGTGGGCGCGGCGCCGTGGCAGGTGGGCCAGGCCCGCCGCGA
Source organism: Gulosibacter hominis (assembly GCF_904842695.1). Taxonomy (GTDB): domain Bacteria; phylum Actinomycetota; class Actinomycetes; order Actinomycetales; family Microbacteriaceae; genus Gulosibacter; species Gulosibacter hominis. The sequence goes on along the minus strand of NZ_CAJGWQ010000004.1, from coordinate 55,960 downwards.
CCTCTCGGGGTTCACCGAGGTGCAGCTCGGGCACGCCATCATGCTCTGCGCCGAAACCGATCACATGGTGAAAGGGCTCTCGCGCGACCCCGAATTTGCGGTTGAACGACTCGTCCGCAAAGTGGCCGCGCGAGAGCTGTAGGGCTACGCCCCTTCCCGCTAGCGCCGGCGCGGCTGCTGCTGCGTGATGCAGTGAATGCCGCCGCCGAACGCGAAAATATCGCGGGCATCCACGAGCTCGATCACGTGATCCGGGTAGCAGCGCTGCAAAATTTCTGCCGCGACCGCATCGTGCTCGTCATCGAACGCGCACAGAATTACCGCACCATTGCACACATAGTGGTTGATGTACGACCAGTCGACCCAACCGTGATGGTCGCGCAGCGTCTTGGGTGCCGGAACCGGAATCATCTCGAGCCGTTCACCGCGCGCATCCACCGCATCGCGCAGTGTTGCCTGCAGCTGTTCACTCACCAGATGATCGGGATGCGCGCGGTCGCGCTGGTCGTGTACGAGCACCCGGCCCTCACCCGCGAAGCTCGCAATAATATCCACGTGGCCGCGAGTGCCGAACTCGTCATAGTCGCGAGTCAAACCGCGTTCAAACCAGATCGACTTGGTGGTGCCGATGGTGCGCGCAAACTCGCGCTCCACATCCGCCGCCGTAAGGTTCGGGTTGCGACCGGGGTCAAGCTGCACGGTCTTTGTGAGCAGCATCGTGCCCAGTCCATCTACGTGGATGCCGCCACCCTCGTTCACGAGCGGTGAATCAACCACCGGAACGCCGGCCTGTTCAGCAATAAAGCGCCCCAGCTTCGCGTCATGCTCGTACGCGGCCCAGCCCTGTGCGCCCCAGCCGTTAAACACCCAGTCGACCGCCACCAGCTCGTCGCCCGCAAAAGCGAAGCTCGGGCCCGCGTCGCGCAGCCACGCGTCATTAAGCTGGTGCAGCACGATATCGATCTCGTCACCGACCTGTGCGCGTGCCTCGTGTTCGTCACCGGGATCAACGATGAGCGTTACCGGTTCATATTTGGCGATGGTGCGAGCCACATTGAGCCATGCGGTGCGGGCACGCTCAAGATCGTGGCCGCCGCGCTCACCGAAGGTGTCGTTCGGGGGAGGGAAAGCCATCCAGGTGCGTTCATGCGCGGTCCATTCAGCGGGCATGAGAGGGGATGCAGTCATCGACGACTCCTTTGTCGGCACGGAAGTTCCAGTGGCGGCATACAGCCGAATCCGACAGTAATCGTAGCCTGCTCTGGTTGGTTGCGTGGCCCTGCTGTGCCGCAAGGTGAGTTCAGCGGAAAATTTCGGGGTCAGGATGGCTGAGAGGGCATCGTAGGGCCAAAATCTTCCGCTGAGCTCACGGGCGCAAAAGCGAAACAAAAACGGGGAGCATCGCGATGATGCTCCCCGTCAGCTGCAGCGTGCTTAGGCGCTGAGCGAGTTCACGCGCTTGGCGATAGCCGACTTCTTGTTGGCGGCCTGGTTCTTGTGGATGACGCCCTTCGAAACGGCCTTGTCGAGCTTCTTCGAAGCGTGGGCTAGAGCGGTCTGGGCGGCCTCGAGGTTGCCGGCAGCAACGGCCTCGTTCACGCGACGGATTGCGGTGCGCAGCTCCGACTTGCGGGCCTTGTTGCGTTCGGTTGCCTTGCGGTTGGTCTTAATGCGCTTGATCTGCGACTTAATGTTTGCCACGTTGAGTCTTTCCTCGTACGAAATAGATGATTTTCGGTTCGCACCTTGCGGTAGAGGGGCCGCGCGGCGCATCGCGTCGAGTGGGGTACGCGTAAGCCAAGCATTCATCTTACCAGGATGCGCGGCCGAAATAAGCCCCCGAATTGAAAGTCACCGCTAATGGGTGTGGGCCCGTGTCCGAGAAGGATAACGGGCCCACACCGCGAGGGGGATTAGCTGCGGTTAGGCATCGGCTGTGCCATCAGCTCCGGCGTCTTTGGCGCGGGCGCGTTCAGCCTTGGCTGCTTCGCGCTCGGCCTTGGCTGCGGCAGCCTCTTCGGCCTTGACTTCGGCGACGAACTGGGCGTGGGCCTCGCCCGGCATCCAGCCCTTGTTCACCACCTTGACCTGCCAGAGGATGGCGAGGGCCAGGATGACCGCGCCGATAACCAGCGAGATGATCGCGGTGGCCACTGCCGAGCCGGTGAGCACACCGGCACCGATCAGCGAACCGAACCAGCCGAGGTCGGCGTCACCGAAGGTAGAGCCGGCAAGCGCCTGCTGGTTGAACATCGAAGCGACTCCGTTCATCACCGCGTAGAGCAGCGCCGGCAAAATCGTGATGATCAGACCGTTGACGAAACCACCCACGACCGCACCGCGGCGGCCACCGGTTGCGTTGCCGTAAACACCGGCACCACCACCACAGAAGAAGTGCGGCACCATACCGGGCAGAATCAGTGCGAGACCGAATGCCGGGCCAAGCCAGGTGGCCAGCAACACCAGCATCACCAGACCGCCGATGAACGACGAGATGAAACCGATGAGCACGGCGTTCTGGCCGTAGGGGAACACAATCGGGATGTCGAGGGCCGCCTTGGCGCCAGGAACCACCTTCTTGGCGATGCCCTGGAAGGCCGGGATGAGCTCACCCAGGAAGGTGCGCACACCGTAGAGGATCACCGAGACACCAACACCGAATAGCAGACCGCGCTTGATTGCGGCCATCACGAACGCGCCGCCGTCGGTCGCGTCAAGCATCGCATAAGAGTCGGGGCCGAGTGCGATCAGGCCCCAGACGGCAAACACCACATAGATGAGCACCATCGAAAGGGCGGTTGCGACCATCGAGTCGCGCAGGAACGACAGCCCCTGCGGGAACTTAATGTCTTCAGTGGAGCGCGAGTTGCGACCGACCGCCTGGCCCGCGGCACCAGCGGCAATGTAGCCGAGTGTCGAAAAGTGACCGATTGCCACGGTGTCGTTGCCGGTGACTCGTTTGGTCCACGGATGCGCGAACGCCGGCATCGCGGTCATCATGATTGCCAGCAGCACGGCACCGATCAGCACGGCGATCCAACCGCCGTTCGCGCCGAACGACAGCGACAGCAGCACCGACAGCAGCATGGCCATGAACACCATGTGGTGACCGGTGAGGAACACATAGTTCAGCGGGGTGAAGCGGGCGATTAGCAGCATCAGCAAAAAGCCGAGCGCCAGGATGTAGGCGCTGTTGGCACCGAAGTCTTTTGCCGCCATTGCCGTGACGACCTCGTTAGTGGGCACGACGCCTTCGGCTCCGGTGACGCCGAGCACGAGCTTGCCGAGCGGTTCAAGCGAGGCGACCACAACATCGGCACCGGCACCGAGAATCAAAAAGCCGAGCGTTGCTTTGAGCGCGCCGCCAATCACCTGGCCGGCGCCCTTGCGCAGGGCGATCAGACCGACCGCCACGATAATGCCGACGAGATAGGCCGGCACGTTGAGAATTTGCTGTCCTATGAAGTCGAGGACATCAACGAGCCAATTCATGGCTGCATTCCTTTCCGGTAGTCCGAGCGTTCGGCTCGGTACAGCTGAGCCGGTTTGCCGTCACCGGCGGAGTCGGTCGCGGGATGCGCGACCGAATGGCAATTAGAGGTCGAGTGCCGCCGCGAGTTTTTCGCGCACTTCGTCTTGGTCGACGAAGTTGTTGACGACGGCGATGGGGGTGTCGATATCGCCGAGCTGTGGTGCGAGTTCGGCGCTGGTCATCACCAGGTCGGCACTGGCAGCGGCGCCGCGTGCTGATGAAATATCCGAGGCTTCAACATCTGCGGTTTCGCCGAGCGCTTCGAGCGCCTGGTCGATGTTCATCTTGAGCAGCACCGAGGTGCCGATGCCCATACCGCACACTGCGATGATTTTCATAGTGGGTCCTTTCTCATGGCGCTGATTAGCCGAGCAGCGCTGAACGAATTTCTTCGGGGTCGTTGGATGCGCGCAGCCGGGCGAGCGTGTCGGGGTTGGCGAGCACACCCGCGAGCTTTGCCATCACCTGCAGGTGTTCGTCGTGGTCGAGGGCGGCAAGGCCCACCACCAGGTCGACCGGGTCGTTTGTTTCGCTGCCGAACTCAACCGGTTCGGCAAGGCTCACCCAGCTGAGCCCGGTGCGACGCACCTGTTCTGAGGGGCGTGCGTGCGCGAGTGCGAAGCCCGGCGCGATAACGATGTAGGGGCCGAGATCTTCGACGGCCTTAATCATGGCGTCGGCGTAGGCGTCGGTGGCGATGTCACCGGCGACAAGGGCATCACCTGCGGCCTGAATGGCGGCGCGCCAGTCGGCTGCTGGCACGGCAAATCGGATTGCTGTGGATGGAAGTAGATCGGCAGACATCAAACCTCCTGAAACACTTGGTGAGAAGCGGTCAGCCACTAGCAATTCTAGGCGCTCTGCCAAGCTTGGGGTAGTCAAACGCCTAGAAAATTACGACCGCCCCGCAAGTTTTTGTAGAAAGGCTTGCATTTGCAAAGCTAATTCCGTTGGTTTTCCCGCTCAGGCCAAGCCGCACTGTGCGACGTGATAGCGCGTGTGGAGGTTCCGATCAGAAGCATGGGAGAATGGCCGGTACCATGCCGAACACTCCTAAGATCTTGCAGCCGCTGGCCACGCCACCCGACCGCATCCGAAATTTTTGCATCATTGCCCACATCGATCACGGCAAGTCGACCCTTGCCGACCGCATGCTGCAGCTGACCGGATCGGTTGAAGATCGCGTGATGCGCGCCCAGTACCTCGACAAGATGGAACTCGAGCGCGAACGCGGCATCACGATTAAGTCGCAGGCCGTGCGCATGCCGTGGCACGTGTCGGGAGACGACTACATCCTCAACATGATCGACACCCCCGGCCACGTCGACTTCAGCTACGAGGTGTCGCGTTCGCTCGCAGCCTGCGAGGGCGCGGTGCTGCTGGTGGATGCTGCCCAGGGAATCGAGGCGCAGACGCTCGCGAACCTCTATCTGGCGCTCGAAAACGACCTTGAAGTCATCCCGGTGCTCAACAAAATTGACCTGCCGGCAGCCGATCCTGAGCGCTATGCCGAAGAGATCGCCAACCTGCTCGGCGGTGAACCCGACGATGTGTTGCGGGTGAGTGGCAAGACCGGGATGGGCGTGGATGTGCTGCTCGACCGCATCGTCGACCGCATCCCGGCACCCGACGGTGACCCCGAAGGCGACCCGCGCGCGCTGATTTTTGACTCGGTTTACGACTCGTACCGGGGCGTTGTGACCTATGTGCGGATGGTTGACGGGCACCTCACCGATCGCGCAAAAATTCGGATGATGTCAACCGGCGGCACGCACGAGCTGCTCGACATCGGTGTTTCTTCTCCCGAGCCAACTCCGGCCAAGGGCCTCGGCACCGGTGAGGTGGGCTTCCTCATCACCGGTGTGAAAGATGTGCGCCAGTCGAAGGTGGGCGACACGGTCACTTCGGCCGCACAGCCCGCCGACGAAGCGCTGCCCGGTTATGTCGAGCCCAAACCGATGGTGTTCTCGGGGCTTTACCCGATTGACGCCGGCGACTATCCCGAACTGCGCGAGGCGCTCGACAAACTCAAACTTGAGGATGCGGCGCTCAATTACGAACCCGAAACTTCGGTTGCGCTCGGCTTCGGTTTCCGCGTGGGCTTTTTGGGCCTGCTGCACCTCGAAATCATTACCGAGCGGCTCTCGCGCGAATTTGATCTCGACATCATCACCACGGCGCCGTCGGTGACCTACGACGTCATCACCGAAGACAAAGAAGAGCACCACGTCACCAACCCGTCGGAGTTCCCCGAAGGCAAGATCCTTGAGGTGCGGGAACCGGTGGTGCGCGCATCCATTCTGATGCCGAAGGACTACGTCGGTAAGGTCATGGAACTGTGCGAGTCGCGCCGCGGGTCGCTGGTTTCGATGGACTACCTCTCGGAAGAGCGGGTTGAGCTGCGCTACACGCTGCCGCTGGGCGAGATCGTGTTCGACTTTTTCGACCAGCTGAAATCGCGCACCCAGGGCTATGCCTCGTTTGACTACGAGCCGGTTGGCGATCAGGCTGCCGACCTGGTGAAGGTCGACATCTTGCTGCAGGGCGATCGGGTGGATGCATTCAGTGCCATCGTGCACCGCGACAAGGCCTATAGCTACGGCACCATGATGGCCGAACGGCTGCGGAAACTGATTCCACGGCAGCAGTTCGAGGTGCCGATTCAGGCGGCGGTTGGTGCGCGCATCATTGCCCGCGAAAATATTCGCGCGATCCGTAAGGATGTGCTCGCCAAGTGCTACGGCGGTGACATTTCGCGTAAGCGCAAGCTGCTTGAAAAGCAGAAGGAAGGTAAGAAACGGATGAAGATGGTTGGCCGCGTTGAGGTGCCACAGGAAGCCTTCATCGCCGCGCTATCTGGCGACGTGGAGAGTAAGCAGAAGTAGCCTTCGCTTGCTGCCGCGCCTGCTCGGTGGGGCCCCGCTGCCGTGTGGTGCCCCTTGCCGCGGCGCTCTTTGATTGCCGCGGCGCCCTCTCGGCAAAAGACCCTCTTACTGCGGAAAGACCCTGCTATAGCAGGGACACTTTGCGATAACAGGGTCACTTGTGCTGAGGGTACGGGCGTGCGCCTTTGGTCGCAGCGCTCTTTCGTTGCCGCAGCGCTCTCTTGCTGCCGTGCGGTGCCCCTTGCCGCGGCGCTCTCTTGTTGCTGCAGCGCTCTTCCGGCAAGTGACCCTGTTACTGCGGGAAGACCCTGCTATAGCAGGGACATTTGCCGATAGCAGGGTCACTTGCCTTGGAGTACGGGTGAAGGGGATGGGCGCTGGGCGGTTTCGGGGGAATGCGGCGCCGAACTGCTTGCGGTCAATGCAGCAGAACGAAAGGGGCACATCGCCGAAGCGGTGCGCCCCTCGCTGCGTTAGATCGCTAGTTGTACTTGTAGAACCCCTCACCGGTTTCCCGGCCGAGCTTGCCCTTGTCGATGTACTCCTCTTTGAGGAGCTTGGCAAATGCCTGTGCTGCCGGGGCGGGGTTGGCGGATGTGATGTTGTAGGCGGTGTTGAGCCCGACCACGTCGAAGATCTGGAACGGACCGAGCGGGGCACCGGTTGCGATGCGCCAGGTTTTGTCGATGGTCTCGGCATCGGCGACGCCGCCGACGAGCAGGCCCGCACCAGCGTTCAGGAACGGCACCAGCAGCGAGTTCAGCACGTATCCTGGCTGCTCTTTCAGCACCTTGATGGGCACCATCTTGATCTCTTCCGCGAACTCCACGACGGTGTCATAGACAGCCGGGTCGGTCTTATCGGTGCCCATCACCTCGGCGGTGTTCAGGCGCCAAATGTGGTTGGCGAAGTGCAGGGCCAAGAACTTGTCGGGGCGGCCGGTTGCATCCATGAACGAGCTCGGCAGCAGCGTCGACGAGTTGGTTGCGAAAATCGTGTGCTCCGGCGCGACCTGCGCGAGCTTCTCGTAGGTGCTGGTCTTGATTTCCGGAACTTCAGGAACCGCTTCGATAACGAGGTCGGCATCCGCCGCGGCCTCAGCGAGATCGGTAGTGAGCTTGATTTTGTCGATGGTGGCATCGGCCTGGCCTTCGGCGGCGCCGGGATAGTTGTCGGCGCGGTAGGCCGCCGCCCATCCGGTAAATCGCTTGCGTGCGGTTGCGAGGGCCTCGTCGCTGATGTCGTAGGCGGTCACCTCGAATCCGCAGTAGGCGGTTTGGAATGCGATCTGCGATCCGAGTACACCGGTTCCGAGCACGGTAACTTTGCGGATGTTCGTCATAGCGACACTCACTTTCAACTATTGGTGATGTGCGGTGGCAATCTCCTGCCAATTTCGACGGTACTCCTGGCCTCTGGACGGTGCTTGAAAGGTCGGTTAACCCGAGACGAACTATGGCAGTGGCCCGCGCGTTGCCTGCGCTTGCTAGCGTGACAGCATGCGCTTCGGAATCGACTTCGGCACCACTCGAACCCTGATTGCCGCGGTTGACCGTGGCAACTATCCGATCGTGGGAATCGATGACCACGACGGTGACCTGCACGAACATATCCCGAGCGTTGTGGCGCTCGACGGCGACCGCATCGTCTGCGGCTGGGAGGCGCTCAAACACGCGCAGGGGCGGCCGCTGCTGGCGCGCTCATTCAAACGCCTGCTGGCACAGCCGCGAGTCACTTCCGAAACCCCCGTCACGATCGGCGGCACGCAGCGGCCGCTTGGCGAGGTGCTGCTGGCCTTTGCACGGTACGTCACCGACCGCATCCGCAACAGTTCGGTAATGGCCGGGCGCGATGACGAACCGATTGAAGCGATCGTGGGGGTGCCCGCCAACGCGCATAGCGCGCAGCGGCTGCTCACACTGGATGCATTTGTTCGCGCCGGCGTGAACGTGCTGGCGCTGATTAACGAACCGAGCGCCGCGGCATTTGAATACACGCACCGGCACCCGCGCGCATTGAATTCGAAGCGCAAGAGCCTCGTGGTGTATGACCTCGGCGGCGGCACCTTTGACGCCTCGCTGGTGCGCGTCAACGGCACCGATCACGAGATTGTGCGCTCGCTCGGTGTGGGGCAGCTCGGCGGCGATGACTTTGACGAGGTGTTGGTTGATCTCGCGCTCGAACATGCGGGACGGGCAGGGGATGTGTTTGGCGACCGGGCGCGCGGGCGGCTGCTTGACGAAGCCCGCACCGCAAAAGAACGGCTCGCGCCGCAATCGCGTCGACTGGTGCTCGAACTCGATGATGACGATGTGGCGGTGCCGGTGGAGGAGTTTTATGAAGCGGCGAAACCCCTCGTGCAGCGGACGATCACCGCGATGCGGCCACTGATCGGCGAGGACGAGCGGGCAACGCTGCACGACACCGAGATCGCCGGAATCTATCTCGTGGGTGGTGCCAGTGGGCTGCCGCTCGTGCCGCGAGTGCTGCGGGAGGAGTTTGGCCGCCGCGTGCATCGATCACCGTACCCGTCTGCATCCACGGCGATTGGCCTGGCGATCGCAGCCGATCCCGATTCGGGATACCGACTGCGCGATCGGCCCTCGCGTGGCATCGGGGTGTTCCGTGAGCGTGACTCGGGACGCGAGGTGGCGTTCGATCCGCTGGTGTTGCCGGGGGCTGAACCGGGCCCGGACGGTGAGTTTGTGGCGGTGCGTCGTTATCGTGCCGCGCACAATATTGGCTGGTTCCGTTACGTCGAATATGCGGCACTGGATGCTGCCGGCGAATCGACGGGTGACCTCGCCCCGGTGGTGTCCCTCGCGGTGCCGTTCGACCCCGAGTTGCGTGACGGGCGTGACCTGAGCGGTGTTGAGATTGAGCGTCGCGATAACGGCCCCGAGGTGATCGAAACCGTGCGGGTGGACGCGAACGGAATCACAAGCATCCGAATCGAGCTGCCCGAACAGGGCTATGTGGTCGAGCGCAGTGTGGGGCTGGGTTGATCGGGGACAGCCATCTGGTTTCAGGGCAACGGCTGGGTGCTCAACTAAGAGAAATGACTCATGAACCTCAAATACGCGCTCAATGACCTGCGGCGAAATCCCGGTGTCAACCTGGCACTGCTGCTTGTGCTCGTGCTCAGTTCGTTCTTAATGGCCACTGGTGCGATGGTGATGGAACGTACCGTTGGAGCGGTAAACGCGCTGTTCACAGTCGCTCAACCGCCACATTTTCTGCAGATGCACCGTGGCGATTACGACCCGGATGCGCTGGAGCGTTTCGCTGCTGAACATCCCGAAATCGATGCCTGGCTGATTGAAGAAATGGTCGGGTACGACAGTGCCGCGCTCACCTGGTCGCGGCCTGGCACAGGTGAGTCGGGAGAGTTTTCTGAGAGCCTGATCGACAACCTGTTCGTCACCCAAAACGCCGAGTTTGACTTCTTGCTCGACGAGGCCGGAGAGATCGTACAGCCGGCGGTAGGGGAGATCTACGTACCGGTGGCCTTCCAGCAGCGTTTCGCGTTGAAAGCCGGCGACGAGCTGCACATCCAAACCGAGGAGGGAGCCCAAACGCTGACGATCGCCGGATTTGTGCGCGACTCACAAATGGCATCCTCGCTGTCTTCCGCAACTCGTTTTGTAGTCGCCGACGCCGATTTCGCTACCCTTCGTGCCGACGGTGGTATTCCCGAGATCATCGTCGAATACCGCCTCGAGGACTCGAGTCAAGCGAGCACCTTCCAGACTGCCTATGAGCGTGATGAGTCGCTGCCGAAAAACGGCCAGGCGGTTACGGGCGACATGATCCGCATGATCAACGCGATTAGCGATGGGCTAGTAGCGGTCGCGTTGATGTTTGCGAGCCTGCTGCTCATTGCGATCGCCCTGCTCAATGTGCGCTTCGTGATTCGCGGCACGCTCTACGACGAAGTGCGGCAGATCGGGGCGATGAAGGCGATTGGTTTGCCCAACCGCACCATTTCGGGGCTCTACCTGTCAAAATATGCGGTGATGACCGCGTCTGCCGCCGTCGTTGGCGGTGTGCTGGCTATTTTTGCGACGCAGACCCTCACCCGCGGTATTCAGGCGAACTATGCGGCGGCACCGGTTACGGCGGCAACCGTCCTTGCCCCGGTGTTGGCACTAGTGGGCGTGGTGGCTATCGTGTTCGGTATCGCGCGCGGCGTACTGCGAGCCATCAACCGCATCCAGGTGGTAAGCGCTCTGGTGCACGGCTCAACCCTCGACGAGCGTCGCACCGCACGGCGGGCGAAGCGGTTGGCGCGTAGCGTGCGCCGTTCAGCTTTCGCCAGCTTCCGCGGCGGCAACATTAACCGTCGCCTGGCACTGATCGACCTTCGGGCCGAGCGCGGCCAGTGGGTGCTGCTGCCACTGGTGTTCTTGCTCGCTGCAGTGCTGATGACCCTGCCCACTAATCTGCTCACCACCTTCCAAAGCCCGAAGTTTGTCACCTATATGGGGGCGCCCGAGGCCGACCTGCGCATCGACCTGCAGTTCACGGCCGAGGCTGAGCGGGTGCACGACGAGCTGTCGCCCGCGCTCGCGGCCGATAGTCGACTTACTGGCGTGCGTGAATACGCCAACGAGCTCGCCGAGGTGAAAGGGACCGAAGGGTGGGAATCGCTGCGGATTGAAGTTGGCGACTACTCGGGTAGCGGCATTGAATATCTGCACGGTGAGCGCCCCGAAACCGGAGAGATTGCACTGTCGGTGCTCAACGCCGACGAATACGGGGTGGGTGCCGGTGATGCACTCACACTGCGTCGTGGCGGTGAAACCGTGACACTGACGGTCAGCGGAATCTACCAGGACGTAACCAGTGGCGGCCGCACCGCGAAACTCCAGGGCGAGCCGGTGGGTGCGGTCACCGGATACGTCTACTACGCAGCCGTTGCTACTGGGGAAGACGCGACCGCTTTGGCTGCCGAATATGGCAAACGGTTCCCGGCTGCCGCGGCCGTGCCGATGCGTGAGTATGTACAACAAACGCTGAGCTATGTCACGGATGCGTTCGCGAGTGCCGCGGTGGTCACCCTCGTGTTTGCGCTTGGTGTCGTGGCGCTGATCACCAGCCTCTTTTTGGGGCTTCGGCTCAGCCGCGAACGCCGCCGCGCCGGGGCACTTTCGGCGCTCGGCTTCTCGGGAGCGGAACTTTCGTGGCAACTGCGGTTCAAAGCCGGTGCCGCCATCGTGCTCGGTGGCGTGGTCGGTGTGCTGGTGACAGCCTCGCTCGGAGAGTTCTTCGTCGGGGCCGCCACCTCAGCCAGTGGCCTGGGAATTGCCAGCCTGAAGTTCATCCCCAATCCGCTGCTCGTGTACGTCGTCTACCCACTGCTGCTGATCGCAGTCGGCATGCTTGCGGCAATAGCTGTTTCGGCACGGCTGCGACGCAATGACACCAGCGCGTGGCTACGTGCCTAACCAGAACGAGTCTGCAGTTGCTACTCAGCAATAACCTCCCAAACCACACCGAACATCCTTGACCACAGCATCAGGCTTGCTGCCGAGAAATGAGACAAGATGACCACTGTTAGCGCCCGACCGGTTCTACGTCCCGCGCTCAGCGCCAGCGGGCTCGAAAAGACCTACTACTCAACAGAACCGCCCACACAGGTGCTGTATGGCATCGACCTCGAGGTGCGTGAGGGCGAATTTCTGGCCGTGATGGGTGCCTCGGGGTCTGGCAAATCAACACTGCTGTATTCGGTGAGCGGGATGGATCGGCCAACATCGGGCAGTGTGCGGCTCGGTGATCGTGACCTCACCGAACTTAACGATCGGCAGATGAGTCGTGTGCGGCTCACCGAGATGGGGTTCATCTTCCAGCAAGCACACTTTCTTCCCAACCTCAATGTGCGTGACAATATCCTGCTGCCCGCACTCAAGGCACAGCCGAAGGGCCGTGCCGAAGTAGAAGCTCGTGTCGACGGGCTGCTTGTTCGCTTCGGCATCGACCACGTCGCCACTCACGGCATCACCGAAGTCTCTGGCGGTCAGCTGCAGCGGGCATCCATCTGCCGCGCCCTTGCCACCGAACCCAAAGTGCTGTTCGCCGATGAACCCACCGGTGCGCTGAACAGCCGCATGACCACCGAAGTGATGGATGCGATCTCTGATGTCCACCGCGACGGCACCACCATCATGATGGTCACCCACGACCCTTCAAGCGCCGCCCGAGCCGATCGCGTGGTGTACCTGCGTGACGGTCGCCTGGTCGATGAGCTGATGCTCGGTAGCTGGCGTGCCGAGTGCGCGGTCGAGCGCGAAGACCAGCTGTTGGGCTGGCTACGCGCCAACGGATTCTAGGGCGAGTGTTACCGCATCCTCTTGAGTTTGTCTGCGCCGGCTAGCTGCGGCGCACCCCGACAATGTCGTGCGGCGGACGGCCGGCGTCGTGGCCGCGCTGCTCAAAGTGGGTGAGCATCCGGCCTTCGAAGCGCGGGGCGAAGCCACCGCGCTCGGGCTCGCGGTCTTCGGGGTCGGGGCGCTCGCCGACGTGCGGATTGGTGAAGTGCTCGCTGCCTTCCACCACATCCCGCATCTGCCAGGCATAGTCGCGCCAGTCAGTCGCGAGCCGCCACACACCGTCCGGCTGCAGCACGCCGGCGACCGTGTTTGCAAACAGATCGCTCACCAGGCGTCGGCGGTGATGCCGTGCCTTGCGCCAAGGATCGGGGAAAAACGTCCACACCTCGAGCGCGCGAGGATTCGCGGACCCCGGCCGGCTCGCGTCGACGCGGCCGGTGGTTTTGCCGGTGCCGAGGGCCGTCACCCCGAAGCCCCCGGCGACAAAGGATGGATCGTCAACAATTTCGAGCCCGAACACCACCGGTAGGGCTTGGGCTGCATCCGCTTCGAGCACGCGCACATTCGTGACGCCGGCGCGGGCCGCGTTCGCCACGCAGCGTGCCACGCCCGGGCCCCAGCCTTCGACGGCGAGAAAATTGCGTTCGGGATGCTGCTGTGCTGCATGCACGAGCTGTTCGCCGTTGCCGGGGCCGATTTCGACAATCAGCTCGGCATCGCGGCCGAACGCTTCGCGCAGGTCGATGAACGCATCCTCGGCAATTGATGCGGTCGCGCCGCCCTTGGGCGCGGGGATGATGTAGGTGTCGCCGTGTTCGGCGAGCACATCCTCGAAGTCTTTGGCCATGCGCACCTGTCCGCGCATCGTGAACGAGCGCACTCGCTGGCGGCGTTTGCTGTCGGCGGCGGTTTTTGGCTGATTTTGGGATGCGTCCTCGTGCATCCCCCTATTGTCGCCGAAGTTCCCCGCACCCGCCGCACCCTGCATCCCTGCAAAGCCTGCCCCTGCATCCAGGCATCGAGGCATCCAGGCCCTACAGAATTTTGTTTCCTGACATCATCCCCGTGCTGATTTTTGTTTCCTGGTCTCATCCGAGAACTGAACTTTGTTTCCTGGCTGCAAAAGTTGCCGCGGAGACACACAAATCCCGCCAGATATCCCGTTTTGCAGCCAATAAACAAAAATCAGGAAACAAAACTCTGATCGCAGGAAACAAAAATCCGCAGCAGCTGCTGGGGCTGGGGCAGGCAGCTGAGCAGGCAAGCTGCAGTTAGCAGGCAGCAGGACAGGCTGGGGCTGGGGCAGGCAGCTGCTGGCTCAGGGCAGGCAGGGGCCGGCAGGTCGGCAGGCGCGCTAACCTGGAGGGGTGACTGCTCAAAATCCTTTCGGCCAGGTCCTCGTTGCGCTCATCACCCCCATGGACCATGAGGGTGAGGTCGCCTGGGCCGACGTCGAACGCCACGTCGAGGCAGTGGTCGCCGGCGGCGCCGACGGTATCGTCGTGTCGGGCACCACTGGCGAGACCTCAACCCTCACCGACGCCGAAAAGCTCAAGCTCGTGCGCGTCGCCAAGCAGGTTGCAGGCGACCGCGCCAAGGTCATCCAGGGCGGCCCCTCCAACGAAACCGCCCACGCCATCCAGCTCGCCAAACAATCAGAGGCAGCCGGCGCCGACGCCATCATGGCGGTCACGCCCTACTACAACAAACCCACCCAGGCGGGCGTCCTCACTCACTTCCGCATGATCGCGGATGCGACCGACCTGCCGATGATCCTCTACGACATTCCCGGCCGCACCGGCATCCCCATCGCCTACGAGACAATCATCCGGCTTGCCAAGCACCCGAACATCCTCGCGGTAAAAGATGCCAAGGGCGACCTCGCGCAGGCATCGCGAGTGATGAACGAAACCAACCTGCTCTATTTCTCTGGCGACGACCCGATGGTGCTGCCATCGCTGTCAATCGGCATGTCGGGGCTCATTGGCGTCACCGCGAATATTGCCCCGCAGCCATACCGCGTTATGGTGGATGCGGTCAATCGCGGTGATCTGGCCGCGGCCACCGAGCAGCACCGGCTGCTTGAACCGCTGGCGCGAGCCACGATGACCCACGTTCCCGGTACCGTTTCGACCAAGTACCTGCTGCACGGCCTCGGCCGAATCTCGACCCCGCGCGTGCGGCTCCCGCTCGTTGGACCCGAAGAGTGGGAGGCAACCCTCATCGAAGATGATGTTGCCAAGGTGCAGGGCCTC
Source organism: Gulosibacter hominis (assembly GCF_904842695.1). Taxonomy (GTDB): domain Bacteria; phylum Actinomycetota; class Actinomycetes; order Actinomycetales; family Microbacteriaceae; genus Gulosibacter; species Gulosibacter hominis. Next base: position 40,956 of record NZ_CAJGWQ010000004.1, on the reverse strand, counting down.
GACGGTATCGACTTTTCAAACTTCCGGCCCGATCGCAACGCTGCCGCTGGTGGCGCGCTGCCAAGAATCGCGGGCACCACGCGCTAGTCGCGTCCCATCAGCAGTGCCGTCTGACCAGCCCGGCGCACTTCGCTCAACGACAGGTACTTCATGACACAAAACACAAAATCTGCCCGCGGCGCCGCCGCTAACGAGGCACGTCCGGTCACGCTCCCCAAACTCAAGCGGGATGTGCTCCGCATCATTCCGCACGGTGGGCTCGGCGAAGTCGGCCGCAATATGACCTCGTTCGAGATCAACGGCAAACTGCTGATCATCGACTGCGGTGTGCTCTTCCCCGAGTCGACCCAGCCGGGTGTTGACCTCATCCTGCCCGATATCGAATCGGTGTACGACCGGCTCGATGATGTGGTGGGCATCTTCCTCACCCACGGCCACGAAGACCACATCGGTGGCGTGCCCTATCTGCTCAAGCGCAAGCCCGATATTCCGCTGATCGGATCACCGCTGACGCTGGCACTGGTCGAAGCAAAACTGCGCGAGCACCGCATCCGCCCCTACACGCTCACCGTGCACGAGGGCGACGTTGAAGATTTCGGGCCGTTCCGCTGCGAGTTCATCGCCATCAACCACTCGATTCCCGACTCGCTCGGCGTGCACGTCACCACCGCAGCGGGTAATTTCATCCACACCGCCGACCTCAAGATGGACCCAACCCCGCTGGATGGGCGACTCACCGACCTGCGTGCCATGGGCCGGATGGGGGAGGCAGGCGTTGACCTGTTCCTGTGCGACTCGACCAACGCCGAAGTGCCCGGCCACTCGGGATCGGAGAGCTCGGTTGCACCGGCCATCCACGAAGCGGTTCGCACCGCCAAGGGCAAGGTGCTTGTCGCCAGCTTCGCCAGCCACGTGCATCGCGTGCAGCATGTAATCAACGCCGCCGCCGACAACCGCCGCAAAGTTGCGCTTGTGGGCCGGTCGATGCGCCGCAATATGGGGATCGCGGCCGATCTCGGCTATCTCAACGTGCCGGAAGGCCTGCTGGTTGACGAAAAAACCGCGCTGAGCCTGCCCGACCACCAGGTCGTATTTGTGTGCACCGGTTCGCAGGGCGAAACCCTCGCGGTGCTCAACCGCATCGCCCAGGGCAACCACAATATTTCGGTGCGTGAGGGCGACCGGGTTGTGCTCGCATCCAGCCTCGTGCCCGGCAACGAGGTGCCGGTGTCGAATATGATCAACAACCTCATGAAGGCCGGTGCTGAGGTGCTGCACAAGGGCAACGCTCACGTGCACGTTTCGGGGCACGGGTTTGCCGGTGAACTGCTGCAGGCGTACAACGTGGTCAAACCCAAGTACGCCATGCCGGTGCACGGTGAATACCGTCATCTGGTGGCAAACGCCAAAATCGCCCAGCTCTCGGGCACCCCGGCCGAAAACTGCGTCATCACCGAAAACGGTGGCGTTATCGACCTCGAAAACGGTGTGCCGCGCAAGGTGGGTCAGGTGCCGGTGGGCTTCGTGTACGTCGACGGTAAGACCGTTGGCGAGGTCACCGAAGACGACCTCAAAGACCGGCTCGTGCTCGCGACCGAGGGCTTTATTTCGATTTATGTGACGGTCGACCCCAACGAGGGTGAAATCGTTGCCGGCCCCGAAATCCACGCGCGCGCTTTCGCTCCCGACGACTCGGTGTTCGAAACGATCCTGCCGCAGACCCGCAAGGCGATTGAGGATGCGCTCGCGGACGGTGTGCGTGACCAGTACCGGCTCTCGCAATCGATTCGGCGCGTGGTGGGGCGCTGGGCGGGCACCAAACAGCGTCGCCGGCCGATGATTGTGCCGATCGTGATGTTTTCGGATGAGGTTGCATCCGAATAACCAACGCATCGAAATAATCAATAGGGATGCGTGCCGGGATTCGGTAAGTAATGCCGAACCCGGCGCGCATGGCCGGTGATTGGCAGGGGCGCCGGTAGCCTGGAACCCATGTCGACGTCCCAATCCAAGCGCGGGGCCAATTCAACGCGCACAAAAAAGCAGGGCACCTCGTCGTCGAAAACCAACGACACGCGGGTGCAGTTCACCGACGATGAACTCGGTTTCGGTGCGCGTGCCTGGAACGGGTTTGCCCACGCTTTGGGTGGCGCGGTGCGATCACTCGGACGCGAACAGCTCGCCAAAGAAGACCGTCGTGACACCGCGCCAACGGTGTTTTTGCTCGCCGCCATCATTGGTGCGGTTATGGTGTGGTTCCTGCCGCTGAGCCCGGTGGCGCAAACGCTCAACGCCTTCACCTTCGGAGGGCTGTTCGGCGTGATCTCCTATGCGATGCCGGTTGTGCTGTTTTCGCTGGCGATCTGGCTCTATTTCCGACCGGCGAGTATCTACAGCAACGGTCGCGTATTTGCGGGCGTGTTTATTGCGCTCTTTTCGGCGGCGGCGATCGCGCATCTGGCTGCCGGGCAACCGCAACCGGCGCAGGGGATGCCCGCTATCGCCACGGCGGGCGGGATTTTCGGCTGGATTTTTGGCGCGCCGCTGGGGTTTCTCATCACCCCGATTCCGGCGGTCGTGTTTTACGCGCTCGTATTTTTGCTGAGCATCCTGATTTTGACCAAGACGCCGCCAAAAAAGATTCCGCAGCGCGCCACCGAGCTGTGGCACTGGATGTTCAGCGGCCAGACCGGTGGCACTGCTGTTGCAGCTGCCCCGAAAGAAGAGCCCGAGGCGGCGGCCGCCAGCGACGATCTGCCCTGGTGGCGTCGCAACAACACCGGCCGCGAGGTTGATCCGGCCTACGACACCCCGATTGTTGATCCGGCTGATCGTGAGGGTGCCGAGACCACCAAACTCAAGCCCGAAAAACCGAAGCGGCGTCGTGGCCGCCGCCGCGACAGCCTCGGTGGTGTGCAGGCACCGGAGGACGGCAACCGCCTCGACGAATTTGATGATCTGTTTGCTGAGCAGCCAGAACCGGGCGAATTCAACCCGCCGGAAGCCGAACAGCCCGACCAGCAGCCAACGCAGGTGCTGCCGCAGATGCCGCGTGGCACCGGCGCATCGGCCGACCAGCAGGCGACGACGGTGCTTCCGCCGCTACCGGATGCATCGGGTGGCGCGCCGATTCAATCGGCACCAGCCACACCGAGCACATCCAAATCGAGCGCGACCGGCGAACCCACCGAAGCCGACGCCCTTGCAACGGTTGCCGACGACGAAACCGCCACGTGGGATAGCCGCGATGACGCATCCGATGACTACCAGCTGCCCACAACGCGGATGCTGGAGCTTGGCGCCGCACCCAAAACCCGCACCGAGGCGAATGACGAAATCATTCGCGCGCTCAACGAAACCTTCCGCTCGTTCAAGGTTGACGCCAAGGTGACCGGATTTTCGCGCGGGCCCACGGTGACCCGCTACGAGGTTGAGGTGGCGCCGGGCACCAAGGTTGAAAAAGTTACGCAGCTGTCAAAAAACATCGCCTACGCGGTGCGCTCGAACCAGGTGCGCATCCTGTCGCCAATTCCCGGTAAATCGGCGATCGGTGTTGAAATTCCCAATAGCGACCGCGAAATTGTGCGGCTCGGTGACGTGCTCACCTCGCAGAAGGCGCTCAACGCCAAGCATCCGATGACGATCGGTGTGGGTAAGGACGTTGAGGGCGGCTTCGTGGTGGCAAACCTCGCCAAAATGCCGCACCTGCTCGTAGCCGGTTCGACCGGTTCGGGTAAGTCGAGTTTTGTGAACTCGATGATTGTGTCGCTGCTGATGCGCTCGAAGCCGTCAGAGGTGCGCATGGTGCTGGTTGACCCGAAGCGTGTGGAACTCACCCCGTACGCGGGCGTGCCGCATCTGATCACCCCCATCATCACCAACCCGAAAAAGGCCGCCGAGGCCCTGCAGTGGGTGGTGAAAGAGATGGAGATGCGTTACGACGATCTCGAAAGCTTCGGTTTCCGGCACATCGACGACTTCAACGCCGCGATCCGCGCTGGCGAGGTGGAGGTGCCAGAGGGCTCGAAGCGCAAACTCAAGCCGTACCCCTATCTGCTTGTGGTGGTTGATGAGCTTGCCGAGCTGATGATGGTGGCGCCGCGCGATGTGGAAGATTCGATTGTGCGCATCACCCAGCTGGCGCGTGCCGCCGGTATCCACCTGGTGCTGGCAACCCAGCGGCCATCGGTGGATGTGGTGACCGGTTTGATCAAGGCGAACGTTCCATCACGCTTGGCGTTCGCGGTGACAAGCTCGACCGACAGTCGCGTGATTCTCGACCAGGTTGGTGCCGAAACCCTGATCGGGCAGGGTGACGGGCTGTTTTCGCCGGCGGGGCAAAAACCCATCCGCGTGCAGGGCGCCTGGGTCGACGACGACGAAATCCACTCGGTGGTGCGTCACGTCAAGCAGCAGGCAAAGCCCGAGTACCGGAAGGATGTGGAAACAGCGGCCGCCAAACGCGAGATCGACAGCGACATCGGTGACGATCTCGAACCGCTGCTGGCAGCTGCCGAACTGGTCATCAACTCACAATTCGGTTCGACTTCGATGCTGCAGCGCAAGCTGCGCGTTGGGTTCGCGAAGGCTGGCCGGCTCATGGATCTGCTCGAATCGCGAGAGATCGTTGGGCCCTCTGAGGGTTCGAAGGCTCGTGATGTGTTGGTGACCCCCGAAGAGCTCCCCGCAGTGCTGGCGATGCTGCGCGGCGAAGACCCGCCCGCGAGCGCCGAAGCCTCGCCCACTGGTTCCGAACAGGACGAAGACCCCTATGGCGGTGACGCTGTCGCCGCGCAATATGAGGGTCTTGAAGAGGTCGAGGTCGATGATGAAAGCGAAGATGCGTGGGGATTGACCGGACGTGACTGACAAAACAGCAGCAAGCCAGGCAGCATCCCAGCGGCCGCGCGTGTGGCGAGCGGGGGAGGGGCCGGTGAGCGTGTGGTCGGTACCGAACCTGATTACCTACCTGCGCATCCTCTTTGTGCCGGCGCTGGTTGCCGCGCTGATTATGGATGCCGGCGAACACGGTTCGTGGCGATGGGTGGCCGCGGCCATATTTATTGTCGGCATCGCCTCTGATGCGGTTGACGGTTATTTGGCGCGCAGTCGCAACCTCATCAGCAATGTCGGCAAATTGCTCGACCCGATTGCTGATAAGGCGATCACCGGCACCACTATGGTGATGCTTTCGATACTGGGCGAGCTGCCCTGGTGGGTGACCAGTGTCATCCTCGTGCGCGAACTGGGAATCACGATTTGGCGGCTGATTGAAGCGCGCCGCATCGTGCTGCCGGCCGGGCGCGGCGGCAAACTCAAAACCGTTGTGCAGGCGCTTGCCCTTTCGCTTGCGCTGCTGCCATTACCGGCGCTGCTTGGCGATTGGATGCACTGGGTCAACACGGTCTTCATGGGAGCGGCACTGATTTTGACGGTCTGGTCGGGTGCCGACTACCTCGTGCGCGCATACTGGAAGAACGAACGTATTCGCCCGAACGCGGAGGAGTCGCGATGACCGAGCAAATTTCAGCTGCAAACCCGCTGCCGGGCGAAACGGCACCGAGCGAGCCCGCTGGCGACGCGCTGCCACAGCTGCCAGATGTGCCGGTGCTTCACGACCGCAGTGGTAGCCAGCGCAACGAACCCATGACGGCCACCGGCAAACTCGCCGACATGCTGGTGCGCTCGGGTATTTCGGTGGCCACTGCCGAGTCGCTCACCGGCGGTGCGCTCGCGGCAGAACTGGTTCGGGTGCCCGGTATTTCAACGATCTACAACGGCGGGGTTGTTGCTTACAGCTACGACGTGAAATCGAATTTGTTGGGTGTGGAGCGCGATCTGCTGCTCACTCGCGGCGCGGTCAATGATGAGGTGGCCCTGCAAATGGCGCGCGGTGTGCGTGAGGCCTGCCGGGTTGAAGATGTGCCCGCTGATGTCGGTGTGGCCACCACCGGAGTGGCTGGCCCCGAGCCGTCGGACGGCGAGCCGGCGGGCATCGTGTATGTGGGTTTGGCAACGCTGTGGGGTGAGCGGGCGTTCCGGCTCGATTTCACCAGTTTGGTTCGCGCCGATGATCCGGTTGGTTCGCGGCAGCGGATTCGGTTTGCCACGGTTGAGGCGGCGATCTATCAGCTCACCGAGTATTTGGTTGCGCAGGCGAACGGTTAGCGGCGCGGTCTCCGGGCGTCATTTTCTGGAAGTTCGCTGAAGATTCCGGCACCGTGGAATGAAAAGTTGGCACTCGACGTTGTAGAGTGCAAGTTCTGACAGCTGCAATGACTGACAGCGTCATAGTTTTGGAGGATATACATGGTGCTTGCACGACACGAGATGGGCGAGGTGCTTCGTGACGTACGGCTGCGCCGTGGCGACACGCTCAGGCAGGTGGCCAGCCGCGCAGCGGTTGCGCTGGGTTACCTTTCGGAAATTGAGCGCGGGCAAAAAGAGCCGTCGAGTGAAATTCTTGCCGCGGTCGCCGAGGCGCTCGACACGCCACTTTCGGAGATCTATCACGCGGTTGGCGATCGGATTGCCGCGCGCGAGCGTGATCAGCGCCTGGTGGGTGTGATTCCCGACACCGTTCCGGAAGACCTCATCGCTTCGGTTGGGCCGATCGAGTCGATCGCTTAGTTCTTCTTGGATGACCGAAACGCCACGGATTTCCGTGGCGTTTTCGCGTTACGCTGGCGGGATGCGATTGAGCGAGTTCCAGCGGGCCGTGCACGATGAGTTTGGTGAGTCATACGGTGAGTCGATCGTGCGTGACGTTGTGCTCGGTGAGCTGGGGGACCGCACGGCAAAGCAGGCGCTGAGCGATGGTGAGGCGCCGCGAACGGTGTGGTTGGCGCTGTGCGTCGCGATGGATGTGCCCGAGAGCCGTCGGCATGGAGTCGGTTTGCTCGAGCCGAAAAAGCGCCAGTAGACGGGGTGTTTGGGCAGTGGTGTGCGACACGCCGCCAGCAGGTGTTCGAACGGGTGTTCGATAGCGGGTACTGTAGCCCGCGTGCCCTGTGGAAACTGATTTATCCACCGAGACCTACCGAGCCGGCAACAATGTCGGAGGCGGCGGCTACCGTGACGGTATCGATTGAAGCAGGCACGCAACGCCTTGTTGAAGCGCTCTCTATCAGCGCGAGACAGCCTGCAGGCGACAACACCAACTACCCAAAGGAGCAGCAGATGCCCGCACCCAAAGACCGCGAAAAAGCACTCGAATCCGCACTCAGCCAAATTGACCGCCATTTTGGCAAGGGCACTGTTATGCGCCTCGGTAGTGATGAGCGCGCGCCCGTAGAAATCATCCCCACCGGTTCTATCGCCCTGGATGCGGCACTCGGCATTGGTGGTCTGCCGCGCGGCCGAATTGTTGAGATTTACGGTCCCGAATCATCGGGTAAGACGACCGTTGCGCTACACGCCATTGCCAATGTGCAGCGCGCCGGCGGTATCGCCGCGTTTGTTGATGCCGAGCACGCGCTCGACCCGGTGTATGCCGAAAAGCTCGGTGTTGATATTGATCAGCTGCTGGTGTCGCAGCCCGACACCGGTGAGCAGGCGCTGGAAATCACCGACATGCTGGTGCGTTCGGGCGCCGTTGATCTCGTGGTTGTCGACTCGGTGGCAGCACTGGTGCCGCGCGCCGAAATTGAGGGCGAGATGGGTGACTCGCACGTTGGTCTGCAGGCTCGACTGATGTCGCAGGCACTGCGCAAGCTCACCGGTGGGTTGAGCCAGACCAAGACCACCGCGATCTTCATCAACCAGCTGCGTGAAAAAGTGGGCGTGTTTTTCGGTAGCCCCGAAACCACCTCGGGTGGTAAGGCACTCAAGTTTTATGCGTCGGTGCGGCTCGACATTCGTCGTATCGAAACGCTCAAAGACGGCGGTAACGCGGTCGGCAACCGCACCCGCGTGAAGGTGGTCAAAAACAAGATGGCCCCGCCGTTCAAGCAGGCCGAGTTCGACATTTTGTTTGGTGTTGGTATTTCACGCGAGGGGTCGCTGATCGACTTCGGTGTGGACCACGGCATCGTCAACAAATCGGGTGCCTGGTACACCTATGAGGGTGACCAGCTCGGCCAGGGTAAAGAAAATGCTCGCCGATTCCTGCGCGAAAACCCCGAGATTGCCGCTGAAATTGAAGACAAGATCCTCGTGGCGCTCGGTATTCGTGAAGACCCGAACGCGGTCGACGCCGATCCCGAAACCGGTGAAATCCGCGAGGCCGAACAGCTCGGCGCATAGCGACCGGCGCTGCAATGGCGGGTGGCCGGCGGCAGATTTGATGCTGGTCACGCGCCATGCGTGGCGCACTGCCGCGGCGGCAGGGAAAACGCACTGAGATGAGAGCAGAGTTTTGAGCGACGAACATTTTGCCGAGGTAATTCAGTTCCCGGGCACGAAAGCCACACCCGACGACCTTCGCGCAGCCATTCGTGAGCTTGAACAACAGCGAGCGCCGAGCGCGGCGAGCGACGAAGCCAGCATCACCGCGTTTCCGGGCACGACCGACGACGCCGGGCTGCTGCAAGACGCCGAGGAGGCGCTGGTGCGGGCACTGGCACGCTCACCGAAATCAGTTGTTGAGGCGCATCAACTATTGCAGCGCGACTACGAAACGCTCGGCGAGGGCGACCGGCACCAGATTATTCAGCGGATGCTCGAGCTCGGCTATCTTGACGACGCACGGCTCGCGGCACAATTGCGCGACGGCCGGTTTGCGCGCAAACAGCTGAGCCGGAGCGCCATGGAACGTGAACTGCGATCTCGTGGCATCGAAAACAGCACCATTGAGCTGGTGCTCGCAAATATTGACGGTGACGATGAATATGAGCGGGCGCTCGAGCTCGCCCGTGACCGAGCTCGGCGAAGCCGCTCACTCGACTACGACACCGCCTATCGGCGCATCCACGGCTACCTCGCACGTCGCGGCTTCGGCGGCGAGATCGCCTCGCGAGCAATCCGCGCAGCGCTCAACGACGATGAATAACGACGCGCAATAACGGCGCGCAATGACCACGCGCACTAACGGCGCACAATAACGACGTGCACTGGCGGCGCACACCGACGCAACCTGCCCGCGGCAAAACTCGCCCGGCGGCAGCGATCCCGGTCAGCGTCGAGCCGTCGGTCTACCAGCCCTCGAACTGCGCCACATCCTCGGGGTCCACACGACCCTGCGCCACATCATCAATCGCAACCAACAGTCGCTGGATGCCCGCAACTAGCTCAGCCTCGGTGATGGTGAGCGCGGGCGTGCATTCGAGCACGTTGTCACGCACCACATAAACCACCAAGCCCAGCTCCCACGCGCGATAGGCGACCATCGCGGCAAATGTCGAGCCGTCAATCTCGCCCAGGCCCTCCAGCTCGATTCCAAACAACAGGCCCTGCCCGCGAACATCCGAAATGGATGCAGCTCCCGGCCGGTCTGACTGCCGGTAGTTCGCAAGCTGCTCGGCGAACACGGTCCCGAGCCGGTTCACCTCATCAAATAGCGCGGGTTGCGCCAACACACCGAGGGCAGCATTGGCGGCGGCGCAGGCCACCGGGCTACCGGAGGCGGTGAGCAGAGCCGAAGCCACCGGTGCGCTCAACAGCTCGCGAGCGCCGACCACCGCCGACACCGGTAGGCCACCACCGAGCGACTTGCCGAGCGAAACGAGGTCGGCCACCGCATCCTCTCGCTGATGCGCGAGCAAGCGGCCGGTTCTGCCCAACCCGACCTTGACCTCGTCGATGATCAGCAGTGCGTCGTGACGATCGCAGGCGGCACGCAGTCGAGTCAAAAACCCGTCGGCAGGCACGCGCACACCACCGTCACACTGCACCGGCTCAACGATGACCGCGGCAAACTTGCGGGTGCCAAGCGCCCGCTCAAGCTGTTCACTAACCTCATCCAGCTGGGAGGCGGTTTCGGGGTAGGGCAGCAGCAACCGGGCATCGTTTTCTGTGGCATCAGGGTCTGCCATCCCCGATGCCTGCTGCGATACGCCGAGGCCGCCGTGATAGCTGCCGTCGAACGAAATGACGCGAGATTTGCCGGTGTGGTGTTGCGCGGCTCGGATCGCCACATCATTTGCGTCGCTGCCCGAAAGCCCAAGATATGCCCGCGGCTCACCGCGCACCGGGATGAGGGCACAGAGCTGCTCGGTCAGCTCGGTCGACCACAGTGTTGCCGCCGAAAGGCATGATGCGCCGCCCTGGTTGCGGATTGCGCGTTCGACAGCATCAACAACAGCGGGGTGCGAGTGGCCGACACCGGATGCGGTCCAGCTGGCAGAAAAATCAATCACCGTTCGATTCGAGGCCGTGGTGAGCGTCGCACCGCGGCCACCGCTCACGGTCAGCGGGAAAAATCGCAATTGTTCGATTGCGGGGAGGGATTGCTGTTCGCGCAGGTACTCCCGCATCTCAATTTCGCGCTCTTGCGGGGTGATTTCCTGAACGGTATCTGGTGTGGGGAGGGTCATCATTGACTCACTTTCGCTCTCATAGGATGGAAATATGACGCTTCAGGGAAGAAATGCGGCAGTGGGTGAGCGGCTGGTTGCCGAAGATCTGCAGCTGACCGCTTCCGAAAGACGTGTCGCGAGGGCACTGCTGCGCGATTACCCTGCAGCCGGCTTGAATACGGTGGCGAGCCTGGCAAAAGCATCCTCGGTGAGCGGTCCCACCGTGATACGTTTCGTTAAGTCTCTGGGATTTGACTCGTTTCGAGATTTCCAGGAGGCGTTGCGTAGCGAGCTGGGCCCGCGCGAAGCCTCGGCGCTGTCGCAGTCGGCGCGAAACCACCGGGGGAACGAACGGCAAACGCTCATTGACGGGGTGAACGAGAGCGTCACTCGCACTCCCGACAGTGAGCTGCGCACCGCAGTGCGGTTGCTTGCCGACAGCGGCCGTCAGGTGGTGGCCGTGGGCGGCGACTACTCCCAAATCGCGGCGCGACATCTGGTGCTGCAGCTGGCTCCGGTGCGGCCGCGGGTGCGCACGCTGCCCTCCGAGACTGTGCTCATTGCCACCGAGATCGCGGATATTTCGAAGGGGGACGTCTGGTGCATCTTTGATGTTCGACGCTACCGGCCGCGCACCTACCGAATCGCTCAGGCTGCGGCCGAGCGCGGCGCCAAAATCGTGCTTTTCACCGACCGCTGGCTTTCGCCAATTGCAGGTTTTGCCACCGTCGTGTTCACCGCGCAGGTCGAATCGGCCGGACCAACCGACACCGCCACACCGCTGCTGGCGGTGACAGAGGTGCTGTGCGAACAGGTCGAACGCAGCCTCGGCAAACAGGGGGTCGCGCGGCTTGAACACGTCGACCCCCTGCGAGAAGCGATTGAACCGAGCCAACTTCGCGACGATTAGCGTTTTTGAATCTGCTGAACGGCCGCAACATAGCCGCAGGCCATGGTTTTCGCGACCCGCAGCACGGCATCATCATCGGGCAGGAACGTGGCATCGTGCAGCGACGGGCCGTCCTCGACCGTGTCAGGGGTGGCAACCCCCACAAACGACATGGTTGACGGGTATTGCTGGCTGTAGAACGAAAAATCATCGGCACCGAGCGAACGCATAGCTGGCGCCACCTCGAGCTCGGCTTGCCCGAGTAGGCCTTCGAGCGCATCGCACAGCGCAGCGTCATTGAACAAAACCGGTTCGCCCTGCACCACAGTGGTGGTTGCGGTGACCCCGTACGCCTCGGCCTGGTGGCGAGCAAACTCGGCCACGGCATCACCGATCACCGCCGCATCTTCGTTCTGTGTCGTGCGCAGCATGGCGTGCAACGTGCCCTTACCTGGCAGCACGTTCGCAGCCCCCGAATCGGCGACCATCCGCCCAACGCTCAGCAGCGCCGGGGCAAGCGGGTTGACCGTGCGCCGCAGCACCTCGGGTAGCCCGAGCGCGATCGCCGCGAGCGCCGAAGCCACATCGGCGGCATCGTGCGGATAGGCACCATGACCGGTGCGGCCTTCCACCTCGATGCGAATTTCGCCGGAGGCCGCATTGACGGACCCGGCTCCGGTGGCGACCTGCCCGGCGAGCACACGGGGATGCACGTGCGCTCCGATCACATGGGCGACATTCAAGGTGTCGAGCACACCGCTATCGCAAATATCGCTGGCTCCCGAAGGATAGGCCTCCTCACGCGGCTGCAGCAGCGGCACCACAGCGTAGGGGAGTGTCACGCGTTTGGCGGCGCGCACAAACGTGGCGAGTGCGGCCATGTGTACATCGTGCCCGCAGGCGTGCATCGCCCCGTTTGTGGCAGCCCACGACAGTCCCGTCTGCTCGCTCACGGGCAGCGCGTCGAGTTCGCCGCGGATGGCGACAGCTGGCCCGTCTACGGGGCCGAACCGACAGTAGCCGCCGGTTTCAGCTACCGGGGTGAAATCGAGTTCGGTGGCCCGAGCGATCCGGTCACGGCTGTCTGCCTCGTCTCCCGAAAGGCGCGGATGCTGGTGGAGTTCGCGGCGCAGCTGCAACGCAAATTCGCGCTCGTTTTCGATTTCGCTAACAAGCTGTGCCAAAAGCTGGGCCGAGGCGGTATCGCCCTCACGTTGATTGCCGGTTGCGGTCAAGTCGATGCTCCTATTCGTGCTCTCGAATTGAAATTCGTCAGAGGTTGTATGCGCGCGCGGCGTTGTCGTATCCGATCATCTTGGCAACACGCATCGCTTCGTCGTGCGGCCATTCATCGAGCTCGATGAATCGGTTGAGCGTCGCAGCGAGTCCCCGGCGAAAGAGCAGCGTGCCGAGGTAGTACAGCTCGCTCGCACCGAACGCGTCACTCGAAAAAAGTGCCTTGTGAAACGGCGTGAGCTCAAGCGACTCGGCGATGACGGCCTCAGAGCGTGAGCCCGTGTAATTAATTGCGAGCCCAACATCGCAGTACACGTGGGGGAAAACATCCGCCAGATAACCGGCTTCGCGATGGAAGGGATAGCAGTGCAGCAGCATAAACCGCGCCCCCGAGTCAACGGATGCGCGCAGCAGCCGGGTCAGCAGCAGCGGGTTGCAGCGGTGCAGATCAACATCGTCATCCCCGTAGCCGATGTGCAGCTGGATTGCGCACCCACGGTCGATCGCAAACCACAGCAGGGCGCGAATCAGTACGGGATCATCCAGGCGTGGATGCGAGCCGGTAAAGCCACGCATCCACTCGCTCGCCGCGGCGGTGATTTCTACGACGGTGGGTCGGTCGGGGCAAAAATCGAGCCCGCAGCGGTAGGCCGCGATCGATTTCACACCGACCGCCGACTCGAGCCGCAATTCAAGCTCGGTAACAATTGCATCGAATAGCTGCTCGGGTTTTCCGCCCGCCGCGGCGTGTGCCAGCGCCACCTCTTCGGCGATGCGCTCCAGGCGAATGATCTCCACACTTTCAGCGGATGCGAGCGCAGCGGTCTGCGTCGCCGAAGAAATCGTGTCGGGTGCGTGCCCGGTTTCGATGCCGAGCAGGTCGATGCTGGCGGCCTGCAATAGGCGGGTGTTCACCGTCTTGGCGCCAAGCTCTTGTCGGCGCTGAAGATATTCTTCGGGGCTGGCGAACGCCGGTAGGTCAAGCACTGGTGCGCAGTGTCTGCGAATGGCAAACCCAACCTGGGTGTCGAACCGCGTGCATCCCGCAGCCGCCGGGCGTGAAGATTCTGAAATCAGTGCCTCAAATTCTTCACGACCGAGGTCGCGCTCGACCACGCCGTGGCAGTGGTGGTCGAATAGCCGCAGTGAGCCGAGGTTTTCGATCTGGTTAGTAGACACGTGAGTACACCTCACACTGTTCGGCAAGGCTGCGGCCCTGCACGAACACGTTTTCATCGTGTTTCACCGCGATGAAGGTTTCGAGGAACGAGGCCGGGAACCACGACCGGACGACATCGTTCGACTTGAGCAGGTCGAGGGCTTCGTTCAGTGAGCGGGGCAGCTGGGTGAGGCGGCGGTGCTCGCCCTCGAGGTCGAGGTCACCAACGATGACTTCCTCAGGGTCGAGGCTTTCGCGCAGCCCCTGCAGGCCCGCGCGATAGATAACGCCGAGCAGCAGCCACGGGTTTGCGCCGATGTCGCTCGCGCGGAACTCAAAGTGCAGCTGCGGTGCGGGGTCACGGCCGGCAATTTCATTGGTCGGGCAGATGCGAAGCAGGGCCTCGCGATTTTGCAGGCCGAGGAACGACCGAGCGGTCGACCAGTTGTTCGGAGCGAGCCGTTCGTAGCTGGTGACCAGCGGCGCAAACAGGGCGGTGAGTGCCGGAGCATATTTGATGATTCCGGCAGCGAATCGGCCAGCGAGCTCTGAAAGCCGACCCGGGCGGTTGGGGTCGAAGGTGAGGGTTTCACCATCGAGGTTGTTGAGCGAGAAGTGAACGTGCACGCCATTGCCGCCCGATCCGGGAGCGACAACGGGAGCGAACGAGGCCTCGCGACCGTGCGCATCGAAGAGTTCGTAAACGATTTCGCGCAGCAGCACGGCGCGGTCGCCGGCGGTGACGGGATCGGTGGGTTTGACGGTCACCTCGTACTGGTGCTTGGCGTATTCGGGCAGCCAGTTCTCGGGTTGCAGGCCAGCGTGGTGCAGGATGCTCATGAGCTGCGTGCCGATCGGTTCGAGACGACGGAACGACTGGAATGAGAACGGATGCGAATCTTCAGTCGCGCTCAGATCGACGAATTCGTGTTCGAAGGTGGCGTTGCTGGTGATGCCGTAATCGTCGCGAAGCTCTTGCAGCGCGTTGCGCAGGAAGGTGCGGGGGCACGCTTCCCACGGCGTGCCGTTGGTTTCAACGAGGTCGGCGAAAGCGACGGTAAATGCCGGTTTGTCGGGCACTCCATCGATTCGGTAGACCGCATCGTGATCGGGGAGGAGACGAAGGTCACCACTGGATCCGAACGGAATGTTGTCGACGATGTGGCCGAGCGGGCCGATGCCGAGGTTTGCGGGCACCCAGCCGATCGAAGTGTTTTCGTTGAAGTCGGCCAGGCGCATCGACCGTCCCTTGGTGCGGGCCGCGATGTCGCTGGTGGCGATAAAGATCAGTTCGTCGGTGTTGTTGGCTTCTTGCTGAGTCATGAGAACTCCTTGGTGAGGGGCTGGTGGTTACGAGTTTGCCGGCTCGTCGATGAGCGGATCTTGTTCGGTCAGTCGCGCGCCGATGCGCTGTGCCAGTGCTGGTTTTGATAGCACCGCGATCAGCCCGATGAGACACCAGGCAGCGGCGATCCAGGGGAAGTAGGTGTACGGTGCTTCCTGACCAGCGACCTGGACGACGTAGACCCAGACGAGGAATGCCAGGCCGAGCACGGGCACCACGATTTCCCACTTGGGGATGGGGGAGCCCTGACGCAGCGAGTAGCCGATCACACCGATTGAGGTCATGCCGTAGGCGATGATCATGCACAGTGTCGCGATTGTTGCGTACCAGTAGTAGGCGTCGACGCTGGTGGCACCGAACAGGCCGAGCACGATGGTCATCAGCGCGGTGAGGATGACCGTGAAAATTACCGCGACGGTTGGCACCGCGGTCTTGGGGTTGCGGTGGGCAAATGATTTGGGGCCGAACCCGTCGCGTGCCAGGGCGAACAGCAGTCGCGATGCGGCAACCGTTGAGCTCAGGAATGAGGCGAAAGCGACCAGGAACGCGATGATCGAGATGAGCACCGAGAACCACTTGCCAATGTAGGTCGATGACAGCTGCGTGAGTGTGGAGGCCGAGTTGGCAAAAGCGGAGACTCCGGCTTCGTCGGTGCCGAACCCGATGGTTTGCGCAAACATAACGAAGACGTAGACGAGACCGCCGATGAACACCGCCAGCGTGAGCGCTCGCGGCACGACACGGCGGGGATTTTCGGCTTCTTCACCGAGCGCGGTTCCCGACTCAAATCCCGCCCACGAAAGGAACGCGAAAACGGCTGCGGTCATAACGGCGCTAATTGGGGCGCCATCCGGTGTGAATACCGACCAGTCGATACCGGTTGAGACAGGGGCGTCACCGGAGCCGACGCGGAACAGGATGACGATCGACAGCACCACCATGGCGGCGATGCCCAGGAAACCGATGGCGAGCAGCGTGCGCGCGGTGACTGCTGATTCACGCAGGTTGAGTGCGAGGGCGGCCACTGCCACCACGGCGGGCACTGCGATCCAGAGCATCGGGGGCAGTTCGACTCCGAGTTCGGCCATCATCGCTTCGAAAAACACCGAGCAGGCGCCGGCAATACATGCCGCGAACAGCAGGTAGGTACCAAGCAGTGCGAAGCCGCCGAAAAATCCGGCGCGCGGGCCGAGAGTTGAGCCCGCCAGCGCGTAGACCGAACCGGCGTGTGTGAAATATCGGGTGAGCCGGATGAATCCGTAGGCAACCAGGAACGTTCCGATGAACGAAACCAGGAAAGTGAAGGGAACGGCCTTGCCGACGAGACCGGCAACACCAATTCCGTTGAGTGACATTGCCATAACCGGGCCCATGAACCCGATTGAGATGGCTGCGACTTCCCACGTCTTGAGCGGTCGCTTGGGCTGTTCTGCCGTGGATGCTGTCGGCGTCGTTGCTGACATATCGTCTCCGATGCTGGTGGTCGATTGCCCGTCATTGGGTGAATCAAGCATTACGTAGATACTTGATCTCGTCAAGCATGTAACGAATGTTACGAAACTGAATGTTGCGAACACGTGCGGCCGGTCGCATCCAAAAAGCGATCGGGGCACCGCTGTCGCAGTGCCCCGATCGCTAATCACGCCGCGGTCTCACAGCCCGCGTGCCAGAACTGCCTAGGTCGCCGGCACTGTCGGCGCCGGCTCGGTCTGCCTAGGTCGCCGGCACGGTCGGTGCCGGCTCGGTCGAATCGACCCCGTCGTTGATGAGCTCTTCAACGTTTGCCGGTGGCTCCCAGTCGAGATACACATCATCGGGCTGCGGGAGGCCGCACTGGTTGATCTCCATCTGCACCTGTTTGGTGAGCCGCGACTTACCGGCATCGATTGCATCCTGCACCGTACCGACCACGATTTCTTCCGCCGTCGAAGTTTTTTGCAACGGCGACACCTCAGCGCACAGGTGGTACACCTCGCCACCCTCGACCCAGTACACCTCGTCCTTGCCGGTCATCGCGATGACGCGCTGCTGATCCCACTGTGCCTCGGCAGTGCGCTGTTCGATCGACGGCGGATTCCAGTCGATGCCAATCAGTACCGCAATTGCCATAACGACCACACCGATCACGCCCGCGATGCTCTTTTGTTTCTGGTCCATGTCTTTGTTCAAGAACACGAGTACGACCAGGGGCAAAAACGCGACCACCGTGATGATGGCGCCGAGCTGGTTTTGAATGAAGAACCGCACCGGGTCGCGCTTTGAGGCCGGATCAAGTCGGTTGGCACGCTTCCACAGCAGCGAGCCCGTCACCGCGAGCGCGCCGATTGCCACTACCAGCACGATCAAAAACACGAGCGCCCAGCCGGGGAACCCTTCGTCTCCCGTATCCCAACCAAAGGCCACACCGATGTGGGCGCGAGAGTTCGAGTTCAACAGGCCGAAGATCGCGAAGGCTTCGAGGCCAATCGCAATCACCCAGCACACAATCGCCCAGATGCGCAGATTGCGTGCCCAGCGCTTGGCCTCGTCGGTTGCCCGCCAAGTCGGCTTATCGGCGCCACCATCCGCAGCGCTGCGTTCGCGCTTCGGAGCGCGCACAATCTTTTTATTGCTCTGCTGCTCGGCCACGTTTTTCCTCTCAAAATGCAGTTGGGAAATAAGCAAACTACCGCTCGAAATCCTACCGACGAACCGCACCGATGTCGCAGCACGCGGCGCAGCCGTGCCGCCAGCGCTGGCTACTATGAGTTGCAGCCGAACCGGGTCGCGGTGCCGCAGCTGCATCGCGACAAGCAGCGAAGGAATCTCTACATTGTCGACCCCCTCGAACACATCGGTGCCGCGGGCCAACAGCCTGGCACGATTGTTGCCATCGGCGAGTGACTACTCTGAATTGCGCTTGAGCTGGCGGGTCGATATCACCGCCGGTGTGACCGTCGCCATCGTGGCGCTACCACTGGCGCTGGCATTCGGCATCTCATCGGGGGTATCGGCCGCGGCGGGACTTGTGACCGCGGTGGTGGCGGGTATCGTGGCCGCAATTTTTGGTGGCTCGAATGTGCAGGTGTCTGGCCCAACCGGAGCGATGGCGGTGATTTTGGCGCCGGTGGTTGCCGTTCACGGTGCCGGTTCGGTGCCGCTTTTGGCAATCATCGCCGGGGTCATGCTCGTTGTGATGGCACTGAGCGGCCTCGGGCGCGCGGTTTCGCTGATTCCCTGGACCGTGGTCGAGGGATTCACGCTCGGTATCGCCATGATCATCTTTTTGCAGCAGGTGCCGATGGCGCTCGGCACCACGGCCGAGGTCGGGTTGAACCCGGCGGTTGCGGCAGTCGCCGCATTCGGGGATGCCGACTGGTCGGTAGCGGCGCAAACCCTCGGCATTGTGGCGGGAGTGTGGGCGCTCATCCTGCTGTTGCCCAAAATCCATCCAATGATCCCCGGCAGCCTCATCGGGGTGATTGTTGCCACCGTTGTTGTGGTGGTTACGGGGATGCAGGTGCCAACAATCGGTGCGCTTCCCACCGCGCTTCCGGCGCCGCAGCTCCCCGCATTCGATCTCGCGATGCTCGGTGATCTGGCCGCGCCCGCGGTGGGAATCGCGATTTTGGCAGCGATTGAATCGCTGCTGTCGGCGCGAGTTGCATCCCGTATGGCCGACACCGGCCCCTATGCACCCGACCGCGAACTCAGCGGGCAGGGGCTCGCCTCGATCGCTTCGGGGCTCTTTGGCGGAATGCCGGCAACCGGTGCTATCGCGCGCACCGCGGTGAATGTGCGCAGCGGTGCCCGTACCCGCGTCAGTGCAATATTGCACGGCCTGTTGCTGCTGGTGGTGATCTATTTTGGCTCGTCGCTCGTGGCGCACATCCCACTTGCCGCGCTCGCCGGGGTGCTGATGGCCACCGCCACCCGCATGGTCGCCCCGACCACCTTCCGGGCCCTGGCGCAGGCACCGCGGACGGATCTGCTGGTGTTTGCGATCACCGCGCTGATTACCGTTGCGTTTGACCTCATTATTGCGATCGAAATCGGCCTCGTGGTTGCCGCCGTGATTGCCCTCAAGCAGGTGGCAGATCAGGCGGGTGTTCGTCGTGAAGATTTGCCCGGCGAACAGCAGCCCGGAGACGAACGAATTGCGCTGGTGCGCATTGATGGTGCCATGTTTTTTGGTGCTGCCGAGCGGCTGCGCCGCGAATTCGACAGCTTCAGCGGCATCGAAGTGGTCATCATCCGGCTTTCGCGCCTATCGGGGCTCGATTCGAGCGGTGCGAACACGCTCGTGGAAGTAATCGAAACATTTGAGCATCGTGGCGTGACGGTGCTACTCAAAGGGCTCCAGCCCGAGCATCGAAAAGTGGCGGATGCGTACGGTGTGCTCGGTGCCCTGCGGAGCGACAAGCATGTTTTCGACAGTATTGAGGATGCGGTCGAGCACGCCCGTAGTCACATCCGACGCGGCCCGGCGCGGCAATAGTGCCCCGAGACGGATGCGGTGCCCGCATCCCGCGCCGTAGACTAGCCACACTATGACCGAAAGCCCCACGACTATTGCGCCGTCGCCGGCATCCCGGAATGAGGATGGCAGCCAGCGCACGTTTTATGTCCGCACCCTCGGCTGCCAGATGAACGTGCACGACTCTGAGCGGATGACCGGCTCGCTGCTCGCCGCCGGTTACGCGCAGGGTGAGCCGGACACCGCCGATGTGATCGTCATCAACACCTGCGCGGTGCGCGAAAACGCGGCCAACCGGCTCTACGGCAACCTCGGTCAGCTCGCCGCCGTGAAACGCGAGCACCCCGGTATGCAGATCGCGGTGGGCGGCTGTCTGGCGCAGATGCATCAGGATGAAATTGTGCGCCGCGCCCCGCAGGTGGATGTGGTGTTCGGCACCCACAATATGGGGTCGCTGCCGGTGCTGCTCGAGCGCGCCCGCCACAATGGCGAGGCCGCGGTTGAGCTGCTGGAGTCGCTCGAAACCTTCCCCTCGACGCTGCCCACCAAGCGCGACAGCACCTATTCGGGGTGGGTGTCGATTTCGGTTGGCTGCAATAACACCTGCACGTTTTGCATCGTGCCATCACTGCGCGGCAAAGAAAAAGACCGCCGCCCCGGCGACATCCTCGCCGAAGTGCAGGCGCTGGTCGATCAGGGCGCTATCGAGGTGACGCTGCTGGGGCAGAACGTCAACTCGTACGGTGTCGAGTTTGGTGACCGGCAGGCATTCAGCAAGCTGCTGCGCGCCTGCGGCGAAATCGAGGGTCTCGAGCGGGTGCGGTTCACGAGCCCGCATCCGGCCGCCTTTACCGATGACGTGATTGATGCAATGGCCGAAACCCCGAACGTGATGCCGCAGCTACATATGCCGCTGCAATCGGGTTCCGACCGCATCCTGCGCGAGATGCGCCGCTCGTATCGTTCAAAAAAGTTCCTCGGGATTCTCGAGCGGGTGCGCGAAAAAATGCCGCACGCGGCTATCACCACCGACATCATCGTTGGTTTCCCGGGCGAGACCGAAGAAGATTTTGCCGACACGATGCGGGTGGTTGAGCAGTCTCGGTTCTCGAACGCGTTCACCTTCCAGTATTCGATCCGTGAGGGCACCCCGGCAGCGACGATGCCAAATCAGGTGCCGAAAGAAGTGGTGCAGGAGCGCTTCGACCGACTGGTTGAGCTGCAGCACCGCATCTCGCTCGAAGAAAATGAAGCACTTGTCGGCACTCGGCAAAAGCTGCTGGTATCGGTGGACGAGGGCAAAAAAGATGACGCCACGCACCGGCTCACCGGCCGAGCCGAAGACGGGCGCCTGGTGCACTTTTCGCTCCCCGAGGGCAATGAAACCCCTCGCCCCGGCGATTTTGTCGAGGTGGAAATCACCCGCGGCGCCCCGAGCTATCTGGTCGCTGACGGCGCCGAGACGGTGCCGGTCATTCGCACCCGCGCCGGGGATGCGTGGGATGCGGCTCAGGCAGAATCGTGCGGCACCTCGGGTGGCGGCGAAACAGGCGGACGCGCGGTAAACCTCGGCTTGCCAACGCTGCGAATTGGGGCACCCGGTCGGCCGTGACCAGTGAATTGATTGTTATTGGCGGTGCCACTGGCACCGGCAAAACCGCGCTCTCGCTCGATGTTGCCGAGCGGTTGCAAGCGCTTGGTCGGCCCGCCGAGATCGTCAACGCGGATGCGATGCAACTGTATCGCGGTATGGATATTGGCACCGCGAAGCTGCCGGCTGCGCAGCGGCGAGGCATCCCGCATCACCTGTTTGACGTGCTTGACGTTACCGAGCCGTCGACGGTGGCCTGGTATCAGCGCGAGGCGCGCGCCCGTATTGACGAAATTATCGGCCGCGGTGCGGTGCCGATTTTGGTTGGTGGATCGGGGCTGTATATTGCCGCGGTGGTGTTTGAGCTGAACTTCCCGGCGCGTGACCCGCAGGTGCGGGCCGATCTTGAGCGTGAACTTGAGCAGTGGGGGCCGGGGATGCTCTACCGGCGGTTGGCGGAGTTTGACCCCGAGGCTGCCGAGCGTATCGACCCGCGCAATGCCCGCCGGGTCATCCGCGCGCTCGAAGTGATTCGCATCACCGGCGAAAAATTTTCGGCGCAGCTCCCCGAACAGGACAATTGGTGGCGGCCAACGAGCGTCGTGCTGGTTGAACGCGACCGTGCCGAACTCGTTGCGGCACTGGACGCGCGCGTGGTGGAAATGTGGCGTGCGGGGCTGCTTGACGAAACTCAGCGGCTGCTGGATGCGGGGCTCGTTGCAAGCTCGACCGCGGGCAAAGCGATCGGCTATGCCCAGGCGGCACGGCAGCTGCGGGGCGAACTCACCGAGGCAGAGGCGATTGCCGAATCACAGCTGTTGACCC
This sequence comes from Gulosibacter hominis, assembly GCF_904842695.1. Classification (GTDB taxonomy): domain Bacteria; phylum Actinomycetota; class Actinomycetes; order Actinomycetales; family Microbacteriaceae; genus Gulosibacter; species Gulosibacter hominis. The sequence continues at coordinate 19,001 of NZ_CAJGWQ010000004.1, read as the reverse complement.
GCAAATATGCTCGCCGGCAGGTGTCGTGGTTCCGGCGCTATGAGAGCGCGCTGCGGCTTCCGGCAGGCGATGCGTGGGGTGCGCAGCGGGTGGTCGAGTTTGCTGGGTTTGCGGCCGGCGATGGGCCCCACGAATAACTGGCGCGACCGTTATCGCCAGCGCGCGACAAGCACGACTCTGGGATGATTGAGGGCATGATCCTGCCCCGGCCATTCACCAAAATCGAATCGAACGGCAACGACTACGTTGTTGTGCTCGATGAGCGGTACGAACTGGAACTTGACTCCGAACAGATCGCCGCGATCTGCGACCGGCATCGGGGCATTGGCGCGACGGGCCTTGTGCGGCTGTCAAAAACCGAGCCGCTGCACGGCGACGCCCCGCAATGGCTCGTCGATGCGCGCAATGCCGACGGCACGGTGGCCGAGCTGCGCGGGGATGAGGTGATTGCCGCCGTCGAACGCCTGGCCGCAAACAACGATGTTCCGACAGTGATTTCATCCCGTGCCGGCGAGCTCGAAATCACCCGCAGCGGTGACCAAACCCGGGTTGCGCTCGGTCGCTGGCGGTTGGCTGGCGGCGAGCCACTCGTTGCAGCAACGCGGCTCGATGTGCCGCGCCCCGGGCTCGGCGTTGAGCTGTGCACACCGCATGTGGTGGTGGCGCTTTCGAGCGCCGAAGAACTAGACCAGCTTGATTTGCGCGACCGGCCCGAGCTTGATCCGGCCCCCTTTGATGATGCGACCGTGGTGTTTGTGGTGCCCGGCGATCCGCTCATCCAGGCCGGGCGAGGCTGCCTGGCGGCGCGCGTGTATGACCGGATGCTTGGCGAAGTGCCCGGCGGTGCGGTGGCGGCGGGTGCAGCGGCGCTCGCGGTGCGCTACTGGGCAGGCAGTGGTGCGCCGCGGCAGTGGGAGGTGCGCGGCAATTTTGGCACCAATGGTGTGTCGATTGAACTCACCGAGCAGGGCGAGACGGTGAGCGTGACAGGCAGTGCGAGGCGCATGTTTACGGGGGAGTGCTGCGAGTAACCGGCAACTGACCGAGCTTGCCGATCGATGCAGAGCGGCCGCATCCCGTCGACATATACCGTCTAGTTGGTATAGTGACTACACCTTGCTGAAACTCAGCAGTTCTTACGACGGTGTAGGAGGGGGTACCGACGATGCGTACCGCAGGAGACAACCAGCAACCAAACGGTGATATCGCCGTTCGGCTCGAGTCAATCACCAAGGTCTACGGCGACCACGTCGCGGTTGACAATATTTCGCTCGATATTGAAGCGGGCGAGTTTTTATCCCTTCTCGGCCCATCGGGATGCGGAAAAACCACGACCCTGCGCATGATTGCCGGATTTGAGCATCCCGATTCGGGAAGCATCGAGCTCGGCGGGCGCAATGTGGTTGGCGTGCCGCCGCACAAGCGCGAGGTCAACACCGTTTTTCAGCAGTACGCGCTTTTTCCGCACCTCTCGGTCGCTGAAAACGTCGCGTTCGGTTTGCAGCAGCGCAAGACCCCGCGGGCAGAAATTGCCGAGCGGGTGTCCGAAGCGCTCGACATGGTGCAGATGCGCAAGTTCGCCGACCGCAAACCCACCATGCTCTCGGGCGGGCAGCAGCAGCGCGTTGCGGTGGCACGAGCGCTCGTCAACCGCCCGGCGGTGCTGCTGCTCGACGAACCCCTCGGTGCCCTCGACCGCAAGCTGCGCGAAGAAATGCAGCTCGAGCTGAAGCTGCTGCAGCGCCGGCTCGGCACCACCTTCGTGTTCGTCACCCACGACCAGGCCGAAGCCCTCTCAATGAGCGACCGCATCGCCATTATGCGCGCCGGCAACATCGAGCAGCTCGGCACCAGCCAAGACATTTATGACCGTCCCGCAAGCGCCTATGTGGCCGCATTCGTGGGGCAACAAAACTTCTTTGACGGCACGCTCGACTCGGCCACAGAAATGACCTCGGGGCTCGTGCGGCTCGCAGCCAGCCAGCCCTCGGCAGCGGGCGACCTCAAGCCGGGTGTCGAAGTGCGTGGCGCCGTTCGTCCCGAATTCGTGAGGTTCGCCCGCTCCACCGGCGAACCTGCCGCGGTGAACACCCTCGAAGCCAGCGTCAGCGGTTTTGCCCACCAGGGCGAGACGATGCAGTACCTCTTCCAGGCAAACGACGGCAGCACCGTGCTCGCACGGCAACCGGTGGCAGCACGGGGCGATCTCGAACTCGGCGACCGGGTGCGGCTGAGCTGGGAACCCGAACACGTGCGTATTTTTGCGGCCGATCCCGACCTCGAGAAGGTGCGCGGGCAGATCGACGCCAACCTCTCCACCCAGACGATCGCGGCGATGGGAACGGGACGATGACAGAGCGCCAACCCATTCGCATCCTCGCAAACGCCGTCTCGGCGCCACGCATCCGCGCCGATCTCACCCGCCGATCGTTTCTCGCCACGTTCGGTGCTTTTGCCGCATCGGGTGCGCTGGCGGCCTGCGCCGGGCCGGCACGCGAAACCCGAGCCGGCGTTGACGGTGAGCCCATTGAAGACAAGCTCTTGATGTACACCTGGGGCGAATATGACGACCCGGAGGTGCTCGATGAGTTTCGCGATACTTTCAACACCAATTTCATCATCGACGCTTTTGGCTCGAACGAAGAGCTTATTTCAAAGCTCGTCGGGGCTCGGGGCACCAGCGGCTACGACATTGTGGTGCCCACGGGCGGTTATATCGGTGCGATGGCCGAACACGGGCTCATCGAACCGCTCGACCATTCGCTCATCCCGAATATGAAACATGTGTTGCCCGAGCTCATGAGCCAGCCCTGGGACCCCGAAAACAAATATTCGATTTTGAAATCGTGGGGCACCACCGGGTTCGTGTACGACACCACCAAAATCAAGCGCGAGTTGAAAGATTGGAACGACTTTTTTGACTGCGCGATGAATGAAGCATCGGGCAAGGTGTCAATGATTGACGACCCGCAGAGCCTGGTGGGTACCTATTTTTGGGCGAACAAATACAGCACCAACGACGACAATGCTGCGCATTTTGATGAGGCTGAAGACTTCCTCGTCAATAAGCTCGCCCCGCATATTTCGGCCTTCGATTCCTATCCGGGCTCGGGTGCGATTCCGCAGGGAACGCAGTGGCTTTTCCAGAGCTGGAATAGCGACGCGCGGCTGGGAATTCTCGAATCGCCCGACCCTGAGCGTTGGCGTTGGGTGGTCGGCGCGCCGCACAGTGAGCTGTGGATGGATAACTGGTGCATCGCCGCCGGTGCCCAGCACCCCAAAGCTGCTCACGCCTTCCTCAATTTTGTTCTTGAGCCCGACGTTGCCTATCGCGAAGTCGACTACATCGGTTCGGATGTGGGCGTTCAGGGCCTGCGGGAGCGCGCCGAACAAGAGGGGATGGAGCTACCCGAAATGGTCTTTTTCGACGCCGACCAGGTGGAGAGTTTCAAGGTCATGCTGCTCACCGAGAGCCAGCAGCGCTTCGTTGATATTTGGAACGCAGTGAAGGGGAGGGCAGCAAATTGACCTCGACAGCAACTGTAACCAAGCGCCGCCAACGTGGTGGACTGCTCGCGCTTCCCGCCGCCGGTTGGCTGCTCGTGTTCTTTTTCATCCCGGTATCGCTGGTGCTGTTCTACAGCTTCGGTGAAAAGCCCGATATTTTTGAGACTCACTCAAACGAGGTTTTCACCTTCCAGCGGTATTTGGAGGCGCTCACCGGGTCGAACCTCGGGATCTTGCTCAACAGCATCTGGATTGGCCTGGTAGGTACTTTCCTGTGCCTGGCAGTGGCTATGCCATTCGCCTACTGGCTCGCCACAAAGGCCAATCCAAAACGGCGCGGGCTCTATCTCGCACTGGTGCTGGTGCCGTTTTGGACCAACCTGCTGGTGCGCACGATCGGTTGGCAAATCATCCTGGCACCCGAGGGATGGCTTTCGCAGTGGCTTATGGGCGCGGGGCTGCGGGCCGAGCCGCTGGGGCTGCTCAACACTCGAGAAGCCGTGTTGATCGGTGTGGTCTACAACTATTTGCCCATGATGATCCTGCCGCTGTATGTGGCCTTCGATCGAGTGGCCGGTAATCTGCGCGAAGCAAGCGCTGATCTTGGTGCCGGCCGCGTGGCAACCTTCACCCGTGTGACGCTCCCGATTGCCTGGCCGGGCATCCTGGTGGCCATCCTGCTGGTGTTTATTCCGCTCATGGGTGACTACATCACCCCGACAGTGCTGGGCGGTGCGCAGGGCTCGATGATCGGTCAGCTGGTCGCCAGCCAGTTCCAAACTGCCCAAAACTGGGCGCTCGGCTCGGCCATGGCCGTGCTGCTGGTCGTTGTCGTCCTGCTCTTGGCCGCCGGAATCTGGCTGCTCACCAAATTGATCGCACTGCCATTCCAGCGCCGCTGGCGCGTTTCGATTGAGGAGATGAACTCATGAACCGCACATCGGGAAGCACGCGGCTGCTCAATATTTGGGCGGTGCTGATTTTTATCTTCCTGTTCCTGCCCATCGTCGTTATCGTCATCTACTCGTTTAATCAGGGGCGCCTGCTGGTGTCATTCACCGAGCCCGGTTTCGGCGCTTACGAGTCGGCCTTCGCGAACGAACGGATCACGAGTTCAGTGGTGGTGACACTGCAAAGCGCGGCCTGGTCGGCGCTGCTGGCCACGCTGCTCGGCACGCTCGCAGGGTTGGCGCTCGCGCGACGCGGCGGTAAATGGGCGCCCTGGCTGGTGCTCGGTCTGGGCCTTGTGACCGTCACCCCAGAAATTGTGGATGCGGTGTCGCTGCTACCGTGGCTGGTCACGCTCGGGCAAGATCTGCACCTCGGGATTTTTAATAACGGCATCGTTCGTCTGGTGATCGGTAATTCGCTGTTCGCCACCGCGGTGGTGACGTTCATTGTGCGGGCGCGATTTGCCGGCCTGGATGAACGGCTTGAAGAAGCCGCCGCCGACCTGTTTGCGCCGCCGGCGGTGGTGTTCCGTCGCGTGACGCTGCCGCTGGCAATGCCCGCGGTGCTTTCGGGCGGGCTGCTTGCGTTCACGCTCTCGCTCGACAACACGGTGATTTCATCGTTCGTGCAGGTGTCGGGATCGACCCCGTGGCCGGTGTACATCCTGTCGACCCTCAAAACCGGGATGCGGCCAGAACTTGCCGCGATGTCGACAGTGATGATCGTGCTCACCCTCGCGGCACTCGCAATTGTCGCGATTGTGCTGCGTCGATCGGGCGAATCGACGACCGATATCGTTAAGACGATGGCCGGTTAGTTGGGACGCGCCGAGTGCGGCTGAGCTGGCCGAGCTAGCCCAGCCGCTCCACTCGCAGCACCCGAAAACCGCCGCTGGTGGATGCGCGGGAGACGTCAAAACCGTCACCCAGCGCATCCGCCAGCCGTCGCTGCAGCGAATCGGCGCCGAGGTTTTTACCGACCACATACCAACCGACACCTCCCGGTGACAGCCGCCGGTTCCAGGTGAGCATGAGTTCATCCAGTGCCTGTTTGCCGATGCGGATCGGCGGGTTTGACCAGATCACATCAAACATCACGCCATCGGGAATTTCATCGGCAGTGACCGCACGCACCCGCTCGAGATTGTGGCGTGCAGCGTTTTCGGCGGTCAGCTCGAGCGCGCGTGCGTTCACATCCAGCGCCCAGACCTCGAGTTCGGGCGATGCCAGCGCGAGCGACAGCGCGATAGGGCCCCAACCGCAACCCAGATCGAGCGCATTGCCTTGCAGCGGGGGGTTGGGCACCTCGTGCAGCAGGATGTTCGTGGCTTTGTCGAGCCGGTCGCCACTGAACACCGATGCTGCAGTGCTTACCCGCACTGGTGTGCCGCGCAACTCCACCTCGATTTCGCGGCGACGCTCATCGGTGTCGGGGTCGGCATCAAAATAGTGCGAGGTCATAGCAATGACAGTACCCGCTTGCCGCAGCCGCGTAGACTTGATCAGAATATGAATCTTGACGCATCTGACCGACTCGCTGGCAACGACGCCGATAGCGTGATCGACCGCATCCTGTCTCGCAGTGAAACCAACCGCGACCACACCGCGGTATTTCGTGCTGCCGAGGCACTCATGGATGATGCCGATACGGTTCACAATGACGATATTGACGGTCTGCAACTCGACCGCGAGGCACGTCAGTCGCTGCAGCGGGTCGATGGCTTATCGACCGAGCTCGAAGACGTCACCGAGGTCGAATATCGCCAGGTGCGGCTCGAAAAGGTGGTGCTCATCGGCGTCTATTCGGCCGGAAGTCAGCGGGATGCCGAAAATTCGATGCAGGAACTTGCTGCACTGTGTGAAACCGCCGGCGCGGTGGTGCTCGATGGCGTCTTGCAGCGGCGGCCGCATCCCGACCCTGCCACCTATCTTGGTCGCGGCAAAACCGAAGAGCTGCGCGACATTGTTGTCGCCACCGGCGCCGACACCGTTGTTGCCGATACCGAATTGGCGCCCAGCCAGCGGCGTGCGCTCGAGGACGCCGTCAAGGTGAAGGTGATCGATCGCACTGCGGTGATCCTCGATATTTTTAGCCAGCACGCAAAAAGCCGTGAGGGTAAGGCGCAGGTCGAACTCGCGCAGCTCGAATACCTGCTGCCGCGACTGCGCGGTTGGGGTCAGTCGATGTCGCGACAGGCCGGTGGTCAGGTGTCCGGTGGTGCCGGTATGGGCTCGCGCGGTCCGGGTGAAACCAAGCTCGAACTTGACCGTCGCCGCATCCACATTCGGATGGCGAAGCTGCGCCGCGAGATCGCCCACATGAAAACGGCTCGCGACACGAAACGCGCTCGCCGTGCCCGCAATATGTTGCCGGCGGTATCGATTGCCGGTTACACCAACGCCGGCAAATCATCGCTGCTCAACCGCATCACCCGGGCCGGGGTGCTGGTTGAAAACCAGCTGTTCGCCACGCTGGATGCCACCGTGCGGCGCTGCGCCACCCCCGACGGTCGCCCCTACACAATGGCTGACACGGTTGGTTTTGTGCGAAATCTGCCACACCAGCTGGTTGAGGCATTCCGGTCGACGCTCGAGGAGGTTGCCGACTCGGATCTCATCGTGCACGTAGTGGATGCGGCGCATCCCGACCCCGCCGGTCAGATTCAGACCGTGCGTGAGGTGATTGGTGAGATCGACAGCCGGGATATTCCCGAAATCATCGCGTTCAACAAATGCGATCTGATTGACGATGCCAAGCGCATCGAATTGCGCGGTCTGGAATCAAATTGCGTGTTTGTTTCGGCACGCACCGGTGAGGGAGTCGACGAGCTACTCGAGCGCATCGCCGAGATGCTGCCAAACCACGATGTTGATGTCGAACTCGTGGTGCCGTTTGATCGCGGCGATCTCGTGTCGATGCTGCACGAGCGCGGTGGCGTGCTCTCCGAACGTTACGAGGCCGACGGCACGCACCTGGTGGCGCGCGTGCATCCCGATCAGCTGGGGTTGGTTGAGCCCTACCGAGTCGACGGTAGGCACGCGCCCGAGCGTGAGCGCCCGACGCTCAAACAGCGGCCGCGCCGCAGTGAGGATGCACCAGCCGAACGGGTGCTCGACCTACCGCGCAACGATTCGCAGTAGGGATGCGGCGGTGACGGCCTAGACCGACCGCAGCACCGCAACAACTTTGCCGAGCACCTCGGCGTGATCGCCCAGAATTGGTTCGAACGCGCTGTTACGGGGGAGCAGCCAGGTGTGCCCGTCACGCTGTTTAAAAGTCTTCACGGTGGCCTCCCCGTCGATCATCGCGGCAACAATTTCGCCATTGGCCGCGGTGCGCTGCTGGCGCACAACCACCCAGTCGCCATCGCAAATTGCCGCGTCAATCATCGAGTCACCCACAACGTTCAGCAAAAACAGGTCACCCTCACCGACGAGGCTGCGGGGGAGTGGCAAATATTCTTCGACCTGTTGCTCGGCCGTGATCGGGATGCCCGCGGCAATACTTCCCACCAGTGGCACCACGGCGGTTGCTGAAATATCCGGAGCGCTCGCGGAGTCGGATTCGTTGATGTCGATGAGCAGCTCGATGGTGCGAGCCCGGTTGGTATTGCGGCGCAGGTAGCCGAGTTTTTCGAGCCGGTCGAGCTGATACGACACCGAAGACGATGAGGTCATGCCGATGGCGTCACCGATCTCGCGCATTGAGGGTGCGAAGCCGTTTCGATGCAGGTGTTCAGCGATGAACGACAGGATGCGTTCCTGCACTTCGGTGAGGGGTTTGCGGGCTGATGGCACGGTGGCTCCTCGGGCTTCGACCTGTTGAGCTCGGCCGGGGCGCCGAAAATGTCGGAGGCTCATGGTCTGGTGGTTCGTGTTGGTTTTGACGCTAGTCGAGGCCAGCACTGTTCTCAAACACATTTTCGAGCGTGTTGTCGAAAAACATTCGAACATCTGCTTGAAATCGACACTGTTCGAATGTATGTTTGGAACAAATGTTCGAAAGCGTGCGAATGCACGCGATCCGCTCAACCGAGAAGGAACCACCATGACGATCAACGCACTGCCTCAACGGGTAAACCGGGGTGCTCGGCTGCGCTTGACTGCACGTGGGCGTCGAGCATTGGCCGGGGCGCTGCTCATCCCCGCTGCGCTGGGTGTCGGTGCCGGTATTGCACAGATCCCCACCGCGATGGCCGGACATGAACGGCAGGATGCGGCCGTGTATGAACAGTTCAACACCCACACCGTGACGGGCGGCGAGACGCTGTGGACGATCGCCGAACAGATCGGTGGCGATCGTGATGTGCGCGATGTGGTGCACGAGATCATGCGGCTGAACAACCTGACGAGCGCCAACGTGCAGGCTGGGCAGCAGCTGGCGCTGCCCAACTTCAGCTAGCGACGACCCCATCTCAGCTGGCGCCAGCCCGGTGAGCCATGGTGGGCGCCGACGCGGCGGAACGCTGCGGCGCCCGGCTCTGCGGCCTCGACCTAGAATGGAGTGGTGACTGTAATCGACGACCTTCCCATTCGAGACGACCTGCGTGGCCGCACCGCATACGGGGCGCCGCAGGAACCCGTGCGTGTTTCGATCAATGTGAACGAAAACCCGTATGACGTGCCAGCCGAGGTTGTCGAGCGGGTGCTGGACCGGGTGCGCGCCGCACTACCCGGGCTCAACCGGTACCCCGACCGCGAATTTGTGGAGCTGCGCAAAAAACTCGCCGAGTACCTCGGGCACGGGCTCAGCGCCGATCAAATTTGGGCGGCAAACGGATCGAACGAGGTGCTGCAGCACCTGCTGCAAACCTTCGCGGGCCCGGGACGCTCGGTGATGGGGTTTGCGCCCACCTACTCGATGTATCCGCTGCTCACCGCGGGTGTGGGAAGTGAGTGGATCGCCGCCGAACGCGACGCTGACTACGAGCTCAGCGCCGCAACAGCAGTGGCAGCCATCGAAACACATCGGCCCGATGTGGTGATCTTTTGCGCCCCAAACAACCCCACGGGCACCCCGGTCGACCTCGAGATCATCAAGGCCGCCTACGAACAAACGCATGGAATCGTCATCGTCGACGAGGCCTACGCCGAGTTCCAACCTGATGGCACCCCGTCGGCGCTCGAGCTGCTGCCAGGCCGTGAGCGCCTGGTGGTCAGTCGCACGATGTCAAAAGCATTTGCCTACGCCGGCGCTCGACTCGGCTATCTCGCTGCCGACCCCGCACTGTGCGACGCGCTGCGACTGGTGCGTCTGCCCTACCACCTGTCGGCAATCACGCAGGCAGCCGCAATCGGCGCGCTCGACTGCACTGACATCATGCTCGGCCAGGTCGACGCGATTCGCGTGCAGCGCGACCGACTGCTCACCGAAATTCCCAAGCTCGGCTTCCCCGTGTATCGATCGAGCGCAAACTTCGTCACCTTCCACGGGATTACCGACCCGCAGGCAATGTTTGAAGAGTTTTATCGACGCTCGATCCTGATTCGCAACAACGGCCTTCCCGGCAGCCTGCGAGTCACCGCCGGCACCGAAGCCGAAACCACGCAGTTCCTTGACGCGCTCGCCGAAATTGTGCGCGAGCATCCCGAACTGCGCGCCGGCACCGAGACTGCCAGCACCGAGACAGCCAGCAGCGAAACGGCTGGCGCCTAGGCCGCAATTTTTGGGTTGCCATAATCGGCGACCCCACCACACACCATCGCGCGGAACAGAGTGAGCCGCGCCGCACCCCCGGAGGAACCATGACCACCACGCGTCAGGCAACGATGAGCCGCGAAACCAGCGAGTCGCGCATCCAATTGACCATCAATCTTGACGGCACCGGCAAAAGCGACATCGACACCGGGGTGCCGTTCTACGACCACATGCTGACCGCGTTTGCAAAACACTCGCTCAGCGACCTCACCGTAAAAGCGGTCGGTGACGTGCACATTGATGAACACCACACCATCGAAGACACCGCCATCGTGCTGGGCCAAGCCATCCGCGTGGCACTCGGTGACAAGCACGGCATCGCGCGATACGGCGACGCGCTGGTGCCACTCGACGAAGCGCTCGCGCAGTGCGTGGTGGATATTTCCGGTCGCCCGTTCCTGGTACACGGGGGAGAGCCCGAAGGGTTCGAATTCCACCGCATCGGCGGGCACTTCACCGGCTCGATGGTGCGCCACGTGTTTGAAGCGATCAGCTTCCACGCCGGGCTCACCGTGCACCTCAACGTGGTCGCAGGACGCGACCCGCACCACATCGCCGAGGCCGAATTTAAAGCTTTCGCGCGCGCATTCCGCGCCGCCAAACGTCTCGACCCCGAAGTCGACGGCGTGCCCTCAACCAAGGGAGCGCTCTAATGGCAAACCGTCCCGACGTTGTCGTCTTCGACTACGGCTCGGGCAATGTGCACTCGGCGGTAAAAGCCCTTGAAGCAGCCGGCGCACAAGTCGAGCTGACCGGCTCGCGCGAGCGAGCGTTGAACGCTGACGGGCTGCTCGTACCGGGAGTCGGAAGTTTTTCGGCAGTAATGTCGGCGCTCAATGCCGCCGACGGCCCGCAGATCATCGACCGACGACTGGCGGGCGGGCGTCCCGTGCTGGGTATTTGCGTTGGAATGCAGGTGATGTTTTCGCGCGGGCTGGAGGGACAGCCGTCAGCAGAGCGCCCCGAAATCACGCCCGATCCGCAGCGGCACGCACACGCGCAAAACGCCGACGACTTCTGGTGGCAGGAACACGCGCCCAACGCGCCAGGTGGCGGGGTGGCGGGCCTTGATCAGTGGGATGGCGAGGTGCGTCGTCTGCGAGCAGACGTGCTGCCGCATATGGGCTGGAACACGGTTGAGGTTGCAGCAGACTCACGGCTATTTGCGGGCATTGAAACCGAACGTTTTTATTTCGTCCACAGCTACGCTGCCACCGATATTGAGGTGGATGAAATGCTGCCGTATGTCGAGCCCATCAAAAAAACCTTCGCCAACTACGGAGAGCGCTTCCTCGCCGCGGCCGAAAACGGGCCGCTGAGTGCCACCCAGTTCCATCCCGAAAAATCGGGTGAGGCAGGTATCGCACTGCTGCGAAACTGGGTCGATTCGTTAGGCTGAACGATGCGGGCCGTTTGCGCAGCGCGTTTGTGAGCCGGCCGCAGCGGTCGCGCGGCAGCGGTAAATGCTGTCATGACACCGCAGAACACCTGTTTATTTCCACTCCATTCCAGACTCAAAGGACGTCAACGAAGTGAGCGAATTCAATACCTCGCCGACCCTCACGCTGTTCCCCGCGGTCGATATTGCCGATGGGAAGGCAGTGCGACTCGTTCAGGGGGAAGCCGACAGCGCAACCTCATACGGCGATCCCGTTGACGCTGCCAGCGACTGGGCCGAGCAGGGAGCAGAGTGGATTCACCTGGTCGACCTCGACGCCGCCTTCGGTCGCGGTGAAAACCGGGCCGTGATTCGCCGCGTGATTCGCGCCATGCGCGGCCGGCTGAGCGTAGAGCTGTCGGGCGGTATTCGCGATGACGAATCGCTCGAGCGCGCCGTTGAGATGGGGGTAAAACGTATCAACCTCGGTACCGCCGCACTCGAAAATCCCGAGTGGGCTGCCGCGGCGATCAGCCGCTATGGCGAACTCATTGCGGTGGGACTCGACGTGCGCGGCACCACACTCGCTGCGCGCGGCTGGACCCGTGAAGGCGGTGACCTGTGGACGGTGCTCGAACGCCTCGAAGAAGCCAACTGTTCACGCTACGTGGTCACCGATGTCAACAAGGACGGCACCCTCAAGGGGCCGAACATCGAGCTGCTGAAATCGGTAATGGAACGCACCGACCGCCCCGTAATTGCATCCGGTGGGGTTTCGAGCCTCGATGACGTTGCCGAATTGCGCGAGCTGGTGCCGCTGGGCCTCGAAGGCGCAATCATCGGTAAGGCGCTCTACAGTGGCGCATTCACGCTGCGCGAGGCGCTCGACGTCGCGGGCGACTAACCACAATGGTCGAAATTCCCGAACACCTGCGCGGCCACCTCACCGACTCGGCCGGACAACCCTGGGCAGGGCGCAACTTCACCGAAAACCCCTGGCAGGATGACCGCGGCGAAGCACCACCCGAACTGCTGGCCGCACTCCGCGCCTTCCGCGCCGGAGAAGCACCCGGCAGCGCGGTCGTCGATGCCCTGCGCGATTCGCGGCTGCTGATTCCACTGGTTGCCGAGCTTGGCGAAGCCGGCGTCAACGAACAGGGACAGACCGTCGACAAGTCGGCAGATCTGTCGATCGTGACCGTGGCAGCCCCGGATGGTCGCGGGGTCGTGCCGGTGTTCTCATCGGTTGCGGCAATGAAAGCCTGGGATGCTGATGCCCGGCCCGTGCCGGTGGATGCGCGGCGGGCAGCGCTGGCTGCGGTAGAGGCCGGCAGCGACGTGCTGATCCTCGATGCCGCCAACCCCGACACTGAGTTTGTGGTGCGGCGCCCCGCAGTGTGGGCGATCGCGCAGGGGCACGAATATGTCGAGCCCTGGGTCGACCCACAGGTGCTGCAGCGCATCCAGCCGCTGCTAGAAATCGACCCGGTGGTGACGAGTATCAACGTGCTTCCGGGCGATGCACAGGCGCGATTCGCGGGCCCTGAGGTGCAGCTGGTCGTTGAACTCACCGAAACCGACCGCGAACATCGGCAGGCAGTGCTGCACGAAATTCAGCAGCGGATCGGCGCCGACACCGAGCTTGTGCAGCGGATCGACTCGCTGCGGATTGCCGCCGCGCAGGTGGCCCCCTCCGAAGGTATCGGGAAAAATCCGACTTCAGAAGCAGCACAACCCACCCGACGATTCGGTTTTTGGCGACGTAAGCGACGATAGGCTCGAGGAATGGCCAACCAGACAACTCCGAAAACAGCGACCACGGAAAAAACCAGCGTCGCGATCGATCCAACTAATGTTCGGGTTCGGCCGCAGGATTCCGAGATCGGGATGACCTCGGCCGAGATTGAGCAGTCTCGTCAAGAGTTTGGTGACAACAAGCTGCCCAGCACCACGAGCCGCTCAATGTGGGCGATTTTGCGGGCCAATGTGTTCACGCTGTTCAACCTGATTGTGCTGGCATGTTTTACGTTGCTGGCGGTGCTCGGCCGCTGGCAGGATGCGATTTTCGGGTTTTCGGCGATCGCGAACTCGATCATCGGTGTCTGGCAGGAATATTCCGCGAAGCGTCAGCTCGATAACCTGCGGGTGCTGCACGCCCCGCACGCGCGTGCGCTTCGTGACGGTGAGGTCGTTGAACTTGACCGGGAAGATCTGGTGCTCGGCGACATTATTCAGGTGCGTTCTGGCGACCAGGTGCCCGCTGACGCGATGGTGCTGAACGCATCCGGGTTGCAGGTGGATGAATCGCTCCTCACGGGCGAAGAAGACGCCGTCGACAAGCACACCGATCTGGCGCTGCTATCGGGTTCGATCGTGGTCGCCGGCCACGGCACCGCGGTGGTTACGGGCGTGGGTGCCGAATCGTTTGCGGCAAAACTCACCGCCGAAGCGAAGCGTTTTTCGCTGGTGAACTCTGAAATTCGTGACGGACTCAACCGGGTGCTGCGGCTGGTTGCCTGGCTGCTGGCACCGGTGATGCTCATTGTCATTAATGGCCAGATGCAGGCCTTTGGTGGTTGGCAGCACGCGATCGACTCGGGCAAGTGGGTGGATGCGGCCGTGGGTGCGGTTGCCGCCGCGATCGCGATGGTGCCGCTCGGGCTGCTGCTGATGACCTCGGTGGCGTTTGCCGCAGGTGCGGTGAAGCTGGGGCGCCGGAAGGTGCTGGTGCAAGAGCTGCACGCCGTTGAGGGGCTGGCGCGCGTGGATATGCTCTGCTTCGACAAAACCGGGACGCTCACCGAGGGCGGTATGGCCTATTGGGGCACGCACGAGGGCCCGGCGCCGCAGCCGGGTTGGGAGCAGGTGCTCGCAACTATTGGCGCCGATAAAAATGCCAACGACTCGGCGGCCTGTCTTGCCGAGCAGTATGGCGCCGATCTTGCCCTTCCGATTGCGCGCGAAATCCAGTTTTCGTCACAGCGAAAGTGGTCGGCGCTGGTCATCGAAGATGAGCGAGCACGCGGAACCTGGCAGCTGGGCGCGCCAGATATTGTGCTCTCACCCGAACGCGACCAGGAGCTACTCGCCGAAGTGGCCGAGCTCAGCAATATGGGTCGCCGCGTGCTGGCGCTGTGCTACTCGCCAGAGCTACTCACCGAGCAGCAGGTGGCCGATGAGGCCGCACCGCAGAATTGTCAGGGCGTGGTGCTCGTATCGCTGCGCGAACGCATCCGCCCCGATGCCGCCGATACGGTGCGCTACTTCCGTGAAGAAGGCGTCGACCTGCGCGTCATCTCTGGTGACGACCCGCGCACGGTTGCGGCCGTGGCGCGCGAGGTGGGCCTGATTGAACCGGATGCATCCGGGTTCGATGCGCGCAAGCTGCCCGACGACATTGATGAGATGGCCGAGGTACTCGAGCAGGAACGCGTGTTTGGTCGGGTGACCCCCACGCAGAAGCGCGATATGGTGCTCGCTCTGCGTAAGCGCGGCCACGTGGTTGCCATGACCGGTGACGGTGTGAACGATGTGCTGGCACTGAAGGACGCCGACCTCGGTATTGCGATGGGGCACGGCTCGGCAGCCGCCAGGGCGGTTTCACGATTGACGCTGCTCAACAACCAGTTTGAGGCGCTGCCGAATGTGGTGCTCGAAGGCCGGCAGGCAATCGCAAACGTCGAGCGCGTTTCAATGCTCTACCTGTCGAAGACGGCCTACGCGGTGATGTTTGCGGTCGTGTTCGGCCTGATCCTCTGGCCGTACCCGTTCTTGCCGCGACAGCTGTCAATTCTCGACGGTGTGACGATCGGCTGGCCGGCATTCGTGCTCGCGCTGCTCCCCAACTCGCGCCGCTATGTGAGCGGATTTTTCCGGCGCGCGCTGCAATTCGCGCTGCCCGCCGGTGCGGTGGTGCTGCTCGGCGTGTTCGCGATAACCGCGGTGGGACGATTCACGGATGCGAGCGTTCCGCAACAGCAGACAACCGCGTCGTTATTCCTCGCGGTTGCGGGTCTGTGGATTTTGAGCCTCGTGTGCCGTCCGTTCAAGCCGCTGCTGGCTGCCGTTTTTGCTGGATGTATTGCGGCATTCCTGCTGATCCTCGCGATCCCGTTCGGGCGCTGGTTCTTGCAGCTTGAATGGCCCACGAACGAACTCTGGATCGCGCTGGCGATTACCTGTCTCGCCGCGATCGGGCTGCTTGAGCTGCACGGTCGCTGGCGTGCCGGCGCGCTGGGTGCCGAGGTAGAGCAATCGCTGCAGCGCATCCACGATCGTCGTGAACGACTGACGCGGTTGATCCCGGGGCAGCGCCAGGGCGACGAGCCCGGCCAGCGTGAACGGCGCGCCGGCAAACAGCGTCGGCGCTGAGTGACGTGAAACTACAGCGGGGCGAGTCGATCCATCTGACTCGCCCCGCTGCGTTTTGGTTTAGCTCGGTGCCGTAGCGCCGGTATTTTAGCTGGCGCTGTGCCGGCTTGGTGCTGGCGTTGTGATTATCCGAACACCGGGCCGGTGAAATCCTCGCCCGGTCCCTTACCGATCGGGTCGGGGATAGTGGAGGCCTCACGGAAGGCAAGCTGCAGCGAGCGCAGCCCGTCGCGCAGCGGACGGCCGTGGTGGTCGCCGAGGTAGGGGGTGGCTCCCTGGATGAGTCCTGCCAGCGCGCTGATGCACTTGCGCGCCTCATCGAGATCGGGTTCGGTGCCGTCCTCGGCCAGGCCCAGGTGCACCGCGGCGGCACTCATGAGATGAACCGCAACGGTCGAGATCAATTCGACGGCAGGCACCTCGGCGATGTCGCGAAGCTGCGCATCCACCTGTTCGTTATTGAAGGCAAACTGGTTGGTGCCAGCATCGGCTGCATTGTTCTCCGCCACAGGGTTCCTTTCACGAGAAGATTCTGCTAGTCTATTGGGCGGTGTCTGCACTGTTTGCTGCTCCGGCAGTGGCCAGTTCAGGCGGCCTAGTCAAGAGGACTCGTCCCACCCGCGACTACCGCTCAAGGTTACCGGGTAAACCGCTCCCTTAACGCTGTATCTACAGTGTTGAGTGATCCAGCTCTTGGATAGTGGGTGGCTGCACGTGCTGCGAACTGTCGTTGCCGGTGGGGGATCCGAAACCGGTGAAGCGATTCACGTGCTAGAAGAGGAGCCACCATCAGCGAACCACGCACCAACGACCGAATCCGCGCCCACGAGGTACGCCTCGTCGGGCCCAGTGGAGAGCAGGTCGGCGTCGTAAAACTCGAGGTCGCTCTGCGCCTCGCCCAGGAAGCCGACCTTGATCTCGTCGAGGTGTCACCGAACAGCCGTCCTCCCGTGGCAAAGATCATGGACTACGGCAAGTTCAAGTACGAGGCAGCACAGAAGGCGAAAGAAGCTCGCCGCAACCAGGCCAACACGGTGCTCAAAGAGGTCCGTTTCCGCCTGAAGATCGACGATCACGACTACGAGACGAAACTCAAGCGAGCCGTCGGGTTCCTTTCGTCGGGTGACAAGGTCAAGGCGATGATCCAGTTCCGTGGCCGCGAGCAGTCGCGTCCCGAACTTGGTCTGAAGCTGCTGCAAAAGTTTGCTGAGGATGTCGCCGAATACGGCACGGCCGAAAACCGACCGAAGCTCGACGGTCGCAATATGGTCATGATCGTCGCACCGATTCGCAACAAGTCCGAGGCGAAGGCCGAGCAGAACGCCCGACGTAACCAGCAAAAAGAAGCGGCCCGTGCCGCCAAACAAGCCGGCAAGGCAGGCGCCGAAAACGCCGAAGCCCCGGCAACTACCAAGGAGAACTGATGCCGAAGCAGAAGACCCACTCGGGTACGAAGAAGCGCTTCAAGGTCACCGGCACCGGCAAGATCAAGAAACAGCAGGCCGGCATGCGCCACAACCTCGAGGTCAAGGCCCCCGGCCGTAAGGCACGCCTGAACAACGACAAGATCGCTGCTCCTCAGGACGCCAAGGTCATCAAAAAGCTGCTCGGTCGCTAGTCCGCAGCCAACAAAAGTTTTGCCGGAGCATCCCCGGCCCTGAAATCACTAGGAGAACACTGCTATGGCACGTGTGAAGCGTTCAGTTAACGCGAAGAAGAAGCGCCGCGTCATCCTCGATGAAGCCTCGGGCTACCGCGGTCAGCGTTCGCGCCTCTACCGTAAGGCGAAAGAACAGGTCACCCACTCGTATGTGTACAACTATGCACACCGTAAAGACCGCAAGGGTGACTTCCGCCGCCTGTGGATCCAGCGCATCAACGCTGCGTCGCGCGCAAACGGCCTCACCTACAACCGCCTCATCCAGGGCCTGAACCTGGCTGGCGTTGAGGTTGACCGCCGCATGCTCGCCGAGCTCGCAGTGAACGAGCCGGCCGCATTCGCCGCAATTGTTGAGACCGCGAAGGCTGCTCTTCCCGAGGACACCTCGGCACCGAAGAACGCCGCGTAACGGCCTATATGAGTGGGCGGCCAGCCGGAGAGCTTCCGGCCGGCCGCCTTCTTGCATCCCGAGCAGTGCGAATGAAAGGACCCACCCATGATTGAGTCGGTACGCAATTCCCGAGTGCGTGATGTGCGTAAGCTCGCGCAAAAAGCTGAGCGCACCGAGCGCGGTCTGTTTGTGCTCGAGGGGCCGCAGGCTGTCCGCGAGGCCCTGCACGACCGCCCCGATCTGATTACTGAACTATTTGCCACCCCCACCGCAATGGAACGGCACCACGATCTCGCCGAACTTGCCGATGCGGCCGGAATCGAGGTCGTTTGGGCCACCGAAGAGGTCGTTGATGCGATGTGCGATACCCGCACGCCGCAGGGCGTGGTAGCGGTTGCGCGGCAGTTCCCGGTGGCGATTAAGCGGCTTTTTGATGAGTCGCCGCAGCTGGTGGTGATTCTGGAAGAGGTGCGTGACCCCGGTAATCTCGGCACCATCATCCGGGTGGCCGATGCCGCGGGTGCGGATGCGGTCATCCTTACCGGCCGCTCGGTCGACCTCTACAACCCGAAGGTGGTGCGCGCCACCACCGGTTCGCTCTTCCACGTGCCGATTGCCGTGGATGGCGACTTCCTTGATGCCAGTGTGCGCGCCAAGACGGCCGGGATGCGGCTGGTCGCCGCCGATATTGACGGCGACGATCTGCTGGCGGCCCGCAACGCCGGCGACCTCGCGCAGCCAACCGCCTGGGTGTTCGGCAACGAGGCCCGTGGCCTGCCCGACGACATCATCGCGCAGTGCGATGCCACGATCGCGGTGCCCAACTACGGGCGTGCCGAATCGATGAACCTCGCCACGGCCGCGAGCGTGTGCCTGTACGAGTCGGCGTTCGCGCAGCGTTCGGCATAGTTTCACCGGTGGTCATCGCGCTATTTTCCTGGCGCTCGAGTGGTTCGTTACTTTTTGTTTCCATGAGCCGTTGCGTTGTGTGGTTATATGTCACCTATGAACTCGAACAATGATGTTGAGTCGACGCGGCCACTTGT
>NZ_CAJGWQ010000003.1 GCF_904842695.1 Gulosibacter hominis | reverse complement strand
CGCCCCCGCCACCCCGCCGGTAGCTGAGGAACCCGCGATCGAAACCGACACCGCGGACGAAACGCAAAACGACACCGCGGCGCAGTCGAACGACTCGCAGGATGCTGCTGCTGACACCAGCGCCCAGCCCAAACTCGCCGAAACCGGTGCTGACGACTCGATGCTGCTGATCGGCGGCGCCGCCGGCGCCCTGCTCGCCGCAGGTATGACACTCACCGTCGTGAACACCCGCCGCCGCATCAACGCCTAAACGCTAGGAAGGGTTTATTTCAATATGGAGATGCTCAACACTCTGCTGGGCCTGTTTGTCACCTTTGCCACCATCGGTGGCGGTCTGTGGGCCGTCTGGGGTGTTATCACGCTCGCCGGTGGTCTGAAAGACCAGAACGGACCGCAAACGCAGTCGGGCGTTTGGCAGACCGTCGGTGGTGGCCTCATCATCGCCGCAGCGCAGCTGTTCAGCCAAGTCACCGTCTAACGCTTTCGGCGTTCTCGGCAGGGCGGGTGCATCCCCGCCAAAGTTCTCGAGCGAAGAGGCGTTTCCATGGACAACCCAATCATTTCCATCGTCGTTGAGCTGCTCAACGCCGTTGGCGGTTACCACCTCGGCCAAATCGGCCAGGGTGCCATGACGCCAATCTCCGAAGCCAGCCCGGTCGCCTACGAGGCGATGCGACAAATTGCCGACACCGTTGTTCGTCCGGTCGCCTCCGTCATCCTCTCGCTCATGCTTGTGGTCGAACTCGCCCGCAACGCCTCCAAATTTGAGGGCGACGGCCAGATCGGCGTGCGCATCATCGCCGGCACGATGTTCAAATTCGTGCTGCTCATCGTGGCAGTGCAATACGCACCGCAGATTTTGCAGGCAATCAGCGGCGTCACCGAAACCATCAGCCAGGGCGTTGCGGCATCCGCATCCACCCCGGAGACCACGGCGTCAGGCAAGCTCGGCGATCAGATCAAACCCCACCTGAACATGCTGAACGCTATCCCGGTGCTGATTATTTTGGCGCTGCCGTTCATCATCTCGTGGCTCGCGGTAATCGTCGCCCAGGCAGTGGTCATCTTCCGATTCATCGAAATCTACGCACTCACCGCATTCGCGACGCTGCCGATCGCTTTCGCCGCGCATCCAGAAACAAAAAGTATTGCGGTGGGATACCTGCGCGCCTACGGTTCCGTCTCGCTGCAGGGTGCCACGCTCATACTCGGCATCTACCTGTACCAGCTGATGATTCAATACGGCGGCTTTGCAGTATTCCCCGACCCACAAGAAATCGGCCCAATGGGGATGACCGTGACGGGCTGGGCATTGAAAGCAGTCTTGCCCGTATCGCTGGCAGCGATCCTCATGATTTTTGTCGTCATCGGGTCGAGCAAGCTCGCGAAATCAATCGTGGGACAGGCAGGTTAGTCATGGCACTCGAAGTCAAGGTTTACAAAGAAATCACCGACTACCAGGCCAAGGTCATGATGGGCATGAGCTGGCGACAACTCGCCTGTGCCATATGCGCTCTGGTGCTCGGCGGCGGTGTTTTCGCAATCTTTTACGTACTCGATATGAAAGACCTCGGCCAGTGGCTGGCGGCACTCATCGCCGTTCCGTTTGGGGCATTTGGTTGGGTACGCCCACGCGGGCTCCCGTTTGAAAAATACGCGGGCTATGTGCTCGCGCACCAATGGAACTCAAAACGGCGCATCTACGCACAAGAGCCGATCTGGCAGGTAGACGAACAACGAAAGGACTACGGTGTTCCCGTTCAGTCGACGCGGCGAAACCGCAACGAAGTCGTCGAGTGTGGCCGATAACCGCGAGGCCGACCACGCAAACTCTGAAAGCGACTCGAAGCGTTCACAGAACAAAAAACGCGACAAGCAATCGTACTCGCGCCGCACTCGAAACACCGCCCAGGATGCACTCGCCTACCTCGGGCTCACCGAAAGCGGCATCTGCGTGCTCGACGACCGCCGCTACTCGATCACACTGAAACTCGGCGACATCAACTATCAGATGGCCGCGCGGGAGCACCAGGAGGCGCTGCTAGAACGCTACGCACAGTGGATCAACTCGTTTGACGCATCCCAAAGCCTGCAGATCAGCGTGATTAACCGGCGCGTCGACCGTGCAGCGCTGCGTCGCGCCGTCGAAATGGAATACCGCGGCGACGGGCTCGACTCGTACCGCGCCGAATATAACGACATGATCGACTGGCGGCTCTCTGAGGGCCGCAACGACACCGTCACCGAAAAATACGCCACCATCACGATCGACGCCGAAAATTACGAGTCGGCACACACCCGGCTGATGCGGCTAGCCAACGAATCGATCACCTTCCTGCGCGCGGTTGGTGGATGCAAGGCCGAAATGGTTTCGGGATACGGTCGCGTCGGCATTCTCAACAGCCTGCTGCGCCCCGAAAGTCGGCTCGAGTTTGATTATTCATCGATGGCGGTTTCGGGACTCACCACCAAAGACGTGGTGGCGCCCTGGGCAATCGATTTCACCGACCCGAACACGGTGTGCCTTTCGAGCGAATCAGACACCTACGCACAGATTCTTTTCCTCGACCGGCTGCCGGCGTGGCTATCAGACCAGCTGATTCGTGACCTCACCGAAATCAACACCAACATTGCGATTTCGCTGCACGCCCGCCCCTTCGATCCGGGTGAGGGCCTCCTGCACGTGAACCGGCGCATCGCCGATATGGAAATCCAAACCGCTAACGAGCAGAAGCGGGCAGCCAAACAGGGATATTCTGCCGATCTCGTCCCGCACTCGCTGCGCCGCGCACACCAAGAAGCGGTCGAACTGCGCCGCCAGCTCGAACAGTCAAACGAAAAACTGTTCTCGACCACGATGCTCGTGATGGTGCAGGCCCCCAGCAAAGAAGAGCTCGCTCATCGCGTCGACCGCGTCCGTGAGGTTGGCCGCCGCCACTCGTGTGAATTTGTCACCACCAAGTGGATGAACGAAGACGCCCTCAATGCAGCCCTCCCCCTGGGGCGCTGCGATCTGCCGCTTTTCCGCACGCTCACCACCGCGAGTGTTGCGGTGCTCGTGCCATTCACCGTGCAGGAACTGCTCGATGAGGGTGGTCTCTACTACGGCGTCAACAAACTGTCGCGCAACCTCATCATTGGTTCGCGACAGGCCACCATGAACGGTAACGCCTTCTACCTCGGCACCTCGGGCGCTGGTAAATCGATGTTCGGCAAGAGCGAGATCGCGCAGGTGCTCGCGAGCCGCCCCCATGACGATGTCATCATTATCGATCCCGAACGCGAGTATGTGCCGCTGGTCGAGGCATTCAACGGGCAGCGCATCGAAATTCACGCTGGTTCGACCTCAGCCATCAACCCGATGGAGCTGGTGGATGACCAGATGGATGACAACCCGGTGCGCCGCAAAAGCGAATTCGTGCTCTCGATGTGCGAGGTGCTCATCGGCGGCCAGTTCGGCCTCAACTCGGCAGCCCGCTCGATCATCGACCGAGCCGCATCGCAGCTGTATAACGAGTTCCAATCGGCCAAACCGCGCACTCGCGAACAGCCCACGCTGCGGAGCCTATTCGATGCGTTGCGGGCCCAGCCCGAACCCGAGGCGCAGCAGATCGCGACCTCGCTCGAGCTCTACGCGCAGGGCTCGTTCTCGGGATTTGCGCTGCCGACGAACGTCGACCGCGACAATCGCCTGACACTGTTCGATATTTCGCTACTGGGCCAAGACATGACCACTTTCGGCATGCTCGTGGTGCTCGAAGAGGTGTGGTCGCGTGTGGTGCGTAACCGCGCCCGTGGCCGGGTCACCTGGCTGTATGTGGATGAGTTCCACGTATTGTTCGCCAACGAATACGCTGCGCGCTACTTCCAGAGCGTCTTCAAGCGGGCCCGTAAGTACGGCCTGAACCCCACGGGGTTGACGCAAAACATTGAAGAGCTCCTGTTGAACGAGCGCGCTCGGTTGATGCTCGCCAACTCGGATGTGCTCGCGCTGCTCAACCAAAAAGAAACCGATGCCCGTGCCCTGCAACAGCTGTTTGGGTTCAGCCAGCAGGAATCGTCATACTTCCGCAATGTGTCGAGCGGTCACGGTCTTTTCCGGATGGGGACGGCAACGATTCCGTTCGACAGCACCATCCCTGAAACCACCGATATGTACCGCCTGTTTACAACGAAGTTCCAGGAGCAAAATCGCCGATGAACTCACCAGCCGGCAGCGGATACGACCTCTCACATTCGGTTACCGAACCCATTGTGGCGGGCTCGCAAGACTTCGTTCATGCGAGCTTCCAGCAGAGCGCTGAGATCGGCCGTGAGAGTTTCCGGATGGCGGCTGAGCAGGGGCAGCAGGCGATCAAAGCGGGAGCCATGACCGCATTCCAGGGCGGTATGGCAGTCGGTTCGTTGATTAACCGCGTCGGCTCGGCCCAGAGCGGGCAGCAGGATGATGAGGGCGGCCACGGCGATGTGCTGGCTGCGGGTTCGCGCGGCACCATGATGGTGCATCAGGGTGCCAATACAGCCACGCAGACGACCATGATTCAGGTGCGTGGCCAGCAGCGCATCGTTGAGTCATCGGTGGCCACCAGCGTGCAGGCCGCCTCCAAGACGGCAACCACGCTCGTGAGCAACAGCATCCGCGGAGCCACCACTGTGGCGACACAGAGCAGCCGGGTGCTCGTGCAGCGCGCCACCGAGGCCGGGGTTATGGCCACCCAGGCAGCCGCCACGGCAGCCACAACCGCGGCCACAACCGCTGCAACCACGGCGACCACTACCGCGGCCACGGCAGCCACCACCGCAACGGCTACCGCCGCCACCACCGCTGCGTCAACTGCCGCCGCCACCGCCGCGAGCGCGGCCGCAACCACCACCGCAACGGCTGCATCCGCTGCAGTTTCGGGTGCTGCCAGCGCTGCCGCCGGAGCCGCCACTACCGCGGTTTCCGGTGCGGTGAGCGCCGCAACATCGGCGGTAACGACGGCTGCCGGTGCCGTCACGTCGGTGATTACCAGTGCGGTTTCGGCAGCTTTTTCAGCCATTGCCGCGGCGGTCATCACGGTGCTAGTCATGATCGGTCTGCTGGTGGGTACGGGCTATGCGCTGGTGTCAATGCAGAACAATTCGGTGCCGGCTGCCGCAGCTGCAAGCCGGCACGACGACTACCCCTACCCCGATAATTTCGGCCAGGGAATGTCGCCGATGGGCTACGCCTACGGCAATTGCACCGACTTTGTTGCCTGGCGCATCAACCGTGACCAGGGCTCGTACGGCGAACCGTGGTCGTACACCTGGGGCGATCTCACCCCGCTCGGCGGTGACGGCAAAGACTGGGGTCTGCCGGGCAATATGCCGGGTTGGGAGGTCACCACGACACCGGGGCCTGGCGATATTTTTTCGGTTCCAGCCGGATATGTCGGTGCCGGCAGTAGCGGTGGCCCCTACGGGCACGTGGCCTATGTGGCGGTGCGCAACGAAGACGGCTCGATTTTGACCGAGCACTATGGCGAAAACCACTACTACCAGCAGACCTACACACCCGAACAGGTCGCCTCGTTCATTCAGGGTGGCGTGGTGTTCAAAACCAACGCCGCCAATCCGGTGCGCAATGCACTCGGTGCTGGTGTCACCTCACAGCTTTACAGCCCGCAGGATGCCCGCGACTATGCCCGGTCGCGGCTGGCCGATTTTGGTTGGGATGAGAACGAAATGGTAGCGCTGACCCGCCTTTGGGAGGGCGAGTCGGGATGGCGGTGGAACGCTGAAAACCCGAGCTCCGGCGCCTACGGCATTCCGCAGGCACTGCCGGCCGAAAAAATGGCTTCGGCGGGTGAAGACTGGCGTTCAAACCCGGCCACGCAGATTGACTGGGGCCTCCAATACATTAAAGACACCTACGGCAGCCCGTCCGCGGCGCTCGAGTTTTGGAACTCGAACGACCCGCACTGGTATTAGGAGACAGCGTGCGGGGGTCTGATCGCCGGGTAATTATTGGGATGCTGGTCGGCATCCTGCTGATCGCGTTCGTTGGTTTTGTTGTGTGGTTTGTCAGTGCGCGTGTTGGTGGCGACGCCGCAGCCACAGACGGCGCGTCGCCGGCGACCGTGGCGCCTTCGAACAGCACCGCTGCCCCGAATCCGCGGATCGGTTCGACACTGCGTCCGAACGCACCCGACGGTATGAATGACTATTCTGGTGTGATCACCGAAATCCCAGACGAGGCAGCCGAACTGGCTCATGACGCGGCAGCCGAACTGGCGCCGTGGCAACAGGGCGAAACCGTGGCAGAGCGACGCAGCCGAGTGTCGAAGTGGATTCCCGAAGATCTCGTCAACGAAAGCCCGTTTACTGCATCCATGACCGAGATTTCCGGTGCCTCGGTGACGGTCGACGACATCCCGGAGGCAACGCTTGCCGGTAGCGCCGATGATTCAGCCGAACTCCTCCACATCGCCCAGCCGGTGAAATACACGCTGCACCTACCCAAGGGCGACGATAGCGAAACAGTTGCCTACGGCCAGGCAACGTGGATGTTTACCGTCAAGATGCACAATGATGGATCGGCAGAGATTGTTGGCCTGACCGAACCTACCGGTCTCTAAAAGAAAGAGTTTTGCGAAGTGATTAGCCCGTCTGTGGATGCCGAGGGTCTGTACCGGATCGCGCAAACCCCGCATGTGCTCGACGACGAGGCGCTCATGGCGCTTGGTGAGCATCCCAATTGCTACCCAGAGCTTCGCAGCTGGGCATTCGCGCAGCTCGGCCAACTGCACTCGGGCAACATCACACCGCCACCGCCGCCCCCGGTTGAAAAACCACGCCGGAGCGGCAGGGCGACGCATCCCCGACCAGCTCGAACGCACAACGCAAAACCAGTGCAGCGCGGGCCGCGCCGACGAAATCCGGCCCGCCGTGCCGCACTAATTTCGGGGAGTTTGGCGCTGGTGGTGCTCGCTGGTGCCGTGACCGCGGTGTCGGTGATCCGCAATACCTCGTCGCAGGATGCGGCTCCGCTACCGACGCAGGAAGCGGCGCAGCAAACCGACCCGGGCAGCACCGAGGCCCCCAATTCGGCTTCGGCTCGCCCCACCAACACTCAGCGGCTTCGCGCCGCGGGTGAATCGTTTGACTGTGCCGCCTATGGAAATGCAGTGCAGTGTTCGGGCAGTAACCGCAACGGGGCCCTTGGTTTGGGTGATGATAAAGCACCGGGGCCGAGCGTAATCGAGTTTGACGGCGAGGTCACCGACCTGGTGGCTGGCGTGCATTTTGCCTGTGCCACGGACGGGCTCGGCGTCACCTGCTGGGGCAATAACAAGTGGCGACAGACTGGCCAAAAAGACGGCGCTTCGGTAACACCGGCTCAGGTTGCCGCGCTCGCAGACAAACCGGTGCAGCACCTGTGGGCCGGCGAGAGCCACGTCTGCGCGTCGAGCAATGACGAGGTGTGGTGCTGGGGGTCCAACAACGTCGGCCAGGTCGGTAATGGCGAATCTGGCGAGCCAATGGAGCCCACCAAAGTTGATTTTGGTAGCTCGGCGAAAGTAACCGATCTGTATGGCAGCCGCTTCACGACCTGCGCGGTGCGTGAGGGGCACGACAAGCCGTGGTGCTGGGGATCCAATCTGGGCGGGGTCATCGACTCCGAGAATGACGCCGAGGTGTTGCGGCCGACGCCGCGTCGCCCCTAACTTTTGGCTGCACAGCGCAGTGCGCCCGGCCGAGATGAGTCGGTCGGGCGCACTGCCGCGTCGATGGATGCGCCTGCCTGCTAGCCGCGCGGCGCTGCTACACCGGCACCTGCGGGCATGGGCGCACGGTGGCCAGTGGCGGGAACCGGCTGTGCGTTTGCGGCTGCCGCCCTTGCGCTGGCTGCGGCAAGCTGGGCCCGGTCGGATGGGGTCACCGGGGCGCTGCGCACCGACTGCGGCTGCACATAGTTCGTGGTCACCGGTGTTTGTGCCGTTGCTGCTGGCGCTGACTGGCGCGCGGGCTGAGCGGGCACGGTACCGGCAGCTGGCGCTGTGGTCGGCGCATCCGGAAGCTTCGGAGGCTCAGGTTCGGTGGGCCGCTCGGCGAGGGGAACATACTCGTACGAGCCGCTCGGCACGGGCTTGAGTTTTTTGCTGCGGAACGGTGGCACACCGCGCAGCATGTAGAGGCACTCGCCACCATCAAGGCGCGCAATTTCGTCGGGAGTGAGTAGCTCGCGACCGATTTTGCGATACATCTGCGAGGCACTGCCAAAGCCCTGCCCGCCGCGCTGGCGCGTGTCGTCGCGCTGGTTGATGGTTTCTTTACCGAGCCGGTTGGCGATCCACTTGGTGGTCGATTCTTCGTCACCACCGAGGAAGAGTTTCGAGTCGCAGTTACCGACGATGGTCTCCCAGTCGTCGCCGTAGATTGACTTCCCCTGCGCGTAGTTCTGCATGATCACGCTCACCGCGATGCCACGTTTACGCATCACCGCGATTTTGGTGTGGAAGCTTGGCAGTTTGCCGATGTTCGCGAACTCATCCATATAGCAGTGGATGGGCACCGGCAGGCGTTTGCCGGGAAGGGTGTCGGCGAGGGCGATGTTTTTTTGGAAAAACATGTCGTAGAACACCGATACCAGGAAGCTGAACGTCTCGTGGCTGTCGGGGATGATCAGGAACACTGCGGTGCGTTCCTCACCAATTTTGGCTGCTTCGATCGAGTTGCCCGACAGCATCCGTGACAGTGCCGGCATGTGCAGGGGCCCGAGCCGCACACCGAGGCTGATCAGCACGCTCTTTCGGGTCTCGCCGGCACCCTGGGTGTAAATGTTGTACTGGCTCCACGAAAACTGCCACATGCGTAGCGTGGTGCGAGCTGAGTCGTCGTATTCACGATTGGCGTTCTTGGGGTTGCTGGGGTCGTGCTTGTCGAGCACTTTTTTCATCCCGAGGAACACCTTGTCACCTTCCGAAATGAATCCCTCTTGCGCTTCTGAGGTCTGCATTTTGGCGAGGAGTTCGGTGACATCGTTGAGGGTGCCGTCGGCTCCCTTACGTCCGTACACGTAGGCGACCAGCGCGGTGAGCAGTGCGCGCTCGGCTTTTTCCCAGAAGCCACCGGTGTTGTCGCCCGCTTTACCGGTGGTGTTCGAGATGATGTTCTGCACCAAAATCATGCAGTCGACTTCGGCCTGTTCCGGGCTGAAATAGGCGAGCGGGTTGAAGGTTTCGGTTTTTGACCAGTCGACGAGGTTGAGCGAACGCACCTTGTATCCGGCGGCTTCGAGTTGGGCGCCGGTGGCCTGCATGATTTCGCCGTTGGGGTCGGTGACCACATACGACTGGTTGAGTTGCGCAATATTGGGTTGCACGTAGTAGCGGGTTTTACCCGAACCACTCGAACCGATGACCATGACGTGCTGGTTGCGCTGTGTTTTGCGCGAGTCGAGGCTGAGCCGCTCCGTGCGGCTAAAGAGCAGGTTTTGGCGGTAATCGGGGTCGACGAACGGTTTAATATCGCGTGCGTTTCCCCAGCGGGATGAACCGTGCTCGGCACCGGCGCGGGTGCTGCGGTTCTTGGTTGCTTGATAGGCCAGGATGAGCAGCAGGATGAACGCCAGCGAGGCACCGATGATGAGGTCAAACTGGTCGAATGACAGGTGCAGCGGGTCGCGCAGATCGAACCAAAATTGTTGGGCGACATCAGTGGGTTTTTCACCAGCGGCGATATCGGCGCGTACCTGATAGCTGATCTTGTCGCCGGCCCAAAATCCGACCGCGGCCAAGACCACTCCCAGAATGAATGTGCGTGGCTTCACTGTTCGTCACCCCTTCGGTGCATCGTGCGTTCGGGTCGGCGATGATATTCGCTCTGCAAGCGTTCATGCTCGAGCCGTTCTTCATCCAAGACATGCTGCTCGCGCGCCAACCGCTGTTGGTGTTGGGCAAGATGCTGAGCCGCTACCACTTCACCGTAGTCGTCCGCTTGGTTGATGAGCTCGTCGCCGGTGACCGAGAGTGTTTCGAGTGACCGGTCGCCGGTTTCGTTATGTGTCTCGGCTGCGCGGGCGGCGTTCGTCTCTGCTTCGTTACGCAGCTGTTGCCGCGTCAACGGGGTCATTCGAGCAGGGTCGAGTTTCCGCGCTCGCCAGCGCGGATTGATGGGATATGGGTTTGACTCGTGCGTGGGCATGTAGGGCTAGCGGTTCATCCCCATATCGAGGTAGAGGTCGGGGTTGTTGAACGCGGGGTCGTTTTGTGACACCTGCTGTGCCAAAGCGTCTGCCTCGTTGGTGAGCTGTTCGCCACTGAGTTGCGGCTCGTGCCCCAGCGTCATCGAGGTTTGATCGAGCCCATAAGCGAGTTCGGCCGTGGAACTGCTCGCGAATGTCATCTCGAGGCTGCCATCGGCGCCCTGTTCATAGTCGAATTGCACGTTGTGCTGCGCGAACTCGGTGCGGTAGGCGTCGAGTTCGGCGCTGGTCAGCTGGGTTGCGGGTACACCGCCGACGTCATTGTTGGGGATGTCATCGACCACAACCTTTTGCGGTTCGGCATCGGCCGGGGTTTCGTGTGCGGGGGTGCTGTGTGCTGGGGTTTCGGGTGCTGGAGATGCGTTTTCGGGCGCGGGGTCTTGTGGCGCCGGTTGTTGGTCGACCGGCTGCTCATCGGCAGCGCGCTGTTGCCCTGCCGGTTCGGGCGGTAGGGGCGGCATGTCTTGCGCGGGGGCCTGGTGCTCGGCACCGGCGGGCGCGGGTGGCAGTGGCGGCATCGCGGGCGTACCGGAGGATGCTTCGCCGCCGAACGCTGCTGGCGAGGGCGGCATGCCATTCTCAGCGGTTGCCGCTGCGGGGGCGGCGCCGCCAGGCATCCCTGGAGCTCCGCCTGGTGCGCGGTCAACCATTGCTTGCCCACGGTCGAAGATTTGCTCGGCCTGCTGCGACATTTCTTTGCCGCCCTGCATGATGTCTTGCATCGTCTGCTTGCCATCGTTTTGCATGGCGTAGCGCAGCAGCACCTGCTGCCCCATACGGCCCGCTCCCTGCAGGAGCTGCATGTTACCGCGGCTGAGTTCGTCTGTAAGACCCATAGTTCGTTTCGCTTATCCGATGAGTGCTGAGGGGTTGTGGTGCGCATGGTACCCGGGCTCGAAACCGAGTTCGTGAACGGTTCCGAGCCCGGGCACTGGTTTGCGGTAGAGGTTAGACCGACAGCGTCTTCTGCTGGATCTGCTGGTCCTGAGTCGGAGCCTGGTTCTCGATCGTCTGGGTTTGGCCATCGACTTCGGCTGCGAGATCGGCGGCGCCGACCTGTCCCTGGTTTTGGGCATCGGCAGTGGCTTCGCCCTGAGCGCCGTCGCCTTGACCTGCGCCCTGCTGATCTGCAGCGCCCTGCTGATCAGTGGTCTGGCTGGGAGCCGACTGGTCGGGAGCCGACTGGTCCGGAGCCGACTGGTCGAGCTCGGGTTGCGGCTGCTCGTACGTGGTCTGTTCGTACGTGACGTTCACCTCGGCCTCGAGCTCGGCGTTCAGATCAAAGCTGGTCGTTGCCGGTGGGACTTCGGGGGCCTCGGCCGGCTGCTCAGCGGGCGCAGCAAGCTCGTCTGGCTGGTTCGATTCGACCGGCTGAGCGGTATCGTCCGGCTGGCCCGCGTCCATGGGCTGCGCCGGAGCGGCAGCCGGAATGTCACCGATCGGCTGGCCGGCCGGGATCCCGTGTGCGTCGAATCCAATTCCCTGCTGGCCGATATAGCCGGATGCCTGCGCACCGCCCAGGGGCGTGTTGAACGATGTCTGCGACGTGAGCGTGCCGTTCACAAATTCCGTGCTGGTGCTAAACCCGAAGCCGTTCGGGTTGGGCATTTCGCCGGCAGGGGCCGGAGCACCTGGCTGCGGCGCCGGTGCGGCTGCGTTCTGGAAGGATGCGCCACCCTGGTAGGGCTCCGCCGAGACCTGGCCAGGGTTCTCGTCCGGGCGGTAGAGGGGCTGTGACACCGGCGGCAGGTCGGGCATCTGCGATGCAGGGACTGCTTGGCTGGCCGG
The DNA here is from genome assembly GCF_904842695.1 of Gulosibacter hominis. Taxonomy (GTDB): domain Bacteria; phylum Actinomycetota; class Actinomycetes; order Actinomycetales; family Microbacteriaceae; genus Gulosibacter; species Gulosibacter hominis. The sequence continues at coordinate 164,835 of NZ_CAJGWQ010000003.1, read as the reverse complement.
TTCAGGCTGAGCCTGAGTCTGACCACCCAACTCAAGACGATTTTGATTGTGCAGGTCAATCATCTTTTCGGCGTGGGACTTAAGCTCAGGGTTATCGCTGTCGAGACCGCTACGCAGCGCTGCGGTAGACACTGCGTCGTCTGCGAGCTGCGTGTTGTCTTGGTCGTCGCGGACCACGTAGCCTTCGTTCTCCAGCTTCGGGCAGATCGACACATCCATCTGAGTTTCATTGATTTCGGTGCGCTCGGCCAGCTGTTGTTCAGTTACGGTTTCGCCACGGTCAACCGCCATCAGTGTCTTGAGCTCTTCAGGAGAGAGCTCTTGCATCTGTTCCATGTACCCCTCTACACGTGCTTCGTAAGCGGGCGTGTAGTTTTCGTCGCCGATCTCGACGGTCGGGCGCTCGGTATGCGGCAGCTCACTGTGTGGTGCCTGTTCGGGGTTTGATTCATGCGGGGGCTGCTGAACGCTGTCTTCTGGCTGCGGATCCTCGGGGCGCTTGTCCTGCTCAGGACGCGAATCCTCAGGACGCTCATCCCCCTCAGGACGCGAATCCTCAGGACGCTCATCCCCCTCAGGACGCGAATCCTCAGGACGCTCATCCCCCTCAGGACGCGAATCCTCAGGACGCTCATCCCCCTCAGGACGCGAATCCTCAGGACGCTCATCCCCCTCAGGACGCGAATCCTCAGGACGCTCATCCCCCTCAGGACGCGAATCCTCAGGACGCTCATCCCCCTCAGGACGCGAATCCTCAGGACGCTCATCCCCCTCAGGACGCGAATCCTCAGGACGCTCATCCCCCTCAGGACGCGAATCCTCACCATCTACCGGCTTGTCATCTTCCTGAGGATTATCATCCTTGTCATCCGGGTTCGAGGCAGGCTGGTCCGGTTTGTCATCTTCAGCTTCAGAGGCGACTTGATTTGGGTCGAGGTACGCAGGGGTTGCCCCGTCTGACACGTCCAGCCGGTGATCCCTGAGATACGCCGCGAGTTCCTGCTTCTCACCTTGCTCATTTACCTGCTCAGTACCCGTGACCAGAACGTTGAAATCAGCACCTTGGTCCTCACGAAGATCGGCAGTAAGGTTATTAATTTCTTTCAGCTGCTCAGTGGTCAGCGCTTGACCGTTGTTAAGAATCAAAGTCGTTGATTCGCCACTTTCAGCATTTGCGACCGCGGCACGTCGAATACTGTCAAGCGAGTACTGAAAATCAATATTTCCAAGTGCCGCATCTTGAATCTCGCCAGCACGTGCAGTGTCACCGGCATTTGCGCGGTCTCGCACCCCGGATTCTCCACTAGCACCAACACTGATATCGGCAATATCACCAATACCAAATTCCGCGCCAACACTTCCTTCGACAGAACGATCCGTTTGACGCGCACCGCTTCTTGATAGCTCATCGAATTTATCCTGCATGGCCTGTGACGGTGTAACATTGTATTGCTTGTTAAAATCATCCCAGCCACCATTTTCACCATGGCAGTCCACATACAAGACGCCGTCACCGGACTGCGGATTGTCACGCAGCGCTTCGGCAGCATTAGCGGCTGCAGTGCTATTTTCGGCCTGATGGACGTAGATTCCAGTACCCTCAAGCTCCGGCTTTTTTTCGCCAGGCTCTCGTCGAACTATATTCTGAGAATAATCAACCTCACTCGGGTCGAACGGAATCCCTTTGTCCTTCAGAATTTCCGCTTCATGAGGACGCAGCTTCTCGTGCGCGGGCCGCTCTTCATCCTGATTGTTTTCCAGGATACTCTTGTCATACGGCGCGTTAGCAAATCCGTGAGGATGGCGCTTTAGGCTTTCTTCCGCGCTCTTAATCTCTTCGTTGCGGTCTACCATCTTGAGCTCCTTATCGTCTTGCGATTGAAGTTGTTGGAAAAGTGGATTGTGTTGGGTAGAAAACTGTTGGTCGCTATTCGCGCGTTCAATGACGGGCACGGACGCCGCCGTGAGGATCGTCCCGCCGAACGCATCGGCCTCACGCAATGCCGCGGGGCTATCGCTCGCGGCCGGAGTAAATACCGAGGTCATGAGCGCCTCCCCTCATTGATCTGTCGCACAGGCGCGGCATCCTGCGACGATTCACTGACGAACGATTCACGCAGCATCGGTAGCGCAACCTCCGCCTGGTCAGCTTCATTGAGCACCAAAACCCCGTGTGTCACCAGCCGCGTCAGCTGCGCCCGCACCACATCGGCCGATTCACGCATCCCATCCGCGAGCGCAATCAGCGACAGTGGCGCCGCCGACAACACCGCAGCGCCATCACCGCTCACCCGCAGCCCGGCATCCGCCAGTTCACGCAGCAAGCGCAGATCAGCCGCAGGAAGTTCGCGCATCAGGCGCACGTAATACAGACGGTGCACGATGCGGTAGCCGAATGCCACCGCCTGATTCAGCTCTGACGGCGTCGGCACCCCACCGCTGACGCTTTCAGCCAGCACCGACCCCATCGCCTGCAGCATCGGCGCATAGCCGGCCGAAAAACGCGCCAGCAGCTCAACGCTCGATGCATTCACCTTCAAGCCGGCCGCAGCAAAGCCGCGTTCCAACAGCTGTACCGCGTCAACATGCGCCAGACGCCCCAGCTTGACGAAGTCTTCACTGGTGCGCGGGCGAAGCACGCGATCACGGAAGATGCGCTCAGTGAACTCGGGCATGGCACCAATACCCACCACCAGGTTTGGCACTTCGGCAACTGCCCGGTCGATCTCGGCGAGGAGTTCGTCATACCCCTCGCCCGCATCGCGATGCGCCTCATCTAGCGCCAGGAATAGCCCCCGCTGCTGTTCTGCAAGCACATCCGACAGCACGCGAATCTGCTCATAGATTGAAGCCGTCTTGCCCTCACCCACGTGACCGCTGAAGTTCAACACCTCAGCCGCCCGCGCGCTCAGACGCGACATCCGCATCGGACCCGCACAATCAATAAGCAGCCGCGGCAGTTCGTCATCGAGCATTCGCTCACGGATTCCCGAGTGCACCGAGATGAACAGTGTCGCCCACCCCAGCTCATCCGCTCGGCCAGCGGCCCACCGCAGCAGCGAAGTCTTCCCCGACCCGACCGTGCCGGTAACCAGCACGCTGGTCGAGGCGCCCTCCGCCCCGGCCGCGCGCGCAAACGCGCGCTCAAACGAGGCTTTCGCGGCATCAACACCGAGAAGTTGCGCGGCACCAGTGCCCGGTGCCGGTGTAAACAGCTCGCCCACTGTGCCCTCCTCTCGTATTGATCTGCGATGCACTGAGTGAATCCGCGGGCGATATTAACGCGCCCGTTCAACGCGCAATGTTTACCAAACACCCCACTTTTCAACGCTGATCAGGCATTTTTATTATCAACCAGGCCTAGGGCGACAAAAGAGTTCACAGACCCTTCAGGAACCCGCGCATCCCGACCGCCTAAAACTGTGAATTTGCTGGAATATGTTCCACGCAGCGAAGAGTGTGATAAGAGCCAGGGTTGCCGCAACGTGCACCATTCGTGATCCCGGCCTAGACTGCCAATTACAGAAGAACTACTCGCCCCGCGCGCCACAGCTGCCGCCCGCACTTGCGACCTGCTTCAACGGAGAACCAGTGACCACAACGCCACCTCCCCACGCACCCCTACACGGGATCACCGTCGCCGACTTCTCGCGCGTACTCGCCGGCCCCTGGGCCACCATGACGCTCGGCGACCTCGGTGCAAAAATCATCAAGATTGAGCGCCCCGAACACGGCGACGACACCCGATCCTGGGGCCCGCCCTACGACAACGAGGGCATGGCAACCTACTTCCAATCGGTTAACCGAAACAAGCAGTCAATCGCCCTCAATCTCAAAGACCCTGACGATATTGAACTCGCTCGCCGCCTCGTGCGAGAAGCCGACATTGTGGTCGACAACTTTCTCCCCGGCACGCTCGACCGCGCACAGCTCTCGAATGCCGAGATCCACGAACTCAACCCGCGAGCCATCATCGCTCGCGTCAGCGGATTCGGGTCGAGCGGCGCCGGCCACGGCCGCCCCGGCTACGATTTCGTCATCCAGGCGCTCGGCGGCCTCATGCACATCACCGGCGAACGCGACGGCGACCCGATGAAAGTCGGCGTCGCCCTCGTCGACCTACTCACCGCCCGCGACCTCACCATCGGCGTGCTCGCCGCCCTGCGCCAACGCGACCTCACCGGCGTCGGCACACTCGTCGAAGTCAACCTGCTGTCGAGCCTGCAAGCCGCGCTCGCCAACCAGGCACAGGCCGTCATCGGCGCCGACGTCGAACCCGGACGCCTCGGCAACACCCACCCGTCGATCTGCCCCTACGAAACACTCTCGTGCCGCGAAGGGCAGCTCGCCGTGGCAATCGGCAACGACCCCCAGTTCACAAAATTCGTGACCGAGCTCGGCATCCCGCACATTGCATCCGATAGCCGGTTCGCCACCAACCCAGCCCGCGTAAAACACCGCGCCACACTGCGACCGATCCTCGAGGATGCACTCCAGGCCGCGCCCGCAGACGAGTGGGAACACCGGCTCGTTGACCTCGGCCTAGCAGTCGGCCGCGTCGCCACCATCTCAGAAGGTATCGAACTCGCCCGCGAAGTGGGCATCGACCCCGTCGTCGAACTCGAACGCGACGGACACACCAGCCGCGGCATCCGCCATCCCGTGCGCTACACGCCCGAGTTCCCGATCCCCGCCGTCGGTGCACCCGACCTCGACGCTGACGGCGACGCACTGCGCGCCTATCTGCGCGCGCAGCCAGCAAGCACCCAAACCCACTCAACCAACACCTCCAACGAGCGCCGCTCCCCCGCATCCCAGCGATAGCCGCGCCCCGCATCCCGCCCAAGAAAGGAACCCCAATGGCCGACCGCTACGACCTGCTCGATCTCGAATCACAGTTCAGCACCGAAGAGATCGCACTGCGCGACCGCGTGCGCGAATTTGTCGACCGCCGCATCCGACCAAATATTGCCGACTGGTACGAGCGGGCGGTTTTCCCCACCGAAATCATTCCCGAAATGGCCGAACTCGGGCTGCTCGGGATGCACATCAAGGGCTACGGCTGCGCCGGTCGCAGCGCCGTCGAATACGGCATCGCGATGCAAGAACTCGAAGCCGGCGACTCGGGGCTGCGCACGTTCATCTCAGTGCAGGGTTCACTCGCCATGAGCGCCATCGCCAAGCACGGTTCAGAAGCCCAAAAGCAGCAGTGGCTCCCCGAAATGGCCGCCGGCCGCGTGATCGGCTGCTTTGGTCTCACCGAGCCGGAGGCCGGCTCTGACCCCGGCAATATGCAGACCACCGCGGTGCGCGACGGCGATGAGTGGGTACTCAACGGCACCAAACGCTGGATCGGCCTCGGCACCATCGCCGATATCGCCATCGTCTGGGCACGCAGCGACGAGGGTGTGCGCGGCTTCATCGTGCCCACCGACACCCCCGGTTTTTCGGCCGAGGTTCTCGAACCGAAAGCATCGATGCGCGCATCAATCCAGACCGAACTGCACCTCGACAATGTGCGCCTGAGCGAGGAGCACCGCCTGCCAGAGGCCAAGAGCCTGCGCGCACCGTTCGAATGCCTCAACGAAGCGCGCTACGGCATCACCTGGGGTGCCATCGGTGCCGCTCGGGATGCATTCAACACCGCCGCCAGCTACGCCGACGAGCGCAAACAGTTCAACAAGCCGCTGTCGGCGTTCCAGCTCACCCAGCAGAAGCTCGTCAATATGGCGCTGGAACTCAACAAGGCACAGCTACTGGCACTGCAGATCGGCCGGCTCAAGGATGCGGGCAAACTCGAGCGCCACATGATCTCGGTTGGCAAACTCAACAACTGCCGTATCGCCATCGACATCTGCCGCGAAGCCCGCACCATCCTCGGCGGCAACGGCATCCTGCTCGACCAGTCGATCATGCGGCACGCAAACAACCTCGAATCGGTGCGCACCTACGAAGGGACCGATGAGGTGCACACGCTCATCCTCGGCCAGCACCTCACCGGCCAGAACGCGTTCGCATAGGCAGGCGCCGTTCACCTACTCGTTTCTTCGGTTACCTACATTCACGAACACCCCCTCCCTCTACTGAACTAAGGAGTTCATCATGAAGGCACTCGTGTACCACGGCCCCGGTAAGAAGGCGTGGGAGGAGGTGCCAGACCCGCAGATTCTGGCCCCCACCGACGCCATCGTCAAAATCGACACCACCACCATTTGCGGCACCGACCTCCACATCCTCGGTGGCGACGTGCCCGCGGTAACTGATGGACGCATCCTCGGTCACGAGGGTGTCGGTCACGTCATCGCCGTTGGCGACAGCGTCACCAACTTCAAGGTCGGCGACCGCGTTATCGTCAGCTGCATCTCGAAGTGTGGCGTGTGCGAATACTGCCAGAAGGGCTTCCCTGACCACTGCCAGGCAAACGAAGCCGGTGTGGGCTGGATTCTCGGCCACATGATCGACGGCACTCTCGCCGAGCAGGTTCGCGTGCCGTTCGCCGACGGTTCGCTGCACCACCTGCCCGAACACGTCACCGATGAGCAGGCTGTGTTCCTGAGCGACTCGCTGCCCACCGGTTACGAGGTCGGCGTGCTCGCCGGTCAGGTTCGCCCCGGTGACACGGTCGCCGTGGTGGGTACCGGTGCGGTAGGTCTCGCCGCGATCATGACCACCTCGCTGTGGGGTGCATCGAAGGTGATCGCCATCGACACCAACGAGTTCCGCCTGCAGAAGGCGCTCGAGTTCGGTGCCACCGACACCGTCGTTTCGGGCCCCAACACCCGTGAAGAGGTGCTCGCCCTCACCGACGGTCTCGGTGTCGATGTCGCCATGGAGTGCGTCGGCTACCCCGAAACCCTCCAGCTCACCGCATCGCTGGCTCGCCCCCGCGGTCACATCGCCAACCTCGGTGTGCACGGCAAGCCCGTCGAGCTGCCCCTCGACACCATGTGGATCGGTAACTACACCCTCACCATGGGTCTTGTGGATGCTACCAGCACCGCGACCCTGCTCAAGATGGTCGCATCCGGCAAGCTGCCGAGCGAAAAGATGGGTACGCACACCTTCGCGCTCAACGACATCGAAGAGGCATGGGATGTGTTCGCGAACGCCGCAAAGAACGAGGCAATCAAGGTAGTGCTCAAGGCCTAATAGCCCTGGCGCCTCGCCTCGCAGGTGCCCCTTTCATCGCACAACGTTTCTCGCCTGTCGAGGGATGCGATGAGAGGGGCACCTTTCGTTTGTGGCACCACGGCGCGCCACCATCACCCAGGCGCGTCACTCACCCGCAGTGCGGCGACGCATCCGCGGTGGGGAAAACTAAAGCGGGGCACCGCCGAACAACCCGGCGATGCCCCGCTGCAAAGCTAGCGACTAGGCGCTTGGTTCGAGCCCGCGCTCACGCAGCGCGGCGAGGATGCCCGCGGCAACTTCCTCGACGGTGCCCATGCCGTCAACGTCAACAACGACGCCGCGCTCACGGTACAGGTCGACAACCGGCGCGGTCTCGCTGGCGTAAACCTCCTGGCGGTGACGGATCACTTCTTCAGTGTCGTCCACCCGACCCTGTTCTTCGGCACGCTTCAGCAACCGCGCAACCACGGCATCCGTGTCGGTGACCAGCTGCACCACCGCGTCAATTGCGGCACCATCGGCTGCGAGCAGCTCGGTGAGAAACTCAACCTGGCCCACAGTGCGGGGGTAACCGTCGAGCAAAAAGCCCGGAGCCACATCCGACTGCGAGAGACGGTCACGAATGAGTTCATTCGTCAGCGAGTCGGGTACGAGCTGGCCCTGGGCAGTGATCTCCTGCACCTTCTTGCCCAGCTCGGTGCCGTTTTTGATATTCGCCCGAAAAATATCGCCGGTCGAAATCGCGGGCACGCCGAATGCTTCGGCCAGACCGGTTGCCTGGGTGCCCTTGCCGGCGCCGGGGGCGCCCACAATCAGAAGACGTACTGCGTTGCTCATCGGAGAAGTCCTTCGTATTCACGCTGCTGCAATTGGGCGTCGATCTGCCGCATCGTTTCAAGACCCACGCCCACGAGGATCAGGATGGATGCGCCACCGAACGGGAAGTTCTGGTTGGCACCCACGGTGGCCAGTGCGATCAGTGGCAGCATCGCAATGATGCCGAGGTAGATCGAACCGGGGAAGGTGATGCGGTTAAGTACGTAGGTGAGGTAGTCGGCGGTCGGCTGACCGGCACGCACACCGGGAATGAACCCACCCTGCTGGCGCATGTTCTCGGCGACATCGTCGGGGTTAAACGCGATGAACACATAGAAGTACGCAAACGCGATCGTCAGCAGGAAGTAGGCGACCATGTAGAACGGCGAGTTACCCGAGATGAGGTTGTTCTGCACCCAGACAACCCACTCCGCCGGCTGCTGACCGGGCGCGGGTTGCGCGAACTGCGCGACAATTGCCGGCAGCATCAGGATGGACGACGAGAAGATGACCGGGATCACACCGGCCTGGTTGACCTTGATCGGGATGTAGGTTGACTGTCCCCCGTAGGTGCGGCGGCCCACCATGCGCTTCGCGTATTGCACCGGGATGCGTCGCTGAGATTGTTCAACGAACACCACGGCAACGAGGATGCCGAATGCCAGCACGGTGATGATGCTGAAAGTGAATGCACCACCGGCGCCGCTCATGAGCGACCACATTGCTTGCGGGAAGCTCGCACAGATCGAGGTGAAGATAAGTAGCGACATACCGTTACCGATACCGCGCTCAGTGATCAGCTCACCGAACCACATGATGACGGCGGTACCCGCGGTGAGCGTGCCGACAATGAGCAGCATCCGCACAACGTTGGTCGCTACATCGCCGGCACCGGCCTCGGGCACGAGGCTCACAACGCCACGGCATGCCGCCGACTGGTTACCACCGAACAGCGCGCCAGTGCGCGCCATCGTGAGCAGCGTGGTCGACTGCAGCAGTGCCAGCGCGATGGTCAGGTAGCGGGTGTACTGCGTCAGCGTCTGCTGACCGCTCTGCCCCTCTTTGTGCAGTGTTTCGAATCGCGGGATAACCACGCGCAGCAGCTGGATGATGATCGACGCGGTGATGTAGGGCATGATGCCCAGCGCGAAGATCGACAGCTGCAGCAGCGCACCACCCGAGAACATGTTCAGCATGTTCAGCAGGTTGGCGCTGCCGTCGAGACCGACACCAGCAATACACTCCTGCACGTTCACAAAGTTCACGAACGGTGCGGGAATCGTGGTACCGAGACGGTAAATCACGATGATGCCGAGCGTGAACAGAATCTTGTTGCGGAGATCAGGTGTCTTAAACACCCGGGCAATGGCGTTGAACACGCTGCGGATCCTGCTTTCGATTTCTGGTCATTCGGGGCCGCCGGTTGGCGGCAGGAAGTGGTGTCGTTACACGACGGCGTGCCAGCGTTTGGGCACCGCAACCTCCAGCTTAACGGTAATCTCACCCGCGGCGGGCAAAACCGTCCTTTTCACTTCGGTGCAAGTTACCCACTGTGCTTGAACACAGTTACAGCTGTCTGAATATCTGGCGAAATCGGCGTACCGGTATTCGTAACCGGTACTGTCACCGCAGCCACCCGGGCACCCACCACCGGCCAGGTTTCGTAGCGGATGCGATGCGCGCGATTTGCCACCCGCCAGTGAAACTCGCCGCGCTCAGCAACCACGTCAGGCAGCCACAGCTCCCCTGCCCGAGGCAACCGGCTCGCGCATCCGGTGGCTTTGAGCTGCGCTTCGGCGAGAGCCCAGTGCTCGAGTGTGCATTCGTGCACACCGCGTGATTGCAGACCGCTCACGCGCGCCAGCCAGCGCATTGCTGCCGCGCGCCGCTGCGGGAATTGCACGTCGATCCCGACCGGCACCGGGGCGCGCGCGATGGCGAGCACGGCATGCGGCAGCCCGTCGCCGCCCCCGCGCGGCCCGCCGTCAAGTGCCGCCGACACCGGGGCCGAATGACTGGCGCTGAACCACATCCCGCAGCTGCCGCATCGAAGCCGCCCGTCGGGCAGCGACGCGAGCCGCGCCGCATCACAACACGGCTGTTCCCGCATCCAGTGCCGCAGCATCCGCCGCCCCGATCCGCGCACCCAGGGTTTGTCGCTCAGCATGAGCTGGATGCGGAACGGGGCGGCGCTACTGAGCACACCGGCGAGGTCGGCCATTACCTACTGATTGGCCGACTCGCGTTCGGGGTCGACCGTCACGACGTAGGCCTGGTAGCTGCCGCCGACCGACACTCCCGACACGAGCACCTGCAGCGGGCGGTCGGCCGTCGGCGGCACAGTGTCGGTGCTCACCGCGGCACCGGCCGCGAGCGCATTGGCGATCGGCACCGCCAGCAGCGTGCCGGTGGTTTGCAGATTGCCGGTGGTCAGCTGTGGGCTGATGCGCGGCACCTGCGCGTCAATGCCGATCTCGTCGAGTGCGGCGCGCTCGACCCGGTCGATGCGTTCCACACCGGCTTCGGCAAGCACCACCGCGTCAATATCAGTGGCCGTGATACCCGCCTGCTCGAGGGCTGCGCGATAGGAGCGTGCCCACTCCTGCGGCGTGCGGCTCACGCGCCCGGCTCCCAGTGCCGCGCCGCTGAGTCCGATGCCGCTGATGTACGCGCCCGTGCGCGGCTCGTCGTCGGCGAGCGCATCGCGAGCTTCCAGCAGCAGCGCTACGGCGCCCTCCGAGTACACCGTGCCCTTACCCGCCTGCTGCTCGGCAACCGAAGTCGCCAAGTAACCAGGGAAGCGCGAGTAGCCAGCGAGCAGCGCATCGGCCACCTCATCGGCGGCCGCAACAATGACGCGATCACACTGCCGGTTGCGCAGTAGTTGCAGCGCCAGGTGCAGGGCACTGACCCCGCTGGCGCCACCGGCGCAGAAGGTTGCGGTGGGGCCACGCAGCCCGAAGGTGACGGCAACGTGACCGGCGGCCGCGTTCATCACCGTGTTCGGGAAGAGCTTGCTATCGCCCTTGCCGTCAACGATCAGCCCGCGCTGGAATGCCTCGACGGTGCCCAGCGGACCGGTCGCGGTTGCGAAGATCAGCCCGGTGGTTCCCCGTTCAGCACCCGAAAGCGGACGCTGCTTGAGCAATTGCTGCACCGCCTGCACGCCGAGCTTGCCGAGGTGATCCACCCGGCGCATGGCGCTGCGGTTCAGGCCCGCCGTGAGCGCCTTGTCGGCGCAGCGGCCCACCGGGAACTCGACCCCCGGATCAATCTCGGCCTGTTCGGTGACGAGGTTCGTGCCGCTACCGAGCGCTTCGATCACGGCCGCCTCGTTCGTGGCACCGGCCACGAGCGCCGAGGTGGCGCTGATCTGCACATCGGTGCGCGCGCGGCGGCCCTCGGCAGCATCCGCGGTGACGGGCTTGGCGTCTGGGCGACCGAACACGAGCGATGCGTTATTACCGCCGAACGCGAACGAGTTCGACAGCACATAGTCGACATCCTGGTCGATGAACTGGTCGGGCACGATATTGACCTCGCCCGCTTCGAGCCGCTCGCGCAGTTTCTCTTGTGCGACCTCGTCACCCGGCACGAAGGTCGGGTGGATGCGCTGATGCTCGATCGTCATCACCGACACGGCCGCCTCGACCGCACCGGCCGCGCCGAGGGTGTGGCCGGTCATCGACTTGGTCGACGACATGGGCAGCTGCCCGCCGCGGAACTCGAGCACGGTCTTGAGCTCGCCGGTGTCGTTTGCCGGGGTGCCGGTACCGTGACCGTTGATGTAGTCAATATCGTCGCGCTCGAGGTCGGCCATCCGCAGCGCGTGATCAACCGCCGCGAGCGCGCCGCGACCGCGCGGGTCGGGTGCGGTGGGGTGATAGGCGTCAGCGGTCAGCCCGTAGCCGAGTAGTTCCGCATAAATGGTGGCGCCGCGAGCAACCGCGCGATCGTAGTTCTCGAGAATCAGGATGCCCGAGCCCTCACCGAGGGTGATGCCGTCGCTGCGCGTGTAGGGCGCGCAGTTCATCGAGGTGAGCACTCCCAGGCTCGAGAAGCCACCGAACGAGATCCAGGCGAGCGGGTCGACACCACCGGCGACCACCACATCCGCCTGCCCGTCAAGCAGGTACTCGTAACCGTTGGCGATCGCCACCGCGCCCGCAGCGCAGGCGTTCGAGTGGATCGTGCGCGGTCCGTGCAGCGCGAACTTGGCGGCCAGCGCGTCGGCGGTGGCGTGCAGCGGATACTCGATCAGATCGAAGCGGTTGGTGGCGTCCAGGCCCCGCTCAATCCAGTCGCGGTGGAACTTCTCACCCTGGCGCGCGCCACCGAGCGAGGTGCCAAGGCTCAGGCCGATGCGCTCGCGGGGGTACGCATCTTCGCCCAGCCCCGCGCGCTCGAGCGCTTCACCAATGGCGGCCTCGCCGAGTCGCACCGCGCGGTCGTGGCGGGCATCGGTTTCGGTCATGGGCCGAAACTGTCCGGCCCGGTCGCTCATCACGCCCTCGCGGGGCACGATCGTGTTTTCGCCGATGCCGGTGCGGGCGTTGATGAACGCATCCCAATTGGCTTCGGCGTTTTCACCCGCGGCGGTGATGAGCCCGTATCCGGTGACGGCTACGCGCATTTACCGCACACCAATCTGCGTGGCCCACGACTTCGGGGCGATGCACGGGCGCGAAACCGTGCGAGCGGTGCGGCCGTCAACGGTCAGTTCGAGGCCGGGAACGCCGTAAGGGTCGTCGAGCAGCAGCAGCGCGAGCCCGGTTTCCTGACCGGCGCGTTCGGTGGCCACCTGGACGCGGCCGACCTTGGTTTCGCCGTCGAACACGTCGGTGCCGGCGGCCGGGCAGTCACCGTCGATGAGTGCGGCCACGGTGCGGCGCACGGGGGCTGCGACCTCGAGGACGCTGCTGCCGACGAACTCGTCATCGCGCTCCATCGAGATGAGCCAGGCGATACCGGCTTCGAGAACAGTGGCGTCGGCGGCCTGTTCGGGCAGCACCGGGAAGTTCGTTTCGGCGCGGACGCGGCCGAGCACGGCCGGGTCGATTTCGCCGCCGTCAACGGATTCGGCCTCGGTGCGGATGCGGTCGAGCGCGTTAGTAGCGTCGGTGATGAGCAGGTAGCCGAACTCGGCGGTGGTGCCGACGCGGGCGATGATGCCGGTTACACCGTCGTGGTCGATTTCGTTGGCTTCGTTGAGGAGCAGGTCGGCGATGTCTTCGTCACCGAAGAAGGGGTCGACGACCTCCCACGAGCGCGGACCCTCAACGGCGATGGCGCGCTGGCCGGTGCTGACGAGCTCGGCGTCGAATTCGGCGGCCACTTCGCGCGCCGAGTCGATCCAGGCTGCATCCGCGTCGACGACCACGATGTAGTCATCGTCGGTGTGGATAACGAGGACGGTGCCCGCGACGCTGCCGTCGGCGTTCAGCACGAGGCTGTCGACGCAGGTGTTCGACGACACGAACTCGATCGACTTCGCCATGAGCTTGCTGGCGAGTTCCGCGCGTTCAGCGCCGCGAATGGCGATGACGTCGGTACCGCGCGAGTACACGCCCGCGGTTTCGCGCAGCGCTGCGTAGCTGGATTCGAGAGACAGCATGTTGAACCTTCCTGGGGTATCGGTGTGCCCGCTACCCGCTGACTTGGTGGGGCTGGTTGGGGGATGTTGTTTGCGTGGTGGGTCTTGTTGGTCGAGGTGGTGGGATGCGCGGCTAGCCGCCTTCGGATGCCGGTGCCGGTTGGCGCAGCTCGTGCAGCGCCTCGCCACCGGTGGGCAGGCCCTGGCGCTGCCGGTCGAGCGCGTCACGGACGTGCCGGTGCGCGTCGGGTTCCAGTAGCGCTGCGCGGCAGGCGGCCACCTGCGCGGCAAAGTCGTAGGCGTCGACGCGCGTGAGGACGCGCAAATAGTCGTTGTCGGTCAGTAGCAGCTGCAGCTCATCGAGCCAGCCGAACGGGTTCACGAGATACGGGAAGTCGAAGCCCGGGAATTGCTCGCTCATCTCTTCCCGCCAGTGTGCGGTGAACGCATCCGCGCCCGCCTCGGTTTCGTGTTCGTGGGTGAGCACGACCGCGGGGGTACCGAGCAGCACCGCGCGGGCGAGTGCGCCCGAGGTGATGTTGTCGGTCAGATAGAGGTCGGCGGCGGCGAGCAGCTCGGTGAACTCGGCCAGCGGCAAGAACCCGCTGGTGATGATCTGCACGTCCTGCCCGGTGGCGGGCAGCGCATCCGCGCTCACGCCCACGAGCGCGATCGGTTCATCGATGCGGCGCAGCAGTTCGGCGAACCAGCGCATCCGCAGCTGGTAGACGGCGTCGCGATCCCGGTTTGGGGCACCGAGGCCGGGTTTGGTCATGGCGGTGGTGGCCCAGTTCGACATGGCGAGCATGACGAGTTTGCGATGCGGCTCAACGCCCAGCCGGGCGCGCACCGCGGCTACGTCGATATCGCGCGGCAGTCGGTCGCCGTAGAGGTCGAAACTGCGGATGCGGCGCGTGCCCTCGTCGGCCACGACGGCGGGTGCCACCGGGACCGGGCGCAGCAGCGGCACCTGCTCGGGCAGGGTCGGGAGCGTCACCTCGGCGGGGAAGAACTTTTGCACCATCGGGTTGTCGCTCACCTTGCTCACGGCAAGTTCGAGTGTGCGCCCGGCTCCGCCAAAGGCGAGCGAGTCGACCGCGACCAGCGGTGCCCCACCGAGCACATCGTCGATGGTGAACCCGACCCGTTCAAGGCCGAGCAGGTGGTGGTCGGCGAGCACGACCGCATCGAGGTCCGCATCCGCGACCGCCTGCCGGCAGGCTTTCGCCGCCGCCGAGCCGCGCGGCAGTTTCTCGGCAGCAAACCCGCTCGCGCGCACATAGTCAACATTGCGCCCGGCCACCAGGAACCGCGCCTGCGACGGGTCGGGCAGGGTGCGCGCAATCTCGATGGCGTTGACGAGCTCACCGATCGAATAGGCGCTCGGGGCGATGAACAGTGTCTGGCTCATGCATCCGCCCCCTGCTGCCACGCGAACATCTCGGCCTCGGCGACATTGCGCGAGGCACACACGCGCAACCGCAGCTGCAGCGGCACACCCGGACCCGCGGTGGCGGTGATGTGGGCACCATCAGCCGCGACGCTGCGCACCATCAGCCGCGGACGCTGCCCCCGCTCGAGCGCGTCACGGTCGGTATCGGGTTGGATCACCAGTGCTCGACCGTCGCGCAGCGTGACGGCAACCTGATCGGCCACGGCTCGCCAGCCACCGGTTGCGATGCGCCATAGCCGCCCGGCAACCCCCAGCGTGAACTGCGGATGCGCGCCAGTGTGCGGGGTGATCGCGATCGCCGGAGTGGTTGCGGGTGCCAGCGTGCTGGCGGGCGGGAGCGCGCCGGGCTGCTCCGTGTCGGTGGCAGGCGTAGTTGCCCCGTGCACTGCGAGCACCAGCTCGTCCTCCCCCGCGCGCACAATCCGCGACCCGGCCGCATCCGATTCGTCGCTGACCGGCAGTGTGGCGGTGTCGTCAAACC
The DNA here is from genome assembly GCF_904842695.1 of Gulosibacter hominis. Classification (GTDB taxonomy): domain Bacteria; phylum Actinomycetota; class Actinomycetes; order Actinomycetales; family Microbacteriaceae; genus Gulosibacter; species Gulosibacter hominis. The sequence goes on along the minus strand of NZ_CAJGWQ010000003.1, from coordinate 149,361 downwards.
AGACCGTGCCGAGGTCGAGGTCATTGGTGTCGGGAATGAGCGCGGCCCAGATCGCGACGCGGTGGCTCGCGAGCGAACCGAAAGTGCCGGTGGCCGGATACGGTGCCTTGCACACGGTTTCGCCGTTCAACTCCCAGCTGGCGATACCGAGCTCGGGCACCACGTGGATGCGGTGCTGGCCGCCGGTGAGTTCGGTGCTGTTATCGCGCAGCGTCTTGGTGCTGAGCGCAACCTCTGCGGCCACGGGCTTTGCCTCGCTGCGGTCACCGCGACGCGAACCGCGGCGGCGCAGCGGCCGCGACACCGGCTGCATCCCCTCGGGTGCCGATGCGGGCACGCCCAGCGCGGGCGCGGCAGCGAGTCGCAGCATCACCGCTTCTCCCGGGGCACTCGAACGCAGGAGCGGTGCCGAGTCGCCTTCGAGGCGCGCCTCGCCCTGCCACTGCATCCGCACACCCACGCGACCGTTGCCCCACCACGCCTCGCTGGCAGTGGTGACGGGGGCGGCAAATTCGAAGTCGGTCCAGTCTTGAGGCCACAGGCCCCGCACCACCGGCGCCAGCTGCCAGGTGGCGCTGTCGCTGTCATCGGTGGCGGTCGCATCCGCCGTGGTGCTGGCGTGCAGTGCCGGTCGCAGCCGCACCGACGGTGCCAGCATCACGCGGTCATCGCTGCCAGCCTGCGCGCGCAGTTCGATCATGTCGTCGGTTTGCTGCAGCTGCAGCCGCACATTGCTGTCCTCGTCGACCAGCACGAGCCCGTCGGCGCTGTCATCGAGCCGGATGCGGTGGCGGGTTTGTTGGCGGCGCGTGGCCTGTGATTCTTGTCCGAACACCGTCGGCCAGAATGCGTGCAGCAGCGGGGTGCCGTCCTCGGCGGTCACGCGGATGTTGCCGCTCGAGTCGACGGTGCAGCGCAGCCCGCCCGCCGCGAGCGCCGCGACCTCGGTAACCGCTGCACGCGGCTGCAGCACCAATTCGGTGGCGGGTAGCTCGAGCTGCTTGCCCTTCGTCTGGGTGAGCCCGATCAGTTCGCCGGTGACAAAGTCGGTCTCGGCGAGGAAAGCCAAATCGCCCGTGTCAATCGGATAGCTAATGGTCCAGCGGCCATCGCGCAGTTCCAGGTTTTCGCTCGCATCCGCATTGCGGCCGCCGCGCATCATCCGCCAGTTGATCGCGGGTTTGATCGCCTCGCTCTTGGCGCCGAGATTGCGGTCGAGAATGTCGCGCGAGATGCCGGGCAGGTGCGACACCATCTCGAGGTAGCCATCCTCATCCACCGCGCTTCCCGGTAGTGCCCGGAACCCGACCCGCAGATACAGCGGCAGGGCGCGCTTATTGGCGGGGTCGACCTCAACGTGCAGTGAACGCACCTCGGGCCTCGACATTGCCTCGGTGAAAATCGCCTTGAACAGCTGGCCCGCGAGCATCGAGTTGCGATAGGCGTCATCGATGACGAACAGGCCCGCAAAGCGGCGGTCAGCGGCGAGCGTACGGCGCCCCGAGTTGAGGCTCAGCGCAATGCAGCCGTGGATCGCGCCGTCCTTCTCCCCCACCATGCAATCGGTGACCCCGCGCGCTACAAACACGCGGCGCAAGCCGTCGGCGTCGAGCACATCGCGATACTCGGACGGGCCGTAGCTATTGCGCTCAAGCAGCGCGGCGAGCTGGGGCGCATCCGCGTCTTGATAGCGGCGAACGTCCATGGTGGTTCCTTCCGGGGTTCAGAACGGCGAAGGCACAGTATCGGCGAGAGTTTGTGGGAATGGATGCGGGGCCGCTCCTGGTCGGCCCCGCATCCGACTAGGCCTGCATGGCCACCGCCACCGAACCCTCCGCGACGATGCCGCCGTCGACCAGCAGCTTGCACTCGTACTCGAACAGGTCGCCCAGGGCCGTGCGCTTGCGCACCTGGATCGTGACCACATCCCCGGGAACGACGACCTTCTTGAAGCTGAACTTGCGCACCCCGGCGAGGAACCCGATGCGCGATTCGCCCTCGGCTTCGGCCGCGGTGTGCACGATGCCGCAGGTGTGACCGGCAGCTTCAATGAGCAGCACGCCCGGATAGATCGCCTGCTGCGGGAAGTGCCCGGCGAACACCGGGTCGGCGATCGAGATGTTCTTGTAGCCGATACCGCTCTTGCCCGGTTCAGTGACCTCGAGCCGGTCGAGCATCACGAACGGATGGCGGTGCGGGAGCAGGGCGCGCAGATCGTCCGCGCTGTAGAGCGTCGTCATTATTCGGCAGCTGCCACTTCGTCGGCGAGCTTGTTGAGCGAACCGAAGACGCTGCGCTGCTCATCCGACACGAACACGCCGAACTCCTCTTCCATGAGGCTCACGATTTCGAGCGTGTCGAGCGAGTCGAGCTCGAGACCGCGGCCGAACAGCGGCTGGTCGAAGTCGACGTGCTCGGGCTCATTGGGCAGGTCGAGGCCCTCGAGGAGCAGTTCGCGCAGGCGGATGTTCAGCTCGAGACGCTGCTGGGCGATTTCGTGTTGCGACATGGTCGGTCCTTTCGGCGGGTGGTGTGGAGGTGGAGGGTTGCTGGTTGTGTCTGTGTGCGCTTGCGGGCGCTGCACTTAGGCGGTGATGCCGCCGTCGATCGCGAGGATCTGCCCGGTGATGTAGCTGGATTCGTCGGTCGCGAGGAAGCGGATGGCGCGGGCCACCTCTTCGGGTTCGCCAACGCGACCGAGCGGAATCTGGGCGGTCAGTCGCTGCCGCGCTGCCGCATCCATCGACCGGAACATGTCGGTGTCGGTGAATCCCGGCGCCACGGCGTTGACGCGGATGCCCGCGGCGGCACCCTCCTTGGCGAGCGCCTGGGTGAGTGCGTTCACGCCGCCCTTACTGGCCGAGTAGTTCGCCTGGCCCGGCTGGCCGCTAATGCCCGAGGTCGACGACAGCAGCACGATCGCGCCGCCAGTTTTACGCATCGCGCGCATTGCGGTGCGGCAGATATAGAACGTGCCAAACAGGTTCGTCTCGACCACATCCCGGAACTTTTCGGTGCTCATCGTGGCGGCAAGCCCGTCCTTGGTGATGCCGCTCGTGATCACCACCGACGAGAGCGTGCCGTCGAGTCCGCGCAGCTGCTTGAAGCCGTCGCGCACCGAGTCTTCATCGCGCACATCGACCTGCATGCCGGTGTACTGGCCACCCTGCGCGGCGACGAGCTTCGCGGTTTCTTCGCTGGCAGCCTCATTACTGCGATACCAGCCGACGATGTTGTAGCCGGCGCGGGCGAGTTCTTGCGCTGCCGCGCGGCCGATACCGCGCGAGGCGCCCGCGATCAGGGCGAGGGGACGTTCAGTGGTCATGGTTATTTCGCTCCCTGGGGTTCGTGCTGGTGCACCCGCTGCTTACCGAGGTACGGACGTGCCAGTCGCGCCGTTGCGCGGCCCGGGCCGAATGCGTGCACGGCATCGGCGCCGGGGATGAGCTGCGTCAGCACGCGCATCCAGCGCACCGGCATGGTGAGCCCCTCGATAATGTCGGCACGCACCTCGGCCTCGGTTTCGCACAGCTCACCGCTGCGGCAGCCGATGTAGCTGCCGGTGCCGGGTTGAAAGTCGGTTGCGGCGACCAGCGCCGCCCATTCTTCGGCCACCGGATGCATGAAGCGCGAGTGGAAGGCGTTGCTCACCGACAGCTGCTTGGTCTTCGCCTCGATTTCGACTTCGGCGCGCGCAATGTTGTCGATGGCGCCCGCGAGCACTACCTGGGTGGGACCGTTCACGGCAGCGACATCGCAATCGTGAGCGTCGGCAAGTTCGGCGGCGAGGCGGAACTGGGCGTCCTCATCGGGCTGCTTGGCAGTGACGACCGCGAGCATGGTGCCGCCCGCGGGTGCGCTCGCCATCAGCTTGCCGCGCTCGGCCGCCAGGTGTACCGCATCCACCGGGTCGAGATACCCGGCTGCGGCGGCCGCCGGAATCGCCCCGATACTGTGCCCGGCGGTGTGCCACTGGGGCTGTTCGCTGGCAGCATCGTCGCTGAGTTCGTGATGCGCAATCCAGGTCGCGAGGCTCGCGGCCACGAGTGCGGGCTGCTGACGCTGCGTGGGGCGCAGCTCTTCATCGCTACTCTCCCAGCACAGCTTGGACAGGTCGGTGTCGATGCGTTCGCTCGCGGCCTGCCAGAATGCGGCCGCGGCGGCCGAGTCACGCACCGCGCGCTTCGCCATGCCCACCACTTGACTCCCCTGGCCGGGGAACATCGCTACGCGCTTGGTCACTTGATCGTCCTTCCGATGCGCCACGCGCCGAGTCCGGTGAATACGACACCCATCGCGATGAGACCCAGAATCACCCACAGCGGTTCGACGAACAGATCGCCAATGAAGATGTCGATGCCGTAGTACTCGGACACCTGCGTGGCGGCCTCTGGCACTCCCCCGCTGATGGCATCGAGCGCATCCGTGGTCAGCGGCTGACGCATCAGCATCGCGGCCGGTGAGAACGGCAGCACGTTCAGCACGTTGCCGATTTCCTTGCTGAGCAGACCGAGCGGCAGGTAGGCGCCCGCCAAGAAACCGAGCAGCGTTCCGACGATGGTGCTGACTGCAGTGTACGAGCTATTGGAGCCGACGAAGGTCATGATGAACGAGCTCAGTGCCGAGAACGCCCACGAGCACAGCAGGATGTAGCCCAGGGTTGCGAGCACCTGCTGGAACGACGGACCGTGGCCGTAGATGAGCAGCATCAGCACGCCGCCGATCACGAGAATGACCACGCTCATAATCGTCGCGACAATGAATGCGGCGATTTGATATCCGAGAATGAGTTCATTTCGACGAATTGGTGAAACTCGGAACTCTTTAAACCGACCCGATGATTTATCATCCACATATACGCCGAGTGCGGCAAAGCCGGTGGTAAAGGTGGTAATCATCAGAATGCCGGCAAATACCCACGTGCCGACAAACCAGTCGATTTCTTCCGCGGTCGCGTCTGGCAATGAACTCTGCAATTCATCCACCTGCAGTCCGCCCAGGAAGAGCAGATACAGCAGCAACAGGATGAGCGCCGACAGTAGCGAGAGAAATACCGAAGCTCGGTCGCGGAAGTAGATCTTCAGATTTCGGCGAACTAGTACGCGGACGGTATTCACTGATCTCCCCGCTTGTGCACAAGATTAAGGAACACATCGTCCATTGAGCCCTGGACGAACTGGAACGATTCCATTACCGGCTCGAGCGCCTGCACCGTGCCGATGACCTCGCGCTGTGCCGAAACGTGGATGTGCACGGCACCACCCTCGTCATACCACTCGTCGTCGGGGAAGCGAGCCTCGAGGGCGTCGATTACCTCGTCGCGGCGCCCATCCTTGGGCTGCACGCTCAGCAGCGGCTGCGAATACTTGGCGCGCAGCTCCATGGGGGTGCCGGCAGCGATGACCTCGCCGTGGTCGATGATGATGACCTCATCCGCGCCCTCGGTCTCCTGCATGTAGTGCGTCGTGAGCAGCACGGTCAGGCCGAGCTCCTCACGCAGCTGGGCGACCACATCCCACACCTGCTCACGGCTTTGCGGGTCGAGACCGGCGGTCGGCTCGTCGAGGAAGAGCGATTGCGGGCGGTTGAGGAGTGCGCGGGCAATGTCCACGCGGCGCTTCTGACCGCCCGAAAGCACGCCATAGGGACGATCGCGGAAGTCGTTCAGATCGACGAGTTCAGCGAGCTCATCAATCCGCGCCTGCGATACACCGTAAAGACCGGCGCGCAGAGCCAGATTTTCATCGACCGTGAGCAATGGGTCGAGCAGTGATTGCTGAAATACCACACCGATGCGCTCACGAATCTGGTGGTCATCTTTGCCGACGATGAGGTCGTCAATCGTGATTTTGCCCTCATCAAATCCGAGAAGCGTCGTCATACACGAGATGGTCGTTGTTTTACCCGCGCCGTTCGTACCGAGCAGCGCGAACAATTCCCCATCATCTACATCAAAACTCAAATCGCTGACTGCCGTTACCTGCTTGTACCGTTTCGTCAGCCCCTGTACTGAAATCATGAACGCCTCACGAAACCCCGTACGGAAGAACACCGATTACTCGCCGATATTAAGGAGGGCGCGTAAACGAGAAGGGGTTCGCAGGTAAACGGCCACTAACGGGATTGACGCGCAGCTAACGCCCAAGTAAACGACCATGTGATAGAGCGCGCGCGTGGATTCTTGCCCCGCATCCACTCCCCCTCGCATCCCCCGGACCTTTGTATGTGTCCGCGGGCATTGTGCGTGGTGCACCGCATACAAACCCCGCGCAGACACACAAAGCCCGCAGCTATGCAGCACCCGCGCGCGCACGCAGCCCCCACCGCATCCGCGGAAAGCAAAAGCGGGGCCGGTGCGTTATACACCGACCCCGCTCTAAGCGAGAGTGTTACTTGACGCTACCGCCGGCAGCCTCAATCTTCTCCTTAGCCGAAGCCGAGACCTTGTCGACCTCGATGTTCAGCTTCACGGTGATCTCACCGGTGCCGAGTACCTTGACGGGCTCGTTCTTACGAACAGCGCCCTTCTTTACGAGGTCAGCCACGGTCACGTCGCCACCCTCGGGGTACAGCTCGGCGAGCTGGTACAGGTTCACAACCTGGTACTCGACGCGGAACGGGTTCTTGAACCCGCGCAGCTTCGGAGTACGCATGTGCTGCGGCATCTGACCACCCTCGAAACCGAGACGCACGGTGGTGCGTGCGCGGGTTCCCTTGGTACCACGACCAGCGGTCTTACCCTTCGATGCTTCACCGCGACCCACACGGGTCTTGGCCTTTTTGGCACCTGCGGCGGGACGCAGGTGGTGCGGCTTCAGGCCGCCGTCCTCAAATTCCTGCACGTTCTCGTTGTTCGCCATTATTCGTTGACCTCCTCCACCTTGACCAGGTGCGCAACCGCGCGGAGGTATCCGCGCAGCTGCTGCGAGTCTTCACGAACAACGCTGTCGCCGATTCGCTTCAAACCGAGCGAGCGCAGCGTGTCGCGCTGGTTCTGCTTTTCACTGATGACCGACTTGATCTGGGTCACCTTGAACGAAGTTGCCATTACGCACCAGCCTTTGCAGCCTTGGCGGCCTCGTCGGCCTCGCGTGCCTGGTCGCGCAGGATGCGCTCGGGCACGACGCGCTCGACGTCGAGACCACGACGGGCAGCTACCGCGCGCGGCTCTTCGAGCTGGCGCAGGGCGTCGACCGTCGCGTGGACGATGTTGATGGTGTTCGACGAACCGAGCGACTTGCTCAGCACGTCGTGCACACCGGCGCACTCGAGCACGGCACGCACCGGACCACCGGCGATAACACCGGTACCGGGAGCAGCCGGGCGCAGGAGCACGTCACCGGCGCCTGCACGGCCGAGCACGGGGTGCGGGATGGTCTTCAGGACGCGCGGTACACGGAAGAAGTTCTTCTTCGCTTCCTCGACACCCTTCGAGATGGCCAGCGGCACTTCCCGTGCCTTACCGTAGCCAACACCCACCAGTCCGTTGCCGTCACCGACGACAACCAGAGCGGTGAAGCTAAAGCGGCGACCACCCTTTACAACCTTCGAAACGCGGTTGATGGTGACAACACGCTCGAGGAACTCGTTCGACTGCTCATCGCGGCCACGACCACGGCCACGACCACGGCCGCCACGCTCCTGCTGAGCGCGGTCACGGTTACCCGAACGGCGTCCGCCACGCTCTTCGCGCTGGTTCGATTCGCTCGACGCAGCGGTTTCGACGGGGGCTTCCGACATGTTTTCGCTGTTTTCGATGATTTCGCTCACAGGTTCAGCCCTGCCTCTCGTGCTCCATCGGCGATGGCCGCAACGCGACCCGCGTACTTGTTACCGCCGCGGTCGAAAACAACCGATTCGATACCGGCGGCTTTGGCGCGCTCGCCAATCAGCTCGCCAACGCGGCGGGCCTTGGCGGTCTTGTCGCCATCGAAGTCGCGCAGTTCGGCCTCGAGGGTCGAAGCCGAAGCCAGCGTGTGGCCCTTGGCGTCGTCGATGACCTGAACGAATACGTGACGGGTTGAACGGCTGACGCACAGGCGGGGACGCTCTGCGGTGCCGACGATCTTCTTGCGCAGCCGGGCGTGCCGCTGGGCACGGGCTGCCTGCTTGCTCTTCTGAGCCATGCTTACTTACCAGCCTTTCCGGCCTTGCGACGAATCTGCTCGCCTTCGTAACGGATGCCCTTGCCCTTGTAGGGCTCCGGCGGACGGATCTTACGAATCTTGGCGGCTACTTCACCGACCAGCTGCTTGTCGATACCTTCAACGGTGACCTTCTGGCCTTCAACCTTGAGCTGAATACCATCCGGAGCGGCAAACTTCACCGGGTGCGAAAAACCGAGGGCGAACTCGAGGTCGGTGCCCTTCTGCTGCACGCGGTAACCGGTGCCGACCACCTCGAGGGCCTTCGAGTAGCCCTGGGTGACACCAATGATGTTGTTAAAAATCAGGGTGCGGGTGAGACCGTGAAGCGCACGCGAGTCACGTTCATCATCCGGACGCGAAACGACGACGTTACCGTCTTCAACCTTCGCTTCGATGGGGGCTGCCACGGTCAGTTCGAGCTGACCCTTGGGGCCCTTAACACTCACCAGCTGACCGTCGACCTTTACCTCGACGCCGGCTGGAATTTCAATTGGGAGACGACCAATTCGCGACATATTCGATCACCATACGTAGGCGAGGACTTCCCCACCCACGCCCTTCTGCTGAGCCTCACGGTCGGTAAGCAGACCCGAGGAAGTGGACATGATGGCGATGCCGAGGCCACCGTAAACGGTGGGCAGCTCGGTCGAGCGTGCGTAGACGCGCAGACCGGGCTTCGACACGCGCTTGATGCCGGTGATGGCGGGGCGACGGTCGTCGCCGAACTTCAGCTCAATGTTGAGGTTCTCACCAACACGGGCGCTCTCGGCGCTCCAGTCGGCGATGTAACCCTCGCGCTTGAGGATTTCGGCGATGTTCTTTTTGAGCTTCGAGCCCGGCATCGACACCGAGAGGTGGTGCGCGTTGCTCGCGTTACGCAGACGCGTGAGCATATCTGCTACGGGGTCGGTCATTGACATGACGCGTTTTTCCTTTCGCCTGGTTTCGACGCCCCGGCCAGGGGACGCCGACCTGTGGTGGAACCCGACCCGGCGGTTGCCGGGTCGGGTTTATTTTGGGTTGTTCTACTCGCGACCAGTACGCGAGTGGAACGGGAAGCCGAGTGCGCGCAGCAGCGCACGGCCCTGGTCGTCGTCTTCGGCGGTGGTCACGATAGTGATGTCCATACCGCGCTGACGGTCAATCTTATCCGGATCGATCTCGTGGAACATAACCTGCTCGGTGAGACCGAAGGTGTAGTTGCCGTGCCCGTCGAAGTTTTTGTCTGACAGACCGCGGAAGTCACGGATACGCGGCAGCGCCAGCGACAGCAGTCGGTCGAGGAACTCCCACATGCGGTCACCGCGCAGGGTCACGTTGGCACCGATGGCCTGACCCTCACGCAGTTTGAACTGTGCGATCGACTTGCGAGCGCGGTTCACCTTGGGCTTCTGACCGGTGATGAGGGTGAGGTCGTTGATCGCGCCCTCGATCACCTTGCTGTCGCGAGCGGCGTCGCCGACACCCATGTTCACCACGATCTTGGTGAGGCCGGGCACCTGCATGACGTTTTTCAGGCCGAGCTCTTCCTGGAGCTTGGCGCGAAGTTCGTCGCGGTACTTGACTTTGAGTCGGGGCTGGATTTTGCCAGCCTCCACAGCGGTTTCAGTCATGCGCTACTCGTTGTCCTTCTTCTCAGTCTTCTTTGCAGTCGACTTGGTGGTTTTTTTCGCGGCAGCCTTCTTCTTGGGCTCGGCTGCTGCACGACGCGAGGGCTTGAAGTAGCGGGTGCGGACGGTCTTGGTAACGCCGTCCTTGGTGACCTGCTCCTCCTTGAAGCCAACGCGAGCGGGCTTGCCGGTCTCGGGGTCAACGAGCATCACATTCGAAACGTGAATGGGTGCTTCGACAACCTCAATGCCACCGGCAGTTGCGCCAGCTGCGGTCTGCTGGGGGCGCTTGTGCTTGGTAACCAGGTTGACGCCTTCGACGATCACGCGGTTCTGCTGCGTGAGCACCTCGAGGACCTTGCCCTGCTTACCGCGGTCGCCGCCGCGTTCCTGCTTTGCGCCCGTAATGACCTCGACGAGGTCACCCTTGCGAATCTTCGCCATTGTTAGAGCACCTCCGGGGCGAGCGAAATGATTTTCATGAAGCGCTTGTCGCGCAGCTCGCGGCCCACTGGGCCGAAGATACGCGTACCGCGCGGTTCGCCGTCCGATTTCAGGATTACGGCGGCGTTCTCGTCGAACTTGATGTACGAGCCATCAACGCGACGGGTGGGCTTCTTGGTGCGAACGACTACTGCCTTAACGATGTCGCCCTTCTTGACGTTGCCGCCAGGGATGGCGTCCTTGACCGTGGCGACGATAACGTCACCAAGGCCGGCGTAGCGCTTTCCCGAACCCCCGAGCACGCGGATGGCGAGCAGCTCCTTGGCACCGGTGTTGTCGGCGACACGGAGTCGCGATTCCTGCTGAATCATGTCTCAGTCTCCTTGGCTGTTACAGCGGGTAGGCGGGGCCTACTTCGCCTTCTCGAGGATCTCGACCAGCCGCCAGCGCTTATCGGCGCTGAGGGGACGGGTCTCGGCAACGAGCACGCGGTCGCCGATACCGGCGGTGTTCTGCTCGTCATGTGCCTTGATCTTGGTGGAACGGCGGAGCACCTTGCCGTAGAGAGGGTGCTTCACGCGGTCTTCAACGAGCACGACGATGGTCTTGTCCATCTTGTCGCTCACGACGTAGCCGCGGCGGGTCTTGCGGTAGTTGCGGTGCTGCGCAGCGTCTTTGTCGGCGGCGACCTTGTCGGCTGCCGACACGGTGTTTTCAGCCATTATTTGGTCTCCTCCTTGGCCTCGGCTTCTGCCTCTGCCTTCTTACCGCGCTTGCGGGCCTTGGGCTCGGCGGGTGCGGGAGCGGTGCGGATGCCCAGCTCACGTTCGCGCAGCACGGTGTAGATGCGCGCGATGTCGCGCTTGACTGCCTTGAGGCGGCCGCGCTCTTCGCCCTGGCCGGTAGCCGACTGGAAGCGGAGGTTGAACAGCTCCTCCTTGGCCTTCTTCAGCTCTTCGGCGAGACGGGCGTCTTCCATGGTGTCGAGCTCGTTGATGGCGAGCTCCTTCGATCCAATCGCCATTGCTTACTCGCTTTCCTCACGGGTGATGATGCGCGCCTTCAGGGGCAGCTTGTGAATCGCACGGGTGAGCGCTTCGCGAGCGAGCTGCTCGTCAACGCCGCCCACCTCGAACAGCACGCGGCCGGGCTTCACGTTTGCGACCCACCACTCGGGCGAGCCCTTACCCGAACCCATACGGGTTTCGGCGGGCTTCTTGGTCAGCGGGCGGTCCGGGAAGATGTTGATCCAGACCTTACCGCCACGCTTGATGTGACGGGTCATCGCAATACGCGCTGCCTCAATCTGGCGGTTGGTGACGTAGGCAGGCGAAAGTGCCTGGATGCCGTAGTCACCAAACATCACGCGGGTACCACCGGTTGCCTGGCCCTTACGGGTGGGACGGTGCTGCTTGCGGTGCTTGACTCGACGGGGAATCAGCATGGGTTACGCCTCCGATCCAGCAGCAACCTGGTCGTTGCGACGGTTGCGGCGCGAACGGTCACCGCGGTCACGCGGCGACTTCATGTTGGCCTGCTCGCGAGCAAGCTCCTTGTTGGTGAGGTCACCCTTGTAGATCCACACCTTCACACCGATGCGGCCGTACGTGGTCTTTGCCTCGTAGAAGCCGTAGTCGATGTTGGCGCGCAGGGTGTGCAGGGGCACACGGCCCTCACGGTAGAACTCCGAGCGGCTCATTTCGGCGCCGCCGAGTCGACCCGACACCTGGATTCGGATGCCCTTGGCACCGGCACGCTGTGCACCCTGGAGGCCCTTGCGCATTGCGCGACGGAAGGCCACACGGGCAGCGAGCTGCTCGGCGATGCCCTGAGCAACCAGCTGTGCATCCTGGTCGGGGTTCTTGACCTCAAGAATGTTGAGCTGAATCTGCTTACCGGTGAGCTTTTCCAGCTCGCCACGGATGCGCTCAGCTTCAGCACCACGGCGACCGATCACGATGCCCGGGCGGGCGGTGTGAATGTCCACGCGGACACGGTCACGGGTGCGCTCGATTTCGATGTGCGATACACCAGCGCGGTCGAGCGACTCGTTGAGGTGCTGACGGATGCGCACATCCTCAGCCACGTAGTCGGCGTAGCGCTGGCCCGGCTTGGTCGAGTCGGCGTACCAGCGCGACCGGTGGTCGGTGGTGATACCGAGACGGAAGCCGTACGGATTGATCTTCTGTCCCATTACTTCTCCGCCTTCTGCTCGTCGGCGCCGGTCTCGGGGGTCGAGACGACGACGGTGATGTGGCTGGTGCGCTTGTTGATACGTCCGGCACGGCCCTGGGCGCGCGGACGGAAGCGCTTGAGGGTGACGCCCTCATCGACGTAGATGGTCGACACGTACAGGTCGCGCTCGTCGAGGTACTCGTTCGAGTTGTCGGCAATGACGCGAGCGTTCGCGACTGCCGAGGCGACTGCCTTGTAGACCGGTTCGGATGCGCCCTGCGGCGCGAACTTCAGAATGGCGAGCGCTTCGAGCGCCTGCTTGCCGCGGACGAGGTCGACGACGCGGCGAGCCTTCTGAGGGGTGACGCGGATGTGACGCGCACGCGCGATCGCTTCCACCATGATTTCCTCCTTTGTGCCCTCGCGTTAGCGACGGCGACCCTTCTTGTCGTCCTTCTCGTGGCCGCGGAAGGTGCGGGTCGGCGCGAATTCGCCGAGCTTGTGGCCAATCATCGACTCGGTGACGAACACCGGGATGTGCTTGCGGCCGTCGTGCACGGCGATGGTGTGGCCGATCATGTCGGGCACAATCATCGAGCGGCGCGACCACGTCTTGATCACGTTCTTCGACCCAGCGTCGTTCTGCTTCAGCACCTTTTGCAGCAGGTGCTCGTCGACGAAGGGGCCCTTTTTCAGACTGCGAGGCATCTTCTTGAACTCCTACTACTTGCGCTTCTTGCCGGTCGGACGGCGACGAACGATGTACTTGTCTGACTCGAGGTTCGGCTTGCGAGTGCGGCCTTCCTTCTGACCCCAGGGGCTCACCGGGTGGCGACCACCTGAGGTGCGGCCTTCACCACCACCGTGCGGGTGGTCGACCGGGTTCATCACGACACCACGAACGGTGGGTCGTACGCCGAGCCAGCGCTTACGGCCGGCCTTACCGAGGTCGATGTTCGCCTGTTCGGCGTTGCCAACTTCACCGACGGTGGCGCGGCAACGAGCGTCAACGTTGCGGACTTCACCCGAGGGCAGACGCAGCTGCGCGTAGGGGCCATCCTTAGCAACGAGACGGATCGAGGCGCCGGCCGAGCGGCCGAGCTTGGCACCGCCGCCGGGGCGGAGCTCAACTGCGTGCACAACGGTACCGGTGGGGATGTTGCGCAGCGGCAGGTTGTTCCCGGGCTTGATGTCGGCGTCGGGGCCCGACTCAACGATGTCGCCCTGCTTGAGCTTGTTCGGCGCGATGATGTAGCGCTTGGTGCCGTCAACGAAGTGCAGCAGCGCGATGCGGGCGGTGCGGTTCGGGTCGTACTCGATGTGAGCGACCTTCGCGTTGATACCGTCCTTGTCGTTGCGCTTGAAGTCGATGACGCGGTACTGACGCTTGTGGCCACCACCGATGTGGCGGGTGGTGATGCGTCCCTGGTTGTTGCGGCCACCGGTCTTCGGCAGCGGCTTCAGCAGCGACTTCTCGGGAGTCGTACGGGTGATCTCGGTGAACTCCGAGACCGAACCGCCGCGACGACCTGGGGTCGTGGGCTTGTAATTGCGAATCGCCATGGTTCTTCCTCTAGTCCTCCGGTTAGCCGACGTTCGAGAAGATGTCGATCGAGCCGGACTTCAGGGTGACGATGGCGCGCTTGGTGTCCTTGCGCTTGCCGATACCGAAGCGAGTCCGGCGCGTCTTGCCCTTGCGGTTGATGGTGTTAACGCTTGCGACCTCGACGTCAAAGATGCGCTCGATGGCGATCTTGATTTCGGTCTTGTTTGCGCGGGGGTCTACCTCGAAGGTGTACTGGCCCTGGTCGATGAGGCCGTAGCTCTTCTCAGAGATCACCGGTGCGATGATGACGTCGCGCGGGTCTTTGTTGATTGCGCTCATGTCTACTGCTCCTCAACGGTGGTGTTGGTCTTGCTCGCGACGAACGCGTCGAATGCGTCCTTCAGGAACACGACATCGTCGGCAACCAGCACGTCGTAGGCGTTGAGCTGGTCGGCAGCGATGATGTGAGCATCCTGCAGGTTGCGCACCGACTTGCGGGTGAGCGAGTCTTCGCGGCCAGCGACCACGAGAACATTGCGGCCCTGAGCGGCGGTGCGAACGGCGGCCTTAGCGCTGCGGGTCGACGGCACCTCACCGGTCACCAGTTCGGTGAACACGTGGATGCGGCCGCCACGAGCGCGGTCCGAGAGCGACTGCAGCAGTGCTGCAGCGATCATCTTCTTGGGGGTGCGCTGCGAGTAGTTGCGAGGCACGGGACCGTGGACGATACCACCGCCGCGGTGCTGCGGCATGCGCACCGAACCCTGGCGGGCGTTACCGGTGCCCTTCTGCTTGAACGGCTTGCGGCCCGAGCCCTTACGCTCACCGCGGTTCTTGGTCTTGTGCGTACCCTGGCGAGCTGCGGCCTGCTGGGCGACAACCACCTGGTGCACGAGCGGGATGCTGATCTCGACGTCGAAAATCTCAGCGGGGAGTTCGACGGTGCCGGCCTTCTTACCGGTCGAGTCGAGAACGTCAATGGTGTTGGTAGCCATCTGGCTAGGCTCCCTTCACTGCGTTACGAACGAATACGAGTCGGCCCTTAGCGCCGGGGACAGCGCCCTTGACGAGCAGCAGACCGCGCTCGACGTCGACGCCCTGGATGGTGAGGTTCTGCACGGTAACGCGGTCGTTACCCATGCGACCAGCCATGCGGGTGCCCTTGAAAACGCGGCTGGGGGTAGCCGAAGCACCGATCGAACCGGGCTTGCGGTGGTTCTTGTGCTGACCGTGCGATGCGCCCACACCTGCAAAGTTGTGGCGCTTCATGGTGCCGGCAAAGCCCTTACCCTTCGAGGTGCCGACCACGTCTACGACCTGGCCAACTTCGAAGATGTCGACGTTAAGTTCCTGACCGAGTTCGTACTCGGATGCATCCGGGGTGCGGATCTCGGTGAGGTGACGGCGCGGGGTGACACCGGCGGCCTTGAAGTGGCCAGCGCTGGGCTGGTTCACCTTGCGCGGGTCAATCGCACCGGCGGCGATCTGAACAGCTTCGTAACCGTCCTTCTCGAGGGTGCGGATCTGGGTCACGACGTTCGGGCTCACCTGGATGACGGTGACGGGAACCATACGGTTCTCTTCGTCCCAAATCTGGGTCATGCCCAGCTTGGTGCCGAGCAGCCCCTTATATGTCTTCGTTGCGGTAGCCATGGATTCCTCTAGAGCTTGATCTCGATGTTTACGTCGGCCGGAAGGTCGAGACGCATGAGCGAGTCGACAGCCTTCGGGGTCGGGTCGACGATGTCGATCAGCCGCTTGTGGGTGCGCTTTTCAAACTGCTCGCGGCTGTCCTTGTACTTGTGAGGTGAGCGGATCACGGTAATGACCTGCTTCTCGGTCGGCAGCGGGACGGGCCCGATGACGGATGCGCCTGCGCGGGTGACCGTGTCGACGATCTTGCGCGCGGAGTTGTCGATGACTTCGTGGTCATACGACTTCAGTCGAATGCGGATCTTCTGTCCCGCCATGTCCACTCCTGTTTCTCTGGCCTGCGGCCTTGATCGAATCGGCCGTGGTCGGCCTCACTTGCATTTGGACTGCGCTGCAGTCGGCGTGCACCACTATGTATCTGTCAAGTTCACCGACCCGGAGCGCGTTTACACTCGGGCAGATGTGACGGCGAGGCGAGTCAGGCACGTGTGCCTGGGCTCGCACGAGCCGTGCTCTGCTACCGGCGGCAGCGCCTGTACTCGGTACGGCGATGCACTGACTCGGCAGTGATTCGGATGGATTCGCAGCGAAGAGCGCTGGGCCCGTCCGAAGTATTGAACTCAAGAATCTTAGCCCGGCTTGAAGTGTTCGTGCAACCCGGGCGTGTCGGAATTTCCTGAGAGTCGAATTTCGTCGCGTTTTCCGCATCCCGGTGCATTTTTTGGGCGCCCGGCCCTATGCTTGTATGCCGGCGACCGGCCGCGGTCGCGTGCGGTGCTGCACCACCCCTTACGGCACCGCGTCCTGTGACGAAAGGAACGCTCAACGATGAGCGAAGCTCACGCTCTGCCTGAACCCACCGGTGCAACTCGAATGCACGAGGTCTCGCCCGAGATGCTCACGATGATCGACCGCGTGATCGACTATTCGCGTCGACGCCTCATCTTTGATGTGCCGCTGGATAAGCCACTCCCCCTCAAGGAATTCCGGCGGCTGGCTCCGGGTTCGATCTGCGAAGAGGGCATCGGCTCTGAACGCGCACTGTCGATGTTCGAGGGAGTGCTTGCTCCGGCCTGCGTATCAACCGATAGCCCCGGCTACCTCGCGTTTATCCCCTCGGCGCCCACAAAAGCTGCCGTGTCGTTCGACATGGTGGTGTCGGCATCCTCGCTGTTTGGCGGGTCGTGGCTCGACGGCGCCGGGGCGGTGTACGCGGAAAACGAGGTGCTCGCCTTCCTCGCCCGTGAATTCGGTCTACCCGAAACTGCCGGCGGCTCGTTCGTGCAGGGCGGCACTATCGGCAACCTTTCGGCTCTGGTCACCGCTCGACATGCACACCGTCAGCGGCTGACCGAGGAGGGCAAGGACCTTCCTTCGCGCTGGGTCGTGATCTGCAGCGCCGAGACCCACTCGTCGGTGGTGTCGGCTGCCGAGGTCATGGATGTGGATGC
Organism: Gulosibacter hominis; assembly: GCF_904842695.1. Classification (GTDB taxonomy): domain Bacteria; phylum Actinomycetota; class Actinomycetes; order Actinomycetales; family Microbacteriaceae; genus Gulosibacter; species Gulosibacter hominis. Next base: position 132,335 of record NZ_CAJGWQ010000003.1, on the reverse strand, counting down.
GGTGACCGTGCCGGTCGACGACCAGGGTCGCCTCTCGGGCGAGGCTGTCGAAGCGGCGCTTGAAGAGTATGGGGATGCAGTGGTTGCGGTGGTCGCGACCGCCGGGTCAACCAACCTCGGCATCGTCGACGATCTTGCCTCGATCGCCAAACTCAAGCAGCGCTACAACTTCTGGCTGCACGTTGACGGCGCCTACGGCCTCGCGGCCGCACTCGCCCCGTCGATGCGGGATCGGTTCAACGGCCTCGAGGCCGCCGACTCGCTCATCGTCGACCCGCACAAATGGCTTTTTGCTCCCTTTGATGCGTGCGCGCTGCTCTACCGCGAACCCCAGCTGGCGCGCATGGCCCACACTCAAAAAGCGGGCTATCTCGACACGCTCGAGGGCGAAGATTGGAACCCGTCGGACTATGGCATCCAGCTATCGCGCCGGGCGCGCGGGCTGCCGCTGTGGTTTTCGCTCGCAACCTACGGTGCGGGTGCCTACCGCACCGCGATCGAGCACTGCATCACCACCGCCCACGCAATTGCCGAGCGCGTGCGCGAGCACCCGAATCTCGAGCTCGTGCGTGACCCAGATCTATCCGTGGTGGCCTTCCGCCGCATCGGTTGGGAGCTTGCCGATTACCAGAACTGGAGCGACCGCATGCTGGACGAACAGATCGCCTTCGCCACGCCGTCTTCACACCGTGGCGAACCGATCATGCGGTTTGCGATCGTGAACCCGCGCACGACTGTCGAACTCGCCCAGCAGCTGCTCGACACCATGTAGCGCACTAAAACGAACGAGCGCCCCGGCTGGTCGGATGCATCCGATCTTCCGGGGCGCTCGCCCGTATTGAGATTGATCGCGCCGTGCGCTTGGCTATTTCAACGCTGGTGGCTAGTTGTTGGGCCCGTCGAGCTTGTCGACAACCTCGTCGATTTTGTCGTCGAACTTGCCCCCGGTCACCTTCTTGGCTGCGTCACCCGCGCCGTGGAGGGCGTTCTGCACACCCTCGCTATCACGCAGGTCGGCGGCCTTTTCACCGATGGTCTTACCGAGGCTCTGTACTTTTTCGCCGAAGCTTTCTTTGCCGTCGCCGTTGAGATCTGCCATGTTGGGCTCCTTGTTCAAAAATTAACGGGCAACTCGCCGCTGTGATCGGGTCGAGTCGGGTTGAGCCTATGCGAACAAATCTTCAAGCTTGCTTAACAATTGTCGCCCGCATCAGCCCGGTAAATAGCGGCTACTGAAAACGTACCGCGGTGCCGCTCGCGCACACCATCATCATGCCGCCCTGGCCGAGCGATTCGTAGTCGATGTCGACGCCGACAACCCCCTGTGCCCCGAGTTCAATGGCGCGCTGCACCATTTCGCCAAGGGCCGTTTCGCGAGCCTGCTGCACCTCGCCCTCGTAGGCAGCGCTGCGGCCACCGACGATATTGCGGAAGCCCGCGCCGATGTCTTTGAACATATTGATACCCACGATGGTCTCGCCCGAAACCACACGCAGATACTGTGCAATCTGGTGACCTTCGACCGAATTAGTGGTGGTGACAATCATAATTTTTCCTCTTTTCTGAATTGTGGCCGAGCATCCCTGCCCTGCCAACGGTTCTCAGCCGCGCAGCCGGTCGAGCTCGCCCGCATCCCGCAGCTTGAGATAGTTTTCGCTAGCGGTCTGCAGCCACACCCGCACGGTGTCGTAGATGCTCACCACATAGCCGCCGTCTTCTTTCACGATGACGAGTCCGAGTTCGTCAAGTCCGAGCGCCTCGAAGCCGGGCCAGGCGTCTTCGAGACAGCTTTCCTGGCCGCTACTCGCTACTAGTGCGCAGGTTCCCGACAGCGTGAGCTGGGGTTGCCCGTCTACACTGACCGTAACTTTCTCGGGTAGCACCATGATGTCTCCGGTGCTCTTGACCCGTTCAAAATCACCGCTCAGCTTGAGTCGCGGCGCGCCGGGCCCGCTTGGCCCCGCACTACCCAGGGCCTGCTCGATCAGCGGCAGCAGATAGAGCGAAAGCACCCGACGTTCGGGAACCGCGAGCGAACCGATCGTGTTTTCAAAAGTGCTGCGACCCTGTGTGACGGTCATCGAGTCGGTCAGTAGGTTTTCGATGAATTGCAGACCCGCAGCTTCCGGAGTTTTGGCGGGATGCGCCGGCAGCACTTCATCGCCACGCATTGCGCTGCCGCCGGTCACAGTTGAAAGAGTTTCAAATAGCGACATCACCGGGCTGATGTACCAGCGTCCGTCTTCTTGCACCGCGACCAGGCTGAGCTTCACATCCGGTGCGCTCGGGTCGAGTTCGTCGAGGTGTTCGAGATCGATCGTTTTCGGCAGCGTGACGTCGGTTACCGGTTCAACGTCGTTCTTGGCTCGCTCCGCAGCCTCTTCTTCGGTAGCGCCGTCCATCAGAGCCGACTCGTATGCCACCGCACGCTGCATGTCGGTGAGAGCTTGCTGATATCGCGCGGTGTCACCCTCAATAATGAGCTGGCCCGACTGGATGCGGACCGCCACTACCCCATCGGTAATTTCGGTGGTGTCTGACTGAAAGTTTTCGAGGCTTACATTGGCAGCCGCGTTGAGCTCTTGCACTGCCGATTGCACGCCGGGGATATCAGCGCCGGGGTTCCCACCACCGCCGCTCTTCATCACTTCCTGGATCGGCCCGGCCACCACACCGAGCTCACTGGGCGAAACCACCTGGCTAAGGGTGACGATGTCAACCCCGGCGGCCGAGCGCAGCAGTTTCACGGCTGCATTTTCTGGCGTGTCAGCACCCGAGCGCGATGTCAGTGCGAGTACGCCCCAGGCTCCGAGTGCGAGGAGAACCACAACTGCGGCCGAGAGGCCCACGATCCAGCCAGTGCGCCGACGCCGCTTGGCCGTGTGTTGATGCTGCGGGTGAATCTCGGGCAGCGGTGGCATCCCACTCATCGTGGGCTGGGCTTGAGCCGGCCACGACTGCTGCGGGTGCTGACCGTCGTAGCCCGGACCGTTCCCCATCGACTGGTTGTTCATTCCATCCCCTCGTTGTATGGGCACTGGTAAAGGCTAGCGGGTTTCACCGAGGCCGCCACGCTTATTCACGGGAATTAGCCGGAGATACAACCGGCGACTGAATGGCCTCGACGCGCCCAGCCCGCGCTCCGCGCATCAGCAAACACTCGACGCATCCAACAACAAAGGCGGGTGACAACCCGAAGGTTGCCACCCGCCTTAGCGAGCAGTCAGTGACTACTTGATGATCTTGCTCACGGTGCCGGCGCCGACGGTGCGGCCACCTTCACGGATAGCGAAGCCGAGGCCCTCTTCCATAGCGATGGGCTGGATGAGCTCAACGGTCATCTCCACGGTGTCACCGGGCATAACCATTTCCTTGCCCTCGGGCAGGGTGATCACACCGGTCACGTCAGTGGTACGGAAGTAGAACTGCGGACGGTAGTTGGTGTAGAAGGGGTTGTGGCGGCCACCCTCTTCCTTCGAGAGGATGTACGCGGTGCCCTCGAAGTTGGTGTGCGGGGTAACCGAGCCGGGGGCTGCAACAACCTGACCACGCTCAACGTCTTCACGCTTGAGACCGCGCAGGAGCAGACCACAGTTCTCGCCGGCCCATGCCTCGTCGAGCTGCTTGTGGAACATCTCGATACCGGTAACGGTGGTCTTCTGGGTCGGGCGGAGACCGACGATCTCAACTTCCGAGTTGATCGCGAGGGTACCGCGCTCGGCACGACCGGTAACAACGGTACCGCGACCGGTGATGGTGAAGACGTCCTCGATGGGCATGAGGAACGGCTTGTCCTTGTCACGCACCGGGTCGGGAATCTTCTCGTCAACGGCGTTCATGAGCTCGAGGATCGAGTCAACCCACTTCTCTTCACCCTCGAGAGCCTTGAGAGCCGAAACACGCACGATCGGTGCGTCGGCGTCGAAGCCCTGCGAGTCGAACAGCTCCGAAATTTCCATCTCGACGAGCTCGAGGATTTCCTCGTCGTCAACCATGTCCGACTTGTTGAGTGCAGCGAGCAGGTAGGGAACACCAACCTGCTTGGCGAGCAGCACGTGCTCACGAGTCTGCGCCATCGGGCCGTCGGTAGCAGCAACCACGAGGATTGCGCCGTCCATCTGGGCCGCACCGGTGATCATGTTCTTCACGTAGTCGGCGTGGCCGGGAGCGTCAACGTGTGCGTAGTGACGCTTCTCGGTCTCGTACTCGATGTGCGAAACGTTAATGGTAATACCACGCTGGCGCTCTTCAGGAGCCGAGTCGATGGTGTCGAAGTCACGCTTGACGTTGACCTCCGACGGGAACTTGTCAGCGAGCACCTTCGAGATGGCAGCCGACAGGGTCGTCTTACCGTGGTCAACGTGACCGATCGTTCCGATGTTGACGTGCGGCTTAGTCCGCTCAAACTTGGCCTTGGCCACTGTGGGTCCTCCTCAGGACGGTTTCTTGGTAACGCTCTACGCTATCGCGAGAATCGTAACTTTGAAAAATTTGACAGTTGCTTAGTATACCCGGTCGTCACCTGGACGATCGAGTGTAGGGGTTAAACGCGTTGCGACGCAGTGCGTCAACTAGGCGCCCTTACCCTTTTCGATGATCTCGTCTGCGACGGCCTTCGGGACCTCCGCATACGAGTCGAACTCCATCGAGTACACGGCGCGACCCGAAGTCTTCGAGCGCAGGTCACCGATGTAGCCGAACATCTCCGAAAGCGGTACGAGTGCACGCACCACCTTCACACCCGAGGCGTCCTCCATCGACTGGATTTGACCGCGGCGAGAGTTGAGGTCGCCGATGACGTCACCCATGTATTCCTCAGGGGTGCGCACCTCGACCTTCATGAGCGGTTCGAGCAGCGCCGGCGAGGCCTTGGTTGCGGCCTCCTTGAACGCCATCGAACCCGCGATCTTGAACGCCATCTCCGAAGAGTCAACGTCGTGGTAGGCACCGTCAACCAGGGTGGCCTTGACGCCCACCACCGGGAAGCCGGCGAGAATACCCACCTGCATTGCATCCTGAATACCGGCGTCAACCGAGGGGATGTATTCCTTCGGCACGCGACCACCGGTAACGGCGTTCTCGAACTCGTAAATCTTGTCGCCCTCAACCTCGAGCGGCTCGAGCTTGATCTGCACCTTAGCGAACTGACCAGAACCACCGGTCTGCTTCTTGTGGGTGTAGTCGTAGCGCTCGACGGTGCGACGGATGGTTTCACGGTAGGCCACCTGCGGCTTACCGATGTTTGCCTCAACCTTGAACTCGCGCTTCATACGGTCGACGAGAATGTCGAGGTGCAGCTCACCCATACCCGAGATGGTGGTCTGACCAGTTTCGGGGTTGAGCTCAACGCGGAAGGTCGGGTCTTCTTCGGCCAGCTTCTGAATAGCAGTACCGAGCTTCTCCTGGTCGGCCTTCGAGTTCGGCTCGATTGCCACCGAAATAACCGGCTCGGGGAAGGTCATCGACTCGAGCACGACGGGGTCGTTGATGTCACACAGGGTGTCACCGGTGGTGGTGTCCTTGAGGCCGATAACGGCGTAGATGTGACCAGCGATTACCTCGTCAACCGGGTTCTCCTTGTTGGAGTGCATCTGGAAGAGCTTACCGATGCGCTCCTTCTTACCCTTGGTCGAGTTGAGCACCTGGGTACCGGTCGAAACCTGACCCGAGTAGACGCGCACGTAGGTGAGGCGGCCGTAGAACGGGTGCACCGCCACCTTGAACGCGAGTGCCGAGAAGGGTGCATCCTTGCTCGAGGGGCGCTCAACGATAGCCTCGGGGTCGTTCGGCAGGGTGGCCTTCATCGGAGGCACGTCAAGCGGCGAGGGCAGGTAGGCCACAACGGCGTCGAGCATGGGCTGCACACCGCGGTTCTTGAAGGCGGTACCACAGATCACAGGGAATGCGTCACCAGCAATGGTGAGCTCGCGGATGCCGGCCTGGATTTCTTCGACGGTGAGTTCCTCACCACCGAGGTACTTTTCGAGCAGCTCCTCGCTGGTCTCGGCCACGGTCTCGAGCAGCTCAGCGCGGTATTCTTCAGCCTTGTCGACGAGGTCGGCGGGGATCTCTTCGATCTCGGCTGGAGTGCCGGGAACCACAGCGCCCTTGTCGTCACCGCGCCAGGTGAGCGCCTGCATCTTGACGAGGTCAACAACACCGATGAAGTCGTTCTCAGCGCCGATCGGCAGCTGCAGCACGAGCGGCTTCACGCCCAGGCGTGACTTGATGGTTTCAACCGAGTGGTAGAAGTCGGCACCGAGCTTGTCCATCTTGTTGATGAAGCAGATGCGCGGCACGTTGTACTTGTCGGCCTGACGCCACACGGTCTCTGACTGCGGCTCAACACCTTCCTTACCGTCGAACACTGCGACGGCGCCGTCGAGCACGCGTAGCGAGCGCTCTACCTCGACGGTGAAGTCGACGTGACCGGGGGTGTCGATGATGTTGATCTGCGTCTTGTTCCAGTAGCAGGTGGTAGCAGCCGAGGTAATGGTGATACCGCGCTCCTGCTCCTGAGCCATCCAGTCCATGGTGGCCGCACCGTCGTGCGACTCACCGATCTTGTGGTTAACACCCGTGTAGAACAGGATGCGCTCGGTAGTCGTGGTCTTACCGGCGTCAATGTGCGCCATGATGCCGATATTGCGGACCTTCTTAAGGTCTGTCTGCACTTCCTGTGCCACGGTGTCTCCCGTTTGTTGATGTGTGGGTTACTGCTCTAATTCGCGGCTCGAGTTGGTTACTCCAACCGCAAACCGGCCGACAAGACTGCTTAGCATGTCTTGTTGACCGGTTTGGAAACTACCAGCGGTAGTGTGCGAAGGCCTTGTTCGATTCGGCCATCTTGTGCATGTCTTCGCGGCGCTTCACCGCGGCACCGAGGCCGTTCGAGGCGTCGAGGATCTCGTTGGTGAGACGCTCGGTCATGGTCTTTTCGCGACGCACCTTGGCGTAGCCGGCGAGCCAACGCAGTGCGAGCGTGTTGGCGCGGTGCGGCTTCACCTCAACCGGCACCTGGTAGGTCGAACCACCGACACGGCGGCTACGGACCTCGAGGGTTGGGCGGATGTTGTCGAGCGCCTTCTTGAGCATGCCGACAGCGTCTTCGCCGGTCTTGTTGGCGACGTTTTCGAGTGCGCCGTAAACAATGCGCTCAGCCTGCGACTTCTTGCCGTCAACGAGCACCTTGTTGACGAGCTGGCTGACTACCGGCGAACCGTAGACGGGGTCGATAACGACGGGGCGCTTCTGCGCAGGTCCCTTACGAGGCATTACTTCTCCTTCTTGGCGCCGTAGTGGCTACGAGCCTGCTTGCGGCCTTTGACTGCCTGGGTGTCAAGCGCACCGCGAACGATGTGGTAGCGCACACCGGGAAGGTCCTTCACACGACCACCGCGCACGAGCACCATCGAGTGCTCCTGCAGGTTGTGGCCCTCGCCGGGGATGTAGGCGGTGACCTCAGTACCGTTCGAAAGCTTCACACGGGCTACCTTGCGCAGTGCCGAGTTCGGCTTCTTCGGGGTGGTGGTGTAGACACGGGTGCACACACCGCGCTGCATGGGGTTGCCCTTGAGTGCGGGCGAGTTTGAACGGCTCACCTTGGGCTTGCGGCCCTTGCGAACCAACTGCTGAATGGTTGGCACTTGGTAATTCTCCTTGATGGTGTATTGCTCTGTGTGATTGGCTGCGGACTGCAGCTTCGGGCGTTCGCCCGGCTCACCGGCAATACGACAACATGCGATATCGCTGGTAAGTAACACGTCCTGCACGGACGTCCGGCGGCTACCTGCCGGGGCATCACGAGAAGGTGACTCCCACGGAGCATTTCAGGCACGCCGAGTCCGGCGCACCTGAACATGTTACCGGGGCGTCAGATAGCGGTCAAGCCTGGGATGCAATCGGGCCCTAAACTGCCGATAAGTTTATTCGGCGTCGCTGGTTTTATTCGACAGCGCTGGTATCGCGCTGTTCGCGCACCTGCTCACGCTCAATCTCGACCCGCCGCTCATACTCGGCGAGATCGTGCTCGTATTCGCGAGTGAGCTTGCGTCCGCGCATGGCGCTGATACCGCCAAACCAGGTGACCACCGGAATCGCGACGAGTGCGGCCAGTAGTGCACCGGGCAGGTGCACATAGTCGCGCAGCGCCTGCAGGAACACATCCGCGGTGAACGGCTCCCCCGCGAGCACCGCGTTCAGCCCCACTGCGGCATAGCAGGCCGCGGCCACCAGCACGGCCAGCACCTGCGAGGCGACAATGTAGCCCCACCACCGTGCGCGATTCGCCAGTAGCGACCAGAACAGGAAAACCACAAAAAACACAGCCACCGGCAGGTAGAACTGCATCGAACCCACAAGCTGCATCAGCCCGTCAACAATTTCGAGATCAGGGCTGAACAGCTTGCGCGCAAAGGTGAACGCAACCGCATAGCCAACCGCAAATAGTACGGTCGCAAACACCGACATCAGTACGGCAAACCCGCGGTTACTGGGTTTTTCGGGCTTAACCAACAGGCCCTCGGTCACCGAAATCCCGAGCGGCGCGAAGGTCTCGTCATCGTGCACGCTCGCGGAATCAACCGGCTCCGGCGCCGCGGTCACACTGGATGCATCCGGTTGCGAGGGTTCTGCGGCGGGGGCTGGCGTTGTCTCGATGCGCCGTGTTTGCGCCGCCGTTTCGGTCGTCGTGTCAGGATACGCCGCCGTTTCGGTGGTCACGTCAGGGTGCGCCCCCGGCGCGGGCTGCGCTTCCCCTTCGGTTGTCGGCGCCGATGTGTTGTCAGCTACCTGTGGGCTGACCGGCGCGACTTCATATTCACCGTCGAGCGGCAGGTGACGCGATCGCTGCACTGCCTCCATGAGGCGCTCATCCTGCTGCGTCGGAGCACTTTCAAAATGCGATTGTTCAGCAGCTGCTGCGGCAGCTTGCGTCGCAGCATCCTGGCTGGTCGGTGCTGGCGTGGCGTCGACGCTACCTACATCCGCAGCTTCCGAGTCGCTAGCCGGCTCAGCGGGGGTCTGCTCGCCGACACCTTCCCCACGAGCTTCCCGCTCGACGGCGCTTCCCTCGCGAGCATTTTGCTCTGCTGAGCTTTCCGCGCGAGCGGCCTGCTCGGCTGCGGGCATCGCAAACACGCGCTGCTGCTCGTCGCCACCGGCTACCTGATCGGCAGCGGATGTGGTGGCGCGGTCGTCGTCGTAGCGCGGCCCATCGTCATAGGGCTGAGGAGCGCGGTATTCATCGGTCATGCAGGCCACACTATTGCGCATGCCTGGCCTTACCGGCTTGCCGCGCCGAACGTGCCGCGCATCGGCGACGGATCAGCATGGCGAATGGAAACGCGAGCGGGGCCCGCGCACCCGGCGCGAGCCCCGCTGCATCTCCGCTAAAAACTAGCGAGAGCGCTTTGTCTATTCGAACGTGATGCCGAAGTCGCTGTCAGCTCCGAACGAGTCGAAGTCGGCAAACGACAAATCGGCTTCGTAGTCGATGTTCTCCTGCTGGTAGGGGTACCGCTCGGCAATTGCCTCTTCGGTAGCTTCCACCACCTGGTCGGAGTACTCGTTGAGACCGGTACCAGCGGTGATGAGGCGACCGATGATGACGTTCTCTTTGAGGCCGAGCAGCGGGTCGGTCTTCTGTTCCATAGCCGCCTGCGTGAGCACGCGGGTGGTCTCCTGGAACGATGCGGCCGACAGCCACGACTCGGTGGCGAGCGACGCCTTGGTGATACCCATCACCTCGGGTCGACCCGAAGCCGGGCGACGACCCTCGGTTACCGCCTGGCGGTTAGCGGCCTGGAAGCGCTGGCGGTCGATCAGCTCACCGGGCAGCATGTTGGTGTCGCCCGACTCGTTAATCGTGACCTTGCGCAGCATCTGGCGCACAATCACCTCGATGTGCTTGTCGTGAATCGGCACACCCTGGCTGTTGTACACCTCCTGCACACCCTGCACGAGGTACTTCTGCACGGCAGCCGGACCACGCACCTCAAGCACATCCTTCGGGTCGAGCGGACCCTCAACCAGCTGCTGACCGGGCTCAACACGAGCACCCTCTTCAACCAGCAGTTCGGCACGCTTGGTCACCGGGTAGGTGATGGGCTCTTCATCCTTGTTGTCGGGGGTGAGCACCAGCTTGCGCTGTTTCTCGGTGTCCTGAATGGTGATGATGCCGGCCACCTTCGCCAGCGGCGCTGCACCCTTCGGAGTGCGGGCCTCGAACAGCTCCTGCACACGGGGCAGACCCTGGGTGATGTCGGCAGCACCGGCAATACCACCGGTGTGGAAGGTACGCATCGTCAGCTGGGTACCGGGCTCACCAATCGACTGCGCCGCGATAATACCGACGGCCTCGCCGAGATCGGCAAGCTGCGACGCCGACATCGAGCGGCCGTAGCACTTGGCACAAACACCAATCTGCGATTCACAGGTGAGCACTGAACGTACGGCAACCTCGCGCACACCGGCGGCAACAAACTGCTCGATGAGCACGTCACCGACAGGGTCGCCAGCCTGAGCCAGCACGTTACCCTCAGCATCCTTGACATCAACCGCCAGGGTACGGGCGTACACCGAGTTTTCAACGTTGTCGGCCAGCTGCACTTCACCAGTCGCGTCGGTCTGGACGATTGGCAGGGTGAGGCCCTTGCGCGTACCACAGTCGAGTTCGCGGATGATCACATCCTGCGAAACGTCCACCAGACGACGGGTGAGGTAACCCGAGTCGGCGGTCTTGAGGGCGGTGTCGGCCAGACCCTTACGAGCACCGTGGGTCGACGAGAAGTACTCGAGCACGGTCAGACCCTCACGGTACGAGTGAATGATCGGACGAGCAATCTTCTCACCCTTCGGGTTTGCCACGATGCCTCGCATACCGGCAACCTGACGCACCTGCAGCCAGTTACCGTTAGCACCCGCGGTCACCATGCGGTGAATCGAGTTGGTGTCGGGGAACTGTTCGCGGGTGTCTTCGGCCACGCGCTCAGTGGCGTCTTCCCACATCGCGATGGTCTTTTCGCGGTACTCTGCCTGCGAAATAAGACCCATGGTGTAGTCGTCGCGCAGCTCGGCAACCTTGGCCTCGGTCTCGGCAACGATGGCTTCCTTGGTGTCGGGCACCACCACGTCACTAATTGCGAGCGAAATACCCGAGCGGGTTGCCCAGTGGAAACCAGCGTCCTTGATCTTGTCGAGGGTGCTGGCAACCACGTCCTTGTCGTAGCGCTCGGCGAGGTAGTTCACGACGCCCGAGAGCTGGCCCTTGGTCATGACCTTGTCGAGGTACGGGTAGTCGTCCGGCAGCAGCTCGTTGAACAGTGCCCGGCCGAGCGTGGTCTCACGCACAGTCGACCCGCCAGCACCATCGGTGATACGAATGCTGACCTTGGCATTGAGGTGCAGAGTGCCCTCATCCATTGCCAGGATCGCTTCGGCAACCGACGAGAACGAACGACCCACACCCACAACGTCATCACGCTGGAAGGTGAGGTGGTACAGACCGGCAACCATGTCCTGCGAGGGCAGGGTCACGGGTCGACCATCCGAGGGCTTCAGGATGTTGTTCGAGGCGAGCATGAGGATGCGTGCCTCGGCCTGCGCCTCAACCGACAGCGGCAGGTGCACAGCCATCTGGTCACCGTCGAAGTCGGCGTTGAACGCCGCACAGGCGAGCGGGTGAAGCTGGATGGCCTTACCCTCAACGAGCTGCGGCTCGAAGGCCTGGATACCGAGACGGTGCAGGGTGGGTGCACGGTTGAGCAGCACCGGGCGCTCACGAATAACTTCTTCGAGCACGTCCCACACCTCGGGCTTGGCACGCTCAACAGCGCGCTTGGCTGCCTTGATGTTGGATGCGTGACCGAGGTCGATCAGGCGCTTGATGACGTACGGCTTGAACAGCTCAAGTGCCATCTGCTTGGGCAGACCGCACTGGTGCATCTTCAGGGTCGGACCAACGATGATCACCGAGCGGCCCGAGTAGTCAACGCGCTTACCGAGCAGGTTTTGACGGAAACGACCCTGCTTACCCTTGAGCATGTCGCTGAGCGACTTCAGTGCGCGGTTACCGGTGCCGGTCACCGGACGACCACGGCGGCCGTTGTCGAACAGCGCGTCAACGGCCTCCTGCAGCATGCGCTTCTCGTTGTTCACGATGATCTCGGGGGCAGCGAGGTCGAGCAGGCGGCGCAGCCGGTTGTTGCGGTTGATGACACGACGGTAGAGGTCGTTGAGGTCACTGGTCGCAAAACGGCCACCGTCCAGCTGAACCATCGGGCGCAGCTCCGGCGGGATGACCGGGATCACGTCGAGCACCATAGCCTCAGGCTTGTTGTTGGTGCTGAGGAACGCGGTCACCACCTTGAGACGCTTGATGGCGCGGATCTTCTTCTGACCCTTACCGGTCTGGATCTGCTCGCGCAGGATCTCAGCTTCGCTCTCGAGGTCGAAGTCGCGCAGGCGGCGCTGGATGGCTTCGGCACCCATGTAGGCCTCGAAGTAGTCGCCGTAGCGGTCGACGAGCTCGGCGTAGTCGGCGTCGTCGGCGCGCAATTCCCCAACCTTGAGCTCCTTGAACGCTTCAAACACGCGCTCGAGCTGCTGGATGAGTGCGTCTGATTCCTTGCGGATGCGCGCGAGTTCCTTGTCGCTGGCGTCCTTGGCCTTGCGCTTCTGGTCGGCAGTGGCGTCGTCAGCCTCGAGCTCAGCGAGCGTTTTTTCGAGCTCGGCGAGCTTGTTGTTGATCTGCGAGTCGCGTGACTTGCCGATCGACTCGAGCTCGAGACGCAGCTCTTGTTCGAGCTCGTCGAGGTCGTCGCGGCGGCCCTCTTCATCCACCGAGACCACCATGTAGGCGGCGAAGTAGATGACCTTTTCGAGGTCCTTGGGGGCCATGTCGAGCAGGTAGCCCAGGCGCGACGGCACACCCTTGAAGTACCAGATGTGGGTCACGGGTGCGGCGAGGTTGATGTGTCCCATCCGCTCGCGTCGCACCGATGACTTGGTGACTTCAACACCGCAGCGCTCACAGATGATGCCCTTGAAGCGCACGCGCTTGTATTTACCGCAGGCACACTCCCAGTCACGCGATGGACCGAAAATCTGTTCACCGAACAGACCGTCCTTCTCGGGCTTGAGGGTGCGGTAGTTGATGGTTTCGGGCTTCTTAACTTCACCCTTCGACCACGCGAGGATGTCGTCGCTGGTCGCCAGCCCGATGCTGAGGCTGTCAAACTTTGTTGCGTCGATCAATTCTGATTTCTCCTAAATCTGAACGCGATTCGATTCTCAGTACCGGGCTAGATCTCTTCGACCGAGGCCGACTCGAACCGGCTGGAGATATTGATGCCGAGTTCTTCGGCAGCGCGGTAAGCGTCATCGTCGTTCTCTTCGAGGCTGAGGATCTGGCCGTCAGCTCCGAGAACTTCGACGTTGAGGCACAGCGAGCGCATTTCGCGCACGAGCACGCGGAACGACTCGGGGATACCGGGCTTCTGGATGTTGTCGCCCTTCACGATCGATTCGTATGCCTTCACACGACCGACGATGTCGTCCGACTTGATGGTGAGCAGCTCCTGCAGCGTGTAGGCGGCGCCGTAGGCTTCGAGCGCCCACACCTCCATCTCACCGAAGCGCTGACCACCGAACTGGGCCTTACCACCCAGCGGCTGCTGGGTAATCATCGAATAAGGACCGGTCGAACGAGCGTGGATCTTGTCATCGACGAGGTGATGCAGCTTCAGGATGTACATGTAGCCAACCGAGACCGGGTCGGGGAACGGTTCGCCCGAGCGGCCGTCAAACAGGCGGGTCTTACCCGTCTCGTCGATCAGTCGGTCGCCGTCACGGTTCGGACGGGTCGAGCCGAGCAGACCGGTGAGCTCTTCCTGGGTGGCACCATCGAAGACCGGGGTGGCCACGCGAGTGCCAGCCTCAACGTGGTAGGCAGCCTCGGGCAGTTGTGCAGCCCACTCGGGCTTGCCCTCGATGTCCCAACCCTGCGAGGCGGCCCAACCGAGGTGCGATTCCATGACCTGACCGAAGTTCATTCGCTTCGGGATACCCAGCGGGTTCAGGATGATGTCGACCGGGGTGCCGTCCTCGAGGAACGGCATATCTTCTTCGGGCAGGATCTTGGCGATGACGCCCTTGTTACCGTGGCGGCCCGCGAGCTTGTCACCCTCGGTGATCTTGCGCTTCTGGGCGATGTACACGATTACGCGCTGGTTCACGCCCGAGCCGAGCTCGTCGTCGCCGGCCTCAACGTCAAACACCTTGACGCCGATGACGGTGCCCTGCTGACCGTGGGGTACCTTCAGCGAGGTGTCGCGCACCTCGCGGCTCTTTTCGTTGAAGATGGCGCGCAGCAGGCGCTCTTCAGCGCTGAGCTCGGTTTCACCCTTCGGGGTGACCTTACCGACGAGGATGTCGCCGGGGCGAACCTCGGCACCGATGCGGATAATGCCGCGCTCGTCGAGGTCTTTGAGCATGTCTTGCGACACGTTGGGCAGGTCGGCGGTGATTTCTTCCTTACCGAGCTTGGTGTCGCGAGCATCCACCTCGTATTCCTCGATGTGGATCGACGAGAGTACGTCGTCTTTCACGAGGTTCTGGCTGATGATGATGGCGTCCTCGAAGTTGTGGCCCTCCCACGGCATGAATGCCACGAGCAGGTTCGCACCGAGCGCGAGTTCACCGCGGTCGGTCGAGGGGCCGTCGGCAATCACTTCGCCAACCTCAACGCGGTCGCCAGCCTTGACGATCACGCGGTGGTTGTAGCAGGTGCCGGCGTTCGAGCGCTGGAATTTGCGCAGGAAGTACGATTCGCTGCCGCCATCGTCGGTCTGCACGGTGACCTGGTCGGCCGATACCGAGGTGACCACACCGGCGTTTACTGCGGTGACCACGTCACCAGCGTCAACGGCCGAGTAGCCCTCCATACCGGTACCCACAATCGGCGCCTGGGCGCGCACCAGCGGCACAGCCTGACGCTGCATGTTGGCGCCCATCAGTGCACGGTTGGCGTCGTCGTGCTCGAGGAACGGGATCAGCGAGGTACCCACCGACACCATCTGGCGCGGCGAGACGTCCATGTAGTCGACCTCGTTTGCGGGCACGAGCTCAACCTCGCCGCCCTTGGTGCGCACGAGCACGTCGTCTTCGATGAAACGACCGTTCTCGTCGAGCGGTGCGTTTGCCTGCGAAACGACAAACTCGTCTTCTTCGGCGGCGGTGAGGTAGTCGATCTCGTTCGACACCACGCCGTCCTTAACGCGGCGGTACGGGGTTTCGATGAAACCGAACGCGTTGATGCGAGCGAAGGTTGCGAGCGAACCGATCAGACCGATGTTCGGACCTTCGGGGGTTTCGATCGGGCACATGCGGCCGTAGTGCGAGGGGTGCACGTCACGCACCTCAACACCGGCACGCTCACGGCTCAGACCACCCGGGCCGAGCGCCGAGAGACGACGCTTGTGGGTGATACCTGCAAGCGGGTTGTTCTGGTCCATGAACTGCGACAGCTGCGAGGTTCCGAAGAACTCCTTGATGGCTGCCACGACGGGACGCACGTTGATGAGCGACTGCGGGGTGATCGCGTCGACTTCCTGGGTGGTCATGCGCTCGCGCACGACGCGCTCCATACGGCTCAGACCGGTACGCACCTGGCTCTGGATGAGTTCACCAACGGCGCGAATACGACGGTTACCGAAGTGGTCGATGTCGTCAACGTCGAGGGGGATGTCGACAATCTCGCCACCGTTGCGGGTGCCGGGGATGCTGGTGTCGCCCTGCTGCAGCGCAACCAGGTACTTGATGGTGGCGACGACGTCTTCCACCGAGAGCACCGAGTCGGTGATGGGAGCTTCGAGACCCAGCTTGCGGTTGAGCTTGTAGCGGCCAACCTTGGCGAGGTCGTAGCGCTTGGGGTTGAAGTAGAAGTTGTCGAGCAGCGCGCGAGCTGCTTCCGAAGCCACCTGCTCACCGGGACGCAGCTTGCGGTAGATGTCGCGCAGCGCGTCTTCCTGGGTCTGGATCTTCGGGTCGTCCTTGCTCAGCGTTTCGAGCAGGGTCGGGTAGCCGGCAAACTCGGCGCGGATTTCGTCTTCGGTGAGACCGATTGCGCGCAGGAAGATGGTGATCGACTGCTTACGCTTGCGGTCAACACGAACCGAAACGAAGCCCTTCTTGTCGACCTCAAATTCGAGCCAGGCACCGCGCGAGGGGATCACGCGCGCCGAGAACACGTCGGTGTCACTGTTCTTTTCGGGGGTGCGCTCAAAGTAGACGCCCGGCGAACGAACCAGCTGCGACACCACAACACGCTCGGTGCCGTTAATGATGAACGTGCCCTTGTCGGTCATCAGCGGGAAGTCGCCCATGAACACGGTCTGGGTCTTGATTTCGCCGGTTTCGTAGCGCATGAACTCGGCTTCGACGTACAGCGGCGCCGCGTAGGTCTTGCTGCGTTCCTTGCACTCGTCAATCGAGTACTTGGCAGGCTCGAGGTAGGGGTTGCGGAACGTCAGCTGCATCGAGCCGGCGTTGTCTTCAATCGGCGAAATTTCTTCGAAGACCTCGTCAAGGCCGGATGCGGTAGCCACATCGGTACGGCCCTGTTCGAGCTGGTAGGCCACAAGTGCCTTCCAGTCATCGTCACCGACGAGCCAGTCAAACGATTCGGTCTGCAGTGAGAGCAGGTCTGGCACCTCGAGGGTGTCAGCGATCTTGGCGAACGAGAGTCGTTGTGCCAAGCGGCCCGACTTGGGCGCGGGTGCGTTATTCGCAACAGCCAATGGAAATACCTCCGCAGTCCCCCGGCATGAAGGGGACGGTCTCGCATCGATTCGTGAGGGTTGGCTACATCGCCTGGCTGTGCAAATGACTCATGCTGAACGACGAGAGCGGGATACCGGTGGCCGAACTGCGATGAACCGCACTGCCAAGCCCACCGCAATATGAAGGCATGGAGCGACGAAGCGCAAGTAGCCATTGTAAGACGGATTGCCGAGAAATACCAGAGAGAATCTGCCCGAATCTGGCATACAGACTTATCCTAGCGCGATCTACGCCGACCGGGCACCAAACTACGCCTCGCCAAGATAGCGGTCGGTACTCGGATCCACGGGATCCAGGTCGCCAAGCAACCGCCAGCGGTTAAGGAACCCGCGCTCCCGACCGATCGTCGACGGCAGACCGTGCCCGGGATAAAACACGGTTTCATCCGGGAAGCACCGGAAAATTCGCTCGACGCAATCGGTAAGCAGCTGCCGGTACCGCTCGGGGTCGTCCCACGTGTTCCCGATCCCGCCGGGAAATAGCGAGTCACCGGTCAGGATGCGGGTGGCCTCCCCCGGTTGCCGAATCACCACCGCGATCGACCCCGGTGTGTGACCACGCAGACCGATGAGTTCGAGCACCGTCTCACCCAGCTCAATCGTGTCGCCGTGGTTGACCAGCCGGTCGGTGGGCACCGGAATTTCGCCAGCATCCGCCTCACCCGCAAGCGAGGGCACCGCGAGCGCATCCTTCACCTCCGCCAGCGCCTGCCAGTGATCGGGATGCGAGTGTGTGGTGAGCACGCCTACCGGCGCGATCTCGGGGCGGCCGGCTTGCGCCGCCGACTCGCGCGCCGCATCCACCAGCCCGAACACGTATGGCGCCGCATCCGCCGCATCCACCACCAGCGTTTTACCTGACGCCGTATCAACAACGACATAGCAATTGTTTTCATAGTCGTTGAGCTCGGCGTAGTGAATTTCGATGCCGCCGAAAGCGTCCAGTTTGGGGATGAATGGATGCGTCATGTCACCCAACCTAGTTGGCGCTTCCTGGCGATGCACCAGAATTTCGCGGGGTAACGGCGCCCGCAAGCTGTGAATGTGGCCGCCACCGGGTGCCAATCTGCTCGCTAACCCGGCGCTTGCCACTAGCCTGCTAATACATCCGCACCATCTTTGTGCAGCAGAAAGAGCTCAATGACCCAAACAACAACTTCCCAGCGGCCCCGCTATCTCATCCCTGTTGATTTCGTTCGCGGCGCGCTCATGGGAATGGCCGAGCTGGTGCCCGGTGTCTCAGGCGGCACCGTGGCGCTGGTTACCGGCATCTATGACGAACTCATCAAATCGGCAAACCACGTGGTGCAGGGCCTGCGCGCGCTGGTCACCGGACCCGAACGCGGCAAGCGCTTTGGCGCCGAACTGCGCAGCGTGAACTGGTGGATGGTGGTGCCGGTGCTGATCGGTATGGCCACGGTGGTGTTCACCGTCGCCGGTGTGATGCACGACTTTGTCGCCAACACCCCCGAGCACGCGCGCGGCCTGTTTTTTGGGATGGTGGCCGCAAGCCTGATCGTGCCGCTACAGATGGCGCCGGCACGAGCAAAAGGCCGCTCACCGGTGTGGGACTGGGTCATCGTCGTGGTGGCTGCCGTGGTGGCGTTTGTGCTGACCAGTTTTGCTGGTGGCCAGGTGGTTGAAAACCCGGCGCTGCCGATCGTGTTCATCGCTGCCGCAGTTGCGATCTGTGCGCTCGTAATTCCCGGCGTTTCGGGGTCGTTTTTCCTGCTCGCGGTGGGGCTGTACGCCCCCACGCTGCAGGCGGTGGATGACCGCAACTTCGCCTATCTCGGCGTGTTTATGCTCGGTGCCATCGTTGGGTTAGCCGCGTTTGTGAAGCTGCTGCACTACCTGCTGAACGAGCACCGGCGCACCACGCTGCTGGCGATGGCCGGGCTCATGCTCGGTTCGCTGCGCGCGCTGTGGCCGTGGCAGACCATCGGCGCGGCCGATGGTGATGGCGCCGGCGCACTGCTCGCTCCGACCGAGCCGATTCTCTGGCCGGTGCTGCTGGCTGTGCTCGGAGCCGTGATTGTGCTCGCGCTGCTGGGCGCCGAAAAGCTACTGCAGCGGCGCGAAACACAACCAGCCGGCAACTAGAGCGAGCCGGCAACCAGCTGGTCAAGCGGCTGCGGTGAATAGAGGTACGGCGGCACCTCGAACACCGTCACCGCGCCCACGCGACCGGCGGTATGCATCCGCGCCGCCGCACGGGCCGACGCCACGAGCATTGCGGCGGTGAAATCGGGGTTGCGTCCGAGGTCGAGCCCAAATTCAACCGACGAGTGCGAGCCGGCCAGGTCGCCGCTGGTGATCACGCGACCGCCGTGCGGCATCCCGGTGTGGTCGCGCTCGAATTCTTCTTCGCTGACAAATTCGACCGTGGTTTCGTAACCCACAAAATAGTCGGGCATATTCACGATCGTTTCGCGGATGCGGTCGTGGTCGGCTTCATCCGCCACCACAACACAGTGGCGAGCGTGCGCCTGCTTACCCGTGGGGATTTCGGCGCCGGCAGTCTTCGCTGCGGCAACCGCGTCCTCGTTCGGCACGGTGTATTGCACGCCGCGAATCACGCCGGGGATGCGGCGAATCGCATCCGAGTGCCCCTGCGAAACACCCGGCCCCCAGAAGGTAGCCTGCTGCGGTTCGGGGAAAAGGGATGCGCCAATCACTCGGTTCAGCGAAAACAGGCCCGGATCCCAGCCGGTGGAAATCAACGAGAGATGCGCCGTCTCGCGCGCAGCCGCATCCATTTTGGCGCGGTGTTCGGGGATGAGCGCGTGATTGTCGTAGGTGTCGACGGTGTTGAAGTGCACGGCAAATTCGGCAGCCTGCTCGGGAATATCGGTTGCGCTGCCGAGGCACAGCAGCAGCACGTCAACCTCATCGGCGTAGCGAGCTGCGTCGGCGGCCGGCAGCACGCGGGTGTCGGTGTCCAGGTTGTCGCGTCGCGAAAAGATCCCGACCAAGTCCATGTCGGCCTGGCGCTTCACCAGCTGCTCGGCGCTTTTGCCGAGGTTGCCATAACCGGCAATTGCGACACGGATTCGAGTGGGTGCTGACGCGGTTTGGTTCACCAGCGGTCCTTTCAATATGAATAAAACGGGACCTCATCGTATTCCTCGCAGCTGAAGAGCGTGACCGGATGCATCCCCAATACGCCGAACGGGGCCCGGCAAGTAGGTGCCGAGCCCCGCGGGCGAATAACTGACTGTTTTAGAGGCCGCGCTCCTGGCGCACCTTGGCCTCGATCTTGGCGCCGGTTTCGGCGTCGACGTTCTTCCAGTATTGGAAGGCGTTCGACAGCACCGGCTCCTGCACGCTCATCAGCGCACCGGACACGGTGTCAACGAAGCGCTCGCGCTGCGCGTCGTCAAACACGCGACGCACCAGGTCACCGGCCTGACCGAAGTCATCGTCCTCGGGGTGCAGCTCATAGGCGCTGCGCACGAGTTCGCCGTCAGCCTCCCACGAGTTTTCAACCGGGCCGGTTTCGTCGGAGTGCGGGCGACCGAACGAGTTGGGCGCGTAAACCGGGGCGTTACCCGAGTGGTCGAAGCGCATATTGCCGTCGAAGGTGTAGCTATTGGTCTTCACCACGGGGCGGTTCACCGGCAGCTGGTTGAAGTTGGTGCCGATGCGGGCGCGGTGTGCGTCGGGGTAGGCAAACATGCGGCCCATCAGCATCTTGTCGGGCGAGATGCCGGTGCCGGGCACGTAGTTACCGGGCGAGAAGGCTGCCTGCTCGATCTCGGCGAAGAAGTTGGCCGGGTTTTCGTTGAGCGTGAAGCGACCAACCTTGATGAGCGGGTAGTCCTTGTGCGACCAGGTCTTGGTGAGGTCGAACGGGTTGAAGCGGTAGTTTTTCGCCTCGTCGTAGGGCATCACCTGCATGTAGAGCGTCCACGAGGGGAACTCGCCGCGCTCGATCGCGTCGAAGAGGTCGCGGCGGTGGAAGTCGGCATCCGAACCTGCCAGCTTCTCGGCTTCCTCATTGGTCATGTTCTGTTCGCCCTGATCGGTGCGGAAGTGGTACTTCACCCAGAAGCGCTCACCCTCGGCGTTGATCCACGAGTAGGTGTGCGACGAAAAGCCGTGCATGTGGCGCCAGGTGCGGGGCAGGCCGCGGTCACCCATCAGGTAGGTCACCTGGTGTGCGGTTTCGGGGTTCTGCGTCCAGAAGTCAAACTGCATGGTGTTGTCACGCAGGCCCGAGTCGGGCAGCCGCTTCTGCGAGCGGATGAAGTGCGGGAACTTCATCGGGTCGCGCAGGAAGAACACCGGGGTGTTGTTACCGACGATGTCGAGGTTGCCCTCTTCGGTGTAGAACCGCAGCGAGAAGCCGCGCACGTCACGCCAGGTGTCGGGCGAACCCTGCTCACCGGCAACGGTCGAGAAGCGGGCCAGCATACGAGCCTTGGCGCCGGGCTGGAACACCTTTGCGCGGGTGTACTGCGAAACGTCCTCGAGCACCTCCCAGGTGCCGAAGGCACCCGAGCCCTTGGCGTGCGGGTTACGCTCGGGCACACGCTCGCGGTTGAACGCGGCGAGGGTTTCAACCAGCTGCACATCGTGCAGGGTGATGGGGCCGTTGGGGCCCACGGTCAGCGAGTTGCGGTCGCTCTCGGCCGGGGCGCCGTTCTGGCGCGTCGAGGGCAGCGTGGGGTCGATGTTGCTGTCAAGCGTCACGATTGTGCTCCTTTGTACTTGCGGACGAATACTGGATTGGAAATTTGGGTGGATGGGGACGGGCCACCGGTGAACCGCTACGTTCGGACTTCCGGAGATTCGGGCATGTCCGTAGCGTCGGCGGTAGTACCGCGACACTGCGGGCAGATCCCAAAGTAGGTGACATCGGCGGTGTGAACCTCAAAGCCGGCGCTATCGCTCGGGGTGAGACAGGGCGCGTCTCCCGCGGCACAGTCGACATCAACGATCGCACCACAGTGTTTGCACACGAGGTGGTGGTGGTTGTCACCGGTGCGGGTTTCGTAGCGCGCCGGCGAACCGGGTAGCTCAATACTGCGAACCAGGCCGTGCGACACAAAATCGTTGAGACTGACGTAAACCGCCTGCCGGGTGAGGTGGGGCACCTGCGCCGCCACCCGCTGATACAGCTCTTCAGCCGAGCTGTGCGAGTGCGCGTCGAGGTCGTGCAGCATCGCCACGCGCCGCGACGTCACGCGCAGCCCAGCCGCGCGGAGGCGGTCGGGATACGGAACGTGCGGCGCTGTTTGCTGCATACCACTATTTTACCGCGCTATTTTGATCTATTCAAAAGTATGCCCAGGTGATGCCCAGCTTCGCGGCACTTTCCACTCGACCCCGTGAGTTCAGCGGAACATTTCGCATCCAGGATGCTTCACAGCGCGACGAACACGCGAAATCCGGCCAGAACCTCACGCACCCGACGCCGAACTGCGAGAATGCACGGGTGTCTCGCCGCAATCGCCACCCCAGCTCCGACCTCACCACAACGCTCGCCTCGGGCCGGCAGGCCTGGTTTGAACGCGAGGGTGATCGCTGGCAGCTGCACATCGACGGCACCCCGCAATCCGAGATCGACCTGTTCGACCCCACCCGACTCGAGTTCGGGTACATCCGCCACATGGGGCATGCCCTCGACCTGGCATTCGCTGCCAAGCGCGCCATCACCGCGGTGCATCTCGGCGCCGGAGCCATGACTCTCCCCCGCTATGTCGAGGCCACTCGCCCCGGCTCGCGCCAGCAGGTCATCGAAATCGACCGCGAGCTCATCGATTTTGTGCGCCGCGTCGCGCCGCTGCCCGCGCACGCTTCCATCCGCGTCCGCTACGGGGATGCCCGCGAACAGCTCGCCCGACTGCCGGAGGGGCTGCGCGGCACCGTCGACGCGCTCATTGTCGACGTGTTCGCCGGCGATCACACTCCCCCGCACCTCACGAGCGCCGAATTTTTTGACGAAGTTGCAAGCCGCCTCTCACCCGCGGGAATTGTGCTCGCCAATGTCGCCGACGGGGCCGGACTCAATTTTGCTCGCCGCGAGGTGGCCACGATCCGCGAAGCGGTGGGCCCGGTGACCCTGATTGCCGAGCCCGCGGTGCTCAAGGGACGCCGCTTCGGCAATATCGTGGTGGCCGCCGGCCGCGAGGCCCGCGAGTGGGATGGCCTGGCGCGTCGAGTGGGCAATGGCTTCCCACCGGGCGCGGTGGTCACCGATTCCGAAGCGGTGGCCTGGATGCGCGGGGCCACACCGTTCAGCGATGCGGATGCGGTTGGCTCACCCTCACCAGACGCCTCGGTTTTTATCCGCTGAGCGCGCCGCGCTCGACCGCGCTGGCAAGATCAGCCGCAGCCAATTGCATCCGATCTTGATGCACATCCCGGGCACGCCGACACCGAAACCCGCCCGCCTCAGGAAGTATCGGTACTCTCATGGCGTGTCTGACGCTCCAGCTCCAATGATTCTTGGTTACGACCCCGAGACGCTCCGCGAACGCATCGACCCGGATGCGGTGGCCGCGCGCCTCGAGGAGATCGAGCAATTCCGGTCACTCTCGGCCGTCAACGAGCAGATCGCGTTGCTGCGCATGCTGGGCCGCTACGACGAGGCTTTCGAAAAGGCGCAGGCCGCCTGCCGCCTGTCTCGTTTCACCGGCTCACGTGAAGACTCGCTTGCCGCACGCATCCGCCGCGCGCAGGTTGAGCAGTTCCGCGGCAATCTCGACCCGGCGTTGAACGAGCTGACCAACTGCGCCGAAGAAGCGATCGCGCACGAGTGGGCAGCGCTGGCCGGGTTCGCGCTGCAGCACCGCGGCAAGGTGCTGTTCGATCTCGAACGCTACGACGAGGCGCTGGCAGATTTTGAGTCGGCGCTGAAATACCGCGAGGCACACAGTGCGCCGGCCGATCAGCTCAATTCGACCAAATTCGCGATCCGTGTGACCCGCGCCAAAATCGAGGGCGACTCAGCCCCCGACGAGACGCTGCCGGTTCACTCGGTCGACTCGTAGCCGCGAATTGAGCGATCTTCACGAGCTGCGCGAGCGGGCCGAACGGCTACTCGCGCAGCATCTGGGCCCGAGCTGGTCATTCAGCTACGACACGGCCAAATTGCGGGCCGGTAAGTGTGATTTCACGCGCCAACAAATCTCGCTATCGCGCTATTTGGCCGCGCGTCACTCGGATGCCGAGAACGAGCAAACCCTCCTGCACGAAATCGCGCACGCGCTGGCCGGCCCCGCGGCCGGGCACGGGGATGCATGGCTGCGCATCGCCCGCCAGCTCGGCTACACCGGCGGCCGCACGCACGACGGCGAGGTGGCTCGCGAGTACGCGCGCTGGGTGGGAATCTGCCCCGCCGGACACGAAATTGTGCGGTTCCGACGGCCAACCAAACCGGTGTCGTGCGGGAAGTGTTCGCGCCGTTTTGATCGCCGCAATCTCATCCGCTGGCGCGAGCGCACCGAAGCCGAGCGGGCGGCCGACCGGCCCGCATCCTGATCGTTCAGTAGCCGCCGCATCCTGATCGTTTTGCAGTCGGGCACCCCTATCGTTGTTGCCATGCCAACGAAGTCCATCCATTTTGGTTCCGATAATTATGCTGGCGCGCATCCCGCGGTAATTGATGCGATCGTGCGCGCCAATTCCGGCCATGTTCCCGGCTACGGTGACGACCCGATCACCGCCGAACTTGCAGCCCGGATGCGTGAAATTTTCGGACCCGAAACCGAGATTTATCCGGTGTTTAATGGCACCGGCGCCAACGTGGTGTCGCTACAGGCGATGCTGCCGCGCTGGGGTGCGGCACTGATCACCGCATCCGCGCACGTAAATACTGATGAAAACGCTGCGCCCGAGCGGATTGCGGGCATCAAGCTGCTGCCGCAGCGTTCGGCCGATGGCCGGTTTGACCCCGCCCAGATTGCGCCGGCGCTGGCGGATGTGATGGTGCCACACTCGGCCGAGCCGCTCGCGGCGTCGTTTTCAAACTCGACCGAGTTTGGCACCGTGCACTCGCTCGAGCAGGTGGCCGAGATCACGAGCACCGCACACCGGCACGGACTGCTCGTGCACTGTGATGGTTCGCGGCTGGCGAATGCGGCGGTGGCCCTCGGCACCGATTTGGCCACCATCACCGCGGATGTGGATGTGATTTCGCTCGGTGCCACAAAACTCGGGGCACTCGGGGCCGAGATGATCGTGGTGCGCAATCCTGAGGCGGTGCGCGGTATCGACCGGCTGCGAAAAATTGATTTGCAATTGGCATCGAAGCAGCGGTTTTTGTCGGCGCAGCTGCTGGCACTGTATGGCGGTGAGCTGTGGCGCGAACTGGCGGGGAACGCCAACGCTCAGGCGGCGCGGCTTGCTGCGGCACTGCGCGAGGTGCCCGGGGTGAGCCTCTATGCCGAAACCGAAGCGAATGCGGTGTTTGCGACGCTCCCCGCCGGGGTTGCGGATGCGGTGCGCGAGCGCGGCTGGCGATTCTATGACTGGCCGGCCGAGGATGCACCCGGAACGGTGCGACTCATGACCGCGTGGGACACCACCGATGCGGCCGTGGATGAATTGGTCACGGATATTGCTGAGATTGTCGGGGGCGGATGCTAGCGTTCACGAAACGCATCCGACCGCAACCAGCTCAACACTCGCATCCGCCGCGATTTACGACATGACCGGCGGTATTGTGAGAGTACGCGCAGTGTGACGCACACCAATGGAGTAACCAGCCGCTGAGCCGCGGCACCGAATCTGTCTGCGAGGGGCACGCATGACCATTCACATCCCACACATCACCGACAGCGATATCCGCAAACACGTTACCTACCGCCACGCGATGACTGCGCTGCGTAATGCACTGCTTGAAGATGTTGATCCGGCTACCGATTTTCCGCGCCAGATTCTCGAGCTGGCCGACCGGAAACAGCTGCTGTTCATGCCGTCGCAATCGCGCGACTGGGTGGGCACGAAGCTTATTTCGGTGAACCCGCTGAACTACCGCCGCAGCATCGACCGCGTGCAGGGCGTGTACCTGCTGATGGATTCTGACACCACCACGCCGCGCGCGATTATTGACGGCAGTGAACTCACCGAGCTGCGCACGGCGGCGATGTCGATGGTGGTTGCCGATGCGCTGCTGCCGCAGGATGCGCGCACGGTGATGCTGTTTGGTTATGGGGCTCAGGCTCGCGCGCATCTGCTCGCGTTGAAAGAGGTGCGGCCGTCGCTGAGCGAGGTGGTTATCACCGGCCGCAACCAGGTGAAAGCCGAGATGTTTGCCGCGAATGCCGCCGAGCACGGCTGGGATGCGCGTATTGGTGCGGCGCGCTCGCCCGAGTCGACAATCCCGCAGGCCGATGTGATTATCACCGTCACCGGGGCTGGTGAGCCGCTTTTTGATTCGTCGCTGGTGAAGCCGGGCACGCTGGTGATGGCGATCGGGTCGCACAACAATGATCGCCGCGAGCTTGAGGCTGAGCTGCTGGGCCGCTCGTATGTGATTGTCGAAGACCGCGCCACGGCGATGCGCGAGGCGGGCGATGTGGCGATGGCTGCGGCCGAGGGCGCGATCAGCGATGACGAACTGATTGAGCTGCATGATTTTGTGCGTGATCCGCGGCTGGTGCGCCGCGATAAGCCGATCGTGTACAAGTCGGTTGGCATGTCGTGGCAAGACCTGGCGGTGGCTGGTGAGGTGTATCGGCGCGTGCCGCAGGGGCGTCGATAGTCATTGGCCATTCGCTATTGGCTCGTGGTGCAGCCACTTGATCGTGCCCGTGAGCTGGTGGCGGCGGGATGCGTGCAGGTGCCGTGGGGTGCACGGTCGCCACTCGATCAGATGCGCGTCTCGGACGGTGTCATTCTGTATAGCCCCCGGGTTTCGAACCCCGATGGTGAGCCGCTGCGGGCGGCGGTGGCGTCGGGTCGGGTTGTGAGCGAGGAGCCGCGCCAGTGGGGTAATGCGGCGCGGTCGCCGTGGCGTCACGATGTTGATTGGTTGCCGGATGCGCGGGTGAGTTCGATTCGCCCGCTGCGCGACATGCTCGAGTTGACGCGCGATGACCGGTTTTGGGGTGAGCGGTTGCGGCCGGGTTGGGTGGAGATTTCGGCGCGCGATTTTGACATTTTGACGGATGCGGTGCGGCGGCCGTCGCCGGATCCGAGCGGGTTTATGTTGCGGACGCTGCGCGAGTCGGGGTATCCGGATGTGATGCCTTCGGGCAGTCGGGATGATCGGCCGCGGTTGATTCGCTGAGCTGCTGCCTGCTGTGGATAACTCGAGCGGGGATTACCGGGGTTGTTTAGGCTGAGCGCCTGATTGACGGCTCTAGTTGCGAGGAGACGGGATGCACAGGCAGTTCAGCGGGCTGGTGGTGACGGCCCTCATGGTCGTGGTGTTGGCGGGATGCGCGGCTTCTGGCGCGAGTGAAACCGCTCGCCCAACGCTGATGACGGCAACCGAGACCGCGGCGGCTGAGCCGCCCCTGCCCTCGCTTCCCGAGGGCACCGTGCCGCCAGAATACGAGGACC
The DNA here is from genome assembly GCF_904842695.1 of Gulosibacter hominis. Classification (GTDB taxonomy): domain Bacteria; phylum Actinomycetota; class Actinomycetes; order Actinomycetales; family Microbacteriaceae; genus Gulosibacter; species Gulosibacter hominis. Next base: position 104,982 of record NZ_CAJGWQ010000003.1, on the reverse strand, counting down.
AGTACCTCGACCTGGCGGTTGAGGCGTATCAGAACTACCAGGAAGCGGCGCTGCGAGTGCTCGCCCACGAGCTTGATGCAAGCGCCCTGCACGACTACGTGCAACCCTCAATGGACGATGCCGTCGAGTGGTTCGCCAAGACAGCAGCCGAAGAAGGGCCTTGGAAGGTTGAGGGCGAGTACAAGCTCGAGAACATAGAGCTGACCAACTCCGCAATCAGCCCGGACTCGGTGCGATTGCAGTTCATTGCTTGCCAGGTCGACGGCGAGGTCACCATTTCTAATGCCGAGCACGAACACATTCGAGATCGCTCTGAGGGTGACCGTTGGCCGATCGTCGTTATCGTGAAGGGCCCGATCGATGCGCTCAAAGTGGAGCGCCAAGAGCAACTCGGCGAGGTTAACCCGTGCGACTCTTAGCCCTAGCTGCTCTAACACTGCTACCAGCTCTCCCGCTCAACTCTTTTCCCATTGCCCAGGACTGTCCTGGTCAGATGGTGGGCGGCAAGTTCGTCTGTACAGGTGCAGATTTAGATTCCGTCAACATCTCGGGGAACTGGCAAGAGGAAGTCCCCGCCGACTCCCCCGAACCCGACTACGGCGGTTCTTTCGACGGCGGCGACTCCGGCTATGAGGACTCCGGCTACGGCGACTCCTCCACCTCGACCGGCGCCGCCGACTCGACCGATGCATCCTCCAGCAACCCGCTCGGCAGCAACCTCAGCGTCGGTCTCGCAACCGGCACCGCATCCGGTACCCCGTCATTCCCCACAACCGTCACCGTCACCGATCTCACGCGCGCCCAACCAAACTCCGCCCGCATCCACATGGAGCCAGACGGCTGGGCGCTGCTCAACTCGCCCACCAACTTCTGGATCGAAACCGGCGCACCCCGCGTGCAGACCACGCTGTTCAACACCCCGGTCACCGTCGAATTCGTCCCCACCCGGGTGCAATGGGACTACGGCGACGGCACCACCACGACCACCGAAACACTCGGCGCATCCTGGTCAGACCTCAACCAGCAACCCCACACCGTCACCCAAACCAGCCACACCTACACCACCGGTGGCACCTACACCGTCCACGCCACCATCCACTACCGCGCCGTCGTTCACGTCAACGGCACCAGCATCAACGTCAGCGGCACCATCCAACAAACCGCAACCACCGCACCCATCGCGACCTACCGCTTCAGCACTGTCCTCACCCCAAACCCCTAACCGCATCCCGAACTGCAAACTTCATCCGGCAGCCTGGAATAACTCGCAACCGCCAGCGTTTACCCCTAGAGCGCTTCTATGCAGACGCATAGAATTGTGTGCAGTAGTTGAGCCACCAGCCGAGGAGCCACCCAATGCAGTTCGGAATCATGTCGGTAAGCGATGTCACCCGCGACCCCACCACCGGCCAAAACCCCAGCGAAGCAGAACGCATCCGCGACTTCGTCACCATCGCCAAAAAAGCCGAAGAAGTCGGCCTCGACGTCGTCGCGGTGGGCGAACACCACAACCCGCCGTTCTTCTCATCAAGCCCCACCACCCTGCTCGCAGCCATCGCCGCCCAAACCGAGCGCCTCATCCTCACCACCTCAACCACGCTCATCACCACCAACGACCCCGTGCGCATCGCTGAGGAATACGCGATGCTGCAACACCTCTCAAACGGCCGCATGGATCTCATGCTCGGCCGCGGCAACACCGCCCCCGTCTACCCCTGGTTCGGCCACGACATCCACACCGGCCTGCACCTCGCGCTCGAAAACTACAACCTCCTCCACCGACTCTGGCGCGAAGACGTCGTCGACTGGGAGGGCCGCTTCCGCACCGCACTGCACGGCTTCACCTCCACCCCGCGACCGCTCGACGACGTACCCCCGTTCGTGTGGCACGGCTCGATCCGCACCCCCGAAATTGCCGAACAGGCCGCCTACTACGGCAACGGGTTTTTTGCCAACCACATCTTCTGGCCGCCCTCACACACCAAACGCATGGTCAACTTCTACCGCGAACGCTACGAGCACCACGGCCACGGCCCCGCGAAAACCGCGATCGTTGGCCTCGGTGGACAATTTTTTGTTGGCCGCACCAGCCAGGGCGCGAAGGATGCGTTCCGCCCCTACTTCGACGCGGCCCCGGTATACGGCGGCGGCCCCTCACTCGAACAGTTCTCGGAATCAACCCCGCTCGCGGTGGGCAGCGTGCAAGAGGTCATCGACAAAATCCTCGGCTACCACGACTACATCGGCGACTATCAACGGCAACTGTTCCTCGTCGACCACGCCGGTATCCCACTGGGCACCGTGCTCGACCAGCTCGAACTCTTCGGCGCCGAAGTGCTTCCCGTGCTACGCCGCGAATTTGCATCCCGCCGCGACCCCGAAGTGCCCGCAGGCCCACCCACGCACGCCGATCTCGTGCGTGCCAAATATGGCGACGGTGAACCTCGCCAGCCTCGCCCGGCCGCAAACCGCGGCGATAACGTCACCGGCGGCTCGCCCTACATCGACCTTGTCGAGGAGCAAAACTGACGTGTCCAGGGGCGGGCACTAACGTGGTCAGGAATGAAAGAGGTTATTGAATGTCGAACGAACTGAGACTCGCGGTGGTGAGCGCCGGCACGAGCGACCCCTCCACCACCCGAATGCTGGCCGATCGACTGGTGGCAGCAGCCAACAAATTCGCTCAGACCACCGGTGTGACGCTGCGCGTCGACGTGATCGAAACACGCGAACTCAACTCCGAACTCGCCGACGCGATGACCAGCCAGTTTTTCGGCCCCAAACTCGAACACGCGGTTGAGGTGCTGCGCGAAGCCGACGGCCTAGTGGCGGTCTCGCCCGTCTACAAGGCCGCACCATCAGCCTCGTTCACCGCACTATTCCAAGTGCTCGACCAAGACCTACTCATCGGCAAACCGGTGCTGCTCGCGGCCACGGCCGGCACACCGCGCCACTCGCTAGTGGTCGATAACGGGATGCGCGCATCCTTCGCCTATCTGCGCGCGCTCGTCACCCCCACGGGGGTTTTTGCGACCACCGAAGACTGGAGCTCACCCGAACTCGCCGACCGCATTGAACGAGCCGCCTACGAACTGTGGCTGCTCATGCGCAGCGGTTTTGCCCGCAGCGTGCGCGAAGACACCTGGCACAGCTACCAGCACCAGTTCGGCAGCGATGGCGGCAACGAGTTCGCAGTCGATTTTGAATCCGACCTCATGAAGCTCGCAACCGGCGGCACTCTGCCGCCCGAGCAGCCACAACGCTAACCCCCGACTCACCAGCCGGCGCAGCACCCGCGCCACCACGCAAAAAGAGGGCAGCGTCACAATTGACGCCGCCCTCTTATGCTTGCCGAAAACTAGGCCGTCGCGGCCCCACCGGCAGGCTTGCCATCAGCATCCGCCGCTGCCGCACCGGCAGTGGTTTCGCCGAGCAAAATGGCACCGGTCTCGTCGAACTCGTCCTCGATTTCGGGGTCGATGCTCGGGGTGAGTAGGCTCACCACAATCGCCGCTACCAGCGCCAGCAAGAACGCCGGCACCAGCTCGTAGAGGCCGATCTCGAACATCTTGTCGATTTCCTTGTACACGAACACGGTCACCGCACCGGTGATCATGCCCGCCAGCGCACCCCAGTTGCTCAGCTTTCGCCAGTAGAGGCTCAGCAGCACAATCGGGCCGAATGCGGCACCAAAACCGGCCCACGCGAAGCCCACCAGGCCAAGCACGGTGTCGTTCGGGTTCACGGCCAGCAGCCCGGCAATGACTGCGACAATGAGCACCGCACCGCGGCCAAGCCACATCAGCGACACCTGCGAGGGCGGGTCTTTGCGCACCACGCGGTAGATGTCTTCAACCAGTGCCGACGAGGTCACCAGCAGCTGGCTCGACAGCGTACTCATAATCGCCGCAACCACTGCCGCGAGCACGAGACCGGCAACCAGCGGGTGGAAAAGCACCTGCGACATCAGCAGCACAACGGTTTCGGGGTCGTCGGGAGCACCACCGAATTTCGAGAAGTAGGCGACACCGATCAGACCGGCCATCACGGCACCAGCCAGCGACAACAGCTGCCAGCCAGCGCCAATACGGCGAGCGGTCTTCGCCTCCTGGGCGCTGCGCAGCGCCATGAATCGCACGATGATGTGCGGCTGGCCGAAGTAGCCGAGCCCCCATGCCAGACCCGAGATGATGAACATGCTCACGGCGAAGGTGCTGAGCGAGCCGTCACCCACCAGCGAGAGCGCTGCAGGGTTGATCTCGTTGATCCGGGTGGCGGTCTCGTCGAAACTACCGATGGTGAACAGCGCCACGACCGGAATCGCAATCAGCGCGACGAACATCAGGATGCCCTGCACTGCATCCGTCAGCGAAACACCCAGGAAGCCGCCGAACAGCGTGTAGGCGAGCGTCACCAGGGCAATCAGCGTCATACCCACCAGGTATTCGCCGCCGAACGACGAAACAAAGAACTTACCGCCGGCGACCATACCGCTCGACACATAGAGCGTGAAAAACACGAGAATGATCACACTCGACACGATGCGCAGCAGCCGCGAACGGTCACGCGTGCGGTTTTCAAAAAAGCTCGGCACTGTGATCGAGTTTTTTGACACCTCACTGTAGGCACGCAGCCGCGGCGCGACAATGAGCCAGTTGAGATAGGCGCCAATAAACAGCCCGATCGCGATCCAGCCCTCAAGCAAACCCGTCGCATAAATGGCACCCGGCAGACCCATAATGAGCCAGCCCGACATATCGGATGCGCCGGCACTTAGCGCCGCAACAAATGGCGGAAGTTTTCTACCGCCGAGCACATAATCTTCGTGGTCTTTGGTGCGCAAGAATGCGATAACGCCAATGGCGAGCATCCCGGCAAAATAAATGCCGAGCGCGATGAAATAAAACGCTTGATTGGACACCTTTGTTTTCCTTCTCTGCTGTTGGCGGATGCTGGACGGTGTGCGGGCCCGGATAGTGGATCAGTTCCGGTCGCGCGCCGGGCCAAACTCGCGACGAAACCGGGGCGGCCAAAAAAGCTGGCCGCGCAAGTTACGGCTACCTATTAAACCAGCCCCTCTGAAAGCGCATTCGGAGTTCCGAATCGGTGGGCGGTAATTGAGACAGCCTGTTCGCGAAGGAACGGTAGCAATTCAACACGTCCGGCTGCAACCACTTCACCGTCATAAACGGCGATATCCGGTTTGCCAGCACTTGCTTCAATAATTGCCTGCAGCTGCTGTTTGCGGGATGCGCCAGCAACCAATCGGATGCGCGCGCCGGCCTGCGGTCCCTCGGCAGCCGCCAGTGCGCGCACACGATTCGCCCACAGCGTTTCGTCTTCGACGACCACGGTGTGCTTCGCGGCTCGCAGCTGTTCAGCGATACCGACCGGCAGCGGGTTCGCGAGCGAAATCGTTGCCGGCGATCCTGCGGCGAGCGCACCCGCGATCACGCGCAGGGTCTGTGCGAGTGTCGCATCCGCGCCGGCACGCACCACCACCGGCACCGGCCGGTAGCGCAGCAGGTTGCGTTCGATACCGAGCCCGGATGCATCCCGGGCGATCCCGAATTCGTCGGCCCAGGCGCGCGCATCCGATCCGGCCGCGTCCTGCAACCAGCGCAGCTCTTCCGCATCCAGGTCGGCGTCGGCAGCACCGCGCAGCAGCTGCGCCACGGGTTCGGCAACCTCGGCAGTGTCGCGCACGGGTGCATCCGACCAGCTGCCGAAAGCGTGCAAATAGTTCGGTCCGCCCGCCTTCGCGCCGGGGCCGATGGCCGATTTTTTCCAGCCGCCGAACGACTGCCGGCGCACGATCGCGCCGGTGATACCGCGGTTGACGTACAGGTTTCCGGCTTCCACGCCCTCGAGCCAGGTGGCGAGCTCGTCGGCATCGAGCGATTGCAGCCCCGAGGTGAGGCCGTAGTCGATGTCGTTGACGATTTCGATTGCCTCTTCGAGCGTGTCGGCGGTCATGATGCCGAGGATGGGGCCGAAATATTCGGTGAGGTGGTATTCCGAACCGCGACGCACGCCCTCGCGAACACCCGGTCGCCACAGTTTTGTTTCGCCGTCCTCATTGCGCGAGAGCGGCCCGGCGTCGGTGACCGGGGCGGGTTCGATCAGCCACCGTTCCCCCTCGCCGAGGGTGGTCAGCCCGCGCAGCAGCTTGCCGGATGGTGGCGCAATCACCGGACCCATTTGCGATTCGAGATCGTCGGGGGTGCCCACGCGCAGCGAGCGCACCGCATCCAGTAGCTGTCGACGGAACCGTTCTGATTTCGCCACCGAACCCACCAGGATGACCAGTGACGAGGCCGAACACTTTTGTCCGGCGTGCCCGAACGCCGATTGCACGACATCGCGCACTGCCAAATCGAGGTCGGCATTCGGGGTCACAATAATCGCGTTTTTGCCGCTGGTTTCAGCAAGAATTGGCAGGTCGGGTCGGGTTTCTCGCATGGCGACGGCGGTTTCATAGGCGCCGGTGAGAATCACGCGTTCAACCCGCTGATCTTCGACGAGTTTTGAGCTGAGGCCGCGATCGGCGAACTGCACATATTGCAGCACGTCTTTCGGCACGCCGGCCTCCCACAGCGCTTCGACCAGCACGGCTCCGGTGCGGGCGGCGGCGGATGCGGGTTTGAAAATGACCGCGGCACCGGATGCGAGCGCGGCGAGCGCACCGCCGGCGGGGATCGAGGTTGGGAAGTTCCACGGCGGAATCACCGCGATGAGTTTTGCGGGCGTGAAATTCGCCCCGTCAACCCGTTCGAGTTCTTGCCCGAGCGCGGCGTAATAGTGCGCGAAGTCGATCGCTTCGCTGACCTCGGGGTCGCCCTGGTCGATCGTTTTGCCGCACTCTGAGCCCATCACCTCGAGCAGTTCGGCGCGGCGCGCTTCGAGCAGCTCGCCGGCGCGGTGCAGGATGCGGGTGCGTTCGGTAACGCCGAGCTCACGCCAACGGTCGGCGGCCTCGACGCCGCGGCCGATAACGCTGTCGAGTTCGGTTTCGTTTTTGATGCGCGAGTTCGCGACCAGTTCGCATCCGAGCTTGGATTCGACCATGCGCTCGGCAATTGCGCGACCCCATTCCCGGTTACCGGGCAGGTCGGGGTCGGTGTCAGGGGTGTTGCGGAACCCGGCATAGCCGCCGCTGGTCCATTCATCCACACGTGCCTCGATACCGTCGGTTTCAAAATCGCGGCGGTCTTGGATGCGGTTGGGGCGCGGGACGTTGAAGTTTGCTGCATCGCCGTCGCCGGTGATCGCTTCGAGGTCGGCGAGGGATGCGAGGAAGCGGTCACGTTCGCGGGCAAAGAGCGCGTCGTTGTCGTGGAGTTCAAACACGGCCGACATGAAGTTTTCCTGGCTGGCACCCTCTTCGAGCCGGCGGATGAGGTAGGCGATGGCGACATCGAACTCATCCGGATGCACCACCGGGGTGTACAGCAGCAGTGATCCCACCTCGCGGCGCACCACCTCGGCCTGCCCCTGCGCCATGCCGAGCAGCATCTCGAATTCGATACCCGATTCGGCACCGCGCGCCTTCGCGAGCAGCCATGCGAGGGCCACGTCGAAAAGGTTGTGGCCGGCCACACCCACCCGCACATTGCACACGCGTTCGGGATGCAGCGCATAGTCGAGCACGGCCTTGTAGCCGGTGTCGCTGGCCTGTTTGCTGTGCCAGGTTGCTACCGGCCAGCCGTGGATGGCCGCATCCACCCGCTCCATCGGCAGGTTGGCGCCCTTCACCAGGCGCACTTTGATGGGGGCGCCACCGGCGGCGACGCGTTTTGCGGCCCAGTGTTGCAGCCGAATCATCGCCGCGAGCGCATCGGGCAGGTAGGCCTGCAGCACGATGCCCGCTTCGAGGTTGTGGAACTCGGGCCGTTCGAGGATGCGGGTGAAGACCTCGATGGTGAGGTCGAGGTCTTTGTATTCCTCCATGTCGAGGTTGATGAATTTTTGCGGCGACGATTTTGCGGCCAGTTCATACAGCGGTACGAGCTGCTGTTCGATGTGGTCGATCGCTTCGTCGAAGGCCCAGTGGTTGTGGGGTGCCACGGTTGATGACACTTTGATCGACACATAGTCGACGTCTGGGCGGGCCAGCAATTTGCGGGTGCCTTCGAGGCGCCGTTCAGCTTCGCCCTGGCCGAGGATGTATTCGCCGAGCAGGTTGACGTTGAGTCGCAGCCCGTCTTTTTTGATGCGGGCAATTGCCGGGCCGAGTTTGCTGTCGGTGGCGTCGATGATGAGGTGGCGCACCATGCGACGCAGCACCTTGCGGGCGATGGGCACCACCACGCCTGGCGCTACCGGGCCGACCGTGCCGCCGAGTTTGATTGCGCCACGCATCGGGGCGGGCAAAAACTTCGGGGTGAGGGGTGTGAGCTGTGCGAGTTTACGGGCGGCGGCAGCGTGGTCTTCGGGGCGCACCACACCGTCGACGAATCCGACCGTGAAGTCGAGGCCGTTTTCGTCGCGCAGCACCCCGGCGAGGTTTTCGGCGGCGGGGTCGACGGGCTCGTTTGCGGCTTCGGCGAGCCAGCGCTGCACCAGCGCGATGGTCTCGTCGGCGAGGTCTTGGGGGCGCACCGTGGCACTCCGGGGTGTTTGCGTCATGACGATCATGCCTTTCGACAGCGAGCCCGGTTCGACAGACATCCGCGGCGAGTTCGGCTCGGGATGCGGTATCGGTCAACAGTGCTCGACAAACGGTTGAATCGCCGGGCGCCTTCGTTGGCGCCGCCGATTCGTTGAGTTGTCACCAGTGTGCGACCGAATAACCGTCACGTAAAGTTATGGTTTATTCCCAATAAGGTTCAGTTTTACTGAAGTATTGCGATGCTGCGCCGCCGAGGCCAGACCTGCGGCGGCACAGCACCCGCAATAGAACCGCGCCAGCAAATGGAAGAGGACCGAGATGCTCGATATGAAGCGCCTGCGCCTGCTGTGGGAGCTGCACAATCGCGGCACGATCGCCGCCGTTGCTGCCGCGCTGAGCTTCACGCCCTCGGGGGTTTCGCAGCAGTTGGCGCTGCTCGAACGCGAGGCCGGTGTGCCGCTGCTGCGAAAATCGGGACGCCGGCTCGAACTCACCGCCGCCGCGCAGGCGCTCGTTCCCGAAATCGAGCCGTTGTTGAATGGCCTCGAACGCGCCGAGTCGGTGCTGCACCGCGTATCCAATGAGGTCACCGGCACGATTCGGGTGGCCACCTTTCAAACCGCTCTGCTGGCGCTCTTTCCGGATGTGGTGCAGCGGCTGCGCACCTCGGCACCCAAGCTGCGGGTTGAGCTCAAACAGTACGAGCCCGAGGCGGCACTCAGCGAAATCTGGACCAGGCAGTTTGATCTCGTGGTGGCCGAACAGTATCCCGGCCATGCCCGCCGGCACTTCCCCGGCCTCGACCGTGTACCGCTCACCCACGACCGCATCCAATTGGCGCTCCCGCCGCTCGGAGTGGGTGGTGGCGCCTACGACAACATCACTTCGATAGCGGATGCGGCAGCGCTGCCGTGGGTGATGGAACCGGTGGGTGCCGCGACGCGCCACTGGTCTGAGCAGGCCTGCCGCGTCGCCGGTTTTGAACCGGATATTCGTTTTGTCACTGCCGATCTGCAGGCGCATGTGCGGCTGGTTGAAACCGGAAACGCGGTGGCGCTGCTGCCGAGTCTCGTGCATCTGCGTACCCCCACGGTGCGACTGGTCGAGCTTGCGGGTTCGCCGCGGCGGCACCTGTTCACTGCCGCGCGAAAAGCAAGCGAGGGGGATGCGGCAATCGCCGCGGTGCGCGCCGAACTCGCCGCCGTGGTGGCCGAGCTTCCCGGCGCGCTGGTCGATGCGCGCTGAGTGCGCAGCTACCCCAAAAGCACCTCGTCAAGCACCCGCGCCAAGCGATCGTTGTGCCCGGTCGCTTGACCATAAAATCGGGCGTTTACAAACGCTTCCCGCATATTTGGCGTCCCCGCTCGAATCAGTTCGCGTTGCGTGCTGGCGTCAACCACTTGGAAACGACTGTTGTCAAGCTCATAACCGGCCTCGTGAATGAGTTGCGAAAAGAACACAAACTGAGCACGAGTGTTCCCCTCCCGGAAGGTATGAATCACATTGAGCTCGCCCCAGTGCTCGGCGAGCAACGAAACAAATTTGCTGCGGTCGAGACCGCGCAGATAGTTGTCGTTCGCGAGCGCGGCATACCGCGCTTCGGCTGCTCGGTTCATCTCGTCGTTTCCGGGGTAATAGGCATAGGCTCGCGGCCTCGGGTCGGTGGGGTCAAGCACGTTCGGGCCTTGTTTCACCATCGCACTTGCCGGTCCGCATCTTGGTTCCCCAGCCCACTCGTAGACATCTTGGAACAAATAGCGATGGATTGACTTCATATGCGCGTAATCGAAGTTGCCCGATAGTGGTTGCCGCTCTAGTTCCAGTAGACGAGTACTCACCACATGAGCTTCGAGGTGTTCCAGCAACAGGGGGTCAGTGACGCCGAACGGTTGAGTCGATGAAGTGAATTTGTTGCGCAAAACACTGGTGCCTGGAATGAAATAATCTTCCCAGGCACCGAACCTTTGCGTGGTCATGAATCTTGCGCGATCATGACTGGAGAGCTCGATCGATCATCGCAGCACGGCACTCGTCACCGGAGATCTCACCTCGGGCCAGTCGCTCCAGCAGCTCGAGTGCCACCGGGTCAGTAACCGCGTGACCGGCCGCACCAAGCGCACCATGCACAAAATCGAGCGTGCGCTGCACATCTGGCGAAGTAGTTTCAGACTTCGCTTGAGCTTCGGCCATCACGATCCCTCCTCAGCTTGTGATTGATTTTATCGGCTGGCGCACTGGCACTCAACGGTTAGAAAGCTGCCGAGCCTCGTGCATCTGCGCACACCCACGGTAAGGCTGGTCGATGCGCGCTGAGTGCGCGGCTACCACTCGGAAACTCGTGATGACCAGCCGGTTTCGTAAGCAGCGGCAGGATCAAAACCCAGGTGCAGAACATTGCCCGTGCAATACCAACGCCGTATCCTTATTGCACGAAGCGATAGGAGCACCAGTGACGCAGCACCTGACGATTCGCCATTTCAAGCCAATCAACGTCCCCGCATCACTGACGAGCCTGCAAGGCCCGGCGGCCGGCACGGTTTCGCTGCCGCACCACCTTGTCTGGGCCCCAGGCAATAACGAATACGACCTCGGTGACCTCGGAGCAGCAACTGTCGTCTACCAAGCAGTGCTTACTGAAGGCACCACCGCGGAGATCTGCAAATACCTCAACGCCGATCGGCTCATCCAACTGTGGCCGAGGCTGAGTCTGGACCGGTTCATCATTGATGCCTGGGAGTCACGGTTTCCCGAGTTGAAAGGACGCGGATGGGCACCTCCACTCGTGACGATTTCCAACGAGACGTTGCACGCATCGCATTAGCAGCAACCCACCAATACGGGTTCGCGCTGGCTGGCTCGGCGATGTGAACTTATATGCAAAATATCGGTGCCTGGGGTGAAGTGGTCTGCTGCCGCGCCCAGCCAGGCTGGTGCCGAGATCAGCGCAGCTGCGCATCCAAAAAGTGCGCCACCGCGTTGAGTTCGGGGAAGGTGACTTCGTGCCCCGCGCCGGGAATCACCAGCCGCTCGAGAGTGGTGTGCGCATCCAGCCACGGCCCAGCGAACTCAATCGCCGCCTGCGGGATCACCGGGTCGGCATCACCGCGGCCCCAAAACACCGGCGGGCGCCGCTCGGCGAGCACCGCATCCCCCGCCACCTCGCCCGAGGCGACAAACCCCGACAGCACCACGCCGCATACGAAACGGTCGGGATCGAGCCGCCAGGCCTGCATCCCCGCAACCGCGCCCTGCGAAAACCCGATGAAGGCCACTTGCTCGGCGCCAAGTGCCGCGATGCGGTCGAGCAGATCGCGGGCCGCCGCGGTGACTTCGCGGTTGAGCGCGGCCTCGGCTTCGGCGCTCGTATCGAGGGTGGGGCCGGCCGGACCCGGCAGCCAACGCAGCGAAAACCACTGGTGGCCGGGCATCCCCGGCACCGGTTCGGGCGCCCGCAGCGATGCGTAACGATAGTGCTCGGGCAGGTAGGGCACCAGACCGGCCAGGTCGCGTTCATCAGCGCCGTAGCCGTGCAGCAGCACCACCAGTGGCGCATCGGTCAGGTGGTCGTTCGCGGTGAGCATGGCAACATTGTCTCGCACCGAACGTCAAGATGGGGCACAATCAGCGGTATGGACGTTCGCACTCCCGACCCCGAAGGCCAAGGCGGCTGGATGGACGCCGACGAGCTTGATTTCATCCGCAAGCGGGTGCCAATCGTGTATGTCGAGGCGATTCCCGTGCGTGTCGACGGTTCTGGGCGGGTGGAGCATCTTGGCCTGCTGCTGCGCGCCACCGGCGATGGAATGATTGCCCGCTCGTTCGTTTCGGGACGGGTGCACTACGGCGAAACGCTGCGCGAGGCCCTGATGCGACACCTCGAAAAAGATCTCGGCACGATGGCGTTCCCGCAGGTGCCGCTCACGCTGGTGCCGTTCACGGTTGCCGAGTTTTCGCCGATGCCGATGACCGAGCTGCACGATGACCGCCAGCACGCCATCGCACTCGTCTATATCGTGCCGGTGACCGGCGAATGCGAACCGCGCCAGGATGCGTTGGAGGTCACCTGGGTGACCCCGGACGAGGCCACCGACCCCGACCTGCTTGACGAGCTCGAGGGTGGGCGCGGGTCGATATTGCGCGCCGCGATCAGCTGTTTGCAGCACTGGTAACAGCGCGATACCACCGCATCGGCCACAAATGTCGGTGGCTAGGTGTTGGATGGTGTCATGGCGCATGACAACTCTTCGGCGGCGAGCGGTGGGCTCGAGCTGTTCAGCGCGCCAACCGCCACCTGGTTTCGGGCGGCGTTTGCCGAACCCACGCGGGTGCAGCGCGAGGCTTGGGCGGCGATCGCGAAGCGCAAGCACACGCTCGTGGTCGCACCAACCGGGTCGGGAAAAACACTCGCGGCGTTTTTGTGGGCGATCGATCGGATCATGCGTGAGCGCAGCCGAGCTAGCGAATCGGATGCGGTTGTGCCTGGCAGTGCCGCACCCCAGTCTGAACCAGCACCCGGCTCTGCCCCAGACCCGGATGCCCCAGACTCGGATGCCCCAGACTCTGATGCCCCAGACTCGCCTGCCGAGCGCCCGGCGCGCGGCACGCGCATCCTCTATATATCGCCGCTAAAAGCGCTCGGGGTCGATGTCAAACGCAATCTGAACGCACCGCTGGTGGGGATCGCCCAAACCGCGCAGCGGCTCGGCTACGAGGTGCCACGACTCACCGTGGGGATACGCTCGGGCGACACTCCCCCGGCCGAGCGGCGCCGCCAGCAGGCAAAGCCGCCGGATATTTTGATCACCACACCCGAATCACTGTTTTTGCTGCTCACCTCGCAGGCGAGGCGCACGCTGCGACATGTCGACACGGTCATCATTGACGAGGTGCACGCGGTGGCGGCCACTAAGCGTGGCGCGCATCTGGCGCTTTCGCTCGAACGACTCGATGCGCTGCTCGAACGTCCCGCGCAACGCATCGGGCTGTCGGCCACGGTGCGGCCACTGGATGCGGTGGCGCAATTTCTCGGCGGCCAAGCACCGGTCGATATTGTCGCGCCACCCAGCGAAAAAAGTTTTGATCTGCGTATCGTCGTTCCGGTCGAAGATCTCAGCGATATCGCCGCAGGGGGTCCGGTTGAGGCGCGGCGCACCGCGAGCAACGCCGAGCATACTGACCGCGCCGAGCATGGCGACAGCGCCGGGAATGCCGGCGACGCACCAATTTTTGGGGATGCATCCCAATCGATCGCACACGAACAGCGCGCTGGTTCGGTATGGCCCCATATCGAGGCGGAAATTCTCGACCGGGTGCTCGCGCATCGCGCGACCATCGTGTTTGTCAATTCGCGCGGGCTCGCGGAGCGGCTCACCGCGCGCCTGAATGAGCTCTACGATGAGCGCCAATCGCTCGCAACTCCCCCAGAAGATCTGCCAGCGCCGCCGCCTCCGGCCCCCTCACCGCCTTCGCAACCACCCCCGCCCTCGCCGGCCGAACAGCGCGAATCACGCCAGCATCCAAACCCGCGCCTCAAAAATGCCACGCTGATTGGTGGTTCGGGAGAGTTCGCCGGCGCCGCCCCCGAACTTGCCCGCGCCCACCACGGTTCGGTGTCCAAAGAAACTCGCGCCGAAGTCGAAGACGCATTGAAATCAGGTCGGCTGCGCTGTGTGGTGGCCACCTCGAGCCTCGAACTCGGTATCGACATGGGTGATGTTGATCTGGTCATCCAGGTAGAAGCGCCCTGGTCGGTGGCAAGCGGCCTGCAGCGGCTCGGCCGCGCCGGTCACCAGGTTGGCGAGGTGTCGCGCGGCGTGATCTTCCCCAAACACCGTGCCGATGTGCTGCACTCGGCCGTGGTGGCATCACGCATGTTGGCCGGGTCGATCGAGGCGCTCACGCCCATCACCAACCCGCTCGATGTGCTGGCGCAGCAAACCATTGCCGCCTCGGCACTCGACCGGTGGCAGGCAGAAGACTGGTTCAACCTCGTACGCCGCTCGGCACCGTTTGCCACGCTTTCGCGAGCGCTACTCGACAGCGTGCTCGATCTGCTCGCCGGACGCTACCCATCCGACGAGTTCGCTCAGCTGCGCCCCCGCATCGTGTGGGATCGCGAACTGGATGCGTTCACCGGTCGTCCCGGCGCCCAGCGACTCGCAGTCACCAGCGGCGGCACAATTCCCGACCGCGGCATCTTCGGGGTGTTCATGCTCACCGGCACCGAAGACCTGCCCGACGACGGCACCGCGCCGCGGCGCGTAGTGGGTCGCCGCGTGGGCGAACTGGACGAAGAGATGGTGTACGAATCGCGGGTGGGCGACGTTATTGCGCTCGGCTCGACTTCGTGGCGTATCCGCGAAATCGGCCCCGACCAGGTGCGCGTGACCCCCGCGTTTGGTGAGCCCGGCCGATTACCGTTTTGGATCGGTGATGCGCTCGGCCGGCCCGCCGAACTCGGCGCCGCGATGGGCGCATTTGCCCGCGAATATGCCGACAGCGAGGCCGGCAACGACCTCGACGGCCTCCTCGACCCGTTCGCGGCAGCGAACCTGCGCGGCTACCTGCACGAAATGCGTGAGATCGCCGGGCATATTCCCTCCGACCGCACGCTCGTGGTCGAACGGCACCGCGACGAGCTCGGCGATTGGCGCATCGTGCTGCACAGCCCCTACGGGCGGCGGGTGCACGGCCCCTGGGCGCTGATGGTAACGGCCAGGATGCGCGAACAATTCGGGCTCGAAGCCTCGGCAATTGCCAGCGACGACGGCATCATCGTGCGCCTGCCCGATATCGAAGCCGAGCCGCCGGGTGCCGAACTCTTCGATTTTGCACCCGATGAAATTGAGCAGCTCGTCACCCGCGAGGTGGGAGGCTCGGCACTGTTCGCGGCACGTTTTCGCGAAAATGCCGCCCGGGCACTGATTTTGCCGCGCTCGCATCCCGGCAAACGTTCGCCCCTGTGGCAGCAGCGCTTGAGGGCCGCGCAACTGCTTGAAGTGGCCCGCCGCTACCCCGAGTTTCCGATCGTGCTCGAGACCGTGCGCGAAGTGCTCCACGATGTGTACGACCTCGACGCGCTGCACGAGCTGTTACAGGGAATACGTTCGCGAAGCATCCGGGTGGTGACCGTCACCACCGGCGAACCGTCACCGTTCGCGCGCACGCTGCTATTCGGTTATGTTGGCGCTTTCATGTACGAGGGCGACCAGCCGCTTGCCGAACGGCGGGCCGCAGCGCTCGCGCTCGATATGAACCTGCTGGGCGACCTGCTCGGCACCGCATCGCTGCGCGAACTGCTCGATGCCGAGGCGATCACCGCGGTCGAGGCGGAACTGCAGCGCACCGCGGCCGGCTGGCAGGCCCGCGATATTGAGGGCATCGTCGATCTTTTGCGAGTGGTTGGTCCGCTCAATGCTGCCGAGATTGCGGCGCGCATCGATGCAGATGCACATCTCGACGCGGCAGCGGCACTGCACGAGATCGTGGCTGCGCGCCGCGCCATCGAAGTGCGCATCGCGGGGCGCGAAGTGTATGCCCCAATAGAGGATGCAGCGCGCCTGCGCGACGGACTCGGCACCCCAATGCCCCCGGGGATACCCGCCGTGTTTCTCGAACCGGTTGCCGACCCGCTCGCCGATCTCGTGGGTCGCTACGCGCGCACACACGCACCGTTCACCACCGCCGCTGCCGCCGAAGCGCTCGGACTCGGCCAGGCGGTTGTGGCCGATGTGCTGCGCCGACTCGAAGTGGCACAGCGCGTGGTGCACGGCGAATTCACTCCCGACCGTGAAGGCACCGAATGGGTGGATGAACAGGTACTGCGACGCATCCGCTCACGCACCCTCGCGAAGCTGCGCCGCGAAGTAGAACCGGTGTCACAGCGGGCATACGCGCAATTTTTGGCCGAGTGGCAGCATGTGCGCTACAACCAACCTGCCGCGGCGCATGACCGCAAGAACCCCGCAACCCGGACGATCGAAGCCGACGGGCTCGAGGGCATCGACGGGCTCATCGCGGTGATCGAGCAGCTACACGGGGTGCCGCTACCAGCATCCGCTTGGGAATCACTCATCCTGCCCGCCCGCATCCGCGACTATCAACCCGCCATGCTCGACGGCCTGCTCGCCTCGGGCGAAGTGCGCTGGCAGGGGCACGGCGCCATCGGCGCAAGCGACGGCTGGGTATCGCTCTCGCTCACCGAACTGCTGCCGCTCGCGCCGGCGCCGCAGCCCGGAACCGTTGAGTTGTCGCCCCTCGCACAACAGCTGCGCGCCCAGCTCGCCAGCGCCGGAGCCATGTTTTTCCCCGAGCTCGTGCGCGCCCTCGGCGACAACGCACCGCAGCCAGCGATCGTGGCCGATGCGCTGTGGGAACTCGCCTGGGCGGGATGCGCCACCACCGATGCGCTCGCCCCGATGCGCGCACTTTTGGCCGCACCGGGCGGGAGAGCATCCACCTCGGCACACCGCACTCCCAGACGCGCCGCGCGCGGCCGCCTCTACCGCGGCGGTCTGCATCCGGGGCCGGTGACGCCCACCCCGCCACATGCAGCCGGACGCTGGTCACTCACCCCGAACACCGACAGCGCCCCCAGCCCGCTCGAGGCCGCCGAACGGGCTGGAACTCTCGGCGAGCTGCTGCTGTACCGCTACGGTGTGGTCACCAAAGGTACCGTCACCGCCGCGGACGTCCCCGGCGGGTTCGCCGCCGTCTATCAGCTGCTCGCGAAGTTTGAGCAGGCCGGCCACGCCCGCCGCGGCTACTTCGTCACGCAGCTTGGCGCTGCGCAGTTCGCCACCGTCGGCGCTATCGACCGGCTGCGCGCCATCGACCGCACCACTCGCGAACAAACCGACGGCTACCACGCCGATGCCCTCCCCCGCGTGGTGACGCTGGCCGCAACCGACACCGCCAACCCCTTCGGCGCTGCCCTCCCCTGGCCCGAACTCGCACAGAGCAAACACCGGCCTGGCCGCAAAGCCGGCGGGCTCGTCACCCTCGTCGACGGACAGCTCGTGTTTTATGTTGAGCGCGGCGGGAAAACCATGCTGCAGTTCACCGATGACGACCGGCTCATCAGCCAGGCAGCCGAATCGCTCGCCGCCACGGTGCGTACCGCACGCATCCCCGACCTCGTGATTGAACGCATCAACGGCAACTACGCACTCGAAACCGACACCGCCACCCGACTGCAACAGGCCGGGTTCAGCGCCACGCCGCGCGGATTCCGAATGCGGGTGCAGCCCTAATGCCCGAGGGAGATACCGCCTACCGCGCCGCGCACCACCTGGCGCGATCGCTCACTGGCCGCACCATCGACCGGTTCGAGCTGCGGGTACCAAATTTCGTGCAGTTCGACCTCACCGGCGAAAAAATTGTCGGCGCGGATGCACGCGGCAAACACATCCTGCTGCGCATCGGCGACCACACCGTCCACTCGCACCTCGGGATGGACGGATCGTGGCGGCTCGTACCGCCCGGCAGCTCGGGTGGCCTGCGCAGCAGCTCGGGCGGACTGCGCGGACGTCCGGCACGCATCGACGGGGCACGCGGCGGCCCGACAGTGGCCTGGCCAGCCACGCACCGCATCCGCGCCATCATCGGCACCGACGCGGTAATCGCGCTCGGTATCGACCTCGCGAAACTCGAATGTTGGCCCACCGCCGATGAACCGCTGCGACTGGGCTGGCTCGGCCCCGATCTTTTGGCAGCCGAACCCGATCTTGCGGAAGCGCGGCGACGCGTCCTCTCGCAACCCGACCGCAGCATTACCGCGGCGTTGCTCGACCAGCGCAATGTGGCGGGCCTTGGCAATGAATACGTCACCGAAATGTGTTTTTTGCGAGGCGTGCTGCCGAGCCGAACTGTCGCCGAGGTCGGCGATATTGACGAGTGGTTGACGCTCGGGCGGCAGCTCATGCTCGCCAACCGCGACCGGGTTGAGCGCACCTTCACCGGCGACCTTCGCCGCCCCAACTGGGTGTTTGGCCGCGAGGGGCGCCAATGCCGCCGCTGCGGCAGCGACCTGGTTGCCGGCACCCACGACTCGGGAACCACCCGCAGCGGTGCCACCGATCGCGAATCGGTGTGGTGCCCGAGCTGCCAGCGCTGAGCGCAGTCCCGGCTGCGCCACGGCCGACGGTGGTGAGTGTGTCCCAGCGGGCAGCCAGTGCACTCAATCGCGGCCGACGGTGGTCGCCGTGTCGCAAGCGGTGAGTTCAGCGGAACATTTCGCCCATACGATGCATCCACAGCAATCCTGGGTCCAAAATCTTCCGCTGAACTCACGCCGCTGGTGGTCGCCCGCCGAGAAGTAGACTTGCCGGTATGCGTACTCGACCCTGCTGCCGTGTTGGCTGCTCGCGTCGTGCCCAGTTCACGCTCACGTTTGACTACGGCGACAAGATGGCCGCCCTCGGCCCGCTGGCATACCGCGCCGAACCGCACAGCTACGACCTGTGCCAGTTTCACGCCGAAAAAACGTCGGTGCCCGCCGGGTGGCTGCTCATCAAACCCACCCCGCTCGGCCAGCCACCGGTACCGCCGGCTGCCTAGTACACAAACAACGCGATCCGGCCCTCCCCATCTGCCACTGGCTACACTGGTTCGTCATGAACACAGCGATCCCTGCGGCAGACCCCGCTCAGCTTGGTGATCTCAACGCCATCGTCAAAAACTACGACATCCGTGGACTTGTCGGTGACACCATTACCGAACCCCTGGTCACCGCCGTCGGCGCCGCCACTGTCGATGAACTCGACCTGGCCGGCCACGAAATTTTTATCGGCCACGACATGCGCGACTCAAGCCCCGCGTTCGCCGCAGCCTTCGCCCGCGGAGCGGCCGTGCGCGGAGCCAAACCGGTGCTGCTCGGCTACTGCTCGACCGATATGACCTACTTCATTTCGGGACGCGAAAACGCCGCCGCCGCCATGTTCACCGCCTCGCACAACCCGGCCGCCTACAACGGTATGAAGCTCTCGGCCGCCGGCGCCCGCGGTATTTCTCTCGACACCGGCCTCGGCGCAATGCGTGACCGTGCCTCCGCTTACCTGCGCGACGGCATCCCCGCAGCAAGCGACACCGTCGCCGAGGCAACCGAGCGCGATGTTTTGAATGACTACGCCACCTACCTGCGCCAGCTGGTCGATCTCAGCGGTATTCGCCCGCTAAAAATCGTGGTGGATGCGGGTAACGGTATGGCAGGCAAGACCGTTCCGGCCGTGCTGGGCTCGGCATGCGAACTGCCAAAACTGCCGCTGGAAATCGTGCCGATGTATTTCGAACTCGACGGCAATTTCCCCAACCACGAGGCCAACCCGCTCGACCCGATAAATCTCGTCGATCTGCAGCAGCGCGTTGTTGCCGAGGGTGCCGACCTCGGGCTCGCGTTTGACGGTGATGCCGACCGCTGCTTCCTGGTGGATGAACGCGGCAACCCCGTCTCCCCCTCGGCGGTGTGTGCGATCGTCGCTGCCCGCGAGGTGGAGCGCGTGCGCTCCGCTGGCGAAACCGATGTCACGGTGATCCACAACCTGCTGGTTTCGCGTCACGTCATCGAAACGATCGAAACGATTTCGGCAACGCCGGTGCGCACCCGCGTTGGCCACTCACTCATCAAGGCCGAAATGGCCCGCACGAATGCGGTGTTCGGTGGCGAACATTCGGCGCACTACTACTTCCGTGATTTTTGGGGTGCCGATAACGGGATGCTCGCGGCGATGCACATGCTCGCCCACGTGGGTTCGCAGACCGCGCCGATGTCAAAGATCGCGGCCGAACACACCCCCTATTTTGCGTCGGGCGAAATTAATTCGACCGTTGCGGATATTCCCGCGGCTTATGAGCGGCTGGTCACCGAGTTTTCTGGTGTTGCGTCGGTGGATGAACTGGATGGACTCACCTTCTCGTTTGCTGGCCGTGACTGGTGGTGGGTGAATGTGCGCCCGTCGAACACCGAGCCGCTGCTGCGGCTCAATGTTGAGGCGGCCGCCCCTGAGCAGATGGAGCAGGTGCGCGATCTGGCGCTCGCCCTCATCCGCGACGAGCGCTGATCCAAAACAAGCACTGATCCGCGCCGGCCGCAGCGCGCACCAACCGCGACTCCACCCCGCCGCGCGCTAGGCTGATGCGTATGTTTCGTTCCCGCAGGATGCACTCGCAGCGCCGTTCGCGCGGCTCACGTAGCCGGCACGGCCGCGAGCTGCGTTCGAGCGTGGCCGGACCGTACCTGCCGCAGCTGACCGGCCGCATCCCGAGGTTTTTTCAAGTGGTCACTGAAACGGTTGGTTTTTTGCAGGCGGTTGCGCCCGACCTGATGGAGGATGTTTCGGTCACTGTGGCCGGGATGCCGCCGGCTGATGCCACGGGCCAGGATGCGGTAGGCCTGTGGGGTCTTGACCGCACACTCAAGCGCGTGGTGATTTACCGGGTGCCGGTTGAACGGATGGCTCGTGTGTCGCTTTCGGATCCGGCCGATCAGCCCATGTTCCGCGAGTATGTGGAGCGCGTGGTCATGTCGGGAGTAAACGAGCTGCTGGATGGTCGGCTCGAAGACCGGCTCGATCCGGGCGGCTGGGGTCGCTAACGCTGCGCTAGCGGTAGACGGTGATGGTGTCGCCTTCGCTGATGCTCGGGTGCACCGGGAAACCTGAGTAGGCACCGGGCGCTACGAAATGCACGGCCGCGCGCATCCCGCTCACACCCGCGAGTTCGACAGTGTCGCCCGAGATGTCGGTTTCGTAGGTTGCGCCCTCGGCGATTTTCACGCGCTTGCCGTTCACGGTGATTTCGCGGGCCTCGCCCGGGTTCATGACCGCCAGCCGGGGTGAGTCTCCTGCGGGCACCGCGATCAGTGCGCTGTCGCTCAGCGCGGGTGATGACGCGAGCCACCCGAATTCGCTGGAGTCGAGCGGTGCCACGCGGGCGGCGGCGACGATCGGTGTGGGCGAGTCGACGCGGATGGTGTATTTGCCATCGGGCACAGTACCCACGGGGTAGTCAAAAACAGTGTTCGGTGCCACCGGAACATCGTCGCGGAAGGCGACCTTGCCATTTTCGTCGAGTACCTGCAGCGCTACCGTGGTTTCGGCGTCGCCGGGGTTGAGCAGCCGCACCGCGGTGCCGATCGTTGCCGTAGTGTCGGGGCCGTCTACCGGCCACGCCGAAACGACCACGCCGGGCAAAAACTGTGTGGTGCCGTATTCGGTGGTCGATTCGGCAATTTCGGCGCCGCGCGGGGTGAGCGTTTCGGTGAAGGTTTCGTGGACGTAGGCGGCCACGGGCGCGCCGGTGGCGATGACTTCTACCGCCATCACGGATGACTCAGGAACCACGCCGGCGAGGCTGAGGCTTTTGTGTTCGCCGGGTTCGAGCACCATTTCGGCCGGGCCCGATGGGGCCAGTCCGGTGCTGGTGAAAACGCGGAAGTTGACGCGTGCTTTCACTGCACCGGGGTTGAGGATGTCGAGTGCGGCGGTGTGCCCGGTTTCAGTGTTGCCTGCCAAAAGCCACTGAGAGGATGCGGGTATGGTGCAGTTGGTGGCCGCATAGCCGTTCGTTTTTGGGGTGTCGAGCGTGACCGATTCGGCGGCTGTCAGCACCTGGTTTTGGTCTTCGGCTGCTTTTTGCACGAACACCGAGGGGCCGCCTTCACCCAAGTTGGTGGCCTCAGCGTTTGCGCCGCGGGAGTGGTGGGTGGTTTGGGGTTCACCCACCGGGCTGATCTGGTTTGCGTCGCTGCTGAGCCCGAGCTGTAGCAGCGGGCCCGGGCACACGGCTTGCTGGTCGCCGATTGGCGGCGTGAGCTGCATCCCCGTCGGTTCGGCGGTGCGGTTCGGCAGCGGCATCCAGCCGAGCGCCCACACGGTGCCGGTGACCACCGCGAGCGAGGTGACCACGCCAGCAGTGCGCGCGAGGGCGCTCACCGCTTTACGGCGGCGGCGTTCGGCGCTTTCAGTGCGTTTGCGGCGCACTGCGGCGGTGGCACCGCTACCTGCTCGGCGCAGCCGTGGCCCGTCGGGGTGCGGCGCGCTTGGCGTTTCGGATGCGGGCGCAGGTTTTGATTCGTCAGCTGCGGGCTGCGGGGCGGCAGCTGCCGGGGATTCGTTCGCGGGGATGCTGTCGTCGGCGGTGTCGCCAAAGGTCTCGTTGTCGGCACTGTCGCCGACGGGCGAACTATCGCCACTGTCACTGACGGGCGTGCCGTCAGCACTGTCTTCGGCGGGCGCGCCCTCAGCGCTGTCTTTATCAGCGGTGCTCTCCCCCGCAGTTGCCGCGTCGGTGCTCGTTACGGCTTCGCCTGTGCCATCGCCAAAGGCCTCGTTATCGTCGATGCTGAGCGCCTCAATTACCGGAGGCCGGAGGGCTTCGGTTTCGGGCTGCGCAGCGCCGGAGTCGACCGGCTGCGCGGCGTCGTCACTGTGTGGGCGAATGGGGTCATCCTCATGTTTGCGATCAGTCACCGAGTTCCTCCTTCCCTGCGGGGCCGACTGCTTCTCCGCTGGCGGCCGATGAGTACACTTCGACCCGCTCGTTATCGAGTCGGTAATTGCGCAGCGTCAGCACGTCGCTGCCGCGGTCGAGGTCTTCCCACTGCGGTTTGGTGCGGCGCGCGGCTGCGCTGAGGTCGGCGATGCGTCCGGTGGGTAGCGCCAGCAAAATCACGAATAGCAGGATGACCGTTTGCACGATGAGCATGGCGCGGCCGAGTACGTTCTGCCAGTTGGTCACCTCGAGTTGTTGCGCGAGCACCGGGTCGGTGGGGCGTTCGGCAGCGTTCACCACTTGGAAGAGGGTGCCGTATCCCTTGATTTTGCCGATGCTCGTCACCGATTCGTTGGTTGACAGGCCCGTGACCAGCCGCTGTCCGAGTGGTGCGCCGGCGCCCTCGGCGGGCTGAATGAGCACGAATCCGATGCCCAGTTCGTGCAGCTGTGACATGGGGTTTGATTTGCCGATGCTCAAAAAGTCGACCACGAGCTCGGCGAGTGCCTCATCGGTTTTTGAGGTTGCCGGGTTGGTGGTTGCGAGGGTGGAGATCTCGTTCAGTTTCATACCCGAGCCGCGTTCGAGGCTGAGGCGCAGCTGGTCGGGCCCCATTGGGGTGACCCGGAGGGTACCCAGCTGGTCGGCATCTTCGCCCTGCACCGAGGCGATTGCCGGCAGGGTGCGGCCGTCGGATGCGGCTACCGCCGCGCTTCCGGTGATGTGCGCCGGGAAGAGCGGCACGATCAGGGCGGTCACACCGGCGAGCGCGAGCATCGTCACCGGTACGCGCAACGGCCCAATGTAGGCGGCGCCGGCGATTGCGGCCATCAAGAGGCCGAAATAGCCGAGTGACTGGGCCGCGGCCGGATAGATCGGCGCTGCAGTCGCCTCCCACACCGCAAACGAGAGGCCACCGGCCACGCCGGCGGTAATCCATCCCGTTGCCGCGATGATGAGCCCGGCAAGTGCCAGTCGCCAGCCGTTTGCAAAGATGCCGATGGCAGCGAGCAGCGCGAGCGGCGCCATTAGCACGGCGAAAAGCAGGAACGGGTCGATGTCGGTGAGCCCGAGCTGCTGCAAAAATTCGGGCCAGCCGCCGAGTCCCGTGTCGGCGAATCCGAATACCGTGTTCCAGCCGTGGAGCGGATCGTAGGGCTGCGGCAGTGCCGGGTCGGCAAAAATTGCGAGCGGCCGGCCGCGGTTGAGCTGCGTCACCAATAGCGGCAGGAACATCGCGGCAGCCGGGATGGGTACAAACGTTTGCCGTAGCCATCCGGTTCCCGAAGTGGTCACCATGAGCAACCAAAGCAAGATCAGTGCGGGGATGAGTGAGGGTGCGCTGGCTGCGATAACGACGCCGAGCAGGGATGCGACTGCGGATGCGGCCCAGCGGTAGCGTGCGGCGAAGAATGCGAACGCAAACCAGGGCAGCGTGATGTGCACGAGCACCGCGGGCAGGCGACCGTCGGCGAGTGCGCCGAGCAGTGTGGGCGAGCAGGCCCAGGCCAGAGCGAAAAAGGCGCGTAGCCACGGGCGGCGCGTAAAGCGCGCAGCAATGAACCAGGCACCCGTTGCGGCAAGCGGCAGCGCGATGAGCCAGATGATGACCACGATCAGGCTTGGCTGCCAGAAGGTGAGGCTGCCGAGCGCGGCAAGAACGAATTGGAACGGGTCGGCCACACCGATGCCGCCGCCGGTGTCGCGCAGACCGTACCCGGTGGCGGCCCACAGCTCGCCGATGCTGCCGGATAGTGGCAGCAGTGCTCCGCCACTGAGCACGCTGCTGCGCAGCAGCGGGAAGAGCATGATTACCGAGGCGACCGCGGTGATGAGCGCGACCCAGCCGCCGCCTCCGGTGATGAAGTTGTAGCGGTCGCCACCCTGCTGGGCGAGAGCAAGCTGCTCGTCGCGTTTGATGGCGCGCATGGTGCGCCATTCGGAAGCTGAGATGCGGAGCCGGTCGAGGCTCGACAGGGGTTGTGTGCTGGTGGCCGCGAAGTGGCGCCGGGCACTGAGTGCGCGGGTGCCACCAAAAAACACTTTGAGTGCGGCAAACAGTTCGGGCAGGATGCGGCCCGGCTGTTTGCGCAGCAGGTTGAGCACCGTGAGCACGAGCACTTCGGGAAGCAGCAGCAACCAGTACACCCAGAACATGAGCGGGCCCGACCAAGCCAGTCGCCGGTGCAGAGTTGCGGTGCGACGTAGCCGGTGGCGGGCTTGGGCACCCGTGCGGCGCCCGTATTTTGCGGTACCGGGAGCATCCCTGCCGAGTGTTTCAACGCGCGCGTCGGGGGTGAGCAGCACCCGGTTTCCGGCTAGCCAGGTGCGCACACAGAAGTCGAGTGAGTCGTCGACGGCTTCCAGCCCGGGGTCGAAACCCTGCAGGTCGTTCCACACGTCGCGGCGCACGAGCATCCCGTTGGTGGCAACTGCCAGCACGTCACTGAACGACTCGTACTGCCCCTGGTCGAGCGCGTCGGTGCGCAGCCGGATTGATTCGCCGGTGGGGACGATCGACTGCCCGTATTCGACGAGTCGGCTGGGGTCTTGCGCCGACACCAGTTTGGGGCCGGTTACCGCCAGTGATGGGTTTCGTTCGGCCGTGTCGAGCAGTTCTGCGAGCGCGTTTGGTTCTGGGGTGTCACCGGCGTTGATGAGCCAGAGCCATTCATCGGGATGCGCGGCACCGGTATCGGCTTCACGGATCGGTTCGCTCTTGTCGAGTTCGCTGACTGCCGTGGCGACAGCTTTGCCGAACGAGGAGTCTTGGGCGACCGTGAGCAGCAGCGTTGGCTGCGCCGCGCGCATGATTTCGAGGGTGTCGTCGCGCGAATCGATATGCACGAACACTGATGTCGCGATGGGCGCGGTTTGCGACTCGAGCGCGGGTATGGTGCGTTCGAGTGCGGAGGCAGCATCGCGAGCTACGACAACTGCGGTGACTTTGGGTCGCATTAGCAGAATGCTAGTGACTGAATTCGGGCGGGCTGGCATTCTGTGCGGCGAGCCGGAAGCGTGGTCGAGATAACCCGCGGCACAGTGTGCTGTGCTCCGCTCTTAGGCCTGCCGGCGCAGCTTGCGGCGTTCTCTCTCTGAAAGGCCACCCCAGATGCCGAAGCGCTCGTCGTTATCGAGCGCGTACTGCAGGCATTCGGCGCGCACCGCGCAGGCCTGGCAGATCGACTTGGCGTTGCGGGTTGAGCCACCCTTTTCGGGAAAAAACGCGTCGGGGTCGGTTTGGGCGCACAGCGCGTCAGCCTGCCACGAGAGCGGGTTGTCGTCGCCGATGTAGTCGGGCGTACCGGGTACGCCCAGCGTCAGCGGATCGACGTACCAGTTTTCTGGTACCGGTCGGTTCAAACCCTGTGCCATATCACAACTCCAACGCATTCCCACGAACGGACTGTTCGTGTCTCCAATGTAATTACACCGGTGTAAGACCGGTTGCGTCAAGTGCCAGGGGCGGAAACTCTAATCCACAACTTGAGAGTTTGCGGGATTTCCCAGCCTGCGCGCCGCCGTGTCGCACGCCGAGCGCTCACCTGAACCTAATCGAGCGGCAGCGACTCGCCCGCATCCACACCTGTAGACGCGACCACAAGATCAACGTCCGTGCCGATGACTCGCAGTGGCGGCGCATCCGGAGTGGCAAAAATTGCCTGGCCGTGCGCGAGAGTAGTCGTTTCGCCAGCCGCATCGGTGACCTCGACCGCCTGTCCCAGGTTGAGCAGCACGCTCGGGCCGACGACGTTGATTTCCGTGTCGACTCGCACGCCCTGCACTCGCTGCAGGCGGAAGTCGGGCTCGTCGGGGTCGAAAGTGGTGACGAAGTTGTTGAGTTGTTCGGCGCTGAGATACGGCGGCGGTGTGGGCGCGAAGCTGAGCGCCGCCATGAGTTCGTCGACATCGATGTGTTTGGCAGTGAGCCCGCCGCGCAGCACATTGTCGCTTGCGGCCATAATTTCAATACCCACGCCCTCCACGTAGGCGTGTAGCACACCGGCACGGATGTAAAGACCTTCACCGCGGTGCAGTGCGACGTGGTTCATGAGTAGCGCTGTCAATACGCTGGCGTCGCCGGGATGCGCGCGGCGGATGGCGCGCACGGTGGCCCGTTCGCGTTGCCATCTACCGTCGCCCTCGGCCCACTGGTAGAGCACCGGTAGCGCGTCGACTGCCTCGGTAGATTTCGACAGGTTGAAGGCCACCAGTTCGCGTAGGTCTGCTTCGGAATCGAGTTCGGCGACGCGCTCTGCGAATGGCGCGAATCGGGATGCGGTGCCAGCTTCGGCTGCGAGCTCGGCAATATCTGCCACAAGTTCGCGCACTTCACCGAAGCTGCGGAAGCCTGCCAGCGCGGTCATGGTGTCACTGAGTGCGATGAGCAGTTCGGGCTTGTGGAAGGGGTCGCGGTAGTTGCGGCTCGGGTCGTCGAGCGGGATGCCCGCCTCATTTTCGGCGGCGAATCCGAGTCGCGCGCGGGCGAGGTCGGGATGCACCTGTAGCGAGAGCGGTTCGCCCGCGGCAAGCACCTTGAGAAGAAAAGGTAGCCGCACCGGTTCGCCGCGTCGGAGACCGACCGCGAACTGGCCGAGCGCGCGTTCGGGTTCGGCTTGGATCCACTGCCGCAGGTCGGTGTGGCCGCCCACCAGTTCGGGGCTGGTGATTTTTGCGGGCGAGCCGTGGTGTGCACCGAGCCAGAGTTCGGCCTGCACTGGGGCTTCGGCGCCGCTTGTTTCGGGTTCGAGAACGGCGCCGGTGTTTCCGAGGTAGTCGGTAATCGCGCCTCGTGCGCCCCAGGCATAGCGCATCGGTGTGTTCTCGAGCGTTACAAACATCGTTGGTGACTCTACCCGTTACTCGTGTCAGAAACAGTGTCAGGCCCAAACGCGTCTCCACGTTTGGGCCTGACCTGTGCTGAGACTGGGATTGCTCAGCTTATTTGCGGCAGCTCACCGCTAGGGCTCGCGACGCAGCCCTTGCATCCCCAGCAGGGCCGCGGCGCTGACCAGCAGCACTCCGAGTGCGGCGAGCACCGGGGTTGCCATTGGCTGCATGCCGGTTGCGGCAAGTTCGGATGCGTCGCTCGACGACGAGCTCGGCGCTTCGGCCGCATCCTCATCGGGGATCACCGATAGCGGCTGCGGAGCGGCAGCTTCGGGGCGCTCGGCGTTGTCAGCCAATGTTTCCTCGGTTGGCAATTTTCCGCCTCCGTTCGGGACAACACTGACAGGTGGCTCGCTCGCAGTGCCCACTTGTCCACCGTGAGCACCACCGCCCGTTCCCGCCGCCGCGGTTTCTTGCGACTCAGTCACTACTGGCTCTGAGGGCTTCGCAGTCTCCGTCGGCTTCGGCTTCACCGTTTCAATCGGCTTGACCGTCTCGGTCGGCTTAGCAGTCTCGCTCGGCTGTGGCTTCAGCGTTTCAGTCGGCTTCACCGTCTCCACCGGCTTCACCGTCTCAGTCGGCTTCACTGTCTCCGTCGGTTTCACCGTTTCAGTCGGCTTCGGCTTGGGAGCAGACACCTTAACGGACTTACAACCAAGCGACTTATCGTTACCGCCTCCGATGTTGATTGCAGTTATACACACCTGGTAGGAACCAGGCTCTACTTTGATGATCTTGTCAAAACCCTGGTTTGCCCCGGCTGCAGCAATAGCTCTCTCAACATCCGGTCGATATTCCTTGGCCGTCACAACTTCTTTGCGGCCTTCGAAATCGATACGCACCTCCAACGAAGTTTTCGGCTTATCAGCATCAACAGCCCACCCTGTCAACCGAAACCCACCATTCACGGGCGTGAGCGTGTCATAAGCACCCTGCGGATCGTGCGCTACGGGCTGCGGCGCGGCGGTCGGCGACCCAAACCAGTCGGTGTAGAGGCGCCAGAAGTTGCGGTTTCCGTAGCTCGAGCAGCCGTCACCGGTGCCGTAGAGGTTCGACAGTGCGGCCTGGTTGGGCTGGTACGGGGTGTAGATGTACAGCGATGCGGTTGCCTGGTTTTCGATGTAGACGTTCGAGGCACCACAGCTGCGGTCGGGGTTGTAGAGGATGCTGTTATTGCGCCCGGCCACATAGGCATAGTCGCCGCGGTTCGCCGCGTACTGGTTGAACTGCCAGGCCGCCCGGTAGAGCTGGTTGTACAGGCCGGCATATTCGGGGTTACACCATCCGGGGCGGTTCGGGTCGTCCGGGCAGTAGTAGCCCATTGCCCGCTCGTAGCGCCATTCGCCGGGGTTATCCATGGTGACCAGCGAGGTCTCTTTTTCGAGCATCACGAGAAGCACCTTGGGTGAAATACCGCAGGCTTTACCGACCTTCGAGATAATCTGCGCGGCCGATTCACCGCGTGCGCCCTGATAGGCACCGCAGTACCTGTTGGCCGCCTTGCTCACCGTATCGACGCGTTTGTCTTTGAGGCAGTTACCCGTGCAGCTCGAGCCACGCTTGTTCAAGAAGTCTTGAATTTGTGAAACCGACATCGCGGCCGAGTCGTAGAAGTTCTCGTCGCTGATGAGATAACCGGGTCGAAAATTGGATGCATCGGCGGCCTGCGCGTCTTGCTGGCTTGCGGTTAGCACGATCCCACTGACAGCAATCAGCACACCAGCGCAAGCGAGCGCGATGTGTCGTCGAAGACGGCGAATCACTGGCGCACCTCCGCCACCACGGCTTCAGAAATGCCGTTGCCCTCGGCACTTTCAAAGGCCACCTGGACCTTCCAGCCTTCGCCGGTCACGCCCTCGATAGTTGCGAGCGGGCACACGGTGCTTTGTGCGTCAGGGCGAGCCTCAACCGTAGCGGTAAGCTCCTCACCCTCGGGGCTCGTGGCGGTTACCGTGCAGGTGCCTTCGGCAATGAGGTTGGTCACGATCGAGCGCACCTCGATAGTGGCGGAGTCAGCGTCGTAGTCGGCAGCCACCACGATGACGTTTGCATCACCCGATGCCGCGTCGGTCGACTCAGCCGTTGCTGGAGCGCTTTCGGTCTCGACCTCGGCGGTCGGCGCGACAGTGGGCACAGCCGGAGTCGTGGTTGCGGTTGCAGTTGTTTCGCCGCCACCGCTGACGGCACCGGTGCAAGCTGCGAGCGACAGCGTCACGGCTCCCAACCCGAGCACCAGCCAGCGCAGGCGGCTCCCGTTATCCGACGAACTGGCTTGACTAGTCATGATTCCTCCAACACTCGGCGTGTCGTCACGGTAAATAACATTTGCAACAGTAGTCACACTCGTCACATTTGTCACGAAAAAGATCCGACACGCCGAGGTCAAAGGCCGGATTCCCGCAGACCTCAGCTAGTTACACGCATGTAATTTGTCATAGAAGTGATACCCAGGGACATGTCCCGCGGATTCACCGGATGCGAGAATGGACCGCATGGCATTCCCGCATCGGCCCCCTACCGGCGTCTCATCTCAGACTGCTACAGCCGATGCGCGCACACAGTCCAATCCTTCTCGGACATCTCGAACGATGTTGTTGAGCACTGCCATCATCGCGATCGCGTTCTCTGGTGATGCACTGCGATACACCATCGGCTGGGTCGGTTACGTGCTAATCACGCTCGTACTCGCAGTGCTCTTGGGCATCGCGCTTCGGCGCCGGCATTCACAGGTGCGCCTGCGCCATTTGCCCACCATGCTCCTTGCATTCGTTGCTTGGTGTGGGCTTTCGACCCTGTGGTCGCAGTATCCTCTCGAGACCCTGGCAGCGTCGGCGGCCCAGCTACTCACCGCCTACTTCGGCCTTGGCTTGGCACTCTGCCTCACCCGATTTCAGTTCTTTCAGGCACTCGGTGCTGCCGCACGCATTCTCACGGGCGGTTCCCTGCTATTTGAGCTCGGCGTTAAGATCTTCGCCCCGCACGGTCTGGTACCGCCGGCCTACCTCTACCTGAATGAGCTGCAATTCTTCCTTGGGCCAGACACCCCACACGATCTTGCAAACATCCCCAGTAATTTTTACTGGAGTCACGCAAATCTCAGTATTTTCGCGCAGGGTGATATCCAGGGCCTACCGGGCAACCGCAACCTTTTGGCGATGATTGCGGTGATTGCCCTGATCATGACCATCGCACAGCTGTGGGATCGCTATCTTCCACGTCTCTATGCCATGAGCATGATCGCGATATCAGCATTCGTGCTGGTGCACGCCCACTCAGCCACGGCATTCATCGCGCTCGCCTTCGTCGCACTTGGTGGCATGCTCGTGTTTCTTGGACGACGGATTTCTCGAACGCTGCGCTGGGCGATGTACTGGGCGGTTGGCACACTGCTCGTTGCCGGCGCCTTTTTTGTCGTCGCCAATAACGATTTCATTTTTGCAACAATGAACCGCTCACCAGACATGTCTGGCCGGGGAGATATCTGGCGCGCCGTGATCACTCTGGGGACACAGTCACCGGTTTTTGGCATCGGTTGGATTAGTTACTGGGCGCCCTGGCTTCCCCAGTTTGACGATCTCGCCGTAATTGAAGGCACCGCGTACCACCAGGCGCACAACGCGTTTCTGGACGTCTGGATGCAAACGGGGGCAATTGGTGTCGCGCTCTTTGCGCTATTGACGTTTACTGCGCTCATCCGCACCTGGTGGATCGCGATCGACCAGCCAGACACGCCATTCCTGACGGTTACTGGCCAGCAGGGCGCCCGCCAGCATCTCGCGAGTCAGACCGCGGCCCCGTTTCTCATCTTGGTTGCCCTGGCGGTGCAGTCGATGACTGAGTCACGGCTCCTTGTTGAAGGCAATTGGATGTTCTTATGCTGGGCTGCAATCTATGCGAAGCTCCGCATAACTAGCCCTTCTTTTCTACCCCGCCATCTGCATACCGGCGTTATCCAAGTCATCGACCGAGCACGCGACGCATGACGACTTTGACCCTCGGCCACAACCAGCGAAGGGCTGGTTTTAGCGGCTGTAGCGACTTCGTTATCAGAGGGAAGCGTCGATAGACGCGGTGTGTTACCCCTCGCTTAAACGAACTTGAAATGTAGCTAATTTGTCCCACGCCTGAGAGCGTGTCTACCTGGTCAACCGTGAACGGTGGAAGAAAGCTAGCAACTTTCTGAAGCTTGTATTCGAGTCCCGTCGAGCTAATCTCTGCCAAATCACTCGTTTCAATGGTCTTGATGTAGCGGCCCTGGCTAATGCTCATATATGCGATGAGCCGCTCCAGGGTGTGAGCCAGCGAACCATCCTGGTACTCAGCGGCACCAGGGAATTCGTCAACGGTGAAGGCTGCATCGAGCAGCGGGGCGAGCACCTCCCTGCGAGCAATAAACATCGACCCATAGGGAGCCAACGGCGTAAGCTCATCGAGGGGACTGGTGATCCCAAGCCGTGGCGCCAATTCGACAGCTAAATCGGCGTTCCTTGACCAGGCATGACCAAGTGTCGGGAGGCCTCTGTGAACTGTTGGCGGGAATACCATCCCAAGGCCGTCTTCATTTTCGAACAGCGTGTAAACGTTACGCGCGTACTCAGCTGTACCAAGCAAATTCTCAAACAGGTGCCGACGGAACCATGAGCTTACACTTTCAGGGTCCTGAACTGAACGTTTCGAGTGCAGCTTGACAATCAGGTCAATCGACTCGTCGCGCAGGATGTCAGCACAATCAAGCACGAACGCAGATATGTCCCGGCCACGGTTACTAGTCACGACCCTGACCTCGAAATTTTCAAAACGGCCATCTAAACGAACCAGATCTTCAATCTCAGCACGTTTCTCGGCAGTGTTTGTTGTGACAACCAGCCGCCTGTCGCCAGGAACGTTTGCAGCATACCCCAACAACTCATCAAGCATATCTACGTAGTAAACATGCATAACGACAGCGGTTATGAGTGCTGGCTTACTCTCAGACGCTGACGCAGAAGGCACGATCTCGTGCATTGCTAAATTTGTGTACCAGACACGCGGCTGCAATGATCGCAAGAGGTGCTGCCAAATTAGTTCTTCCGGAACTCCCTTCGCAACAGCGATGTCAAAAGACTTGCGGGGTTGCAGCGCCCAACGATCTGCAACGAGGGGGTCAATGGTGAGAGCCTTCCATGGAATAATGGGCAACCCCTGATCAACCAGATCTAGAAGAGAGTCCCGGAGCAGATAAGCATCATTTTCCGCTGGGCGCTCGAAGATACGACTAACAGAAAAGCTCATTGATACTAGGTGGTCATTAAACTCGTCAAATCCCACTGGACCGCGATCCACAACAGCCCAGAATCGTTCAAAAGCAAATGTCTTTCCCGATACTCCGAGCCAGTTGAGCGCAGTGCGTTCTCGGCCTTCCCCTCGATCTGGTCGAACTAGTGTCCAGGCATCCAACGTCGAAACATGCTCCGGCTGAGGAAGATGCCCATCAAAGACGACCAAGCTCGTGTCGTCCACGACTAGAACTTCCGAGAACTGGGACAACCCTTCGCGCCCGATTCGGGTCCTAAGCGTATGCCAAATCGCTGAGATACTGCGCGGCTGCTTGGTGTGCCAGACACTATCCGCGATTTTTTTCAGTTTCTGGATACACAGCGACTCAACTTGAAGGCTATCTTGCACTACAACAACAAGTTGTTCGGCCGCGGGCCGGTACCTCTCAAGTGCGTAGAATACGTAGTCTGACAGTCGCGCTGCACTATCATTCAGCGCGTAAACAACGAGACGGCCACGGCTCATCATCATTTCACCATCCGCCGAAAGGCTTGAGCAAGTCGTTTAACCGTTGACTTGGCTTTTCGCTCGGCCGCGCCCATCCGGGCCGCAGTCTTGGGGGCTAGACGCTTAATAGCTCTCGCAATAGCGGCCCGAGCCTCACCATTCCCGGTCCTGAGCTCCCCTTTGAATGGCGTTTGCGGCCCGGGACCAAACCGAGATGACAGGCGCGAGAATTTTTGCTCAAGCATTGAGTGAGAAACACGCAGCTGAAATGCCGTAGTTGCTTGCGCTGTGTAGAAGCCATTGGACCTGGCTATATCGGCCGCAAGAAGGTCGAGCAGGT
Source organism: Gulosibacter hominis (assembly GCF_904842695.1). GTDB lineage: Bacteria > Actinomycetota > Actinomycetes > Actinomycetales > Microbacteriaceae > Gulosibacter > Gulosibacter hominis. The sequence continues at coordinate 70,891 of NZ_CAJGWQ010000003.1, read as the reverse complement.
CTGACAGCGCCTTGTCTCCACCCATACTTGATGCCAGGGAATCCCACCCACCGGCCGCAGCCACTTGTTGCGGCAGCGAAGCGAAGGCGTCTGAACGCAACGCTGAGATCCCAAGCACCGGAGTCAGTGGTGCGTCTGGCTCTAAAGGTGGACGGACACCGAGCAAGTCAGCGAGTGCGTGAACCTGCGGGCCGTATTGCGCATAGCCCTTGCCCAGCGCGTCGGTTGACCGATGCTCAACGAGAGGGACGACAAAGCCAAGACGGTCGTCTTGATCAAACGCGTTCACAATCCCAGCAGGCTGGCGGACGATGACACCGAACGCCCGCGAGTGAGCGGCTCGCAATGCCGCGTGGACGGACGCGGCGTCAAATTCATTTCCAGTTCTAATTAGGTATGAAGCACCTTCGAAAACGTTCTGCCCGTCTCGCAACCACGACTGCCAGAAATGCTCGTCGTCGTTCACTACAGCCTTGGAACCAACGTTTGCACTGTCGCCAGCCTGCTCCGGCAACACAAGATAGCCATCAAGCGCGGCGGAAAGCTGACGCGATGGGGTCCGCCGATAGATGCCGTCAATAAGAACGTCACGCGGGTAACCGAGCTCAATCGCACGTTTCGCGACCTCGGCCGCTGCCAAACCTGCATGGTCTCGGTCAACCGCATCATGGAAGAAGATTCGCCGCTTGAAAATCGGGCAGCCGTCATCGAGCTGCGCCAGTGGCGCTTCCATGGAAGCATTGAGAGTGCCGTATCGCTCGTGACCGTAAGCAGACTTCCACGTGTATCCGAGGTCCGCGAAATGCTTGGTGAACTGCGTCTCAAACTTGATGATGACGTCGTTGTAGGAGTGCGCGTTTTTCAGCCCGGACCAGTACTCCCGGAAGTCTGCGGATGCGAGCATACGCTGACGAATTGCAATCCAGTAGGACTGGAGGTGTTGAGGCATAGTACCCACACCTGCGATAGGGTGTGGGGTCATAGCGATGTGGTCAGTCATGCCCCAGAAGTCCACTGGCACGGCATCCATGCGTTCGAAGAGACTGGCGAAGCTGCCAACCGGCCCAAGGAACGTATAGTTCACTAGGAGCAGCTCATCATATTTTGCAAGCTCTCCATAGCCAATTCGCCCGAAAGCTGCACGGTACGCTCCGATATCAAAACCGATGTTCTCCCGTTCCATGACTTCGTCTGCGACCCCGTCAAGGCGCTGACGTGACTGCGCGTCGAGGAAACCATTGACGACTACAAAGATCTTCTCGACGTGGGGACGAAACCCACGGAGAGTGTGGAGGACAGCGTTGTCAACGTACCCCTCGGGGTCGTAGTGCAAGAAAACGAGGTGGCGACGCACCGTGAGCCTCCTGTTGTGGTTGAACCTGACTGAGAAGATCATACTATTCAGCCCGTCCACCGTAGCGTCACGCGCTCAATGAGTATGATTGCCAATCACGCGGCACACCAGACAAGCAAAGTGCGCCCGAAGGAAGAAGTGCATGGACTATATCAACGAGATGGAACAGCAAGCTATCAGCCGAGCACAACGCTTGCAGTCACTCGAGTTCGAGACACGGGAACCGACTCGAAATCCCTTCAAAGGGTTCATCAACTCCGTGCGTGAACTAGCTAGACGCCGGGAACTGCTAGGGTTGCTGGTTCGCCGCGAACTCGTAGGGCGTTACAAAGATTCAGTCCTCGGATTCACGTGGACACTCATCAGGCCCCTCACGCAGCTGCTTATCTACTACCTGGTAATGGGGGAGTTCTTAGGCGCAGCCCGTAGCGTCCCCAACTTCGCCGTCTATATTTTCACGGGCCTCACGCTTTGGGGACTTTTCAGTGAAATCATCCAATCCATGACTGGGTCGATAGTCACGAATGCAGCTCTAGTGAAGAAGGTACATCTCCCTCGAGAGATCTTCCCTATCTCGACAATCGGCTCAGCGCTCTTCAACTTCACGATGCAGATGGTCATATTGCTAATTGCCGCAGGCGTCCTCGGCACATTGAGCTTTGGCCTACACCTGCTTTACGCAGTGGTTGCGCTGCTCATTGTCTTGGCGTGGGGTACCTGCCTTGGGCTTACGCTCGCTGCAACGAACGTCTATTTGCGAGACGTGCAGTATCTCGTCGAGGTTCTTCTGCTACTACTCATGTGGTTCAGCCCGATCGTCTACTCATGGCAGATGGTCCACCAAGTCCTTATGGGCAACGGTCTCGAGACACTCAACACCATCTACGTAAGCAATCCCGTTACGCTCGCAATTCTCGGCTTCCAAGCAGCTTTTTGGGCACCTGGCTCCGGGCTCGAGGCTGCGTACCCAGGCGGGTACTTTCCAGACAGCCTCATGACTAACATGCTCATAGCACTCGCAGTTGGCGTGATCGGCATCTGGTTTAGTCAAAGAATATTCGCACGCCTTCAAGGCAATTTTGCACAGGAGCTATAAGTGACAGATCAGCTCATCAACCTCAACGAAATGCCAGTCGTCGTCGATCTCGAATCAATCACAAAGCGCTTTGTAGTCCAGCAGAACAAGTCACTCAAGGAGCGACTCGTCAACCCGCGCCGCTCAACTGCAAATCGTCGGGACTTTTGGGCTCTCAATGGAGTATCCCTTCAAATCCGAGCTGGCGAAACGGTGGGCCTCATCGGACCCAATGGCTCAGGCAAATCTACCCTGCTGAAGACGCTTGGTGGCATCATCGAACCGACGTCTGGAAGCGTTCGCACTCGTGGGCGCATGGCAGCGCTGTTAGAACTTGGTGCAGGGTTCCACCCAGATCTCACTGGGCGCGAAAATATCTACCTGAACGCGTCAATTCTTGGGCTCAGCCACGAACAAACAGACGAACTGTTTGACGAAATCGTCGACTTTTCGGGTATTGCCGACTTCATCGATACACAGGTCAAATTCTACTCATCAGGCATGTACGTGCGGCTCGCATTTGCCGTCGCAATCAACGTGGACCCTGACATACTCCTGGTTGATGAGGTACTCGCAGTAGGCGACGAGGCGTTTCAGAAAAAATGTCTCGATAAGATCCGCAGCTTCCAGGATGAGGGACGTACCATCATCTTGGTTTCGCATAGTCTTGGCCAAATTACCAAATTCTGCAGCCGAGCGGTCGTACTGGGACGAGGACACGTCGTTTTTGACGGCCCGGCCGATGAGGCGGTGAGCATCTTGCGTGCCGGTTTTGACAGCGAACTCGACGCTGACGCAGCTCGCGCGCGAATCGCACGTGAACGAGCACGCGAAGAAGAACTCAAGCGCCTAAATGAACAGCTCGACATCATCGACATTGTGTCGAGGCCACGAAGTGGTTCCCACCTCACACCCGGAAACGACCTAACGGTTGAGGTGACAGTTGATTCTCGCGTTGAGTTTGATCAATGGGACCTTGCCATATCGCTCGTAAATCAACTTGACACCACCGTATTGGCAACATCTACTCATGTTACTGGCTCACGAAATATCCCTATCTCTGGAAAGTTCAAGGTCATCTTTGAGATTCCTGACTTATCGCTGGGAAGTGGATCCTACACAGTGAATGCAACATTCTATGATGGCAAGCGTCGTGAAATTTCACGTGCCGAGTCGCTCGGCGCTTTCGAAGTCGTCGCAGGCGCAGAAAGCATCGGCCCGGTGTATTCAAAAGTCGTATCGAAGCTTCAAGTTGACGTTTAGTAACTTCCGTTTGTGAGGGAGCAAGTAATGGGTGCAAACAACCAGCGTAAGCCTCGCGTGGTGATGACTCTAATGGTGCGCGACGAAGCCGACATCATATCCACCTGGCTTGAATACCACCTTTCACAGGGACTTGATCAAATCATCGTGACTGACAACGCTTCGGCCGATGGCACCCGCGAGATCCTTGAAAACTATGCTAGTAAGGGTCTGATTGACCTACGCCACTATCCCCACCATGACAAGAGGCAATATCAGGTGGTCACGGGAATGGCGCGTGACGCGTACACGCAGTACTCGGCGGATTGGGTATTAAACTCAGACGCCGATGAGTTTTGGGTCGTACCCGAAGGGGAATCCCTCGGCAATGCGGTTCGATCACTCCCACGATCGGGGGAATCTTTCCCCATCCCGGTCAGCAACATGATTGGCCGCGCTCTCGAGTCTGGCATAGACCTCGCCAGCACCACGCTTCGGGATGTTCGCACACAGGAACAGTTGAAACTAGTCGGCCTCCACACTCACCCGACGCATAACCTTATTCATCCGGGCTGTGAGAATATAGAGGTTGCGCAGGGAAATCATTTCAGTTCTGCTCCGGAAGCAGACGGCCTGCCAGAAGGTATTGCAATTGAGGTACTACATGTCCCATGGCGCTCATGGCAGCAGTACCGTGCGCGAGTTACCATGACTGGGAAGGCATATGAGTCAAACCCAGACTTAAAACCTAGCCCCCGTCATCACACCATGCGCGACTACCGTTGGCTTAAGGCTGACTTTCTAAAACCGTTTTTCGTAGCGAGACTTTCTGTAGGAATTAACGGTGACGGCTTCGTAACGGATGAACGAATCGCGAAGCTCTACCAGAGCATTTCTGCTTCCAAACACACCGGTCAGTTTGCGCCGATTGCGATGCCTGATGCCGACAAATTGCTTGCCGACTACAAACGTGTCGGGCCGATATTAGTCAATGTTGAAAGCGGGCGGACCCAAGAAGTCTCGAGGCTGCAGCGGGACCTGCATGAGTCACAGCAGCATACCGCCGACCTTGAAATGCACAATCAGCTGCAGCATGAGAAAATCCTAAGCTTGGAGACAGAGTTAGAAACTGAAATGACTTGCAGGCACGAACGCGAACTGATGCTCGATCAAAAAATTGTCGAACTCCTCGACGAAAACGCACACCTCAAGACGCAACTTGCACCCGAATTTCTCCAGGGTGCCATCAACTTCACTCGCCGATTGACGCGGCACTAGTGAACGGTCTCGACCCGCCACCGCAAGGAACCTAGGCGAATAAGAGTGCAGAAATTGAAGCGACTCAAGTCACTGGCGCGTCGACAAGTTCCACGGTCCATTCTCTGGAGATCACAGCCCGTCAGGTTATTCTCTTGGAAAGGGGATCAACCTACCGGCAATTTTGGCGACCAACTCAGCAAAGAGCTGATCGAGCGCCTTTTCGCTGTCAACACCACTTATGCCCCCATTGATGAATGCGAACTCGTGAGCATCGGCTCAGTCTTGCAAGAGGTCGAACAAACGGTAACCTTTCGCCGACCCCGTGATCTGGGGGTCTGGATTCGTAGCTCCCGGTGAGAATTATTCTGGCCCGCCGCTCGACATTCGCGCGGTGCGCGGGCAGCTTTCACTGCAGCGCATACGGCATCTTACGAAGCGGCATATCGCATTGGGCGATCCGGGAATCCTCACCCCGCTTGCCTTTCCAGAAGTTACGAAAACCGCATCTCCTAACTTTAGCGTGAGTGTAATTCCACATTATGTTGACCAAGGTAATACGGCAGCACAGGAGCTGGTTTCCCGACTGGGAGCTCACCACATCGACGTAATGGCACCAGTCAGCCAGGTGATCAAGGAAATCGCAACGAGTAGATTCGTGATCTCATCAAGCCTACACGGCGTGATCGTTGCGGAGTCGTTCGGCGTTCCCAATGCCTGGGTGCAGTTCAGCGACCAGGTAATTGGTGGTCGTTACAAGTTTGATGATTTTTATTCGGCGTTCGCAACCAAGCGTGAACCCGTTTCACCGATAGACCTAATGGATCATCTCGACCATTACATCTCACTGTGGCGCCCTCTCCGGAATCTAGCATTCATTCAATCAGACCTGATGCGTTCGTTCCCGATGAGACCGGCCAAGTGAATATTGGTCAGCCGGCGGCTTCATCGTCGCAAGCGGCGGAGCAGTGTTGAAGCTCGGTTCTTTATTTTGCCGAGCGCCCGCACGAACAGGCTACGCGACCGTCGGGCCGACCGCTGTTGAATGGCAAGCAAATCCTGCTCAACTTTCTGAAGATTTCGCCGGTAGGCTGCAGCCTCTGCCCGAAGCTGCGACAGTTCAGCAATATCCCGATGAGCGAACGAAGAGCCCAGCTGATCACGCACTTGTGTTCTCTCAGCCTCCGTAGAAAGCCGCGCATGTTTTCGCTGAGCATCGTCTGCCAGCTTGCGGATCTCCCAATCGATTGCCTGACCTTCTCGACTACTGGGCTCGTAACCCAGACGGTCGGCGATGGAGCTTCCCTGCACATAGGCATCGAAAAGACCGTAGATGTGCTTTGGCGTTGGTCTGCTCGTTACTATTGATCCCTCACGAATGCGTCGGTATAGGAGCGCGCGTGGTTCATAGGCGACTCGTTTTGCGGCTAGCGCGTTCAACAGCGTGTAGGGGTTGTCTTCGTGAAATGTTCCCTCGGGGAATGTGACGCCCTTTTCTTCGATAAAAGAGCGGCGTGCAAGCTGCAGCGGCGGGCCCGGCTTCCAATCATCGTTCGCGGTCATCTCGACGAGGAGTTCGACACCTGGTTTGACTCCGGGGTAGCTGTCGCTGCGCTGGTAGTAGATGCGGTAGCCACCCTTTTCACATTCGAGCTGCGGCGAGTCAAAGAAGGGTTCGGCGTCAAAATACAGGATGTCGAGCTGCTCGTTGGCGGATTTTCTTGAAAGCACTTCCAGTGCTTCTTCGTGCAGGCGGTCATCACTGTCTAGGAAGTAGAGGAACTCTCCCGTGGCATGTTTGATCCCAAAGTTTCGCGCGGCACCAACCCCCTGGTTCGTTTCGAGCGCGAAGAGCTGAATGCGCGCATCACCAGCGGCGAGTTCCTCTGCGATAGCAACTGAGTCGTCGGTCGATCTCCATCGTCAACGATGATGATCTCGAGATCACGAAGCGTCTGCCGCGTGACACTTGAAATCGTCTCAACCAGATATTTGCTCGCGTTATAAACCGGCACGATGACCGAAATGCGAGGCTGCTTGTCAGCAGAGCTCGTCATGAGGTCTACGCCTGGTCGAGCAGTCGCTGGATGTAGCGACCGTAGCCCGACTTTTTCAGCGGTTCGCCGAGTCGAGCGAGCTGCTCGTCGTCAATCCATCCGGCGCGCCAGGCAATTTCTTCGATGCAGCCGATCTTGAGACCCTGACGGTCTTCAATCACCTTGACGTACTCCGATGCCTGCATCATCGATTCGAAGGTTCCGGTGTCGAGCCAGGCAGTACCGCGGTCGAGCACATGCACCTGCAGTTTGCCTGCGTCGAGGTAGGCCGAGTTCACCGAAGAGATCTCGAGTTCGCCGCGTGCCGAGGGCTTGACGTTCTTGGCGATTTCGATGACGTCGTTGTCGTAGAAGTACAGACCCGGCACGGCGTAGTTTGACTTCGGCTGCTTGGGCTTTTCTTCGATCGACAGCGCCTTCATGTTCTCGTCGAATTCGACGACGCCATATGCGGTTGGGTCGGCCACCTGGTAGGCGAAAATGAGCCCGCCATCGATCTCTCCGTGGGCGCGCAGTGACGATCCGAGGCCGGTGCCGTGGAAGATGTTGTCACCGAGCACGAGCGCGCATCCCGAGTCGCCGATGAATTCTTCACCGATGATGAATGCTTGTGCGAGCCCGTCTGGGCTGGGCTGCTCGGCATAGTCGATCGTCATGCCGAGATGTGAGCCATCGCCGAGCAGTGCGCGGAACTGCGAATTGTACTCGGGTGTGGTGATGATCAGCACCTCGCGAATATCGGCCATCATGAGGGTCGATAGCGGGTAGTAGATCATCGGCTTGTCGTAGATGGGCATGAGTTGCTTCGAGATGCCCTTGGTGATCGGCCAGAGCCGAGTGCCCGAACCACCGGCGAGGATGATGCCCTTCATACTTACGCACCTGCCTTTTCGTTGAGCTCGTTGTAGAACGCTACACAGTCTTCGTACTTCGGCAGCAGTCCCTGCTCTTTCGCTTTGAGCAGGCCCGGCGCCTCGGTGTCTTTGGGTGAGAGCAACAGCTCGTCTTCGGGCAGCTGTAGATCGAGCCCGATGGTTTTGCATAGCGGGTTCACGCCGTGTTCGCGGCCGGGTGCGTAGGTGGCCGAGCAGAGATAGCTGACGGTCGAGTCATCCTCGAGTGCAACGAAGCAGTGGCCGAGGCCCTCGGGGATGTAGATGGCACGACGGTCTACGTCATCGAGTCGCACCTGGTCCCATTGACCGAAGGTGGGCGAACCGACGCGGATGTCGATCACAAAGTCGATCACCGCGCCGCGGGTGCAGGTAACGTACTTCGCCTGGCTCGGCGGCACATCCGCGAAGTGGATGCCGCGGACCGTGCCGCGCTTCGACACCGAGGTGTTGGCCTGCTTGAGGTCGAGGGGGTGCCCCACTGCCTCAGCGAGTTTGTCGAATCGGTAGTACTCGAGGAAGACACCTCGGTCGTCGGGGAACTGCTTCGGTGTGATCTCGAAGCTACCTGCAATGCTCAGTTCGCGGATATCCATAGTTAGCAGTGTACGGCTCGATCATGGATATAACGGGCGCCAGCGACGGGAGCCGCGAATAAATGTAGCAAGCACACGCGTGTCATGCTCCTAAGTAACCTGCAAGTCGGAATTCTGCTGCTGATCGCATTGGGCGGACTCTGCAGTGATGCGTCGTCGAGCGCGCCAATCCACCAAGGCAAGTGCGAGTACGGCTACCAGAGTGATCGCCGACACGGTCGCCCCTACTCGCAAGCCAGGAGTTTTGTATTCGAGCGTGATTGTGTGTTCTCCCGCATCAGGAACGTACACGGCGCCACCCACGTGATCCGCTCGAAACAACTCGGTCTGTTGACCGTCAATGGTGGCCGTCCACCCCGATCGGTCGAGGGAGTCGGCCACGACTACCCACCCGGCGCCCGTTGAGTTCACCCGAATCGTGTTCTGGTCGAGATCGTTGCTTGGCAGCACCTCTATCGTTGCTGTCGATCCAGGGGTTGCGGCATTAGCGGGGTTGCGTTCGAGCACGACCATATCCGGTGCTAGACCGCTACCCAGTAGTTCCATACGTGCCGCTGCGTCTTCTTCAACCACGACATCATTCGCCCAGCGCACTCGATCAAGCGCACTTGTGCGCTCAATCAAAGTAACGTTCCCCGTTTGCGCCACATTCATCCCATCAGGGAGGGGACGAAGAGCTGAAATAGCAAGATTTCCCTGGTCATCCGCCCCGAGGGTGACTATGCCAGGTTGTTCTTCGGCCTCAAGCTCAAGGTGCCAGGGCTGGTCTTCGGAGAACTCGTCGCCATCGAGCGGAATGAATGTTTCTTTATCTATCCGCCGCAACAAAAACTGGGCCTCTGTCAGCACGGTACCGTCGTGCCCAACTACGCGCGCATGCAGTGGTATTTCAGTGCCTGCGGGAAGGCTCGCAGCCAAAGCAGTGACCTGAATGCCACGAACAGGACCGGTGAACTGTCCACTGCGAATCACACCATCTGCTCGCAGATCAATGGGCGAATCGCCGGTACTTAGTTGTTCCAGGCGGCCCGGCACCGATTCAGCACTTCCCACCGCGACGTAGCGCACGGCCAAACGGTCGAGGATCGGACTGTCAATAACCTCTTCCAGTAGACCTGATGGGATGCTCGGGTATGTCGGGGTAACGAGCACATCCGGATAGACTTGCTGCAGCATGTCTTTCCATCGCCCAGTCATGAACGCGTGACCGAGCACATCCCGAGTTTTGTAAACCGTTGACGCTCCCGTGGGTAATGCTCCGCCGAGAGCAACGAACCTGTCGTCACCAAGGTTTTCCTGCAGATAAGTAAAGGCCTCAGCAGGGGCGTAGTAGCTTTCGGGCTTGCTGTGCGGCCACCAAGCTCGCACAATCAGTAGGCTGGGCACAGCCATGACTGTGATCAGCCCCACTACAACGAGGTTCTTGAACCAGCGCTGACTCACGAGCGGAATTAGCGCCACCATCACGAGTGCGACCACAGCGAATACTGCAGAATATTTAACCCATCTGGCAGACCATTCCGGCAGCTTCGAACCTTCTTGCGCAACGCTTGCGGCTTGTACAACGAGTACCGCAAAAAAAGCAGCAAGCGCCCACCCGGCAAGATCGCGCAGCACAGTGCGTGTTGCAGCATTGCGGCTGCTTGTGGTTTCACTCTGCGCGAGCGCAGGAATACGGGCACTCATGAGCGTCGTGACACCGTAGGCAGCGAGCACAGCGACGCAGAATCCGAAAACCGCCCGTAAGCGACCGATCAGGCTGGTGCTCATCGTCGGCAATTGTTGAATGGCATCGAGCACGGGCCCGCCCCAGTACATGGCTATGCCGCACAGTGTCGCTGCGATAACGAAGAACCACATCGGCGCGCGTGAAACCAGCAACCGCCGGTGAAATACCAGTGCGAGCAGTGCGCAGAGCACGACGACCACGCCCAAATACGACAGCGCTTCCACAGGGTTGAACGGTCCGGTGAAATTTTTCATTCCAGCGGTGCCGACCGCATAGGGCAGGATGGCGGTGCCGAACGCTTCTGGGTTAAGCGAAGAGCCACGGTAGTTGCGCACCGAAAAATCGAGCACATCCTTAGAATTCAAATAGAACGGCAGGAGCGCGACAGCGGCGAGCGCCCCAGCGCTAATCATCCCGGCCGCGTATCGCAAAGCGTCACCACAGAACTGCCAGATCGCACCGCTTTCACGCCACCGCGTCTGCGCAACGGCACGAACAACACCGTAGGCGCAAGTGAGATACGCGGTATGGAAAACTAGCGCAGGGAAACCCCCTAGCCACATCGCAGCGAAGGCGAGCGCAAGTGGCCAAAATGCGAACCATTTTCGGCGAGTAACTGCGTAGTCGGCAGCCCAGAAAGCGAGGGGGATGAGCGCGGCAACGCGAGTTTGTGGCCAGTTGGTCCAGGCAATCATGAATCCCGATGAGCAGAACGCAAGCGAAGCCAAAGGCCAGGTAACTGCCGGAAGTTTGAGTCGTCGCAGGAAAAGTGACATGCCGAGCGCCACTACCGCAAACTCAAGCACCTTAACGAGGGCCGGGGCAATTTCCGGCGGCGCAATCCACCAGGGCAACGACAATGGCGACATGAGGCCAGTGTTCGGCAAACCCGCGAATTCCTCACCGCCAACTATGTAGGGGTTCCATTCGGGAAAATCTCCCTGATGGAGGCGATCCGCAAACTCGATGGAGCGGGGAATGACCGAGTCGACAGTGTCGCCAGAAACGCTGTTGATCAGTTCACCATCAATCGTGGCGTTCTCCCAATATGCCGGTGAACGCAAGAGCATGTCGGTTGCGGCGAACACCTTGCCGGAGAAAAGTGACGAGAGGACCGAAACCACAACAAACCCGACGTATACCGCCCAGCCCAGCCCTACCGCAGCCATGGCAAGTCGACGCCGACGCCGGTCGGCGTCGCTCACGTACTTGCTTCGGTCAACTGCGTGGGCGCCGGTTGTTCTCTTCGAAGTGCGGCTATCCGAAGCGGAGTTTGACGGTTGCTGTCGCCCTGAACTAGCTGCTATCTGTTCGGGAGTGGCCGCCGAGGACGGATCCGCGGGGTTCGGTTTCGCGTGCGATACCGATTCGTTGGTCATTGCGCTCCCATAATCAAGTACTGCCAACCACCGTCAAGTCACGTCCCGCCCTCGCGCCGACTGACCACGCGCTGCCATGTGCGTGGCAGGTGTTGTGTTGAAACCTCCGGCGCGAATGCCCGACAGGCGTATGACGTCAAGATACCTCACCCTACCAATCGAGCCGCGCCAGTCGCTCGTCTGCCTTCGGGTGTCCTAGACCGATTGGTCGGTGATGTGTTGCAGGATCTCTACGTAGCGTTTACCGATGGCCGCTTTACTGTAGCGCTCGTTTGCCCGCTCCGCCGCAGCCGCACCGAGCACCTTGCGTCGGGGCTGATCATAGGCAAGCTCTCGAATAGCCGTCGCGAGTGCGTCGGAGTCATTTGGCTCAACCAGTAGCCCGGTTTCACCTTCTACTACAGCCTCGGAGATTCCAGGCAAGTCAGACGCAACAATTGCGCATCCTGACCCCATAGCTTCAAGCAGTGCAACAGGCAGTCCGTCCTGATCGCCGTTGACCGTCGGGACTGAGGGAAAGAGTGCTAGGTCAGAATTCGCGTACGCCTCACGCAACGCTTCGCGCCCTTGTGTGCCAAGGAAGGTCACACCTTCCGACGCAGATGCTTCAAGTGATTCCCTAAGCGGACCGTCCCCAATGACCGTGAGCTCCCAGTTGACATCTTCGAGCGACCGGAGAGCTTGCAACAACACGGACACCCCTTTTTTCTCGACAAGCCGTCCTACGAACAGCAGTCGAAGCGTGTCGTCGGTGGACGGCACGTGCGGTCGAACGGTGCTCAGGTCCGCCCCCATGGGCAACACTTCAACCCTGTCTGGATCCGCTCCAAGGTCAACCACCAGCTTGGCCATCTCTTCGTTCATGACGGTTACATAAGCGGCACGCTTAAGCACCCAACGTTTCAACGCACGGAATGGCCCGCTGTTGAGCGCATAAAGGTCGCCCCCCAGTGTGGTGATTACCGTCGGTGTGGTCGGCGCCACGAGACGCGCCACGATCCCCTGCGGGATAATCCAATGGGCATGAATTATGTCGGGTTTCCCACGACGAACAGCCCGAAATGTCGCTACAGTTTCAGCGAGCAAAAAGGGAACGACTTGCAGAAGTCGTGACTTGCGCGTGCGAATGTTTTCAATAATCGCCCCGTCTGCAAGGTCTTCCCACCTGCGGGGAAAGAACCGAAAACGGCGTACACGGAAACCATTACGTTGTTCGTTCCGATCACCACCGGGGACGGCAGGAACGAGCACGGCTGTGTCAAAGTGCTTGGCCTGCTCACTCGCGAGATCCGCGACGAACTCCGGGGTACCGTCACCGGGTACAGCGGGAAACGTTGATGCGAGGACTAGCAGCCTTGACTTGCCCAAGATTCTCTCCATCCAAGCTAGGGTTATTGAGATGTCGCAAGTATTCCATAACGCCTCCACGCCAGGGTTTGCCCTCGTCGGCGCGAATGGCTTCATTGGTTCTCACCTTCGTGAGCTCGCTCGCGAACGAGAAATCAGCCACTGTGACTTTACACGTCAACATCCAGCCACCAACGCTGGAGTCGCGCACCCCGACCTACTCTCCGCCCCCGTCGTCGTATGGGCAGCCTCAATGATCACTCCGGCGACCGCCGAAGAAAGCCCAGAGGCAGTGTCGGCCGAAAGATCTGCGTTTAGCGAGCTCGTGACCTCCCTCGCAAACTCCCCGAGAGATCATCACCTTGTAGTCATGTCCTCCGGAGGCACGGTATACGGCGGCAATGACGCACCGTATGTGGAAACAGACGTCCCTCAACCCGTCAACCGCTACGGTGCAGCAAAACTTGCACTTGAAAATATCGCTCACGGGAGTGGTGTCCCAACGACCGTGCTGCGAGTTGCGAACGCGTACGGCCCCGGCCAACAAGCAGCACGCGGACAGGGCGTCATTGGCTACTGGCTGCGAGCCCTCCGCGACAAGAAACCCATCTCAATTTTTGGCAACGGTTCTACTGTGCGGGATTACGTGTATGTGAAAGACATCGCTGAGGCAGTCTTAGCTGCTGCTTCACTTACATCTCCTGAACCGTTCCGTATCATCAACATCGGCTCAGGTGAACCCACGACGCTCACACAGCTAGCAAGGCTTTGCCTCGATGTGGCAGGAGCTGACAGCGCGATCAAATACCAAGAGAACCGAGGCTTTGACACACCTGCCAACTGGCTAGATGTACGCGCCGCTCTCGACTATCTGAATTGGGAACCCACGGTCACGCTGCGAGACGGTCTTAAGCTCACCTGGGAATGGGTCCAAACCGCAGATTAGTTCGCCCCATTTCCCAACACGAACGCACCGGAACTAGCTGACTGGCCCATCCTTAACAGCACCGTCAATCTCGACAGTTGAAAAAGTGCGTCGAGAAGCAATAAGTGCCGCCACTCCGAGCGCCACATCGGCGAGTGTGGATATCACTCGAGCTAACAGCACGATAAGCACGAGTTCGCCAGTGCCCAACACTCCTTGCAACATCGCGGCGAGCACAACCTCGCGTACACCAATGCCTGCCGGCATAAAGAAGATCACGAAGCCGACAGCCCATGAGAGTGAGTAGCCGCCCACGACAAGGAGCAGCGACTCGAACGACGGAGTGAGCCCCAACTGAATGGCGAGCAACCAGATCATCAGCCCAGCAAGCATCCAGCCGCCAAGCGCCCAGCCCGACGACGCCAAGATCTGACGCGCTTGCAGCGGGGATTCAAGAGCCGGGCGCTTGGTTACACGAAGCGCAAACTCAATTAAGCGGTTGAGCACCGTCGGAATAAGCAGACAAGCAACGAGCGGAATGCAAATGAGTGCGACCGTCGTCCATGGTTGCGGAAGCGCACCCGTTAGCACAATGCCGGGAATTGCAAGCACCCCGGCAGTCACAATCGAGATCAGGACAGAAACCACCATCGCAGACAATGACCGACGGCGTGGAATCTGATGCGCCGCCCCCATCTCGACGACCGCGAGATAGTTCCATACACCCCCGGGCACAAATTTCCCTAGTTGAGACACAAAGAACAGCCGACCGGCTGCACCGAACGATAGTTTCGTGCCGAGCCCAATCAATACCGCGCGCCACGAGAGCATCGTAAGCACCACATAGATAATTCCAATCGCGAGCGAGACCAAAGAAACCCACCATGGGAATTTCTGCACCGCATCCATTACCGATGGCCACACCGACGCGAGCGCCCAGGCAGCACCTGCAAGGGCGACGAGCACAAATGCGTAACGAACAGGCTTACTGCGTAGAGCTGCAACGACTGTTGCCACCATGCTCTTCTTAGGCCCGTTGGTGTGTGCGTCGGATTCGGTGGGCTGCTCCGACTTTGCCTCCGAGTTACTGGCTGGATTCGTCAAAACGCAGTCGCTGCACTTCCTCGACGCCATCGGTGTCGTGCCCCAGATCGAGCACGGTGTACTGCGTACCGGCCACGTGCGGGCCGCCAAACTCAATGCGTTTAACGCGCTCTAGCGTGTCTTCAAGCAGCACGCGGTTGGTGCGCTGCAGGTCGGCTATCACCAGCAGCACGAAGCTCAAGAATGATCCCAGCATGAACATCACGCCGAGCAACAGCGACTGCATATTGCCTGCGCCGTCACCCAGCAAGAAGAATACGAACCAGCGCACCATGGGGATCAAGCCAATGATCGCCATGATGATGCCGATAGTCATCAGCACCACATGCGGCTTAAACATCAAGAACGAGCGCACGATGGCGGTACCCGACTTGAACATGTGCTGCCAGATGTTCTTGAACAACCGAGACTCGCGTGTCTTGGCGTTTGTCTCAACCGGCACCGAAGCAATCCGCAGGCGTTTGTTGCCAGCCTGGATGATGGTCTCCATGCAGTAGCTGAACTGCGTCACCACATTCAGGCGAAACAACGCGTTACGCGAATAGGCACGGAAACCCGATGCGGCATCCGGCAGCTTCGTGCCGGCGGCCTTGTTCACCACACCCGACCCGAACCGCTGCATCGCCTTCTTGAACGGCGAGAAGTGCTTAATGGTCGCGGTCTGACGGTCAGCGATCGCGATATCAGCTTCACCGGCGATGATCGGTGCGAGTAGATCGGGGATGCGGTCTTGCGGGTACTGGTTGTCACCATCGGTGTTGACGACAATGTCGGCGCCGTGGCTGAGCGCGTAGTCGACACCGTCACTAAACGAACGTGCGAGCCCCATATTGCGGGCGTGGATCACAAAATGCTCAACACCCAGCGAACGCGCGACCTCAACCGTGCGGTCGGTTGAACCATCATCAATTACGAGGATGTGCAGCTCGTCAACTCCGGGAATCTCTTTCGGGATCGAGTTGATGACGAGCGGCAGAGTCTCCTCTTCATTCAGGCAGGGGATCTGAACGAAAACACGCATGCAGACAAGTCCTATGCAACGGGGCCGAAATCAAACCCCCATCATACCCGTGAGCGTGACAATCGCAGCCGTCATTTTATGTTTCCGAACGGTGGGCTAGGTTACCTGAAGGATGTCTAGCTCAATTTTGCGCGCACACAGCCCCTCGCCACCAGGCGATGGGGACCGTCCCCGCATCCTGGTGCTGCTCGCCACGCACAACGGTCAAGAATTTCTCGACGAACAACTCAACTCGGTGCTTTCACAAGCCGATGTTGACGTCACTGTCCTGGTCTCTGACGACGCATCGACCGACCAAACCATCCCGATGCTGGCGCAACGCGCCGAAACCGATTCACGCGTCGCCCTACTTGAACCCGGCCAGTTTGGCTCGGCGGCAAAAAACTTCGCTCGGCTGATCCGGGATGCCGACCCCACCGGTTTTGATGCCGTCGCCCTGTGCGACCAGGACGATATTTGGCGCCCCGGAAAGCTCCGCCGGCACTTTGACATTTTGTCGGCACCCCGCGGACTCGACGGCCTCGGCAGCTACTCGGCAGTCTCGTCGAACGTTACGGCCTTTGCCCCCGACGGCACCCGGCAGCTGATCGTCAAGAATCAGACCCAGCAGCTCGCCGACTACGCCTTCGAATCGGGTGGCCCCGGCTCAACCTTTCTCATCCGGCCCGAAGCGTTCCGGCTTGTACAGCAACAGCTACGCAACCCGCAAAGCAGCGCCAACACCGCAAGATCGCACGACTGGCTCATCTACGCACTCATCCGCGCCAATGGTGGGCGATGGTTCATCGATGGCGAACCAACTGTCGAATACCGCCAGCACGAAGACAACGTCCTTGGCGCCAACGAGGGCTGGCGCCAACATTTGCGCCGCCTGGCAGTGATTCGCGAGGGCACCTACCGAGCCGACGTAGCCAATGTCGTCGTCGCCGCACTCGAGGTTGCAGACGCAAAACACTCGGCGCGGCTGCACTGGATCGCGACACAGATCGAAACAAACAGCCTTCGATCACGCCTTCGCCTGGCTCGCCGTGCGCGCCATCTTCGCCGCCGACGCCGCGATCAACTCGTGCTGGCGGCAACCATCGCGCTAGGCATCTGGTAGCACCTTGCGCACATCCTGACCGGAAACGACGCGCGACTTGCATCCGACGTCGCTACCATTGGTGCGCCCACCGAACCACACCCACCACGAACCCGAGGGAGAGTGAATGAGCCCAGCCGTCCGCGCACAGCGGCCCATTCCGGCCCCGAGCACCAGCTACCTCCCCGAGGTACAGGGGCTGCGAACCGTTGCGGTTGTGCTGGTCGCGATCTTTCACATCTGGATCGGCCGGGTCTCGGGCGGCGTCGATGTTTTTCTCCTCATCTCGGCCTACCTGCTCACCCGCTCACTCACCGCGAGCGCAACCGCCGGCAATGCACCCAAGCCGCTCCAATTCATCCTGCGCAAATTTGCTCGCCTGCTGCCGCTCGCCGCCGCAACCATCCTGCTGACGCTCGTGGCGGGCTGGCTCATCATGCCCGCGTCCCAACACGCCACCCTCACCGGGGATGCGCTCGCCTCGCTCGGCTATTTCGAAAACATCCGCCTACAGCAGCTGCAAGCCGACTATTACGCGCACGATCTCGGTGGCGCGAGCCTGTTCCAACACTTCTGGTCGCTGTCGATCCAGGGGCAGGTGTTCATCATCTGGCCGCTGCTGCACCTGCTCGGCTACGCGATCGCGCACCGCAGTGGCCGCCGGCTGCCCCGGGTGCTGGGCCTGATTTTCGGGATCGTTTTTATTGCTTCGTTCGCCTGGTCGGTGTTGCACACCATCGACAACCAGCCGCACGCCTACTTCGACACGTTCGCGCGGATGTGGGAATTTGCGCTCGGATCGCTAGTGGCGCTAGTCGCCAATCGCCTGCAGCTGAGCGCCGGGATGCGCAACCTCATGTCGTGGCTGGGGCTGCTCGGCGTGGTGCTGTGCGGCATCGTGCTGCCGGTTGAATCAAGCTTCCCCGGGTTTGCCGCACTGTGGCCAACCCTCTCGGCCGTGCTCATCATCGTGGCCGCCGAAGCCAGAAACGACGAGCCACCGGCACGCTTCAGCGCCGAACGGCTCCTCGCGACCGGGCCACTGCGCTGGCTCGGGCAATACACCTACGCGCTCTACCTCGTGCACTGGCCGCTGTTGCTGCTCGCCGTGCAACTCACCAAAAACACCGAACCCAATTTCATGTTCGGCACCGGGGTGCTCGCAGTCGCGTTCGGTTTCAGTTTTGTGCTGACCGAACTCATCGAAAAACCCGTCTCGCGCGTGGGGAAACCGCGCAACCCCGCCCGCCACCTGGCCGTCATCGCCATTGCCGCGATCATGGTCGCTGCACCGGCGCTCATCCACACCCAGCAGCGGCTCGCCAATAATGCCAGTTCGCAGGCGCAGCTCGAAAACGAATTCGCCACCGCAACCAGCACCCCCACCCCCGCCGAAACCGAGGATGCCTACGACGGCCCCGATTTTGCGCCGCTGGATGTGCAAGTGGGCGCGCAAAACCCAGATGCACCCGCCAATCCGTCCCCGGTACCCGACGACCCGGATGCGGCACAAACCTACGCCGGTGAAGGCACCGACTGCACCGACCACGCACCCAACCCCGGTGACGACGCCATTTGCTGGGAGCTCGCCTCCGGCAACACCAAAGCACCCACCGCGTTTTTCGTGGGCAATTCACACACCCAGCAGCTGGCACCGGTCGGCTATCAAACCGCCGCGATCACCGGCTATCTCAATGTGCGAGTGCAAGCCGGCCCGAGCTGCACGTTCACCTGGCAGCCCGGCCTGCAAGCGGCCGATGTGTGCGACCGAGTTTGGTTGGATGCATCCGATTACATCGCCGATAAACAGCCCGAACTCGTCGTGGTACTCGGCACAAAATCGGCACCCGACGGCACCGAAGAAACCTGGGAGCATTTCCCCACCTGGCTGAAACAGATGCGCAAGACCTCGCCCGATACGAAATTTGTGGTGGTGCGCGACAACCCCCGGTTTGAGGTGTCGCCCTACGAGTGCGCGCTCGTCAACGGGTTTGATTCACCCGACTGTCAGCATCCCGCAAACAAACCGGTGAGCAAGACCTACATCAAACAGATCGAGGATGCTGGCGCGCTCTGGGTCGATTTCACCGACTACTACTGCCCCGACGGCACCTGCCGTCCCGAAGTCGGGGGTGTCGTCACCTGGTTCGATGCGAGCCACATCACCACTGCGTTCTCGCGCACACTCACCCAGCGGTTCGCTGACGAAATCCACGACCACGTGCCGTGGTGGCCCGACCAGGTGTTTGCTGAGTAAATCCGTAAAAATCACTGGATGGCGAGAAAGTGTCTCGACAGTTGAGTACAATTTCTGCTCGAGCTAGCTCCTCCGAACAACAGCGTAGTTGATACACCAGGAGAGAACATGAGCAATAAGTGTGAGCTGCACCTGCTAGTGCAGCTCACACTTCGCAAACTGACAGTGAGGGATTCTAAATGAGAGTCTATCCGCATCACAACACAGTTGGATTGATTTCATTCACCGTATTGCTAGCGCTTCATATAATTGCCGGTTTCTACGACGCGCAATCTTCGGTGTACCCCTCACCTCAGACTATGACAGCGGCGTTCTTTCAGGGACCAGCTCGCCTGCTATTTCCAGTGGTCGTGGCGCTCATATGTCAACCAATACTCTACCGCCTTATTGAGGAACGATACATTGTCTCGACGCGCACCCGGATTGATGTGAGGAAGCTACTCACTCAAAATATTATTCACGCATGCTTGAAAGCAGGGGCACTGTTCTTTATTTTTGGGCTAACACTCTCTTGCATCGGCTACTGGATCGCACCCGCACTCTTCCCAGATGCGATTTCCCCCACACAGTACGGCCTACACAGCAGTGACGAGATTCTTGCCGAGTCTATCCAGACCGCTCCGTTAGCCGGTGCTCTCAACCTCAGCCCATTAGCTTTTGTCGCGGCTATTTCCTGCTGGACCAGCCTGACCGCAATTGCTTTCGCTCTTGCCACCGCGATCGCCTCGCTGACCATCAACAACTCACTCGTCGCACTCATCGTGCCATTTATCTGGTTTTTTGGAACCTCGACTGTCGCGCAGATTGCCGGACTACCTGAGTACTCGTTCACCATCACCACCCCATATCCCTACGGCCTCACCAACTTTAAACTTGTACCTGCAGCCATACCAATGGGAGTCACATTCCTTATAGGCATAGCCGGATGCACATTCATCATACTGCGGGCTCGCCATTCGGGACGCTTTTCATGATCAGGCAGTTTTGGAACACGATTACCTGGTGGCCCTCCCTTACTCTTGCATTGCTCCAGGTCGGGTTAACTCTCTACGCATTATCCCAACCGCCTGAGTCATACGGTCAGCAAAATGCGTGGGATGTTTTCCTGCCACAACTTTCAGAGACACGCACCCTGGCGCTCGTTACATTCTTGTGGTGGGCCCTTCTACTCGCCCGCCAGATCCCGACCGTCGTTTCACCCGAGCGACTCATTCGACTTGGCTCGGTTCTACGGTCGGTGACTTATTCACTAGTGCAGTTGCTTCCCAGCCTTCTTGCTGGGCTACTCCTCGTTTCGGCGTCAACCTACTGTGTCGCGAGCGCGAAAAGTAACAGCCTTTATTGGAGCGAAAGCGCACATCTACTACATGACCTTAGAGACGAAATCCAACTATCTGTGTTCAGCCCGGGAGCACTGCTCGCACACTTTGAGTCACCCTTCACTGCTCTCATCGCAATACTCGCGTGGTGCGCGACTGGCTACCTGCTGATTGCTGCGCTGTGCATCGCGGTCGCAGTTCGTTTCGGACGAGTGACAGCAGCTGTCTTGCTTTGGACAGTCTTTTCAGCCATGGCAATCACCACGTTTGCAGGGAGCATGGATTCCTTTTTGCCCGTGAGCCTAGTGTCACTCCCTTGGGCGATCGGAACCGAAACCTTCACCACTTCAATAGTTGTCTTTTTCTGCATACTTGCACTGACCTCGCTGATAACAATGTACTCAGTGAGCGCAATAGCGAATTACACCCGAGCCCTTTTTTCTCATCGCGTTTCCGGCCTGGTTTTTCTTGCCATCGCCATACCATTAGCCCTTTCTTTCCCAACCAACACATCCGGCACTGCCGACAGATTAGCAGGAAGAAATAATGACCTAATCTCGTATGCGGTCATACAGATAATACTTTTCGGGTTCACTTCTCTGTCAGTTTTGCGAGTGCGGAAACAATCAACACCCAGATCCGTTTTCGAACAGCGAGCCATTCGCTACGGAACGAACGGCCGCTGGCTAAGACACCTGTGGTTGCGCGAAGTTGCCTGGATATGCTGCTGGATTGGCGCATTCCTCGGGCTAGTGGCCCTCATCGACACATCCGCACAAAACGACACTTTTGGTCCCGAACAACTGCCGTACTTGCTTCTTGCCGCAGGATCTGGCGCAGCAGCCCTTTGCATTTTCTCATTTTCGACAACTCTTTCCCTCATCTGGTGGTCATCAATCGACAAGACCTGGATCGCCATCTGTTCAGTAGTGCTCTTAATCGGCTACGCCCTGCCTCCAGCAGCCATAAACCCTGGCGCACCCTACTCAATCGACCCGGGCTTACAAAGCATCAATTATGGATCCATTCTAGCGATCTGGCTGCTAGCTCTTGCCTCTAGCATATTTGCCCTACTTATCCCCAACCGATACAAGCATCCCCAACCTGTATAAATAGTCCAACTAGTAAATCTCTTCACAGTGCAGAATGGAGCGTAAAGCGCATGGAATCAGTGATTCAGGCGGTCAACGTCAGCAAGTCTTATCGCCAACGGCCGCTGTACACCGACGTAAACTTCGAAATACCCCAAGGAACCATTACCGGATTAGTCGGACCCAACGGTTCAGGCAAAAGTGTTTTACTCAGACTCATGTGCGCTCTTGCAGAGCCAGATAGTGGGAGCATCAGCATTTCACCCCGGTTTCTCTCCAAGCGGCGCACCTACCCTGACCGGTTTGGCATCATTATTGATCGACCAGGCTACCTGCCAGATGAAACCGGGCTCGACAATTTGCTACAACTCGCCGAAATACGCAAACGTGTGAGCGAACAGGAGATACGTTCACTCATGCAAACTCTCGGACTGGATCCCGACCTACGTCAAAAAATGCGGCACTACTCGCTGGGCATGAAACAAAAGATTGCTATCGCACAGGCCTTCATGGAGAACCCCCAGGTACTGCTTTTCGACGAGCCATTCAATGCACTCGACGCTGATGCCGTAACAACCGTGATGGAGATGATTCGCGACTTTCATGCGAATGGAGGAACCGTGGTGTTCACCAGCCACGATTCAGAGCATATTCGCTCACTATCACAACGTATGCTCACAATTCGCAATGGAACTGTCACCACATCGGATAGCTCCGTGGCTGATTGACGCGAGTGTGACAACGCGATTACCCATGTGCCGCCCGCGAATACGCATCAACGTGGATGCGTGCGCAACGTTCCCAGGTGAACTCGGCCGCGCGCGCCAATCCCGCCGCGCGCAACCCGGCAGCAGCGTCAGCATCCGTCAAAATATTTTCGAGCGCATCCGCGAGCGCTGCAGGCTCGGGTTCGGCATACACAACCGCATCCCCACCAACCTCGGGCAGCGCCGTGCGATTTGTTGTCACCACCGCAGCCCCGGCCGACATTGCCTCAAGCACCGGGAGCCCGAAGCCCTCCGCAATTGACGGATAACAGAACGCGCTCGCGCCACCCAGAAACGTCCGCAGTTCATCCAGCGGTAAATACCCGAGCTCACGCACCCCCGAATCGGTGCCCGCCGCATCCAGCAGCTCGATCGCCTCGGCATCCCAACCCCGCTGCCCCGAAATCAGCAGCAGCGGAGCGTCCGCCCCCAGGCGCTGGTTCAGGATGCGGTGCGCGCGAATCAGTTGCGCCACCTGTTTACGCGGCTCAATCGTGCCGAGAAACACAATATAGGGACGGTCGCCAAGCTCGTACTTATCGCGGAAAGCCGCGACCTCGGCCGCGGTCGGTTCGTGAAAAACATCCCGATCAACACCGTGCAGCGCCACCGTCATTGCCCGCCGCGGCCGGCCCGCATACCGCTCAATTTCACGCGCCGTCGCCGCAGAGGGTGTGATCAGCCACACATCCGCCCGCACCGCCGCGCGAATCCAGCTGCTAAAAAAGCGCCGTTTGACGGCCGTATGCGCCTCGGGATCAGAAAAAAACGTGGCATCGTGCAGCGTCACCACCCGCCGCAGCGGCGTACCGCGCGGGAACGAATAGTGCGGCGAATGAATCACCTCGGCACGCACCTCACCTGCCAAACGCAAAAGGCCCGTCTGCTCCCACGCAAACCGCGCCGACCGTTTAGCCGTGGTGCGCGGGGCCACATGCAGCTCGGCGTTCGGCGCCAGCGCAGCGAAATGTTCGCGATGTTCGGCCCGGCACACGAGCACCGGTTTAAAACCAATTTCCTCGAACCCGGTGAGGAGGCCCTCAAGGTAGCGCCCCACTCCCCCGAGCTGCGCCGGCACCGAAGTGAGATCAATCAGCGTGCGCGGCTGCCGCGCCGGCGCACCCTCAGCCGCATCCTGTGGCAGCGCAGACGGCGCATCCGCAACCGACTCGCGGCGCGCACCAACCGGCGCGAACACCCCCGCCAACGCACCGCGCGCCCGCGCCCGACCAAGCTCGCGCTCATCCCGTGGCCGGCGCGGATCGGCAGCCGTCAGCGCACCCTTCACCGCACCCGCGAGCGTGCGCCCGGTGGCCGCAATCCGCATCCGCGCCGGACCATTGCGCCGCGCGTTCCAAGCCCGGTTGCGGGCATTCCACTCCACAAAACCGGGGCTCGTGGTGCCAGAGCTCCCCGCGTGCTGATGCACCGAAACCGCTTCGGGAACATAGGCAACCGACCAGCCGGCCGTGCGCATCCGCAGCGATAAATCGGTGTCTTCGTAATACATGAAATACCGCTCATCAAAACCGCCGAGCGCCCGCACCGCATCAGCCCGCAGCCCGCAAGCACCGCCATGAAACCCGAGCACACTGCGCGGAAACTCGGTGCCAACCGGCGCCAACCAGCCACGGTCAAGACCATTACCCGAACGGGTGAGCTGATTCCCGGTCGAATTAATCAGCCGCTGCCCGTGCTCACCATCTCGGGTGCGCC
The DNA here is from genome assembly GCF_904842695.1 of Gulosibacter hominis. GTDB lineage: Bacteria > Actinomycetota > Actinomycetes > Actinomycetales > Microbacteriaceae > Gulosibacter > Gulosibacter hominis. The sequence continues at coordinate 46,681 of NZ_CAJGWQ010000003.1, read as the reverse complement.
GCCAACGCGCGCCATCATGACCCACAAACACCTCGGCAGCCGGCGTGTCTGATTCAGCCGCAACGAACTCCCCCGCCAACTGCACCTGCGCAGTCACCGCACCCAGCCGCTCATCATTCGCGAGCTCGCTCAGTAGTGCCGCCACAAAACCCGGCTGATACACCGCATCCTGATTCAGCACCAGATAGGCATCGGCCGGATACTCAGCCATCGCCCGGTTAGCGGCAGCCCCATACCCAAGATTGGTGCGCAGCTCGAGCACCTCGGCCTCGGGGGCTTCGGCCCGGATGCGCGCAACCGTATCGTCGGACGAGCCATTATCGGCCGCCACAACCCGCAACCGCATCCCCGCCGGCACATGCTGGTCGAGCAGCGACCGCACCGCCGCGACCGCCTCCGCCCCACCATTCCAAGTGACGACAATGGCCGTTGCTGTGACGATTCCGCTCATACCAAAAACGCTACCCTGCCTGGCTGGCAGACCAAGACTTTGCTGCGGCTCAGCGTTTGCCGCGCTAGCGATGCTTCGCCCCGGTAGGCTAGAAGGCAGTGTTTGCGCCCAAGCGGCGCAGTTTGGGAAACCGAGAAGGAATGCAATGAAACTACTCGTCACCGGCGGTGCCGGCTTCATCGGCTCGAACTTCGTTCGTCGTGCACTGAACGACCAGCTGCCCGGCCTTGAAGGCGCCGAAATCATCGTGCTCGACGCCCTCACCTACTCGGGTGTGCGCGAAAACCTCGACCCGATCGCCGACTCGCCCCGCTACGAGTTCGTACACGGCGACATCTGCGACGCCGAACTGCTCGACACACTCATGCCGCGCGTTGACGGCGTGGTGCACTTCGCCGCCGAATCGCACGTCGACCGCTCGGTGCGCGACTCGTCGATCTTCTTCGAAACCAACGTCATCGGCACCCAGCGCCTGCTCGACGCCGCCCTCAAACACGGCATCGACCGCTTCGTGCACGTGTCGACCGACGAGGTGTACGGCTCGATCGAAGAGGGCGAATGGACCGAAGAGTGGCCGCTCGAGCCCAACTCGCCCTACGCCGCATCCAAGGCCGGCAGCGACCTCGTGGCCCGCAGCTACCACCGCACCCACGGCATGAACATTTCGATCACGCGCTGCTCGAACAACTACGGCCCCTACCACTTCCCCGAAAAACTCATCCCGCTGTTCGTCACCAACCTGCTCGACGACAAGCACGTGCCCCTCTACGGCACCGGCGAAAACGTGCGCGACTGGCTGCACGTTGACGACCACTGCCGCGGCATCGCGCTCGTCTACACCAAGGGCCGTGCCGGCGAGGTCTACAACATCGGCGGCGGCACCCAGCTCACCAACGTCGAGATCACCAAGAAGATCCTCGAGCTCATGGGCAAAGACTGGTCGTACGTCGACCACGTCGAAGACCGCAAGGGCCACGACCTGCGCTACTGCGTCGACATCACCAAGATCCAGAACGAGCTCGGCTACGAACCCCAGGTGCCGTTCGAGCAGGGACTCGCCGACGTCGTGCAGTGGTACCGCGACCGCCGCGACTGGTGGGAGCCGCTGAAGGAGCGTGCCGCTCTTGAAGGCTAGCCAGCGCTACCTCATCACCGGCGCTGCGGGCATGCTGGGCCAAGACCTCCAGCGTGCCTTGCAGGGCCGCGACGTCACCGCGCTGCGCCGCACCGACCTCGACATCACCGACGCGGATGCGGTGGCGGCGGCGGTCGCCGGCTACGACGTGGTAATTAACGCCGCCGCGTACACCGCAGTCGACCAGGCCGAAACCGATGAGTCGGCCGCGCACCTGCTCAACGCCACCGCCGTCGAGCACCTCGCCAAAGCTGCCGCCGCCACGGGCGCCAAGTTCGTGCACTACTCCACCGACTACGTGTTCCAGGGCGACGCCACCGAGCCGTACGACGAAGACGCACCGCGCGATCCGCTGAACGCCTACGGACGCACCAAAGCCGACGGTGAAATCGCGGCGCTGGCCGCGCATCCCGACGGCACCTACATCATCCGCACCGCCTGGCTCTACGGAGCCGCCGGCGGCAACTTTGCCAAAACGATGGTGAAGCTCGCCGGCTCGCACCCCGAAATTACGGTGGTGGATGACCAGCGCGGCCAGCCCACCTACACGCGCGACCTGGCCGAACAAACCGTTCGGCTACTGGATGCAGATGCTCCCGTCGGCATCTACCACGGCACCTCCTCGGGTGAGTGCACCTGGTTTGATTTCGCGCGCGAAATTTTTCGGCTCACCGGCAACGACCCCGAACGAGTCAAACCAACCGACTCGAGCGCGTTCGTTCGCCCCGCCGCCCGCCCCGCCTACTCGGTGCTCGGACACCGACGCTGGCACGAGGCCGGACTCGAACCCATCCGTGACTGGCGCGAAGCGATTGCCGCCGCAGCCGACGACGGCGTACTCGTGGTCGACCCCACGCCGGTTGCCGAGGTGCGCTAGCCACCAATGGTCACGCTGAACTTTATTGTCGATCAACTCACCGCCGAAGTGCCCGGCGGGATCGGTCGATACACCGAAAACCTGGCGCGCGAGGTGATTCGCCGCGCCCCACACGATTGCGATGTGGCGGGCATCACCTCGTTCGTTTCGGATGAACAGCGCTCGGCACTGCTCGACCGGCTGCCGGGCCTCGAATCGGTGCGCATGTCACGCCTCAACCGCAAAATGCTCTCGCAGGCGTGGCGGCGCGGCATGTTCACCAACTCGTTCGGCGGTGGCCTATTTCACTCCCCCAGCCTGCTAGCGCCGCTGCGCCCCCTCGAAAGCGGCGACCCGGCACAGGTGGTGGTGACCATCCACGACATAGTGCCGTGGACGCATCCCGAAACCCTCACCCCCAACGGGGTGCGGTGGCACAAAGCGATGCTCAAACGCGCCTGGCAGTACGCGGCCGCCGTGGTGACACCCACGCACGCCGCGGCCGAACAGGTGGCCGAGCTGCACGACTTTGGCGACCGGCTGCGTGTGATTCCAGGTGCCGCATCGCCCGATATTCAGCTGCCGGATGAGGCCGCGCAGCACGACATCGCCCAGCGCTTTCAGCTGCCCGAGACGTTCATTTTGGCGATCGGCACGCTCGAACCGCGCAAGGGGATTGACCGGCTCATTCAGGCGCTGGCGCAGCCGCGGCTGCAGGATGCACAGCTCGTGCACGTCGGCCCCGAAGGCTGGGGCGAGGTGGATCTCAGCTCACTCTGCGCGGCTGCCGGTGTCGACCGATCGCGAGTGCGCAACCTCGGCTATGTGAGCGATGCCGAACTTGCCGTGGTGCTCGACCGCGCCACCGTGCTGTGCATACCCTCGCTCGACGAAGGATTCGGACTGCCGATTCTCGAGGCGTTTAAGGCCGGCACCCCGGTGGTACACACCGACGTGCCGGCGCTCATGGAAGTGTCGCAGGGTGCATCCCTGCATGTTGGTCTCGGTGACGAAGCGACCTTCGTGGAGCGGCTGTCGATCGCACTATCGAATGTGCTCGGCGACAGCGAACTGCGCGAAACCCTGACGCTTGCCGGGCAAGACCGCCAGCCCATCTACTCGTGGGCGTACTCGGCCGACCTCGTCTGGCAGCTGCACGCCGACCTCTAGCTGCGTTGCGCCGGCGCGCGGCCGTGGGGCCGCCCGGCGCGCGCGGCGTGCGCGGCGTGCGGGCGGGCCCGCCCCCGGGCGGCGCGCAGCGCCCCCCTCTTCGCACCACACCCTTCGCACCACACCCTTAGCGTCCCACTCTTTCGCACCCCGCCCTCGTCGCCTCGTGCCACACCCGCCCTTCGCACCCCACCCGTTCGCCTCGTGTGTGGGTTCGCGTCAAATGTGTGTGTTGTGCCACATACAAATAACGCGAGCACACACAAATCCCGAAGAAACGCGGCCCCCACGTCGTGCGCGCCGAGCCACGCACCTCTCGCAGCGACGATGACACGACGCTAGCGGCCTTCACCCCACGTCGCTGCGCTTCACCCGCCGCACCCATTCACACCGCCTCACCCTCGCGCCCGTAGAGCCTTGCCCGCCGCGCCCTCGTCGCCTCGCACCCCGTCCTTTCGCCCTCATGTGTGGGTTCGCGTCAAATGTGTGGGTTCGCGTCAAATGTGTGGGTTCTGCCACATACAAATAACGCGAGCACACACAAATCCGTGGAGGGTCGGTGCCGAACGCAGCGAGGGGCGGCGGGCGACGGCGACGCCACCCACAGTCCACGGCGGGCGGTGGGCGGCGGACGGCGCCGAGCGCGGCTACTCCACGAGAAAGCTCCAGTCAGGTTGCTGCGGCGGCCGCACCGGATCAAGCACCACATGACCGCGCGGCGCAGGCAACTTGCGCGCCCGCTCAAAGCCGCGCTCAAGCATCCGAATAAATTTTTGGGGATGCTGCAGATCACTCCACATCCAACGCACCATCTCCCAACCCGCCGCGCGCAAGCGTGCCTCTCGCTGTTTCTCAGCCATGACCGCCGCCACCGCATCCTCGCCCGGCGCCAGCAATTTTCCGTACTTGATCCTGCCGTCAAACTCGCCCAGCACCCCGGCGCGCGAGGCGAAATCGGTGCGCGCCAAGAACTCGCCGTTATCGTCGAGGATCGTTGCCTGTTGCAGATCGAACTCATCCCCGTGCTCGATCATCAAATATCTACTCCACGACTCGGCATAGCTTTCGGCACGATCGCTCGCGTACGTTTTCACCCAGCGCAGGGTGCATCGGTGGCGCAGCGGTTCATCCAGCGCATCGAAATTCGCACCAAACCTCAACGCCGCGTCGGCCGCCGCCAATAGTTCGTGCCCCGACACCAGCGAGGCAAGGTCTTGGATCGTTCGCTCGAGCGTCGTCATTTTCAGCCCGTACATCTCGACAATGTCCGCATCCTTGAGCCGCGACCGCATGACTCGCAAACCCGCCACCGGCGGCGACGCGCTCGATCGGTTCACAGTGACCGGCCCGCTCAGCCGAGAATTGAGCAGCGGCAGGCCGTGGATCGCTGCGGCGCTGATGCCGCAGACCACAGCGGTTTCGGATGCACCAACGGCGCCGATCGCGCGCGCCACATGTTGCGTGGTCGGCGCGAGCGATTCCCAGGCATCACTTGCAATTTCAACGTAGGCGCCGCGGTAGACGCGGTGGATCTCGTCGCGTCGCAGGCGTCGGCGAAGCGTTTCGGGGCGGTAGTCACCAATCGATTGAGCCGCAGGTCGAATTATCCGCATGCGCATCATTTGACGGCATTCCGGCAGGTTTCGTTCTTGTGCAGGCGGTCGCTGTGGATAGGTGGCTATCCACAGGGGCACCGGTGCGGTCATGCTCGCGCGCGGTGCCGCACAACGCGATGCCTCCGTGCCCCGCGGCACCGCGTGCACGCACCGCGCGCAGCTGCACAAGACCACTCACCGCCTTCTGTGTGCACCCGAGTCATCTGTATGTGGCACACCACACACAATTAACGCGAACCCACACAAATCCGGTTGAAGAAGGTGCCGCGCGCGGGAAGCGGGAGCGCGGCGCCGGCGGGCGATGGGCGCGCGGCGACAAGCGCGGCGACAAGCGCGGCGCCGGCGGCAGGCGGCAGGCGGCAGGCGGCAGGCGGCGCGCCGCCTATTCGGCGGGGGTGTCCTCCGGCTGCGGCTTACCGTCGAGCGCATCCCGGATCGCCGAGCGCGCTACGTCGTAATCGATTTGCTCGGCTTCGGGATCCACGAGCGGCGGCGCGAGCGCAACCCGCGAATTATCGTCGCGACCGCGCGATTTCAGCGCCAGATCCGCAATCAACCCCGCAGCGCCCTGCGGGATATCGGTCTGCACCACGTCATCGACCGCCTGCATGATCTGACTGCTGCGGCTCGCCATCTTCCCCGGCAGCTGCGCGATCACCGCATCCTGTAGCTGACGCTGGCGCTGCATCCGGTCATAGTCGGTCGACTCATACCGCGAACGCGCGTACCACAGCGCCATCTCGCCGTTGAGCACCTGTTTCCCCGGTTCGATATACACCGACGGCGGCTGCCAATCGGGGTTGGTGCCATCATCGTTGATGCCGAGACCGACCCGCTCCTGCACATCCACCTCAACACCGCCCATGGCGTCGATGAGCGTAGCGAAACCGGCCATATCGACCAGCACGTAGTAGTGAATGTCGAGCCCGGTGATCCACTCCACCGCATCCCGTGTGGCCTCGATACCGCGCTCAGAACCGTGGTCTTCCGCATCCTGATACATGTCGTAGTCGTACACCTCCACCTCGGTGTACACCGAGTTGAGGTAGCAAACATCCACATTGCAATCGGAATAGTCGTCGCCGTACATATCGCGCATCGGGCCGTCAACGAACCCGAAACCGTGCAGCAACCGCGGCAAACCGATAGTCACCAGCTGCCCCGACCACATGTCAAAACTCATCACACTGATCGAGTCGGGACGCGACCCCTCGCGGTCTTCACCGCGGTCGGCTCCGAGCACCATGATGTTGATGCGACCATCCGACGGCAGCGTCAGCCCAGCTTTTTTGCCGCCAAAAAGCGTCTGTACGGCAGACTGCACCTGCCCGACCTGCGCCCAGGCAAACACGCCACCGAACACCGGCAGCGCACCGAGCAGCACCGCAACCAGCAGCACGAGCCCGCGCGCCGCAGCATCCACTTTTACCAACCGCGCCTGCCGCACGGTCTCGATCATGGTGACGAGCATCCACAGCCCGTACGCGAGCAGCAGCCACTTCACAATCCCGAGCCCCCACACGGTGGTGAGCACGAACAGCAGCGGCGCACGCAGCACCAGTGCGAGCACCAGCACCACGATCAGGGTGACGATCGCCCCCAGCCACACGCGCAGCGCCGCTCGACCAAAACGGCGGTTACCTGCGAGCAGTGGCCCGATGCCTGGAATCACCAGGTTGGCAAATACGAGCCACCAGGCCCGCCGCGTCATCAGTGCCGGCGAGCTGGTGTCGGGATGCTTGAGCGGCAGCGCGTTAGACATCAAGCTGTGCCTGCAGCGCCGCGTTTTTGTCGGCAACCATCGCGGTCAGGCCGTCGGCATATTTTTGCAGGCGGTCGGCGATTTCCGGGTCGGATGCGCCGAGCATCCTGGCCGCCAAAATTCCGGCGTTTTTTGCGCCGCCAATCGACACCGTCGCCACCGGAATACCGGCGGGCATCTGCACGATCGACAGCAGCGAATCCATCCCGTCAAGATATTTGAGCGGCACCGGCACGCCGATCACCGGCAGCGTGGTCATCGACGCGACCATGCCCGGCAGGTGTGCCGCGCCACCGGCACCGGCGATGATCACCTGCACGCCGCGAGCGCGCGCCGACCGAGCGTATTCGACCATTTTGTCGGGGGTGCGGTGGGCTGACACCACCTCAACTTCGGCGGCAACACCGAGCTCGTTGAGGATGTCGTGGGCCTCGTGCATGACGCGCCAGTCACTATCCGATCCCATAATGATGCCCACCTGGGGCCCGGCTGCCGTCATCGATTCGCTCCCGTCTTGTTGGCTGTGCATGAGTTGTCGCTGCTTACCGAACTAGTCGTCGAGGTCGTCAAAAAGTTCGGATGCTGCGCGCGTCTGGTACACGACCTCATCGAGGTCATCACCAATCATGGTCACGTGGCCGACCTTGCGGCCGGGGCGCGCCGATTTTCCGTAAGTGTGCAGTTTCACTGCGGGATGCGTGCGCCACACTTTTGCGAACCGGTCGGTGATTGCCTCGTGCTGCGGGCCACCGAGGATGTTCACCATCACGGCGTGCTTGGCGATCGCGTCGGTTGCGCCCAGCGGCCAGTCGAGCACCGCGCGCAGGTGCTGCTCGAACTGGCTGGTGATCGAGCCGTCAATGGTCCAGTGCCCTGAGTTGTGGGGGCGCATCGCCAGCTCGTTAATGAGCAGCCGGTCGTCGCTGGTTTCAAACATTTCGACCGCGAAGGTGCCGGTGATGCCGAGCCCTTCGGCCACCTGTTTGGCGATTTCGGCCGCAACCTCACGCATCCGTGGTGTTGCCGAGGGTGCCGGTGCGTACACCTCGTTGCATACGCCGTCGCGCTGCACGGTTTCGACCACATCCCATACCCGCAGTTCACCATTGGGACGACGCGCACCCAGCTGTGCGAGTTCGCGGCGAAAATCGACGCGCTCTTCGACGAGCAGCTGGTCGAATTGTGCAAACCAGTCGGCGGCCTGATCACCGCTGGTGACGATGCGCACGCCCTTGCCGTCGTAGCCGCCGCGCGGGGTTTTTAGCACCGCCGCGCCGTCGTGGGCGTCGATGAACGCCTGCAGCTGTTCGGGTGAAGCCACCGCCGCCCACTCGGGGATCGGTGCGCCCAGTTCGGCCAGCATTTCGCGCATCCGCAGCTTGTCTTGTGCCGCGATGAGCGCGTCGGGTCCGGGATGCACGGCAATCGATTCGGCGGTCATGGCCCGCAACACTTCCTGCGGGACGTGCTCGTGGTCGAAGGTGACGACGTCGACTTCGCGGGCGAACTTCAGCACGGTTTCAATGTCTTTGTAGTCACCCACTGCGGTCGCGGCCAGCCGCGCTGATGAACCTTCTGCCTCGGCCAGCACGCGGATCTCAATACCGAGCGCGGATGCCGCCGGCACCATCATGCGGGCGAGTTGTCCGCCACCAATCACGCCTACTGTGGGTACGGGCATCGTGCATCGCCTTTCGCTGCGGGGTGGATGATCCTGCGCTCTATTCTGCCACCGGGCGGGTTGGCGTGATGGAGAGCTGGCCGGGATGCGGCGGCTGGCCGGGTGCGTGCGAGGAATGGGGACGCTAGGCGGAACGTTGCGTGGTCACCGGGTTGTTCAACGACCCGGCTCTAGATTTGTTCAACATTGGAGTTGAAATCTTCCGGCATCGGAAAACACGGACCGTCAACCCAGATAACCACTTCTTGCCGCCCTCGATACGTATCGTATTCAACCGTCAATACAATACGATTCGCCGAAACAAAGACCGTCTCAATACCGCCGGTGGAGTTCGTCACCTGCCGCGCCTCCCACCCATCCTGAGACCCCAGATATTCACGCACCACCGACTCATAGGCCCGAGCTGACGCCTCATCCTTGAAGAACACCGCGGTCGCCGCGGGATAGTAATAGTGATTGCGCTCGCTGCACGACACTAAATACTGTGGCGTTGTCCCAGGTTTCGGAGCCTGAGACTCCGCAGGAAGCATCTGATCTTCAGGAGCAAGCTCGATAAGTTCAATAAGCACACTCGAGATCACCCGCTTCGCGCTCTGCGCATCCACAATCGGCTCCCCGGCCCACAAATCCGTACCGGTCGGTAATGGATCTGCAGAGTTTGAAGATGCGCACCCCGCCAGCAACAGCGACGCCCCCAACAAGAGCGCGGCAGACCTCCGCAAGAGAGATTCACGAGCAGTCATTAACTCAAACCCCGCTCACTTCCCACTGTTCCTCATCTCTTTAATCACCTGATTGATAACCGGACTGTTTTGCTGCTCGCTTTGGCATCCTCAGGCTACTATTTGGTTCCCATACCCTCGCTCGGCCAGCTTCGAGAGTCTCGCGAGCTTATTGGACACGGTGTCAGCCACCGAAGCAGATTGCGCGTAGCTAACGTTTTGCGGAAGTGTGGCTGGGCACAGTGCGAGCATCACCTTTGGCGACTAGGCTGCAACGAGTCACCGGCCAACTATTTTGTTTGCCAAAGCACCCCTGAAAGATTCTCCTGTGCAAAAACCGAACGATCAGCGCCGCCAGGCTCAGCGCGAGCCCGCTCAGCCGTATCACTGGCACGATCGACGGTCTCCAAATACGGGCCCCATCGCACTTATCGCCGCCGCATCCGCCGACTCTGCCGCGCATCCCGGTGATCAGCCACGCCAATTCAGCTGGCCGTGGTTTCGCCAGTTGTTCTCGCAGCTGTTGAAATTTGGGCTGGTGGGCGGCACCGGCGTCATCGTCGATTTTGGTGTGTTCAACCTGCTACGCAGCACCGTGCTGTCACCGGATGATTGGCGTTGGGGGCCGCTGTGGGCAACCATCATCGCGACTATCGTCGCGATTTTGTGGAACTGGGTGGGTAACCGGCTCTGGACCTTCCGCGAACAGCGACGCGACGATGGAGCGACCCGCGAGGCGGTTGAGTTTTTCCTGGTGAGCCTTGCCGGGATGGTGATTGGCCTCATCCCGCTGTGGATTTCGCACTATCTGCTCGGGATGACCTCGGTGGCCGCCGACAACATCGCGAAGTTCATCGGTATTGGGGTTGGTTCTGTTTTCCGGTTCCTGCTCTACCGCTGGTGGGTGTACGCGCCCCACCGCGTCAGCTAGCGAGTTTTGTACGTCGCAGGCGCTGGCCGGTGCTGCCGCGTGACGTGCCGCATCCCCCCTGCGTCCTGCGCCCTGCATTCCCTGCATCCAGACCCAGACCTGCCGCACCCCTGCATCCGCTGCCCCTGCATCCCCTGCATCCCCCTGCAGAATTTTGTTTCCTGGCTGCACTTTCGGACGGAGAATTGTTTTTAGGCTGCAAAAACAGCGCCTCCTGCCGTTTGAAACGTTTCAGCCAGCAGTTTTGCAGCCAAATTTCTGAGGCCAGGAAACAAAAATCCGCAGCACGCCCCGGGAGTCGGCCCCTAGCCGGCAGAACTGCGCAACCGGCAGCACAGAGCCGGCAGCACAAAACAGCCGGCTACAGCCGGTAGCGTCCGCCGAAGGGGTCGCCCGACCCGCCACCGCCACGCAGCGCGCGCCGGCTCAGCTCCCACGGCGTGAGCTTGACCACCGCATCCCGCGGCCGGTCGACCTGCACGCCGTCAGCAAACAGCACCGCCAGCGTCGCCGCCACCGCGGCAAGCTCATCATCGGTGGGATTCCCCCGCAGCAGCTGCGCCTCGCCCGGCGACAGCGAGTCGCTCAGATCGAGGTCGGGAATCGCAACATTCGGTCGCTTCACGTTCGGCATTACAGCGGGATGTTTCCGTGTTTTTTCGGCGGCAGCGAGGCGCGCTTCGACCGCAGCGACCGCAGCGCCCTGGTCACCATCACCCGCGTGCTCGCCGGCTCAATCACCGAGTCGATCTCGCCGCGCTCGGCCGCCAAATACGGCGACGCCACCTCATAGGTGTACTCATCGGCAAGCTTTTTCCCGAGCGCCACCGGGTCTTCACCGTTGTCGCTGGCGGCCTTAATTTCGCGGCGATACAAAATATTCACCGCGCCCTGACCACCCATCACCGCGATCTCGGCGGTGGGCCAGGCGAAGTTCATGTCAGCACCCAGCTGCTTCGACCCCATCACGATGTAGGCACCGCCATAAGCCTTGCGCAAAATCACCGTCACCAGCGGCACCGTCGCTTCGGCGTAGGCATACAGCAGCTTGGCGCCGCGGCGAATCACACCCGACCACTCCTGGTCGGTGCCGGGCAGGTAACCGGGCACATCCACCAGCGTCACAATCGGAATCGAGAACGAGTCACACATCCGCAAAAAACGCGCCGCTTTTTCGCCCGCGTCGATGTTGAGCGTGCCGGCCATCTGTTTGGGCTGGTTGGCGATGATCCCCACCGGCGATCCTTCGATGCGTGCCAGACCCACCACCACGTTCGGGGCAAACAGCGACTGGATCTCCAAAAACTCGCCGTCATCAACGATCGATTCGATCACCGTGAGCACATCGTAGGGCTGCGTGGGCGAGTCGGGGACGATTTCGTTGAGCTTCATATCGGCATCGGTCACCTCGAGCTCAACATCAGCATCGTAGGTCGGCAGATCAGAGAGGTTGTTGTCGGGCAGATACGACAGCAGGTGTCGCGCAAAATCGAGCGCATCATCCTCGTCGTTCGCGAGATAGTGCGAAACACCCGAGGTGCGGTTGTGTGCGAGCGCGCCGCCGAGCTCTTCCATCCCGACATCTTCACCGGTGACGGTTTTAATCACATCCGGCCCGGTCACAAACATGTGGCTGGTCTTGTCGACCATGATCACGAAGTCGGTGAGCGCTGGCGAGTACACGGCACCACCGGCGGCCGGCCCCATCACAATTGAAATCTGTGGAATAACCCCGGATGCGGCGGTATTGAGTCGGAAAATCTCGCCATATTTACCGAGCGCGATCACGCCCTCTTGGATGCGCGCACCACCCGAGTCGAGAATGCCAATAATCGGCACACCGGTTTTGAGGGCGTGCTTCATGATTTTGATGATTTTGTCGCCGGCAACCTCACCGAGCGACCCACCAAAAACGGTGAAATTTTGTGAGTAGACCGCGACGTTGCGGCCGTGGATGGTGCCGGTGCCGATGATCACCGAGTCGCCGTAGGGACGGTTTTTATCCATCCCGAATGCGGTGGTGCGGTGTCGCACATACTCATCGATTTCCACGAACGAGCCGTGGTCAAGCAGCGCCAGGATGCGTTCGCGCGCCGTGTTTTTACCCTTGGCGTGCTGCTTTTCGGCCGCGCGCACTTCGGCGTCGGTGACCGCCTCCGCGTGGCGGTCTTTTAGGTCGCGGATGCGGCCGGCGGTGCTGAGGTCAATGGCCGCTTCGTCGTCGAGGTAGTCGTTCATCGTCACCAATCTACACAGCGACAGGATGAATTGTGTGGCGCAACCCATGCATCCAGCAGCCGATTTCTTGAGGATTCCTACAAAGCTGGTCAGGTGGCGCATCCCCCGCCAGCAATAAATCTCCCCCGCCCCCGGCGACGCGAACCCGGATGCGCCCACAGATGCGAGACAATGCGCACAGTACGCCCACCGAGTAGCCGAGCAGGATCTTCAATGACCGTCACCGTCCGCACCATCGCGCTCACCGAGCTGTCTGCATCCAGCACACTCGAGGTGCATCCCGAACTCGCCTCAACCAACGCGCTGTTTCACGAGCGTTTCGTTGACAAACACGAACAGTTCGCGCCGTTCTACGCGATTGCCACCACCTCGCAAACGGCCGGCAAGGGACGGCTTGATCGCGAGTGGATCGCGCCCCCGGGATGCACGCTGGCGCTATCGGTGTACGCCGAGTTTCCCGCATCGGCCGCGCAACGCGCGATGGGCTGGGTGTCGCTGAGCGCGGGGCTGGCGCTGCGCGAGGTGCTGGCGAGCCGCATCGTCGCCAATCACATCGGCATCAAATGGCCCAATGATGTGCAGCTCGACGGCGCGAAGGTGGCCGGTATTCTCGGCGAGCTGCTGGGCGTTGTTGATGGCGGGCGCGCGTTTGCCTGCGTGATCGGCATCGGCGTAAACACGCGCATCCCCGAAGACCAGCTTCCGACCGAGCAGGCGACCTCGCTGCAGTTGAAGGGCGTTGCGGTTGATCCGCTCGATCTTGCTCCCGAGCTCATTCGCGCGATCGCGCGTCGCCTCACGGCGCTTGCGGATGCGGATGGCGATGCGGATGCATCCGGCTTGCGGGATGAACTGCGGCGCCATTGCAGCACGATCGGTGCGGATGTGGCGGTGACGCTCGCCGACGGCACCGCGCTGCGTGGCCGCGCGATTGGGGTGGATGCGCTTGGGCGGCTTGAGGTGCGGGACGGGCAGGGCCAACTGCACAGCGTGTCGGTGGGCGATGTTGAGCATGTGCGCCCCGCGGAAGCCGATGTGCGTTCTGCGGAAGCTGATTCGCGCCGCACGGAAGCTGAGCCTCGCCCTGCGGAAGCTGAGGACGAGCAATGAGTGAGTGGCGACTGGCGACCCTGCACCTGCACGGGCGCGGACTCATCCTGCCGAGCCTGGTGCTGATTGGTGCCACCGGGTTCATTGGTTACGCGATGCGCGGGCTGCGCGACGGTGGCAGCTGGCTGATGTGGGCGGCGATCGCGGCGGTGGTTGCGGTGCTGCTCGGGCTGCTGCCGATTATTGGCTGGCTGCGGCATCGGGTGGTGATTACCACCGTGAAAACGGTGCAGCGGCACGGGTTTCTCGGCGTCAAAAAGCGTGAGATGCCGCACCATCACGTTGCGCGCGTGACGCTCAAACAGAACGGCTGGCAGCGTCTTTTTGGTTCGGGTGATGTGGTGCTGGATGCGGTCAATGGCGCGCGTTTGCAGCTGCACGACGTGCCAAATGTGGTGACGGTTGCCCAGGCGCTGCGCGAATTGACCGGCAATGTTGGCGCCGGACAAACCGGCGTGCAGGAGCCGCTGCCGGCCTCGCCGCTGCCGCCGCAGCTGTAGCGCTGGCGCGCGGCGCGTGCGAGCGCCGCCGCACCCCACCCCTAGCGCTCACCACGCTCACACGCCCCACACCCATCCTAGTTTTGTGTGGGTTCGCGTCATTTGTACGTGGCAAAACACACACAGTTGACGCAAACCCACACAAATCCAGCTAGGTGGCGGGATGCGCGGCGAGCGGCGGGATGCGCGGTGGGCAGCGGAGTGCGCGGCCAGCGACGGCGCGTGCGGTGCGGATGCGTGCGGGCGCGGGCACCGCCACGGAAAGCCCAACTCCCGCACGCTCTATCCCGGTTTTGTGTGGGTTCGCGTCATTTGTACGTGGCAAAACACACACAGTTGACGCGAACCCACACAAATCTGCCTAGGTGGGAGCGCAAGGGTGCGGAGCATCCCCGCGCGCCGCGCCGCGAGCCCTATTCGGCGTCGCGGGTGAACAGCGCGACCGTCTCGAGGTGGTGCGTATTTGGAAACAAATCGAGCGCGCGCATCCGAACCGGCCGGTATCCGCGCTCGCGCAACAGTGCCACATCCCGGGCAAGCGCAACCGGGTCGCAGGCAACGTACACGATCTGCGCCGGCTGGATTTCTGCCAGCGCTTCGATCGTCTGCCGACCAGCCCCCGAACGCGGCGGATCAAGCACCACGGTGCCGCGACGCAGCGCCGCGCGCTCAGCCCCATCAGCATCGTCGCGCAGGGCCCGCAAAAATCGGTCAACCCGCCCGGTCACGGCCGCGGCGTACTGCCAATCGGCCAGGTTTCGTGCGGCGAGTTCGGTGGCGGTATCCACCGCCTCCACCGAAGTGAGGTTCGTCACCGGCCCGCCCAGCTCAGCCAGCGCCACGCCAAACAGACCCACCCCGCCGTAGAGGTCGAGGTTGCCGGCCTCGGGGTCGAAACGCGCCGGATCAACCATGTCGTGCACCGCGTCATATAGCGCGGTCGCAGCGGCGCGGTGCACCTGCCAAAACCCCGCCTCCGACACGACAAACTCGTGATCGTGAACCCGTTCGACAAGCGTCTCCGCGGCACGCGGCTCGCGCCCGTCAAGCAGCACACGCATCCGCGCCGAACCGTCGGCGGGCGCCGCAAAGTCGATCCGTCCGCTGCCGCGTCCGCCGGCGCGCACCTGCTCGAGTGCGAGCTGTTCAATCGCCGGAGTCGCCAGCGGCAACGAGTCGACATCAACCACGCGGTGGCTGCGCGCCGCGAACGGCCCAACCCGGCCCGCCTCATCCATGTGCAGAGTGATGCGAGTGCGCCAACCGGTGCCGCGCGACTCATCATCGCCGGGCAGTGCATCCACCTCAAGCTCGCGAATCAACCGGTCCTCGGGATCGAGCCCACCAAACCGAAAAAGCGCGTCGGCCAGCACTCGGCGTTTGAGTTCGCGCCCGAAACTCGGCAGCAGGTGACCAAATTCGGCCCCTCCCGCCCGGTCTTCGGGGGCGCGGTCGAGCGATGCCGCCGGCCACACATGCTCCTGACGTTCTGTGGATGCATCGAGCACCTCAACCGTGGCAGCGCGGGCATGGCGTTTGCGCACCTCGGTAATGCGGGCGCGCACCCGCTCGCCCGGCAGCGCATCCGAGACAAACACCACCCGACCTGACGAGTGCCGGGCGACGAAGATGCCGCCATGCGCGACATCGCCAATCTCGAGTTCGACGAGATCGTCGACGGTAAGTTCTTGCTCTTCGTTCACGCTTCCAGGGTAGCCGCGCCGCGCACTGGCCAGGCTGACTACGCTGGTGCCCATGCAACTTATTCTTGCGTCCACCTCCCCCGCCCGCCTCGCGGTGCTGCGCGCCGCCGGCATCGAACCGATCGTGCGTCCGAGTTCGGTTGATGAGGATGCGGTGCTCGCCGGATCCGGCGAACTGTCGCCTGCCGAAACGGTGCTGACCCTCGCGCGGGCCAAGGCGCTCGCCGTGGCTGATGGCGACGACTGCCCCGACGGCATTGTGCTCGGCGGCGATTCGATGTTTGAGCTCGACGGCAAAATCTATGGGAAGCCGCACACGCCCGAGGTGGCGCGTCAGCGCTGGCAGATGCAGCGGGGCCGCACCGGCACGCTCTGGTCGGGGCACTGGCTGGTCGACCGCCGCGCAGGCCATGACGGCGATGCGGGTGTTGGCGCAGTGAAGTCGGCCGAGGTGACGTTTGTTGATGATCTGCGCGATGACGAAATCGACGCCTATATTGCGTCCGGTGAACCGCTGCAGGTGGCGGGTGCGTTCACGATCGATTCGCTGGGTGGCGCGTTCATCGAGCGCATTGCTGGCGACCCCTCGACGGTGATCGGTATTTCGCTGCCGACGCTGCGCCAGCTTGCCGGCGAGCTCGGGGTTCGCTGGGACGAGTTTTGGAATCGGGCGGGCGCGGCGAGCTAGAGCGAGGAGGTCCGCGGAACATTTTGGGTCCAGGATGCGGCTACAGCCATCCTGGGCCCAAAATCTTCCGTTGAACTCACGTTTGCCGGCCGCGAACGCATGCCGGCCGCGAACGCCTGCCGGCCCGGAAAAGCGAACCGGCCCGCGCTTATCGCTGCGGGCCGGTTTACACGATCTGGTCCCCCTCGAACCTCGTGCGGAATTAGCCTAACGTTATTGCGAATCGTTTTCAACTCCGGGGGTGCCTGGGGTGTGCGAACCATCGACCGAACTTCCAGCGTCGAGCTCGCCCTCATCCACCATCGCGCGCTCAAACTGTGATTCATACAGTTCGCGATACGCACCATCGAGCTCGAGCAGCTCAGCATGCGTGCCCTGCTCAACAATGCGACCCTGCGCCATCACCAGGATGAGATCAGCGTCACGAATCGTCGAAAGTCGGTGCGCAATCACAAAGCTCGTGCGCCCCTCCTGCAACGCAGCCATCGCCTGCTGCAGCAACAGCTCGGTGCGCGTGTCGACTGAGCTGGTCGCCTCGTCCAAAATCAGCACCGCCGGATTCGCCACGAACGCTCGCGCAATGGTGATCAGCTGTTTCTCGCCAGCCGACACATTCGATGCATCCTCATCAAGCACCGTGTCGTAACCGTCCGGCAGTGAGTGCACGAAGCGGTCAACGAAGGTCGCCTTCGCAGCCGCCAGCACTTCTTCATCCGTTGCCGACTGGCGACCATAGCGAATGTTTTCGCGGATCGTGCCCTGGAAAAGCCACGGATCCTGCAGCACCATTCCGGTGCGAGCGCGCACCTCACGCCGACGCAGCTCACCAGTGTTTTGCCCGTCAAGCAAAATCTCGCCGCCATCAACGTCATAGAACCGCATCAGCAAGTTCACGAGCGTTGTTTTACCGGCACCTGTGTGCCCCACAATGGCCACGGTCTGGCCCGGATGCACCGCGAACGACAGGTCGCGAATCAGTTCCTTTTCGGGAACATACGAGAACTGCACATCGCGGAACTCAATTTCACCGGGCCCAGGCACCAGCTCGGGCGCATCCACAGCATCCGCCGGCTCATCCTCAGCATCGAGCGTTTCAAACACGCGCTCGGCCGAAGCCGTCGCCGATTGCACGGTTGCGGCCATCCCACCCAGCTGCGCCAGCGGCTGCGTGAACTGCTGCGAATACTGAATAAACGCCTGCACATCGCCCAGCCGCAGCTGGCCGCTCGCTACCTGCAGACCACCGAGCACCGCGATGCCGACATACGACAGATTGCCGGCAAACTGCATCAGCGGCATCATCGAACCCGACAAAAACTGCGCCTTATACGAGGCCTCGTACACGGCATCGTTTTCTTCGTTAAACGCGGCGCGCACCTGGTCGCCGCGGCCATACACCTTCACCAGCGCGTGGCCCGAGAACGACTCTTCGACACGCGAATTGAGGCGACCGGTCTTTTGCCACTGGGTGCGGAAATTGCGCTGCGATCTCGGCCCGATGACCGCAAAAATCACGCCCGTGATCGGCAACACCACAAGCGCCACCAGCGCCAGCTGCCACGAGATGCTGAACATCATCACCAGCACACCGAGCACGGTGAGCAGCGATGTGAGCGCATAAATGAGCGACTGCTGTAGCGAGTTGGTGATGTTGTCGACATCGTTCGTGACGCGGCTGAGCAACTCACCGCGCTTGACCTTGTCGAAGTAGCTGAGCGGCAGGCTGTGGATTTTTTCTTCCACCCGATCGCGCAGTCGATACATTGCCCGCACCACCACGCGGTTGAGGATGTATCCCGAGAGGTAGTCGAGCGTATTGGCGATGAGATAGATGAACACCACCCACAACAGCACTGTGCCAAGCCGGGTGAAATCAACGCCCTCACCGGGCACGATATGCATCGCCTGCAGCATTTGCGCAAACTCGTGCTGCCCCTCGGCTTCGAGGCTGGCCGCGAGCTGCTCTTTCGAGACACCCGCCGGCAAGTGACTCGAAATCGCGCCCTCGAAGATGATGTTCGTTGCCTCACCCAGCAGCTTCGGGCCGAGCACATACAGCGCCACCCAGCCGGCACCGCACAGGGTCGCGAGCGCGATCTGCCAGCGCCAGGGCGCAAGCAAACTCAATAGGCGTTTAAAACTCGGCCAAAAATTTTTGGCCGGGCGAGTGTCACCCGCACCCCAGCCAGCGGATGCAGCGGTTGCCGCCTCGTCAAACTCGTCGTCATGCGAGGTCGTTTTGTTTTGTTGTTGACTCATCGCTCCACCTCCGCTCCGAGCTGCGACTCGACAATTTCTTGGTAGGTGGGATTCGATGCGAGCAGCTCGTCATGCGTTCCCTGACCAACCACGGCGCCGTCCTCCAGCACCACGATTTGATCGGCGTCGGTGATGGTGGATACGCGCTGCGCGACCACGAGCTTTGTCACCTCGGGAAGCTCCCGCCACAGCGCCTGCCGCAGCTGCGCATCCGTCACCAGGTCAAGCGCCGAGAACGAATCATCAAACACCAGAATCTGCGGTTCGTGAATGATCGCGCGGGCAATTGATAGTCGCTGGCGCTGACCGCCCGACACGTTCGTGCCGCCCTGCGAAATCGGTGCATCCAGGCCACCATCAAGTTCGCGCACAAACTCGGCAGCCTGCGCAATCTCCAGCGCCCGCCACAGTTCTTCATCGGTCGCATCCGAGCAACCAAACTCGAGGTTCGAGCGCACCGTGCCAGCAAATAGATAGGGACGCTGCGGAACCAGCCCAATCGCATCCCACAGCGCGGCCGGGTCGGCCTCACGCACATCCACCCCGCCAACGCGCACGGCACCCGATGTGACGTCGAATAGGCGCGGCACGAGATTCACCAGCGTCGTTTTACCGGCGCCCGTCGATCCGATCACGGCGACGGTCTGGCCCGGATGCACGCGGAACGAAATATCACCAAGCACCGGATGCTCGGCACCGGGATACGCGAACCCCGCCCCGGCGAACTCGATCGCGCCGGGTTCGGGCAGCTCGCGCACACCGTTTTCGGGCATCACCAGCGAGGTGTCGGTTGCGAGCACCTCACCGACACGCTCGGCACACACCGCCGCGCGCGGGATCATCGTGGTCATGAAGCTCACCATGATCACGCCCATCAAAATCTGCGTCACATAGGCGATATAGGCAAAGAGCGTGCCGACCTCGACATCGCCGTTGTTGATCTGAATACCACCGAACCAGATGACCCCAGCGATCGTCAGCTGCATCACCAGGGATGCGGCGGGAAATACGGCGACAAAAAGGTTTCCGATGCGCTGCCCCACATCGGCCATGTCTTGGTTCGCTTCACGGAATCGTTCGCGCTCGATATCTTCACGCACGAATGCGCGCACCACGCGGATACCCGTGAGCTGCTCACGCAGCACTCGGTTGATCGCATCCACTCGGTCTTGGTACGAGCGGAAAAGCGGGATCATTCGCCCGACCACAACACCCACGATGGCGATCAGCACGGGAGCGGCCACCGCAATGAGCCAGCTGAGGCCAACATCCTGCCGCAGCGCCATAATCACGCCGCCGATTGCCAGCATCGGCGCCGACACCAGCATGATCATGCCGAACTGGGCGAGCATCTGAATCTGTTGCACGTCATTGGTGTTGCGGGTGATGAGCGAACCGGCGCCGAAATGACTCACCTCGCGCTCGCTGAACTCGGATACCCGCTCGAAAATGTCGCGGCGAATATCGCGCCCGACGCCCATCGCGGCGCGCGAGGCGCAGTAGATGGCGGTGATGTTGCTCACGATTTGCACAAAGGCGATCAGCAGCATGAAGCTACCCACTCGCCAGATGTAGCCGACGTCGCCCTTGGCCACACCGTTATCGATGATGTCGGCGTTGAGCGTCGGTAGATACAGTGCCGCGAGTGCCTGCACGAATTGAAAGACGAGGACGCCGGCGACAAAGAGCCGGTATCTGCGGAGGTATCGAATGAGCAGTTTGCCCAGCATGTGCATCCTTGTGGGATCGGAACTAGTGCGAGCCGCGCCGGTCGGCGTTTTGGCTTGTTCGCCGCGTGCGGCGCGTGCGGCGCGTAACCAAGTTATTTTGTCACAGCCGCTGCCGGATACACGCTGAGCTTGCGCGCCTCGCTTACTTACTCGCCTCGCGCGCGCAGGAATGCGCACGCAGCCTCTACGCCGCCACCTCTTTCGCCTCGCGCACGCAGCCCCTGCGCACGCAGCCCCTGCGCACGCAGCCTCTGCGCCGCCACCTCTTTCACCTCGTGTGTGCCTCCGCGTCAAATGTGTGTGCTCTGCCACATACAAATGACGCGAACCCACACAGATCGCGAGTAGAGCCGGCTCGAGCGGCGGCGGATGCGGTGCGGACGTAGGGGCGCGGGCGGCGGGATGCGGACGCGGCACGGGCGGCGAAGCGGCGGCAGGCATGCGGCGCAGAGCGCGCGCCGCCGCCACGGCGTAGCGGCGCGGCTACGACTGGTGGCGCAGGCGCAACAGCCAGCGCTGGAAGTCGCCCCCATCGGTCAGCTGCCACACGGATGTGCGTTCGCGCCCGGAAATCTGCGAGCGCACGACCGCCATCCCCGACCCAACCAGCAAAACGCGCACCAGCTCGGGGTCGCCGGCAAGCACCGGACCCACTCGCTCAAAATCCGGATGCTCGCGGCCAGCGCTGTCGGCCTCAAGTCTCCGCAGCTCGGCGACAGCCGCGGCACTCGTATCCGCCGCAAACGACTCGTCATCCAGGTCAAAAAGCGCCGCATCAAGCGAGGCGCCCTCGCCGCCCGCCACGGTTCGGGCAGCGCCTTCCGAGCCCGCGCGTTCCGAGCCCGCGCGTTTCGAGGCCGCCGACGCGGGGTCGGAGACGCGTTCCAGACCACCAGCACCGTCTGCACCCGCCGCACCATCAGCATCCGCCGCCCCGGCGCGCGAAGCACCAGCAGCACTGCCCGCACCCCGGCCCTCACCCAGGCCGGGACCGGTTTCAGGCTCGACACCCCGCTGATAGGCCGTCGCCACAGCACGCGCGTAGTCATCGGCGCGCTCATTGAGATCGTGCCCCGAATGCCCGCGCACCCACTCGAACGACACCTTGCGCCCCGCGAGCGCCGCATCAATCTGTTCCAGCAGGTCGCGGTTTTGCACCGGCTTACCGTCAGATTTTTTCCATCCGCGACGCTTCCATCCGGGCATCCATTTCGTAACCGAATTGATCACGTACTGCGAGTCGCACAGGATGCGCAGGGATGCATCCAGCTTTTCGGTCGCGCGCAACAGGTCGAGCACGGCCATCAACTCGCCCTGATTATTGGTGCCGCGCGGCCACCCACCGGCCCGCCAATCCCCCTCGGCGGTCACCCATGCCCAGCCTGCGGGGCCGGGATTACCGAGTGATGAACCATCTGCTGCTGCAACGATCTCCATGTGACCATCGTGCCACCCCGGAATGTTTTGCAGGTTTCAGCAATAGACCGCATCCACCTTTGTGTGGTTTGAATAACACCCACCGGGAAAGTCTGAATAGGCTTGGTGACTATGGCCCGAATTACCAAACTGCTCATCGCCAACCGCGGTGAAATCGCAGTCCGCATTATCCGCGCCGCACGCGACGCCGGGATCACCTCGGTGGCCGTGTACGCCGACCAAGACCGCGATGCACCCCATGCGCGGCTGGCCGACGAAGCCTACGCGCTGCGCGGCACAACGAGTGCCGACACCTACCTCGTGATCGAGAAAATCCTGTCGGTCGCCCGCCGCTGTGGCGCCGATGCGATCCACCCCGGTTATGGATTTTTGAGCGAAAACCCCGAGTTTGCGCGCGCCGTGCAGAACGCCGGACTCATCTGGATCGGCCCCTCCCCCGAAGCCATCGAGGCGCTCGGCGACAAGGTGACCGCGCGTCACGTGGCCGAACGCGTCGGCGCGCCGCTCGCACCAGGCACCCTCGAGCCGGTGAAATCTGCTGACGAGGTGATCGAATTCGCACGCGAGGTCGGCTACCCGGTGGCCATCAAGGCCGCATTCGGCGGCGGCGGGCGCGGGCTCAAAGTGGTGCGCGAAGAGCACGAGGTGGCGGATGCATTTGATTCGGCCACCCGCGAGGCCGTCGCCGCATTCGGGCGCGGCGAGTGCTTTGTCGAAAAATTCCTCGACCGTCCGCGACACCTCGAAACCCAGTGCCTGGCGGATGCGCACGGCAATGTCGTGGTGGTTTCCACCCGCGACTGTTCGCTGCAGCGCCGCAACCAGAAGCTCGTCGAAGAGGCACCCGCGCCGTTCCTCACTGCCGAGCAGGAGCGTCAGGTGTATGACGCATCCAAGAAGATCATGCGCGAGGTGGGCTATCAGGGCGCCGGCACCTGCGAGTTTTTGCTGTCGAGTGACGGGACCATCGCGTTTCTTGAGGTGAACACGCGACTGCAGGTGGAGCATCCAGTTACCGAACAGGTGACCGGAATTGACCTGGTGCGCGAGCAGTTCCGCATCGCCGAGGGCGAGGAACTCGGTTACGACGACCCGAAGATCGAGGGACACTCGTTCGAGTTTCGCATCAATGGCGAGGATGCGGGGCGCGGTTTCCTGCCCGCGCCCGGCAAGATCACGACTTTTGTCACGCCCGAGGGCCCGGGTGTGCGCATCGATTCGGGTGTGCGCCAGGGCGACCAGGTGTCGGGCGCGTTCGACTCGATGCTGGCCAAGCTGATCGTCACCGGCAAAACTCGCGAGGAGGCGCTGGATCGTGCGCGCCGTGCGCTCGACGAATTTGAGGTGGCCGGGTTGCCGACGGTGATTCCATTCCACCGGGATGTTGTGCGACAGCCGGCATTCACCGCCGAAAACGGCAGCTTTGACGTGTACACGCGCTGGATCGAAACCGATTACGTCAATGAAATTGAGCCGTGGTCGGGCGAGGCTGGGGAAATTGTTGAGCCGGGTTCGCGCCGCGAAGTGGTTGTCGAGGTAAATGACAAGCGCATCGAGGTGTCACTGCCCGAGCGGCTGGTGATTTCGGCGGGGATGCAGCACGGTGGCGTTGGCCGCACAATGGCCGGTCACGCGCCGCGCCGCAAATCGCAGGGCGCTGTAACCGGTGACTCGGGGAACGCAGTGGTTGCCCCGATGCAGGCGACGATCGTGAAATTCGCTGTCGAAGAGGGCCAGCGCGTAGTGAAGGGCGACCTTGTCTGTGTGCTCGAGGCTATGAAGATGGAGCAGCCCATGCCCGCACCGCGCGACGGTGTGGTGCGCAACCTGCAGGGCAGCGTGGGCGATACGGTTTCGGCCGGCACCGTGCTGCTCGAGATTGAGGGCGACGACGAGTAGCCCTGTACCCTAGCGCGTCGCGCCCGCTGGATTTCGCGTCCGGCGGGCGCGACGCTTTTTTCGGGGCGTCTCTGCCACCTTTCCCTGGCGCCTACGCCTGCGCCATACGCCTGTCCCAGGGCTCTTTTTCTTGACCCCAGCGCCCGAGATCCTCTCGCGCCCCGCTCCGCGCGCTTTTTTCACACTACCCGTCGCGCGGTTTCCTGACGCCGATGGAAACAGGACCCCTTGCATCCGCAAATTGTGTTGTTGTATTATGGCCTCAATACAGCAACACAACGAGAGGAGTGACGTGGAATTCGAAGCCGGCATCCCCATATGGACGCAGCTTGTCGATGAATTCACCCGCCGAACCGTCAGCGGCGAATGGCAACCCGGCAACCGCATCCCCGCCGTTCGCGAACTCGCCGGCGATTTGGGGGTCAACCCCAACACCGTTCAGCGTGCACTCACCGAACTCGAACGCCGTGAACTCTGCCGAACCGAACGCACTTCCGGACGTTTCATCACCGACAACACGGAACTCATCGAACGCATCCGCGTCGAACTCGCCCAGTCCTCAGCCGACGACTACATCCGCTCCGCGCGAGGCCTCGGCCTCACCCAAGACCAAGCACAGCAGCTCATCACCGAAAGTTGGCACCGCCATGACCATGACGAGCCCGAAAGTCGATAGCCCCATGAACACGACCGCACCACTCCTCCAGATTCGTGACCTCCACAAAAACTACGGAAAAACAACCGCGCTCGACGGTGTCAACCTTGATCTCACAGCCGGCCGCATCGTCGGACTACTCGGCGAAAACGGCTGCGGCAAATCGACCCTATTGAAAACCATTGCCGGGGTTGTCGCCGACTACCGCGGTGACGTGCGGGTGCTCGGCAACACCCCCGGACCAGAAACCAAAGCCGTCACGGCGTTCTTGCCCGACAGCGAGTTCCTCCCTCGCGGGCTAACCGTACGCTATTGCCTTGAGATCTATCAAGACTTCTTCGCAGATTTCGACCGAGGTCGAGCGCACGACATGATTTCGTTCTTCGGAATGGACGAGTCAATGAAACTTAGCGAAATGTCAAAAGGGATGCGCGAAAAAGTACAGATCGCGCTGACCATGTCACGCCGAGCCAAACTTTATCTACTTGATGAGCCGATCAGCGGCATCGACCCGGCTGCTCGCGAAGGCATTCTCGAGGGCATTCTCCGCAATCTCGAGCCCGACTCGCTACTCATCATGTCTACCCACCTCATCCACGACCTCGAACCCGCACTCGACACTGTCGTATTGATGCGTCAAGGCCAGGTCACGCTGACCGGAGACGCAGACGATCTCCGTGCCGAACACGGCCTCAGCATCGACGAACTTTTTCGGAAGGTGTACCGATGATTACCAAGCTGCTCAAACACGAATTCATTCGCACCCGCGGCATCCTCGCCACTGTGCTCGGCGCAGCCACAGCATCAATAGTGCTCGGATGCATCCTGATGATGCTGCGCATACCAGTGCTCGACGGATTTGGCGTACTACTCACCCTGCTTCCGCTGATGGCCATCATCCCAGCTGTACAGATCATTCTTGCCGTAGATTTCTGGCGCTCAAGCTTTCAAGCAAACGGGTATCTCACCCACTCGATCCCCGTAAAAGGATCAACGATTTTCTGGACCAAACTGCTGTGGGCTACGATCGCCACCGCTATCACGCTCGCAGTCACCTTCCTGCTGTTCTGCTTGACATGGTTCAGCCTGGCCAACACACCCGCCGCCGAAGCAATGGGAATCAGTGAGCCAAACCCGTTCGCCATGATGGGAGCGCTAGTCCAGGCAGCCAGCGCCTCCGTGCCAATGCCAGTGCTGATTGGCGTCGTTGTCCCGCTGCTGCTGCTCGCGCTGTTTTTCGAATGGCCGGTGTACTACGCCTTTGCCGCCACTATTGGCAGTGCCGGCAGGCTTGGGCGCATGGGCTTTGGCGGGCCAGTGATCGCAGCCATCAGCGTCTGGATCGCCGGGCAAGTTATCGGGTTCGTCTGCATCCTGGCGGTTCCGCTCGGCTTTGATTTCGCACCGCTTGCATCCGGTAACACCCCCGAAGTCATCACCTACAGCCCGATCAATGATCTCGTCAACAATGTCGATCGCGAAGTGATGCCGCTTGGCGTGTTCCTCGGAATGTTTGTTGTGCTGGCAGCATGCCTGCTGCTCTCGCACCGGTCGTGGAATAAACACGTGACGCTCAACTAGTTTCTGCCTCGCCCGGCGAGACCCGGTCTCCGCGCCGGGCGAGGCAGATCAACGCATCCTCAAAGCCACCGCAGCGGCTTCCCTGCCACCAACACGGTCCCGCGCGTTGCCGCCCACCGCAGCGTTGCCGCCCACCGCATCCTCAAAGCCACCGAAACTCTCGAAAGCCACCGCAATACCGGTGTCTCTGAGCGATTGTGGTGTACGGCAAGCCCGCAAGTCGAGCCGCAACCGCGAGCGCAGTTTTCCACAGGTGCCGCCGCCACCGGTTTTCCACAGCAAGCCCTGGAGCACCACCCAAACTCGCCAGTGTCCGCTTGGCTGGCAACATGCAGTTACATTTGGCCTCAGAGATTCCGCCCGACAGCCCGTTCCGCCTTGAGATTCAGCAGCGGCTCCACCGCGGCGAACTCACCCGCGTGCACCACGGCACCTACCTAGAGTCAAACCCCGCAGATGCGCAGCAGATCACCACTGAAATCCATCACGTCGCCCGCGCATTTGGGTTTGCCAGCCGCAGCTCGAAGTCAACACTTAGCGGAATTAGTGCCGCAGCACTTCATGGGCTCCCGATGCTTGCATCACGATTGCGCGGCCCCATCACTGTGACCCGCAAAAACCCTGGTTCGCGGCGACCGTCCGTGATGGTCAGCCGCGCTGAGCTGCGCCCGGAAGACATTACCTCTGTGCAACAACTCCCCGTAACCACGCTAAAGCGAACAATTCAAGATCTCGCGAGCCTGGTTCGACCACACGAGCTCCTTGCCGCAGCCGACGCAGCCCTGCGGCAGGGCGCCAGCCTTGAACATCTCAGTGAGCCCCGACGACAGCGAAGGTTGCTGCGTTGGGTTGAAGCGCATGCTTCTGAACGAGCCGAGAGTTTTGCCGAGTCGTGGAGCAGGTACATCTTCATTCAGCATGATGTGCCGCTGCGCCTCGAGCAGGTTTCCGTGTTCGACACTGATGGCAATTTTGTTGCCCGATGTGATTTCGGCACCGAGCTCGGAGTGCTCGGCGAATTCGATGGCCGCATTAAATATGACCGCATCGCCGGATCGAGTGAGGCTGCGGCTTCGATGATCATGGCTGAAAAGCAACGCGAAACACGGCTTCGCGAACTTGGATGGGATGTGGTGCGCTGGAACTGGGTTGATTTGCAGCAACCAGCCGGGCTACTCAGGCGGCTGCGTAGACAACTTGAAAGCGCAGCATCTGCGCCGCCGCCTCGCGGATTTATTCGCCTCGAGCCGGTGAAACGGGTCAAGCCACCAGACTGGCGCTCATTATTCGAGCTGTTGTGAAGGTGGCCGCTCGCTCAGGTACACCGCAAACAGCCAAAGCCACCGCTATAGCGGTGTACCCCGACATTTGCGGTGTACCCGAAGGAAGGCGGCGGGGCGCAGCGGGGCGCGCAGCGCGCGCGGCGCCCCGCTGCGCCGGAAACGCGGACGACCCCGCCGGCAAGCATCCGGCGGGGTCGCTGCGAAGAGGCGAGAACTACGCGCGCAGAGCAGCTGCGAGCGAGTCGAAGGCCTCGACGTAGGCGTCGATTGCGGCGTCGTCGTGGGTAACCGAGAGGGTCCACTCTTCCTCACGACCCGGGGTCATGAAGATGCCGTGGTTCATGTTCCACACCCATGCGAGGTCGGCCAGGGGGCCACCGGTGCGGGCGTTTTCCATGTACGACTCGTAGTCGACAACCTTGTTGTCCGAGAACACCACGCAGCCCTTCGAACCGATACCCACGGTGTAGGCGATCAGGTCGTAGCGCTTGATGACATCGTTGCAGCCAGCGAGGATGCGGTCGTTCAGGTGAGCGAGGTGTGCGTATGCGTCGTCGGTGAGCACGTCGAGCAGCGAAGCGCGAGCAGCGGCGAGGGTCAGCGGGTTACCGTTGTAGGTACCCACCTGGTACACCGAACCGTTCTCAACAACCTCGGCAACTTCTTCGCTCATACCGATGGCACCTGCGGGCAGACCGCCACCGAGGGCCTTGGCGAGGGTCACCATGTCGGGCTTCACACCGAACTTCTCGGTTGCGCCACCGGGAGCGATGCACAGACCGGTCTTCACCTCGTCGAAGATGAGGACGATGCCGTGCTTCTTGGTGATCTCGCGCACACGCTCGAGGTAACCGGGCTCGGGCAGCACCACACCGAGGTTCATCATGGCGGCTTCCATGATCACACAGGCGGGGAGGCGACCTTCAGCCTTGAGGGCCTCGATGCGCTTCTCCATGGTGTCTGCGTCGTTGAACGGCACAGCAACGGTCATGTCGACGGTTGCCTGGGGCACACCGGCGCCGTAAGGGATCGACTTGTAGTTGTCGCGGGGGCCGATCTCCTGCTCGGGGATCCATCCGATGTCAACCATGACGGTGTCGTGGTGACCGTGGTACGAACCGAAGATCTTCATCACGGTGTCGCGACCGGTGTAGGCACGGGCGATACGGATCGCGTCCATGGTCGATTCCGAACCCGAGTTGGTGTAGCGCCACTTCGGCAGGCCCCAGCGGCGGGCGAGCTCGTCACCGACGACGATGGCGTCCTCGGTGGGAGCGGCGAAGTGCGTACCCATGGGGTAACGGTCGCTGACGGCTTTACCGATGGCGGGGTGTGCGTGACCCTGCACCATCGAGCCGAAGCCGTTGTGGAAGTCGTAGTATTCGTTGCCGTCGACGTCCCAGATGCGGGGGCCTTCACCCTTTTCGACGTAGATGGGCCACGGCTCGTGGAGCTGGTACGACGATGCGACACCGCCCGAGAGGTGCTTCTGCGCAGCCTCGTAGAATTCCTTCGACTTCTGCGTTGCGGCGTTGAGCTTCTCTTCCTCGACCTTGATCAGTTCTTCGATGCGTTCGACGTTGATTGGGGTACCCATAAGAGTTCCTCTTTCATGCCCGGCCTGCGGCTAAAAGATTCGAATTTGATTCGTTTCGTGTCGATCCGACCGGCCTGGCGTCGGCGACAGGCGTGACCGCAACCGGCCACTCAAACGATTATAAACACCGTTCACTTAATTTGTGGCTGGGAATGCGCTGATTACCTGCTGAATGGTGTCAGCAGGCCAATCAGCGCAACCAGCCGGGGTGCTAAGCGTTGCGGTCGACCACGTGCATGGCCCGGGATGCATCCACAATCGACCCGGATAGTGACGGGTACACAGCCCACGAGCTCGCAAATTCGTCAACGGTCAAGCGCTGCTCGATCGCAATCGACAGCGCCAACACCAGTTCGGATGCGCGCGGCGCCACAATCACACCACCGATGATGGTGCCGAGGTTGTTGCCGGCGATCAGCTTGACGAAGCCGTCGCGGAAGCCCTGCATCTTGGCGCGCGGGTTACTGGCCAGGTCAATCTTGTAGACGCGGCCCTCGCGGGTGCCCTCTTCGATGTCTTTTTGCTGCCAACCAACGGTGGCAATTTCAGGGTAGGTGAAGATGTTCGAGGCCACGTTCCGCAGCCCGATCGGTCGCACCTGGTCACCGAGGGCGTGGAACACCGCGGTGCGCCCCTGGGCTGACGCCACGGATGCGAGCGGGAAGAATGATGTGCAGTCACCGGCCGCGTAAATATTCGGCACGCTGGTGCGCGCCACGCGGTTGACCCGGATGTGTCCCGATTCGGTCAGCTCAACTCCCGCATCCTCAAGACCGAGCCCGGCCGTGTTGGGAATCGAACCGACGGCCATCAGGCAGTGCGAGCCACGCACTTCGGTGCCGTCTGAAAGCGTCGCCACCACCTCATCGCCGTCGCGCACCACCGATTCGGCACGGGTGCGCGAGAGCACGTTCATGCCGCCGCGCTTGAACACTTCCTCGATCACATCGGCGGCGTCGGTGTCTTCGCCGGGCAGCACGCGGTCGCGTGATGAGATCAGCGTCACTTCCGATCCGAGGGCGCGGTAGGCGGATGCGAATTCGGCGCCGGTGACACCCGAACCGACCACGATTAGGTGCTCGGGCAGGGTGCTGAGGTTGTAGAGCTGCTTCCAGGTGAGGATGCGCTCGCCATCGGGCTTTGCCGAGTCGAGTTCGCGGGGCGAGGCACCCACCGCGACAACCAGGTAGTCATATTCGAGGCGGTCGAAGTCGGTGCCGCCAGGCGAGGTTGCTACCGCAACGCCGCCGTGGTCGAGGCGCCCGTAGCCCTCGATAATGCGCACGCCGTGGTCTTTGAGGTTGCGGCGCATGTCATCCGATTGGTTTTGTGCCAGGCGCAGGATGCGCTGGTTGAGCTTGGAGAGGTTGACGGTCACTTCGCTGCTGCGCGGGTTGTTGTGGTCGTCGCGCACGTAGAACTGCACGCCGAGCTCCTCCGCGTCGCTGATCGCGGTGGCTGCTTCGGCCGAGGCGATGAGTGCTTTTGAGGGCACCACATCGGTGAGCACAGCCGAGCCGCCCATTCCTGATGCTTCGACGATGGTGACATCGGCACCCAGCTGGGCGCCTGCCAGGGCGGCTTCGTAGCCGCCGGGGCCACCGCCGATAACGACAATCCGGTGTTTACGTTCCATGAACTTTGCTGCCGACATGGGGTTCATTTTGCCATGCCCGGATGCATTGGTGAACCTGATTAACTTTTTGCTGATCGGGCGCCCCGTTTTCGTGCGCCAGCAATCTTCAGCGCATTCCGAAATTGCGCATCCCACAACTACGTAGGCTTATTGCATGACAGATGAGCAGTTCACCAATCCGCTCGACAATCCCGCAGCCGATCCCGTTGAAATTGCGCAGCAGGCAGCCCGCGTGGTGGCCGAACGCACGGGGGTCGACCAGCACGATATTGCGCTGACGCTCGGGTCGGGCTGGGGTAAAGCAGCCGATGAACTCGGCGAAACCGTCGCGGTAATTCCGGCCGAAGAGGTGCCCGGGTTTAGCCGCTCGGCAGTGGCGGGGCACTCGGGCACGCTGCGCTCGATCCGCCTGGAATCGGGCCACCACGCCCTCATTATCGGCGCCCGCACTCACTTTTATGAGGGGCACGGGGTGCGCCGGGTGGTGCACTCGGTGCGCACCGCGGCTGCTACGGGCGCGAAGGTCATGGTGCTCACGAACGGTGCCGGTGGCCTGCATCCCGAATGGGCACCTGGCACGCCGGTGCTGATTCGTGACCACATCAACCTCACCGCCGCATCCCCGCTCGAGGGCGCGACCTTTGTTGACCTCACCGATCTTTATTCGTCGCGCCTGCGGGCACTCGTGCACGCCAACGACCAGCTCGATGAGGGTGTGTATGTGCAGTTCCGCGGCCCGCACTACGAGACTCCGGCCGAGGTGCGAATGGCGGGCGTGATGGGCGGCGATATTGTCGGCATGTCGACCGCGCTCGAGGCGATTGCGGCTCGCGAAGCGGGGATGGAGGTGCTGGGCCTGTCGCTCATCACCAATGCCGCCGCGGGCATTTCACCGTCGCCGCTTAACCACGCCGAGGTGATTGCCGCCGGTAAGGCTGCCGAACCCAAGCTGGCCGCGCTGCTCGTTCGAGCCGTGCAGTCGATTTTGAACGCATAGGAGTGCCCATGATTCCCTTGCACCGCGTCAGCCAGACCGCAATTCGCGCGGCGGCTCAGCGCTGGCTCGAACAAGACCCCGACCCCGACACCCGCGCCGAGCTGCAGCAGTTGCTGGATGCGGCCGGCTCGATCGAGCCGCACGGCATCACGATCGCCGAGGACGACGACACCCCGCACGCGCAGGCGTGGCGGGAGCTGCGTGACCGGTTTTCAACGCGTTTGAGCTTCGGCACCGCCGGGCTTCGCGGCCGGCAGGCTGCCGGGCCGAACCGGATGAACCGGGTGACGGTCGGGCAGGCAGCGCGCGGCTTCGCCGACTTCTTGCTCGCTCGCGCCGAGCGTGACGGCACCGGCACACCCACGGTTGTGATCGGGTACGACGCACGCGTCAACAGTGATGTGTACGCGCACGATACGGCCGAGTTGATGCAGGCGGCGGGCGTTAATGCCACGCTGCTGCCGCGCATGATGCCCACTCCGGTGCTGGCCTTCGCGGTTCGCCACCTCAACGCATCCGCCGGTGTCATGGTTACCGCCAGCCACAATCCCAAGTGGGACAACGGTTACAAGGTGTATTTGGGCGGTGATGACCACGGTTCGCAAATTGTGCCGCCGAGCGACGGCGAGATCGCTGCCGCCATCGAGCGGGTCGCAAACCACCAACTCCTGAACGAGCTGCCGCGCGATGCCGGCTACGAAATTGCCGATGAGTCGGTCATTGATGCCTATGTGGCCGAAACCGCGAAGGTTTTGCGGGGCCGGTTCGATGCCGAACAGCTCGCGAATTTCAAGGTGGTTTATACCCCGCTGCACGGGGTGGGATGGGATACCTATCGCCGGGTGCTCGCAGCCTGCGGTATCCCTGAGCCGACGGTGGTTGCCGAACAGATTGAGCCCGATGGCAGCTTCCCCACGGTTGATTTCCCGAACCCCGAAGAACCGGGTGCGCTCGATCTCGCCTATGCAAAGGCCGACGAGGTTGGCGCCAATCTGGTGATTGCCCACGACCCTGACGCCGACCGGCTAGCGGTGGCACTACAGGATGTGCACGGCCAGTGGCAGCGCCTGGGCGGTAACGATATCGGCAAATTCCTCGGTTGGCGCGCTGCTGAGGCAGCAAAGGCGGCCGGTACCGGTGGCACGCTGGCGACCTCGCTGGTGTCATCCCCCGCGATGTCACGGGTGGCGCAGGCATACGACCTCGACTATGTCGAAACACAGACCGGCTTCAAGTGGATTTCGCGCGCCGACGGCATCATTTTTGGTTACGAGGAGGCACTCGGATATCTCGTCGACCCCGATAAGGTGCGCGATAAAGACGGCATTTCGGCGGCGGTCGCGATGCTGGATCTCGCGATCTGGCTGGCCGGCGAGGGACGCACGCTACACAGTCTCGACGACGAGTTTGCGGAACGGTTCGGTGCGTTTTCATCCCGGCAGGTTTCGGTGCGCTTTGACGAACCAAACCAGCTGGGCGCGACGATGAGCCGACTGCGTGAGCAGCCACCCACCGAGATCGGTGGCGTGCCGGTGGCCGAGTTTTTTGATTTCGAAACCGCGGCTGAACCGGCAAATATTTTGCGCATCCGTCTCGCTGACGACACTCGCATCATGGTGCGACCCTCAGGAACCGAGCCAAAAATTAAGTCGTATATTGATGCGGCTTCGAGTGAGGGTTCGGTTGCGCAGCGGCGCGCGTCGGCTGAGCAGCGTGCGGATGCTGCGGCAGCGGCAATGCGGGCGGTGCTACTGGGCTAGCGGCTCGGGCCCGATCCCCCGCCCATCAACATGACCCCGGCTCGGCACTGCCGCCGCAGCCGGGGTCTCGCTTTGTGCAACCCACACGAGCCGCTAGTGGTGCAGCTCAAGCATCGGCAGTTCGGCGCGCAGCAGCGCCACCAGGTCTTGAGGTTGTGTGCTGCGCACCGCGCTCACCACCAGGTCGGGGTTGTTTTCGAGCGCGGTGGCCACACCGGCGATCACTCCGAGATGCTGCGCCGAGTTCGTGGTGGTGATTCCCACGACAAGTCCCACCGGGTCGAAGTGCGGGTGCTCAAAATTCACGCCGTCGGGGAACGTCACCGCCGACAGCCCGTTGCGCACAACGTCTGGGCCCGGTTGCGCGTGCACGAGCGCCAGGTTTGGGGCGATCACCATATAGGGCCCGAACCGGTCGATCACATTAATGAGTCTCCGCTGGTAGCCCTGCCGCGCGCATCCGGCCTGCACGAGCAAATCACCCGATTGGGTGACCGCCTCTTGCCAGGTGTTGGCTCGGCTGCCGAGCCGCACCAGCTGCTCGTCAAAATGTACTTGGATTCGTTTGTCGCTGCTCATTATTCCGCTCTGCCCGTTGCCGCGGCCGGGGGTTGAAAGCTGCGGCGCAATTGTTCGCAGCGTCGGGTGATGCGCTCAGCGAGCGCTTCCCGCTCAGCTACCGGCAGGAAAGCGCCCTCTGCAGCGTTGAGCTGCAGCAGCTCGACTTCGTCGAGGGTGTAGTCAAACTCGGCTGCCAATAGCGCCAGTTCACGGCTCACGCTCGTGGCACTCATCAAGCGATTGTCGGTGTTGACCGTCATCGAGAATCCCAGCTGGAATAGCTGCTCGAATGGATGCGCGGCGAGGCTTGGCGTACCGGTTTGCAGGTTGGATGATGGGCACGATTCGACGGTGATCCGCCGGTCGCGCACCCAGCGGGCCACCGCACCCAGCTCTGCCGCTCCATCCGAGAGCGTGATGTTGTCAATCAGCCGGGTGCCGTGTCCGAGCCGCAGTGCGCGCGCATCCCGCAACGCCGAGGTGATCGATTCGATACCGTCAGCCTCACCAGCGTGGCAGGTGGCGGGCAGCCAGTGCCGGCAGCAGTAGTCGAGGGCTGCGAGGTGGTTCGAGGGAGGGAACCCCGCTTCGGGGCCGGCGAGATCGAAGCCGCACACGCCGCCAGGTTCGGGCGAAGCGTGCCGCACAGCGAGCTCGGCGATTTCTGCTGAGCGGTCGGCCTGGCGCATGGCGCAGATCAGCTGCTGTACGCGAATATCGTGGCCGCGTTCGGCGGCCAGCTGCATCCCGGCAGTGATACCGTCACGAACCGACGCAACCGCCTCGTCGAGGTCGAGGCCGCGCTGCTGGTGCTGTTCGGGTGCCCAGCGCAGTTCGGCGTACACGACACCGTCTGCGGCGAGGTCGAGCACCGCCTCGCGAGCGACGCGCTCAAGGTTCGCTGCACTTTGCATAACGGCGACGGTGAGCGCGAAAGTTTCGAGATAGCGTTCCAGCGAACCAGAGTCGGCCGCGGTGCGGAACCATTCGCCGAGCGCTTCGGGGATTTCAGCGGGCAGGGCGATATCGTCTGCCTGTGCCAGCTCGATGATGGTTGCGGGGCGCAGGCCGCCGTCGAGGTGGTCGTGCAGCAGCACTTTGGGTACTTCACGGGCGTCGATGCCGTCAGCAAGCATCAGCCGATCGACCTCAATGCGTGCCATTACGCCACCCTCCTCATTGAATCGCAGCTGGTCTGCATTTCGACTTCTTCAATGCTATCTGGCCGCTGCACCGACCCGACCGTGCAGAATGACACTGAATAGCGTTCGTTTCTGGTCGCTTGCACACAGTACCGGTTGGTTCACCCCGTCGGTCAGTTGATACTGCGCTTCCCGGTGGATTCCCGGTTTTGGCCAAACTCCCCACTTAGCAGCGCCTGTCGCACACCACTCTCCACATCAGCCAGGCCAGCCAGGCCAGCCGGGCCAGTCGGGCAAGCCTCACCACCCGGGCACGCCCCACCAGTCACACCAGCCACTTCAGCCACACCCGAAACGACTCGCGACGGCGGCGCCGGGTTCACCCAACTCGAGTGCGCCGTCGAGCGAGTCGAGCGCCAGCGCAAAGCGGTCGGCATCCTCGGCGTGCAGGGTGTAGAGCAAATCCCCCGCGCGCACCGAGTAGCCCGGCTTCACCGCCAGATCGATCCCGGCACTGTGCACCACCGGGTCGGCCGCCCGCGCCCACCCCGCGCCGAGCCGCCAGGCACAGCTCGAGCTACTGCCAGCACGAGTCGCACCGATGAAGGAGCTGCCCAATGACTTCTAGAGCGTATGTGTGGACGTGGCTACCCGGAGAGTCTTCGCCGGTGGTCGCGGGCATCGTCGACACCCCGCCTCGAGGGTTCCGGTATGGGCGTTCATACCTGGGCAACCCTGCCGCCATCCCGATCGGACCAGATCTTCCCCTGCGGGACGGCCCACTGCTGCCAGTGAATCCCGACTTCCCCATCCCCGGCGCGCTGCTGGACGCACTCCCGGATCGATGGGGCCAGCGGGTACTGGAACTGCAGTTGAAGGTTGACGAACCATCGATGCACGTCTGCATGCTGCACGCCGACTCGAACCGTTTCGGTGCACTCGACTTCCCGACGTCACCGGTTGATTACATACATCGGGGCAGCCGGGCCACGCTAGACGAGCTCCACACTGCGGCAGAACTCATAGACAAGGGCAAACCACTCACGCCGCACCTTGAACTCGCGCTCCGTCACGGCACCAGCATCGGCGGCGCTCGCCCGAAGGCGCAATTGGTCAATGAAGTGGGTGACGAGTGGATCGCAAAGTTCTCGTCGACAACCGATATTCTGCCGGTCGTGCAGGCCGAAGCCGTCGCGCTTGACCTTGCCAAACGATCGGGGATGCGGGCAGCCCAACATGAGCTGGCACAGTCGCTCGGCAAGCATGTGTTGCTGGTCAAACGGTTTGACCGCACACCGGACGGTGGGCGGCGTCACACCGTTTCTATGTTGACCGTGCTCCGGCTCACGGAAATGACTGGACGCTACGCCACCTACCCCGAGTTCCTTGACGAGATCGGGGCGCACTACAGCGAAGAGCTGTTCCGACGAGTCGCATTCAACATCGCCATCGGCAATGTTGACGACCACGCGAGAAATCACGCCGCGTTCTGGGACGGGGCTGAGTTCTCGCTAACACCCGCCTACGACCTTGACCCGACAGCGCGGGGCCGTGGCTGGGATGAGAATCAAGCGATCGCGTTTTCGCGCGATGGTCAGCGCAGCAGCAGTCTTGCCGAGCTGCTTAACACCAGCAATGACTTCTACATCAATCGCCAGGCGGGCAAGGCCAATCATTGACCGCATCCGTGACGTCATTGAGACCTGCTGGGACGACGCCTGTGAGGCGGCAAAACTGGCCACCTCCGACTCACAAGCGATCCGAACTCGGGCGGTGCTCCACGAAGCAGCCATCAAAGGATTAGCTCCCCCGATAGGTCTTTACAACGCAGTCACCCCGTCGGACCCGTCAGGATTTCACCCCCATCAGACGTGGCCGGCAGGCATCTGCGGCGCACCAACCCGAGACGGCACTCCCTGCCAGCGACGAAGTCGCTGGCCGTACCACGGGGGGCTGAGCACGGCGGATCGGCGGGGCTGTGCGTCAGGCCCTGTCGAAGGAATACTCATCGACCGTGAGCGTGGAACCAGTCAAGCGCGGTCCATGCTAGGGCTATGGCGCCATCTACGATCACTTTGTCGGCAGCATCCGATATCGCTGCCTCAGCAAACTCTGCCTGATGATTCACAACTGGATAGCAATTGAGGCCAATATATGGATGAAGAGACGGCACCACTTGAGATACGTTCCCCATGTCGGTTGACGCTGATGAAGCCATGAGCGAACCAGGACTATCGACTGAGGGCACACGATTCAAGGCTTGGATGTTCTCGCCGTAGAACCCTGCCAATTCTGGGCAGTTGTTGAACTCAGCATACCGACCACCGTCGAGAGTAATCGAGACCTCACAACCCGTTGCGTGAGCTCCGGCCTCGAAGCATTTCCGCACGCGCCCCTCAACCTCCAGCAGTTGCGCTGTTGAGGCTGCACGAACATACCACCGCCCTGCAACAAGGTCTGGAATCGCGTTCGCGGAAGCCCCACCGTTAGTGACGACCCCGTGTATTCGCACCCCATCTGAAAGCTGCTGACGCAGCATCCCAATCGCTGTTTGAGCGATCACCATTGCGTCGGCAGCGTTGCGCCCGTTCATGGGGAACGCCCCTGCATGAGCTGCTTTGCCGTGGAATTCAATCTCAAGGTGACTTACAGCGAGTGGGCTGATCTCGACTACGTCTTCCGGCCCCGGGTGCGCCATCAGCGCAATACCGAGGTCCGCGAACGCGCCCCGGTCAAGCAGCTCGATCTTGCCGCCTTTCCCCTCCTCAGCAGGGGTCCCAATGACTTGAATCTCGAACCCATACTCTTCGGCAGCCGGCAAGAGCGCCTGCGCAGCACCCACAGACATCGCAGAGATGAGATTGTGACCACATGCATGCCCCATACCAGGCAGGGCGTCATACTCGGCGATGAAACCAACTGCTCCTCTTGATTCGCTTGGGCGATAGGTTGCCCGAAAAGCCGTGGGGAGATCGAGGTAAGGGATCTCAATTGCGAACCCTTCCTTGCTCAAAAACTCAGACACTGCCTGCGATGACTCATACTCTTGCCATGCAGTTTCGGCGAACCCATGAACCTGGCGCGAGAGCGCAATAAGGTCATTCCGACGCTCCGCGACGCGTTGAGCAACTCGCTGCTTGTGTATCGAAACCGTATTCACGCTAGGCACCACTCGACTATGCAGGCATGAGTCGTACACCATTGCGTTCATTACACCACTTGCCTTGCTGCACGACGATGCGACCAGACTGCATCACCCAGTTAATACCCACAGGTTCACCAAGCGGGTGGTCGTAATCGCTGCCAGATCGCACCGAGTCGGGGTCAAAGCAAACAAGGTCAGCAACAGCTCCAGGCTTAATGAATCCACGAGCTGGCACCCCAAATTTCGCCGCAGGGAGACCGGTCATCTTATGAACAGCCTCCTCCAGCGTCATCGCACCTTGTTCCCGAACGTACTTCCCGAGAACAGTCGGGTAAGTGCCAGTCAGGCGGGGATGAGGCAAGCCTCCAAGGCTGGCCGAATTGCCGTCCGACCCAACCATCGCGTAATCGGCTCTCAAGAACTTCACCATGTCACCCTCTTCCATCGAGAACTCGAGCATGATGACAGCAAGCTCTTCTTCAATCAGCACTTTGAACAGCGCGTCAATTGGATCAATATCAAACTGCTGGGCAATCTCTACTAGGTTCATTCCATTGAATCGCTCCGTTTTCGACGAAGCAACACGAATCCCCTCGGGGCCGGCGTTGTGATAGGCACTATCCCAGTCGGGAATCTCAGTAGACTCTAGGTCTGCCCGAATTCTCGCAGCAGATTCAGGCGAGCGAAGCCTTGAAATGGTTTCTGCGGCACCGTCAGCCAGAGCCCAAGGCGGCAAGCATGCTGAAAGCTTGGTAGATGCCGCCATATACGGATAGACATCGATATGAGCATTTACGCCTCGACTGCGATAGGCCTCGATGAGCGCAAGCGCTTCTTCTGCCTTCCCCCAGTTATTACTACCCGACAGTTTCAGATGTGAGATCTGTAGATTGGCACCCGACCGCTCGGCCACCGAACAGACTTCATCAATTGCCTCGTGAAGCGAATTTGACTCATTGCGCATGTGACAGGCAAGCGTATGCTTCGCGCCAAGAATTTGGGCAAGTGCCGCCAATTCTCCCTCTTCACTATAAAGGCCGGGAGGATAGATTAACCCGAGGCTGAGACCAAAAGCACCCGCATCAAGGGCTTCTGAAAGCAGTTCCTGCATATGCAGCATCTCCTTGGCCGATGGCGCCTCAGCACGCACCCCCATTGCAGCCGCACGCAGAGCCCCATGCCCCACAAGTGGACACATATTAGTTACATACCCGTGGCCATCAAGCACATCCAGGTACTCAGCGAATGTAACCCAGTCATAGTGAGGGACGTTGTGACTCTTACCAATGGTGCTCTTGAGACTGTCAGCACGGTCAGGGTTGATCGGCGCCACGGTGCTCCCACAGTTCCCCACTACTTCGGTCGTAACACCCTGCAGAATCTTGGTGATGTCGTCCTCCTGAAGCAATGGTGAAATGTCCGCGTGGGAGTGAACGTCAATGAATCCCGGAGCCACGACGGCATTCCTGGCATCAATGCTATTGGGCAGGGGAGACACATCTGATGCGGTCGTCTCTGGCGTTACTGCCGTGATCACGCCGTCTTCGATTGTTACCCATCCCGTGAACGCAGGTGCCCCCGTGCCGTCAATGATGCGCGCGTTGGTGATGCTGAGCTGGATTGCCATGTGGCTCCCTCGGCGTTGAAAGTCTGTCTCGTTTGCCTGAGCATACATTTGGAGCCATAGTGGGATAAACCAAGATTTAGCAGTCTGGATTGTCAGTAATCACAGAGAGGCGATCGTAATGACTCAACCTCGCACCGAGCGCGACTCAATTCAGGCACTCATCGAGATTCTTGGCCCAACAACTGTCTACAGCTGGCAACGCGCACCCAACACCGAGCCACGGCTCCTGACAAGCGCGCTGGTTTCACCCAGCGATACGGAGATCCCTGACGTTGGCACTGGGGGCGTACTCGTGTACGCAGGTTCACCCGGGGAGCTGCAACGGCAATTCACCGAAGAGCAGCTCCTGCACAACGGCTTCTCAACCGTTGTCGTCAAGATCGATGGGCAGTCGACCAACGGGTCCCCCGTCTGGAGAGCAGTCTCATGGGTGTACTTAAGGCGAGAAAGCTCACTCGGCCGAGCATATGTGTCAATCTGGTCAATGCTGAACCAAGAGGACGAACACAATGTGGGTAGCGTGTCACCATCAGGGAGACTATTCGCCATCGCCAATGGCCTGGCACGTCTTATGGGAGGCGCTGTTGCCATCGAGAACGTAGAACGTCACGTCATCGCCTACTCCAGTGTCGAAGGACAGCCGATCGACCCACTTCGACAAGCTGGCATCTTGGCACGTAAGGTTCCCGAGAGCTCAATTCACGATGGGCAATACCAAGAGTTGTATCAGAACGAAGCACCGCGAAGGTACCCCTGCCTCGTAGAAGGCGAAGAGTTCCCACGTTTTGCAATAACCATCCGCGATGGAGAGGAAGTCCTGGGATCGATCTGGGTGTTAGACACTGGGCAATCCAGTCCCGGTGACACTGCCGCGGCTCTTCGACGTGCCGCGGCAGACTCCCGCGAAGCACTGCTCAATGTCCGAGAAAAGGAACTCCTATTGCTGCGTCTTGAGGGGCAACGACTGCACCGACTCTTGATTGGGGAGTCACGAAACCCTATGGAATTCGCACAGCACCTCGAACAGATTCCCTCGACACCAACGCTCTTTCACTACGCCGTGCCTGCAGATGACAATGAACCCCTCCGTGTCAACGAACTCACTCTAGCAATCAGCCGCAAGCTTGGGACACTTGGGTTCCAAGCGGTCGTAACAGTCATCGCGCGAGATCTAGCCGTAATGATCACGAACTGCCGCACAAAAGAGGCCATGGAGAAATGCGCCAACGCGATCGCAGAAGCGGTCGAAGAACGAACTACTCTACCCACGAGAGTTGTCTACGGTCGTTATGGCTTGAGCGAACTCCGGTCTGGTGGAGCTTGGGCTGAACTGTGCCTGGGCGCACAAGCCATGACACTCCCCCAGATCGGCGGCCAGGTACGCGACATTAACTCCTTGCGCACCTACTTCTTTCTGCTGGACCTGGGCGATCAAGCCCTTGAAGCGGCTCGCCGGTACTCACCCGCCGCCTCGCGTGAACTGCTAGACGGCGACAGCCCCAGCGTGGCAGACGATCGGAAGTCGCTGCTGGCCTACTTCAACCACTTCGGCGATATTGGACGCGCTTCTGAAGCACTACATATCCATCCCAATACCTTGCGCTACCGACTCAACCGCGCGAAAGAACGGTGGGAACTCGATCTCCGAGGCGGGGCCGAAACCCTCGGCCTTTGGCTATCACTGTGGGCAAAGGAGTTGAGCGATGCAACACCTGACAAGCTCGACAACCTGACTTAGGACCACCCAACCGCTTGTAGTTTAGAGTCTTCAACAAGAACTCCAAGCATTACTCGTCGGATTGCACGAAGAACTTGCACGAGTCGAGCGATACAGTGGCCCTACCGCGAGACATAGGCGTCTCGCCCTACCCCAAGGTGGTTCAACGATGAACAAGTGGCTTAAGACTCTGGCAGTCAGTTCAACTCTGCTCCTGCTCACGGCTTGCGCCAGTGGAAGTGGCGGCACCGATGGCGAAGAAACAGCCTCAACCGCTCAGAGCGAATTCAACCTGGAAGTCGACCCCGAGATTCGGGAGATGCTTCCTCAAGAGGTCCTTGACCGAGGCTACATTTCTGTCGCTGCTGACAGCCCATACCCACCGTTTGTTTTCCTCGACGAAGATGGCGAGACACTTATCGGTGCCGACCCTGAGATTGCCGCAGCCCTCGGACAGCTCATGGGCGTGGAGTTCCGCATGTCACCTGTAGCGCAAGCGAACCTCATCCCAGGTCTTTCCAGCGGAAAGTACGACCTCGCTATGTCAGGCATGGCTGACAAGCTCGAGCGACAGGAATCCGTGACCTTTGTTGACTACATGCAGAATGGTGGCGCCTTCGTTGTAACACCCACTGCAGAGCACCGACCCGAGAAGCTCGAAGACCTGTGTGGCCTTTCGATCTCAGTGCAGTCAGGCACCACCATGGCCTCCACAGCTGCAGAACAAGTGGAAGAGTGCTCAAAATCAGGCAAGGGCACACTAACCATTAATGAGTTTCAAGGCCAGGACCAAGTCCTACTCGCTATCACCAGCAACCGCGCGGATGTAGCCATGATCACTGCCGGTTCGGCTGCATACATGGTGTC
Organism: Gulosibacter hominis; assembly: GCF_904842695.1. Classification (GTDB taxonomy): domain Bacteria; phylum Actinomycetota; class Actinomycetes; order Actinomycetales; family Microbacteriaceae; genus Gulosibacter; species Gulosibacter hominis. The sequence continues at coordinate 4,225 of NZ_CAJGWQ010000003.1, read as the reverse complement.
TCAGTCACCCGAGGAGTTTGAAGTGGTGTCACTTTACAACGACCCAGCGAAACTTGGGATCGCAGTCGCAAATGGTAATGATGAGCTGGTTGCCGCCGTTGAGGCCGGCATGAAGAGACTCTTCGAAGAGGGCGTGTACGAGGAAATTCTGACTAAGTGGGGCCTCTACGAGTTCAATTCAATTGATGCCGTGACCATCAACGATGCTAAGTCGTAGCCACGTACCTAGAACGCGCGGCGGCAATAAACTCAAGGGGAAACATGTCAGGACTACGCGTAGAACATCCGCGCCACTACGGACGCTGGATAGCGAGCATCATTGCAGTAGGAATTCTTGCACTCATTCTTTTTGACATCCTTGGGAACCCCCGATTCTACTGGGATGTAGTTCTCGAATACGTATTCTCAGAACGGATCGTAAACGGCTTCCTTGTAACGATTGCGCTCACAGTCGCCTCAATGACCACCGGAATCCTACTCGGAATCGTGCTTGCCTTACTGCAAGTGTCAAAGGTTCCGCTGCTGGCCGCTTTGGCAAACCTATATATCTGGTTCTTCCGCGGCACACCCTTGCTGGTTCAAGTGATTTTCTGGTACAACATTGCTGCACTCTATCCAGAAATCACAATTGGAATCCCCCATGTCGTAACCTTTGTCACACTGGACGCGAATCAAATCATCACCCCGATCATGGCAGGCCTTTTGGCACTGTCACTAAACGAGGGCGCGTACATGGCCGAGATCGTTCGAGCTGGTTTGATCGCAGTAGACGAAGGCCAACGTGAAGCTGCAGACTCGATTGGCATGTCAAAGGCTCGCGCCATTCGTCGGATCATCCTGCCCCAAGCGATGCGCATCATCATTCCACCCACCGGCAACCAAGCCATCGGAATGTTGAAGACCACGTCACTAGTTAGCGTCGTTGCAGTTCCGGAGCTCTTGTACACCGCCCAAAACATCGCGGCTACAAACTACAAGACCATCCCACTGCTAATCGCTGCCTCGCTCTGGTATATTGCCGCCACTACCCTGCTTAGTATCGTGCAGTATGTGATTGAGTCACACTATTCGAAAGGTGCCGGCCCGAAGTCTGGACAAAAGTTAGGCAGACTGATTCTCGATAATCTAACGACTTGGAAAGGCCGCCAGCAGAATCCGCAAGGAACTACCCCGAATCAGGGCAAGGTAGCGGAGGGAGCTACTCAGTCATGACCGCATCAGAAAAGCCTATGGTTTCAGTCGTCGAGCTTGAAAAACGTTTTGGAGACAACGTCGTTCTAGATGGAATCAACCTTGAAATCGAGAAAGGCCAAGTCGCCTGCATCATTGGACCTTCGGGCTCAGGTAAATCGACTCTACTGCGGTGCATCAACCATCTCGAGTGTCCGGACGGTGGCTACATCGAGGTCGAGGGTGAGATTATCGGATATGAACGGAAGGGCGACGTACTAAAGCAGCTGCCCAATCGCGCTATCCAACAACAACGTCGTGAAATTGGCATGGTTTTCCAGCGGTTCAACCTGTTTCCACACCTAACCGTGCTAGAGAACATCATCGAAGGCCCTGTAGGGATTCTACGAGAGTCCAAGCGTGAAGCCATCCCCACCGCAGAAGACCTACTAAACAAAGTGGGCCTTAGCGCAAAACGTGACGCCTATCCCAATACACTCTCTGGCGGGCAACAGCAGCGGGTGGCGATCGCACGTTCGCTCGCTATGAAACCCAAGCTCATGCTATTCGACGAGCCGACAAGCGCTCTCGACCCCGAGCTAGTTGGCGAGGTCTTGTCTGTCATGAAACGGCTTGCACTGACCGGCATGACGATGATTGTGGTCACACATGAGATTGGCTTTGCTCGTGAAGTTGGCGACAAGCTCATTTTCGTCGACGGTGGCAAGGTGGTTGAAACTGGGAAACCCGCCGAAATGATTGCCAACCCGCAGGAGCCCCGGACGCGGGATTTCCTTTCGCATCTACTTTAATTCTACTCTTCGAGCACCACACCAGCTCATACTCAGAGCGCGAACCGACTTATTTAGGAATACAAGTGAGCAAGAACGAACTTCTTCAAGTGCTGCCAGAAACCGCCGCTTTCTCTGATGAGCACACCCTTGAAATCGGCGGTTTACCCGTCAGTGATTTGGCTGCCAAATATGGCACTCCACTACACGTGATCGATGAAACTGGACTCCGGCAGCAGATGCGCCGAGTGCTAGATGGGTTGCGCACACGCTGGCCGAAGAGTGACGTACTCTTCGCTTCTAAAGCCTTTCCGATTCGTGCAATGTACTCGATTGCGGAATCTGAGGGTATTTGTGTGGACGTTGCGGGGGGCGGGGAGCTGAACTTGGCACTCCGCGGCGGAGTCTCACCTGAACACATCTACTTCCACGGCAATGCTAAGACCGAAGCTGAGCTCCGAATGGGTCTAGATGCAGGTATTCGCTGCTTCATCATCGACAACTTTGACGAGCTTGCTCGACTGGAGAAGCTCTGCGATCGCGTTCAGGAGGTGATGCTTCGGGTCAATCCCCTGGTGCCAGTCAATGTACATCCGAATCAGGTGACGGCTCATGCAGAATCTAAGTTCGGGATGACATTCGATGAGGCACGTAAGGCGATCGAGAGAATCAAGGCCCATCCACACCTGAGATTTGAAGGGGTTCATCTGCACCTCGGGTCACAGATCCTCGATGTTGAACCCTTTGCAGAAGGTGTCAAAGCCGTTGCCGAGTTTGGGGACGTTGCTACCTATGACATAGGTGGTGGGCTTGGCGTCGACTATTACCCCGGCGAAGGCGCCCCCGCTGTCGATGCATATCTCGATGCCGTGACCGGTGCTGCGGTGGAGGTTCTCCCTCGAGAATCACGCATCATCATCGAACCAGGCCGCGCATTGGTCGCGAGATCCGGAGTCACGGTGTATTCCGTGGTCTCTGTAAAGCGGCGTGATAGAAAATCGTTTGTAGCGGTCGATGGCGGCATGGCCGATCAGCTAGACATCGCGCTCACTGGGCAGCGATACTCGGTGACGAACATCTCCAGGAGCAACCCGAACGATATTTTTGTTGCAGATGTTGTCGGTCGCCAATGTGAGTCGGGTGATTTGCTCGTTAGCGACGCTGAGTTTCAAGGAGCCGAGCCTGGTGATCTACTCGTTATGCCGGTCACTGGAGCTTATAGCTACACGATGACGAACAACTACAACGGTGCTCTGCGCCCAGCTGTAGTCTTGGTCGCGGATGGAAAAGACTATCTGGCAGTCCGCCGCGAAAACTATGAAGAGTTGTCGATGCTGCATGAGCCGGCAGCCGGAGTTGATTGGGCTGCTCGAGCTCGTTAAGAACAAATCAGAGATAAACGACAGACACAATTCACCCGCACGCGAGTGAGCCCCAGCGCCCGCCTTCTAGCCTCCTAACTGGCTTCTGTCACAGGTGCAACGGTGACAAGAGCCAGTCATCCTGGGAGTATCGCGAGGAAGTAGCCGCCGCAAGACCGATAGTAAGCGCCAGCCAAGAGGTGATCCATGAGCACAGCGGTTGCGCGACTGGCCAGCGGCCGCGGCGCTCCGCTGGCACACCAGTCACTTCAGCCACATTCCCAAACGCACGGGGATCCGCAATGCCGAGTGCGCTTGCAAATAACGACACCAGGAGGAACCCTGCATCCTCTTTATTCCAAAAAATGCAAGCGAAGTCGGCGGCCAACGAGGCGTTCTCGCTGTGGGCCTCGCCCGTGGCGGACCGGGCGCAGCGGCTGCTGGAGTGAACGCGGCTTCACGCGCAAATGTCCCCTCAAAACGCCGCATGCACTGTTCTATCCGCCTTTGCCCCTCAATCGACGAAATGTCTATCGCACGCCATGTGCAAAACGTCATTTGAGGGGCACTTCGCGAAGTGGCGAAAGGGTGAAGCACGGGAGATCACCGAGGCCTGGCGAAGGGCAGCGCGCGCCGCGGCACAGCGGGGCAGGCGCGCAGCACCGGGCAGTGTGAGTGTGGACAGGCAAGGCAGGCGCGCAGCGCGACAGTCAAAGCGGCAGCGCGCGGCAGACAGAACGGCCGCGTAGGGCAGCCAGGCTGCGAACGCCCCTAGTTGTTGTGGGCCATGACGTTGTGGCCACCGGAGTGTGGGTAGAAGGAACGGGCCTCTGACCGGCACGATGGGTGGTGTCGAAAACATCCGTCGTCCGAAAGGAGACCCGTTCCATGACCCACCGTAAC
>NZ_CAJGWQ010000002.1 GCF_904842695.1 Gulosibacter hominis | reverse complement strand
CGGTTGTGTTTGAGGACCTGGTCTACGGCTCGTTGTCTTCCCTCAACGGTCAGTGGGGCGTTACGGTGGGTCATGGAACGGGTCTCCTTTCGGACGACGGATGTTTTCGACACCACCCATCGTGCCGGTCAGAGGCCCGTTCCTTCTACCCACACTCCGGTGGCCACAACGTCATGGCCCACAACATCTAGCAGCACCGGTTCGCACCAAAAACAGCGTGGGCCGGTGCCCGAGCAGCACCGGCCCACACGACATGTGCCACAGTTGGCGGGGCTATTGTGCGGCGCGTTCGAGAATGATTTCGCGCACGCGGCCGGCATCGGCCTTGCCCTGCATGGCCTTCATCACCGCACCGATGATCGCACCGGCGGCCTGCACCTTACCGTCGCGGATCTTTTGCAGCACATCGGGCTGGGCCGCGAGCGCTTCATCCACTGCGGCAACCAGTGCGCCGTCGTCTGACACCACGGCGAGGCCACGGCTGTCGACCACCTCACGCGGCGAACCCTCACCGGCAAGCACACCCTCGAGCACCTGGCGGGCGAGCTTGTCGTTCACAACGCCCTCGCTGATGAGCGCCTCGATTTCGGCAACCTGCGCGGCGCTCGCGAGTTCGGTGGGGTGTACCTGACGCTCGTTGGCGATGCGGCTGAGCTCACCCATCCACCATTTTTTGGCACCCGCTGCCGTGGCACCAGCGGCGACGGTGTCGGCAACCGCGTCGAGCAGGCCGGCATTGACGATATCCATGAACTCCTGGTCGCCAAAGCCCCATTCGCCCTTGAGTCGACGGCGGCGCAGCACTGGCTGCTCGGGGAGCTCGGCGCGCAGCTGTTCGACCCAGGTGCGGTCGGGGCGCAGCGGCATCAGGTCGGGTTCGGGGAAATAGCGGTAGTCGTCGGCGTCCGACTTCACCCGACCCGGCGAGGTGCGCCCGGTGTCTTCGTGCCAGTGGCGCGTTTCTTGCGTCACCGTACCGCCGGCTTCAAGGATGGCGGCCTGGCGCTGAATTTCGTAGCGCACGGCTCGTTCGATCGAGCGGAACGAGTTCACGTTTTTTGTTTCGGTGCGGATGCCGAGCTTTTCGGTGCCGCGCGGTCGCAGCGAAACGTTGGCGTCGCAGCGCAAGTTACCGCGCTCCATGCGCGCTTCTGAAACACCCAGCGCACGCACGATGTCGCGAATGGTGGAGACGTAGGCGGCGGCGAGTTCGGGGGTGCGGGATTCGCCGCCGAAGACCGGCTTGGTCACGATCTCAACGAGTGGCACACCGGCGCGGTTGTAGTCGACGAGCGAGTGATCGGCTCCCTGGATGCGGCCGGTTGCGCCACCGATGTGGGTGAGCTTACCGGCGTCTTCTTCCATGTGGGCACGCTCGATCGGCACCGAGAACACCGTGCCGTCCTCGAGCTCAACCTCGACCTCACCATTGAACGCGATCGGGTCGTCGTACTGCGAAATCTGGTAGTTCTTCGGGTTGTCGGGATAGAAGTAGTTCTTTCGCGCAAAACCCGATTCTTCGGCGATTTCGCAGCCGAGGGCGAGCCCCAGGCGAATCGAGTGCTCAACCGCCTGCTGGTTTACCACCGGCAGCGTGCCCGGCAGGCCGAGGTCGACCGGGCCCACGAGCGTGTTGGGCTCGGCATCGTCGTACTTGCCATTGGCGGGGTTGGGCGTGGGCGAAAACATCTTGGTGTCGGTGTTGAGTTCAACATGCACCTCGAGGCCGATAACCGGCTCGTATTTTTCGAGCGCCGCCTCGTAGTCCATCAGATCGGGACGAGCCATTATCGTGCGCCTTCCTTGAGCTCGGGAGCGGCGGCCAGCAGCGTGCTACCGCGCTCGGTGTCGAGCGCGCGTTCGATCGCAGCGCCCACAGTGTAGAGTCGGGCATCTTCGCGGGCCGGGGCCATCAGCTGCAGCCCCACCGGCAGCCCGTCAGCAAGCCCCGAGGGCAGCGACAGGGCTGGCACGCCCGAGAGGTTTGCCGGGATAGTGGTGAAGTCGGCGTAGTACATGGCGGTGAGGTCTTCCACACGCTCGCCGAAGCGGAACGCCACCGAGGGCGAGGTGGGCGCGGCCAGCACATCGACCTCGCTGAACGCACGCTCAAATTCGCGCTGCACCAGCGTGCGCACCTTCTGAGCCGAGCCGTAATAGGCGTCGTAGTATCCGGCCGACAGCGCGTAGGTGCCGAGCAGGATGCGGCGCTTGACCTCGTCTCCGAACCCGGCCGCGCGGGTTGCCGACATGACGGCTTCGACATTGGCGGCGCCGGCGTCGTCGACGCGCAGACCGTACCGCACCGAGTCGTAGCGAGCGAGGTTGCTCGATACTTCGGCGGGCATCAGCAGGTAGTAGGCGGCGACGGCGTATTCGAATGTGGCGGTGTCGATCCAGCTGATTTCGGCGCCAAGTTCACGCAGCGTCTCGAGTGCTTTTTCGAAGCTCTCGCGCACGCCCGGCTCGCAGCTTTCGGCATCGGCGAGCTGCTTGGGTACGCCCACGCGCAGCCCCTTGACTGCGCCCGGCTCGTGTCCGGCGCGGGCAGCGTCGGCAAATGACGGCCACTCGGTGTTGAGTGAGGTCTGGTCGCGCTGGTCGCGACCACCGATGATGTCGTGCAACAGTGCGGCATCGAGCACGGTGCGCGCGGCGGGGCCGATCTGGTCGAGCGACGACCCCATGGCGAGTGCCCCGTAACGGCTCACGCTGCCGTAGGTGGGTTTCATGCCGACGGTGCCAGTCAGGGATGCCGGCTGACGAATCGAACCACCGGTGTCGGTGCCAAGCGCGATCGGCGACTCAAATGCCGCCACAGCCGCTGCCGAGCCACCGCCCGAACCGCCTGGGGTGCGGTCGAGGTCCCACGGGTTGTGGGTGGGGCCGTAGGCCGAAAACTCGGTCGAACCGCCCATCGCAAATTCATCGAGATTGGTTTTACCGATGATCGGGGTGCCCGCGGCACGCAGCTGCTCAACGACGTGGGCATCGTACGGTGGTTTCCAGCCCTCGAGGATGCGGCTGGCTGCGGTGGTTTCAAGACCGCGGGTGGCGATATTGTCTTTCACCGCCACGGGCACACCGGCCAGCGGTGAAAGCGTTTCACCGGCAGCGAGACGACGGTCAACTTCGGCGGCCTGTTCGAGCGCGCCCTCGGCATCGACCTTGAGAAATGCGTGCACCGCGCCGTCGACCGCGTCGATGCGGTCGAGGTGGGCCTGGGTGACCGCAACCGAGGTGGTGTCGCCGGCGCGAATCGCGGCGGCGAGCTCGGCGGCAGAGCTGCGAGTGAGTTGTTCAGTCATGCGCCTACTCCCCTACTGTTCTTCGCCAAGGATTGCGGTGACCCGGAAACGGGTTTCGTCGTGGTCGGGTGCTCCCGCGAGCGCGGCATCGCGGTCGAGGACCTGGCCCACTTCATCGGGCCGAGTGACGTTGTATTCCACCAGCGGGTGGCTTGCCGGGGGCACCTCGGGGGTGGCTACTTCTTGCACTTTTTCGATGATGTGCTGCAGGTCGACGAGCTGCTCGGTCATACGCGCCACCTCTTCGTCGGTGAGGTTGATTCGCGCTAGGCCGGCCAGGTGCTCGACGTCGGCCGCGGTGATGTCAGACATTGCGCTCCGTAATCGATATCGGATGGGAACTGGTCAATTCTAGTTCGCCATCTTCGCGATGGAGCTTAATGCGGCTGATACGGGGGCGGGGGCTGCTGGCCAAACGGACCGTAGGGGTTCTGCGGATGCTGCTGTGGGCGCGCTTGGCCCGGCTGCTGCTGTGGCCCAGCCTGCTGTTGCTGCCCAGCCTGCTGCTGTGGCCAGGGAGCTTGCTGCTGTGGCCCGGCCTGCTGTCCGGCCCGCTGTGGGGGCCAGGGCGCCTGTCGCGGCGGCTGTTGCGGTGGATACGGCTGGTTGAACCGCTGCTGCGGCCCAGGTACCTGTTGTCCGGGTGCCTGTTGACCGGGTACCTGTTGCTGAGGCTGCTGTGACTGCCACGACTGCTGCGGAGGCCACGATTGCTGCCCCGGTGTGGGTTGGGAGGGCGCTGCCTGGAATGCCCCGGGCTGCCCCGGTTGCCCAGGCGCCGGCTGGAATGGTGCTGCCTGGAATGGCGCTGGCGGTCGTGGCTGCGACCACTGCTGCGGCGGCTGATCAAACTGTTGCTGGCCAGGCTGCGGGCGCGGGCCCGCGGGTTGCTGGCTAGGCGATTGCGACCCGGGCGGTTGGAAGAATTGTTGCGGCTGACGCTGCTGTTGCGGTAGCTGCGGTTCTTGCGGCGGACGCTGCTGCCCTGAACCCGGATGCTGCGGCAGCGGTGGCAGCTCGGGCAGCCCCGGCATTGCGGGTTGGCTCACCGGCGCAGGTGCCGATGGGGGCGAGACCGGCTCGGGTGCCGATGGCGGCGCTGCCGGCGGTGCTGGCGGTGCTGCAGTCGGGTTCGAAACCGCAGGCTGCGCATCGACAACCCCAAAAATATCGGTGGCGGTGAACGCCGGCTCATCGGCATCATTCTCGGCCGGCTCATCCAGCTGCGGTGCATTTATAGGCGTGGATGCAAAAACAAATGGTGAGGGACCAAATGGCGATTCGTCGTCGAGTTCAAATTCCGCGACCATTCGCTCGGTCGACTCGCGCGCCGAGCGCTGGTCGACCGCATCCTGTTCACGATTGATCGACAGGATGCGTCCCTCGGCATCGAAGGTGGCGATCACCGTGCCATCGGCAACTGAGACGCGCATCCCGTTCTCATCGAACGTTTCGCTGGCGGCACCCAATTGTTTGAGGTAGGCCTCGAACGCGGCACGATGCCGGTCGCTGATCTGCAGCGCAACACCGCTCATCACAATGTCGACCAGTGCGTTTGCGCCGGGCGTTTCAAGCTCGCCGGCAGCCACGCTCAGCACTGCCAATTTGCCCGGCTCGGTCTCAATGCGTAGCCAGTGGGATGCATCACTCAGGCTCTGCGCCGCCAGTTGCAACGGCAGCGAGGCGGTTTCGTGCAGCTGCACCTGCGGGGTGGTCAGCGGCGCAATTGCGCGCTGTTCGCCAACCTCGCGTACGCGACGGGCGAGCTGCAGCACCGCGTCGGAAACCCCGATGGCTTCCTGCCATGCCCAGGTCCACATCCCCGCGGTTTGATCAATAGTGGCGATGAACTGTGCCGGAAAATCGTGCGAGGTCTCGCCGAGGTGAACCGTCACGGCTGCGTGCGCGGGGTTAAAAGTCCAGGTTGCGTCAGGGAAGCGTTCGGCCAGCTCACGCTCGGCCTGGACATGCGCGAAGATCGCGTCGGTAGCCAGGTCGATCAGCGACTCATCCTGCACGTTGCGCTCCCCTCTTATCCGGCGTGGTCGAACCTCGGCAAGGGTATCGAATAACCTCGGCTCAAGGCTCGGCATCAACCGATAACTGGCGGTGAGAGAATAGAACAACTCCGTCTGTGTTGTCGAAGGAGATCGCCGCCATGCACGACCGCATCACGCTTCGTTTTCTTGCCGCTCCCACCGACGAGACCCGTGATGGGCTGAGCATTCAGGCGGGGCGCGTTCTCGAATGGATCGACAAGGCCGGTTACGCCTGTGCCGCCGGCTACAGCGGCCACTATTGCGTGACCGCGTACGTCGGCAATGTGCACTTTTCGCGACCGATCCGCCCCGGCGAACTCGTTGAGGCAACCGCGCAGCTCATTTACACGGGACGCACCAGTATGCACGTGCTGGTTACCGTCGAGTCGGCCAGCCCACGCACGGGCGAGTTCTCGCTGGCCACGCGATGTCTGCTCGTTTTTGTCGCCATGGATGACGACCGCAAGCCCGTCGAGGTGCCCAAGTGGCGACCCCGTACCAGCGAGGATGAACGACTCTCGGCGGATGCCGTCGAACGGCTCGAAGCCCGCAAAGAGATCCACCAGATCACCCTCGACCAAAAATTCAGCGACGAGGGCACGACCCCGTCACTTACGCTGCGGTTTTTGGCGAATCCGACGGATGTGAACTGGGGCGGGAATGCGCACGGTGGCATTGTGATGCGCTGGCTCACCGAGTGCGCGCAGACACTTTCTACGAGCTTTGTCGGTAAACAAACGGTGTGCGTGTACACCGGCGGTATTCATTTTCAGGCACCGGTGCACATTGGTGATGTCGTGGAGGTTGATGGCCGAATCATCCACACCGGTCCGCACTCGGTGCACATGTCGCTGCGGGTACGTTCGACCGATCCGCGCGATATGCGGTTCAGGCTCACCACCCGCTGCACCATGGTGTTTGTGCGCGTGGATGGGGACGGTAAAGCCGCCGAGGTGCCGCAGCTCGAACTCAAGAGCGAAGAAGACCGCCGGCTCGATGCACACGCGCTCGATCTCATCGCCCGCCGCAAACGCCTCAAGCCGCTACCTACGCCGCGCCGCTGAGCCCGACTCAAACCGACTTGCCGTTATTGGCCAGCCTTGCCGTTATTGCCCCGCCTAACCGTTACTGATCAGGTGCGCGACCGCATCCGGCCCGCCCTCAACCAGCAACGCAAAACCGGCCGCATCCAATACCGGGATGCCCAGCTCTTCAGCCTTCGCGAGTTTTGAGCCGGCACCCGGACCGGCAGCAACATAATCGGTCTTTTTTGACACGCTTGATGCTGCCTTACCGCCGGCCTGAATAATCGCTTCTTTTGCCGATTCACGCGAGTAGCCCTCGAGCGTTCCGGTAGCCACCACCGTCAGGCCGCTCAACGGGCCGCCGGTCTGCGCCGCAGCGCCCGGCCCCGGATGCCCAGGAATTTCCCACCGCACCCCGGCTGCGGTCCAGCGCTCAATAATTTCGATATGCCAGTCGACCGCGAGCCATTCGGTAATCGACTCGGCGATGATCGGCCCCACGCCCTCAACCGAGCTCAGCTCGGCAACGCTCGCCGCACGAATCGCCGCCAGTGAACCAAACCAGTCGGCCAGCGCTCGAGCCGCGACCGGGCCCACGTGGCGAATATTCAGCGCCACCAACAGTCGCCACAGCTCTTTGGTCTTCGCTTTTTCGAGCTCGGCAATCAGTTTGGTTGCCTGTGCAGACGGTTCGATAATTCGATGGTCTTTTTTGATGCCTGCCTGGCGCCGCTGCGCCGCGGTCATCCCCTCGGCCTCGGGCGGGTACTCGAGCCGCGAGCGCTGGAATGGCGCGCGACGCACCGGCTCACCGCTGTCGTCAACGCGCTCCTCACCGGTTTCGCCGTCGCGCACCACCACCACGATCGGCACGAGCTCTTCGACAGTGAGATCAAATAGCCCGGCCTCGGTGATCAGCGGCGGCTCAGCGGGATGCTCGGGCTGGGTCAGCGCGGCCGCGGTCACCTCCCCGAGCACCTCCACATCGAGCGCTCCCCGCGAGCCAATGTGTTCGATTCGGCCGTGCACCTGAGCGGGGCACGAGCGAGCGTTCGGGCAGCGCAGGTCGATATCGCCCTCTTTCATGGGGCGCAGTTCGGCGCCACACTCTGGGCAGTTTGTGGGCATCACAAACTCGATTTCGCTGCCGTCACGGGCTGACATCACCGGGCCGAGGATCTCGGGGATCACATCCCCCGCCTTGCGCAGCACCACGGTGTCGCCGATTTTGACGCCCTTGGCGCGCACCACATCCTGATTGTGCAGGGTCGCCTGCCGTACCACCGTACCGGCAACCTGCACCGGGGTCATCACGGCATACGGGGTGGCACGGCCCGTGCGGCCCACACCGATGCGGATGTCTTCGAGCTTCGTGTGCACCTCTTCCGGCGGGTACTTATAGGCGATCGCCCAGCGCGGCGCACGCGAGGTGGCGCCGAGTTTGCGGTGCTGCTCCAGTTCATCCACTTTGACGACAATGCCGTCAATTTCATGCTCAATGCTGGCGCGCTGTTCACGGTACTGTTCAACAAAATCCACCACCGCATCCGCGTTCGGCAGCACTCGCACATGCGGGCTTGTTGGCAGCCCCCAGCCGGCCAACAGCTCATAAATCTGCGATTGCCGCTGCTGGGGCGGATTGGGCCAGTCGCCGATACCGTGCACGAACAGCTGCAACGAACGAAGTCGCGCCACACCCGACTCATGTTCGAGGCCGGTTTTTTTGTCGATCTGCTGCCGCAGACCACCGCTTGCCGCATTACGCGGGTTGGCAAAGGCGGGGAAACGGTTTTCGGCGCGGCGCTGTGCCTGTTTTTCGGCAGCAGCGTCCCACTCGCCGCGATGCTGCGAACGCAGCTGCGCCACCACTTTGTCGCGCAGCTCAAGCTGCAATTGGTTCAGCTTTTCGAAAGCGGCCACCGGGATGAATACCTCGCCCCGCACCTCAAACGCATCCGGGTGCCCATGACCTTCGAGCCGCTGCGGAATAGCCGGAATATGCTGCACATTCGCGGTGACATCTTCACCCGTGACGCCGTCGCCGCGAGTGGCTGCGCGCACAAGCCTGCCGTGCTCGTAGCGCAAATTGATCGCCAGGCCGTCAATTTTGAGTTCGCTCAGCCACTCGACCTCGCCACCAATAGCCGCCTGGGTTTTCACCAGCCAGTCACGCAACTCGGCAACCGAAAACACATTGTCGAGCGAAAGCATCCGCTCACCGTGCACCACCGGCGCGAACAGTTCTGCCACGCCACCGCCCACGCGCTGAGTTGGTGACTCGGGATCAACCAGCTCTGGATGCTGCGCCTCAAGTTCACGCAGCTCGGCCATCCGTGCGTCATATTCCGAATCGGGAACGATCTGCTCATCACGCTCGTAGTATGCCGCTGACCACTCGTCGAGCTGGGAACGCAATTGGCTTGCGCGGGCCGAAGCTACCGCGCGCTCATCCTGCAGCTGATCGCTCATACACCGGTCCGCTCGTCAAGGAAGCCGGTGAGCTGCTTGCGGCCCGCGCCAAGCAGCCACTTGGCTTTTTGGTCGGTCTTTTTTTCGGCGTGCGCGGCGTTGGTGGTGTCGTAGTAGACATAGCCCACTCCGATACCAAAGATCGCCACGGCCACCCCCACAAAAATCCAGAACCAGAGCATGTCGGGCTGCATCAGCAAAATCGACAGTGCCAGCACGATGCCCGCAACAATCAGCCACATCAAAATCGCCGCGATCCAGTCGACCACGGCAAATTTGCGAGCTTTAGGGGTGCACTTCGCCGCGAACTCGCCGGCGGTCTCGGTGAATCGTGCCTCATAGTCAGCTCCGGCACGTTCGCGATCATGGGGATGCGGATACCGCTTTGCCCAGCGCTCAACCTGCGTCAAAAACTGGTCGAGTGCCTCGCCATCACGCAATTGTGGGGCACCCTCGCGCGCTCCCCCGGTGCTCATTGACACGGTCGCAAACCCATCCCTTCCCGCTCGGCCCGGCGACGAACAGTGTCGCCACGCTCGGCCAAGTCTAGTCGGCCCCCCGACAAGTTTTGCTGCCGCTCGGCACCCGACAAACGCCCGCTCGGCGGCCGCAGTCAGGCCGCCGGCGCTGATTCGCCGGTTTCGACGGCCGACTCGGTTCGGTCGATGGTGAAGGCCCCCACAACGCGTTCGCCGTCGTACACGACGGCCGTCTGCCCCGGAGCCACACCGTGAATCGGCTCGGCCAGCCGCACCGCCACCTCGACTCCGGGTTCGGTCGCGTCGGGGCGGGTGGAGATCTCGGCGGCACGTCGGATGAATACCCCCGGCACAGCTTCGCCGTGCGCGCGTACCTGCACGAGGCAGTCAAAACGATCGGCCTGCGGAGCCGGGCCGGCCCAATTGAACCGCTGCCCCGAAACCTCGCCGATCGCGAGCGCAGCCCTCGATCCCACCGTCACCTCGTTGCGTTCGGTGTCGATGCCAAGCACAAATCGCGGCGAACCATCGGGGGCGGGACGACCAATATTGAGGCCCTTGCGCTGGCCAATGGTGTAGGCGGCGGCCCCAGCATGTTCACCGATCTGGTTGCCTTCCGCATCCACGATGGCGCCGGGGCGCATCGGGATGTGGTCTCCCAGCCAGGTGCGGGTGTCACCGTCGGGGATAAAACAAATGTCGTAGCTATCGGGTTTATTGGCCGTCACAAAGCCTCGACGCTCAGCTTCCGCCCGCACCTGTGCCTTCGACTCGTCATCACCCAGCGGGAACCAGCAGTGCTGCAGCTGCTGCTCATTCAGCACCGCCAGCACATATGACTGGTCTTTATCGTGTTCGGCGGCACGGCGCAGCTCACGAGTGCCATCGGGCTGCTCAATCAACCGGGCATAGTGCCCGGTGACCACGCAGTCGAAACCAAGATCGAGCGCTTTTTCGAGCAGGGCCGCAAACTTAATTTTTTCGTTGCAGCGCAGGCACGGGTTGGGAGTGCGCCCCTGGGCGTATTCCGAAATGAAGTCGTCGACCACGTCTTCGCGGAACCGCTCCGAAAAGTCCCACACATAGAAGGGAATATCGAGCTCATCCGCAACTCGGCGCGCATCCACCGCATCTTCAATAGTGCAGCAACCGCGCGACCCGGCACGCATGGTGCCACCGGCGCGAGAGAGCGCCAGATGCACACCAACCACGGCGTGCCCCGCGTCGACGGCGCGCGCAGCTGCCACCGACGAATCGACTCCACCGCTCATTGCCGCCAGTACCTTCATAGGTACCAGTGTAAGAGCCGCTACACCTCGCGGTACGAAAAACCTGCCTTGCGGGCGCGCTCATACGCCTCGGGCAGCACTTTGGCGAACGTTTCGAGTTCGTCGTCACTGGTCTGCTCACCCACGGTCATCCGCAGCGCGCCAAGCGCCTGCTCGTTCTGGTAGCCGCAGCCAATTACCGCGTGGCTCGCCTCGGGGATACCTGCATGACATGCCGAACCGGTTGATACCGAAACACCCGCCATATCCAGCAGGTACACGAGCGAATCGCCCTGACAGCCGGGGAAAAGAAAATGCGCATTACCGGGCACTCGCGCCGGAACCTCAACACCACTGTCGTTGAGCAACGCATCCGGGTCGGCACCAGTCAGCGTGGCATCGGGCACCGCCTGGCGCACGATTTCGATCATCCGGTCGCGCCGCTCACGCACTCGGGCAGCGTGTTCGGCCAGCCACTGCTCATCAGCAATGAGCTCGGCAACGGCACCGAACGCCACCGCGCCGGCCATGTTCTGGGTGCCCGATCGCAGTCCGTACTGCTGTCCACCGCCGTGGATGAGCGGGTCAAGTTTGGTGCCGCGGCGCAGTGCCAGCGCGCCGATTCCCACCGGGCCGCCAACCTTGTGCGCTGAAACCGCAACCGAGGTCACACCCCACTCGTGCAGCGACACCGGCAATGAGCCGTAGCTCGCTACCGCGTCGATGTGCACCGGCACTCCGGCCGCGTTCGCAAGTTTGGCGACCGAGCGCACCGGCTGCACCGTGCCGATCTCATTGTTGACGTGCAGCATGGCCACCAGTGCCGTGCGATCGTCAAGCTCGCGCTCCAGCGCATCCAGATCAATCACACCGGTCGTGTCAACCGGCACGATCACCACCTCGGCTCCGTGGTGGTCACGCATCCAGGCCACCGTGTCGAGCACGGCATTGTGTTCGATTGCAGTGGTGATGATGCGTGGCCGCTCGGCATCGCGGTTGCGTGCATGCCACAGCCCCTGAATTGCGGTGTTATCGCTCTCCGTGCCGCCCGAAGTCAAGATCGTCTCGACGGGCTCGGCTCCGAGCGAAGCCGCAATCGAGGCACGGGCCCGCTCCAGGGCCCGACGGGCGTGTTGGCCGTGCGTGTGGATCGACCCCGGATTTCCGATCTGATCAACCGCAGCTACCAGCGCGGCTTTTGCAGCCGGATGCATCGGTGCGGTCGCGGCGTAGTCAAGATAAGCAACCATGCATGACATTCTGACACCTGCAGCCGGTTAAACTCTTGCGGTGTCCGCTGACGGCCGAGCAGTTTGGCCGTGACGTGCTGAGGATTTTCATGACCACACCAGACTTTGCCGATCTTGGCGTTACGCTCACCGAGTTTGGCGGCCGCCTGCGAGTGTGGAGCCGCCACGCCACCGCGATGGATCTCGTGCTTTTCGAGGGCGGCGCCGAACAATTTTCGCTGCCCATGCAGCGCAGCGGCGAAACCTGGGAGATCACCACCGCAGAACTGCGCCCCGGCCGCCGTTATGCGCTGCGGGTTGACGGACCCGAGGGCGAACAGCATCGCTTCGACCGCTTCACCACGAGCCTCGACCCTTACGCTCGCCACGTCGAAAACATCGGTAGCGCCAGCACTCCCCGCTGGGTTGCCGTCGTGGTGGCCGATGACAAATTCGATTGGGGTGAAACGCCTCGCCCCAACACCCCGATGCGTGACGCCGTCATCTACGAACTCCATGTGCGCGGTTACACGCAGCTGGCGCAGTTCGTGCCCGAACCGCTGCGCGGCACCTACGCCGGCCTGGCCAATGAACGCGTCATCGCACATCTCAAGAACCTCGGTGTCACCGCGGTTGAGCTTCTTCCCGTGCAGGCGTTCGGTAACGAGCAACACCTGCGCCAGCAGCAACTCACGAACTACTGGGGCTACAACACGCTCGGTTTTTTTGCGCCGCACGCACCCTATGCATCCGAAGCCGCCCGCCAAGCCGGACCCGAAGCAATTGCGCGCGAATTTAAGCAAATGGTGCGCACGTTCCACGAGGCCGGCCTCGAGGTCATCCTCGATGTGGTGTACAACCACACCGCCGACGAGCACGACAACGCCCCACAGGTGCTTTTCCGCGGAATCGACAATGCCGTTTACTACCGGCTCGGTGAAAACGGTCGGCTGAACGATGTCACCGGATGCGGCAACTCGGTAAATACCTCACAGCCGGTGGTGCAACAGCTGGTGATCGACTCGCTGCGATACTGGCACGAAGAGTTCGGCGTTGACGGGTTCCGTTTCGACCTCGCCCCGACGCTCGGCCGCGACGAACACCACGAATATCACCGCGACCATCCGCTACTGCAGGCAATCGCTTCCGACCCGCGGCTGGCCGACGCCAAAATTATTGCCGAACCCTGGGATGTGGGCTTCGGCGGTTGGCAAACCGGCAATTTCCCACTGGGATGGTCGGAGTGGAACGACCAGTACCGCAACCGCGTGCGCCGGTTCTGGGTTTCAAGTTTTGCCCAGGCCCGCATCACCGGCCACCACCGCGAGGGCGTCGGCAAACTGGCAACCGCGCTGGCGGGCTCATCCAACCGCTTCGCCGACGAGCGGGGCCCGGTGGCGAGCATCAACTTTGTCACCGCGCACGACGGGTTCACCATGCAAGACCTGGTGAGCTACAACACCAAACACAATCTGCTCAACGGCGAACTCGGCCGCGACGGCAGCAACGACAACCACTCGTACAACTTCGGTTACGAGGGCGACACCACCGACGAGCAGACACTCTTTTTGCGCCGACTGGCCGTGCGCAACCTTTTTGGCACACTGCTCATCTCGGCCGGAGTACCGATGATCACCGCTGGCGACGAGTTCGGCCGCACGCAGCGAGGCAACAACAACCCTTACAACCAGGACAATGAACTCTCGTGGGTGCACTGGGATTGGAATGAACAGGCCCGCGAGCGCATCAACCACGTGCGGTTGCTACTCAAAATTCGTGCCGAGCATCCGGTGCTGCGCCCCACGAATTACAACCACGGCCGCGAGCTGAGCGACCACTCCACCACACTCGAATGGTTCGACGCGCTCGGCGAAACTATGCCCGAGTGGGAGTGGAACTCACCACAAACCCGTTCGGTGCAATATCTCGCCTCGATGAAACTCGCCGAGGGTGTCGACCGGCTGCTCATCCTGGTGCACGGCGTCAACGATCCGGCGCCCTTCCGGCTTCCCAACATCGACGGTATCGCGGAATACCGACTGCTGTGGGACTCGGCCGTCGATGATGTGCAGCACCTGCACACCGATTCGATGGCAATCGCCACGCCCGGCCAGCGAATGCACGTTACCGGCCCCTCGATGCGGGTTTACGCCGTGCGCCACCGCGCCATCACCGGGAACACCGCACCGATCCAGTTGCCATAGTGCGCGTTCAGGTAGCGCCCATGCGCGGTCACCCGAACTTGCTAGCGTCGAAACCGTGGCTGAAACACCTGCATCGAACCAGTTCCATCCCAGTCTTTCGCTGAACCGCCCCGCAACGAGCGCAGCGACCGAACCGAATGCGGCATTCCCCGGCAGCGGATACGAGCCGGTAATGGGGCGCATTCCGATCCTTGAGCTGCGCTCCCAGATCACCGACAACCTCTTCCCCGCCAAGGCCTACCAGGGCGAAGTGGTGCCGTTCTCATGTGTCGCATTCCGCGAGGGACATGACGTAATCGGTACGCAGCTGGTGCTCACTGATCCGCACGGCGAATCACGTCGCATTCGGATGCACGCGGGTCGCCCGGGTCTCGACGAGTGGGTGACCACCGTTCAGGTGCGCGAGACCGGCGACCACCACTGGTATGTGGAGGCGTTCGGCGACGACTACGCCACCTGGATGCACAACGCCACTATCAAGGTGCCCGCCGGTATCGATGTGGAACTGATGCTCGAAGAGGGCGCCCGCGTCGTTGAGCGAGCGGCCGACAACCGCGAAGCCTTCGCCGCTGCTCCGGCCATTGGCGACCAGCTGCGCGACGCCATCAAACAGGCCCGCGACACCTCCATCCCCGCAAACACCCGGCTGGCAGCGCTCACCACCGCGGCGATCCAGCGGCACCTGCGCGAACACCCGGTGCGGTCGCTCGTGACAAAGTCGGCCGAGCGCGTGCTCAAAGTCGAGCGCCTGCGCGCCGGATTCGGTGCCTGGTACGAGTTTTTCCCCCGCTCTGAAGGAGCCCGCCCCAATGGCGACGGATCGTGGACCTCGGGCACCTTCGCCACCGCCAGCAAGCGCCTCGACGGGGTCGCCCAAATGGGATTTGACGTGGTCTACCTGCCACCGATTCACCCCATCGGGCTCACCAACCGCAAGGGCCCGAACAACACCCTCACCGCCGGGCCCAACGACCCCGGATCGCCCTGGGCAATCGGAGCCGCAACCGGTGGGCACCGGGATGTGCATCCCGACCTCGGCACCATTGACGATTTTGTTGCCTTCCGCCGTCGCGCCGAAGAACTCGGCCTCGAAATCGCACTCGACCTCGCGCTGCAGGCAACCCCAGACCACCCGTGGGTGAGCGACCACCCCGAATGGTTCACCACTCTCGCCGACGGCAGCATCGCCTACGCCGAAAACCCGCCGAAAAAATACCAGGACATTTATCCACTCAACTTCGATAACGACCGCAACGGTCTGTACACCGAGGTGCTCGAGACGGTGCAGTTCTGGATCGAGCACGGCGTAAAAATTTTCCGCGTCGACAACCCACACACCAAGCCGTTGCAGTTCTGGGAGTGGCTCATCCACGAAATCAATGCCGAACACCCCGAGGTGATCTTCCTCGCCGAGGCCTTCACCCGACCGGCCGTGATGACCTCCCTCGCCAAAGCCGGGTTCCAACAGTCGTACTCGTACTTCACCTGGCGCAACAGCCGCGACGAACTGCACGAGTTCATGAACTGGATTTCGCACGAAACCAGTTCATTCATGCGGCCCAACCTCTTCGTGAACACCCCCGACATTCTCACCGAATACCTTCAGCACGGCGGCCGCCCCGCCTACGAAGCACGCGCGGTAATCGGGGCGATGGCCGGCACAAACTGGGGGGTGTACTCGGGCTTTGAACTCATCGAAAACGTTGCCCGCCCCGGCTCAGAAGAAAACATCGACAACGAAAAGTACGAGTACAAACAGCGCGACTGGGAAACCGCCGAAGCCACAGGTCAATCAATTGCACCGCTGATTCGCCGGCTCAATGAAATCCGCCACAGCCAACCGGCGCTCGCCCAGCTGCGCAACTATGTGGCGCACTACGCCGATACCGACCAGATCTACGCCTTCTCGAAGCACCTCGCCGGCGCCCACACCGAATCGGGCGCCCCGAACTCGATCATCGTGGTCGTCAACCTCAACTTCCGCGACACTGTCGAATCGAGCCTGCACCTCGACCTCACCAGCTTCGGCCTCGTACCCGGCAGCCGCTTCCTGGTGGAAGACCTGCTGTCTGGTTCGGTTTGGGAGTGGCACGACGCGAACTATATTCGCCTCGGCCCCGGCCAAGCCCACATCCTGCGCGTACAGCACTAATACGCATCCCTAACCGAGCGCCGGGCGGCTGCAATCGTGGTCGGCCGGCGCTCAACTGCGAACGCTAGCCTGAAGTCAGATGCTGACGAGAGGACTCCCATGAGCACAACACCGAACCTCACCCCTCCCCTCATCCCCGACGCCGAGCTGCTCGCGCTCGGTGAGGGGCGACACAGCGGCCCGCACGGTGTGCTCGGTCAGCACCTGCTCGATCCCACCGATGCGGTGGGTGACACCGCGGCCCCGGTAGTGCTGCGAGTGCGTCGCCCGCTGGCGGAGTCGGTCACCGTCATACTGGCTACCAGCGGCGAGCGGGTCACTCTCAGCCACCTCGCGCACGGTATCTGGCAGGGCACCCACATCCACGGCCTCGACGACTACCAGATCGCCACCGAGTATGGCGATGGCGTCGAGCACCTCGAAGATGACCCCTACCGTTTCCTACCCAGCATCGGCGACCTCGATCTTTTTCTCATCGGCGAGGGCCGGCACGAACGGCTCTGGGAAGTGATGGGATCGCATGTGCGTGAGCACTGGGGCACCCACGAAGCGGTC
Source organism: Gulosibacter hominis (assembly GCF_904842695.1). Lineage (GTDB taxonomy): Bacteria > Actinomycetota > Actinomycetes > Actinomycetales > Microbacteriaceae > Gulosibacter > Gulosibacter hominis. The sequence continues at coordinate 203,632 of NZ_CAJGWQ010000002.1, read as the reverse complement.
GCCGGCACTTCGTTCACGGTCTGGGCCCCGCACGCCGCCGCCGTGCGAGTGGTCGGCTCGTTCAACGACTGGGATGGTGCCAAGCACGCCATGCGCCGCCTCAACGAGGGCGGCATTTGGGAGCTATTCATCCCCGGTGTCAGCGCACACGCCACCTACAAATTCCAGATCCTCACCGCCGAAGGCGTCTGGATCGATAAGGCCGACCCGATGGCCCGCCACACCGAACGTCCGCCACACACCGCATCCGTTATCGCATCCACGAACGAATACGAGTGGAACGACAGCGACTGGATGAACCGGCGCGCCGCCACCGACCCGCACAACTCGCCCATGAGCGTGTACGAGCTCCACGCCATGTCGTGGCGGCCGGGGCTCAGCTACGTCGAGCTCGCTGATGAGCTCATCGAATACCTCGACCAAACCGGTTTCACGCACGTCGAGTTCATGCCGCTGGCCGAACACCCCTTTGGCGGCTCGTGGGGCTACCAGGTCACCGGCTATTTTGCGCCCACCTCCCGGCTCGGCTCACCCGACGAACTGCGCTACCTGATCGACCGGCTGCACCAGGCCGGTTATGGCGTGCTGATGGACTGGGTGCCCGGACACTTCCCGAAAGACTCGTTCGGTCTCGCCCGCTTTGACGGCCAGGCGCTCTACGAGCATCCCGACCCGCGTCTGGGCGAGCAGCTCGACTGGGGCACGCTGGTGTTCAACTACGGCAACTCGCAGGTCCGTAACTTCCTCGTCGCTAACGCGCTGTACTGGCTGGAGGAGTTCCACATCGACGGCCTGCGCGTCGACGCGGTCGCGTCAATGATCTACCGTGACTATTCGCGGAATGAATGGCTGCCGAACGCTGACGGCGGCCGCGAATACTACGAGGCCATCGACTTCCTCAAAGAAGTCAACGCCACCGCCTATAAGCTCTACCCCGGCATCGTGATGATCGCCGAAGAATCCACCAGCTTCCCGGGCATCACCCGCCCCACCGACTGGGGCGGCATCGGATTCGGCCTCAAGTGGAACATGGGCTGGATGAACGACAACCTGCGCTATATTTCGCGCGACCCCATCCACCGCAGCTACCACCAGGGCGACCTCACCTTCTCATTCGTGTATGCCTGGAGCGAGCAGTACATGCTGCCGATTTCACACGACGAGGTGGTGCACGGCAAGGGCTCAATGTGGACAAAGATGCCCGGTGACGACTGGCAGAAAGCCGCAAACATGCGCGCGTTCTACGGCTACCAGTGGGGTCATCCCGGCAAACAGCTGCTGTTCATGGGGCAGGAAATCGGCCAGCCCAACGAGTGGAGCGAAGAGCGCGGCATCGACTGGTGGTTGCTCGAAAATCCCACTTTTGCGGGCATCCAGCGGTGGGTGAGCGACCTCAACCAGCTCTACCGCGACACCCCGGCTATGTGGGAGCTGGACAACGATCCCGCGGGGCTGCAGTGGGGGTCAGCCGATGACGCCGGGCACAGTGTGATCACCTTCATCCGCCGCGACCGTTCCGGTGGCGAGCTGCTGTGCGTGTACAACTTTTCGAACTCGGCACTCGACGACTACCGCATCGGTGTGCCCACCGGCGGTGCCTGGCGCGAGGTGCTCAACTCGGACGATCTGCGCTACGGCGGCTCGGGGGTTGTGAACCCGAGCGATCTGCTGACCGACTCGGCGATGCCGTTGCAGGGCCACGCGCAGTCGCTGGCGCTGCGCATCCCGCCGCTGGGCGCGACGTTCTTGAAGCCGATCGATTAGCCTGGCAATTGGTTGACGAGCGACCGTAGTCGCTCGCAAACAATTGGGCCGGTTCCGCGAGTTGGATGCGGAACCGGCCCAATTGCGTTCAGCTGCGAACTAGGCGAACAGCAGGTTTGTCAGCTGCTGCCGCGCCCGCTGCACACGCACATCCTCATTACCGACCACCTCGAAGTATTCGAGCAGTCGCTCACGAATCGCCGTCTTGCCGTCTACATCCACGCTGCTAAACAGCGACAGCAGTCGGTTGCAGGCGTCGTCAACGTGCCCGCCCGATAGGTCGAGGTCGGCAACCTCAAGCTGAGCTTCGAGGTCGTTCGGGTTTTCAGCCGCGCGCTCACGAATCTCAGCGAGGGTCTTCCCCTGCAGGCGGCCCAGCAGCCTCACCTGCGCGAGCCCGGTGCGAGCGGCATCATCGCCTGGCTGTTCGGCGAGGGCTTTTTCATAGGCCTGCTGCGCGGCAGCAATATCGCCGCGCTCAAGCGCATCCCGTGCCGCCTGGTGAAGCGGGGGCAGTTCGGGTTCGGGAGCCGGCTCTTCCGGCGCTGCTCCGGTGGCAATAGTTGCGGTCATGCCGCGCTGAGCGGCCGCCTGGATCAGCTCGGCCACGAGCTGCTCGATCTGTTCGCGCGGCGGGTTGCCATTAAAGAGCGGCATGGGCTGGCCGCCAAATAGCGCGATCGTCTGCGGTTGTCGGCCAAGATGCGGGTGTGCATCGAGGTTGATGCGCAGCAGTGCGATGCGGCCATTAGCGGCACGAACAATTTGTTCGAGCACCGGCACCAGCTCGGTCGATTCGTGTGACCATCCCGCATGCATCTGCACCAGCACGGGCAGCAGGCTCGACAACTGGGCGAATTGCTCGAGCTCGGTGTCAGAGCCCTCGATAACCACATCCGGCAGCGGAATTTGCTGCGAGCCGCCGGGCTGTCCCGGGTGCTGGGATGCGCCAGCCGGCTGTGGCGCGGGCTGCTGGGGCCGAGCCTGAGCTTCCTGCGCGCCTGCAGCGCCAGCAAGCGTGCTCAGATCAACCGCTCCCCCGCTTCCAGCAATCGCTGCCGAGCGGTCGTTTACCTGTTCATCAGCCATTCGTGTTGACCTCATCCTTTGTCAGTTGACGTGCGCTGGTCATCGCCTGCGAAGTGCCGAGGAACGACACCTTGCCACCGGTTGCTTTCGGGGGGATGTAGAACAAAACCTGGTCGGTGTAGACCCGCTCAAAACCAAACTCTGAAGTGTCGGTGCCCGCGAGCGCGGCCGTGCGGCCAGCCACCGATATACGTGAGCGGTCGTTAACGGCGCTGAGCGTTTCGGTTTCGTGGATCGAAACCGCCACGATCGCACCACCATCAAGTGCGGTTACGCCGACGGGTTCGCTATCGGTGGCCGCATAGCTGAAGTCGAGTTTGGCGACCTCGGCATCGAGACCGTCGCGTTCGCTCTTGCGATAGTCATCGTTCACCTGTTTGCGCAGTGCGTCATGTTCGGCAGTGAAATTCTTTGCGTGCTCCGACTTATCGCCCTTTGCGATGATGTCGGCGTAGGCTGCGGCAATTTTGTCGGGGTTCTGGGCGAGTCCGTCTGTCAACTCCGGTAGCGGTGTGGCACCGATCTCAACCGGTGCAGCATCGGGTAGTTGCACGCCGGGTTCAAATTGCACCAGCGAAGTGATTCGATATCCCTCGCGCGGTGATTGCTGCACCAGCATGGCGCCGAACGGCACGGCATCGGCCGAACCGTCGGAGGTGGCGTTGACCACAGCGAATGCGGTGCGCGGCCACTCCTGCGTCGCATCCGGAATCAAATATGCGACTTTGCCCGTGGGAAAAGGCACCGGCCCGGGGAGCTCACCGTCGGCGCTCTGGGCCTTATACAGTGCCTTGCGCTCGGCGAGAGCATCACCGGTAAAGCGCGGCTCGAGCAGCTTCGCGTCGCGGTTTTTGTCGGCTTCTTTGGCGCGTGCCCCAGCATCAGCAATGATTTTGTCGGCCCGCTCTACCGAGAGCACCGGATAGTGCGCACCCTCATCGATGATGGCCGCGTCTGCCTCAGAAGTCGGGGTGCCGGTGGGGGCAATTTCGGTGCCGGTCCATGATTGCGGCCAGTACTGCGGCGCACAGCCGGCGAGGGTGAGTGCTCCAACAAGCAGCGCGGGCGCCACAAAAAACACCCGTTTCGGCGCCTGCGAGCGATTACGGCCGCGGGGACGTTTCCACTTCGATTCATCGTCGTCAGAACTGGGCGCGGCGGGGGTTTCGATGACCGGCTCCGGTTTGTCGGCAGATTCTGGACTGTCGGCAGGTTCGGGCTCTTCGGCCTGCGTTTCGGGCTCGGGCTCGGCTTGTGGCTCGGTTTGGGGTTCCGGCTCAGCCACGGGCGCTGCGGAATCGGTAGCCGACTCGGCCGCATCCTGTGCACCCGGTTCATCAACCACGGCCGGTTCATCAATCACGGCCGGTTCAGCGTCGTCGCTCGCCGCATCCTGTTCGTTCGCTTCCGGTGCAGCACTGCGGATGATCGGAATCTCTGAGGTCGGCAGCGGCTCTTCCTCGGCATTGCGCGGTTGGAATGGTTCGGAAAGGTCAAGATCGGGCGCTGATTCAAGCTCGGTATCAATCTCGTGATCACGCTGCGCGTCCGCGGCAGCGGCCACGACGCTCTCGGCCAACTCGTCGTCCCACTGCACCGCCGTCCATTGCTCGTGGTCGCGAGCGGCGTGTTCCCGCTGCGCAGCGTCCACGGGCTTCGCTGGCGCCACGGGCGCAACCACCGCGCGACGCTGCGCGCGTCGACGCCCGGCAAGCGCCCACCACAGCAACAGTCCGGCTACCAGCAGCAGCACCGCGCCCGCAACAATCAACGGCCCCGAAAGGGGTGCGTACCCTCCGAATGGCCAGGTGATGGCGACCTTATTTGGTGCCGGATGCGCACCGTCGCTAGCGATCAACATCGAATAGCCGGGAGCCACCACGGTGTTGATCGTGAGCTCACCATCGCCCTCGATCGTTTCCATCCACAGATCGCTATTGAGCGGATCTGGTACTTCCGTTTCAGAACCGGTGACAGTGAACTCCAGTGATTCTTGATCGGGATGCCCGTCAACACTCGGTCCGACACTGATCGCGTCATGCTTGGCCTCGCCAACCCAGCCGTGCACATCATTCGTGCGACCAATCGCCACGGTAATCGGGCCGTCACCAGAAATCACGATTGACTGCGCCCCGGCGTGCGATGACAGCACCTTTTCATCAAGCACCATCACCGGCGCATCAGACTGCGATTCGCCGCTGGCCGTAATCGAATCGATCGCGGCCGCCTCCGAGAACTGCAGCAGCCCAATCATCAAAAGCACGGCACCGGCCACCGCAGCAAGCGCAGACAGAATAAATCGCACCAGTTCTCCTCCGTATCCGTCCGATTCGGCAGTGAGCCCCAGCTTTTGATTACCGAACGGATGCTCAATTTTAGACCAGCGCCCTGTTTCCACCTGGGCGGGCAGTCAATATCACCGGAGGCGATCAATTCTGCGCGCGCATCCAAACTTCGTCGGAAGGTCGCACTAGGCTTTTGCCAGAGCGTGGACGCAGGGCGTCGACAACGTGACCGGGAGGTTTGATTCGAGTGAATGGCTTCAATTTCACCATGGCTATGCGCGGGTACAGCCGTGAAGAGGTAGATGAGGCAATCGCGCAGCTACAGCAGCGCATCCAGCAGCTCGAACAGCAGTCACAACAAACCTCCCGCACACTAGAAGAGCGCAACAACGAGCTCGAGCAGCTCACCAGCCGTGCGGACGAGCTGCAGCGGGCCCTGAAAGAAAGCGATGCCCCAACCTATGCCGGGCTTGGCACCCGCCTTGCCGGCACCCTCGCCACTGCGGAAGAACAGGCGGCCCGGCTGATTGCCGACGCGAACCGCGAAGCCGACCGCATCCTGAGCGAGGCCCGCCAAAATGCGCTCAAGGTACAGGAAGACGCCAACGACTATTCCGAGCGCGTGACCAATGAAGCTGACGCTTCCGCCCGCCGAATCCAGGCCGAAGCGCAGTCAACTGCCGACCAGCTCGTCGAAAATGCCACCCAAGAGGCCGAACTCACCCGCCAAAACCAAGAGAGCGAAATCGAGTCGGTAAAAAACCAGATCACCGCTGAGCTGCGCGAGCGGCGACACTCAACCGACCGTGAAATCGCCGCCGCCCGCGCGGTAGCGAACGAAGAAATCGCTCGCCAGCGCCAACAGCACGAAACCGAGCTGGCCGACTCGCTTGCCAAGCTCGCCGAACAGCAGCGCGGGTTCGAAGAGTTCAAACTCAACGGTACTGCCGAGGTTGAGCAGGCACGCGAAGCAATGCAGCGCGAGCTGGTCGAACGCCGTGCCGAACTCGAAAACGAGCTGGCACAGCGCCGGCACCAGCAAGAGCAGGAGCTCGGCGAAGCCAAGACTCGGTTCGACCGCGAAACCAGCACCGCACGCGAAACTCTTAACGCCGAACTGACTCGCCTGCGCAGCGAGGCCGAAACCGACGCGCAGTCACTGCGTGAGCAGGTCGAGCGCGAGACCACCGCGCTGCGAGAACTCGCCGAGCGCGAAGTGGCAGATCTGCGCGCCCAAGCAGAGCTCGAAACCGACGAGGTGCGCCGCGCGCTCGAGCGCGAGCAGAATGAGCTGCGCAGTCGCCTCAACGCAGAACTTGGTGAGCAGCGCGAAACCGTCATGCGCGAACTCGCTGAAGCGCGCTCGGCGCAGGAGGTCGAGCTGACCACCAAACGAAACGAATTCGAAAAGCAGCTGGTGGCTGCCGGGCGCAATGCCGAGGCTGCGGCCAAACGCATGATCGACGAGGCTACCGAGCAGCTCGCCGACCTTAATCAGCGCAGCGAACAGGTGCGCCGCGACTCAAGCAAGATCTCGGCCGATGCCCGCGCCCGCGCGCAAGAAACCATCGAATCGGCCGAACGCCGTGCCGCAACCCTGCTCGAGCAGGCGAACCGGCAGGCGCGCGAGCGCGCCCGTGAGCTCGAAGAGCGTAGCCGCACCGAAACCGCCGATGCCGAGCGCCGTCTGCGCGAACTGCAGGATGAACGCGACGAGGTAATCGGTTACCTCGACCAGATGCGCGCGGTTTTCCAGCAGCTCAATATCCCCACCCCGCAGCAGACCACCCAAACTTCGGAGCCAGCGACTGAAAAACCCGCTGCAGCTAACGAAACCGACGAGTCATAATGCAGATCGAAAACCCCGTCCGCGTCGGATTTTTCGGCGCAATCGGTGTGCTGCTGGCAATGTTCCTCGCCGGCATGCTCACCTCGTTGTCGACAGTGCTCACCTATATCGGTGCCGCACTCTTCCTCGCGCTCGGGTTCGAGCCGCTGATTTCATGGCTGGAGCGGCGCCGCTGGCCGCGGCCCGTAGCCATGTTGGCCACAATCGTGTTCGTCGCCGGAGCGGTGGCGCTCGTGGTGTGGGCAATCGTGCCCTCGGTGTCCGAGCAGGTGAACGAGATCGGCGTGCGCTACGGCGCTATCGTGAACGATCTCATCAACTCCAACATTGCCGATTGGGCTCGAAACACCTTCCCGCTACTCGATATCAATAAGATCATTGCCGAGGCCACCGCCTGGCTGCAAAAAAATGCTGGCGCGATCACCGGCGGCGTCCTGCAGGTGGGTGTGGGCATCGTAAACGGACTGTTCGGCGCGATGATCGTGTTCATCCTGATGACCTACTTCATCACCAGCATGAACTCGCTCAAGCGGGCGTTCTATCGTCTGACTCCCGGCTCCAAACGCGCAACCGTCGCCAAAATCACTGAAAAGGTCACCGGTTCGGTGGGCAAATATGTGATGGGACAGATTGGTCTCGCCGCGGTTAACGGTGTGCTGTCGTTCATTTTCCTCACCATCATCGATGCGGCCATGCCGATGGTGTTCGCGGTGCTGGCGTTCGTCGGTTCACTCATTCCGATGGTGGGTACGATTTCAGCCTCGGCACTCATCGTCCTCGCCCAATTGCTGTTGGCCCCGCCGGGAACCCCGGTGTGGTGGATCTGCGCCATCTACTACCTCGTGTACATGCAGATCGAGGCCTATGTGATTTCTCCGCGCATCATGTCGTCAGCGGTGAAAGTGCCCGGCTCGGTTGTGGTCATTGCTGCGCTCACTGGAGGTACGCTGCTGGGCCTACTCGGTGCCCTCATCGCCATTCCGGTCGCGGCCAGCATCATGATCATCATCGAAGAGGTCATCATCCCGGTACAGGACGAGCGCTAGCCCAGCCGCAACCCCGCAGTCGCTACCAGCGCTGCCAGCACGGCGTGTGCCAGTGTCGCCGATCTGCCAGTGCCGATTCTCATCCCCCAGCACGCTATCGGCGCGCCACACCGCCACATGGGCCACACCCACACCCACCTCTCTGCCGCACCCGGGGCAGCGATAGGGCTTCTGGGCGCGTTCCGAACGGATTTGCTGCACCGTCCACTCAGCCCCGTGACGTGCCTCGACGCGCCGGGTCGCGCCCCGAATCCGACCAATGTCAAGCGGTTCGGGTTCGACTTGCCACTTATTGTGCCGTCGCCTACCGCCGCGACTCGACCGGTTACGCTGCCCTGACATGGCTGCCAGTGTACTGAGGCCGCATTAGAGACAGCACCGACAAAAAACTCGGGCACAGCGTTGCTGTGCCCGAGACAAAGGAGTTTCGCGTGACGGCCTAGTACCACCCGTTCGCGTTGCTGTGTGCAAGCGCTCCGTTCCAGCCGCCGTAGCGCGCATTCACGTAGCCATTGCCCCAGCGCAGCGCGTCAACCGGGTTGTTCCATTGGCCCGGGATCTTGCTGCACGGCAGTGCTTGCACCAGACCGCAAGCACCACTCGATGCGTTCATTGCGTCTGGGTTCCAACCCGACTCGCGTGAAATCAACGCGTCAGCGGCGCCCCACTCGTTTTCAGGAATTCCCGCGGCAGCCATCCACTCGCTCTTCGAGCCGCCGCCGCTGTAGGGAACGTAGGCCGGCTCGGCCGATTCTTGACCAGCGTCATCGCTCGCAGTAGCCGAGCTATCCGAACTGACAGGCACCGGCTCGGGCGTGGGCTCGGGCTCAAGTTCGGTAGTAACCGCTTCTTTTCGCTCAACCGATGCCACCGCGCCGAGGTTCGCCTGGTACGACTGCGAATTTGCCGCCGAAATATCGGCCACCGAGGGCAGCTCAACTGCCTGAGCGGCAGGAGCCGGAGCGCTCGCCTGGACGATCGCAGTGAGGGCGATACCGGCGGTCACACAGGCGCCGATCGACCCTGCGATGACACGATTGCGGCGGGCCGCAGTGAGAGCAGCAGGACGCGCGGCTCGGGTCGCACCGGTACGCTGCAGCTGGCTCATATGGGGTCACCTTCCGTTTGGGAGCAACACTATCTACGGTAACGGAAAGGTCACGGAATGACAACGGAATGGTAGCCACCACGGGGAACTCTCAGGATGCAGCCCGGTGGATACGCTCCGCACCGAACGCCGGTCAGATCTCGCTAACGAATCGCAAGCATCACGTCGACGAGCGCATCAATCAGCAGATCTACCTGGCCCTCGTCATAGCCGCGACGCTTTGAGGTGAATGCCACACCGCGCGCCTGGCGCAGCGTCATCGACTGCTTGCCACGCAAAAACTGGTCGATCTGGTCACAAAACTCATCGACCTCATCCACTGAGTAGCCGCGCTGCAACACCGAAACCCGACGAAAACGCTCGCCCTTCTGGCGCTGCACGCGCTTGAGCACCGCGCGAGCGGCCTCTTTCACCTCAGAGTCAAATTGCTGGCGGCCAAGCTGTGAGATGCGCTCCTCGCGCTCACGCACCGCAACCGCATCCTCGAGCCGCTCGAGCGCCGCATCCACATGCGGAGCCGAATAACCACGCTTACGCATGGTGAAAGCCGTGTGACGGATACTCTTCGCGGTCAGACGTTTGCCGCCCGAACCGTTGTCAAAATTCTCATAACGTTCGCGAGCCACTCGCAGCGCCCGATCGACCTCATCACAGTCGTATCCGAGCTCGCCACGCGGCGCGATGGGAAACGGAGTTTGATTCGTCACGGTCCTATTGTGCCATTCCTCAACTAGGCAACCACTCGCATCAGCGGTGCCGACCAAAAATACAGCGCGAATGCCATCGCACCCGAAGGCAGCATCGAGTCAAAACGGTCAAAAAATCCGCCGTGGCCGGGCAGCCAATCAGAAATGTCTTTGATGCCCAGATCGCGTTTAACCATCGACTCGGTGAGATCACCCGCCACCGCCGTGATGGTCAGCATCGGCCCCATGATGAGACCGAACCACCACGGCAGATCGAGGATGAACGTGCAGGCGATCACGGCAGCCACCATGGCTGTGATGCCACCACCAATGATGCCTTCCCAGGTTTTGCTTGGGCTGATGCGGGGAGCCAACGGCGTGCGTCCAAATCGCATCCCGAACACATAGGCGCCGGTATCAACACACACCACCACAGCGCCGAAGGTCAATACCCACAGCTCGCCACGTGGCTGGGCTGCCAGCAGTACGGTGAATGACCCGAGGAAGGTGAGGTAGAGCTGCACGAAGGCGCTCGACGAAATATCCAGCCCAATCCCCCGCCGAGTGCGAAGCGAGGCATCAAACCAATTGGCGGCCAGCCGCCAGGCACTCACCAGCAGCAACCCCAGCAGCAGTCCCGCCCACTGCCAGGAGGGGCCGTAGAAGTAGCTGAGCGGCACCACCGCGATGGGCACCAGAGCCGACGGGATGCGCGGCACATACAGTCCCACCCCGCGCATCGCGGTGCTGAGCTCCAACACCAGCGCCAACACAAACGCGGTGCCGACCAGCACAAACCAGCGCTTATCAAACACCAGGCTGACGGTCATAATGACGATCAGCCCGATCCCCACCGCAATGGCTTTGAACAGATCACGGCCACTGCGCTCGTTGACGCGTGAATTAAATGAGCGCACCCGAGCAGCGATTCGCTGCCGCTCGCCCACTAGCGGGCTGCGGTTCATATCGGGTGCGCTCATGTAGACGGTCCTGGCTGGCTGCTAAACCTCGAGCAGGTCGGCTTCTTTAGCCTTGAGTGCCTCGTCGATCCGGTCGACGTACTGCTTGGTGATCTTGTCGAGTTCTTTTTCGGCGCGAGCAATATCGTCGTCGCTGATCTCACCCTCGAGTGCCTCGAGATCAGTCTTTGCCTTGCGACGCACGTTACGGGCGGCGATGCGAGCATCCTCAGCACGGTCGCGTGCGAGCTTCACGTACTCCTGGCGACGCTCCTTGGTGAGTTCGGGCATCACCACGCGGATCAGATTGCCGTCGTTGGTGGGGTTCACGCCCAGGTTCGGTTGCGCAACGATTGCCTTCTCGATCTCCTTGATGACTGACTTGTCATAGGGAGTGATAACGAGCATCCGAGCTTCGGGAACCTGCAGCGAGGCGAGCTGACCGATCGGGGTCGGGGTGCCGTAATAGTCGACCGGGATCTTGTCGAACAGGCCGGGGTTGGCGCGGCCGGTGCGGATGTTGCCGAATTCATCCAGGGCGTGCTGGACAGCACCTTCAAGCTTGTCTTTGGTCTCGGCAAGAATGTCGGAGATCACTGATATTCCTTTCGCTGCAGCGGATGAAGCCATCCTAATCATTAGCACAGCCTCAGCGAGTCATTGTGGGGGTTCAGTTGGGTCTTCCGAGGGCACAGAGCCAGTGTTTGGATGCGGCTGGGCCGACTCGGGTAGACCAAAAAGCCGGTCAAACACCCACGCAAACACATAGGTATAAATGAGAAAAAAGACGAGCACGCCGGCTTCCAGCACCAGCGCCTCCCAGAGCGAAATACCGAACCAGAGCGCAAAAAACGGCACGATCATCAGTGCCAGCCCGCCCTCAAACCCCAGCGCGTGCAGGATGCGCCGGCCGATACTGCGACCGCGCCGCGTTTGCCGCGCTTCCCAGCGTTCAAATAGCCAGTTGAACACCAAGTTCCAGAACACCGCGGTGATCGAAACGACTGCGCTCGCCAACGCCGAGGCCCCGAGATCCTGGCCCATGGCCATCATGTAGCCGGTGGTGAGGATGAGCGCGATCAGCTCGTAGGCCGCCACATAGACAATGCGGCGAACCGGCCCCTGCAGTGAATAGATCATCGCTCAATAGCGACACCGGGCCAGCGGTGCGCTGACAGCACCGCTGGCCCGAATGTGCCGAACTAGACTGTTTCGATTTCGGATACCGAATTGGATACCAGTGTGCCGATATCGGCGCCGCGAATGGCCCGATCAATATTGCCCTCAGGCTGCATCCCGAACACTCGCATCGACATATTGTTGTCTTTGCAGAGGCTGAAGGCGGTCGAGTCAACCACCTTCAGGCCGCGCTGTAGTGCATCCTGGTACGAAATTTTGCGGATGAGTTTTGCATCTGCATCCGTGCGCGGGTCGGCGGTGTAAACACCGTCCACGCCATTTTTGGCCACGAGCATGACATCGGCGTGAATCTCAAGTGCGCGCTGTGCCGCAACTGTATCGGTCGAAAAATATGGCAGCCCGGCGCCGGCACCGAAAACAACCACGCGCCCCTTTTGCATGTGCCGCTCGGCTCGCAGCGGAATATAGGGTTCGGCAACCTGCCGCATCTCGATAGCCGATTGCACGCGCGTGGGTGCCCCCGCCTGCTCGAGAAAATCCTGGAGTGCAAGCGCATTCATTACGGTGCCCAGCATCCCCATATAGTCGGCCCGGCTGCGATCCATCCCGGCATCGGCCAGCTGTGCACCGCGGAAGAAGTTGCCGCCACCAACCACGATCGCGATTTCCACCTCTTGCACCGCGCTCGCGACTTCCTGGGCGATCGCACGCAAGGTGTTGGGGTCAACACCGAGTTTTCCACCACCGAACGCTTCACCCGAGAGTTTCAACATGACGCGTCGACGTTTGCCATTGATCGACATAGATCTCCTTTGCTGCGCCGCGGAATTCGTGCCGCCTTTAGGCGCACGTTCCGCAGGGTGTTCGTTTTCGAGCCTACTCAGTGCTTCCGAGCCACTTGCTCAGCTAGCGGTGAGCAACCCGGCTCGCACTCCTAATAGCGGAAGGGGATGCTCTGCAGAACATCCCCTTCCGGCCAGTTGCGTCAGATTTACGCTTCGTCGGCGGTCTCGACGCCGGCGCCCACCTTGAGGCGCGCGAAGTCAATGACCTTGATTCCGGCCTTGTCGGCAACCTGAGCAATCGTGAGCTTCGGGTCACGAGCGTATTCCTGCTCGTTCAGCACGATCTGCTTGAAGAAGGCGCCGAGGCGACCCTCGACGATCTTCGGCAGTGCAGCTTCGGGCTTACCCTCGGCACGGGTGATCTCTTCAACAACGCGACGCTCGCTGTCGATCGCGTCCTGCGGCACATCCTCACGGTTGAGGTACGAAGGGTTCGCGAAGGCAATGTGCTGCGCGATACCGTGTGCGGTCTCGGTGTCGTCACCCTCGTAGCCAACAACCACACCAACCTGCGGGGGCAGGTCCTTCGAGGTGTAGTGCAGGTAGATGTCGAACTTGTCGCCCTTAACGAGGCGGACGTTGCGCAGTTCGAACTTCTCGCCGATAACCGCAGCAACCTCGTCGATCAGCTCGGCAACAGTCTTGTCGCCAGCCGGCGCGGCAAGCGCAGCCTGGGCGTCAGTGGCGCCGGCAGCGGCGGCAGCTTCAAGCACCTGGTTGGCCAGTTCGATGAACTTGTCGCCCTTGGCAACGAAGTCGGTCTCGCAGTTGAGTTCGATGATGGTTGCGGTGCCGTTGCCGTTTTCCTTGACGGCAATCAGACCCTCAGCGGCCGAGCGGTCAGCGCGCTTGGCGTTACCCTTGGCACCCTTGAGGCGCAGGATTTCCGTGGCCTTTTCGAGGTCGCCGTCGGCTTCCTCGAGGGCTTTCTTGGTGTCGGTCAGGCCGGTGCCGAGCTGTTCGCGCAGCGCCTTTACGTCAGCAATCGTGAAGTTCGCCATAAAAGTTGGTCTCCCTACTTGGTTTCGTCGGCCGCGGCAGCAGCCTCGGTCGCGGTTTCAGTCTCGGGGGTTTCGGTTGCCGGCTCCTGAGCGGCCTCGCCCTGCTTGAGCAGTTCGAGTTCCCACTCGGCCATGGGCTCGGCAGCTTCACCGGTTGCGCCGTCCTTCTGGTGACGCTTCATCAGGCCCTCAGCCGCGGCGTCAGCCACGATGCGGGTGAGCAGTGCCACCGAGCGGATGGCGTCATCGTTGCCCGGGATCGGGTAGTCGACGTCATCGGGGTCGCAGTTGGTGTCGAGGATGGCAACCACCGGGATGCCGAGCTTCTTGGCTTCGTCGACCGCGAGGTGTTCCTTGTTGGTGTCGACGATCCAGATGGCCGAAGGGGTGCGGCTCATGTTGCGGATACCACCCAGGGTCTTTTCGAGCTTGTCGCGCTCACGACGCTGGATGAGCAATTCCTTCTTGGTGTAACCGCTCGAGGTGTCGTCGAAGTCGACCATGTCGAGTTCCTTGAGGCGGTTGAGACGCTTCTGAACGGTCTGGAAGTTGGTGAGCAGACCGCCGAGCCAGCGCTGGTTAACGTAGGGCTGGTTGACACGGGTTGCCTGCTCAGCAATGGCTTCCTGGGCCTGCTTCTTGGTGCCCACGAACAGGATGGTGCCACCGTGCGCGACGGTTTCTTTCACGAAGTCATATGCCTTGTCGATGTAGGCAAGTGACTGCTGCAGGTCGAGGATGTAGATACCCGAGCGCTCGGTGAAAATGAAGCGCTTCATCTTGGGGTTCCAGCGACGGGTCTGGTGGCCGAAGTGCACACCAGCGTCAAGCAGCTGACGCATTGAAACGACTGCCATGGTCGTTCTCTCCTTGTTGTTTGGGCGCATCAAAGGATGCGCAGATGCGGTTATTACTCCCGAACCAGCCGGGAATCCTGGTGTTCGATGCCGTCACCGCTCAGACGCCGTGCGAATGAGACCGTTGGTAGCGACACGTTCCGAACACGCGAAGTCAGCTCGCCGGAGCGAACTGCTGGGTTGATTCTAGCCTGCCCGCAGGGGCTGTGGAAACCGCTTTACCCAAAGAGAGTTCCCCCACGCCCGCGCCGCGACCGAATTTCGACCACGCTTTGCGGCATGCACTCCCCACAACACACTCGGCTAGCTGGCGCAGTCTGGTGCGCGCTGGCGTTGTATTTCTGCCTGTCCCCACCGCAATTAGCGTTCGCCGCGGCATCCATTTCATTGCCCACACCTGCCATCACAACCGCAGCGCCGCGGCCGCAAGAAATGCCGGCCGCCCGCTGGGAGTGGCCGGTGCCACACCCAGCTCGTGTCACCCGCACATTCAATCTCCCCCACCGCTATGCGGCGGGCCACCGCGGCATCGATCTGGCGGCCGAGCCCGCATCAACCGTTACCGCGGTTGCCGACGGCACGGTTCGCTTCGTCGGCAGGGTGGTGGATCGACCAGTGCTATCTATCCAGCACTCCGACGGACTCATTTCCACCTATGAACCGGTGACCAGCGACCTTCGACGCGGCCAGCAGGTCACCGCTGGGCAGCCAATCGGCAAAGTCGCGATGCATCCCATCCATCAGCCCGATGGCGGCTTGCATCTCGGTGCCCGAATCGGTGACGACTATCTCGATCCGTTGACGCTACTTGACCGCCCGCCGCGAGCAGTGCTGCTGCCGCTGCACGACTAGCAACCACGCCATTTGTTCGCCAAACCCAAGATCCGATTCATTCCAGCTACCGCCACCATTTGAAAGGAATTCCCCGTGTCCAGTATTTCTGACCGCCTCCCGGTGAGTATTAATCGTCCGGTCAGCGTTGTCGTTTTTGCCATCTCTACCCTGCTCGCTATTCCGCTATTTGTGTGGCTCGGTGCGAACCCGGCCCTGGCCGCCGAGCGTGGCCCCGGTTACGGCCTCACCGCAGCCCTGAAATTTGCGGATGCAAATGCCTACTGCGTGCAACTTTCCCAACCTTCGCCCGTGGGCAAAGAAACGCGGGAGTTACGCGCCGACGAGCCCCTGCCCGAGCCGCTCTCTGGTATGACCGAGGATGATCGTGCCCGACTGCACTGGGCGGTGGCAACCACCGGAGCTTCAACCGACCCACGCGATACCGCGGCAGTCGCACTTTACGCCTGGCACCTGGCTGAGCCGCGGGTGTTCAAGAATTACGGCGCCGATACTGGCGCGCTCATGAACGCAATTCCCGCCAATGAGGTGGAACAGGTGCGTTCTCGCTTCAAACAGCTACAAACAGACGGCAGCAAAATGCGCGCGGCACGAATCTCCGGTTCGGTAACGGTGCAGCTGCGCCGTATCGATGGCGAGCTGCAGCTGCACGTGTCACAGCCGCCCCGGCACTCCGAGGTGCGGGTAGAACTTGTCGGGGCAGAGTTCCCCGACGGCGTTCAGCAACGCAGCTTTGCCAGCGCCACAACAGTGGCACTGCAGCAGCTGGCGGCCGAGCCGACTATCGCGACGCCGCTACACACGAGCACGACCGACGGGACGCACAATGGAATCGTCGCGCGGGCGCAGGGAGAGCGGACAGTGACGGCCAGCTATCAGCTGCAGTACGCGCCCGGTTATTGGTCACCGGATGTGCGGCCGCTGGTTACCGATGATGCGCAGCTCATCGTGGCTGCGGCGGATGGATTCCCGAAGCAGCGAATCGAGGTGAAAGAGGAGTCAGCGCCGGCACCGACAGCAACGCCAACTCTGACGCCGACCCCTACCCCTACCCCTACGCCCACGCCCACAGTAACGCCGACTCCAACAACGACGGAACCGACCGGCGACGATGGTGATGCGAGCGCGGTGCCAGAGCCGCCGGCGACCGAAACCGAAACCACTGCACCACCGGAGCCCGAGGTTTCGACGCCTGAATCCACGCCGAGCGAAAGCGTGCCGGATGAGAACGTGCCGGATGAAAGCACCCGGGCTCCCGAGTCTGCCGAACCGGACAGCTCTTCCGAGGCACCGCAGCCACCGGCAACCACCGAGCCGGCCGCGCCGCACACTTCCGATCCCGCGCCCATTTTGACCTCGCCAGCGGTGACGCCCACCGGTCAACCCGAGCCGCAACAAACGAGTGCGCAGTCGGGGCACACCGAGGAACGGCCCGGGCAGCCCTCTGCTGATGCCCCACAATCGCAGCTTCCCGAAACCGGTGCGAGCTTCGACTCATCCAGCATCATGCTGCCGCTGGGGTTGGCGATCGCACTGATTGCGCTGGGCGGTTATGCACTCACCCGTAATCGTGCCGCCGGCGCCGACACAGATAGCGGCTGGTAGCGGCAGCGGTTCACCGCATCCGATCGCTGTCGCCTCGGGTTTGCGCACAGTGTTGCGGGGCCCGAGTCGACGGTGATCGGTTCGCTCTCACGCACAGCACCTGTGTCTTAGGCGCGAGGATGCGCCCGCCGGTAGGTCTCCCGTAGCCGCTCACTCGACACATGCGTATAAATCTGTGTGGTGCCGAGATTGGCGTGACCGAGCAATTCCTGCACGCTGCGCAGATCGGCACCGCCATCAAGCAGATGCGTCGCCGCGGTGTGCCGAAACGTGTGCGCACCGGCTGGCCCCGACCCCGGTGAGTGCTCGAGTTCACGACGACTGAGTTCATACACGGTTCGCGGGTTCAGGCGGCCGCCCCTGGCACCGAGAAACAGTGCCTCGCCAGAGCGGTCATTGGCGATTTCGGTGCGGCCGCGAGCGCACCACTCGGCCAGCGCCTCCGCGCAGGGGCGCCCAAACGGCACCACCCGCTCGCGGTCGCCCTTGCCGATGACTCGAACCGTGCGGCGTTCAAAATCAACCGAGTCGAGGTTCAGGCCGCATAACTCGCTGACTCGGATACCCGTGGCGTAGAGCAGCTCGACGATGGCTTCATCCCGTAGCGCCACCGGATCGCCCGTGGCGCTACGCGCTCGCAACTCGGCAAAAATTGCATCCATATTGTCGGCCGACACCATACGCGGCAGCGAACGACCGATTTTGGGTGAGCGAAGTCGACGCGCCACATCCTCACCGCGCCCGCTTGTGCGCAACCAGGCAGTGAACCCACGCGCGCTCGATGACCGACGGGCCAGAGTGCTGGCGGCATGGCCCTGTTCAGACTCGTGCCACAGCCAGTCACGAAAGAGCTCGAGGCTGAGATCAGCCAGGTCGGATGCGCCCTGGCCGTTCGCAAAATCTGCAAACCGGCGCAGATCGCCACCAATCGCTCGAATTGTGTGGGGCGAGCGACCCCGTTCAAGATCGAGGGCCCGCAAATAGGCATCGATGGCGGTGGCTAACGAACTCATACCCCCAGTCTGACAGTGTCGGCGGGCCAACCCATCACCCGCGCGCCAGCGTGGCGGCAGACCTTGCGGCTGACGCTGAGCTCCCAGCAAAACCCACCCACGCGCGCACCAGCGCGACGGGCACCGCCACTAATGGCGTTGCTCACCACGCCGCCAGCCGGTGTCGCACGGCACCGCCAGACCACCCATTTCAAGTTCAACGAGTGCGGCTCGCACCTCATTCATCGACATCCCGGCGTGGGCTGCGAGCGCTTCCGGCGGTTTGGCACTGCGTGGCCGCAGCGCGTCGTAGATGCGGCGAGCAGCATCACTGTGCGCTGTCGCGAGCCGGGCATAGTCGCTGCGCTGCGGTGTGGCCGGTTCGTCAATGTCGAGCTGCAGTTCGGGACTGCACCAGCCGAGCCCAGTGCTTTCTCGCCAAAGCTGCATGATGTCGTCGGCGCCGGTGACCAGTTGCGCCAGCCCATCACGAATGAGCTGATGACATCCCGCTGAAGCAGCCGAGTGAATCGGGCCCGGCACTGCCCCCACCGCGCGGCCGATCTCGAGCGCGCTGCGTGCGGTGTGCAGCGCGCCCGAACGCCGCCCGGCTTCGACGACGACGGTGACTGCTGCCAGTGCTGCGATGATGCGATTGCGTTGAATGAATCGCCAGCGCTCGGGGGCCTGCCCCACGATGAGCTCTGATATCACGGCACCCGAGCCGATGATTTGGGTAAAAAGCCCGCGGTGGGCGGCGGGATAGAGACGATCGACACCGCCAGCGAGGACGGCCACGGTCGGGGCATCGCTGGCGATTGCGGTGCGGTGCGCGGCCGCGTCAATGCCGTAGGCGCCGCCCGAAACGATCGTGCAGCGCTGATCACTCAGCCCGGAAGTCAGATCGGCGGTGGTTTCGACACCGTAATTGGATGCGGCGCGGGCACCGACTATGGCGACGCTCTGCTCGCATCCCGCGAGCGCATCAAGCTGGCCGCGCACCCACAGCGCGTGTGGCTGGCTCTCGCCGAGCGCATCCAATCCCTTGGGCCAGGCCACATCGCCCGGCACCACCACTGTGGCATTCACCTGGGCGGCATTGCGCAGGGCGGCATAAATTCGCTCGGGATGCAGTCGCGGTCGCCAGCGCGCAAATGCCGCCGGCCAATCATGCTCGTCGTGCAGCTGATATTCGCTGAGTGCTTCAACCACCACTCCGTCATGGCCGGCCAACAGCGGGAATATTGCCTCAGGCCCGAGATTTGCAATCAGCGCTCCGGCGGCGCGGTCACCG
Organism: Gulosibacter hominis; assembly: GCF_904842695.1. Classification (GTDB taxonomy): domain Bacteria; phylum Actinomycetota; class Actinomycetes; order Actinomycetales; family Microbacteriaceae; genus Gulosibacter; species Gulosibacter hominis. The sequence continues at coordinate 184,260 of NZ_CAJGWQ010000002.1, read as the reverse complement.
GGTTCGCAGATCCCTGACCAGCACACTCTGGCGAGCAGTGCTGCCGGATCAACAGCCTGCAATTGTGTGCGCAGCGGAACCAGCAGCGGCTGTGCTGCGGCGAGTATCGGGGCGGCGTCGCGCAGGAACGCGTCGGTGTGTGATTGCCGGGTTTGAGCGGGCATGTTGGTCCTCTCTGAGAGCGCTGGCGACTCGGGTTAGTGCCGTGAGGCGGTGCGAAACCACAGCGATTCGCTGATGTGGTCGCGGTTGGGGCGGTCGGCGCCGGCGAGGTCGGCTATGGTCCAAGCGGTTCGCTGTGCGCGCGTGTATCCGCGCATGGTGATGAGCCCTCGTTCAAGGGCTCGGTCGAGCGGCTGGCCGGCGCCCGGTTCGGGGCGCAGTTCCACGCGTCGCAGCGCCGCCGCGTCGATCTCGGCATTCACTCGAAATCCGAGCGGGCTAAGCCGGGCAGCGGCTCGTTCGCGAGCGGCAAGCACCTGTTCGGCGGCGATCGCCGTTGACACACTCCCCTGGCTACCGGCTGCTGCCAGCCGCATTGCCGCGACGCTCGGTGGCACCACGCGCACTTGCAGGTCGATGCGGTCGAGCAGTGGCCCGCTCAAGCGCCGCAAATAACGGTGCCGCACACTCGGTGCGCAGCTGCACTCGGCACCCGGCACGTCGGCATTGCCGCACGGGCACGGGTTAGCAGCCAGCACAAGCAGTGGGTTTGCGGGGTAGGTGGCGCTTGCGCGTGCGCGGTGGATGGTGATTTCGCCCGACTCGAGTGGTTGGCGAAGTGCGTCGAGCACACTGCGCGAAAACTCGGGGGCTTCATCAAGAAAGAGCACTCCGTGGGACGCGAGCGAAATCGCACCGGGGTTGATGCGGTTACCGCTGCCTCCCCCGACGAGCGCGACCTGAGTGGCGCTGTGGTGCGGAGCTTGGAGGGGCGGGGTGCGGTTGAGTTCGGTTCCAATCGGGATACCGCACAGCGATTGCAGGGCGGCGACGGTTACTGCGGCCTGGGCATCGAGTGGTGGCAGGATGCCCGGCAGTCGTTCGGCGAGCATAGTTTTACCGCTTCCCGGCGGGCCGATCATGCTGAGGTGGTGGCGTCCCGCTGCCGCGATCAGTAGCGCGCGCACCGCGTCATCCATGCCCAGCACATCGGCCAGATCTTTCGGACTGCAGGTGGGGCTTGGCGGCACGATCTGGGTGAGTTCATGTCGCTGGGGTGCCGGCACCTCGATGTCAGCTCCGTAGTGTCGGGCGAGCTCGTGCAGCGAACCTACTGCCACCACTCGAATCCCGGTCACTAGTTCGGCCTCAGTGGCGCAGGCCCGTGGCACCACCACGGTGCTGAAGCCGGCTTCGCGAGCCGCGACCACGGCTGGCAATACCCCGCGCACCGGCAGCACGGCACCGTCAAGCCCGAGCTCACCAATGTGCACGGCACGCTCGGCCACCTGCGAATCAATTACACCGCTCACCGCTAATAGTGCCACCGCCATCGCGAGATCGAATCCGGCGCCGTGTTTGGGAAGATCCACCGGCGAGAGATTGAGGGTGATGCGATGCGGCGGCAGCGTTTTGCCGAGCGCACCAAACGCCGCGCGGATGCGGTCGGTGGCCTCACCGATTGCCACGTCCGGCAGCCCCACCACAATGACTCGCGGCAGCCCCGACAGCACCACCGCCTGCACTTCAATGGGCTGTCCGCCCAGGCCCTGGAGCGCCATTGCCCAGGTGCGTACCGGCACCCCGAGCATCAGTTTCGTGCTCCCAAACCGACGATGTGACGCAGCTTCGGTTCGCCTGCTCGAGTGAGCAGCACTCCGATGGCGTCAAGGCGCAGCAGTCCCGAAAATTCGGGATGCTCACCTCGCCACGCGAGCGCAAGATCGCGCATCCGGGCGAGTTTGTCTGCGGTGAGCGATTCGAGCGGGTCACCAAAACCGATGCCGCTGCGAGTGCGCACCTCTACGCAGATGAGGTAGTGGGCGTCGCGGGCAACGATGTCGATTTCACCGGCCCGGCAGCGCCAATTCCGGTCAAGGATCTCGTAGTTCGCGTCTTCGAGGTAGGCGAGCGCGAGGTCTTCCCCGCGACGGCCGAGTGCGATGCGTTGGTTCATGACACCTCCTGGATGAATGTGCCAGCAGCTTGCCGCAGCAGAAACGTTTGGGAGCATCGCGCAGAGGTCTCTGTGGATAAGCCTCTTTCCACACGACCAGCGAGCGCTCGACACAAAGGGTGGCGGCGCCACCGCGCGAACCGGCGATGTGCATTAAGCGAGCTATGCGCATCGGCAAGTGAAGTGCATCCGCAACATCATCAATCAGATAATTCTCAATTAGTGAGAATTATCTCTGGTTGGCAGGAGACAGGATCCCTATTCTGATCGCATCGCAGCCGAAGCAGTCTGTGCAAAAAATCGGAGCAAAGGAGCCAGCGTGAGCACACACGAAACGCATCGCCGCGTCACCGACCGTGTGCTCGCAGTACTCAACGCACTGTCAAAAGCAGACGATCTTGACGTCCACGAACTCTCCGAACGCACCAAAATCCCAGCCAGCACCATCTACCGCATCCTCGCCGCCACCAATGACGCCGGATTTACCCGACGGGTCGCAACCGGGCGCTATTCGGCCGGGCCGGGCTCAATCCCCCTCGCGCAGCGGTATCGCGAACACGCTCTCAAACACAGCGCGGTGGCGCCGCAGCTCGAAAAACTCGTTGCTGATAGCGGTGAATTGGCTGCTTTTCTCATCCCCTACGGCAACGAAGCGCTCTGCGTTGAGGCGGTCGAAACACATCGCACCCTCCGCTGCAGTTTTTCGACCGGCGCCACGCAGCCGCTACTGCACGGCGCCACCGCAACGGCGCTGCTGTCACGGCTCTCGCAGGCTCGTCGTCAGCGCACCTACGCCCACTATGACCTCGATACGTCAACTATCGAAACGATTGAACACGAGTGCAATCGGGCCATCACCGACGGTTATGCCGTCAGCACCGGAGTGCTCGATCCCGGTGTGTGGGGCGCGAGTGCACCGGTGATCGACGCCGACGGCGCGCTGCTCGGTACCGTCACCATCATGGCGCCCGAACTGCGCGTCCAGGGCCGAACAAACCGCTTAATTGACATGGTTTGCAGAACTTCCGATGAACTGAGTGGAGGAAAAGCATGACCCGAATCGAACCAAACCGGTGGACCGGGCGGGATGATGGCCCGGGAGCACCGCACGCACGCTGGCACTCAACAATCCGCCCCTATTCTGAAGCCGACGCATCCGGCGCGGTGCTCATCGGCTTCGCCAGCGACGAAGGGGTACGCCGCAACGGCGGCAGAGTCGGCGCAGCAGACGGCCCCGAAGCGCTGCGAAAGGCGCTTGCGCCACTGGCGATTCACGATGACCTCCGCCGCTACGACGCCGGCAATATCGTCGTTGACGGCACCGACCTCGAAGCAGCCCAAGCTGAACTGGGCGAAGCGGTCGCGCAGGCGCTACAGGCCGGCCACTTCCCTCTCGTTCTCGGCGGCGGTCATGAGGTGGCCTACGCAAGCTATCTCGGTGTCAACGCCGGGCTCGGCATCGATCGCCGGCGCACCCTCGGTGTGCTCAACCTGGATGCACATTTTGATTTGCGCGCCGCCGACCAGCCAACTTCGGGAACGGGATTCGCCCAGATTGCGGAGGCTGAGCTTGCTCACGGCCGCCAGGTGAAATACCGCGTGATTGGCATCGGCCGCGCAACAAACACCCGCACGCTCTTTGAGCGAGCAGACAGCATCGGGGCACGATACCTGCTCGATGACGAGTGCCGAATTGACCGGATCGATCAGGTGCTGGCTTTCGTTGATGACCACCTTGCCGAGATCGATGATCTGTATCTCACCATCGATCTTGACGTCCTGCCGGCCGCGGTGGCTCCAGGTGTGAGCGCGCCCGCAGCCCTCGGCGTGGTTCCCGAAATAATTCAGGCGGTCGTCGACCGCGTGGCATCGTCTGGCAAGCTCCGCATCGCCGATATTGCTGAACTCAACCCCCGTTTTGACATTGATGGTCGCACGGCACGCATTGGCGCGCGCCTTATCGACCGCATCATCTCGCAAAGGAATTGCACATGACCGTTGAAGTCAATCTCGTTCAAACAACCGCACTCGCGCTACTGCTACTCGTTTTGGGTGAATCAGTGCGCGCCCGATTTGCGGTGCTGCGCCGTTTTGCGATTCCCGGGCCGGTAATCGGCGGGTTCTTTTTTGCGCTGCTAACCCTGGTGCTGCATCAGACCGGCGTTGCCAGCTTGGAGTTCGACACCTCGCTGCAGACCCCGGCAATGGTGGCATTTTTCACCACGGTGGGACTGGCCGGTAGCTTCGCCCTCTTGCGCAAGGGCGGACGGCTGCTCATCGTCTACCTCGTTGCCTGCTGGACCCTCGCCATCATGCAAAACCTCATCGGTATCGGCATGGCACAGGTCGTCGGTGTCGACCCGCTGCTGGGCATCATGGCCGGCGCGGTCAGCCTTGAGGGTGGACACGGCGCGGCAGCAGCGTTTGGCCCCGAGGCGGAGGCAATGGGCGCGCAGGGTGCAAACGCAGTCGCACTCGCCGCGGCAACGTTCGGGCTGATCGCCGGTGGTCTGCTCGGTGGCCCGATTGCCGGCTGGCTCATCGAACGTCGGAAGATCGAAATCCCGAAAGCCACAGCGCAGGTCGCAGCGGGCCACCACCAGCATGTACGTGGCGCGTCGCTACCGGCTAGTGCCGGCACCCGCGCGATCGAAACCGTGGATGAGGAACTCGGGAACTTTGAGGACGCCGAATTTGAGGATGCTCCCGAAAAGGGTGCCTTCTACCGCCCGCTGCTGAACGCGACCGTGGTGATCGCGGTCATTATGGTGCTCGGCACGCTGTTGGGTGAATGGTTTAGCGACGCCACCGGTTTTTCGCTGCCCGGATACGTAGGGGCTATGGTCGTTGCCGTCGCCTTCCGCAATATCAACGACCTCACGAAACTGGTCAAACTCGACGATGCGGCGCTCGGGCTGATCTCCAAATTCACCCTGGGCTTTTTCTTGACGATGGCGATGATGACGCTGCGGATTTGGGACCTGGCATCGCTCGCGCTGCCGCTCATCATCCTGCTGGTGGTGCAGGTGATTTTTATCATCCTGTTCACCCTCTTCGTCGTCTTCCCGCTACTCGGTCGCAACTACGACGCCGCCACTATGGTGGCGGGCATGCTCGGCCACGGGCTCGGTGGCACACCGAACGCAATGGCAAATATGGATGCACTCAACCAGCGTTTCGGGGTGCGATCTGAACGGGCATTCCTGATCGTGCCGCTGGCAGGTGCGGTACTCATCGACATCGTCGCACTGCCCTGGATTGTGTTCTGCATGAACTGGGTCGGCTAACAACATCCCGACACCTGACAGTTCGCAGCGAACACGAAAGATTCTGTTAACAGGCTGTACCCGCAATCAACTGATTCGGGTACAGTCTGCACAGAACAATTCCGCAACGACGCGAAATTCAGGAGTCACTATGCCCACGGTCGCCGAGCGCGTTGCCCGGGTACTCGCCGCCCACGTCTCCGAAGTGTTCGGACTGCTCGGCAATGGCAACGCTTTCGTAGTGGATGCACTACTGCAGCACACCGATGCCCGCTATACCGCGGTTCGGCACGAGGCCGGAGCCGTCGCATCCGCCGATGCCTACTGGCGCGCAACCGGCAAGCTTGCCATCGCCACCACCACCTATGGCGCGGGTTTCACCAACACGCTCACGGCCCTCGCTGAAGCTGCCCTTGCTCGCAGCCCCATGATCGTGCTGGTCGGTGATGAACCCACCGGCGGTCGGCGACCGTGGGATGTCGACCAGGCCGCGCTCGCCTCAGCCTGCGGTGTACCCACCGTCACAGTCACCATCGACACACCCGGTGCCGACACCGTGCACGCACTCAGCAGGGCGCTGCGCGAGCGCACCCCGGTGATACTTGCGCTTCCCTACGACCTGCCCACTGTCGAGACTGCCGAGCCCGAGTTCATCCCCGAGCTCGCACCCGGAAACCTCCTGTTGCCGGACGCTGACGCGCTCGCAAAACTTGTCGGCCGGCTGCGTGAGTGCAAGCGTCCGATCATCCTGGCCGGCGTGGGTGCGCGCGACGCCGGGCCCGCGCTTTCCGAGCTCGCCGACCGTATCGGCGCAATTACGGTCACTACCGCTCCCGCACGCGGGCTCTTCGCGGGCCGGCAGCTCGACGCCGGCGTGTGTGGCGGATTTTCGTCGCCACGCACCGCGGGCTATCTCGCGCAGGCTGACCTGGTCATTGCCTTCGGCGCGGGCCTCAACCAGTTCACGATGGGGTTCGGGCGTCTTTTCCCGCAGGCTGAGCTCGTGCAGGTGGATATTGCCAAACGCCCCACGCATCCGGCCGTGACCGCGCACATTCGTGCCGACGCGAGCGCCACTGCGATGGCACTGTTGACCGAGGTTGCCTCCCGCGAGAGCTGGCCCGGCGTCGACCCGGCTGAGGTGGTGGACGCCCAGTTCGATCGCGGCGATACACCCGAGTTCGCGGAGGATGGCCGTCTTGACCCGCGCGGGCTCATCGCCGCCATTGACGCGCAGCTACCGGATGCGCGGCTGGTGTGTACCGATGGCGGCCATTTCATCGGCTGGCCGAACACCCACCTGCGGCTGCCGAGTGCCGGCAGCATGCTGCTGGTGGGCACCCACTTTCAGTCGATCGGGCTCGGGTTCCCGGCCGCTGCTGGTGCCGCCCGAGCGGCCGGTGAGCGGATGCTAGTGGTAGCCACCGGCGATGGCGGCGGGCTGATGGGCCTGGCCGATCTCGACTCGCTCGTGCGCACCGCCCGGCGTGCCACCGTGATCGTATTTAACGACGCCGCCTACACCGCAGAAACCACCCAGTACGGTTCACTCGGGCTTGATGAGCGCCCGATGCGCATTGACGAGGTGGATTTCGCGCAGCTCGCACTCGGCGTCGGCGCCCACGCTACCGTGGTGCGACGACTGAGCGATCTCGACTCATGGGCCACCTGGTGCACCGCCCGCGGCGAGGGCACCTGGGTGCTCGACTGCCGCATCTCGGGCAGTGTCATCGCCCCTTATCAGCTTGAGATCATGGCGAATCTGCGCGATGCGGTAAACCATCCGGCCGCCGACTAGTCGTCGAGTGAGAGTTCTTTCGGCAGCTCAAAATCGTGGGCGTTGAGCTCTTCAACGTTGACATCTTTGAAGGTGAGCACCCGCACCTGTTTCACGAAGCGGTCGGAACGGTAAATATCCCACACCCACACGTCGCGCATGGTGAGCTCAAAGTAGAAGTCGTTGGCGGCATCCTGACGAGCAAATTCCACCTCATTGGCAAGATAGAACCGGCGCTCGGTTTCGACAACGTATTTAAATTGGTTGACGACATCGCGGTATTCCTGAAAAAGCGCAAGCTCGAGCCCGCGCTCATAGTCGTCGAATGCCTCTTCGTTCATAACTTTCGATGGTACGCCAGCGCGCAGCCGCCGGCCAGGATGCGTTAGATGATCTTCGTGAGCCAGGTGCGTCGATGCTGGGGGCAGGGCCCGTGCTGCTGAATTGCGGTGCGATGTTTGACCGACCCATAACCAACGTTGCTATCCCAGCCGTACACCTGCCACTCGGGTTGGGCGGTGAGTAGTTCGTTCATGTGCCGGTCACGAGCGACCTTGGCGATCACCGATGCTGCCGCCACGGATGCGCAATCACGGTCGGCTTTCGGTCGTACGATCACCGGCAGCGGATGCTGCATCGCGCCGGTGAGCCAGTCGTGGGTGCCGTCGAGCAGGATGACCGCACGGTCGACCGGGATGCCCTGCTGCCACAGCTCAGCGAGGGCGCGAATGGCGGCGCTGGCAAGGCAGCTGCCGATGCCGTACTCGTCGATTTCGGCGGCGCTCGCCCACCCCAGTGCGCTCGCGAGCGCCCAGGCACGCGCCTCGGGTTCGATAGCGAGGCGGCGTTTGGCGGTCAGTAGCTTCGAATCACGCAGACCGGCGGGCGCGCCCTGTTCGAGTTGGGCGGCGCCGATCACACAGGCTCCCACAGCTACCGGCCCGGCGAGGGCTCCGCGCCCCACCTCATCGACCCCGATTACGAGTTCGTGTTCGGTGAGCAGCTGCCGTTCAATTTCGAGTGTGGGCTCGGTCACGGCTGCGGCTCGCGCGATGGCACATTCACGAATGTTTGCGACGAGCTATCAATCCAGCTAAACCGGTCGAGTGGCCAGTTAATAACGAAAGCCTGCCCGACAATATCGTCATAGGGCACGAACCCGCGTGTCGGGGTATTTTCGTGAAAACGAGAGTCTTCTGAGTTGTAGCGGTTGTCGCCCATCACCCAAACCGACCGTTCAGGAACCGTCACATCAAAGTTGATGCCGCTCGCGTTTTCGCCACTGGGCCGAATGATGTAGGGCTCATCGATTGCCACATCATTAATTTCGAGCTGCCCGTATGCGTTGCAGCACACAACGTGGTCACCGGGCAGACCGATGACACGTTTAATCAGGTGGCCGGTCGATTCTTCGGCTTTCAAACCAACAAGCTCGAGCGCGCCATCAATGATGGCTGTAGGGAAGGGCTTTTCGGGCTGGGACATCTCCGGCAGCCAGCCGCCGGGGTCTTTGAACACGATCACATCGCCACGATTGATGTCGATGACGTTCGGCGAGAGCAGATTGACCAGTACGCGGTCGCCTTCAACGAGCGTGTTGCGCATCGACCCGGATGGGATCGCGAAGGGGCGCAGGAAAAACGTTTTGACGACAATCGAGATCACGATTGCCAGCGCCATGATCACGAAGACATCCCGCAAAAACGAGCCGCCGCCGTCGGCCCGGGTCACTTTGCCGTTCGCGTCAAGCTGCAGGTGTTCGTTCGCGCGGTGTCGGTTGCCGACACCGTGCCGGTACGGGGCGAGCAAGTCTGGCCCACCGGGTTCATCCGGCGACAGCTCAGGCAATTTGTAGCCGTCGCTCAATCCATCTCCTCGCTCTTAGGTGGCCACCGCAGTCTAATGTAAAGCGACGGCCACCGCGGGTATTGCTGCGGTGGCCGTCGATTTTTTGTTGGATACCGAATGAATATCGGCATCCCAAGCAACTAGTTGGCGCGCTTCTCGCGAATCTTCGCAGCCTTGCCGTGGCGGTCACGGAGGTAGTAGAGCTTCGCACGGCGAACGTCACCGCGGCTAACAACCTCGATCTTTTCGATGATCGGCGAGTGAACGGGGAACACACGCTCCACACCCACCTGGAAGCTCACCTTGCGCACGGTAAAGGTCTCGCCGATGCCGGCGCCCTGACGGCCGAGCACAACGCCCTGGAACACCTGGACACGCGAACGGTTACCTTCAACGATGTTGACGTGCACCTTGACGGTGTCACCGGGACGGAAATCGGGGACGTCCTTCAGCGACTGTGCGTCGATCTGGTCAATGAGATTGGCCATTTTGGTCATTCACTCTCTCGCCCGCCTCAGGTCGGCGCGAATAAAAAGACTGGTGTTGTGCGCTCGTCGGCTGATTGTCCCCTGAGGCAGAGTCGAGCCGCGGCACAAGCGATTATTCTTCCACAATTTGCAGGCTCGAGGCAAGAGCTGACGGGGGCTTATTGCCCCAGTCGGAGGTAAATAATCGCCCTAGCTGTCGCGGTGAGGGCGCGCCGTCCACTCATCCGGATCGTCACCGCGTCGGATGCGCGGGTTGGGTTCGTCAATGATTTCACCATCGACCACTTCCATTTGGTGCCCCACCGAGTCGCCCCGGCGGGTGGGAGTGGTGTTGATGGTGATGATGCGAGCGTGCCCCCAGCCGGAGGGCGAATCGGCCGCCGGGTCGCCAAATTGATCCGAGCCACCCTGCTCAAAGCGGTGCCGCATGGCGTTAACGTTTTCTTCCTGCGCGCTGCGACCAATGCGGTAGATCGCCACCGCACCCACGAGGAATGCCAGAATCTGCACCAGCCCCGCCGCCGCCGCTGAGGGCATCACCGCTCCGATCAGCCACAGCGCGAATGTGCCGAAATACCAGAGCAGGTCTTCGGTGCGGTAGCTGCCTGACAGCCGCGCACTCGGCCGCAACCAGAACAGGAAACCGAGGGTCGCCAGCTGCAAAAACCCGACCGGCACCGTAATAAACAGCGCGAGGAAGCCGGTGGCACTCTGTCGCATCACGAGCCATGCACCCACGGTCCAAATCGCAACAATGAACGGCGCCGCCGGACGCATGAACTGCATCACACGCGCCATAGCCGAAGAACGAGCACCGGAAGTCATGCTTTTACGCTACCCGCCCATCCCGTGTGCCGGCGGCAATTTTCCCCAGTTTCGCTCTGGGCACAGTCCATTTGTTGCCGTGCTACTGCCGCAGTGCGGTGCGCATCGCCTCAATCATGCCGCTGCGACTGTGCGTGCGCATCGGGCTGCGCTGGTGGTCGGCGCCATTACTCTCCGCAACGGCCAGTGAGTTCACCAGTTTTGAGTCGCATCCCAAATCGTTCGCGATCGGCAGCAGCTCGTCGATTCGCCGCGCCATCAGATCACGGCCCGGCTCGAGCCCACCGTCGGCATTGATGATGAACTCGGTGTCGAGCCCGTATCTGGCCGCCCGGAATTTGTTTTCAATCACCGCCCACTCCGGCAGCGCCCGCAGCGGCCGACCGCGCTCGAGCGCTCGCACCGTTTCTTCAACGACGCACTGCACGAATGCGGCTGCCGCGCCGACCTCGGTTACGGTCGACGGCGCATCAAACACCCGCACTTCAAGGGTGCCGAAACGGCCGGCTGGCCGCACGTCCCAGCGCAGTTCACGCTCATCCAAGAGCGCACCCGAGGCGAGCATCCCCGAAACGGTGCGGTCAAGCTCGTGCCAATCATCCAGCCGCGGTGGCAGCCCCGCCGATGGCAGCTGCTGAAACAGCATGCTGCGATGCGAGGCAAAACCGGTGTCTTTCCCCTCCCAGAACGGGCTGGATGCGGTGAGCGCCAGCATCAGCGGCAGGTCGGCCAACACCGCGTGCATCGCTGGCACTACGTGATCGCGCGAGGTCAGCCCAACGTGAATGTGCAGTCCCCAAATCGAAAGCTGCCGCCCCCACTGGCGGGCTCGATCAACGACGCGCAAATAGCGGTCGTCGGGGGCGAGGGTCTGCAATTGCCAATCGGCCCAGGGATGCGTACCGGTGCCGATTGCGCCGAGACCCAGGCGGTCAAGCGTGACCATCAGCTCATCACGCAGCTGGCGCAGCTCGGCGGTAGCTGCCGGCACGGTGTCACACACACCGGTAACCAGTTCGACCGTGTTGGTGAGAAATTCGCCGGCGATGTGCTGATTGGCTGCGGCTGCCACAACCTCGGCGCCGCGCCCCACCAGGTCACCGGTTACGGGGTCGACCAGCGCCAATTCCCACTCAATCCCGAGAGTGGAACGCCGTGAATTCGCGAAATGCATGACATTCATCGTAGGCGCTCATGCACCGCGTTCGTTTTGGTCTGGCAGAACTGGGTGGAAATCTGCAACAATAGACAGCTGAGTCTGTGTCAACGACCCTCTCTTCGTAACGCGCAGCAGTCCAGAGCCCCAGAATGATGGCGCCCCACGCCGTTGATTGTGATGCTCAGAATTTTTCATCAACACCTACAGGAGACACGTGTCTGTCAAGATTCGTCTGAAGCGGTTCGGTAAGATCCGGTCACCGTTCTACCGCGTCGTTGTGGCCGACTCGCGCACCAAGCGCGACGGTCGCGTTATCGAAGAAATCGGCAAGTACCACCCCACCCACCAGCCTTCGGTCATCGAGATCGACTCGGAGCGCGCTCAGTACTGGCTTTCGGTCGGCGCTCAGCCCACCGAGGCCGTGCTCGCACTGCTCAAGCTGACCGGTGACTGGGGTAAGTTCACCGGCGAAGGCTCGACCGAGTCGACCGTTCAGGGACAGCCCGAGAAGGAGATCTTCGAGGCTGACGCCAACAAGAAGCCGGTGCTCAAGCCCAAGGCTGAGGCTGAGGCTCCCGCCGCTGCCGAAGAAGAAGCAGCTGCCGAGGGCGAAGCCGAAGCTACTGAAGCAACTGACGACGCCGAGAACACCGAGGCGTAGTCATGCTCGCGTCCGCACTCGAACACCTGGTACGAGGCATCGTCAATCGACCTGACGATGTCCGAGTGGACGCGCGCGAAACCTCTCGCGGCGAGGTCCTCGTGGTACATGTCCATCACGAGGACCTCGGCCGCGTCATCGGCCGTCAGGGCCGCACCGCCAAGGCGTTGCGTACCCTGGTGACCGCGCTCGCCGATGGCCGCCGCGTCCGCGTCGACGTGGCGGATGACTAACCTTGACTCCCAAGCAGTCCGGTATCACGCAGCTTCGCGTCGGCCGGCTAGTCAAGGCTCACGGCCTCAAGGGCGCGATCAAGCTCGAGCTGTACACCGATGAACCCGAGCGTCGTTTCGTACCCGGAGCCTCGTTCTCGCTGCAGGTGCCCATCGATTCACCCTGGCGGGGAAAGTCGATTGTGCTGCGCGAGTTGCGCTGGTTCAATGACGCGCCGGTTGTTTTTTTCGAGGGTGTCGAAGACCGCACCACTGCCGAGACGCTCATCCGCGCGATTCTCTGGGTTGATAAAGACGACACCGAAGAGCTTGACCCCGACACCTGGTACGACCACGAACTGATCGGCCTCACCGTCATGGTTGCCGGCGAGGCCGTGGGTACCGTCGTCCGCGTCGACCACTTCCCCGCCCAAGACCTCATCGTGGTCAAAACCGATACCGGCGATGTCTTCGTGCCGTTTGTCAAAGAAATTGTGCCCGAGGTCAACATCTCAAACAGCACCATTACCGTGACTCCGCCCGGGGGACTGTTCGACATAAATACCGACTAGTGTTGCTACCAGCACTTTCTCAGGAAGCGCTTTCACAAGAAGCACTTTCGCAGGAAGCACTTTTACAGATAGATCGGTGAGTTGACGGATGCGTTGGGTTACGTTCGCGACAGTGGGCTCTGGGGTGCTCGCCTACGTTGTCGTATTTATTGCAGCGACCACGCTCACGGCCGATCGGTTCACCGAATTCATCGTGCTCTGGTCGCTCTGTTTCGCGGTAATCGCCTCGTTGCAGGGTTTTATGCGCACTACCTCGGCCGGTGTGCGCCGCGCGGGCGCGCAGCAGGGCCGACCGATCATTGATGCAAATGACAACGGCATCGACGACGCCGAAGAACTCGTTATTTCAAGCGGTCCGCTCGGTCTCACGGTTATTGAAGATCGCACCGCCGATGAAATCCTCGCGGGGCGCGAACGAACCGTTCCCGACCCGTTTCCGACCAGTCCAAACGAGCCCGGCGCGCGGCCGGTGGTTGCCGCACTGTGGGCGGGCACGCTCGTAACGGCACTGACCGCCGCTGCATCCCCGCTGTGGGCGCCGGTGCTGCTTGTGGGAATGGCGCAGCCCCTGGCCACCCTGCTATTTGCAGTTTCGGCGGGGCTGGTGGTGCTGCAGGCGGCCCTGGCGGGACTGCTCAGCGGCACTGGCCGCTGGCAGGCGTTCGGCTGGTTGATCAGCGCTGAGGCTGCCGCGCGGCTGCTCGTGGTGATTGTTGCCGCCTGTTTTGGCGATATTGTTTCGGGGCTCATGTATGCCGCGATCGCCGGCGCCATCGTCACTCCGATCATGCTCTTTGCCACACCGGCCGGACGAGCCTGTCGTAAGCTGCGCACCGATCTGCCGATGCCGCAGTTTTTGCTGGTTGCACTGGCCGCCACTGGTCGGTCGGCGATACCCAGCGCACTGATTGCCGGGGCCCCGGCTCTGCTGCGGTTTTTGCAGCCGGATATCGAACCGCTCGTACTCGGAAACCTGATGCTCGCACTCACCATGGTGCGCGGCGCTATGCTCACCCCGGTAACCTCCTTCCAGAACGCGCTCACCGCCTACTTCCATGAGCGACAGCACCGCGGGATCGCCGCACTGTTGGTCCCAACGATTTGGGTGGTCGCGCTCGGTCTCCCGGTAAGCGCCCTGCTGTGGTTCCTCGGCCCGATCCTGCTGCAGCTGTTCGGCCCCACCTATTCGCTCAGCGGCGAGGCCATTTTGTTGCTCAGCCTCGGTGCGGCGGCAACCGCGATGCTGTACATCACCTCGGCCGCGGTGCGCGCCCATCACAACTATCGGGCCGATACTGCCGGTTGGTCGGTAGCCCTGCTCACCACCGTCGCGGTGCTGCTGGTGGTGGCAGATCCGCTCACCGCCACTACTACTGCGCTGCTCACCGGGGCACTTGCCGGCGTCATCACCCAGCTTGCCACCGGGATGCGTGACGGCATCACACCGGTCACGCCCCACCCCTCCCCCTCGCCCGAACCCGCCAAATATTTGAGTCACTAATGCGCGTCGATATCATCACGATCTTTCCCGAGTTTTTCGACATCCTCGACATTTCGCTTTTGGGCAAAGCGCGCGAGCGCGGCATCATCGACCTGCACGTGCACGACCTGCGCGATGCCACCCACGATCGACACCGCACCGTTGACGACACCCCCTACGGAGGTGGTGCGGGCATGGTCATGAAACCCGAGCCGTGGGGTGAAACACTCGATGCGATCTTGCAGGCGAGCGAGTCGGACGAGCCGCCGCTGATTGTTTTTCCATCCCCCGCTGGCGAAGTGTTCCGACAGCCCACCGCACGTCGATTCGCCGCCGAGTCGCACATCATTTTTGGATGCGGCCGCTACGAAGGTATTGATCAGCGCGTGTTCGATTGGGCGGCCACTCGCGCACGGGTCGAACTGATTTCACTGGGCGACTATGTGCTCAACGGCGGCGAGGTGGCGGTGATGGCCATGATCGAGGCGTTTGGGCGGCTGGTTCCGGGCGTGGTGGGAAACCCCGAATCACTCGTTGAAGAATCACACGAGCAGGGGCTGCTCGAATATCCGAGCTACACCAAGCCTGCCCAGTGGCGCGGCTACGAGGTGCCCGAAGTGTTGCTTTCGGGGCATCACGGTCGGGTGGCGCAGTGGCGTCGCGAACAGCAGGTTGACCGCACCCGACGTGTGCGCCCCGATCTCTACGAGGCCTGGCAGCGCGAACAGCAGTAGCCGAGCTGCTTCGCTACTGCTTGAGGAAGCGCTGCAGTTTTTCGAGCTCTTCCGGGGTTGGTTGACCCGATGCGGCACCAGCCCCGGCACCGGCACCAAAGGCGCTGCCGCCAAATGCCGCACCAGACTGCTTCGTCGCGGCTTGTTCAGCGGCCGCCTCGCGCTTGGCGGGGTTGCCTGACACTCGCCGCCCCTTGCCCTTGTTTTTTTGTTTCGCCGCCTGCTTGCGCTGCGCGGCACGCCCGCCGCCGGGCATCCCCATCCCCGGCATCCCGGGAATCTGCGGCATTCCGCCACGAGCGACGTTTTTCATCATTTTTGCCATCTGCTCGAAGCGCTTCACAAGGTCGTTGACCTCGCTCACCGAGGTGCCCGAACCGCGGGCGATACGAGCCCGGCGCGAACCGTTAAGCACCTTCGGCTGTTCACGCTCGAGCGGGGTCATCGACTGAATAATCGCCTCGATGCGCACGAGTGCCGATTCGTCGAAGTCGTCAACCGCGGCCTTCATTTCTTTTGGCACGCCCGGCAGCATGGCGATCATCTTCTTGAAGTTGCCAGCCTTGCGGATCTGCTGCATCTGCTTCAGGAAGTCATTCAGCGTGAACTGCTCATTGGCAAGTTTTTCGGCGGCTTTGCGCGCCTCTTCCTCATCGAACGCCTTTTGCGCCTGCTCAATAAGGGTGAGCACGTCACCCATGTTGAGGATGCGCGATGCCATCCGGTCTGGGTGGAACACCTCGAAATCGTCAAGCTTTTCGCCGGTGGACGCGAACATAATCGGCTGCCCGGTGGTCTGCGCCACCGACAGCGCGGCGCCACCGCGCGCGTCACCGTCGAGTTTGGTCAGCACAGCACCGGTGAAGCCGACACCGTCATGGAAGGCTTTTGCAGTTGCGACCGCATCCTGACCGATCATCGAGTCGATCACGAACAAAATTTCGTCGGGCTGGGTGACATCGCGAATATCGCGGGCCTGCTGCATCAGCACCTCGTCAACACCGAGCCGACCGGCGGTGTCGATGACGACCACATCGTGCATCTTGTCGCGTGCGATCCGCATCGATTCGCGCGCCACCCGCACCGGATCGCCCACACCGTTACCGGGTTCGGGCGAGAACACCGGGACGCCTGCCTGGTCACCGACAATCCGCAGCTGCGTCACCGCGTTGGGACGCTGCAGGTCGGCAGCCACGAGCATCGGCGAGTGCTTTTGTTCAACCAGCCACTTGGCGAGCTTTCCGGCCAGCGTGGTCTTACCGGCACCCTGCAGACCCACCAGCATGATGACAGTGGGCGGTTGTTTTGCCAGCTGCAGCGCTCGGGCCTGGTCGCCGCCGAGGATGCGGATGAGCTCCTCGTTCACAATCTGCACGACCTGCTGGGCGGGGTTGAGCGCCCGGTTCACATCGTCGCTCAGCGCTCGCTCGCGCACATGCGCAACAAACTCTTTCACCACCGGTAGCGCGACGTCAGCCTCGAGCAGCGCGCGACGGATTTCACGAACGGTACCGTCGACATCGGCTGCCGTGAGCTTGCCCTTCGAGCGCAGATTGCCGAGGGCTTCAACGAGACGGTCAGAGAGATTCCCGAACATGGCCATAATGACCCGATTCTACCCGCTTCTACCGCGCGCGTGCAGCGTGAGCTTGGCTGCTTCCCCCGCCGTGATCAGCCACACATGCCAGACTCGGCGGCATGACCGCTCAAGTATCTGCTGCCCAACCGCTCATCCTGCCCTTTGCCGGTAAATTGCCGCGCATCCATCGCAGCGCCTGGATCGCTCCGAACGCGACCATTATTGGCGATGTTGAAATCGGCCCCGATTCGAGCATCTTTTACGGCTGTGTGCTGCGTGGCGACTCGGGCGGCATCCGCATCGGCGCCGGCACCAATGTGCAGGACGGCACCGTGATGCATGTGGATGCGGATGCTCCCTGCGTGCTCGGTGACGGCGTCATTGTTGGGCATGCGGCGATGCTGCACGGCACCACCGTGGCCGATGGCACGCTGGTGGGGATGCGCGCGGCGCTGCTGAGCCACTCGCGGGTCGGCGAACAGTCGCTCATTGCCGCCGGTGCGGTGCTGCTCGAGGGTGCCGAGGTGGGTGATGGGGTGCTTGCCGCGGGCGTTCCGGCCAAGGTGCGGCGGGAGCTGACTGCTGAAGAGCGAGCGCGATTCGCGCCCCACGCACGGTCATATGTGGCACTCGCCGGGCGTCAGGCCGCCCCCGCCGAAGCGGTAACGCTCGAAACGGTTTGGTACGAATAAACAGCGTGAGCTTCGGCATGACTGCAGGGCACGCGCGTGCTCATCAGCTTAAGACGCCTCAATTTGCGCAACTCTTTTGTACATATCCGCAATTCCTCTTGGCACAGGCTGCACTCAGGCGTACGGTGTAGCTAGGCCCTCGCCATTCGGTCTGCGACGAAGTTGCCCGCTACGAAAGAGGACCATCCAAGCGGCTCGGTATCTCAAAGCTGTTCCGGCCGCACTCACGGCGCACTGCGCATTCTGGAGAGTTACGCAATGTCGAATGGTTCTAAAGATTCGGCTCGCCCTGCAACCGAGGCAGCCGACAATACGAAAAAACTCAGTAATCGTCATGTGACGATGATCACCCTCGGCGGAATTATCGGTGCCAGCCTGTTTGTCGGCTCGGGCAACGTGATCCGCTCGGTTGGCCCCGCGGCTCTGGTCTCGTACAGCATCGGTGGCCTGCTGGTCATTTTGGTGATGCGGATGCTCGGCGAAATGGCCGTCGCATCCCCCGCCGTGGGTTCGTTTATGGAGTACGCTCGCCGCGGCCTCGGCGAGTGGGCCGGCTATCTGATTGGCTGGCTGTACTGGTATTTCTGGGTCGGCGTGATCGCATTCGAGGCGGTGGTCGGTGGTGCAACGCTGCACGGCTGGTTCCCGATGATCCCCGACTGGGTGTTTTCAATCGCCGTGATGCTTATTTTCACGATCGCCAACCTGGTTTCGGTGCGATCATTCGGTGAGATTGAATTTTGGCTGGCGAGCATCAAAGTCGCCACGATCGTGGTGTTCCTCAGCCTCGGCCTGCTGTTTGCCTTTGGCCTGTGGCCGGGCGCCAGCTTCTCGTTCGGCAATATCGTTAACGCCGAGGGTGGTTTTGCGCCCTACGGCTGGTGGGCCGTGATCTCGGGCGTGGCGCTGGTGATCTTCTCGTACTTCGGCACCGAGATCGCCGTGATGGCTGCCGCCGAGTCGGAAGACCCCAAGAAGGGCGTCACCCGCGCCACTAACGCCGTGGTGTGGCGAATCATGCTGTTCTTCATCGGTGGTGTGACGCTCATCCTGGCCATCGTGCCCTGGAACCAGCTGCCAGATCCCGACCAGATCAGCCCCTTTGCCTATGTGTTCGGTCAGATTTTTGCACCGTTCTTCGGGCCCGGTGCGGCACAAGTTGCCGAGATCATCATGAGCGCGGTGCTGCTCACCGCGGTGTTCTCGGTGCTGAACTCGGGTATTTATTCGGCCTCGCGAATGTTCGCGGCCATTAGTGATGAGGGTCTGGCCCCGAAGTTCATCGGTAAGCGCGCCAGCAATGGCGTGCCGGTGATGGCGGTGCTCGCCTCCACCATCGGCGGTTACGCCGCGGTGGTCATCAACTTCCTGCTGCCCGACAGCGGTATTTTCACGTTCATCATGAACTCGGCCGGCCTGGTGGCGCTGCTGGTGTACGCGTTCATCGCGCTCACCCAGATTCGGATGCGCCAGCAGATGACCAAACAAGAGGTCGACCGCCTCGAGCTCAAGATGTGGTTCCACCCGTGGCTGGCGATCCTCACCATTCTCGGAATTATCGGCGTCGTCGTGATCATGATCATCCTGCCCGAAACCCGCGTGCAGGTGTGGTCGACCCTCATCTCGGTGGCGGTGCTGGTGGTGTTCTGGCCGGTTGCCCGCCGCAACCTGCAGAAGATCGGCAAGCTCGGCCAGAAGCCCGAAACTCGACTGCTGCGCACCGTGCAGCGCAACCAGCCCGCCGCCAGCGTGGGTCAGGGCCCGAACGATGGCGAGGTGTCGAGCGAGACGCGCGCTATCCGCACTGCAAACCGCGAGCAGCGTAAGCAGCGGCACAAGCAGTAGCCGCCACAGCCAAAATCATCGGGTGCGAGTTAGACAGCAATTGTCGACTCGCACCCGATGTGGTTTCCGCATCCGGCGCAGGTGCGGCAAGCGATTAGGCGGCCGGTGCGGCAGGCTACTAGGCGTCGCCGACGAGTTTTTCGGCGAACACGTGCGGGGTGAAACCGCTCAGATCGTCAATTCCCTCACCGGTGCCGATGAGTTTGATGGGCAGCCCGGTACGTTCCTGCACCGAGAGCACGAACCCGCCCTTGGCCGAACCATCAAGTTTGGTGAGCACCAGACCGGTGACGCCAGCGTGCTCAATAAAGGCTTCGGCCTGTGACACCCCGTTTTGCCCGGTGGTGGCGTCGAGCACCAGCAGTACCTCGCTCACCGGGGTGATTTTTTCGACCACCCGATGAATTTTTGTGAGCTCATCCATCAGCCCGGCCTTGGTCTGCAACCGGCCGGCGGTGTCAATGATGACCATTTCGATGCCCTCGCGTACCGCGGTTTCGACCGTCTGGTAGGCAACCGAGGCCGGATCCTGACCGAATTGCTGCGGGCGCACGATGCGCACATCCGCCCGCATCGCCCACGTGTCGAGCTGCTCAACCGCAGCCGCGCGGAAAGTGTCGGCGGCGCCAAGCACAACGGTGCGGCCATAGTTGCGCAAAAAGCGCGCGAATTTGCCAATAGTGGTGGTCTTACCAACGCCATTAACGCCGACGATGATTGACACGGCCGGCCGGGCAGAGAGGTTGAGCGTGGTGTCAAATTTGCTGAGCCGCTCCTCGATGAGATCGCGCAGCATCCGTTTCAAATCGGCCGGATCAGTGGTCTGGTAGCGGGCGACATCATCGCGCAGCTGTTCGATGATTTCGTCGGTGATCACCGGCCCGAAGTCGGCGGTGAGCAGCGCATCCTCGAGGTCTTCCCACGTCGACTCATCGATTGTGGGACGAACGAACAGATTACGGAGTGCGCCACCGAGTGACCAACGATTTCCTTCAGCCATGCAGCCAGGTTACGCGACCGGCGAGTGCCGCGGTGAGGATTCGATGCCAAGATAGACAGACAGCTTATTTTTCGGATGGGGGCAGCATGCGAATTGGACTGATACGTCACGGCGAAACCGATTGGAACGCACAGTCTCGTTTGCAGGGCACCACCGACATCGCACTCAATGAGCGCGGGATGGAGCAGGCACGCGAGGCCGGGCGGCTGCTGCAACACACAACCTGGACACGGCTGTACTGCTCGCCACTGGTGCGCACCCGCACCACCGCTGAGCTGATCGCCCGCGAGGCCGAGCTACCGCATCCGGTTGCGGTGGATGAGTTCATCGAGCGTTCTTTTGGCGAGCTTGAGGGGCTGAGCGTCTACTACGAAGACGGCAGCCGCCGCCCGCTCGATCACCCGAGCATCGAACCAAAATCGGCCGTGGTCGATCGCGTACTACCGAAACTGCAGCAAATCGCCGGTGAACATCCCGATGAGGATGCGCTGGTCATCACTCACGGTTCGGTGGTGCGTCTGGTGCTCGACACGCTGCTCCCCTTCCCGGCACCGCACATCACCAATCTTGGTTTTTCAGTGCTTGAAACAAACCCCACGATGCCGCACGGATTCGCGGTGGTCACCGCCAACGGCTACCCCGTTTTGCATCCGACACAGGTGGCACCGGCGGCATCTGCCAGCGGCACCGAGCAGGCGAGCGTGTAACCTTAGGCTTCGAGAAGGGGAGTATTCCCGAACGCGATGCGCTCGTCATCACGGGTTCCAAGGCTGGAACCCCGGGCGCTTCGACCGTGGCTGCGGTGGAAGAGACCTTCAGGTAGTGCAACGACCCTGGAGGCTGTGTGAACCACGTGGAAATTTGGATCTGGGCGATTAGTGTCGCCGTGGTCATCGGTTTTTTCTTCTTCGATTTTTATTCGCATGTGCGGCACGCGCATGTACCGACGATGAAAGAAGCCGGCCTGTGGTCGCTGTTTTACATCGGTATGGCCTTCGTGTTCATGTTCCTGGTGGCCTGGCAGTGGGATTGGAATCACGCCGGTGATTTCATCGCTGGTTATGCCACCGAGAAAGCACTCTCGGTCGACAACCTGTTTGTGTTCCTGCTGCTCATGACGAGCTTCAAGGTGCCAAAAATCGCGCAGCAAAAAGCGCTACTCATCGGTATCGCCATGGCGCTCGTAATGCGCACCGCGTTCATCCTCGCCGGCGCCTGGGTGCTCGAGCAGCTGTCGTGGGTGTTCTACATTTTTGGTGCCTGGCTGTTGTTTATGGCAGTGCGCCAGTTCATCGAGTCGTTCGATGATTCCGACCCCGAGATGCCGGGCTGGGTGATGCAGCTGAAAAAACTCATTCCGGCGAGCGAAAACTACGACGACGACAAGTGGACCATCGTCGAAAACGGTAAAAAGATGGTCACCCCGCTCGTGCTTGTTGTGGTGGCGCTGGGGTTCACCGACCTGCTGTTCGCGCTCGACTCGATTCCCGCGATTTTTGGTATCACGCAGGAGCCCTACCTGGTGTTCATGGCGAACGCACTCGCACTACTGGGGCTGCGTCAGCTGTACTTCCTCATTGACGGGCTGCTCGAAAAGCTCCGTTTCCTCGACCTGGGGCTGGCATTCATCCTCGGCTTTATCGGCGTGAAGCTGGTGTTCCATGCCCTGCACGTCAACGAGCTGCCGTTCATCAATGGTGGTCAACCCGTCGAGTGGGTGCCCGATATTCCCACCTGGTTCTCGCTGGTGTTCATTTTTGGCACCCTCATCATCGCCACCGTCACCTCGTTCATCTACGCCAGCAAAGAAGAAAAGGCCGAGGCGAGCACCGAGGCCGAGTAGCCGGAGCCACTCGACCTCGGGCCGGCACTGTCGGAGTGCGCCCTAGTGCTGTCCGTAAGCGTTCGCGGCGGCGGCAACGCGGTTGATGTAGTCGACCGGCGAGTTGTAGGCGCCCACCGCGGCGATCCAGTTTTCGGGCACGGTGAGATCCCCACCCACGTGGCACAAATACCGTGCCGCCGCGAGCGCGGCATCATCGAGCTGCTGCGGGTCGCTCACACCATCACCATTCCCGTCGGCGCCCCACTGCGCCCAGGTATCCGGCACGAATTGCAGCGGCCCCATGGCGCGATCCCACTGTCCGTCGCCGTCAAGCGCACCACCGTCGGTGTCGGGCAGCTGCTCGGTGCCGTGCTGTCCGCTCAGCGGCACACCGTAGATCGGCGGCTTAGTATCCCCGTTGCCAGCGATATGGCCGCCATGCAGGGTGCCGTGTTCCGACTCGACCCACCCGATTCCGGCGAGAGTGTTCCAGCCCAGCCCACACTCGGGCAGTTCTTCTCGCACTCTGATTGCGGCGCCGGAATATGCCGCGAGCGCCCGCGGAGGGATACCGGTGGTTTTTGCGGTGTGCCCCACCCATTGTGAGTCGGCCAATAGCGCAATCGATTTGGATTTGGTGTTGGTCTCGGTTTCGGTCGGGGCGTCGATCGCTGTTGGGGCAATCGGCGCCGGGCCCGGAGTTTGGGTCGAGGCCGCCACCGCTCCGGCAGGCACCGTTGGCGCGGTGCTACCAAGCAGCGGAAGCGCCACCGCACCGATCACGGTCACCCCGGCCAACACCATCCCGGCAGCCACCAGCAACGGTCCGTAGCCAGCCGCTTTTTTAGCGTTACTGCCACGCGGCGCTGAGCGTTTTTGGCGAGCTTTGGGGGCGGAAGTGGCCGGAAGCAGCGGGGCATCATCAAATGCGGCCGCCGCTTCCGGCTGTGAGTGGTCGCCTGCGTTAGTTGAGTTCAACCGGCTCACTGCCTCACCACTATTCAACGCCTCGCAGCCGTCGCAGATACCAGAGGGTGCCGTAGCCGATACCGCCAATTGCGAGTGCACCGCCACCGATAGCGGCCCACAGCAGCAGTCGCTCGCGTTCGGGGTCGATGACCGCTGCCGCAGCATCGCTGGCATGTTCGCTGTCGGCCTCAGCGGCAGTGACTGCCTCTGCAGCGCGCTGGCGAGCTTTTTCTTTTTCTTTTGCCTTGGCCTGCTTGGCCGCTTCGGCAGCTTTGGTTTCTTGCTCGTTGATGCTGTCGTTGACGGCTGCCGATGCTGCTCGCGAATCAGCGGATGCAGTCACCTTGCAAAACACATCCCCCAGCGGCACATCGCCAACCTGGAACACGTAGCGATGGGTGGTGGTCGTGGCGCTCTGGCCGTTGCTGGGGTTCGTTGCGGTAGCGCTCACGGTGAGCACATAGATGCCGGCTTCTGAAAATACCCACTGGGCGTGCGTGTGCGCCGGTGTCGGTTCGCGCAGGCTACCGGGGAGGCGGGTGCTACCGCCATCGAGCAGCGGTTTGAGATCGCCGAATGAGCCCATCGAGTAGAGATGTACGCTGCCGGGCCCCTCAACGCTGTGAATGTTGATGGTGACATCGGTATAGCCGCTACCGGTGGTGCGGTTGGTATCCCAGCCCGGCCAAACCAAATCTGATCGCTGCGCGAGGGGCAGCACATAACCGGAGGGCGAGCCCGGCAACGACGCTGGAATATTACCTTCGTAGGCCGACTGGTTGACGCGCAGCAGCACGTCTTCGGCTTCATGCAGCACGTGTGAGCCGGTGACGTCCTCTTTCAACTGCAGCACGGCCTGGCCACCAGTGCTGACGCTGACATTAAATGCGTCAACGTGGCCGGTATCGAGCACGAGTGACGGTTCGCAGGTTTGCGCGGCCGAGTCTGGTTTTTGGCTCGGTTGCTGGCCGCTATCGTGTCCACCCCGATTGTTGGAGCCGCCACGGGGCGGCTGCGGCACCTCGCCAGGGGTGACATCAAGCTGACGGATGGTGAACGCATCCCAGCCAAGCAATTCACCGCTGGTCGACTTCAGCACCAGCTTGGCCGCGCCGGGTTTTGCATCCGCCACTCGAACCGTGAGGCTACCGTCGGCACCAACCTGCACCCAACCGAGCCACTGCTGGCCCTGTGCGGTGTGCTGCCAAACCGACACCCACTGGCCCGCTGCTTGGCGTGCCGAGGCGGTAACGGTGGCATGCTGGTCGACTGTTTTTGCAGACTTCGGGATGCGCACCACCTGACCACGATTGGCATCGGTGAGCGATGCATCCGGTACCGGCGTGCCATCCTGTTGTTCGGGTCGCTCAATAACGTCACCGGTCACCTGAATTGGCAATCCGCTACCGGCTTTGAGCACGACCGGCTCGTATTCATCCGCCCACTGCGGGATGAACCGGGCGGTGATCTCGTGCTGGCCCGGGTTGAGTGCGCTGGTCGCCAGACGCGCCACGCCGTTTTTTACTTCGGCGACACCGAGCACCTGACCGGTTGCTGCGTCACCGTATTCAACCCAGCCGCGAGCGCTCACGGGATCGAATTCGGCGCGCAGCTGCAGCGATTCGCCCGGTGCGAGCTGGCCGCGATCAGCCGCCACGAGCATCCCGGTGCCCGAGGTCATCTTGTTTTTTGGCCCGACATAGAACGAGTAGGTACGCTCGGCGGTCTGGTTTTTGCCGTTGATTTTCGCTGTGGCCCGGAAGGTGAGTTCGTAGCGGCCCTGGGCCCCAAACGCCCAGTTCATATGCGTGTGTTGGCGCATCCCCATACTCCACGCCGGCAGTTTGTCGGTGGATGAAAATATCCGATTGAGCTCGCCGAAGCCGCCCGACAGAAACAGCTCAACACGACCGGGACCCTTGGTATTTATCAGCTCGAGGCTCACTTTGCCGTCATCGGCAGCGTTCACAAGCGGATCGTGTTCGGTGCTGAAGCCCGGCCAAATCAGTGCCGGGTCTTGGGTCTGGGGCGCCAGCCACATGTCGTTGCCCAGGCGGCGCAAAAACTCTGGGGTGTTGGCGGTCGTGGTGTGCGATGCCGCTTCGAGGTGGAATAGCGTGCTGTCGGTATCGATGCGGTAACCAGGGCCGTTGATATCGGCTTTCGAACCGAGCACGAGTTTACCGTCGTCAACGAACACCGAAACCGTGTCGGTGTGCACGTTTTCGATGATGCGGCGCTCAAGCGTGACCGGGGCGGTTGGCGCCGCTGACGAACTAGCAGTCGTCTCGGTAGCCGCGGGCTCGGCCGCAGCTGCGCCCTGCAGTGACGCCAGGGGTGCGGCGATAAGCGTTGCGGACGCCAGCGCCAGCCCAATTGCGGAGGCGGTGATCCGTTTCAGCACTGAGTTTCGACGTTTCACGACGCCACCTCCAATTGCGGTTGAGTGCGAGCTTCTTCGGCGACTTCGCGGCGGCGTGCGAACTGGCCGTGTTTCGGTGCAAACAGCCACGCGAGCAGGAAGCCCGCGGTGCTCACGAGCACGATGGTGCCGCCGGTGGGGAGCCCAGCATCGATGCTCCACGAGAGGTAGAGGCCGATTACCGCGGCGCTCATCCCGAGCACCGGAGCGAGGATCATCATGTGCCCAAGCCGGTCGGTGAGCAGTCGTGCCGTTGCGGCCGGGGTTACCAGCAGCGCCAGCACGAGGATGTTGCCGATCGTTTGAATCGAAATCACCACTGCGAGCGCGACCGCAATGTAGAGCCCGAGGTCGAGCATCGTCACCGGCAGACCGCTCGCCCGTGCTGTTTCGCGGTCGAGGCTCACCGCCACCAGTTCTTTACGGAAGGCACTCACCACGATGAGCAGCGCCAGCCCGGTCAAAATGACGGTCAGCACATCCTCGTCGGGAATACCGGTGATCGAACCAAAAAGGAACTGCGTGAGCGATCCGGCATATCCGGGGGCGAAACTGATGATGACGATACCCAGCGCGAAGGTGGCAACAAAGAGCACACCGATCACGCCGTCCTCTTTTAGCCGCCGGTTCTGTGAGAGCAACGCCACGAGCATGGCGGTGACCACACCGGCGATCGCGCCACCCAGCACCAGGTTGCCCTGAATAAGAAAGGCAATCGCCAGGCCCGGGAAAACCGCGTGCGCCACAGCATCGCCGATGAACGCCATCCCGCGCAGCACCACAAAAGTGCCGATCACCCCGCAGACGATGCTCGAACACACCGCCATCACGAGCGCCTTCATCAAAAATCCCAGGTCGGGATTAAACAGGTCTTGGATGAATTCAATTGGGCTCAGCATGTACCGGCACCTGCCTTTTGCGTTGCGTCGACCGATTCGTTTGCGTCTAGGTCGGTGGCTCGACCCGCTCGGTTATGAGCGCCAGCGTCGGTCGCCTCAGTCACCTCGGTCTCGGCGAGCTTGGCGGCGACCGCCGTGAGCGCGGTGAGCAGTGGATGCTCATCACCCACCCCAAATGCCCGCTGCCACACCGCCGGGTCACCCAGTTCACGCGGGGCACCGTCGGCAATGATCGTGCGGTTGAGCAGGCACAGTCGCGAACAGTCATGCATCGCGCCGATCAAATCGTGCGTGGTCATCAGCACCGCGTGGCCCTCTTCGGCCAGCCGGGCAAAGAGTTTTGACAGCAGTTCTTGGGTGGGCAAATCGAGTCCGGTGAACGGCTCATCAAGCAGCAGCACCGACGGGTTCAGTGCGAGGGCACGCGCTACGAGCACGCGCTGGCGTTGCCCGCCCGATAGCTCGGCCACCGGGCGTCGCGCCAGATGATCGAGCTCGACGCGGATGAGCGCATCCATTACCGCCTCGAAATGGCGCACGGTCGGGCCGCGCAACCAGCCGATTTTGCGCACTAAGCCCGACATCACCACATCTTCGACCGTGATCGGAAAATCCCAGGCAAATTCATGCCGCTGCGGCACATAGCCGGGCCGCCCGCCGCTCACACGGGCACTTCCCCGCTCGGTTTTTTGCAGACCAAGGATGCTCCGCAACAGTGTGGTCTTGCCGGCACCATTGGGGCCAATCAGCCCAACAAACTCGCCGCGGTCGATCGACAGGTTCAGGTCTCGCAGCACCTGGCGGCCGCCGAGCCGCACCGCAAGGTCGGTAACTTCGAGCGCCGTCATTCGGTTGCCTCGCTCTCAGGTGCGGTGGCTGCGTCACGCTCTTGCGCCGCTTGTTTTGCGCGGGCTGTCGCCACGCGACGCTTGGTGCGTGCCGTTGCCACGGTGATGATGATGAATGCGATCACCGCTACGGCACCAACAACCCCGGCCACGATCCAGATCACGCCACCCAGGCCACTGTCGGCATTCGCTGCCTGCGGTTCGGTTGCAGCCGGTTGTGCAGCCTCGGGCGCTTCGGGGGCTTGGGCTGCGAAGGCCGCATCGATATCAGCGTTTTCACCAACTGCAAAACGCAGGGTGTCGGTGGCGCGTACCTCGCTGCCGTCGCGCAGCGTCGCACTAAATGCCACCTCTACGGCATACACGCCGGGTTCGGTGAACACCCAGTTGGCGTGAGTGTGCGTGTTCGACTCGATCCAGGCCTGCTGCGGCAGCTGGTCATAGGTGGAGTACAGCTGCTGCGGTTCACCAAAGTTGCCGTTTTGCAGGTACACCACCAGCTGCCCCGGCCCGTCAACAGCGACGATTTCGAGGGTGGCGCCGAGATCAAGATTTTCAAGCACGCCGGGTTCTTGTGTGTTCCATCCCAGCCACACCACGTCGGGGTGCTGAGTTTGCGGCACCACATACACTTCGGTGCCGGGGTCGACGCCGAGGAAGCGATACTTCTCATCATCGGGAACCGTGAGTTTCGATGCTTCGTTCACTTTGAGCACCACATCGGCAGGCATCCGCCAATAGCGGGGAACGCTGGTGTCGTCGTGCAGCTGCACTCGCCACTCACCAGTGTTGAGTGTGGGGCCAATGTCGACGTGCCCGGCGTCAATGACCACTTGGCCGGTGCCCTGTTCCTGGTTTGGGTCGATCACCTGGGTCAGGCCCGAGTCGTCGTCGTTCGAGTCATCATTCGCTGCCAGCGCCGCGGCTGAGGCGCCGCTTGGTGCGGCTACCAGCGCCGTGGCGCACAGCAGCGCGGTGGCAGTTGTTGCGAGTACTGCGAGCGAGCGTCGCATGGGCTTCCTTTCTCGGAGGTCGGTTGGGTTGCGTAGTGCGAACAGGGTCGGCATCACTCCCCCAGACAATCGACGAGCGAATGCGCGTTAAAGCGCATGAGTTTGATGTAGGTATTGGCTTCGGGGATGAACGAGTCACCGAGAATCGGACAGACTCGCACGCCCTTTTCTTTGGCGATTTCGTTGAGCGTCGACGACCGCTGCGCCAGATTCGGTTCGAGGAACACCGCCGGAACGTGCAGGTTTTCGATGGTTTCGCCCAGGCGACGGCGTTCGATCAAACTGGGCTCGGTCGCCGGGTTCGGGGTGACAAAGCCGGCAACTCGCAGTTCGTAGGCCTTGGCGAGATAGGCAAACGAGTCGTGGGTGGTGATGAGGGTGCGGCGACTCTCGGGAATCTGCTCGATTGAGCTGCGCATTTCATCGTCGAGTGCTTCGAGTTCTTTGATGTAGGCGGCGGCGTTGCGCGCGTAGGCGGATGCGTTCGCCGGGTCGATCTCGATGAGTTTGTCGCGGATGATCTGCACGTAGGCAATCACATTGCTGACGTCATGCCAGAGGTGCGGGTCGATTTCGCCGTGCACATGTTTGCCGAGCACGGCCTGTGGCAGCTGGAATACTTCGCTGCCGGCGTGCCCGAGAAACCGGTAGCCGGGATCGGCGGGGATGGGCACGAGGGTGCTGTTTGGCACCGCGATCACGACATTTTCGATGCCGTAGTAGTCGCGGTTTGTCTCCCGGTCGACGAGCAGCCGCAGCTCACGATTTTCGAGGCTGACGTCAATATCGGCGTGGCCGGCATCCAGCACGGTCGCGCCGGGCCGGTTCGGTGCCGAGTAGGGGTCAACTCCAACCGCGAACACGAGCGTTCCGGTGGCAACCGGTTCTGGCTGGTCATCGGTCGGGGCTTTGCGCAGCTCGCCCTTGAGGTCGAGCTCGTAGTAGCCGGGTGCGGTGAAGGTCCAGCTCAAATGCGTGTGAGCGTCAGCGGGCAGCGTGACCCTGTCGGTGTAGGGGTCGGCACCGTCGCTCGAGTCAAAATAGCGTTCGACGTCGCCAAAACTGCCGGTGAGATAGGCGTGGAGTGCGCCGGGCCCCCGCGCTCCGGTGGTCGAAAGCTCAACCTTTGATGAGCGGTCGATTCCGTCAACGAATTCGCCACCCGAGGCACGAAAGCCGAGCCAGATTGAGTCGAGTGACACATCCTCAACCAGTGGAATCACTTCGGCGGCATATTTGACCGCTTCTTCGGCGAGTGACACCTGCACGGCGTGCTCGGGGAGGTTGGCGTCGATGGTGCTGATCACTCGCTGCTCTTCGAGCATGAGGTAGTTGGTGAACGCGAGGTCGGAATACACGACGTCGCGCACATCGCGCAGCGTGGGTTCGTAGCTGTGCGGGTCGGCGCCGTCGGGCACTAGCTGCACCACATCTGCTTGGTCGCCGGCGACGTTGCGCACCAAATCTGCCAGGATGCCGGTGGTCGTAACCACCTGGATGCGGTCGCGCGAGCTGGCAGCTTCAGGAATAGCGGCACAGCCGCCGAGTAGGGCGGCGGTGAGGGTGAGCGCGGTGGCAGCAGCGAGTCGTCGTTTCAAGTCAGGTTTTTCGCTCGAGTTACGGAGATGTTTACGGAAATGCTTGTGAGCTGATGGCTGATCGGTTCGGGGGTGTTGGCCAGGCGCTCTGCCCGGCCAACACCCCTTCGAATCAGGGAGTGCTACTCAGCACGCATGGTGCGGCGCAGCAGCGCGACACCGGCGGCGCCCAGAACGAGTGCGCCGAATGCAATCGGCAGCATCGGTTCGGCACCGGTGGCGGCGAGGTGGTTGCCGCCGGTGTTGGCGCCCGGAGTGCTGGTGGCACCACCAGCGGCGGCTTGACCGTTGCCGGCCTGGTTTCCGGCACCGTTCTGGTCGGCGCCGGCGCTGTTATTGCCGCCCGAGCCCGCGGGAGGTTGCTGGCCGGGGCCGCTGCCCTCCGAGCCGCCGCTCTCGTCTTCGGAGTTTCCGGGTGCCGAGGTGACGGATGCGGTGGGGCCGCCGGTGGGCGGTGCGCTTCCAGTGGGCTCCGGTGTGTTGGTCGGCTCCGGTGTGCTGGTCGGTTCGGCCGTTGGCTCGGGCGTACCGGTCGGTTCTACAGTTGGCTCGGCCGTTGGCTCAGCGGTAGGCTCCGCGGTGGGTTGCGGTGTTTCGGTCGGATCTTCAGCGATCTGAATCGACACGGGTTCCGAAGTCACCGAAACCGGTGCGGCGTTGTTGCCGTAGTCTTTGCCGCCGGTGACCGAAACCCGGTATTCAACACCGGCCTTGGCCGGCACCGAAATCGATGCGCCCTCGCCAGCGGCTTTCCAATCGCCTGCGGCACGCTCACCACCGGATACCTCGCGCGACTCCCACTGGTAGGTTTCAAAACCCGCACCTTCGGGCGACTTTGCGGCCGAAAGCGTGACGTTTTGGCCAGCCTTCACCGGCTTTTCAGCACCGGTCACTGAAACCGATTCGGGGGCGGGCTGGACGACGATGGTGTAGGTCTCTTCCTCGGTGGTGGAGGTGAGTTTGCCGTCTTCGCTGGTTACCGTTGCCTGCACCACGAGCTTGTAGGTTCCCGGCTTCGAGAAGGCCCAGTTGGCGTGCACGTGCGCGGCCATATCCTGCTGGATCGTACCGGGGAAGGTGTAGTCACCGTCTTTCATGAGGGGCGTAACGCCACCCCAGGTACCGCTGCTCCAGATCGAAATTTCACCGGGACCGTCAACACTCTTGACATTGATATCGGCCTTGAGCTTTGCCCCGTATTTCGGCTGCAGCTGCAGGCTGTCCCACCCCGGCCAGACCAGGTTGTGATCCTGGGTGATGGGGAGGAAGTAGGCCGCGTCACTGGGCACGGATTGCGGGATGGCCTGGGCCGGAAGATTTTGCACCAGCGAATCCGCTTTGACAAAAAGTACGAAGTCGCCGGGTTCGTGCACAACGTGCTGCCCGGTTACGTCTTCTTTGAGGTTGAGCCCGGCGTTACCGTCGTCTTTGAGGTGCAGGTTGAACAGGTCAATGTGCCCCTTGTCGAGCTGCAGCGGTTCATCCGCTGCCATCGCGGATACGCCACCGAGCAGCGATGCAGCAACAAGCGTTGTTGCACCGAGCATTGCGGCAGCGCGCGCCCGCAGTGTGCGAGTCATGTCATGCCTTTCCAGCGGCAGCTTGAGCACCACCGCAATAGCTAATGATAACGGTTTGCATTACTCTACACGAGCGACAGACCCACTGATGCCGCCTGCACCCACAGAGCAGGCTGCCGAGCGCCGCAACACAACCCTCTGGTGCCGATGCGCACGAAATGAAGGCCCGCTCGCTGCGAATTCAGCGACTAATCGCAACTCTTTGCGGAGGGATGCACCATTAACTGGCAGCTGCTGCTACCACCGTTTCAGGGCAAATCAGAGCCGTACAACGGCAGTCACCGTAACTATCGCTTCGCCAGCTTCGGCCGACGCCGCCAGGTCAACTTCGGCGCGGATGCGCCAGGCAAGGTCGCCTTCGGGATCGACAATCGTCTGCTCCGCATCCCAATAGCCCTGCGACTCGCGCGTCCGATCAATGCGGCAGTGCTGCGGTGAGCGCGCAGCAGCGTCGATCTCAATCGCCTCATATTCTTCGTAGTAGTCATCAAGAACGCTCGGCCAGCCGATCTCAGGGTCGAGTGCCTCGAGCTCAGCATCCCGCTCATGGGCAGCCAATTGCACCCGTCGCCACATGGCATTACGCACCAGCACCGTAAACGCCCGCTGGTTCGCCACCACGCTCGCCGGAGCCGGCGGCACCAACGACTCCTCATCGCCACTCGCTGTCGGAGCCACCAGATCAGCCCATTCATCCACCAGCGACGAGTCAATCTGGCGCACCAATTCACCGAGCCATTCGATCAGATCACTGAGCTCGTCGTTGCGATACTCTTCAGGCACGGTGCGGGTGAGCGCCCGGTAGGCATCCGAGAGATAGCGCAACACGAGCCCCTCGGAGCGCGCCACCTCATAGCGGGAAACAAAATCAGCAAAGCTCAGCCCCTGCTCGTACATATCGCGCACCACCGACTTTGGCTGCAATTCAAAATCACGCACCCAGGGCTGCGACTGCGCAAAGTCGTCATAGGCCTGCTGCAGCAGTTCTTCAAGCGGCTTCGGCCAGGTAATCTCTTCGAGCCGGTCCATCCGCTCGTCATAGTCGACGCCGTCAGCCTTCATCGCCGCCACCGCCTCGCCGCGTGCCTG
Source organism: Gulosibacter hominis (assembly GCF_904842695.1). Lineage (GTDB taxonomy): Bacteria > Actinomycetota > Actinomycetes > Actinomycetales > Microbacteriaceae > Gulosibacter > Gulosibacter hominis. Next base: position 151,760 of record NZ_CAJGWQ010000002.1, on the reverse strand, counting down.
GTGCTGCTGCGCCATCAACACCGAGCGGGGATCATCGAGCGTGGCCTCAATCACACTCACCACATCGAGCGCATAGTTGCCGGTGCCCACCGAACCGGGGCCGGGTTCGGGATCGAGCAGTTCGAGCACCGCAATCGCCAGCGGCGAAAGCGGCTGATTGAGTGCAAAATTCGGTTGCAAATCAACAGTCAGCCGCAGCTGCGGACGGCCGTTTGGCAGCAGATGCTCGCGGTCAATCTCGATAATGCCCGCGTCGAGCAGTGTGCGGGCAAGCTCAAGCGCACGGCGTGCCAGCTCATATTGCCGCACCGGCGGCTCGTGGTTGTCAAAGCACAGCTGCCGCACATGCTCCACCACATCACCACCGCGTGCGGCAACGTTAACGAGCATGGCGCTCGTCATTTGCAGGTGGCTCGTGAGCGATTCGGGTTCGGCCTGAGTGATGCGCTCAAAAGTCTGCTCGGTCCAGTTCACAAACCCCTTCGGGGGCTGTTTCCGCGTGATCTTCCGCTGTTTTTTCGGGTCACCCGCAGCCTTGGTCATTGCGGCCTCGTATTCGACCACGTGATCGGGCGCCTCCACCACCACCGTGCCGTGATCGTCATAGCCGGCGCGACCGGCGCGCCCCGCAATCTGGTGGTACTCGCGGGCGGTGAGGTGCCGCATCCGCTGACCGTCAAATTTGCTGAGCGCGGTGATCAGCACCGACCGAATCGGCACATTAATTCCCACCCCGAGCGTGTCAGTGCCACAGATCACTCGCAGCAGGCCGCGCTGCGCGAGCACCTCCACCAGGCGGCGATAGCGCGGCAGCATCCCGGCGTGGTGCACGCCGATCCCCTGCCGCAGCCAGCGCGACAGCGATTTCCCAAACGAGGTGGTGAAGCGGAAATCGCCGATCGCCGCCGCAATCTCGTCGCGCTGCTGTTTAGTCGCAACTTTCATACTCGACAGCGCCTGCGCTCGCTCAACGGCCGCAGCCTGCGAAAAGTGCACGATGTAGATGGGCGCCTCGTCATCTTCGAGCAGCTTCTCGACGGTCTCATGCACGGGTGTGAGCACATACGAAAACGACAGTGGCACCGGGCGAGTGGCACCGGCCACGAGCTCGGTTTCGCGGCCGGTGCGGCGAGTGAGATCGGTGCGCAGCCGCTCGGTATCACCGAGTGTGGCCGACATCAGCAAAAACTGTGCCCGCGGCAAAAGCAGCAGCGGCACCTGCCAGGCCCAGCCGCGCTGATCGTCTCCGTAGTAGTGAAATTCATCCATCACGACCTGGTCGACCGCCGCATCCGGGCCCTCACGCAGCGCGAGATTGGCAAGAATTTCAGCCGTGCAGCAGATGATGGGCGCATCCGGGTTCACCGACGAGTCGCCGGTAACCATCCCCACCCGTTCCGCACCGAAGGTTTCAACCAGACTGAAAAATTTTTCGCTCACCAGCGCCTTGATGGGCGCCGTGTAATACGTGCGCCCGCCCGCGGCAATTGCAAAGGCGTGCGCGGCGATCGCCACCAGCGATTTGCCGGTACCGGTGGGTGTTGCCAGCACCACGTTTGATCCCGCTGCCAGGTGCATCACGGCTTCTTCTTGCGCCGGATACAGCTCAATACCGCGCTCGAGGGTCCAGTCGAGGAACGCCTCGAGGGCATGGTCGGCTTCGTACGGGGCGTCGGGATCGCTCAGCGTGGGGATGAGGTCGGGCAGGAATGCAGTCATGACCCTCTGAGTTTGTCATGCGCCAGCGACAAGTGCTGTATGCGTGGGCAGTGTCACCCTCGGTTACCACCCCACGCACCAATTGAATTCGACTAGTGCAATTAACTCACTACGACTGCTATGCTACCTAACTACGACGCGTCGAACATTTTAGTTATGCCTAACAAGAAAGACGTTCAATGCACATTCGCTCACGTTTCAAAGCCCTCCTGGGAACGGTGGCGGCCGCCGCACTCCTGATCACCGGCTGCTCGGCCAGTCCCCAGACAAGTGGTAGCGATGCACCCCTCACGGTGTATGCAACCACCGGCTATCTCGCCGATGCGGTCGCGAATATTGCCCCCGACGCGGAAGTCACCACCATGGTCGGGCCCGGCGGAGACCCCCACACCTACCAACCTTCAACCCAAGACATCGAAAAAATTCAAAATGTCGATCTGGTGCTGTGGAACGGGCTACATTTGGAAGCGCAGATGACCGACCTGCTCGAAAGCCGTGGCGACCGACAGCTCGCAGTGGGTGAGCAACTCCCACAGGAGCTACTGCTGGCGTGGCCCGAAACCGACGACGAGGGCAACGCCCTGCACGATCCTCACGTGTGGAACAGCCCCGAAGCGTGGTCACTCATCGTCGGTTACGTCGCCGACAAGCTCGGCGAAATCGACCCTGAAAATGCGGAGCTCTACCGCAAGAACGCTGTCGCATATCAGGAGCAAATCGCTGAGACCGCCAGCGAGGTGGAGTCGCTGCTGGCAACCGTGCCGGAACCGCGAATTCTTGTCACCGGCCACGACGCGTTTAATTATTTCGGCGACACCTACAACCTCAGGGTGCATGCCACCGACTTTGTCTCCACCGAAGCCGCACTCAGCGCCGGAGAACTGTCGGAGCTGGCTCAAATGATCGCCGACAACAAAGTACCGGTGATCTTTCAAGACAACCAGGCGAACCCGCAGGCCATCAAGAGCCTGCAAGAGGCAGTTCGTGCGCGTGGCTGGGAGGTCGAGATTTCGACCGAAGAGCTCTACGCCGACTCCCTCGGTGCAGAACCGGGAGTCGACACCTACCTCGGGGTGCTCCGCCACAACGCTCAGGCAGTATCCGACGCCCTCGGAAGCGACGCACAGTGACCGACACCATCTCGACACGAGCAACTGCCGACGAACAAAAGCTCCAGTTCGCCTGCTCGACTCAAAACCTGTCGGTCGCCTACCGGGATGCACCGGTGCTGCGCGGCGTTGATTTCCTCGTACCGCAGGGGGTCGTGATGGGAATTGTCGGCCCCAACGGCGCCGGTAAATCAACCCTGATCAAAGCGATGCTCGGACTTGTAAAGCCCCTCACCGGAACGAGCGAGTTCTTCGGCAGTCCACTTGAACGCGTACGCCAGCGGGTCGGTTATATGCCGCAGTCAATGAGCGTCGACTGGGACTTCCCCACCACGGTGCTTGATGTTGTCACTATGGGCACCTACGGTTCGCTCGGCTGGCTGCGACGCCCCGGAAAGGCCGAACGGGCCCGTGCCATGGCCGCTCTAGAGCAGACGGGAATCCCGGAGCTTGCCGCGCGCCAAATTGGCGAGCTTTCTGGCGGACAGCGCCAGCGAGTGTTTCTCGCCCGCACCCTCGCGCAGGAACCCGACCTCTATTTCATGGACGAACCGTTCCAGGGTATCGATGCCAAAAGCCAGCAGGCGATCGTCAACGTGCTCCACTCGTTGCGAGCCCGTGGGAAGACGGTGGTCATTGTGCATCACGACCTTGCCACAGTGCGCGACTACTGCGACCACGTGACTCTGTTGAACCGCCGCATCGTTGCCTCTGGAGCGGCGGCACGGGCGTTCACGAAAGACAATATCCGCACCGCCTACGACGTCACCGCCGAAGACGATGCCTTCCTCGAGTTCACATCATGAGCCTGATCGAGTTTTTTGATAACCACACCTACCGCATGGTGCTGTTCGGCACTATGACGATCGGTCTGGTTGCCGGGGCACTCGGCAGTTTTGCCTACCTGCGCAAGCAGTCGCTGATCAGCGATGTGATTTCGCACGCGGCCCTTCCCGGTACGCTACTGGCCTTCTTGACCGCCGTTTTGGTGCTCGGCGCCGACGGCCGCAACATGATCACCCTGATCATCGGCGCGGTCGTCATCGGCACCCTCGCAGTGCTGTTCGCCAACGACATCACCCGCACCTCAAAAATCCGTATCGACACCGCAATGGCGGTTTCGCTGACGATCTTTTTTGGCGCGGGGATGCTGCTCATGCGCATCATCGCCAACGGTGCTTTTCCCGGCAAGGGCGGTATCCAGGACTACCTTTTTGGCAATGCATCGGTGATCACCATCGCTGACCTCACCACGAGTATCACGGTCGGCGTCTTCGCCCTCATTTTGATGATCGTGTTCTGGAAAGAGTTCGCGCTGCGCACCTTCGACCCAGATCACGCCACCGTACTCGGATTCCGAGCCCACACGATCGACACCCTCATGTTCACCACGATCGTGATAGCCACCGTGATCGGGGTGAAGGCCGTCGGGCTCGTGCTCATGGTGGCGTTCGTCGTCACCCCGACGGCCGCGGCACGGCAATGGACACGCACTCTGCCGGGCATGGTGACGCTCTCGGCCATCTTCGGTGCGGTGGGCAGCGGGATCGGCGCATACCTGTCGATCGCGCTGGGCAATATCCCCACCGGGCCGCTGATCGTGCTCACACTGTTCGCGATCTTCATGGTTTCGCTGCTGTTTTCACCTCGCCGCAGCATCATCACCCGCGCCCTTGCGCGCAGCCGCGCTCGCGCGGCGCTGAAGCAGGAGCTGGTTTCGGAAGGGGCCGCGCAATGAGTTTCACCCTCGGCACTATGCTGCTCGCGGTCATCACCGCCGTCGCTTGCGCGCTCCCCGGTACCTTCGTGGTGCTGCGCAAGGGGTCGATGCTCGTCGACGCGATTGCTCACTCGGTATTCCCCGGCATCGTTGTCGGCTACTTCATCACCCGCAATTTCGACTCTCCCCTGCTCATTGTCGGCTCTGCGCTGGCGGGCCTGCTGGTGGTGCTCGGCGCAGAGTGGCTTTCGCGCACGGGGCTGCTCACCGGGGATGCCCCGCAGGGGCTCATCTTTCCGGCCGTGTTCAGCGGCGGGGTGATTTTGGTGAGCATGAACTTCGCGAACCTGCACCTCGACACCCACACCGTGCTCGCGGGCGACCTGAACCTCGCCGCGTTCCGGCACCTCACCATCGGCGAGGTCTCGCTGGGGCCGTCGTATATGTATGTGATGCTCGCGGTGCTGCTCGTCAACGCGGCTTTTGTCACCGTGTTCTATCCGAAACTCAAGGTCACGACATTCGATCCCGAGTTTGCCGACACGCTCGGCATTCGTGGCGGGCTCATCAACACCGTGTTCATGTTCCTGGTCTCGGTGACCGTCACCGCCGCGTTCCATGCCGCGGGTGCGATTCTCGTGATTGCACTCGTGGTCGTGCCACCGGCCACGGCCTACCTGCTCAGCACCCGATTGCCAGTGATGATCACGCTCACCGTGGTGATCGCGGCAGTCGGTGCTGCCGTGGGCTTCTGGCTCGCGTATGTGCTCGATGCCGCCACCAGTGCGGGCATGGCGGTGTTTTACGGACTCATGTTCGCGGTGGCATTAGCTGGCACGAAGCTTGCGCAACAGCGTCGGCAGCTCGCACACAACTATTTGAGCAGCGCCACCCAGACCACGTCGGTTGCAGCACGCCCAAGCGGCAGCACCGTATCGTGATCCACAACCGCTACCTCGATGGTGTCGGTGTACGGGGCTGAGGCCCTCGTCTCGAGCAGCGTGCCGTACACGATGCCATGATCTGCGAAGTACTGCAGCAGGTTCGAGTCGTCGTCAGAGATCCGCTCCACCCGCACCCGAGTGCCCGCTGCAATATCTGTCAGCGGCACCGCATCGGGTTTGGTCACGGTGCCGTCGCGTGCGGGGATGGGGTCACCGTGCGGGTCTCGCTGCGGGTGCCCGAGCAGTTCATCGATTCGGTCGATCATGAAATCTGATACGGCGTGCTCGAGCATGTCTGCTTCTTCATGCACCTGGTCCCACCGGTAGTGCAGCACCTCCACCAAAAAAGTTTCGATCAGTCGGTGGCGGCGCACCATCGCCACTGCGTGAGCGCGACCTTCTGGCGACAAACTCACCGCGCTATACCGGGTGTGTTCCAGCAGCCCCTGCGCGCTGAGCTTTCGAATTGCATCGGATGCGGTCGACAGCGCCACTCCCGTGCTTGCCGCAACCATCGACGCGGTCACCGGAGCATCCGACCACTCCTGCAGGCCCCACACTGCTTTGAGATAGTTCTGAGTACTGTCCGACAGCGCAGATACCGACATGTTCGCAGCCTACCAAACGTCAACTACGGCGCAGCGAACCCTCGCACACAGCGTAATGACGCCGAGTCGGCCGCCGAACTATTCGGTGAGGTCGCGGATGCGTTGCCCGACAACGGTCGAAATACCGTCACGATGCATCGACACCCCGTAGAGCGCGTCCGCAATTTCCATCGTGCGTTTTTGGTGGGTGATGATGATCAGCTGGCTCGACTCGCGCAGATCGGCAAACACCTCGAGCAACCGCCCCAGGTTGGCATCGTCAAGGGCAGCCTCAACCTCATCCATTATGTAAAAGGGGCTGGGGCGGGCCTTAAAAATTGCCACCAGCAGCGCCACCGCGGCAAGCGAGCGTTCACCGCCCGAAAGCAGCGAGAGTTTGTCGATCTTTTTGCCCGCCGGACGAACCGCCACCTCAATACCGGTGGTCAACAGATTGTCGGGGTCGGTGAGTCGAATATCGCCGGCACCGCCAGGAAAGAGCGTGGGAAACACCTCGTGGAACGCCGCCCGGGTGTCGTCAAATGCGGCCGCGAACACTTCCTGCATCCGATTGTCGATGTCAGAAACAATTTTCATCAGATCGGTTCGGGTGCGCAGCAGATCATCGAGCTGTTCCTGCAAATAGGCATGCCGCTGCTCGAGTGCCGAAAACTCCTCGAGCGCCAGCGGGTTGATGCGGCCAAGCTGCTGCATTTCACGTTCGGCGCGCTTGAGCCGGGCCTGCTGTTCAGCGCGATCGAACGGTACGGTTTCGATCTCGATATTGATGGATGCATCGGGCTCGGATGCAGTGGGCTCGGTTTCGGCAGTCTCGTCACCGGTGGCTTCGGTGTCGACCGCACCATCACCTTCAGTTTCGATGCTCGGCGCAGGTTTGCCCGCAATCGTCGCCGCGTCTGCCGCCAGCTGCACCGCCACCTGTTTCGTTGCCTCAGCCTGCGCTCTGATCGCGGCTCGCTGCGCTGCCGCCTCGGAAACCGCGGCATCGTCACGCGGCACCGGCTGATCGGGCCCGTACTCGGCAACCAGCACGGCTTCGGGCAGTGAGAGCTCGCTCGCGGCGCGTTCAAGCAGGTTTGAAAGCTGCAGTTTGCGTTCGTAAATCTGCAGTTCGAGTGCGTGCACATCCTCGGTGATTTCCTGCACCCGCTTGCGCAGCTGGGCCTCTTCATCACGCAGCTCACGCAATTCGAGATCCTGTGCTTCACGGGCGCGCTCGGCGGCCGCGAGCTCGTTTCGCGCCTCGGTCACGCTGCGCTCCAGCGATGCCAACAGCGGCGGGATGGCTGCCAACACCCGCTGCGTGCGCGCCAGCTCAGCGCGGCGCACCACCTGCTCGCGAGCGGCCCGATCGGCGGCTTCCTGCTCAGCGGCACGTTTGTGCTGCAGCTCGGTCACCCGCAGCTGCTCTGAGCGCATCCGCTCACGCAGCGTCTCGAGAGCCAGCCGCGCCTCAACCTCCGCTTCACGGCAGCGCTCGACGGCGTTCGCGAACTCATCGCGACGCGAAGCATCAAGCATTGGCCGCGGCTGCTGTTCGTGGATCGCCAGTGCCTGTTTTGCCTGCTCGGCTTTTGTTTCAGCCTCGTCAACATTCCCGGATGCGAGCCGATACGATTTTTCGGCCCGTTCGAGCTCACCCCGTGCCGATTCCACCCGGGCCCGGGCCCGGTTGAGGGCCTCGCGCCGTTTCGCGAGCTCAGCATCAAACCCGCGCAGGTCGCTCAGTGCCGATTCGGCACGCGCTTTCGCGGCCGCCAGTGCCGCACGCCGATCCGCCAGTTGCAGGGCAATGCGGTCGGCCTCGGCACGCACCTGCGCCAGCTCGCTGGTGGCCCGCTCGCGTTCTGCCACCAGTGCAATCCGGCTCGCACCGGGTTCTTCATCGGCGGCCACACCCGAGGTGGTCAGGGTGGATGCGGTGAGCACATCACCGCGCAGCGTCACGATCTGTGCCGCAGCCGGCAGCAATTCAAACGCGCTGGCTGCTCGCTGCGCATCCGGCAGCTCGGTCACGAACACCGTGGCCGCAAGCATCCGTTCTGCCGCTGGCACGCCCGAGACCCGCTCGCTCGCCGCCACCGGCCGCTCACCGAGCACCTGTTCGAGCTGGTCGAGCATCCCCACTACAGCCGAATCTCGACCCGTAGCGGTCAACTCGGCAACCAATTGCACCTGGCCGAGTGAGGTCGCCGCATCCGCGAGCGAATACAGCTGGTCAGCTCCCGTCGCCAGCAGCGCGTCAGCAAACCCGCCGAGCGCTGCGGCCACAGCGGTTTCGTATCCCGCCGTGACGCGCAGGTGGTCGCTCACACGGCCCGCAATACCGTCGGGATGCGCGGCCAGGAGTGCTTCGGCGCCATCATTTACCTCGGCGGCCAGTGCCAGGGCGGTGGCGCGGGCATCGAGCGCGTCGCGTTCGCGTTCAAATTCGTGCAGTTTGTCGCGCAGCTCATCTACCGTCTGCTGTTCGTCGCGCACCTCGTCCTGTGCCTGTTCGTAGGCATCATCGAGACCGGATGAGTCGGCCTCACCGGCGGCGGTGTCCGATTCGACCTCGGCCAGCTCTCGTTCGGCAGCTTCGAGTCGTTCGGCTGCTGAGCGGCGCATGTTTTCGCCCCGCAGCACCTCACCGCGCACGGCGGCGAGCCTGCTGGCAGCCGCATCCGATTTGCCCTGCAGTTCGCTTCGTTTGAGGTCGTGCTGCGAAAGCAGTGCTGATTGTGCCGCGATCTCGCGGTCGAGTTCGTCGAGTTCGGTGCGCGCTCGCTGGGTGTCGAGCTGCGTCTGCTGCCACGCCTGCTCGGCCGCCGCAGTGCGTTGCTGCAGCTGCTCGATTTCGGTGCGAGCATCGGCCAGCTGCTGTGCGCTCACCGTCACCTGCAGTGCCGGTTCGTCGAGTCGGGTTTGCAGCATCGACTCACGCTGACCGGCAAGCAATTGCAGGTTGTGGAGCCGCTCGCGAACACTTTCGAGGTCGAAGGCAACGCGCCGCGCCTGATCCACCGCATCGCCGCGCTGCGCGGCCTGCAGGTGCTCGATGCGCAGCAGGGCACGGTCGAGTTTTTCACCGAGCACCATGCGTTCGGTCGAGCGCGCCTGTTCGGTGCTATTCGCATCCCGCAATTGCGCGCGCAGCGTCACCACCTCGTCGGCCATCAGTCGAGCCTTCGCATCGCGCACAATTGCCGCGATTCCCTGCGCTCGCCGCGCCACCTCGGCCTGCCGCCCCAGCGGTTTCAGCTGGCGCCGCACCTCGGTCACCAAATCGCGCAGCCGCTGCAGGTTTTGTTCCATACCCTCGAGTTTGCGCACGGTTTTTTCTTTGCGGCGGCGATGTTTCAAAATCCCGGCGGCCTCTTCGATGAAACCGCGCCGGTCTTCGGGGCTGGCGTGCAGCACACTGTCGAGCCGACCCTGACCGACGATTACGTGCATTTCGCGGCCAAGACCCGAATCGCTCAATAGTTCTTGTACGTCGAGCAGCCGCACCTGCTGGCCATTAATGGCGTATTCGCTGCCACCCGAACGGAACATGGTGCGTCGAATGGTCACCTCGGTGTAGTCGATCGGCAGCGCACCGTCGCTGTTATCGATGGTCAGCGACACTTCGGCGCGGCCAAGCGGACCACGAGTGGCGGTTCCGGCAAAAATGACGTCTTCCATTTTGCCGCCGCGCAGTGTTTTTGCGCCCTGTTCACCCATCACCCAGGCGAGCGCATCCACAACGTTTGATTTGCCCGAACCGTTCGGGCCGACAACACAGGTGACGCCCGGTTCAAACTCGAGCGTGGTGGGTTTCGCGAACGACTTAAACCCCTTGAGCGTCAGGCTCTTGAGGTGCATACCTAAACCCTTAGTGTTTGTCGTTGTTTGTCACGCGGATGCGCTCCCCTGAGTTTACCGGCGAGGCGACAGTCTGCGGCGTCAACGGGCCGCAGCCGAGGAGTACGCTGAGAGCGCGAGCACACGAAAGGATGGCGTTGACCGACTGGCTCAATATCACCCGCATCGTCGCGGTCTGCATCCTGATGGCCGCCGTAGCGACCTGGCTGCTGTGGCAGGCCCGGTCACGGCACGGCTTCGCTCCGCTCACCGCGATTTTGCGCGCGGCCGTCCAGCTGGCGGCACTCGTGGTCATTTTGCAGTTCATGATCACGAGCGTGTGGTGGGTGCTGCTGTGGCTTGTTGTGATGCTGGTGGTGGCCGCGCTCACCTCTACCCGCAGTATCGGGTTCGACCGCACCGTGCTACGAGCGGTGCTGCTGTCAATACTCAGCGGAGCCACCGTCGGAGTGCTCGTTGCGTTCGCTACCGGCGCGGTGGAGTTCGGCGCCCAGTATTTGCTGGCAATCGGCGGCATCGTAATCGGCAACTCGATGAGCGTTGCCACACTGTCGGCAAAACGGATGCGCGAACAGTTGGTTGATCATCGGGATGAAATTTTCGGTTGGTTGGCGCTTGGCGCAACCATGCGCTTTGCCACGGCCCGTTTTCGTGCCGAAGCTGTTCGGCTGGCGACAACGCCAAATATTGACCAGTCAAAAACAACCGGACTGGTGGTGTTGCCCGGAGCCTTTACCGGCGCCGTGTTCGCGGGTGCGAGCCCGGTTGAGGCGGGCCTGTTTCAGATCGTCGTGCTTTCCACCATCATGCTTTCGAGCGCCATCACCGCGGCGCTCGTCACCGAGCAGCTCGGCTCGCCACAGCAGCTACCGGTACCCGAGCAAAGCGCCGCTTAGGCGATTTCGGCGGGAGCAGCTGGGATCAACTCTCGTGCGGCAGTTCGATCCGCACGGTCACCCGTGGTGCCGGGGGCTTGAGCGCGGCGGGCCAAAAATGGAGTTTTCGCGCGACCGCGCCGAGTCGTCATCGCGCGCCGCATCATCTGACGCACCGTCGGGGGCGCCGGCCCGATCGGGCTGGTCGAGTTCGGCCTTCACACTGGGGCGTGGGTCTCGCGCTCCGTCCATCGCGGGGGTGCTGTTGTGCTGTGCGGAGCCCGCGGGGTTGTCTTCGGGTTCAAGAACGGTCGAAACCACGGGTGCGAGCACGCATCCAGACAGCACTGCCGTTGCAAACGCGGCGACGGCTGCGGCGCCTAGCAGCCGTCGACCCACATTCGCTTGCGTTCGCATATTCATGAGCGTAGTGAGCCGCAACCCGAATTGCATCATGCAGTAGGACTAGCCGCGTGCATCCCGCAGCCGATAGCCAGCAAAATATGCACTGTGCTACTCGATCAGCGCAGACGCTGACAGCGCGGGCAGCGGAACGATGACCGGTTCGCAAACGACTCGCGCAGCAGCAACCGTCCGCAGCGATCACAGGGCTCACCGGCTCGACCATAGGCGTGCAGGCTGCGGCTGAAATACCCTGATTCGCCGTTGACGTTCACGTAGAGCGAATCAAACGAGGTGCCGCCCTCGACAAGCGCCCGCTCAAACACTGCGCGCACTTCGCGCAGCAGCTCCCCCGCTTTGCGTGTCGAAACCGTATTCGCCGGCTGCGCCCAGTGCAGGCGCGCCGCCCACAGCGCCTCATCGGCATAAATATTGCCGACGCCCGACACCACCGACTGATCCAGCAGCACCGCCTTGATCGCGCGGCGCCCGCGCCGCAAGCGGGCGGCTGTCGCGGCGGCATCGAACTCGGGATCGAGCGGATCGCGGGCAATATGCGCCACCTGCGATGGTGTACCGGATGCTGTCAGCGAGTCGATTGCCAGCGACCCGAACCGGCGCTGGTCAACAAATCGCAGTTCGTGTTCGTCGCCGGCCGGCGTCACCAGCCGCAATCGGATGCACAGCTGCCGTTCGTCGGTGGCGCCAACCGGTTGAATCAGCAGCTGCCCACTCATTCCCAGATGTGTCATCAGCACGCGAGTGGGCGCATCGGCATCCGCCAGCGGCAGCCATAAAAATTTGCCGCGCCGCTGCGGGGCCAGCAAGACCTGCCGCTCAAGGCCGTCAACAAAATCGAGTGCATCGCCGCGATGCCGTTTCAGCGCCCGCTCGTCGAGCACCTCGACGGCGGTCACCGTGGAGTCGGTCACAAAGCGCTCAAGGCCGCGCCGCACCACCTCAACTTCGGGAAGCTCGGGCATACCGGCTACCGCTTGCGGCGCTCGGTTCCGGTCACCTCGTGCCAGGCGTCAAGTGCCGCGGCCAATTCGGCCTGCTTCTTGGTCGTGGCCACACCGGTGGTGCGCAACACCACGGTGTCACCACGGCGCACTTCCAGCCGCGCGGTGAACACCCGATTGTGGTCGGGGCCGGTGCCGGTCACCGTGAAATGCTGTGTACCGCCACCGCGCTCGGCAAGCGCCTCTTCGAGCGCCGTTTTTGGGTCAATTGCCGCGCCAAAACGGTTGGCATCATCTTTAAGCGGCTCCACCAGCCGCAGCACCAGCGCATCCGCCACTTCGTGACCGCATGAAAGATACGCGGCACCAATAATCGCTTCCACGGCGTCGGCCAGAATTGAATCTTTATCCCGACCACCGGTGATTCGCTCACTCTTACCGAGGTACAAATAGTCGCCCAGGTCGAGCCCGCGAGCAATCTCGGCGAGCGAGACGGCCGACACCAGCGCGTGGTGACGGCGCGACAGGTCACCCTCTGAAAGCTCTGGGTGGGCGCGATAAAGCATGGCAGCCACTGCCAGGCTCAGCACCGCATCACCCAAAAACTCGAGCCGCTCGTAATCAGCCACCCCGTGCTCGTAGCCGTATGACGAGTGCGTGAGCGCCTGTTGCAGCAGTTCGGGAATGAACTCGACCCCGAGTGCCTCCGCCAGTTTTGCTGACGGGGCCACCTCGGGGTCGGGAGTTACTGAGTGTTTCACCACCGATTAGGCGTCCGCGATCTTGCGGCCCTTGTACTCGTAGTGCGAGGGGTTGCCGGCGGCGTCCTCAACGAGCTTGGCGCGGTGCGGAAGGCTGTAGGTCACCTTGCCGTTTTCGACGGTCTTCACGAGGGTCGGGGCGGTTGCCTTCCACTGCGAACGACGCGAGCGGGTGTTTGAGCGGCTGAGCTTGCGCTTGGGCACTGGCATTGTTTGATTCCTGTTCTAAATTTTCGGTCACTACCGAGTCTGTCTGCTGGCGGCTATCTGACTTCGCCGTCCAGGTGTGGGCTGCGGCGGCGCGGTGCGTTTTCGCACGCGCTCGGCCGGATGCGGATCAGCGGATCGATAATCCCAATCGCACCTTCAACACATTTGCGCCCGGCACAGCCCTCAATCTTACGCGAGAACCTCGTCGCGCGCGACCCGGGTTTGCGGCCGCGAGCTATTTTTCGCGACTATCGTCCGCGAGCGCATCCGATCCGAGCAGCTCCTGCAGCTTTGCCCAGCGCGGATCCACCTCTGCTTCGACCTCTGGCAGCGGTTCAACCAGCGGCGTGCCGTCATTGGGGCTGAGCCCGAGACAGTCTTCTTTACACAGCGGCTGGAAGGGAAGTTCGAGCACGAGTGTGTCGCGCAGCGGACCCTCGAGATCAATTTCGTCATTGCGCACGAAATAGTCGAGGGATTCATCCTGTTCATCAAGCCCGAAAAGTTCAGTGATCTGTCCGCTCCACTCTTGTTTGAGCGGCTGCAGGCAGCGACTGCACTCCCCCACGAGCGTGCTGGTGCACTGGGCGGTTGCGAGCACGCCGTCGACGAGGATCTCAATGCGCAGTTCGATCGTCAGCTGCGTGCCGGCATCAAGGTAGAGCATCCCCTCACCGATGCGTTCGGGCACCGCGAATTCGAGGGTGAGCTCTTCCATGGCTCCGGGGCGGCCAAGCAGCGTGGCCACATTTACAACATAAGGAGAGGTTGCCATGCCCCAAGTCTACGCAGCGGCGGCGCGCGCCGATCGACTAGGCGGCGTTCGGATCGCTCTCGCCCTGCAAAAACTCGGCCACCACCGGCGGCACATATGGCGAGACATCGCCGCCGAGGCCGGCGACCTGGCGCACCAGCGAACTCGATACGTGGGCGTGCTGCGGGTTGGGCATCATGAACATGGTCTCAATGCGGCCGAGGTGCCGGTTTACGATCGCCATCGGCGTCTCATAATCGACATCGGCGGCCGAACGGATCCCCTTCACGATGACATTGGCGCCCACATCGGTGCAGTAGTCGACCAACAACCCCATGCTCCACGAGCGCACGATGACATTGTCGCGCGGCACACCCATCGCGATCACGCGCTCGATGAGGTCGACGCGGCGGGCAATTGGCAACATCGCCGATTTGTCGGGGTTGTGTACCACCAGCACATGCACCTCGTCAAAGACGTTTGCGGCGCGCATGATGACGTCCAGATGCCCCAGAGTGATCGGATCGAAGGATCCGGGTACGACAGCGATTTTGCTCATGGCTGCCATGCTATTTGTGATTTCCCGAGTATCACCAGGATGTAGTTGGTCAGCCACAACTATTTTTACGCTTCAAAGAGCGTGTCGCCAATGAATCCTCCAGCCGAAGCTGCTGGCGGAATGGCAAACACGGCCGAACCCACCGGCACCGTCCAGGTGTTCAGCAGGTCACCCTCGTCGAGGCGCTGCTGAATCGGCACAAATTGTTTGAGCGGGTCGGCCTGCAGCGAACCGAACAGCAGCCCGGAGTCGGACACCTCGGCACCCATACCACCGACGCCCGAGACGGGGTGATCGTAGTTGTAGGTGTGGCGCACGATCCGAATATTCGGGTCGTCTGGACGCGCCCGGCGAACGTGACTCATGGGGTTAATCACCGTGAATCCCACCGAGGTGCGGGCGTTGAAGTCGGGCTCATCGTGTTCGTTGACACCGGTAAGTGGTGCGCCAGTGTCGAGGCGGCGACCAATGGATGCTTCGCGGCCCGGCAGATCAACCTCATCCCAGGTTTCCAAATTCATATGGATGCGACGCAACACGAAGCTGGTGCCGCCCACGAGCCATTTCGGCCCGGTCTGGTCATTGATCCACACCAGGCGGTCATATTCGTCGGTGTCGGCGGCAGCATTCACGGTGCCGTCGAGCTGCCCAAACAGGTTTCGCTGGGTGGTTCCTTCCGGCAGGCTTTGGTGCGCGTTGCGGAAGCCGGTTTGTTGCCAGCGAATGGTCGAATAGGCGCGCACGTCTTTCAGCATCATGCGCTGGGCGTGCGCCACGGTGAGGGGGTCGTCGCCCGCCACCAGGATCAGCAGGTCGCCGTGGCTCCAGCGGTCTTCGAGCCGGTCGATCGAAAATTTTGGCAACGGCGCCAGCCACTCGGGTTTGCGGTCGGGCGCAACGCGATCAACCAGTCCCGGACCAAAACCAAAGGTGATGGCGAGGTTGGCGGGCGCCTCTGCCATTGAGGGTTCTTGATCGCCCACCGGCGGGTTGCCCGCCATCAATCGATAGGCGTCGTCGCTGAGAATTTTCAGCAGGGAGCGGATGCGGTCGCGGCCAACCTCGGGTGCCAAATCAACGCCGATGAACACTCCGTGCGCGCGGGGCCGGTCGAGGCCGGCTTGATGCCTGCCCGCGGTGCTCGTGCGAGAGCGCCCGAATTCCGCAGGCTCGGCGGTTGCCGCCTGCACTGCGGCAGCCGCGCCGAGCGTGGCTACCGCACCGACGCCGATACCGGCGGCGCCCACGAGCACATCGCGTCGGCGAACTCCCGAGTTCTGCTGCGCGGCCGCATCCGTTCTCTGCCGTTTAGTCACTTAGTGACCAGTCTCCTCACCCATTTCGTCGTGACCGTCGTGGTTGATTCCGCCCTCTTGGTCGGCATCGTCGCCGTGGTCACCGTGGTCCATGTCACCGTGGTCACCGTGTCCGCTGTGGTCCATACCGCCGTGCGGGTTGTTCCCCATCGACCCGTCGGGTGCGTAGGTCTCCTTACCACCGGTGTACTCCTTCACTTCGAAGGTGATATCGGCGGTGGTGTCGTCAGCAAATTCAATGGTGATCTTCACCTCATCGCCGGGCATGAGCGACTTCTGCAGGTGCATCAGCATGATGTGGTTGTCGCCGGGCTTGAGTTCGAGGGTGCCACCAGCGGGAATCTTAAAACCGCCCTCGGTCTCCTGCATCATGCTCGAGCCATCAGCCTCGACGATGGTTTCGTGCAGTTCGACCATGCCGGCAACTTCTGCCTTGGCACCGACAATGTTGACCTCGGCGTCGGTGTTGTTCTTAATCGTGCCGAAGGCACCGGTCATCCCGTGGTCGTTCTTGTCGATGTCGACGGCCTTGATCCAGGGATCGGTCACGCTGATGGGGCCCGCTTCAACCACATCGGCGGCTGCGGCCGAGTTCTCGGGCTCAGCACCCTGGGCACCACAGCCGGTGAGGGCGAGGGATGCGACGATTGCGGCCGAGATAGCGAATGCACGGGTTGCACGCACAGGCAGTTTCATTTGGATTGCTCCTCATTGGTTTCACTCGTTTGAGCGATGGTCACCGAATCGGCCGAAGCGGTGTCATCGGCCGTTTTGCTGTGGCGCGAGGCCCGCACGATCACAAACACCACAATCGCCGCCACTACGATTCCGGCGCCGATCAGCAGACCCATCATGGGCCCGGCGTTCGACTCCATTTCGTCCCCGGTGGCAGCGGCCCGCGGCACCTCGGTGATGACCTCAGTGCCGATGGCGAAATGGATTGCACCGGATACGGGGTGCCCGTCTTCCGAGACCACGCGCCAGTTCAGCACGTACGCACCCTGATCAAGCGGCACCAGTGGCTGCGTGACAGTACCTTCAGCAACACTCGGCTGCTCCGGCAGCTCGAGGTACTCACCGGTTTCAGCGTCAAGTAGTGCCAGCTCGGTGCCTAGTTCGAGGATGTTCCCCGAAAACGACATCGTTATTTGCTCCGGTGCAGCGTCGAGTGAGACACCGTCGGCCGGATCTGAGTGGATGAGCCAGTCGTGGGCGGATGCGGGCGGGGCCGCGGTGATTGCGAATGCGATTGTGAGCATGACGGTGGCGATCACTGCGGCGATCGCGCGGGAGACACGCGTTGCAGCATGATCCCATCGCTCCAACAGCATGCGAGTAACTCTACTACATGTAGTAGATACGGGCAATTTCCCTCCAACGAACCGGCAGCAAGATCAGGCCATTGCTCCATCATCTCACCGATCCATCGCCGGTCACCCCATCTGCAGGTGTTCTCGCTCCCCCGAACCCAATCGAGCCACCGCATCCCGCAACGCCGGATGCTCCGCCAGCGTCGGATCGGCCGCAACGATACGTTCAGCCTCGGCGCGTGCGGCCGCAATGATGTCGGTATCGCGAGTCACCCGCAGCAGCCGCAGCGAAGAAGCGCCGCCCGATTGCGCGGTGCCGAGCACATCCCCCTCGCTGCGCAGCTCCAAATCACGCTCGGCAAGCACAAACCCATCAAGCGTTGCCGCCACCGCGTCTAGCCGCTCACGCGCGAGCGATCCGGGCGGCGCGCCGGTAACCAGCAGCGCCAGCCCCGAGTGTTCGCCCCGACCAACGCGGCCGCGCAACTGGTGCAGCTGCGACACCCCAAACCGATCGGCATCCAGCACCACCATGACGCTCGCATTGGGCACATTCACGCCCACCTCAATCACGGTGGTGGCAACCAGCAGGTCAATATCCCCCGCTGCAAACTCACGCATCATCGCATCTTTTTCGGCCGCATCCATCGCACCGTGCAAAGGTGCCAACCGCATCCTGGCAAACTCCGGCAGCCGCTGCAAATACTCGAGCACCTCCACCACATTGGCAATCGGCCGCCCCTCACCCGCTTCAGCACGCACCTCAGCCGGATCAATCGCCGGGCACACCACAAAGGCCTGCCGGCCTCGGCCAATTTCTTCAGCGGTGCGCTGCCACACTCGGCCAAGCCAACCCGGATGCTCGCTCGTGGCCACGACAAACGACTCGATCTCGCCGCGCCCGGCCGGCAGCTCACGCAGCGTCGACACTTCAAGATCACCGAACACCGTCATCGCCACCGTACGTGGGATCGGAGTTGCGGTGAGCACCAGCGTGTGCGGATCGGCGGCGCCACCCTTTCGGCGCAGCATCTCGCGCTGTTCAACACCAAAGCGGTGCTGCTCATCCACCACCACCAGGCCAAGATCCGCGAACTCAACCCCCTCGCTGAGCAGCGCGTGCGTACCCACCACAATTTTTGCGTCACCGGTAACCAGGTCGAGCATCGTGCGCTGCCGCTCACGCCGCCCCAGCGATCCGGTGAGTAACCGCACTCCCAGCTGCCGCGTGAGTTCGGGGCCGAGGGTGTGCTGAATCGACCGCAGATGTTGCCCGGCAAGCACCTCGGTGGGGGCAAGTAGCGCCGACTGCCCACCGCTTTCGGCCACCTGCAGCATCGCCCGCACCGCCACCAGAGTCTTGCCCGATCCAACCTCGCCCTGCAGCATCCGATACATCGGCGCATCCGCCGCCAGGTCGTGAGCGATCGTCTCGCCCACCCGCTGCTGATCACCGGTGAGCGCAAAGGGCAGCGCGGCATCAAACCGAGCGGTCAAGCCATCGCTCGCACGAATTCGCGCCGTGGCCACCCGTGCGCGAGTGCTGGCGCGCTGCTGCGCAATTACGGTCTGCAGCTCAAGGGCTTCGGTAAATCGCAGCGACTGCTGTGCTGCCACCACCTGCTGCTCATTCGCAGGCTGATGAATCGCCCGCACCGCCGCATCAAAACTCAGTTCACCGCGCTCGTGACGCAACCGCTCGGGCACCGGATCGGGCAACTCCGGCACCCGCTCCAACACCAACTGCACCTGCTCGGCAATATCCCAGGTGCGCAATTTTGCGGTCGCAGGATAGATCGGCAGCAGCCGGCCGGCGCCCCAATCGGCAGCCGCCGCCACCGCATCCTCATCATCTGCCAGCAGGCGATAATCAGGCTGGGTAAGCTGCAGATTCGTTCCGTAGCGGCCAACTTTGCCGCTGAACATGCCAACGGCACCCGGAACGAGTTCGTTTGCTCGCCACGGCTGGTTAAAAAATGTCAGCTGCAGCGTGTCGTGACCGTCACCAATCACCGCCCTGGTGAGCGACCCGCGCCGATTACGCATCGGGTTCGATTCGCAACTGATGACCGTGGCCACCACCGTGGCGTACTCGTCTTCCACCAGGTCGGCAATGCGGGTGCGCTCACCACGCTTGGCATAGCGGCGCGGTAGGTGTGCGAGTAGCTCGGCCACGGTCTGCACCGAAAGCGCGCGTTCGAGTCGTTTCGCGGCTTTTTCATCAAGCACCTGCCGCAGTGGCAGCGCCAGCGGAGTTTCAACCTCGCCGGTCATCATTTTCTCCGCCGGATGCGCCCACCGGTGCGACGCCGCGCGTTCGCGGCCCGCAGCGAGGCCGGGCGACGCTGCGCTCGTCGGCGCTGCGCGGGTGCGCACACCTGGGCAATCGCCTCACACACTGTGCGCACATCCGCCTCGGTGGGATAGCGTGCCGCAGCGTCCGGCTGCGCAAATGCGGCGTGATCCCACACCGCGGTTACTCGCTGCAGTGCCGCGCGCACCGACTGCAATTGCGCATCCGATAGTGACGTTTCACCGCGCTGCAACTGTCGCAAT
This sequence comes from Gulosibacter hominis, assembly GCF_904842695.1. Taxonomy (GTDB): domain Bacteria; phylum Actinomycetota; class Actinomycetes; order Actinomycetales; family Microbacteriaceae; genus Gulosibacter; species Gulosibacter hominis. The sequence goes on along the minus strand of NZ_CAJGWQ010000002.1, from coordinate 132,109 downwards.
AGCTGGCCGCGTTCGGTGCCGATTGTGCCGGGTCGCAGCGTGAAGCCGTGGTCAATTGCCGTGGCCCGAATCTCTCGCCAGGCGGCTGCCGCCGCGTGCAATTCTGCATCAGCGCCGGTCATCGCACCGCTGGCACCAGCACGCACCCGATCGAGTCGAATACGTCGTTGCCGCTGCCGCAACCATCCCGGCAGCCGCAGGGCCACCACCACAGCCGCCGCAACGACCAGTACCGCAGCCGCAATCGGCAGCCATGCCGCTATAGCTGCGCCCCGGTCTGAGCGGCTGTCGACAGCATCGGTCTCGGGGGTATCGGAGGGAGCGGTCGTTTCGCTGGGAGTCGGCGTGGGTGTCGGTGTCGGTGTGGGCGTTGGGGTCGGCGGGGCAACCGTCGGGTTGGCTTCGGTTTCAGCCTCGTCGGTGGTGCCGGGCTGCGGCGCCGGGATTTCTCCGAGGCCTGATGCCGGCGTGGTTTCAAACGGCACCCAACCGTATCCGGGCACCCAGAACTCCGCCCAGGCGTGCAAATCGTCACTGGTCACTTCAAACACCGACTGCCCCACCGAGTTCACGCTCGTTTGAGAGCCGGGCGTGAAGCCCACCTGGATGCGCGTGGGGATGCCGAGCATCCGCCCCATAACCGCCATCGAACTGGCAAAATGCACGCAATAGCCACTGCGCATCTCAAGAAAACGGTCAATAACCGCGACACTCGTGCCGTCATAGCCGCCCGATACGGGAGCCCGCTCGGAATAGTCGAACGCGCCGCCGGTAAACCACTGCTGCAATTGCAGCGCCTGGGTGTACGGGGATGTACCCGGGTCGACGACCTCATTGATCGCTGCGCGAATATTGCTGAGCCGATCTTCGTCGGGCAGCTCAAGATAGAAGTCGAGTGCCTGCGGGTACTCGGCCGAAATCGACGCGAGTTCCTCGTCGCTCGGGCGCAATGGCGCCGTGCTCACGTAATACGACTGCTGCAGCGACTCACCATCAGCCTGGCGCACATCACCGGTTGTTTCATCGCGCCGATAGTCGCCCGACACTTCGGCATAGCTGTCGACAGCGGTGAAATGCGGCAGGTATGCCGAAACACCGGGCTTGAGGATGATGTTGACGTTCTCTTCCACGCCGCGGTTCCACTCACCCGACTCGAGGTTTCGCGGCGGCGACACCGGCTGTTCGGTGGGGAGCGAGCTATCGGCCGCAAACTCGCGCGGACGCCACTCGGCGCCGTCGTGGAAATCACTGAGCGAAACGAGCGACAAATACGGCAGCGTGCCCTCGGTTTGCGAGGTGGCATAGCTCAGCATTGTCACCGGCTTACCGCGGCGCAGGTCATCACCCAGGTCGATGATGGGGTTGACGCGGTTGGTGGCCAGCGAGGTGGTTGGCGCAACCGCATCCCACCACAGCCCGGAAGCAGGCGGGAGCAGCACGGCAACGAGCGACCCGGCCATAAGTGCCGCCAGCGCCGAGGTTGCCCCCGCAAACAGGCCGCCGGCGCCCCGCCGGTCGGCCGCATAGCCGAGCTCGGAACGGGCCTGATCTTCGCAGGCTCGCGCCCAACGCGCCGAAACGTACAGCAGCACCAGAATGAGTGCGAGCACGGCAAGCCACGCCTCCAGCGGCGCGGCGGGGCGACCGGCGGCGAGGTTGAGCGCTGGAAACACCAGCATCGGGATGATCGCGGTGAGTGGAGCGCGCAGCGCAAAGGCACACAGGTCGACCAGCACCGTAACAAGCTGGACGAGCACGACCGCCACAAAGGTCACCGCGGGCGAATTTTGTAGCGGTGGCAGGTCACTCGCCAGCTGCTGCACAAATTCGACCACTCGTTCAATCACGGCGGTGAATGCACCCAGCGGCGATGCCGGTTGTGCCGCGATCAGCAGCGTGATGAGCACAGTGGTGTAGGCGGCGAGCGCCGACCAGCCAACCGACGCGGTGAGCTGACGCACCAGCTGCGCCACAAGCAGCACCGCGGCCGAACTCAGCACCGCCGGCACGAGCCACTCCGGCGTCGAGGTGATGGGGGTAAGCAACGCTGCTGAGGCGGCGATGAGCGCGGTCAGGGTCATCGCCAGCGGCCACGACCCGCGGGCCGCAGCTTCGACAGCGCGGTCGCGCAGCAGCGGGCTGCGACGCGGATGCAGCATGGTCAAGGCGCTCATGGTCGCACCTGCCAGGGGTCGCGGGCGGATGCATCCATCGCCACCACTCGCCAGCCGGCATGATCGAACCGAGCGGCTTCACGAGCGGCGAGGGATGCATTTGCGGCCGAACGAATGAGCACCGCTACGGCGCTACCGGCACCGGCGGCAAGTTCGAGCAGCTCGGTGGCTGCGGGTTGGTCTCGCACGATCCCCACGTACACCACCGGAGTCTGTTTTGGCGGCAGTGCGGGCAGAGCTTCAGCGTCTGGGCCCGCGGGCTGCACCAGCATGTAGCGGCGCATCACCTCATCCAGCGGCGTGGCTGCCGGGGTGCGGATCTGGTCGAGGGTTGCGCCCTCAATATCTTCGGCGGGATGGGTGGTGAACACTTCGGTGTCGTAGCCGAGATCGTGCAACCGCTGATGCACCGATGCGGCAACCGAAACCGCCAGCTCGAAAGCTGCTTCATCGGCACCTGGTGCGGTGTCGAGTAGCACCCGAGCGACTGTTTCACTGTGGTGTTCTTCTTGCCGCACCTGCAATTCGCCCACGCGCGCGGTGGCGCGCCAGTGCACCCGACGCATGGCATCACCGCGCCGATATTCACGAGTCATCACATCATCGGCTTCACCGGCATGGCCGAGCGCCACCTCGGTTTCAATACCCTCCCGCTGAGCCGGAATTTCGAGCGCGGCAACATCGCGGATGCTCGGCCAAACCTCAATCGTTTGGGCGTCGCCAAGTTCGCTCACCCGGCGGGTTATGCCGAGCCCGTCAATGTGTTCCAGATAGAGCGGCCCTACGGTTTGGATACCCCGGCGCAGTTCGCTGAGCCCGTAGGCGATGCGGCTGCGACGACGCCCTTCACGAGGATGCAACCGGCTCCCGATTGCCCGCAACACGCCGCCCACCGAGCGAGCCTGCGCACCGGTGATGGTGTCGGCATACGCGGCCGCCGGAAGCGGCACCACCGACTGGTTTTGCACCTCAACAACCACGCGCAGCCGGTCACCGGCCGAAACTGTCGCGGGATAGACGGTCCGGGTGATCGTCAACCGCGGTGGAAAAACCATGCCGAGCAGGTACACCACCACGGGTACGGCGGCGATGACCACGCCGCAGTACCGCAGGGGCTCATGTTTGAGCAGATCTGCCACCAGCGCGAGCACCACGCCGCCAATGAGCAGCCCCCACCCGCGGCGGGTGAGGCGCAGTCGGGTTTCGGCCCCCACTGCCGCTACGCTCCCGTAGGTGCGGGCACCTGCCGGGCGATCTGTTCGAGCACGCGCGCCGCATCCGCAAACGAGCTGGCGGCACGCCCACCACGGGTGCCGAGCACCAGGCGGTGTGCAAACACCGGCACCAGCAAATTGCGAATATCGTCGGGCACCACATAGTTGCGACCGGCCACCGCCGCCGATGCTTTCCCCGCCCGCAGCAGGTGCAGGGTGGCGCGCGGGCTCACCCCAACTCGCACCGCTTCGTGTTCGCGGGTGGCTCGGGCCAAATCAACGATGTACTGCTTCACGCTGCCGGCAACAAAAATACCCTGCACCTGGCTGATTGCCTCGCGGATCTGTGCCGCGCTCACCACCGGCTGCAGCTGCGCGAGCGGGTCGACCCGGTCGCGGCCCTCGAGCATGGCGAGTTCGGCACCGCGGTCGGGATACCCCATCGACACGCGGGCCATGAAGCGGTCGCGCTGTGCCTCGGGCAGCGGATAGGTGCCCTCCATCTCAGACGGGTTTTGCGTGGCAAACACTGTGAACGGTTCCGGTAGCCGGTGGGTGACACCGTCCACCGAGACTTGCCGTTCTTCCATGCATTCCAGCAGGGCCGACTGGGTTTTGGGCGAGGCACGGTTAATTTCGTCACCAATCACGATGTTGGCAAAAACCGGGCCCGGCTGAAACTCAAATTCGTTGTTGCGCTGGTTGTAGATCGCCACGCCGGTGACATCGCTCGGCAACATGTCGGGGGTGAATTGGATGCGGTTTACATCCGCGGCCATTGCCCGCGCCAGGGTCTTGGCCAACACGGTTTTACCAACACCGGGCACGTCTTCGAGCAGCAGGTGCCCACCGGCAAGCAGCACGGTGATTGCCAATTGCACTCGATCGGCCTTGCCGATGATTACCTGTTCGACTGCCTCGCGGTAGCGAGTAATCAGGTCAAACAGCGCGGCCGGGGCGTCGGGATGCGTCGTCATGCTGTCCATCTTACGATCGAGCCATGACTCGAATCATTGCGGGCGCCGCAGCCATGACCCGGTTACGGGTACCTGCCCGTGGCACACGTCCCACCAGCGACAAGGTGCGTGAGGCGCTTTTTTCAGGGCTGGAAGCGAGTTTTGAATTCGAGGATGCTCGCGTGCTCGACCTGTATGCCGGCTCTGGCGCGCTCGGGCTTGAGGCGCTTTCGCGCGGTGCCGAGTCGCTGGTGGTGGTGGAGCGTTCGCGGCAGGCGGTTGAAGCCCTGCGCGCAAATATCGCGGCGGTGCAGCAGCGGATAAACGCGCCGGCACGGATGGCAGCCGAATCGGTGCAGCATTTTTTGCGGGCGGCCGCGGGCGAGTTCGACCTCGTGTTTATTGACCCGCCCTATGAGCTCGACAATGCCGCGGTCACCGATGATCTCGAACTGCTTCTGCCACTGCTGTCGCCGGATGCGCTGGTGGTGGTCGAACGGGATGCGCGCTCGGGCGAGTTCACACTGCCGGCCGGGCTCACGCTGTGGCGTCAGCGCAGCTACGGCGAGACGGTGCTGTTCTTTCTTGAGGTGCAGGCGAACGCGAACAATTAGCTCCGCCGGCTCTGCTTTCGACTGGGCCGTGACGCCGGATGCGCTTCCGGCTAGGTAGTCACCCCAACAAACGGGTCCCAACCCGCAGGGTCGGCAGGCTCGCCGTCAACGAGGGTGCCGCATCCCTGGCGAACTGTGTCGATGGGGCGAACTGTGCCGATGCGACGAAATGGCCGCGGTAGTTCGGCATCGCCCGCAAAAGTTGCCAGCAGTGAGTGATCTTCACCGCCGCCGAGCACGAATTGTTCGGCCAGCTCGAGACCAAAACGCTCGGCAAGCGGGGCGATATCGGTGTGCAGCAGTTCGCGGCTGAAATCGAGTGCCACACCCGAGGCTGCCGCCATCCGGTCGCCGTCGAGCAGCAGCCCGTCCGAAAGATCCATCATCGCGGTAGCGCCCGCGAGCGCGGCCGTAACTCCGGCGGAGATGGGCGATTCGGGTGCCAGCTGGATGGCAGTCAGCGGGTCGGCTTCTCCGCGGAACAGCAGATGCAATCCGGCCGCAGCACGACCGAGTGTTCCGGCCACCGCAATCTGATCGCCGGGACGCGCCCCCGACCTGGTGATTGGGTCGCGCCCCTGCAGGTCACCGAATGCGGTCACCGAGATCGTGATGTGTTCGGCTGTTGCCAGATCTCCGCCGACGACCCCGCAACCGGGTGCGAGCCGCCGCAGCTGTGCGGTAACGCCATCCGCGAACTCGGCAACCCACGAAACTCGAGTGTCGCGCGGCACCGCGAGCGCGATTACCAGCGCGCTCGGCACCGCGCCCATCGCGGCAATATCCGACAGGTTTGTGGTGACGGCCTTGCTGCCGAGCTGCCGCGCCGTCGACCATTCGCGACGAAAATCGGGGCCCTCAATCATGGTGTCGACCGTCACCGCAAAGCGGCCGTCGGGTGCGGCCACAATTGCGGCATCGTCACCGGGGCCGAGTAGTGGCGTGCCGGTGGGGATGCGCGACAAAATTTCGGCGAGCACGCGCCGCTCCCCCGCCTGGGCGACAGTGAGCGACTCGATTTCGGTGCGGTTCGCGGATGCGCCAGCGGTGCCAGATATATCCCCGGATGCGGCGCGGTGCGGCTGTGCGGTCATGCGGCTACGTTACCGTCGCCAGGGGCCGCCCGGCTGACGGTGCTGTGCTCGCTGCCGGCGACTACACTGGTTCGGTATGCGTAGAGGTGTCATGGCCCGCGGACTCAGCGTGGGGGTGGGTGTGCTGCTGGTTGCAGCTTCGCTCACCGGATGTAATGCGCCCACCGGCCCGACAGTACCCATGGAGGCTGCGCAGGATGCGGCCGATCCGGCCTGTGCCGAGACGATGGTGCGGCTGCCGATGAACCTCAACGGGCTTCCCAAGCGCAGCACCAATGCGCAGGCAACCTCGGCCTACGGTAAACCGGCGGCCGTACTGCTGCGGTGCGGGGTGCCCACGCCCGAGCCGACCACTGATCGCTGCATCAGCATCAACGGCATCGACTGGGTTGAGCGCACCACCGATAACGAGGTCTATATCTACACGACCTACGGCCGCACACCGGCGCTCGAGGTGGTTATCGACACCACCAAAGCATCCGGTGAAGTGCTCACCGGCATCACCACCCCCGCGAGCTACCTGCCGAAAACCGGTGGCTGTGTGGGAGCCGAGGATGTGCTCGGTGAGACCAGCGTCCCCGAACCGGCAGGCACAGAACCGGCAGGCACCGACCAGCCTCGCTAGCCGGCAGCGCGGCTGATTGCCACCTCGATGAGTTCGGTAATGAGCTCGTCATAGGGCAGCCCGGATGCGCCCCAACACTTGGGGAACATCGAAATCGGAGTGAATCCGGGCAGGGTGTTGACCTCGTTCACGAGAAAACCCTGCTCGTCGAGAAAAAAATCAACCCGGGCTAGGCCCTCGCAGCCAAGCGCATCAAAGGCGCGCACGGCCAACTGCTGCGCGCTGGCAAGCTCGTCATCGCTCAGTTTTGCCGGGCAATCGAGTCGCACCGCACTGTCGTCGAGGTATTTGGCAGCAAAGTCGTAAAACTCTGCCCCCTGCATCACGATCTCGCCGGCAACGGATGCGCGCGCCGGTTCACCGCGGCGGCCACCGAGCACCGCGATCTCGATCTCGCGGCCGGTGATTGATTCTTCTACCAGTACGTGATCGTCCTCGGCGAATGCCACCCGCATCGCCTCGTCAAGCCCGGATGCATCCGCAACTTTGCTCACGCCAACTGATGATCCAGCACGAGCCGGTTTAACAAAAACCGGCCACCCCAGTTCGGCAATCTGCTGGGCAACCGAATCACGTGCATCCCGCCACTGCTCTGCAAACACGGTGATGCCGCCGGCTACCCTCAGCCCCGCGGCGGCCAGCAATAGCTTGGTGTAGTGCTTGTCCATCCCCGCCGCCGATGCGAGCACGCCCGAACCCACAAACGGCAGGCTGGTCATCGCGAGCATGCCCTGCAGGGTGCCGTCCTCGCCGTAGGGGCCGTGGATGAGCGGCAACACCACATCCACCTGGGCAAGTGGTGCAACTGTGTTGTCGCGAACCACCCGCAGCTCGCGGCTACCGACGCTGTCGGGCAGCAGCACGCGGGTGCCGTTGTCGAGCACCTCGGGCATTCGTTCGGGGTTGAGCTGGAATTTCGCGGGATCGTCTGATTCGAGCACCCAGGCACCCTCGCGGGTGATGCCCACCGGAATGACATCAAATTTTTCGCGATCGATCGCGCCCAGCACCCCGGCGGCGGTGGCACACGAAATGGTGTGTTCGCTTGATCGTCCCCCGAACAGAACAAGCACCGTGCGGCGGTTCGTTGCGGTCATTCCCGATCTCCTGTTTCAGTAGCGAGGTGTGGGGCCAAGTCGGCCGGATGCATCTGCCCCTCGAGCACGGCCGCAATCTGGGTGACGATCGGCATTGGCACCGAGTGCTGCTGCGCAATCAGCAGAATCGAGTGCACCGATCGCAAACCTTCCGCGGTCTGCGCCATCCGGCTGGTTACGTCACTGTAGCTGTATCCCTGCCCGAGCAACCGGCCCGCCGTAAAGTTTCGTGAAAGTGGCGACATACAGGTGGCGATGAGATCGCCAAGGCCCGCCAACCCCATCATGGTGTCGCGCTGCGCTCCCATCGCCACCGCGAAGTCGGTGATTTCAGCCAGGCCGCGGGTCATAATCGCGGCCTTGGTGTTTTCACCAAAACCAACGCCGTCGGCGATACCGGTGGCGATAGCGATGAGGTTTTTGAGCACCCCACCAAATTCGGTGCCCACCACGTCTGCGTTTACGAAGGTGCGCAGATACGAGTTGCGGGCAAGCTGTGCCACCTTCACCGCCAGCTGCTGCGAAGCTGAGGCCACCACGATTGCGGTGGGCTCTTCGCGGGCGATTTCGAGGGCGATATTTGGTCCCGAGGCCACCGCCACCCGGTCGGCTGGCAGGCCAGCCACCTCCATAATGACCTCGCTCATCCGTTTGCCGGTCGAGCGTTCCACGCCCTTCATGAGCGAAATAATGGATGCATCCGCACCCAAATGACTCTTGAATCCCTCAAGATTTTCGCGCGCCGACTGTGCCGGAACCGAAAGAAAAATCAGCTCGGCAGCGGCCACCGCTTCGGCCACATCCGCCGTCGCTCGGATGCGTTCGGGAAGATTCACGCCGGGCAGATATGCAGTGTTGCGATGCGCATCATTGATCTCATCGGCAAGCTCGGGGCGGCGCACCGCGAGGGTGACATCGTTACCGCCGTCGGCGATGATCTTGGCGAAGGTTGTGCCCCAGTTACCGCCACCAATCACGGCGACTCGTCCGCGTGGCGGAAGCGAGATCGCCCCGGTCGTCGGATACCACTCGGTCACTTCACATCTCCATCGCGCTGAATTTCCGACCGCTTCGGGTCGGCCGTGGGCATACCGAACTCGGTCTGGCCATAGCGCACCGGATCGTACAGTTCGGCGGGTGCGGTTTCGCCCCGGATTTGTTCCAGCAGCTTGGTGATTTCGCGCATGACCTGCGCCGTGGCCGCATCGATAGTGGCACGATCGTCGCGCTCGCCCACCAGTTCGCGCACCGAAATTGGTTCACCAACCCGCATCACGATGGGCGTGCGCAGCCGAAAGCGAAACTTTTTTTGGAAGCGCGGCACCAGTCGGTCAGCGCCAGTGGTTGCCACGGGAATGATCGGAATATCACCCGCGAGCGCAAGCCGAATCGCGCCCGACTTACCGCGCATCGGCCAACCGTTCGGTTCGCGAGTGAGCGTGCCCTCGGGATACACAATCACGCCGCGGCCGTGTTCGACGAGCGTCTGGGCTGCCTCGAGCGCAGCCCGTTTACTGTTTCCGTGCCCGCGGCCACGCTCCACCGGGATTTGACCGCTACGACGCAGGAACCAGCCCACCACCGGAATTTTGAACAGCGAAGCCTTCGCCATAAATCGCGGTGCCCGGCCGAGCTTCCAAACCCCAAAACCAACCACCACCGGGTCGATGTCGGAGTAGTGGTTGGGGGTGAGGATGAACGGCCCCGTACGCGGCAGTTCACCCTGAATGTCGTATTTGAACAACAGCGTCGACGGTAACCATCCCAGCCCCGCCATCAGCCAAAAAAACGACGGCCGGCTTTTTTCGGGAGACCAGCGTGCCACAGCGATTAGCCCTCGACCGTGAACTCGGCGCCGAGCATCCTAAGCTTGCCGAGAAAGTTCTCGTAGCCGCGGGCGATGATGCCGACATTCGTCACGGTCGATTCGCCTTCTGCCATAAGCGCTGCAATCAGGTGGCTGAAGCCGCCGCGCAGATCCGGCACCTCAATATTGGCCCCGTGCATCTTGGTGGGCCCCGAAATGACCGCCGAGTGCACGAAGTTACGCTGCCCAAACCGACATTTTTGGCCGCCAAGGCATTCGCGGTGCAGCTCGATCGTCGCGCCCATCTTGACTAGCGCGTCGGTAAAACCGAAGCGCTGCTCATACACGGTTTCGTGCACGATCGAAACGCCGGTGGCCTGCGTGAGCGCCACCACCAGCGGCTGCTGCCAGTCGGTCATAAACCCGGGGTGCACATCGGTTTCGATCACCACCGGCTTGAGCGGTGTGCCGGGATGCGCAAACCGAATGCCGTCATCAAACACCTCAAAAATGCCGCCCGCTTTGCGGAAGACGTTGAGGAAGGTGAGCATCTCGGCTTGCCGCGCGCCCTCGACAAAAATCTCGCCGCCGGTGGCGAGTGCCGCAGCTGCCCAGCTGGCGGCCTCGTTACGGTCGAAGAGCGAACGGTGGTCATAACCGCTGAGCCACTCAACACCCTCAACTCGGATGACGCGGTCAGCATCCACCGAGATCACGGCACCCATCTTCTGCAGCACATTGATGAGGTCCATAATTTCGGGCTCGATGGCCGCGTTCGACAGTTCAGTGAGGCCCTGCGCTCGCACCGCGGTCAACAGCACCTGCTCGGTGGTACCCACCGACGGGTAGTCGAGCCGGATCTTCGCCCCGCGCAGGCCTTCGGGGGCAGTCAGGTGGATGCCCTCGGGCAGCTTGTCGACCACGGCACCGAATGAGCGCAGCGCCGACAGGTGGAAGTCGATGGGACGGTCGCCGATGCGGCAGCCACCCAGGTCGGGGATGAATGCCTCACCCAACTGGTGCAGCAGCGGCCCGCAGAACAGAATCGGGATGCGGCTGGAACCGGCGTGCGCGTTGATCTCGGCCATGTGTGCCGACTTGACGTTCGTGGGGTCGAGTCGAATGACGCCGCCATCAACATCGCGTTCGATCATGACGCCGTGCGCGCCAAGCAGGCCCGAGACCACGCGCACATCCGAAATATCGGGAACATCGCGCAGGGTGCTTGGCGAATCACCGAGCAGTGCGGCGACCATGGCTTTGGTGACAAAGTTTTTTGCACCGCGCACCACGATACGACCGTTCAGCGGGCGGCCTCCCGTGAAGGTGATGGTGTCGGAGGTTAGTCCGACCGACTTGCCCGCTGCCGCAGCAGCCTCACTCAAACTGTTCACGCGTTGACATCCTCAGCTGCATCATTGGCAATAGTGCCGGGTTCGGTACCGCCCAGCGCCGGCAGAGTTTTTGGCATCCAGCCGGGCCGCTTGGCTTCAAAGTCGGTGATGGCCGCCTCATCGCGCAGGGTGAGCGCAATATCGTCGAGCCCCTCCATCAGCCGCCAGCGGGTGTAGTCGTCAATTTCAAAATCAAAACTCAACTCGCCCACGCTCACGGTGCGTGCGTCGAGATCGATCGTGGCTGTAATGCCGGGGTTCGATTCGATCGCGCCCCACAGCTGTTCCACTTCCGACTCGGCAATCTGCGCGATCAGCAGCCCCTGCTTACCCGAGTTACCCTTAAAAATTTCGCCGAAACGCGAGCCGACAACGGCGCGAAAACCGTAGTCGCGCAGCGCCCACACGGCGTGTTCGCGGCTCGAGCCGGTACCGAAATCGGGGCCGACAACGAGCACTCGCGGGTTCGCATAGGCGGGGTCGTTGAGCACGAACTCGGGGTCTTGACGCCACCGCGCAAACAGGGCGTCATCAAAGCCGGTTTTGGTGATCCGCTTGAGATACACCGCGGGAATAATTTGATCGGTGTCGACATTCGAGCGGCGCAGCGGCACCGCGGTGCCAACAACAGTGGTTACAGGCTCCATTTAGGCGACCTTCCCTTCCTGCTCGGTAGCTTCCAGATCCCAGGGGCTCGAGAGCGTCCCGCGCACCGCGGTTGCAGCGGCAACCAGCGGTGACACCAGGTGGGTGCGGCCGCCCTTACCTTGGCGGCCCTCAAAGTTGCGGTTAGAGGTGGATGCACACCGCTCGCCAGGCTCGAGCTGGTCGGGGTTCATCCCGAGGCACATTGAGCAGCCGGCAAACCGCCATTCGGCACCAAAGTCGCGCACGATTTTGTCAATGCCCTCGGCCTCGGCTTGCAGTCGCACCCGAGCCGAACCGGGAACGACCATCACCCGCACGCCATCGGCCTTCTTTCGTCCCTGAATAACACTGGCGAAGGCACGCAAATCTTCAATGCGCGAGTTCGTGCACGACCCCATAAACACGGTGTCAACCGCGATCTCCTTCATCGGGGTGCCGGCCTCGAGCCCCATGTATTCGAGCGCCCGCTCAGCGGTGGCTCGGTCTACCGGGTCGCTGAAATCGGCGGGGTTCGGCACGCTCTCGCTGAGCGATACACCCTGACCCGGATTGGTACCCCAGGTCACAAAAGGTTCGAGCTCGTTCGCGTCGATGTTGACCTCGGCATCGAACACCGCACCCTCATCGGTAGCGAGCGATCGCCAGTACTCGACCGCTGCATCCCAGTCTGCCCCCTGTGGGGCGTGCGGGCGACCTTTGAGGTACTCAAACGTGGTTTCGTCCGGTGCCACCATGCCGGCGCGGGCGCCGCCCTCGATCGACATATTGCAAATGGTCATCCGGCCTTCCATCGACAGCGCGCGGATGGCCGAGCCCCGGTATTCAAACACGTAGCCGGCACCGCCGCCGGTGCCGATCTTCGCGATCACTGCGAGGATGATGTCTTTGGCAGTAACGCCGGGGCGCAGCTCGCCCTCAACGTTGATGGCCATGGTCTTAAACGGCTTCAGTGGCAGCGTCTGAGTGGCCAGCACATGCTCTACCTCGCTGGTACCAATGCCGAATGCCATGGCGCCGAAGGCGCCGTGGGTCGAGGTGTGTGAGTCACCGCACACCACGGTGATACCCGGCATCGTCAAACCCAGCTGCGGACCAACCACGTGCACGATGCCCTGTTCGACGTCACCGAGCGAGTGCAGTCGAATACCGAACTCTTCAGCGTTGCTGCGCAGCGCGTTGATCTGCTTTCGCGAGGTTTCGTCGGCAATGGTGCCGAGGATGTTCTCGGTTGGCGTGTTGTGGTCTTCGGTGGCGATGGTGAGGTCGGGACGTCGCACCTGACGCCCCGCCTGGCGCAGGCCGTCAAACGCCTGCGGGCTGGTGACCTCGTGCATGATGTGGAGGTCGATATAGAGCAGGTCGGGATTACCGTTCTCGCCCTGCTTCACTACGTGCGAGGCCCACACCTTTTCGGCCAGCGTGCGGGGTTGAGCATTGTTCGTCATGTCTAAGGGGATCTCCTGATCGTGCGAGTTCAGGCGCGGAAAGCCTCCGCGGCGGGAGTTGCCCGTGGTTACCACCCGCCGCGGCAAGAAAGTCGCCGCTGCCAGAAACGCATGCCAGCAATGCTAACACCGAGCATTGTGCCGGCCGCGTAGCGGTGTGGCAGTGGCGGCATTATGAAGAGCGCGAACTCCCCGGCAGCACCTCATAGATGCGATCAACCACCGATCGGAGCCGTTTCACAAGCTCCTTGCGTTTGAGTTTCAACGTCGGGGTGACCAGACCACCAGCGTCAGTGAGGTCAGCAATTACCAGTTCAAATTTGCGGATCTGCTCGGCCCGCGACAGTCGCGAGTTCGCTTCATCGACAACTTTGCGCACCGCCTCGTGCAGCCGCTCATGCACCACACTCAAATACCCACCCAGGTCGGGCAGATCGAGCGACGGTAGGTCAGAGATGCGTTCGCGCAGGGCCCACTTTTGCACGGCTTCAGGATCGAGGACGATCAGTCCGCCCAAGAAGGGTTTCCCCTCGCCCACCACAACCGCGTGCGCTACGAGATCAAGCGATTCAACGGCCCGTTCCCACTCGGTGGGCAGCATGTTTTTCCCGCCCGCCGTAATGATCATGTCGCCGCGTCGGCCACGGAGCATCAACCGGCCGCGTTCATCCAGTTCGCCATAGTCACCGGTACGGAACCAGCCGTCCACGAATGCCTCTGCCGTCGCCTCAGCCGAGGTGTATCCGCGACACACGCCCGGGCCCTTAGCGAGCACCTCACCATCATCGGCAATCCGCACCGACGACCCGGGCATCGGATACCCAACCGTCTCGGATACAAAATCGTCCAGCAGGTTGCCGGTAAGCGGCGCCGTGGTTTCGGTGAGTCCGTACCCCTCAATGATTGGAATGCCGAGGCCGCGGAAGGTGAGCGCCAGATCGGGTGACAGCGCCGCCGCCCCCACCAGAATCTGCTGCATTCGGCCACCAAGCGTGGCGCGGATGCGGCGATAAAACAGCCGCTCATACAGCTGATACCGCAGCCGCTGGCGGGCTGTAATTGGCGCCACCGGTCTACCCGCATCAACGGCTTCCATCCGCATACCCCGCAGATGGGCAAATTCACGGGCCCGCTCCCACAGCCAGTACAGATGTTTTTCACGAGCCGCATCGCCGGCGGCAATGAGGATCTTCTGCAGCACGCGTGGGACCACCATCACGAAGGTGGGTTTCAGTGTCGCCATCGCCGCCACCGCCTGCTTCGGGTCGCCTATGAGCGCCACCCGCACACCGGATGCCAGGCAGATATAGAACACCCCGCGCGCCAGCACATGCGCCATCGGCAAAAACAGCAGTGTGTTGGCCTGTTCATTAGCGAAGCCGCGATATTTGTCGGCAACGGCCATCACCTGGCCAAGAAAATTGCCGTGCGTGATGAGCACGCCCTTGGGGCGAGAGGTGGTGCCAGAGGTATAAACAATGCTCGCAAGACTCTCGCGCGTGGGAAGCTGGCACAGCCGCTCAATTTCCGCATCCGACACTTCGGCACCGGCCGCGCGCAGATCGTCAAGGGTCGGCGCACCTTCGGCATCCATCCCCCACACCTGCGCACCACTGCGCCCCAGCTCGGCGAAGGCCTGCCGCAACCGGTCAACATGATCGCTGCTGGCACCAATGGCCGCCACCGCATCGCTATCGTCCAGAATTAGCTGCACTTGCGCGAGCGCTGAGCTTTCGTAAATCGGCACCACAGCGGCGCCGATTACCTGCATCGCGAGATCGAGCAGCGCCCATTCAAACCGGGTTGGTGAAAGGATGGCCACTCGCTGCTCGGGCTCAATACCCGACGCAACCAGGCCCTTGGCCACCGCAACCACCTGCGCTTTGAACTCGGCGGTGCTGATCTGAGTCACCTCACCGTTTTCGCCCGGCACCTCGAAAATGATGTGATCGGGGCCGGCTTCCGCGCGCTGCCACAGCAGATCGCCAAGATTGCGGTAGCGCTCAAGGTCGAGATTCAACGGTGTGGAGATTTCACGCATGATGGTTTTCCCAGTCGGTAAAGCTCCCCAGCTGCGGGGTGCGAGGTAATGATGCAGCGGTTGCTATTCGGATTCCGAAACCGATTCGGTTGGGGATTCCACTCCCTCACCTGAAACCGGCGTCGATTCCACCGCCACAACGGTGATGTTGTCACGCCCGCCACGTTCGATCGCCCGATCAATGAGCGTCTGCGCGAGCGTTCGAGTCGCCCCGGTTTCGACTGCGTAGTCCTGAATGATCGCCCCGATCTCATCGTCCGAAAGCTCCTTAGTGAGCCCATCCGAACAGATCACGAACAGCTGGTGTCCCTGCACCGGCATCAGCCACAGATCGGTCTGCACCTGCGTGTCAGACCCGACAGCCCGGGTAATGACATTGCGGTCGGGGTGAACGAGCGCCTCTTCCTCGGTGATGATGCCGAGATACACGAGTTCTTGCACCGCCGAGTGATCGACGGTGATCTGCACTACCGATCGCCCATTCCAGCCATACACGCGAGAATCGCCGACGTTAAAAATCATCCAATAGGGCGCAACGTCCGTCTCCCCGTCGGGGTCGACATCTACGAGCGCAACGCCGCTTACGGTGGTTCCGGCGATCGCACCCGGCTCACCATCGTTGGCCATCAGTTCTTGGATGCGTGTGTTGGCAGCATCGACTGCCGCAATCACATCTTCGGGCGTGGTTGGCCGCCGGTGATCATTGAACGTTTCACCGAACACCTCAGCGACCGTATTCGAAGCCAGATCGCCGTATGAGTGCCCGCCCATACCGTCAGCGACGAGGTAGACCGGCGCGCCCGCATAAAATGCATCCTCGTTCACGGCACGCACAAGACCAACATCAGTCGCAGCGGAGCCGCGAATTTCAAGCTCCCCTGCTGAAGTGGCAATGCTCGCCGCAAAGTCCGAACTCATCTCGCCCCTTAGCGCTTGGTTAACTCGGCCACTCTATCGCGCATTTGGTTATAAAACAGAACCCGCCAGCCAGCGAATTATTGCGGGCCGAAAACTTGCGTCGATGTACCGCTTTCGGAATCCTAGCCCGGATGCTGTAAGAAAGCGCCAGAGCCCAAGGGAACCGCGTGCGAGAAAACGGGGTCCCCGGGCATCGTGCAAGAAAAACAAAAGTGCCGAGTCAGGATTCCTAACTCGGCACTCGCACTGGTGACCCCAGCGGGATTCGAACCCGCGCCGCTGCCGTGAGAGGGCAGTGTCCTAGGCCGCTAAACGATGGGGCCTCACCTTGGTTGCCGTGTGGGCAACTCTCATAGTTTGCCATGGCTATATGTGCGTGTCAAATCAGGCTTCACTTGAATTTCATGGTGCGTCGCTACCCTGCCTCCATGCAGATCACAAAATTCGAGCACTCCTGCATCCTGCTTGAGCAATCGGGCCGCCGCCTCTACCTCGACCCCGGCAAATTCACAACGCCCCTCACCGAGTGTGGCAGCGTGGATGGTGTGGTCATCACCCACGAGCACGACGACCACTTCGTTGTCGAACAGCTGGCTCGCATTGCAAAACAATCGCCAAATGTGCAGGTGCTCACCACGGCCCGCGTTGCCGATCTGATCGATGCAGCCGAGCTCGAAGATATCGGCACCGTACACATCGCCGCACCCGGTGAGACCGTGCAACTCGGCGCCTTCAGCATCACCGTTTTCGGTGGCACGCACGCCGAAAATCACTCCAGCATCCCCCGCATCGACAACATTGGTGTGGTGGTCAATGGCGCCTTTGCCTACGCCGGCGATGCTTACGACCCCATCCCCGCCGGTTTTGATATCCAGCTGCTTGCGGTGCCCGCCTACGGCCCCTGGATGCGCATGGCCGACTCGATCGATTATCTGCTGTCGGTGCGACCCCAAGCGGCATTCGCGGTGCACGAAATGCTGCTGTCGAGGCCCGGAAAAGAGCTTGCCAACGCTCGCTTCCAGGCGGCAGCAGAGTCATACGGAGGCACCTACCACGCGCTGGCACCGGGCGACTCAGTCAGCATCAGCCGCAATTAGTGAGCGCATCCCGCACAAATATTTTTGCATCGGGAACTTTCCGCACCATGGCGCGCTCCAATCAGTGATTTCGAGAAAACCACCGAAACTTCCTCCCGAAAGGAATCCCGCTCATGTCGCAGCACAGCTCGCCCGCACCAATGGACAGCTCGCCGGTTGATTCAGACCAGCTCGATGGCAATGAAGCAACGAACACCAACCCGACCGGCACCGACGCAGCCAACACCGAAGGCGGCTTCGACGAATACGGCCTGAAAGAAATCGACACCGACGCCGACGGCATCAACGACTCGTACGCGGTCGATATGACCGGAAACAATCAGGCGGATGCAATCATCACCGACGCCGACGGCGACGGTAACTACGAAACCGTACTGGTCGACACCGACGGCGACGGCAAATTTGACTCGGCTGCCTACGACGTCGACGGTGACGGCGTATATGACGAGTTCGGTTATGACTCGAACGGCGACGGCAACTACGACCAGCGCTTCAGCGCCGACGGCACCCCGATCACCGATGGCGCCACCGACTCGGAGCAGGCCCAGCCCATCGATCCCACCGGTGGCATTGGCGACACCGGTAGCGTTGACGACGCCGGCAGCACCGACGACAGCGGTAACGCTGACGGCACCGGCAGCACTGGCGACAGCGGTCGTGCACCCAACGATGCTGGTGCCGGTGGCTTCGACGAATACGGGATGCAGGAAGTCGACCTTGACGGCGACGGCATCAACGAAACGACCCTCTACGACTGGGACGGCGACGGCAAGGCCAACGCGCAGTTCATCGACACCGACGGCGACGGCCAGCAGGACTATCTCATTGCCGACTCTGACGGTGACGGGGTTGCCGACACGTTCGCGAAGGACGTCGATGGCGACGGCATCCCCGACGACTACGCTTTCGACTTCGATGGCGATGGCGCTATCGACTCGACCTATAGCGACAGCGGTGACGGCACCACCCAGGAGCCGGTGGGCACCGAACCACAGCCCGGCGCCGGTGCAAACCTCTTGCCCGAACTCGGCGACGAGACCCCCGAAGCGGTCACCGCCGAAGACCTTGCCCCGGAGGCAGGTAACTACTCGTCCTCGAATGCGGTGGATGTGGACGGTGACGGCACCGTTGATGCCACCCACTACGACATCGACGGCGACGGTGTCGCCGACCAGACGCATATCGACCAGAACAATGACGGCGTCATTGACGAAATCGCTGTCGACACCGACGGCGACGGCATCAACGATGCGCGTGTGCTCGACACCAATGGCGACGGCGTGATGGACCGCGTCGAGGCCGACACCGACGGCGACGGCGTGATCGATGTGGTCGGTTTTGACAGCGACGGTGACGGCCGGATCGACACGATCGAAGCCGACACCACTGGCGATGGCCGCTTTGACACTCGCGTGTCAGACACCACCGGCGACGGCGTGTTTGACACCCAGCTCAGCGACACCGACGGCGACGGCATCATGGATGAGACGACCGAGTACGGTAGCGGCCTCAGCAGCCCCACGGTGGGTAACCAGTTTGATCTCGACGGCGACGGCGTCAACGAATCAACCTATGTCGACCTCGACGGCGACGGCGAGCTCGATGCGCTCGGCTCCGACTTTGATGGCGACGGTGTGGCAGAGGTCGTCTACATCGACACCGACGGCGACGGCAGCTACGACACCGTGATGGTTGACACCGACGGCGACGGCACCCTCGACTCGACCATGGTCGATGCCGACGGTGACGGCCAGTTCGACGGCACCGAAGCGTACTAATAAAAAAAATTTGTGATCGGATGCGCGGAGTCAGGAACTTTATTCCTACTCCGCGCATCTCACTTATGACCAAGCGATCTACTGAAGACCAAGGCGAAAGGTAAGAACAATGACCAACGAACAGTCGAACCTCCCCACCACTGGCGAAGGCATCACCCCCGTCGACCTCGACGGCGACGGCATCACGGAAGCCGCCGAAGTTGACACCAATGGCGACGGCATCAGCGACGCGATGGTGATTGACACCGACGGTGACGGCCACATTGACCTCGCCACCCTCGACAGCGACGGTGACGGCCACCAGGAGACCACGCTCCTCGACACCGACAACGATGGCCAGCCCGATCTCGCACTGGTTGACAGCGACGGCGACGGCTTTGCCGATGCATCCACCACTGACCTCTCGAGCCTCGAAGGCGGCAGCGCCGCAGACGAGTACGGCAGCGAGCCGAACGACAACTACGGCGTTCCCGCACCAAACGCCACCCCCGAACCCGATGCAACCGGCGGCACCGATACTCCGAGCGACACCACTGATTCAACTGACACCGGTTCGACTGACACCGGCTCGACCGACACCGGCTCGACCGACACCACTGAGCCGACCGACCCCACCGGTGGCTACGGCAACACCGACAACTACGGCACCGACCCGGTGAACAACGACGGAACCACCACGCACGAGGCCACGATCGACGCCGATGGCGACGGCATCAACGACTCGGCCATGGTCGACATGGATGGCGACGGTGTCGCAGAAACCCTGATCACCGACACCGATGGCAACGGCGTTGCCGATGTTTACACTGTCGACACCGACGGCGACGGCCGGGTTGACACCGAGTACTACGACACCAACGAAGACGGTGTGATCGACACCAGCGGCTACGACAGCAACGGTGAGAGCACCACCGAACCCACTGACGACTACGGCACCTCGGAGCAGGATGGCGCCCAGGGCATCCCCGGCCCCGGTTCCGACTACGGCAACGACTCTGGCAGCGAATTTGGCGGCGACTACGGCGCCGACGCTACCGAACCGACCGACAACTACGGCACCACCGATGACTACGGCACCGAACCGGTGGGCGACAGCGGCACCGAGTCGTACTCGGGCTACTCGGAAGACACGTTCGACTCGGACGGCGACGGCGTCGCCGACTCGGCACACTTCGACCTCGACGGCGACGGCGTTGTCGACGCCGCTGGTGTCGACGTCGATGGCGACGGATACGTCGACGAGATGTACGTTGACACCGACGGCGACGGCGTATACGACGAGACCCACGTCGACACCGACGGCGACGGCGTACTCGACTCCATCGTGTAACGCAGACGAACTGTATCCGAACGGGGTGCCCGTACCAAAAGGTGCGGGCACCCCGTTTGTCTTGTGTGGCGTTGTGTGTTTTCCATGGCTCAGTACCGTGGAACGTAAACTGAGCGCATTGCATCCCCAACGGCCAGGAGGATTTCCATGCTCGCAGCATTTTCGGTTGCCCCAAGCGGCACAGGACGAGCTGACGGTTCGGTATCGGATGCGGTGGCTGCGGCAGTCGAGGTAGTGCGCGCATCCGGTGTTGCCCACCGCACCGACGCGATGTTCACAACGCTCGAAGGCGAGTGGGACGAGGTTTTTGCGGTGATCAAGGCAGCGACCGAGGCGGTGGCGCCATTCGGCTCGCGCATCTCGCTCATCATCAAGGCCGATATCCGCCCCGGCTACGAGAACGAGCTCGACAACAAGATGGCCCGGCTCGAACGCGCCATCGAGGAGCGCCAGCAGTAGCCGCGCGCCACGCGCTTCACTTGTCGGCGCTCGGCGCGCGCTTCACGCCCATCACGACGCCCGCACCCGAGCCCTTCACGCCACCCGCACCCCGCGCGCGAGCGGCGCATCCCGCCCACACCAGCGCGCACCCTGCCCCCACCAGCGCGCTTTTCACGACGCCCCGAGCTCGTTTTGTGTGGGTTCGCGTCAAATGTATGTGGCAGAACACACACATTTGACGCGAATGCACACACGAGGCGGTAAGCGCGGCACGGTGAGCGCGGCGCGGACACGAGGCGGTGAGCGCCGCACCGCTGCTCACCCCTAACGAACTGTTCGCCTTCTTGATGTATGTAGTTGGATACGTCTGCATCCATGTAAGCGAAACCCTCTACCGCACCAACCAAAACGATCACCACCTCGTGGCAGCCGCGCCTCGTTGAGCGCGACAGCACGGCGCTGCAACTCGCAATATAAAAGGCAGGACCCCGATGTTTGGACTCTTTGGCAAGGGCAAGAAACCCGCAGGCAGCAGCCGCACCGAACCGCACTATGAGATGAGCGATAGTCCGGTCGTTGGTTATGTACTCCTCGACTCGGTCATCAATCCCGATCAGGTGATCGAGGCACTAAACCGAAATCTCGCGCCGGATGACGTGCTCGAGTGGGATGAGCGCGAAAATGAAGACGACACGGTGTCGTTCACTTTGAACGGGCTGTGGTGCGCCGTCGAAATTATGGAGAACCCGATCCCGGATCGTGAGGCACAAAACCTGCTGCATCCCCTCTTCGGTGCTGGCGCCGAAGAAGCAATCGAGAACTACCGGGCCTTCTTGCTGGTGGCCGGGATGCCGCTTCTGTCGCAGGGACGTGATAGTGAGCGACTGAACCACTTCGATGTGGTTGCGCACCATGTCACCGCGGTGCGGGCAATGCTGCAGCGCGATGAGGCGGTCGGATACTACTCGGGCGAGGTGGCGACCACCTACAGCAAGGAATGCTTCCTCGGAATCACCGACCCCGACAGTCCGCTGCTGGCCGGGTTCATGGCTCCGGTGTGGTTGTCTCCGCGCGAAGATGGCCGCTGGGACGCCTATTCGATGGGGCTCATGAACTGGGGTATCCCCGAAATCCAGGTGGTTGGTTCATCGCGCGAACCCAATGAGCTGTTCTCCTTCTTGATGGACTTTGTCGATTACCAGCTCAAGGGCAATCGCGTCACCGCCGGCGAAACCATTGGTCGCAGCGAGGATGAGAAGATCAAGACCTCGTGGCAGCCATTCCTCAACGACGAAGAGCTCACCGCGCTGCAGCTCGAGATGCAATAGGCGAACGTAGATGTTCGACCGATTCCGGAAGCCGCGCCCCGTTGAGCTGCATATTCGTTTGACTGCCCGGCTCCAGCCGGTTCACCGACATGAGCTTGAGGATGCCCTCGTCGAGTTTTGTCGCGAGCAGGGCTGGGGCGTGGATGTGGTTGGCGGCGGCACCGTATTCAACAAGCAAGCCGGTGAAGTCGAGGCCGCCGATATCGAGCTGCAGGTCGAAAGCGCGCATCTGGTGCCGGAGGTTCTCGAGGTGTTGGGTGCGATGCTCGCACCCAAAGGTTCAACCTGGAGTCTCGGCGACGAGGACGATCCAAAGCCGTTCGGCACCATGGAGGGACTGGCCCTCTATCTCAACGACACCGACCTGCCCGAAGAGGTGTATGCATCCACCAGTGCTGGGGAGGTTTACGACGAGTGCACGCGTCTCATCCAGGGCATCGGCCGGATTAATTCCCACCTGGAACTCCCTGAGGAGACTGCGCTTTACATGTACGGCCAGAGCTTTGAGCAGATGCGCGAGCGCATCCAGCCGTTCCTGGACAGCTACCCGCTGTGCGAGCGCTGCCGCGTCGTGCAGATCGCGTAGCCGCATTTGCTTGGCCGGCGGCAGGTGCTCGGTGTTCGCAGGCGGCTCGGAGTTAGTTGGCGGCGGCTCGGTGTTAGTTGGCGGCTAGGTGTCGAGCGAAACCTGGTCGTAGGGTGCATCCTGCAGCAGCAGCCAGGCGAGTGCCCGCTGCCGCTCGATAAGCACTGACTTCTGCATGCCGTCAAACTCGAACCGGTCTCCCGGCTGCCCCTGACGGTACTGCTGGTCAACGGCATACCAGCGGCATGAGTAGGTGATTTCCCACGCATCGCACAGCTCGCCCAGCTCGCGAAGCTGGGGCTGATTGGTGGCCACGGCAGTCTCCAACGCGTCCTTGAGTGCGGACACATCGGCGGGCTGCAGCTCATACGGATCCATCGGCACGAGCCCGAGTGTCCAGGCGAGCGTGTGGGCGGCCACGAATCCCCACGAGTGATTGAGCGCCTTCGATCGCAAACCGTCCGACCATTTGCCGCCGCCGCGAGCTTCGGCAAGCAGCTGTTCGAGGAACTCCGCCTCGGTTTCGGTGACCTCCCCGCTGCCCTGCAGATCGACCACATCATCCAGATCAATGTCGTCGCCGCGGTAAATTTCTTCGCTCAGACCAGCGATTACCGCGAGCACCACCGCACGGTTCAGCACCTCGGCCGGGTCGGCCGGGGTGAGCTCGACCTCGGAGCGTACGGGCGGGAGGTGACCGGGGACGATCACGCCGCGTTCGGCGAGCTGACTGCGAACCTGGTCGCGGCGGTGCAGGGATGCACCGGTGCGAGGGACCACGCCGCCTGCGTCCGGGTCGAGGAGGTCGCGACCCTGCGCATCCCGAACGCTGCCGTCTGGCAGCACAAAAATGGCGTTGGCCTGGGATCCCCAATCGGCGAACTCGCGCAGGTCGGCAGCGGAATAGTTGTCGGGCCGTTCAAAGCGGTACTCGATTTTGACGGCGCGGATGTGCTGGATGAGGGCGTACAGCTGCGGCGTCATCCCGCCGAAGGCCTCCCAGCCGCGCTCGGCCACGTAATTTTCCAGACCGCTGAGGTTCAGGATGAAGGCGTGCGCGTCGCGGCAACGCGGCGCACGCACCCGCGCATTTCACGGCGCCCCGAGCAGGTTGTGTGTGGGTTCGCGTCAAATGTATGTGGCAGAACACCCACATTTGACGCGAACCCACACACGAGGCGCGGACGCGGGCGCGCGCGGCGCGGATGCGGTGAGCGCGTCAGCGCGGACGCGGTGCGCGGCAACACGTCCGCGGGAAAACAAGAAACTTCCGACCGAAGGGCCGGAAGTCATTTGCTGGGGTACCTGGACTCGAACCAAGAACAACTGAACCAGAATCAGCCGTGTTGCCAATTACACCATACCCCAAGGGCTGTCACCCTCTCGGGCGCACCAGACGAGCTTAGCCCACGAGAGCCATATATGGCAACTTGTGGCGCAGACAAATCACCAGCAGCCACCACTCGGCACAAATAACCGCCACCACATGCGCCAGGCAGCCCGTGCCGACCGCGCCGGAAGTTGCGTCTACCGCCCGCTAAAACCCGATCGCATCCCGATGCGCGGCAATCGCGGTGCGCGCACCCTTGCCCGCCGAAATAATCAGCACTTCGGGCCCGGGTGCGGTGAGCTCTCCGGTGGCATAGAGGTTGGGCACGGCCGTGCGACCAAAATTATCGGCCGCCACGAACCCGTCCTCAGTCAGCGGCGGACGCAGCTCTTCATCAAGAAAACCGAGGTTCGCCACAAACCCGTTCAGCACAAAGGCCGCATCCACCGGTGTGATCTCACCGTCAACCGTGCGAATCCCGGTGAGATCAGCCCGCTCGCCCACCACATCCTCAATTTCACGACGGTCAACGATCACCCCGCGCTCGCGCAAGAGCTGCGCATCCGCCTCACTCACCTGCTGTTCGGATGCGAACAGCACCACATGCGAACCGATGCGCGCAAGCTGACCGGCGCGATAGGCAAGCGTTTTCGCCTCCGGCACACCAAACACCGCGATGCGCGCGCCCTTACGGTTCCAGGCATCGCACACCACGCACGAGTGAATGTGGGTGCCGTAATAGGCGCGCAGCGACGGCAATTGCGGATGCACCTCGCGCAGGCCGGTTGCCAGGATGACTCGCTCGGCCCACACGTGACGGTTCGGGGTGCCGCGCACACCGGATGCGACAATCTCAAAACCATCACCGCTCCGGCTCACCCGGGTGACAATTGCAAACTGAATCTCGGCGGTTTCGTACTCCTCCACCGATGCGCGTCCGGCAGCCCGCAGCTCGTTCGGCGGGATATTGTCACGTGACAAAAAGCCGTGCGCTTCGAGCGTTGCCGAGTGGCGCGGTCGGTTGCTATCGAGCACCAGCACCCGGCGCAGCTGCCGCGCAAGCAATAGCGCTGCCTGCAGCCCCGCGGGACCGCCACCAATTATGACGACTTCGTAGCGGTCGTCGGCGGCGAACTCGGTTGCGTCGGTCACGTCAGACTCCTATCGGTGACATAGCGGGATGCTGCAGGCAGCGCGACAAATTAGCCGAGCTGCTCCGTGAGCTTGGTGAGGCGGGCGAGCGTGGCCTCACGGCCGAGCAGCTCCATCGACTCAAACAGCGGCGGCGAAATCCGGCGACCCGAGATCGCCACGCGTGCCGGGCCGAATGCAAGCCGCGGTTTCAACCCCAGCTCGTCAATCAGCTTGGCCCGCATTGCTGCCTCGATCGCCTCAGTGTTCCAATCGGCCAACTGCTCGAGCGCCTCGCTGGTGGCGCGCAGTGCGTCAGCAGCGCCGTCCTTCAGCGTCTTGAGCGCATCCTCGCGGTATTCGAGGTCTTCGGTCGTCTCAAACAGGAAGGCAATCAGCTCGGGGGCTTCGCCCAGCAGCTGCATCCGCTCTTGCACGAGCGGCGCGACCGCGAGCACCGTGGCGCGCTGGTCTTCGGTAATCGGATCGCTCACCACACCGCTTGCAACCAGGTACGGCTCAAGGCGCTGCGCGAAATCGGCAAGTTCGAGGCGACGCACGTGCTCACCATTAATCGCCTCGGCCTTCTTGAGGTCAAAACGTGCCGGGTTCGGGTTGACGTCGTGCACATCGAAGGCCGCGCACATCTCGTCCATCGTGAACACATCGCGGTCGGGCGCGATCGACCAGCCCAGCAGCGCCAGATAGTTGAGCAGGCCCTCGGGCACGAAGCCACGGTCGCGGTGGTGGAAAAGGTTCGATTCGGGGTCGCGCTTTGAAAGTTTTTTGTTCCCCTCGCCCATCACGTACGGCAGGTGGCCGAAGCGCGGGATGAATTCGGCAACGCCAACCTGATAGAGCGCGTGATAGAGCGCGATCTGTCGCGGAGTCGACGAGAGCAGGTCTTCACCGCGCAGCACGTGGGTGATGCCCATGAGCGCATCGTCGACGGGGTTTACGAGAGTGTAGAGCGGCTTACCATTGGGCCGCACGACCACGAAGTCGGGGAACGAACCGGCCTTAAAGGTGATTTCACCACGCACCAGGTCGTCAAACGACAGATCGGTGTCGGGTACGCGCAGCCGCAGACTCGGCTGCCGCCCCTCGGCCCGATAGGCGGCCCGCTGCTCTTCGGTGAGGTCACGCTCAAAGTTGTCGTAGCCCTGCCGGGGGTCGCGACCGTTCGCAATATTGCGGGCTTCAATTTCTTCGGCCGTTGCGAACGACTCGTAGAGGTAGCCGGCTTCCTTCAGCTTTTCGATGACCTCGGCATAGATTTCGCCGCGCTGCGACTGCCGGTAGGGGCCGTGCTCACCGGCAGCATCGATGCCTTCATCCCAGTCGAGCCCCAGCCAGCGAAGCGCCTCGAGAATCATCTCGTAGCTTTCTTCCGAGTCGCGTTCGGCATCGGTGTCTTCGATGCGGAACACGAGCGTTCCGCCGGTGTGCTTGGCGTAGGCCCAGTTGAACAGGGCGGTGCGGATCAGCCCGACGTGCGGGGTGCCGGTCGGGGATGGGCAGAAACGAACACGAATATCTGCGCCGGCGGCCTCGGTCACGGGCGCGAGTGAAACTGCAGTCATGATGACTCCAGTCTAGGCCTCGGCAGATTGGGAAAGGGGGCGTGCACCCCGGTCAGCTCCGGTTGAACTCGCCCGTGCATCCGTTCAGACGCAACTTTTGTCGGATCCCAAATCATTAACTGGGTGCTACTAACGGTTTCCTAACGCTTCTTAAACTGCCGGTGTGAACCAACAGTCACCCAGTATCGACCCCAGCCCGACAGCCGATTCATTCCCTGACAGTGTTCAAGGATGGCGCCGCAAGATCGGCGAATTTGTGTTGTCTTCGACCGTCCAGACAGTCGTTCTGGTGCTCATCATCGTTAACGCGGTCGTACTCGGGTTGCAGACCTCGCCGGCTGCGATCGCCCAGTTCGGCACTGTGCTGCACATCATTGATGTGTTCTGCCTCAGCGTGTTTGTGGTGGAAATCGTCTTAAAAATTACCGCGCTCGACCGGCGGTTCTTCCTCGACGGCTGGAATATTTTCGATCTCTTAGTGGTTGCTATCTCGCTGGTACCTGCAGTAGGCCCGCTATCGGTGCTGCGTTCGCTGCGCGTTTTGCGAGTGTTGCGCCTAGCCAACCGTATGCCGCAGCTGCGCCGCATCGCCACCGCCATCATCCGCGCGATTCCCGGCATCGGCGCCATTGCCGGGCTCATGGGGCTCGTTTTTTATGTCGCGGCCGTCATGGCTACCGCGCTGTTCGCCGAACGTTTCCCCGAATGGTTCGGTTCGGTTTTTCAATCGCTCTATTCGCTCTTTCAGATCATGACGCTCGAGAGCTGGTCGATGGGGATTGTCCGTCCGGTTATGGAGGTGTACCCCGAGGCCTGGATGTTCTTTGTACCCTTCATCCTGGTGTCGGCATTCGTGATGCTCAACCTGTTCGTCGCGGTCATTATCGACACCATGTCGAATCTTGGCGCCACCACCGAGGGCACAGTTTCTGACCCCGAGCCGGTGCAGGCAGGCGAACGACCGGTGAGCGGATCGGCGTTCACGGTGGGCCACGAACTCGCGGTGATGCGCGAAGAGCTCGCGGAGATTCGGCAACTCCTATTGGCAACGCAAACGGGCGAGGCACCGCTGACGCAGCGCCCCGCCCGTGAAGATGCGGATGACAACAGCTAGTGAGCTGCCGACGTAACCGGGTTGCGTAGCGCCCCGATACCCTCAATCGCACAAACCACTTCATCACCGTCAACCAGCGGGCCAACGCCCGCCGGGGTACCGGTGAGCAGCACGTCTCCGGGTAGCAGCGTGAATACGCTCGAGGCGAACTCAACCAGGGTCGCCACCGTGCGTTCCATCTGGTTGAGATTACCGAGCTGACGGGTCTCGCCGTTCACCTTGCATCCGACCACCGCTTCCTCGGTGTTGAGCTCGGTTTCGATGTATGGGCCGAGGGGGCAAAAAGTGTCAAAGCCCTTGGCCCGACCCCACTGCCCGTCTGTGCGCTGCAGATCACGAGCCGTGACATCATTCGCGATCGTGTAACCGAAAATCACCTGGTGTGCGTCGGCGGCGGGCACATTGCGCGCAACCTGGCCGATCACCACTGCCAGCTCGACCTCGTGCTCCACCTGCTGCGACTGCGGCGGCAGCACGATCGGATAGTCGGGGCCGATAATTGCCGTGTTCGGTTTCAAAAACATCATCGGCTCGGCCGGAACTTCACTGTCGTGTTCGCGAGCGTGTTCGGCATAGTTGCGCCCGAATGCCACCACTTTTGAGCGGGGAATCACCGGGGCAAGTAGCCGCACATCTTTCAGCGCGACCCGATTGTCACTCGGGTCAATCGTGCCAAGAATCGGGTCGCCGTGCAGTTCGACCAGTTCATCGGCCGTTTCGTCGAGGATGCCGTAGGCAAGTTTTCCCTGGTGTTCGTAGCGCGCGATTTTCATGCGCCGAGTCTAACCGCATCCGCCTGCCGGTCGCTCCCAGAACGTGATCCACGCTCCCCGATCGTGATTCGGGATACAAAAGGGGCCGCAATGCAGCGCATCCGGCCCCGTCCCAGCGGTATTGGTATTGGGCTCGCCTACTCGCCGAGCACCTCCACACCAACCTGCTTGTCATACTCGTGTTCTGAAACCGGCAGGGTCTCGCCCTTGAAATATGACGGGCTGACAAAGCGCATGATCACCATCAGCACCACGCCCAGCACCATCACGGTCACGCCGAGAATGAACACCAGACCGAGGCCGCCGATCGACGATCCCGAGCCGTAGTCGGGATCCATCGATTCAACGATCGTCTGCACGAACATCCACACGAGCGTGAGGCCACCCAGCAGCGGCAGCAGCAGGCGCATGAAGAAGTTGCGGACGCTCTTAAACCAGCTCTTGCGGAAGTACCACACCGCAGCCAGGCCGGTCGCGCCGTAGTAGAAACAAACCATCATGCCAAGCGCGGTGATCGTGTCCCACAGCGCGTTTTCACTCACCAGACGCATCACCACGTAAAACACGAGCGAGGCACCGGCGGCCCAGAAGGTGGCGGTGGAGGGCGACTTGTAGCGTTCATCCACGTGCGCAAAACCCTTGGGCAGCGCCTCGTAGTGCCCCATCGCCAACAGGGTGCGAGCCGGCGAAACCATGGTCGACTGCAGCGACGCGAGCGACGAAGTCAGGATAGCGATCGACATCAGGATGGCGAACGGACCCATGATGTGCGGGGCGAGCACCGCAAAAATCGACTCTTGGTTTTCGGGGTTACCGGCACCGAGTTCACCGGTACCGATACCTGCCCACATGAGGGTACCGACGGTGATGAGCAGATAGAGGGCGATGATCGTGACGATGGTCACGACTGACGCGCGAGCCGGCGTGCGAGCGGGGTCTTTTGCCTCTTCGTTCATGGTGATGACGGTGTCCCAACCCCAGAACATGAAGATCGACAGCGATACACCGGCAACCGCAATCGACAGGCTCTCGATCTGCAGCGGGTTGAACCAGGAGAGGTCAGGCTGCGTGTAGTCGTAGGCGTTGCCGTTCGTCGCCGAAACAATCGCTGCCACCGAGAACCAGATCAGGGCGAGCAGCTGGAAAACGACCAGCCCCCACTGCACTTTTTGCGTGGCCTCAACACCGCGGTAGCCGATATACGTTGCCGCGGCAACAAATACCGTGGTGACGAGGATGTTCACCAGCAGGTTCTCCTGCGGGATGCCGGCCAGCGCATCGTTCTGGAAGATTTGCCCCAGCAGGATGAAAAAGAAGTCGGTGGCAACTGCGGCGAGGTTCGACAGCACCAGCACCGTGGCCGCGATCAGCCCCCATCCGCTCATCCAGCCGATCCAGGGCCCGAACGCGCGCGAGGCCCAGGTGAACGAGGTGCCCGAGTCGGGAACCGCACGGTTGAGCTCGCGGTAGCCGAACAGCACCATGAGCATCGGCACGAAACCGATCAGCAGAATTGCCGGCGTTTGCAGCCCGGCAACCGACACCGTCGGCCCGAGCCCCGAGGTGAGGGTGTAGGCGGGAGCGACCACCGAGACGCCGATAACCGCGCCACCAATTACACCAACCTTGCCAGCACTGAGGCCCTTCGATTGCACCGTACCGGTGGGAGTGATGGTGCGGTAGTTACTCGTGTCAGGCACGTGCCTGTACCCCTTTCAGCACAGATGGATGCTGGCGGGCAGAGTCGCGGGCCAGCCACGACAGTTGGCGATCGCTCTGAAAAGGCGTGAATCTGCTGCGAATACGCGCTGTCAGAATCATCGTAGCGAAGATGGACCATTTTTGCTGTGGCTCGAGCGCCATCACTATGTCGCGCTTGGCCTTAAGCTTGAGTGGCAAGGAGGCAACACATGGTTGGTAACCGACGTCCCGCTGGGCGGCCGCGCACGCGCATTCTCAATCGCGAGGTAATCACGGATGCGGCACGACGCATCATTACGAGTGACGGCGTGCCAGCGCTCACCATGACCCGACTCGCACAGCGACTGTCGGTCACCCCGTCAGCCCTCTACAACCACGCAACCTCGAAACAGGAAATTCTGCGCTGGATTGTCGACTCGATCATGGGCGAGGTGGATGCTTCGGCATTCGACAGCGAACCCTGGCGCGAGGCAACCCGAGCCTGGGCCGCAAGCTATCGCGATGTAATGGTCGCTCATGCCGAGCTGATCTCGTCGGTGGCAACTATTGAAGTCACCGATTCACCGCGCACCGTAGCCATGTATGAGCAGGTCGTGAGTGGCCTGCACCGCGCGGGCTTCCCGTTTGAGGCCTGCCTGCCGTTCATTGCCGCGCTCGAGTCGTTTATCTACGGGGCTGCGTTCAATGAGCTCGCACCGGCCGATATTTTTGACCCCGGGGATGAGGGGGATGTGGCCCCCAACTTTGTTGCGGCGGTGGAGGCGTCGCAGCGTGGTCGAAACCTCCGCGATATCAACGACGAACTGTTCGACATCGGTTTTAACGCCATCGTCGAGTCGACTGCCAAACGTCTCGGTGTCGACTAGAGCCGCCACGGCTGAAAGCAACTGAAACGAACGGCGGGGTGAACCGCTACCCGAGGGTAGCCGGCTCACCCCGCCGTTATGTTTGCTAGCGCTTAGGAGTGCTTGCGCAGCAGCTCAACGAGCACGCCGAGCGCATCTTCGAGCAGCTCGTCGGTGATGACCAGCGGCGGGAGGAAGCGGATGACGTTGCCGTAGGTACCGCAGGTGAGGAACATGACACCCTGCTTGAGCGCCTCATCGACAACGGTCTTCACCAGGTCGGCGTTCGGGGTCTTGCACTCGCCCTTCACGAGTTCGATTGCCATCATGGCGCCACGGCCACGAACTTCACCGACGGTGTCGAGTTCGGCAACCAGCGGCTCGAGAACCTCACGGATCTTGGCTTCGATGCGCTGCGCGCTCTCGGCCATGTTCTCGTCTGCGTAGGCCTGGAGTGTGGCGAGCGCGGCAGCGTTCGCGATCGGGTTACCCGAGTAGGTACCGCCGATGCCGCCGGGCTGCGGTGCATCCATGATCTCGGCACGACCGATAACGGCCGACAGCGGCATACCACCGGCAATACCCTTGGCGCTGGTAACCAGGTCGGGCTCGATGCCCTCCCACTCCGAGCAGAACCACTTACCGGTACGGCACATACCAGCCTGCACCTCGTCCGAAACGAACACGATGCCGTTTTCGTTGGCGAACTTCACGAGTGCGGGCAGGAAGCCCTCGGCGGGAACGAGGAAGCCACCCTCGCCCTGCAGCGGCTCGATGATGATGGCGGCAACGTTCTTGGCACCGATCTGCTTTTCGATGGCGCTGATGGTGCGAGCGGCAGCCTCTTCACCGGTGAGACCGTCACGGTAGGGGTAGCTGGCCGGCATGCGGTAGACCTCGGGGGCAAACGGGCCGAAGCCGTCCTTGTAGGGGGCGGCCTTGGCAGTCATTGCCATGGTGAGGTTGGTGCGGCCGTGGAAGGCGTGGTCGAACACGACGATCGCATCGCGACCGGTGTACTTGCGGGCAATCTTCACGGCGTTTTCGAGCGCCTCAGCACCCGAGTTGAACAGCGCGGCCTTCTTGGGGAAGCTGCCGGGGGTGAGCTCGGTGAGCTTCTGGCAGAGGTCGATGTAGCTCTCGTAGGGAGCGGTGTTGATCTGGAAGTGCGAACCGGCGTCGGCAGCTTCCTTGATGGCGGCAACAACCTTGGGGTTCGAGTTACCAACCGAGGTCACACCGATACCCGAACCGAAATCAACGAACTGGTTGCCATCGATGTCGCGAAGGATGGCGCCGTCCGCGGCCTCGATGTAGCTCGGCAGCGACGAGCCGATCGAGTTGCTGACGTACTGCTCGCGGCGTGCTGCAATTTCCTTCGACTTGGGGCCGGGCAGCTCGGTAACGATGCTGCGCTTCTGCTCTAGACGGAACTCCATGTCCCTATTCCTTTCGCTACTCTGCGACGTTTGGCACAACTGTACGCCGCAACATTGACAGCATCAGATGGGCAGGCGCACCACCCGCATCGGGTTATTGGTGCAGACGCACCAATAACCCACTCGGCGCCACACCCCATCGTGCTGCACCTGCTTTACATACCGGAAATATGAGCGGCATTCATTCAAGATGAGTTGATGATTAGTCTCGTCACCCTCTAGAAGGATTTGAATCCGGATGGCTTGCTATTACCCCGTCCCTGCAGCCAGGATGTCAGTGAGTTACCCGTATTTGCATCCCGAAGATCCGCTTATTAGCAATGGAGCAGCGTGTCTGAGCTAGTTGTATTCGAAGGTGAATTGGAACGTGCCAGTCGCGACGTCGGCGAAGTCGGGGCCGAGCTGGCCAACCCAAGACTTGATGAGTGCCGCGCTGCCGAAGACCTGGCAATGCCGGGCGGCAGCCAAGCGGACCTTAGTTCCGCAATGGACGAGCTTGAATCGTTCATTCGTGACATGGCCAAATGCTGCGACGAAACCAGCGAGGCTTGCCATCTAGCAGCCAACGACTTCACGAATGCTGACGAAGACTATGCAGCCGTCTTCGATGGCATTCGATTGGGAATGCAATGACAAACTGGGCCCACCTGCGCGAGTGGCGCGATACACCTCTTGAGGACGCATATCGTGAAGCGCAGTATTTGCAGACGAAGCTCGAACTGGCCGGCAACGACATCATTTCTGTGATGCGAGGCGTGTCGAGCGAAGGGCACACTGCCGATGCGCTTCGCGGTTCGCTCTACGTACTTGCGAACGAAACAGATGTCGCCGAGACTGCACTGACTGCGCTGATGCACGCCCTCAACACTGCTGCGGAATCTGTGGAGCAGATCGCCTTAGAAGTGGGAGCAACCGACGCTCGAATTGCTGCCAACTCACTTACAATCGACGACGCCGGCAATGTTGAAATTCAGGAGTGGCTGCGCAAGGCAATTGGTTCTGTTAACGTCTCCACGGATATCCCTGCACAAACTTCGTACCTTGCTGGTATTCAATTAATGTATGGCGAAGCCAAACGAGCACAGGCGTTCGTTCAAGCAACGGTCGATCGCCTACTCCAGGAGGCCCAAGAAACGCGGGATCGTTTGAAATCCAGCCTGGCCGAAGTCGTTTCGATCTGCACCAATAAACGGGTGTCGGCAGAAGCGTCGGGCAGTTCCACGACGACCATTGTCTCACGCCACGATGTAGAGCAGTGGGGTAGCTATGGCCCCGCCGAGGTGCGAGCGATCTGGGATTCACTGAGCGAGGAGCAGCGGCGGCAGATCTTGTCGAGCTTTCCAGACATCATCGGCAACCTCCCGGGCATCCCGTTTGCAGTGCGTAAGGAAGCAAACGATCAAAACCTGCAAGATTTTATCGAGAAGAGCTACTCAGCTCATCCAGATCTGGAAGCTGAGTTGCAGCGAATCCAGGACGAAGCCAAAGCAGAAAGTGGCACCGCATGGAGCCGCCACGGCGTCATTTCCTACACGGAAGAACAAGCACAAGAGATCCGACGGCTTGAAGATATCCGTGAGAAACGAAAAGCTGCCGAGTATTTACTCGAGAGTGGCGGTGCAG
Source organism: Gulosibacter hominis (assembly GCF_904842695.1). GTDB lineage: Bacteria > Actinomycetota > Actinomycetes > Actinomycetales > Microbacteriaceae > Gulosibacter > Gulosibacter hominis. The sequence goes on along the minus strand of NZ_CAJGWQ010000002.1, from coordinate 97,983 downwards.
TCAAGTTCGACCCTGACAATGACAGCGTCATCGCAGTCAACGGCGACCTCAAAACCACCCCCGACCACGTGATTAGCTACGTGCCCGGAACCTCCACTGACTTCGGTAGCTTCTCGTCGGACATCACCCTGCTTCCTGAAGCAATCGTGGCGCAGCTCCAACGGCTCGATGAAAGCGCAGTGGTTTTCACTATCAAGGACGGCCCCTGGTCGACGTGGGCGGGAGAAGGCGCCAACTCGTCTCCAAACGAAATGCGCGAGCGTGGAGAGCGCGTATATGACCTACAACGGCTCATACAGCTGGAAGATTACGGCGATCAGACTCAGACCTCGGTTATCGGCCACAGCGCTGGGGTTACCAAGTTATCCGCAGCTGAAGCGCTGGGGATGGTCGTCGACGAATCTATCTCATTGGGCGGCTCATACTTGGTCGACGACTGGGTCGGGAACCCGAATACCGATTACGCTCACATCCAATACAAGAATGACTTTATAAATCTCCTTGACCCCTACACGCGTACACCACACAATAGACCGGAGTTTGCAAACATCACCCTCGAACCACATATCATCAACGGTGCGATTAAAGGGCACATTCGCGTTGCGCAAGGGCCCGAAACGAACCAGAACGGAGTCGACGCGATTCTGGAAGAGATCAGCAATTGAGACGAACTAATGACAAGGCTCGCGCTCATCGACCGTTCCGAACCCGGCAGCTACCCAAAGTGCTGACCTCAGCAGTTGCGGTCATGTTGTTAACGGGATGCGGTGGAGGTGCCGAGCCGATTCCGACTGCTGCAGCTACCGAGATGAAGTCTCGATCGCAAGAGATTCAGCAGGTGATCTACGAACTAATGCCGCCGGAGTATTTGAGCGCTAACGATCTCAATTCGCCTTGGAAGGCCACGCCGGCAAGCCCGCTTCTCCCCTGCAAGCCCATCCTGTCTGCCGAGTCCTGGCAATCCGACGACAATTCTTCCGGATACCAGTACCCAGGCTCATTTTCCGCCCGCCTCGACGAAGGCGCCCCCGTCGAAGAAATCGTTGACCAGCTTTACCAGGACGTCATCCACTCCCCCGACCTGGAGTTCGACCCCGACTCGATTCCCGAACACCCCACTAAACGCACCCAGTTTGTGAGCACCGACGGCTACCAAGTCATGATCAGCTACATGCTCCCCAGCGGCTCAAGCCGCTACATCGTTAGCGTCTACGTCTGGAGCCCGTGTTTCATCCCTGAAACGATGCCACCCGGCGGGAAGCTCTAAGCACACCGCCGCATAAGCGGTCGCACCAATGACTAGGCTCGCGCTATGCCCATCGCCATCGTCGATCTTGTGACTCACAGTCGCCTCGTACTGAAGCTGCGCAGCGGCAGCACCCCCCTGCTGCAGCAACCGGTTGCAGTAGGCGGCCGCTACCGAACTTATCGACCCCTCGCAATTTCTCACCGGCGGCGAGCTAGTTGTGCACCACCGGGATGCGGCTTCGCTCGATTCGCAGCACTGTCGCCAGCAGCGGCTGTTTGAGGCTCTGCTCAGCCGCGGCGGGCTCGACGCGATTCTGGAAGAGATCAGCAATTGAGACGAACTAATGACAAGGCTCGCGCTCATCGACCGTTCCGAACCCGGCAGCTACCCAAAGTGCTGACCTCAGCAGTTGCGGTCATGTTGTTAACGGGATGCGGTGGAGGTGCCGAGCCGATTCCGACTGCTGCAGCTACCGAGATGAAGTCACGATCACAAGAGATTCAGCAGGTGATCTACGAACTAATGCCGCCGGAGTATTTGAGCACTAACGATCTCAATTCGCCCTGGCAGGACGCGCCGGCAAGCCCGCTTCTCCCCTGCAAGCCCATCCTGTCTGCCGAGTCCTGGCAATCCGACGACAATTCCTCCGGATACCAATACCCAGGCTCATTTTCCGCCCGCCTCGACGAAGGCGCCCCCGTCGAAGAAATCGTTGACCAGCTTTACCAGGACGTCACCCACTCCCCCAACCTGGAGTTCGACCCCGACAGTATTCCTGAAGACCCTTCGAGTATGACACAGCTGATCACCGCCGACGGCTACCAAGTTCTCATCAGCTACGTTCTCCCAAGCGACAGCACCCGCCATATCATCAGTGTTGATGTCTGGAGCCCGTGTTTCATTCCCGAAACGATGCCACCGGGGCGGAAAATCTAATCACAGCATCAGATGGGCAGGCGCACCACATCCATGGCGCCTGTCGTGCATCCGCACGACACCCAACTAGACTTGGACTATGGCCATCACGATTGCGGATCTCGTCGCCGACCCCCAACTCGGTTTGAAGCTGCGCAGCGGCGGCGGCACACTTCTGCAGCGGCCGGTGGAATGGGCTGCCGCAACCGAGCTCATCGATCCCTCACAGTTCCTCACCGGTGGTGAGCTGGTGTGCACCACCGGGATGCGGCTGCGCTCGATCCGCTCGATCCGCACCTTCCTCGAGGCGGTTCGGCAGGCGGGTTCGTGCGGGGTCGCTTTCGGGGTGGGATTCACCCATGCCGAAATACCCGAGGTGCTGCTCGACGAAGCTCGTCGCCGCGACCTACCGGTGCTCGAAGTCCCAGCCAAGCTCTCATTCACCGCAATCGCCCGCAAAGTTGCCGCAGCACAGGCCACACAAGAGTTCGCCCGACTCGAATCACAGCACCGCCGCCAACAGCGACTGGTTGAAGCACTGCTGGGCGACGGTGGGATTGGCGCAATGCTCGACCGGCTCGGCCACGATACCGGCGCCCACATCGCGCTGAGTTTCAACGGCGAAATCGTTTCGGGCAGCCTCGAAGTGGACGACAACCGCATCACCGGCTGGGAGGCAATGCCCATCGCGGTGGGCTCACGCGCACAAGCCACCCTGCACGTGTCCCTCCCCCACAGCAACCGCGCGCTGCTACTTTCGGCGCGCTCGCTCATCGGCCTCCACCTGGCGCAGGTCACGCGCGATCTGCGCAAACTTCGCGAACGAAACGGCCAGGTGCTCAGCGACCTCATCGAAGGGCGGCTGCCAGACGAACGCGTCACACCCCGACTCGAATCAATCGGCCTCGACCCAGCAACGAGCTACCGGCTCATTGTCGTTGCCGATGATGGCAAACGCCCCAATGCACTCGCATCCCTGCCGCTGCCATCATCGCTCGATGGCCTGGCGGCCGGGATGCATGAAAACAAGCTGGCCGTTGCGGTGCCGGCCATGCATCCCCCACGTAAAGCGGCCGAGGCGCTGCTGGCCGCAACCCGCGCCGCCGGTGTCGGCGCGCGCATCGGCATCGGCGGCCCCTACCCCGCCGCCGCGCCACTGCGATGGAGCTGGTTTGAAGCGATCGATGCCCTCGACCGCAATGCTGACGAGGTGATTTCAACCGCGGGCAGACTGTCGATTGCCTCGCTCATGCTCGCGGCCGCGAAAGCTCCCGTGCTCGAATTTGCGGCCTCGGTGCTCGAACCGCTCGAGCGCGCCGACGCCGAACACGGCTCGCAACTGGTCGAAACCCTTGATGCCGTGCTCAATCACTCGGGCGCGATCAACGAGGTTGCGGCAAAACTCGGCACCCACCGCAATACGGTGCGCTATCGCATTGAGCAGATCTACCGGCTCACGGGCCTCGACCCGCGCAGCACCCCGGATGCGGTGCAGCTCACCCTGGCGCGCACCGCGCGGCGGCTCAACCGCAGCGAGTAGCGGCCGCTTAATCGCGTGAGCGCCTCGGGCGTATGCACAGCATCGCTGTCACCACGGTGACGGTGGCGCCAACCACGAGCACAGTATTGAATTTCACTTGCTGATTTTCGCGGGCCATTTCGCAGCGTGCGAGGAGTTTTTGCTCGGCGGCAATCTCTGCCAGTCGCTGTTCTGCGACCGAAGCAGAAAGATCTCGGTCGCCGCGAGCCTGCCCCAACCCCTCAACCACGGGGTACACATACGAGGCACCACCGAGCGGCGCGCAGACAAGTTCCTCCTCCGCTCCGCCGATACTGGCGCGCGGTTTTTCCTGCGCGACCATTCCAACGAGCATCAACCAAGCGATTGCCACTACCACCAGCGCCGCAATTGACACCATCCGGGCAACGGGGAACCGAGAATTGTCGCCGGGGTTGGCCACTGCCATGTGTTCGCTCCATCTGGTCGGGTTGCGTTAGACGAGTTTCACCAGCCAATTGTTGGTGTCAGGCTCGATACCATTCTGGATGCCGGTGAGCAGCGACCGGATCCGCATCGAGAATGATTCTTCGGTAACCGGAGGGTTGGCGATTGTGAAATCGGGGGCGCGCAGCTCACCGATCGGCGAAATCACCGCTGCGGTACCGATGGCGATCGCTTCGACGACCCGACCCGACTCAACGCCCTCACGCCACTCGATAATCGAAATCTGACGGCGCTCGACCTTGCGGCCAGCTTGCTCGCAAAGTTCGAGCACACTGTCGCGGGTGATCCCCGGCAAGATTGAATCTGATTTGGGGGTGATCACAGTGCCGTCATCAAGCACAAGCACCACGTTCATCCCGCCGAGCTCTTCGAGATAGGTTTCGCTGCACGAATCGAGGAAGAGCACCTGCTCGCATCCCTTGTCGTAGGCGATTCGCTGCGGCAGCATCGAAGCGGCATAGTTCCCGCCACACTTTGCCGAACCGGTGCCGCCGCGGCCGGCGCGCGAATATTCGGTTTCGAGCCAAATGTTCACCGGACGCGTGGGGTCGCTGAAATACGAACCCACCGGGCAGGCAATCACCATAAAGGTCGCCGTTTCGGCGGCGCGCACACCCAGGAAGTCTTCGTTCGCAATCATGAACGGACGCAGATACAGCGACTGCTGCTTGCCATGCGGCGGCACCCAGCGCTCGTCCACCTGCACCAGCTGGCGAATCGCTTCCACAAACAGCTCGGTGGGAAGCTCGGGCAGCGCCAGGCGACGGGCCGAGGCCTGTAGCCGCGCGGCGTTGCGCTCGGGTCGGAAGGTGTGCACCGAACCGTCAGCGTGGCGGTAAGCCTTGAGCCCCTCGAAAATCTCCTGGCCATAGTGGAAGACCGCGTTGGCCGGATTGAGTGTGAGCGGACCGTAGGGCACGATGCGCGGATCCTGCCAGCCTTCGGCGAGGGTCCAGTCGATCATCGCCATGTGATCGGTGAAATAGTTGCCGAAGCCGGGGTTTTCAAACGCCTTGGCAAGGTCGGCATCACTTGTCGGGTTGGGGTTGCGTTCAATGCGGAAGTTCGCGGCGGTCATAATTCAGCTTTCGTAGATGTCGAAAAAATTGTTTGCCGGTGGTGGCTATGCCGTCAATAGCTCGGTGATTGCCGAGCCGATTTCACCGGTGGTGCGAGCTGGGGCATCGATGCGGTTGCGCAGGTCGCGCTCACAGGCCGCCTCAACACGGTCGGCTTCGGCCGTAAAACCGAAGTGCCGCAGCAGCAGCGCCACCGAGAGGATGGCCGCTGTGGGGTCGGCTTTGCCGGTGCCGGCGATATCGGGGGCCGAGCCGTGCACCGGCTCGAACATGCTCGGGAACTTGCCCTCGGGGTTGAGGTTGCCCGATGCAGCGAGGCCGATGCCGCCCGTAACGGCACCGGCGAGGTCGGTGATGATGTCACCAAAAATATTGTCGGTCACCAACACATCGAAGCGTGATGGATTGGTCACGAAAAAGATCGTTGCGGCATCAATGTGCAGGTAGTCGACCGTCACCTCGGGGTATTCGGTGGCCACTTCGTTGACGATGCGGTTCCACATTGCACCCGCGTAGACGAGCACGTTTTTCTTATGCACCAGTGTGAGGCGCTTATTGCGGGTCATCGCGAGCTCGAAAGCGTAGCGAACGGTGCGCTCCACACCGTGCGCGGTGTTGACCGAGAGTTCATTGGCGATCTCGTGTTCGGTGCCCACGCGAACGCTGCCGCCATTACCGACATACAGCCCCTCGGTGCCCTCACGCACCACCACAAAATCAATTTCACCGGGGTTCGCCAGCGGACTCACCGCGCTCGGCCACAGTCGCGAGGGACGCAGATTGATGTAGTGATCAAACGCGAACCGCAGCTTCAAAAGCAGACCGCGCTCGAGGATGCCGCCGGCAAGCTTCGGATCGTTGGGGTCGCCACCCACTGCACCCAGCAGGATCGCGTCGTGGCCGCGCAGTTTTTCGAGCGACTCATCGCTCAGCACCTCGCCGGTGGCGAGGTAGTGCGACGCCCCGAAGGGGTATTCGGTTTCGGTGAGCTGCACCGACTCGGGCAGTACCGCCCGCAGCACCTTGCGGGCCTCACCAATCACCTCGGGGCCGATACCGTCGCCCTCAATAATGGCCAGATCTAGAGACTCGCGTGCCACACCGCATCCTTTCAGCGCTGAAGTTTGTTCTCCCCAGCCTACTCCGCTCCACCGACGCGTTCGTGCCCACGGCGACGGACAGCCGACGCCGCCCTAGCCGCGAATACCGTAGCGCTCGCGCAGCGCCTTCTTTGACCGGGCAGTTCCCTCTTGCTGCAGCGCCAAAAGCTCGGCATAAATACCGCCGGTGGTGGCCAGTTCGGCCGGCGACCCCACCTCATCAATTTCACCGTGCCGCAGGGTAATGATGCGATCAACCGACGAAATAGTCGACAACCGGTGCGCAATAATCAAGCTGGTTCGGCCACGCATCAGCTCATCAATCCCCGCCTGCACCAGCCGCTCCGACTTGGTATCCAACGCCGAGGTGGCCTCATCAAGGATCAGCACCGGCGCATCCTTCAACATGGCCCGCGCCACCGCAATACGCTGCTTCTGGCCACCAGAAAGTTTCAGGCCGCGCTCACCAATAACCGTGTCGAGCCCCTCCGGCGACCGAGCAATAAATGCCCAGGCATTGGCGCGTTTCGCCGCCGCAATAATTTCTGCATCACTCGCATCGGGGCGAGCATAGGCAATGTTTTCACGAATGGTGCCCGAAAACAGCGATGCGTCCTGGAACACCACACCAATTTTTTCGCGGAGTTTTGCCATGTGGAGTTCGGCCGTGTCATGGCCGAAGAGACGAACATGACCATCAGCGACCGGATAAAACCCGAGCAAGACGCTCACGATCGTCGATTTGCCACCGCCCGACTCACTCACCAGCGCAATTCGCTCACCCTCCGCAACCGAAAAACTCAGATTGCGAAGCACCGACTCAGAATCATAAGCAAAATTCACGCGCGAAAACTCGATAGCCGCGCTGCCCGGCTTCGGTGCCAACTCGCCGCCAGCCATCTCTTGGCTAAGCAATTCGCGCGGATCGGGTTCGAGCTCCATCACACTGAAATAGTCACGTGACCCCGCGAGCGCATGCTGGGCCGTGTCGATGATGTAACTCATCATGGTCACCGGTTGTCGCGCCATATTCATCAGCTGAATGAGCAGCACCATCACGCCGAGAGTGAACTGCCCCTGCGCGGTAAGCACAAAAATAATCGCGTAGATACCGAAAAATATGAGGTTCAAGGCAGCGCGACGCAGCGCATCCATGAAATGCCAGTGCCGCGATTGATCGCGAGTAATCGCAACCGTACGCGCAAAACGGGCATGAAAATAGTCACGCTCACGACGCTCCTGCGCAAATGATTTCACCACGGGCATCTGGCTGACTACCTCGGTAAACCGGCCGCGCGCCGCATCCACCTCAGCGTTCTTTTCACCCTCATACACCTGCCAGCGACGCGAAGTCAGCGCGGTAAGCCACACATACACCGGAAAAATAACCAGCAGCAATAGCGCCAACGGCCACGCATAAAACCCTGAAATCACCAGCACCGCGACAGTAGTGATAATCATGGTGAAAAAATTATTGGCGAACGACTTCGCAAAATGAGTCACCTCAGTAATCGTTCGGTCAAGCCGCGAAACGATCGTGCCAGTGAGGTTGTCGTCAAAATAGCGCTGTGGCAGCTGCAGTAGCTTGTCGAAATAGCGGTTCGACAGGATCTGCCGCATCCGCTCACTCATCAGGTCGCCAAACCATCCCCCAACCGAAGTGATGAGCGTGACCGCCAACTCAGCGATCAAGAACGCCACCGCAAACCACATGGTGGCGACGATGCCATCAGCAAACGCGACCCGGCCATTGACGATGTCAACGATGACATCGGTTGCCGCACCGATAATGAACGGCACCGCCAAAGTACCAATCGCGGCCGCCACCGAGCAGACGATGATAATCAGGTACAGCCCACGAAGCTCGTTCGTAAACCGGATGAGACGAAGTACTGATCGCATTTAGGCGACTGTACACCGCGGCCGTATCGGCGCGACGCAATATTTGCGCCACACCGACGCCCCTGCGAAAATGACGAACGTTTAGCCGCTGTGTGCAGCAGCCATCCCGGCAACGCAACACAGCGACCCAACCCGCAGACGAAGGAGTGGCGAGTGGTGGCGAAGTACGACGTCGTCGAGGCCCCGATCGCGCAATTGCGCCATGACCTCGAGACCGGCAAGGTCACGAGTGTCGAACTGGTACGGGCCTATCTAGACCGCATCAATACCTACGACCGTGCCGGCATCCGATTGAACGCGATCGTTGTCGACAATCCCGACGCGCTCGATGAAGCCGCCGCATCCGATGAACGCCGCCGCGCCGGCGAGCTGCTCGGCCCGCTCGACGGCATCCCCTTCACCGCCAAAGACAGCTACGCGGCACGCGGATTGACCGTGGCCGCCGGATCCCCGGCATTTGAGCACCTGGTTGCGGGCCGGGATGCGTTCACAATCGAGCGGCTGCGTGCCGGCGGCGCAATTTTGCTCGGTCTCACCAATATGCCGCCCATGGCCAACGGCGGTATGCAGCGCGGCGTTTACGGCCGCGCCGAAAGCCCCTACAACGCCGACTACCTCACCGCCCCGTTCGGGTCGGGATCATCGAATGGCTCAGGCACCGCAACCGCCGCCAGCTTCGCCGCGTTCGGGCTCGGTGAAGAAACGTGGTCGTCAGGCCGCGGGCCAGCTTCGAACAATGCGCTGTGCACCTACACCCCCTCGTGGGGCGTCATTTCGATTCGCGGCAACTGGCCGCTCGTACCCACCATGGATGTGGTCGCGCCTCACGCCCGCACCATGGCAGACCTGCTCGAGGTGCTCGATGTGATCGTCGCCGACGACCACACCACACGAGGTGATTTTTGGCGCGTGCAGCCGTGGATTGAAATCCCGCCCGTGCACGAACTGCGACCCGAAAGCTACCCGGCGCTCGCCGCATCCGAACCCACCGAAGTGCTGCGCGGCAAACGTTTCGGTGTGCCGCGCATGTACATCAATGCCGACCCGATCGCCGGCACCGGCGACCAGCCGCGGTTCGGTGGCCCCACCGGGCATCCCATTGAAACGCGAGCATCCGTTATCGAGCTGTGGGAGGCCGCACGGCGCGACCTTGAAGCGGCCGGCGCCGAGGTGGTCGAGGTCGACTTCCCGGTGGTGTCGAACTACGAGGGTGACCGGCCTGGCGCACCCACGATTGGGACGCGCGGGCTCATTCCCGAAGGCTATCTCGACCGTGAAATTCTCGAGCTGTCGCTGTGGTCGTGGAACGAATTTTTGCAGACCAATGGCGACCCGAATCTCAACAGCATGACGCAGGTGGATGGCGCGAAGATCTTCCCGCATCCAGAGGGTGCGCTCCCCGACCGCTATGCCGAGCTCGACTTCGATGTGCAGGAATACACCCGCTATGCGCGCGTGAACGGGGTGCCGGAGCTGACCGAAATCCCGTTGATTCCCGAGGGCGTGCGCGGGCTGAACGAAACCCGCCGCATTGACTTCGACGAGTGGCTTGCGGGACTGCGACTCGATGGTGTGGTGCTACCGGCGGTTGCCGATGTGGGGCCGGCCGATATGGATGTGAATGAGGCGTCGGCCGATCTGGGGTGGCGTAACGGCACCTGGGTTGCCAATGGCAATCTTGTGTGGCGGCACCTGGGGATCCCGACTGTGACAGTGCCCATGGGCACGATGCACGATATCGCAATGCCCGTGGGGCTCACTTTCGCGGGCCGCGGTTGGGACGACACTGCGCTGCTGCGCTACGGCGCGGCGTTCGAAGCGCTCCGCCCGCGTCGCACCGAGCCGACCCGCACCCCGCGGTTGTAGGGCTGGCGCTCGCCTGAGCCGGCATTGCGCTGGCCCAAGTTTGCGGAATTTTGTTTCCTGAAATCAAAAAATTGACTGCAAAAAGCGCCTCAAACCCGGATTTGTATGCCCTACTGGCCCGATTTGCAGCCAGGAAACAAAACTCCGCAAGCAACTGCATCCAGGAAACAAAAATCTGCAGGGGGTACAGGGATGCGGCAGGGCCAGCAGAGCCAGCAGGGGATGCAGGGGGACGCAGGGGTACGGCAGGGCCAGCAGGGCTCGCCAGCAGCTGCAGAGATGCAGGGGGCGGCAGGGCTGGTAGGCACGGCAGGGCCAGCCCAGCCGGCAGGGAAAAGCGGGAGGGCCACGCACTACGCGCGGCCCTCCCGGTTAGGCGATCGCTAGCGAGCGACCGAACCGTCCGTGTAGTCGTCATCGGTTGACGACCACGAGAACAGCTTGCGCAGTTCGTGACCGGTCTTCTCGATCGGGTGACCTTCGCCCTCAGCACGCAGCTTCTTGAACTCCGGCGCGCCCGCATCCTGGTCGTCGATGAAGCGCTGCGCAAATGCACCCGACTGGATGTCGGCGAGCACTGCCTTCATGTTTTCCTTCACGCTCGGGTCGATCACGCGCGGGCCCGAAACGTAGTCACCGTACTCGGCGGTGTCGGAGATCGACCAGCGCTGCTTCGAAATACCGCCCTCCCACATGAGGTCGACGATCAGCTTGAGCTCGTGCAGCACCTCGAAGTAAGCGATCTCGGGCTGGTAGCCAGCCTCGACCAGGGTCTCAAAGCCGTACTGCACCAGCTTCGAAGTGCCACCGCAAAGCACAGCCTGCTCACCGAACAGGTCGGTTTCGGTCTCTTCGGTGAAGGTGGTCTTGATGACACCAGCGCGGGTGCCGCCGATGGCCTTGGCGTACGACTTGGCGGTCTCCCAAGCGCTGCCCGATGCATCCTTCTCAACGGCGATGATGTCGGGGATACCGCGCCCGGCAACAAACTCGCGGCGCACGGTGTGGCCGGGAGCCTTCGGCGCCACGAGAATCACGTCGACACCCTCGGGCGCCTGAATGTAGCCGAAGCGGATGTTGAAACCGTGTGCGAAGGCAAGGGTCTTGCCCGGCGCCAGGTTCGGCTCGATGTCAGCCGCGTAGAGCGAACGCTGGGTCTGATCGGGGGCGAGGATCATGATCAGGTCGGCCCAGGCGGCAGCGTCAGCGTTCGACTTCACCTCAAAGCCGTCCTCCTGCGCCTTCTTCACCGACTTCGATCCGTCACGCAAACCAATAACCACCTCGACGCCCGAGTCGCGCAGGTTCATCGCGTGCGCGTGGCCCTGCGAGCCATAGCCGATGACCGCGACCTTCTTGCCCTGGATGATCGAGAGGTCGGCGTCGTTGTCGTAGTAGATCTCTGCCATTTGCTGTGCTCCTTGTAGTGTTCGATGTCTGTTGCGATAGCGAACGGTGGCCTATGCGCGGCCCACTCGTTCGGTGATGGACTTCGGCCCGCGCCCCACTGCGATAAGCCCCGACTGTACGAGTTCACGAATACCGTACGGCTCAAGCATGCGCAGCAGTGCCTGCACCTTACCGCTGTCACCGGTGGTTTCAATGACGAGCGAATCGTGCGTTACGTCCACGACGCGGGCGCGGAAAAGGTTGACCGCTTCAATCACCTCGGATCGTGTCTGCTTATCGACACGCACCTTGACGAGGATGTGCTCGCGTTCGACGGATGAGTCGGGTTCGAGCTCAACGATCTTGATCACGTTGACGAGCTTGTTGAGCTGTTTTGTGACCTGTTCGAGTGGAAAACTATCAACGTCAACAACGACCGTCATCCGCGAGAGGCCGGGCACTTCCGACTGCCCCACTGCGAGCGATGCGATGTTGAATCCGCGACGGGCGAAAAGGCCGGCAACTCGCGTGAGCAGACCGGGCTTGTCTTCCACCAGCAGCGAAAGGATGTGTTTCGGCATGCTTATTACTCCCCCTGGTATGCTGGGCTGGCGTCACGGGCGTACTGGATAAAGCTGTTCGACACGCCCTGCGGCACCATCGGCCAGACCATCGCATCGGCCGATACGACAAAGTCGATGACCACGGTGCGGTCGTTAGTTTCTAGCGCCTGTTTGATGGCGTCGTCGATCTGGTCTTCGTGTTCAACACGCAACCCGAGCGCACCGTAGGCTTCGGCGAGTTTCACGAAGTCGGGTACGCGAATCGACCCGTGCCCGGTGTTGAGTTCGGTGTTCGAGTAGCGGCCGTCGTAGAACAGTGTCTGCCACTGGCGCACCATACCGAGCGACGAGTTGTTGATGACGGCGATTTTGATCGGGATGTTGTTGACCATACAGGTGGCGATCTCCTGGTTGGTCATCTGGAAACATCCGTCGCCGTCGATCGCCCACACCACCCGGTCGGGCTGCGCCACCTTGGCGCCCATGGCGGCCGGAACCGAATATCCCATAGTGCCGGCACCGCCCGAGTTGAGGAATGATCCCGGCCGTTGCAGGGTGAGGAACTGTGCCGACCACATCTGGTGCTGGCCCACGCCCGTGGCGTAGATAGCTTCGGGTCCGGTGAGTTCGCTGATGCGTTCAATAACCTTCTGCGGTGCAATAAGCCCGTCAGTCGTGGGCGTGTAGCCGCGCGGGAACTCGGTGCGCAGGCCGTTGAGATAGTTCCACCACTGTTCGAGGTCGGCTCGTTCGGGGAATCGCTCGGTGCTGTAGGCCCGGTTGAGGTCGTTGAGCACCTCGCGGGCATCCCCCACGATGGGCACGTCGGCGAGGCGAATCTTGGAGATTTCGGCGGGGTCGATATCGACGTGCACGATCTGGGCGTTGGGAGCGAATAGCTCGGCCTTGCCGGTGACGCGGTCGTCGAATCGCGCACCGATTGCGAACACCAGGTCAGCCTCTTGCAGCGCCAGCACCGCCGGAACGGTGCCGTGCATCCCCGGCATACCGAGCATTTGCGGGTGGCCGTCGGGGAAAGCACCGCGGGCCATAAGCGTGGTCACCACGGGCGCGCCGGTGCGCTCGGCGAATTCGATGAGCTCGGCGGATGCGCCGGCGCGAATGATGCCACCACCGGCATAAATCACGGGTTTGGATGCTTGGGCAATTGCTTCGCAGGCGGCCAGGATCTGCTTGCCGTGCGCCTTGGTGATGGGCCGGTAGCCGGGCAGATCAACCTTCGGCGGCCAGTGGAATTCAAACTCGCCCTGCTGCGCATCCTTCGTGATGTCGACCAGCACCGGGCCGGGACGGCCGGTTCCCGCGAGTTCGTAGGCGGCAGCCAGTGCCCCCGGAATTTCTTCGGCCGATTTCACCATGAATGAGTGCTTGGTGATCGGCATGGTGATGCCGACAATGTCGGCCTCCTGGAAGGCGTCGGTACCCATGAGTGTTGAGAACACCTGCCCGGTGATCGCCAGCATCGGCACCGAGTCCATATACGCGTCGGCAAGCGCCGTCACCAGGTTGGTTGCGCCCGGCCCCGAGGTGGCGATGCACACGCCAACCTTGCCCGATGCCGTGGCGTAGCCCTCGGCGGCGTGCCCGGCGCCCTGTTCGTGGCGCACAAGCACGTGGTTGATCGTGCGTGCATCGAGAATCGCGTCGTATGCGGGCAGGATGGCGCCGCCTGGCAGACCGAACACATCCGTCACCCCAAGCAGCTCGAGTGACCGAACAACCGCCTCGGCGCCGGTGATGCGCTCGCCGATACCTGCCTTGTCAGCTTCAGTTGACATGAACTATCTGCATTCCTGATCGTTAGTCGAATATTGCGGATGCACGCACCGGTTAGTGGCTGCCAACGTGTGGTGTCGACAGCACCGGATGCGTTATCCCGTAATCGCGCCCTCTGACGCCGAACGCACGAGCTTGGCAAATTTCGTCAAGACGCCGCGCGTGTATCGCGGAGGAAGCGGTTCCCAGCCCTCTCGCCGGGTGGCAAGCTCGGCCTCATCAACGAGTAGGTCGATGGTGCGAGCTGCAATGTTGACCCGAATCAGATCGCCGTCGCGCACGAATGCGATCGGACCTCCATCCGATGCCTCTGGGGCGACGTGGCCGATGCACAGGCCGGTTGTGCCGCCCGAGAATCGTCCATCGGTCAAGAGTAGTACATCCTTGCCGAGGCCCGCACCCTTGATGGCTGCGGTGATGGCGAGCATCTCGCGCATACCGGGGCCACCCTTGGGGCCCTCATAGCGAATCACGACGACATCGCCGTGTTTGATTTCACCGCGGGTGAGCGCATCCATTGCCTCACGTTCGCGCTCGAACACGCGCGCCGGGCCCTCAAACACCTCGAGGTCAAAACCGGCCGATTTGACGACCGCGCCCTCGGGTGCGAGCGAACCCGACAGCACCGATAGGCCACCGGTTGCGTGAATGGGGTTGTCGAGCGTGTGGATGACCTCACCGTCGAGCGGGTCGGGGTTGAGTTCTTCGAGATTTTCGGCAACGGTTTTGCCGGTGCAGGTGAGCGCATCACCGTGGATGAGCCCCTCGTCGAGCAGTGCCTTCATGACCACCGGGATACCGCCGACGTGATCGATGTCATTCATGACGTATTTGCCGAACGGTTTCATGTCTGCCAGGTGCGGGACGCGGTCGGCGATGCGGTTGAAATCGTCAAGGGTGAGGTCGACTTCGGCCTCACGGGCGATGGCAAGCAGGTGCAGCACCGCGTTGGTTGACCCACCCATGCACATCACCACTGCGATGGCGTTTTCAAACGCCTTCTTGGTGAGGATATCGGCGGTGGTGATCCCCAGACGCAGCTGGTTAACAACCGCTTCACCCGATTTGCGCGCGTAGTAGTCGCGGCGACGGTCGGCCGACGGCGGCGCGGCTGATCCGGGAACCGACAGCCCGAGCGCCTCGGCCACAGCCGCCATGGTGTTGGCGGTGTAAAAACCACCGCAGGCACCCTCACCGGGGCAAATGGCTTCTTCGATCTTCTTGCGATCTTCCTCCGACATGAGTCCGGCCTTGCAGGCTCCGACCGCTTCGAACGCGTCGATGATGGTGACATCGTCTTTGACGGTGCCGTCCGAAAGGCGCACGTGACCGGGCATGATGGTGCCGGCGTAGAGGAACACGCTCGGCAGCTTCAGGCGGGCCGCGGCCATCAGCATACCGGGTAGCGATTTATCGCAGCCGGCCAGCAGCACCGAGCCGTCGAGCCGCTCGGCTTCCATCACCACTTCAACCGAGTCGGCGATCACCTCGCGCGACACGAGCGAAAAGTGCATCCCCTCGTGCCCCATCGAAATCCCGTCCGACACCGACACGGTGCCGAATTGCAGCGGGTAGCCGCCGGCGCTGTGCACGCCCTCTTTAGCGGCCTGAGCAAGGCGGTCGAGCGAAAGGTTGCATGGCGTGATCTCATTCCACGAGCTCGCGACGCCAATCTGCGGCTTGTCCCAGTCGTCATCGCCCATGCCCACGGCACGGAGCATCCCACGCGCGGCCGTGGCTTCAATGCCGTCGGTAACAGCGCGCGACTTCGGTTTCATATCGATCTCGTGTTCGGCCATGAACCCAGTCTAGTCGCGCCAGCCGACACCCTCGCTCACCCGGCGTGATCGCTGTTGTCGGAGTCGGCTTCGCGCGCGGCAAGCGCGGCACGTTCTTCCTCAACGCCGGTGGCTCGCTCAGCACGCTGCACATCGTCGCGCAGTTCATCCAGCGCGAGATCTACACCGTCGTAGTGCCGTGAGCGATACCCGGCGCGAGCTAGCACAATGGATGCGGCGGGTGTGGTCAGCATTTGGAACACGATCACTAGCACCAGTAGCGGCACCAGCTCCCACTTGCCCTGCTGCAGGCCCAGGGCGATCAGCAGGTAGATCAATCCCGATGACTGCGGCTTTGACTGCGAGTGCAGCCGGGTCATGATGTCGTCAAACCGCAGCAAACCGATACCGGCGGTCAGCGACATGGCGGCTCCGGCGATCAGCAGAATGGCCGACAGCACATCCAGCCAAATATTTCCGCTCAATTTTTCCGCCTTCCAGCTCGCGAGGCAAAGCGCGCCACGGCGAGCGTGCCAACCGAGGCGGTCATCGCCAGCCCAACCACCAGCGGCAGCGTGTGCAGGTGGCCATTAATCACCATCTCGGCGATAAGCACGCACATCAGCACTGTGAGCAGTGTGTCGGATGCGGCCATCCGGTCGATAAGTGACGGGCCTCGCACAATGCGGATCACCGACAGGACGGCGGCGGCAGCAAAGCAGCTGCCGACGATCAGCGTCACAATCGTCACTGCCGTGGCGCTCATGATTCTTCCTCCCACTCGGTTTCGTGACGCAGTCGGTCGCGCTCAACCGCGGCTTCAAAAGAGCGCTGACGACGCGATGCCCACAGCGGCGGATACTCGTGCTCGGCCCGCCAGCGGTTGATGTGGTGGAGATCTTCGTGGCTGGCGAAGGCGAGCGCAATCGCATCCTCAATGCGATAGGCGGCCCGTCGCGCCGCAGCAATACCGTCGGGTCCTTCGGCCGCGAACTGGTGCAAATAGATGATGCCGCGGGTACGGTCAACGTCAACGACCACACTGCCGGGCACAAACATATTGATGAGGGCGGCAAGGGTGAGCAGCCAGTCGGAGCGGGCGCGCATCCGATAGGCGATGATTGACGCCTTCGGTTTTGGTTGCGGGCGAACGGTGAGCCATGCCACTTCGAGCGACGAGAGCACCACCCAGCCAATCACTCTGCCGGCGAGCACGATCAACCACAGCGGATGGACGCGCTCGATCAGCTGCACATTCGGCAGCTGGAACATCCCCACCACCAGCACCGAAAACACGATTCCGGTGACGATGCTGATCACATCAAACTGCCGCCAGAGGATCAACCACACGCACAGCAGCACAATCACCAGCGGCGTGAATGTGCGCAGCCGTGAGGTTGGTTTTGTGGCTGCATAATGCGGGGTCATGGTTTGATCCCCTCTTCATTAGTAACCGTTTGGATGTAGGCACCAGAGTCGCGCAGGTTTTCTCCCGCCTGGTCGGCGATTGTGAACAGCGGACCGGCAAAAACGGTGAGTGCCACGGTGACCGCGACCAGTCCCCCGGTGGCGAAGTTCATGAGTTTCGAATTATTGCGCTCGTCCCTGACGATATCCGCGTCGGGTTCTTCTTCGAGCACGATAGTCAGTGGCGATTCGACATCGCCGACTTCGTCGAGCTCGCGCCAGAACCCGAGGTTCCACACGCGGATCAGCGCGTAGAGTGTGAGCAGGCTGGTGATGGCGCCGGCGGCAATACCGACCCACACGAGCCACTGCGGCACCGCCAGTCCGGTGCCCTCGGCGCCGGCAATAAATAGCGCAACCTTGCCAAGGAAACCAGAGAATGGCGGGATGCCGCCGAGGTTGAGCATCGGGATAAAAAACAGCACCGCCACTGTGGGGGCGCGTTTGAGCATCCCGCCAAGGTGCGTGATCGTCGAGGTTCCGGCCACGCGTTCGATCAGACCGGTGACCAAGAACAGCGTCGCCTGCACCAAAATGTGGTGCATGATGTAGTACACCGTCGCCGACCAGCCACTCTCGGTGCCCAGCGCGATACCGAAAATCATGTATCCGATGTGGCTGATGAGCGTGAATGAGAGCATCCGGCGAATACCCGCCTGTGCCACGGCACCAAAAATTCCGACGAGCATCGTGGCAATAGCAACCACCATCAGCAGCACAGAAATATCGTTGGCCGCGAAGATGAGCGATTCGGTGCGCAGGATGGCGTACACACCCACTTTGGTGAGCAAGCC
Organism: Gulosibacter hominis; assembly: GCF_904842695.1. Classification (GTDB taxonomy): domain Bacteria; phylum Actinomycetota; class Actinomycetes; order Actinomycetales; family Microbacteriaceae; genus Gulosibacter; species Gulosibacter hominis. Next base: position 80,079 of record NZ_CAJGWQ010000002.1, on the reverse strand, counting down.
GGCGAATACCGCGGTGACCGGTGCCGGCGCCGATGGGTACGAGTCGGGCAGCCAGAACGACAGCGGGAAAAGCGCCGCCTTAATTGCAAACCCAACCAGCAGCATCAGGTGCAATACCAGTTGCACTTCGCTGGGAAGCGCACCCACTCGGGCTGAGATCGTGGCCATATTGACGGTGCCGGTGGCCGCAAAAATCATGGCGATGGCGATCAAGAACAGCACCGACGACACCAGCGAAACAATGATGTAGGTGACGCCAGCCCGGATGCGCGTCACGGTGCCGCCGAGGGTGATGAGCACGAAGCTCGCCACCAGCAGGATTTCAAAGCCCACGTAGAGGTTGAAGAGGTCACCGGCAATGAACGCGTTGTACACGCCCGCGGCCAGCACCAGGTAGGTGGGATAGAAGATCGAAACGGGGGTTTCTTCTTCGGTGTCTTCGTCGGCGTGGTCGACGTTGCCCTGCCCGATCGAAAAGACCATCACCGCCAGCAGCACGATGCTGGTGATGACGACCATGAGCGCCGAAAGCCGGTCGACGACGAGCGAAATACCGAACGGCGCCGCCCAGCCACCCACCTGCATCACCAGCGGTTGTCCGGTTGCCTGCACCGCCAGCAGCAGTGCGACCGCCACCCCGAGGCTGACCACCATGCTCAGCGAGGCAATCGCGATTTGCATCCGCCGGCGGCGCCCAGCGGTGAGGGTGAGGGCGGCACCGAAGAGCGGGGTCAGCACGAGCAGAGGAACGAGCGCGTTCATTTAAGCTCCTCCTCGTCAAGTGCGATTTCCTGGTCTTCCGGTGTGGGCGATTCTTCGTCTCCCGGTAGATGTTCGGGTTCGAAGTCGGTGTCGCCGGCGTCGTCGAGGTCGAACACCTCGTCGTCGGCTTCCACATCCACCTCGCGCAGCGAGACGTCCTCGTGGTCGTCAGCCACCACGTCGGCACGAGCCAGCGACCACGAGCGGTACAGCAGCGCCAGCATGAAGGCGGTGGTTGCCATCCCGATCACGATGGCGGTCAGGATGAACGCCTGCGGTAGCGGGTCGGTGTAGTCGACGGGCTCGGCACCCTCGGTGGTCAGCGGCGCCAGCCCCGGCTTCCCCGCGGTGAGGAAAAGCAGCAGGTTGGTGGCGTTGGCGAGCAGGATCACCCCGAAAATCATGCGGGTGACGCTGCGCTCGAGCAGCAGGTACACGCCGACGGTGTACATCGCCACCATGGCGATCAGAAGCGCAATATCGAGGCTCATCGTGCACCCCGCTTCCGTTTGCGGGGGCCACCAATGCGCACCATTTGGATGCGGCGGGTGATCGGTTCGTCGACCACGGGTTCGGCTCCGGGTAGTTCGCCCTCGTCGAGCACGGTCGCGCCGAGGTTGGTTGCGGCGAGGTTTTCATCCTCAGCCTGTGCGTCGAGTTCGGAACCGAGCGAGCGCAGGATGTCGAGCACCAGACCGATCACCACGAGGTACACACCGATGTCGAAGAACGTTGACGTAACGAGCACGAAGTGGCCGATTACCGGGATCTGCTGGTCGATCCAGAATGAGGTGAGCGGTGGGTAGCCGAAAAATATCGGCGTGATGACGGTGATCGCCACCGTCACGATGCCGATACCAAGCAGGCGACCGGCGTCAATGCGCACCGTGTAATCGAGCTCTTCCCGGCCACCGGCGAGATAGCGCGCCACCAGTGCGAGGCCCGCTACAACGCCGCCAGCAAAACCACCGCCGGGGTCGTTGTGCCCCGAGAACAGTAGAAATAGCGAGGCGATGAGCAGCGCGTGGAAAATCACCCGCACCACGATCTCGACGACGATCGAGCGCTGGTCGGGGCCGATGGTGTGCCCGGCAAGCAGCCAGCCGGCGCGCTGACGCTCAGCCTCGAGACGACGCTGCTTCGGTGTCAGGCGGGTGCGGGCGAGTTCGCGCTCGCGACGCGACCGGCGCGCATCCAAATAAATGAGGCTCGCGATACCGGTGGCCGCTGCCACCAGCACGAGCAGCTCACCCATCGTGTCCCAACCACGAATATCCACCAGCGTGACGTTTACGAAGTTGTCGCCGTGACCGCCCTTGACGGCGAGCTCTGGCAGCGCCAGCCCGTCGCTCGGGAATGCTCGTGAGCCGAGAGCGATGATGGCGACCAGCCCCATCCCGAGGCCGACCGCTGCGCCGATCGCCCAGCGCACCCAGCCGGGTAGGTTGCTGCCAAGATTTGAGTGGAGGGCGGGAAGCCGGCGCAGCACGAGCACAAACACGACCATCGAGATCGTTTCGATAAGCGCCTGGGTGGTGGCGAGGTCGGGGGCTCCCGAAAGCGCGAAAACGGCCGCCATCGCGTAACCGGTGACGCCCACCAACACCATCGACTGGAACCGTTTTGTTGAGACCGCGGTGGCGAACGAGGCGATCAGGATGATCACCAGCACCACGACGCTCCACCACGGCGTTCGCAGTGTGAGGTCGAGCTCAGCGAAATCAACCCGGGCCGCGCTGATCACGATTGACAGCACCGAGACACCAAAAATCCACGCGAGGTACACCGGCAGCGAACCGCGCTGAATCATCGCGGTGACGCGGGCTGCCCCGCGGTCGACCAGGCGCATCACCAACCAGTAGGTCTTTGAGCCATCAACCCACGCGGGCACGAGCGCCTGGATGCGCGCCACGGTGCCGCGACCCGCGAACATCATCACACCAAACAGCAGCGTGAAGGCCGATACCGCCAGCGCCGGTTTCCAGCCGTGCCACAGCGCCAGGTGGGCAAGGTCCCAGGAGTCGAGCGCTGGAACCGAGTCGGCATACACGGCAATGAGCCGGTCGATCCACTGCACGGCCGCCAGCGGCAGCACCACGGTGGTGGCAACGAGGGTGCCGATCACCACACCGTCAATTGCGGATGCGGGAGCCAACTTAGTTTCGGCAAGTTCGGGGTCGGGTTTGCGTGCAAAAGCACTGTAGAGGAACCGCAGCGTGTAGGCCACGGTAAAGATTGAGCCGATAGCGGTGCCCACCAGCGCCACAAGACCCCAGGTATCCCCGGTGCTGATGGCATCAAAAAACGCACCGAACGCGGCCTCTTTTGCGACGAAACCCCACAGCGGCGGCAGCCCCGCCATCGACGCCGCGGCGATCACCGCAAACGTGGTGAGTACCGGCATGGCGCGGCCGACTCCCGAGAGTTTGCGAGCGTCACGGGTACCGGCACGGTGGTCGATCGTGCCGACCACAAGGAAGAGTGCGGCCTTGAACAGCGCGTGCGCGATCACCATCGCAACCGCCGCGAGCGCCGCATCCCTGGTGCCAAAACCGGCGATGGTCATCATGAAGCCGAGCTGCGAAACCGTGCCGTAGGCGAGTATGAGTTTGAGGTCGAACTGCCGCAGCGAGCGCCAACCGCCCACGAGCATGGTGAACACGCCGATAACGATGAGCGTTTCGCGGAAGCCGCTGATTTCACCGAAGCTCGGCAGCAAGCGCAGCACGAGATAAATACCGGCTTTCACCATTGAGGCGGCGTGCAAATAGGCAGACACCGGTGTGGGTGCGGCCATTGCGCCGGGCAGCCAGAAGTGGAATGGCACGAGTGCCGATTTAGATGCTGCGCCCACCAGCACCAGCACCGCGGCGGTGCGCACGAATGGCGAATCAGGTAGCCCTGCGGCGACGATCTGCTGCAGTGAAGCGGTGCCGGCCGCCCAGTGCACCATCACGACCCCCACCAGCATGGCGAGGCCACCGAAGGTGGTGACCAGCAGCGCCTGCATGGCCGAACCGCGCGCGGCCCGGCGGCCCGTGTAATGGCCGATCAGCAAGAACGACAACACACTCGTGGCTTCCCAGAACACGAACATGAGGTAGATGTTGTCGGCGGTCACCAGCCCCAGCATCACCCCGGCAAAGCCGAGCAGCACCGCAGCGAAGCGGCCGCGCCCCGGTTCATCGGTGCTGAAGTAGCTGGCGCAATAGGCCAGTACGAGCGCCCCGATCACCGTGACGATCATCGCGAATATCCAGCTGAGGGCGTCGATGCGGAAGCTCAAATTGATGTCGAGCTGTGGAATCCACGGCACGTGCTGCTCGTAGACGCCACCTGCAATGACGGTGGGGGCGAGGGTGGCGAGCCAGATTGCAGCGGCTGCTGAAACCACACTGGCGATGATGAAAGCACCGTTGCGGGGGATGTGGCGCAGGGCCGGCATGCTGATGCTTGCAATCAGGAAAATCCCGAGCCAAGCCAGCATGAACACCCCGTTCCTCGTGTTACTCACAACATCCTAACGGTTCGATGCAACCGCATGATTCGGTCGTCAGTTCGCTCTACGCGAATGCACGGTATCCATCCCGTGGGCGACGTACGCTGAGGGCATGGAGCGCTTTCGGGTCTATTCGGATGGTCGCCAACAGACGGTCGATTCGGCCGCAGATTTTTTGGCCAGGATGCGGTCAGACAGCATTGATTTTGGCTGGATTGACCTCACCCTCGACGACACCGAGACGCTGTCGCGTCTGGCCGACGAGCTCGATTTGCATCAGCTTGCCGTCGAGGATGCACTGAACACACACGAGCGCCCAAAAATTTCACGATTTTCTACCCACCTGCTGATGACGCTGTCGGCCGCCAGGCTCGAAGAATCACACGAGGTGCAGCTGGCGCGCTGCACCACGTTTTTGCTGCCAAAACTGGTGGTGACGGTGCACGAAGACGATTTTCCGATGGCCGAAGTGGTCGCCCGGCTCGAGGCCAACGACGATCTGATCAGCTGTGGCACCGGTTATATCGTGTGGGGGCTGCTCGACTGCGTGGTTGACGGCCACGTCGACGTGTTGGCCGAGGTGAGTGACCACACCGATGAGCTCACCGCGCTGATGTTTGACGATGCCCGCGCAACATTTGAGGTGCAAAAAACCGCGTTCGTGCTGCGCCGCTCGGTGCAGCGGATGCAGCATGTCACGCTGCCGCTACGCGAGGTGGTGAATACGCTGTTGCGCAGCGATTCGCGCGTGGCGGTGCGCGGTCTCGAACCCTATTTCAGTGATGTGTACGACCACACCCTGCACTCGGCCGCGTGGGCTGAGGGGCTGCGCGATCAGATCAGCATGATTCTCGAAACGAATGTGGCGTTGCAGGGCAACCAGATGAACGAGGTGATGAAAAAAGTCACCTCGTGGGCCGCGATTATTGCGGTGCCCACCGCGATCACCGGCTACTTCGGGCAGAACGTCGAGTTTCCCGGGTTCGGGTCGGTGGAAACCTGGTGGGTGTCGAACGCGCTGCTGGTGGTCATGGGTGTGGGGCTGTATTGGCTGTTTAAGCGCAGCAACTGGCTGTGAAGCGCAGCAACTGGCTGTGATCGATCGGTGGTTTAGCGCGCGGGCACCAAGCTGTAACCAAGCACCCGTAGGCTGCGCGGGATGATTCAACTTGGCATGAGCACCTCGTGCACTTTCGGCAAACCGCTCGACACCTCGTTCAAAATCGCTAAACGCGCCGGTTTTGACGGGATCGAAATCATGGTGTCGACCGAGGCCGCCACTCGTTCGGCTGCGGCGATTCGTGCGCTGTCACGCAAACACGATCTGCCGGTGCTGGCGATTCACGCTCCCGTGCTGTTTTTTACGCAGTTTGTGTGGGGCACGAACCCCACCATGAAACTCGAACGTTCGGTAGATCTGGCCCGCGAGGTGGGTGCTGATGTGGTGGTTGTGCATCCGCCGTTTCGTTGGCAGACCACCTATGCGCAGAAGTTTCTTGAAATTATTCGCCGGCTCGAACGCGGTTCGGGAGTCGCGCTCGCGGTCGAAAACATGTTTCCGTGGTACGTGGGAGGTAATGGCACCCGCATGTATGCCCCGGGCATCAACCCGATCGAGATGGATTGCGACTCGATCACGATTGATTTTTCGCATGCCGCACTGGCGGGCCAAAACTGTCTTGAGATGACTCGGGATGCAGCCCACCGGCTGCGGCACATCCATCTGTGTGATGGCCAGGCTCCCGGGTCGAGCGGCAAAATTTTTGACGAGCATCTCGCGCCGGGCGAGGGTGGACAACCGGTTGCCGAGGCGCTTCAGTATTTGCGTGACACGCAGTGGTCGGGACATGTGGTTGCTGAGGTGAACACGCGCGGTGCCAAATCGGAAACCGAACGCCTACGCATCCTGCGCCGCACGGTTGAGTTTGCGCGCCGTAACCTGGGGCAGATTTAACCGGCCGTAGCCTCGCCAGGCGTTTCGCTGTCGTCATCGGGTCGCGGCGGCTGCCAGTCACGCGCCATCCAGAGCGGAATCGCAGCGCACAGCACAATAGCCGCCGCGATAACGAGGGTTAACAGGGGTTCGACTGCGGCAACGAGAAAACCTCCGAGCAGGCTGGCAGCTGGCATCACGCCGATGGTAATCACCGTGATTGCAGCGGTTCCACGGCCCAATTGCTCGGGCTCAATTACGAGGGCGGGAATACCAGAGCCCAAAACATTGCCCACAGTAAACCAGAGCGAAAATAAGAAGGCACCCGCTGCCAGTACCCAAAACCCGTAGTCGGGTATGAGGATTGCTGCTGGTGTAATAAGTGCGCTCAGCCCAGCGAGACCAACTGCCAAGAGTTTGCCCCGCACCTCGGTGAAACGAGTACGTAGCGGTGTGACCATGACGGCACCAACAAGCCCGCCAAGAGCTGTGGCGACGCCGATTAGCGGAATGTTTCCTGGCTCCACCCCCACGTAGTCAAGGGCAAAGTAGATCAGTGCGACAGCACTCACCATGGTCGCACTATTGGCAAGTCCGTTTGAGAGCACCACGGCTGAGAGACCCCGTGTCGTCAGCACTCGGCGCACGTTCCAGGCCGATTTGGTGTCGTTCGTGGCACGTTTTCGAGTGGCCTGCCCCGTATGGCGCTTGGGGATGAGCATGCCGAACGTAACTGCGCTGATGAAGTACCCCAGTATCCCGCAGATGAAAACGGCCGGCTGCGACAGCAGCCGCAGCAAACCGCTCACCAGGGCGGGGCTGCCGACTCTTGCGATGGCGCTTGCTGACTCGACTCGTTGCATGGCTTCGGGCACGTGTTTGCGCCCGACAATATCCGGCAAGAGCGCCGCCCGCCCAGTGTTGAAAAGTGCATCACCGAGCCCCAAGAGCGCCATCCCCACTAGGAAGAGTGCTGCCGACATGACGCCGGCGAGCAATCCGATTCCTAGGAATGAAATGATGCAGATTCTTAGTAGGTTTCCGATCAAGAGTGCCCGGCCAGGGCCCATTCGGTCAACGGCTGCCCCGATTTGTTTTGCAAAAAGAAGGAACCACAGAAAAGGCATGGCGTTGAGCAAGCCAAGGAGCTCAGACTGCATGCTCAGCACCGTGACAGCAATCAACGGAGCTAGCGAGCGGACGAGGTCGTCACTCGCCCCCTCACCGAGACTGGCCACAAATATTCGCTTCATCTCTTGGCTGCCTTAAAACCTACGCGCTGAATCCGCCTGCTCGCTAAATGGGCCTGCTCGCTAAATGGGATTGTGGACAGGCTTATATTTCGACCCACCGGATTTCTTGCGATGCCGACCGGTCATGACGGTGCAGTAACCCCCTGACATCGTGTTTCCCCTTTGAAATAAAACCAGTCTTCGAGTGTGCAGCCTACACCCCCCTCCGAATCAGCTGATACGTCGTGCCCTCCGCAGCACAGCCACACATGGCTAACAGTGGGATAAGCGGAGCAGCTGCCCAACCCCCGCGCCCAGATTCCACAACAAATGACCCTGTTAGCGGCAAATGACCCTCCTACGACAGGGTCACTTCGCAGTAAGAGGGTCATTTGCTGGTGGAGGCAGCGACAATAGGTGGAGGCAGCGACAATAGGGCGACGCCCTGCGGCTAGGCCTTCAACCGTGCCGCAATACCATTCTTGGGTTCGGCGACGAGCGCGGTGACTTTTGCTTTTCGACGGCTGCCAATCGCCACCGCCGTGATCGCCAGCGCGGCAAGCGTCACCAGAATCAACCCGGCCGCCGCAGCCACCACCGTTGCCGCATTACCGCCGGCATAGATCGCCTGCAGGCCCGTCGAGGTCTGCCCAACGGGCAAGAACATCGACACCGAGCCAACCCACGGCGCCCGCCACTCAAACGGAATCACGCCGCGCAGCGTCAACAGCTGTAGCAGCAGCACACTCAGCGACACGATCGCCGCATTACGCCGCGCCCAGAACACTGCAAACATCAGGTGGAGCGCCGAGGATGCGAAACCAGCCAGCAGCGCGAATAGCAGCGTTCCGCCGATCGCCTGCGCCGGAACATCCATCACCAGATGCGCCAGCGCGGTAAGTGCCAGCGCCACAATCATCACCGGGGTAAACACCCGGCGGATACCCGCAATGAGGATGCCCATATTTGAAACGCTCGAATCGAGCAGATCATCGGTGAGCATCCGGCGCCGAATCGCGGTCACAAAACCGGCAACCCAAGCACCCACCGGCACCAGCATCGCGGCGAGGATGCCACCAAAACCGGGGTTGTGGGTCACGGTGCTGGTGCTCTGCACCGGCTGCGACACCATCTCGGCAAACCGATCCGTGTCGCTGATCGCGCTGCGCGCCTGGTCGGCACCGTCCTGCAGCGATGACTGCATCTTGCCGGCGCCGTCGTGTAGCTGATCGATACCGTCCTTAATTTGGCCGCTGTTTTCATCCAGTTGCTGAGCACCGTGAGCGAGCTGATCAAGACCGCTCGACAGCTCGCCAGTACCGTCTGCCAGCTGCGAGGTGCCGTCGACCAGCTGCCCGCCGGCGCCCGAAAGCTGCTGACCGCCGCTGCTGAGTCGGTTGGCGCCACCCTGCAACTCACTACCGCCATCGGTGAGCTGGTTACCGCCCGACACCAGCCGGTCACCGTTGCTCGCCAGCTGCGAGCTACCGTCGGCCGCCTGTGTCACTCCGTCCGCGAACTGGTTGAGCCCACCAGACAGCTGTTTCAACTGCGGGCCGGCATCCGATAGCTGCGCGAGAGCCTGGTCGGCTTCGTCGAGGAACTGTCGAACATCCCCCGGGTTGAAGCTGCCCGTTTGCAACTGTGCGATGAGGGTGTCAACCGATACCGTGCATTCGGCCTGCAAATCTGGATCGGTGATGCGCTCGCAGATGCCGTACAGTTCGCTCGCGTCGAGCTCCGAGAGCCGATCGAGCACACCCTCAACCTGCCCCAGCTGCTCACGCACCCGGTCGACACTGCCTGAGATGCCGCCAAGCCGATCGGCCACCGAGTCAATTCGACCGCTGGCATCACGCAGCTGATCGGCACCACCGGCAAGCTGCTGCAGCCCGCCATCGAGTTGCTTCACCCCGTCGACATACTGCTTCACGCCGCCGACATATTCGTCGACCCCGCCCACATACCGGTCGACACCGCCCGCGAGCTGCGAGGCACCGTCAACATACTGTTCAACGCCGTCGACATACTGCCGCGCACCACTGTCAAGATCGCGGGCACCACCGGCGAGCCGACCGGCGCCATCCGCGCTCTGTCCGGCACCATCAGCCAGCTGCGCCGTGCCATCGGCGTACTGGTCAAAACCGTTGCCGAGCTTGCCGGCCCCATCTGCCAGTTTTCCGGCGCCATTGGCTGCCTGCTGCAACCCATCCGCCGACTCGTTCACACCATCGGCAAGCCCAACCGCAATCTGGTTGGTGATGTCCTGACCAAATTCGGCAATCATTCCGTCGAAGATTTGCTGGGTGACCTCGCCGGTGCGGTAGTCGTGCGCCTGACTGGTCACCATCTCGACCTTTGCGGGCTTGGGGTCACCGGTGCTCGCCGAAACAACCGACTCGGAGAAGTCCTTGGGGATGGTCACCACCACATAGGCGCTGCCCTCGTCGAGACGTTGCTGCGCCGTTTCGGGGTTTGCCAGCTGCCAGTCGTACTGACCGGCGTTGTCGGGGTTGGTCAACCAGCTGACCAGCAGCCGGCCGGCCACCACCTGCGTGGTCGAACCGTCCTTATTGATCTGTTCGACCATCTCGTCATTGTTCACAATCAGCGCGGGCACCCGGCCCGACGCCTCAGAAGTGCTGGAAACCGACTGCGCACCCACCAGAACCAGGATGATTGGCAGCAGGATCGCCAGTAGTAGGTTGCGCACACGCGCTGATACAAATTGATTCTTGGTGGCCATTAGCGCAGCTCCTTTCCGATCAGCGCAAGTTCACGCGACTCACGCTGATGCGTTGAACGTGCGAGCGCGGTTTGGGTGGAGTGAAGGTTGAGATGACTGCCGCACACCACAACGGTGACAAGTTGGCCAGAGCGTTGGTTGACGGCGAGCAGGTCGATCGCGCGCACAATATCGGCGATCAATGACTGGGTGGATGCGCTCCCCAACTGGCCGAGATCCACAACGAGCACCTCGGGTTGCTCGGCGAGCGCGATGCTCAGTTGTGCCACCGCTCGTGGCAGCGGTTCGAGTAGTTCAAGGCGGCTGGAGCGGTCGAGCCGGAGCGTTTCGCCCAGCTCGGCGAGCACCTCGTTGGCGCGCTGCAGAGCCGCGTTTGTTGCCGCTGCCGGGGCCTCGGAACGGAACATTCGGGTGGCGAAGGCACCGTGACGGGCAAGTAGCTGTCCGAGGTCAAGGTCACGGCTGCGGTCGTCGAGGTTACCGAGGTCAACACGGGTTACGCGCGAGACGAGTGCGGGCGAGTCGCCGGGCAGTGACCGCCCGAGCACATGCCCCGAACCGCTCCCCTGCTCGAGGCGGCCGGCAATCGTGTCGGCGAGCAGTTTCCGATCGAGCGGGTCGCCACTGGCGAGCAGGATGCCGCCGGCTGGCAGTTCGACATCCAGCGGTTCGGTGCCGCGTTTACCCGCCCGCAATTGCAGCTGATCGAAAGCAATACCTGACGAGTGTTCGGCCGCCCAGCGGGCTGCATCCAGGTGCTCGCGCAGCTGTTCACCCTCAATATCGAGGTTCGGAAGCTTGCGCTCGAGCCACTTGGGAAGCGTCCAGGCGCGATCGCCGAATAGCGTCATCAGTGCCGGAACGAGCGTCATCCGCACCAGGAAGGCGTCGAAGAAGATACCGACAGCCAAGCCGAAGGCGATCACCTTGATCACGCCCGCACCCTCGGGCACGAAGGCCGCGAACACGAAAAACATGATCAGTGCCGCGGCAGTCACCACACGTGCGGCACCGGCGAAGCCCTCTTCAATGGCTTCGCGGGCCGTGTGCCCGTGCACGTACGATTCACGCATCCCCGAAACCAGGAACACTTCGTAGTCCATCGCCAACCCGAACACGATCGCCAAGAGCAGCACCGGTAGGAAGGCGATGATTGGTCCGGGCACGATGCCGAGAATTTCGCCAACCACTCCGTCTTGGAATACCAGCACGGTGAGACCGAACGCGGCGAAGGCCGAGAGCAGGAAACTTACCGCGGCTTTGATCGGCACCAGCAGCGAACGGAACACCATGGTCAACAGCACCACGCTGATGCCAACCACCACGCCGGCGAATGGCAGCAGCGCGCCGTTGAGGCGGTCGGTGATGTCGATCTGCACGGCGGTCATACCGGTCACCGAGCTGACGGCGTTGTAGTTGTCTTCAATCTGCGGTGCCAGGTCGCGCAGTCGCTGCACCGTGTCCATGGTTGCCGGGTCGTCGGGCCCGGTGGTCGGGATGACCTGGATGATGGCCGAGTCGACGGTCGGGTTTGGCAACGCATCCCCCGCCAGCTCAACGCCATCGACAGCGGCAACCTCGTCACGAATCTTTTCGAGGTCGTCGACCAGTGTGTCGTTGTCCATCTGGGTGATGTCGAGCATCACGAGCAGCGGGCCGTTCGTTCCCTCACCGAAGTGCTCGGTCACGATGTCGTAGGCGTCGCGCGCGGTGTTGCCCTCGGCCTCACCCTTACCGCTCGGCAGCGAAGTCTGCATGTGCAGGGCGGGAAGTGCGGCTACGGTGAGCAACCCGATGACGAGCAGCACGAATAGGATCGGTGCGCGCATCACGAGGCGAACCCAGCGTCGACCCATGGTCGGCCGTTTGTTCTGGCCGGTTTCGCGTTTCCACGCTCGCGAGCCCTCGCGGGGGCGCAGCCGCTCACCGGCGATGCCGAGCAGCGCTGGCACCAGCGTGAGTGAGACGAGCATCGCCATAAACACACCGGCCGCCGCGGCAATACCCATCACCGACAGAAAAGGAATGCCGACGATGGTGAGCCCGAACAGTGCCACCATCACGGTTGCACCGGCGAACACCACTGCCGACCCCGAGGTGCCGGTTGCGAGCGCCGCCGACTCGCTGGCTTCCATTCCGGATGCGAGCTGTTTGCGATGGCGAGAGATGATGAATAGGGCGTAGTCGATACCGACGGCGAGACCAATCATCACCGCCAGCATCGGGGTGGCACTCGACACGATGACGAATCGGGTGATGAATAGCAGCACGCCCATGGTCACCCCCACCGAGGTGATCGCGGCGGCCAGCGGCATACCAGCTGCCGCCACCGAACCGAAGGCGACAAACAGCACCAGAGCGGCAAATGCCACGCCCACCAGCTCGGTGGCGGTGAGACCGTACTCGAGGTTTTGGTACAGCATCCCGCCGTATTCGACCTTGAGGCCGTGGTCTTTCAGCTGATCGGCGACCTCCCGCACCTGGTCGGCGGGTTCTTCAAGCTGGTCTTTCGAAACCGATTCGAATTGCACCTGGATGATCGCGGCTTTGCCATCTTCAGACAGCGTGCCGGTGGCGTATTCGCTATAGGGGTCGAGTGCCTGTTCAACTCGCGGCACTTCTTCGATCTGTTTCGCGATGTCGTTGAGCTCGTCGCGATAGTTGTCGATGCTGTCGGATGCGGCCACCACTACCTGCGCGCTCTCGCCGGCAACCTGCGGGAAAACCTGTTCGAGCCGGTCGAGCGCATTCTGCGACTCGGTGCCGGGGATGTCGAAGCTCTCTTCCATCTGGCCGCCGAGCGTCAGACCCAGCGTGAGCGCGGCTGCTAGTAGCACCAGCCACGCCGACAGCACCTGCCAGTGGCGTCGATATGAAAAATGCCCGATTCGGTAAAGAAGCAGAGCCATTACGCCTCCTGGGTCTGGTGGTGGTCGGTGGTTTCGGATGCGGGGCTCACGAGGCTGCGCAGCAGCTGCGCGGCTATATCGGGACTGAGTTCAACACCGGGCGAAACGGGTGGTTTGGAGTGGCTGTGACCGCTGAGCGCCTCAGATACCAGCACGAACGCAATTCCGGTCATGGCGACCGTCACTCGCAGCAGTGCGGTGTCATCACCGGGGGCGTACACCTGGGCGGCGAGTTCGAGCAGTTCTTGGATACCGGTGAGTGAATAATCCTCGGGAAGCGCGTCGTGGTAGAACAGCAGCGCCGCCACGCCATACGGGTTGGCGGCAACCACGTCGACGATTGTTTGCAGCAGATCGTCGAGATTTCCGGTTTCATAGTCGCGAATCACCTGGGCAGCTTGCTCGTCGACCCCCTCACAGGCGGAGGCGAGCAGGCCCTGCTTGCTGCCGAAGTGATAGATGACATTTTGTTTGGTGCACCCGGCACGCCCGGCAATATCTGCCAGTGACGAGCCCAAAAATCCTTTTTCGGCAAACTCCTGGAGCGCAATTTCTCGGATGCGCTCGCGCAGCTCACTACTGTCGCTCAACCAAGTTCCTTCCGTCTTGAGCGCTGCTGTTTCGCGGCAAACGGCGACCGGCCACCGTTTGGCACCGACACCGCTTTACCCCATCCACTTACCGACCGTAAAGGATGACCGACCAAATAGTAGCGGACACCCTTACCGGTCGTAAAGTGAACTTTCAGCAACTTTCAAGCACCCGGCGCACCCGGCGGCCATTCAGCCCGCTGCATCCCCCGCCGATTAAGCTGAGCACATGCGCAAATTTCTGCTGAATGGTGGCATCATCAGCGCCACCCTCGGACTTCTCCCCCTCCTAAAAAAGACCTCAGATGACCGCAGTCGATCGGCAAAAATCGCCGCCTGGCTCGCATGGAGTGCCACGCTCCTCGCCGCGGTAGCCGCGGTACGCGAAGAGGTTGTTGAAGAGCGCGAGCGCGAAGAAGAGTCTCAAGCTGACCTTTAGGTGACCTTGAAAAACACGCCACCACTCCGCGTGGCGGGGTAACGGCGCACCCAATTTCCCCGTAGTCTGCAGACTGAAGTGTCACATTAGGTCGAAGGAGGGGCTCGTCATGTTCGGCTGGTTCCGCAATCTCGCGAATCGTGCGTCGGCGACCGAAGCAACACCGCCGGCCCACAACGAATCCACCACTCCCGCACCCTCGGTGCCCGAAGTTGCGCGCCCACAGCGCGAGACGCTGACACCCACTGCACCAGCCGTAGCCGCAAACGAACCGGCAAATGAACCGGCTAGCGAACCGCAGCAGCTCCCGGCAGTCGATGCACCGACACCCGCCCAAGCTGCGGATGCAGAACAAACTCGCCGCGCCCGCCGCGCCGCACTCACCCAGGGGGATGAACTCACCATCGAGGCGCCGAGCGAACCGGTAGCCGAAGCCCCCAAGGGTACCGAGGCCCCGGCCGAACGACGCGGCATTGTGGCGGCCCCCTCGACCCAGCCGGCCATGCCCATGAGTGCGCACCCCAACTTTGCCGGGCTCGAGCTGGCCCGCTGGACCGACAATGGCCCGCAGCTGCTCGACCCCGAAGCCGCGCTCAGCCCCGAGATTCAACGCGAACTGTTCCACCTGTTCGACGACCTGTTCGGCCCCACCGGCCGCTACCGTCTCGAGTGGCGCACCGACCGCCAGCCGGGTGACGACGCCATGTTCGCTGAAATGCTCACCGTCGACCTCGTGCGTCGCGTACAAAACGCCATCGCCGATACAGCCGAGCTGGAGCGCCCTGAGCCACTCCCTGAGCTCACCGCACGACGCCACCAGCATCCACACGGAGACTCTGAACTGCGGCAGGCAAGCTAGCGACGACAAAACGATGGCCTCGCACTCGATTGAGTGCGAGGCCAAACTCTTGGATGCATCCGGTCGCGCTAATAACGGAAGGCCAGGACGAATGCCTCGCCCATACCCACTCCGATCATCGCAATCACGATGAGATACCAGAGGGCCACAACAACCCAGGCCCACTGCCCCAGCCGTTCACCGAGAGACACTGCCCCCTCACCAAACACGCCATGCCCGAGGTTTGAGATCGTCACGAGCGTCACCAGCGGAATGGTGAATGTCCAGATGATCATGCACCACAGGCAGAGCTTGCCGAGGTCAAAAACCGAAAAAATCTGCAGATAGGTGATCATTGCGGCGGCACCAATCAGCCCGAGCTGCAGCCCGATGAAATACCACCTGGGCAGTTTTGCGCCGGCGAGCAGCACAACACCGGTGGTAATCACCACGGTGAATGACACGAGGCCAACGATCACGTTCGGGAAGCCAAAAATAGCTGCCGCGTTCGAAAGCATCGCCGGACCGCAGGTAATGAACGGGTTGATATCGCAGATGAGCGCCGCATCCTTATCGGTGAGCAGATGCAGGTACTCGAGGTTGAGCATGAAGCTCGCGAGCAGCCCCGCGACACCGCACACCACCAGCACCCAGCCGATTGTGGGGCGTTGCAAGAGCTTTGGCAGTTCGGCCGGCTTGGTTACGGCCGCAGCTTCTCCCGTCATTCGTCCGAGCCCTGCGTCTGGCCCGCTGATGTTTCGGTAGCGGCAGGAGTCTCGGTGGCAGACTCGCCATCCTCGGAGGGCTTCGAAGTCTCGGTCGGTTCAGCCTTCGCCTTCGCTTCTTCTTCGCTCAACCCGTCAAGCAGGTATTGGATCGTGGCGGGTGACGGCAGGTTTTGCAGCAGTTCGCCGTTGAGGCCGATGCTTGGCGTACCGCGCACACCGCTGGAGCGGGCATCACGAGTGCGGTCGAGGATCCACCAGTTGTAGTTCCCCTCTTGGATGGCTTCAATAACCCCCGAGTTGGTCACCCCGAGGCCCTGCAGATGCGTTGCGTAGTCGGCTTCGCTCCACGCAACCTGCGTCTGCGGTGCCACCTCGAACAGGTCGTCCACGAACTGATAGAACTTTGCCGGCTCGGCTTCAGTCGCTGCAGTCATTGCCGAAGCGGCACGCATCCCGTAATCGTCAACGAAGCGGATGAAGTGGTACCGCACCTTGATCTTGCCGTCGCCGATGAGCTGCTGATACGTCGAGTCCATTGCCTTGTGATACTCACGGCAGTGGGGGCATGAAAAATCGAGGTAGTACTCGATGGTGTCGGGAGCTTCCTGCTTACCGACGGTTACGCCGTCATTATTTAGCGCGATCGGCACCTCAACGTCCTTGCCGGCGGTATTTGTCACCTTGACATTGCCCGAGGCCTCGGGAACGTGACGGTTACCGAACCACTGCGGCGCCATGATCGCAAAGCCAACGATGATCGCAACGACGACCAGGGCGCCGACGATCGTCCCCACCTGGGCGATCATCCGCTGGCGACGTTTTTTTGCTTCGGCCTGCTGTCGCAGCGCGTTTGCCTCTTCACGAAGGCGGCGGATTTGGTCGCGGTCATTTTTGGCCATTGCGGGTGAAATTCCGTTCGTTTAAAAATTGTGAGTCGATTATTAGGCGATGAGGCGGGCAGCAACCCGGTTCTGCATTTGCCCGTAGGGGTCAAGGTCGTGGCAAATGTGCAAGAAGTCACTAAACCGTGGCATGACGTGGGCCGCTTCAGCACCGGTAACCGTGTTGAACCGGCCCCAGTTCGGCAGACCGCCGAGCCACAGCAGCAGGTCTTCAACCTCGGCC
Organism: Gulosibacter hominis; assembly: GCF_904842695.1. Lineage (GTDB taxonomy): Bacteria > Actinomycetota > Actinomycetes > Actinomycetales > Microbacteriaceae > Gulosibacter > Gulosibacter hominis. The sequence continues at coordinate 63,278 of NZ_CAJGWQ010000002.1, read as the reverse complement.
AGTGCGGCACGGTCTGCCGCCGGCACCGTTACCGCTACGGCGACCATTTCTCGGCGGTAGGCGGCCGAAGCCCAGGCATTGTCCGGAGCAACCAGACTGATGCGCACCCGTGCGGAGCCGAGCCCGCGGTGGCCACGGGCGAATTCTTGCAGCGCCTCAACCACGAACGGCATCCGAGACGGTGCAATATAGAACTCGGTGGTGGCATCATCCAGCACCGCGGGCAGTTCGGTCTGCTCACCGAATCGGTCAAAGCGGTTCGCCGCACGAGTGAGTACCGGAGCGAGGAAGGGCAGGCGGCGAGCCACCGCCTCACGGAACCGGCGGAAACGGCCCGTTTTTCGCTTGGGCTCAGCAGCGGTGAGTTCCGCGCGCTTTTCGGCGGCGACCGCCGGCTGCGTCGATTCGTCGCTGTACCAGCCCACGGTGAGGTGCGCTTCGGCTCCCAGTGGCCGCCAGTCGACACAGTAAAAATCGGTCTTGTTGCGTGCCTCAGCCAGCTCGTACACAAGCTCGTTGATGTTGCGCTTGCGCTGACGCAGCTCGAGACCAACGTAGGGACGCACCTTAACGGTCACGGTCACAGGCACCCCGAGGGCACCGAGTGAAAGCTTTGCCGCCGACCAGAACTGGGCGTCACGGCGTTCGTCGATATTGCGCAGCTGGCCGTCAATCGTAACCAGGCCAATCCCAGCGATCGCACCCGAAAAAATTGGTTCGGCGGGGTTGAGGCCGTGGGCACCGGTGCTGGCGGCACCGGCCAGCGTGAGGCGCCCGTCGGCTGGGGAGCCAACCAGGTCGAGCCCCTGCTTGCGCAGCAGCTCACGGGCGTCGCGCACGGTGGTGCCGCTGTAAAACGTCACCGTATTGGCGGCGGCGTTCGTGTCGACGACGCCGGTGAGCGCCGAAATGTCGAGCGCGAGGTGGGCTTTTTTGGTGGCCGCGGGGAAACCGGCACCGACCACCGCGATGGTCTCGCCCGCATCCCGAGCCGCCAGCACCTCGCCGATCACGGCAGCCAGGTTGGCCGGGCGCACGGTACGAGCACCGGCGATAGCGACGTCACCGCCCCGCTGCTGAACGAGACTTGTATTTGCCGAAACTGTCAAAGACACCACGGGGGCTCCACCTTCCTGCTGTTCGTTCTATTCTGACTGATCCCGCCGAAAACGCGGCACAGAATCGACATTTGCACCGACGCTGTGATGATGCTAATATTCATAGGTCGCTCACGCGACGAACTGCGCCTCTAGCTCAATCGGTAGAGCAACGGACTCTTAATCCGTGGGTTCAGGGTTCGAGTCCCTGGGGGCGCACACGCAAGCCCGAATCAATGCATTCGGGCTTTTTTGTTTTCCCAACCGCCCGCCCAATCATTCAGCAAGCCCGCGAGACAATGGCGACGAGTGTCCGCCACTCCACAACACCGTCGCCAACGATTAAGGAGTCGAAGTGACTGAACCTATCCGCCTTCAGGCCGGAGACACCGCCCCCGCTTTCACCCTCACCGACCAGGACGGCAACACGGTCAGTCTGAGCGATTTCGCCGGCAAGAGGGTCGTGCTCTACACGTACCCCCGTGCGTTCACCCCCGGATGCACCACCGAGGCCTGCGATTTCCGCGATAGCGAGGCGCGCATCACCGCCGCCGGTTATGAAGTGCTCGCACTCTCAGCCGACCCCGTCACCAAACTCGCCGATTTCAAACAGGAATACGAACTCCCGTTCCGGCTGCTGAGCGACCCCGGCCACGAAGTGCAGGCCACCTACGGTGCCTACGGTGAAAAGAAAAACTACGGCAAGACCGTGATCGGGTCGATTCGCTCCACCTTCCTCATCGACGAAGAAGGCAAAATCATCGAGGCGCTCTACAACGTGCGAGCCAAGGGGCACGTCGACCGGGTACTCAAACTGCTCGAAAAATAAACCAACCGGCCGCGTTAGCGCCCCGGCGCATCGTCGGGGCGCAACCAGGCCGTCACCCGCGGGTTAAACACCAGGATCAGGCCGCATAGCGACACCGCTGCCAGCACCCAGCCGACCGCATCCGCCATATCTCCCTGCAACACCACAACCGCAGCCGCCACCTGCAGCACCTGCCACATGAGCGTGAAGCTGCGCGTCCAACTCTGCCGGCGCACGATCCCCACCAGCGCAGCGATCAACGCGGCAACAGCGATCACCGCGATCACCACCAGCCCGATCGATGAGGCCAGCGAATTTGGCGTTTCGGTCATGAGCTCAACCACGAGCAGCCCGGCCACAAACAGCATGAATAGCGCCTCTGCTGCGACCACCAGCCCCAGCAATCGAACCGGAACTGGCGAGTTGACAAATGCCGGAAGATCAGTTTCGGGTTCGTTTCCGGGATGCACTGGCAAAAAATTTCCTTGATCAGAGCGTGGTTGCGTGGCAAGATAATACTTCAGATCAGGGCAGCGACTGCTGAATAACCGCCGAGAGCGCAGCGCGCAGCCACGTTCGCCCCGCAGCAGCGTGACACGTTGTGCACAGCTGCCGCCGAAATTTCGGCGCTTTGGAACCGAGGAGACTTTTCAATATGGATTGGCGCGAGTCTGCTGCCTGCATGAATGCCGACCCCGAACTCTTCTTCCCCGTCGGCAACACCGGCCCAGCACTCGAGCAGATCGACGCCGCGAAGTCGGTGTGCGGACGCTGCCCGGTCACCGAACAGTGCCTGCAATACGCCTTGGAGACCAACCAAGACTCGGGCGTTTGGGGCGGGCTCTCTGAAGACGAACGCCGCGCCCTCAAACGGCGCGCTGCCCGCGCTCGCCGCGCATCCTAAGCAGTTTTGTAATCTGACTCGACCGCAACCGGTTTGCGGGCACGATTGAGCTGCGCCTCGCCTGGCTTGCCACTCCGCGCCGGTCAGGTTTCCCGGGCAGGTTCAGCCCTGCGAGCCAGTTTATTTTTCAGGGAAGGGACCATCGGCTCCCGGCACAACCGCCAGCTGCGCGGTCGTCGCCGAAACACCCCAGCGTCGCGGCACCCGAATCGCCACTGTAGTGCCCCCACCGGGCGTGGGGTTCCAGGCGATTGAGCCGCCCAGTTCACCCTCCACGAGCGTGCGCACAATCTGGGTGCCGAGCCCGTTACCGACGCCGGTTTCAGCCATCCCCTTACCGTTATCGATCACGTCGATCGAAAGCATCTCGTCGGTGCGTTCAACACGAACCACAACCCGACCCTCGGTTGCACCGGCATCGAGACCGTGCTCAACCGCATTGGTGACCAGCTCGGTGAGCGCCAGCGAAAGCGGCGTGGCATATTCACTCGGCACCGCCCCGAACGAGCCCTGCAGCTCGGGGCGAATAGTCTGCCCGCCCTCACCGGCTGCCACCTCGGTAGCGAGCTTCATCACCCGCAGGAACACCTCATCAAAATCAACCGATTGCGAAAATCCGCTCGAAAGGGTGTCGTGCACAACCGCGATCGATGACACTCGACGCATTGCCTGCAGCAGCGACTCACGGGCCTCGTCGCTGCGAACGCGACGCGCCTGGATGCGCAGCAGCGCGGCCACGGTCTGCAGGTTGTTTTTTACCCGGTGGTGAATTTCACGAATCGTCGCGTCTTTGGTGATGAGTTCCTGCTGCTGGTGACGAACATCGGTGGTGTCACGACACAGCACGATTGCACCGAGCCGCTGGCCGTCACGATGCAGGGGAATGGCACGCATCGTCACGGTCACGCCACCCGAGTCGACATCGGTCATCCAGGGCGCGCGACCGGTGACCACCAGCGGCAGCGCTTCATCGACCGAAACATGCCGCTTGTCATCAACCAGCAGCGAGGCTACGTCTGACAGCGCTTCGCCTTCGAGCTCGCCGCCGAATCCGAGCTTGTTCATCGCTGATAGCGCGTTGGCACTGGCGAAGGTGACCACGCCATCGGGGTTGAGTCGAATCAGACCATCGTGGGCGCGGGGCGCACCGCGGCGGGAAAACTCGGGAGCGTCCGGATCGGGAAACTCCCCCGCCTCAATCATGGCGAATAGGTCTTCGGCGCACTCCCGGAAGGTATGTTCTTGCCGGGTGAGGTGACGGCCGCTGAGCAAATTGGTGTGGCGCGTATAGATGGCGATCGGTCGTTCAGAACGCACCCGTTTACCGTCCACGCGACGCGACGAAAACACCGGGGTGACGGTGAGCTGAGTGGGAATCTCGTCAAACCAGTCGGGTTCGGTTGAACGAACCGTGCGGCCCTCTTCAAAGGCGCGGCGCACATCCGGCTCCCACTGCTCACGCATCTGCTGGCCGACAAGGTCGCGATAAAACAGCGTCGGGGCGCTGGACGGACGAACTTGACCGACTGCGGTGAAATTATCGTCACGGGTGTGCACCCACAGCACCAGGTCGGCGGTGGCGAGATCGGCGAGCAGCTGTGAGTCGGCAGACAGCAGCATCAGCCATTCGCGGTCGGCTTCGTCGAGTGCGCCGTGCCGCAGGAGGTGGTTTGACATGCTTGACACGCATGTCAGCTTATTTGACGGTTACTGAAGCTTCGGCGAGGGCCCGGACAGAACGCGCAAAACGTGACCGCGGCGCGGCCTCGAGCACCGAGACACCGGCAGCCAGAGCTCGCGCGATGGCTCGTTCATCATGTGGCAACAGCTGCACCGATTCAATACCCCCGAACCGTCGCAGCGCCTCACGCACCTGGTGGGCGGGTTCTCCTCCCGCGCCACCCTGCCGCACGCGATTGGCCACCGCAACCACCTCGGTGTTCGGCGAAAGGAGCTCGTGCAACTGCAGCCGGGCGCGCAAATAGCGAGAAACACCCACCGGCGATGCGTCAGCAACCGCCATCACAGTGTCGCTGTGCTCGAGCGTTGCAATCGTGGCCGCGTTACGTCGCGGGCCGACAAAATCGCTGGCAAGTTCTTCATCGGTTTCGAGATTAAAACCGACGTCAACCACCACCACATCGGCCATATTCCGGCAGTGTTCGAGGGTGGTCTGGATGCGGTCAGCGCGCAATTCTGGCCAGCGAGCGGGATTATTGAGGCCGCCAAGCACAAAAACCTGAGCTTCCCGCCCGACCCGTGTTGCGAGTCGTGACAGTTCGTTCGCATCCAATGAGCCGGCACCCGCGAGTCGGCAGGCTGCTGCAAGCCCGGGGGTGTTGTCGGTTATCCCCAATAGCGTGCCAATTGCGCCACCATAACTATCGGCGTCAACGAGCATGACTCGCTTACCCTGCTCAGCATGCGCGGCGGCCACATTGATGGCAATTGTTGACCTGCCCGGTGCCCCGTGCGGCCCCCACACCGCGATGACCCGACCTCGCGACGGCCGCGAAACCACTGGTAGAGCATCCCGGTGTTGCGGTGCCGGCTGATTGGTAACAGCTTCCGCGGTGGTGTTCTCGGCTTTTGCAACCGGATGCGCGGGCTCGGCGGCTGCGCCGGCACGCTCGCGCTGACGCAGCTCGCGTCGCGTGCGATGCCGGCCGGGTTTTGAACCGGATGGACTTGAGCCCGGGATCGTTTCAGAGGCGGATGCAGCAAGCTGGCCGTTTTCATCCAGCTGCAGTAGCGGCAGCTCATCCGCCTGGCCTCGCCCACGAGCACCGAGCAACTGCTCGACCCGCTGCCAATCAGCATCCGCATCCACCCGATCAATCACCCCGAGCGAGGTGGCTGTCTGTCGCTCGATCGTCGATGCCGTCACCGCGATTGTGCGCACGCCGCTGCGATCGCAGGCGCCGAGGCTGCGCGCGGTGAGTGTTTCTGATGTGGCCTGCACCACCGCAAGATCGGGGCGGTGCTGCTCGACCGCCGCGATCAACGCATCCGCACCCACCACTCGCTCCACAATTTCGTGGCCCGCGAAGACGATAGCTTCGAGCCACTGCGCCTCGATCTCAAAATCGAGTGCTAATACGATGCGTGCCACGCTTATGACTCCCCCTCGGCACCAAGTTGGGTAGCTGGCTCGCGATGCAGCGGCACCACATGCATCCTCGCCTCAGCGGTTGTGGCCGCCAGCACCTGCTGCAGCTGCGACTTCGGCACCCGCAGCTCGAGTTCCACCGTGTTTGTCCCCACGAGTCGATCTGATTCGAGTCGCCGCACCACGGTGGCATCCGGCACCACCACGCTCGGGTCGGCATATTCACCGGCCCGCTCCCCCGGCGGAGCCACCCACAGCTCAACGCGACTTCCTGCATCCACGCCCGATGGCGGTGAGCTGGTGAGTGTCACCACCACCGACGCGGTCGACTGATCGGCTGCACCCAGCGCACTCAGCGGGATGAGCTCGCCGGCACCCACAGCGCGAGTAATCACGATCGGCTCGCTGGGCAGCCGGTCGGGACCCAGGTAGAGGGGTGTCGTATCGTCCACGCGCACCTCGACCAGCGCCAAGCGCTCTTCGGTGAGCGGCTCACCCGGCGCGAGATTGTCGCTGGCAACATAAACGGTGCGGGTGTGATGCGAGGCCAGTACGATGCCGGCCACCGCCGCCATCGACACCACAACCAACAGGATGCCGATGATGAGTCGAGAGTCGATGCGCCGAGTGAGCGCGGGTTTAGCGGACATAGCGAATCCTTGCAGACAACAGCAGACGGTGTTGAGTGACGGGTCGATGTCACCCGGCAAGTCATCTTGCCGTGTCTGATAAGAACCATGAAAAGTTATCCACAGGGCAGCAAGTGTCGCTGGCAGCGGGAATAATGAAAGCATGACATCAAATGCGGCATCCCGCTTCGCGCGCTTTCTTTCGCTCGCGGATGTCGCCGATGTGCTCAATGTTGATATCAGCGTTGTGCGCGAGCTGGTCGAATCGAACGAGCTGGCGGCAATCCGTATTGGTGAGCACGGCCACTGGCGCGTCGAACCGCGCGCCCTCGACGACTACATCGCCGACCAATACGAGCGGCGCGAACGCGAATCGCGGTTCGCGCAGAGCGAGTTCACCGACATTCCCGAGCTGTTTGCCACGCCCGAGCAGTAGCGCAGTCAGTCGGCGTGGATGCGCACGAGCATGATGTCGTGCAGCGGCACGATCCGGGTTACCCGCACCGAGCGATTGCGGCGCACAGTTTCCGGGTCGTGCACGGCAATATCGAGATGGTCGCGGGCGACCCGGTCGATGGTGCCGGTGATTGCACCGGCCGGGGTTGACAGCTCACACACGGTTCGTCGACGGGCCAGATCGCGCAGGGCGATGTGGCTGCTCAACCGTTCGGTCACGCTCGGGCGGGCCGGCTGCGGTGCGAGCGAACGCTCCACCTGGTCGGGCGTGAGCAGCAGCGCCGCGACCCCGGCGATCGGCACCAAACACGCCCCGTAGCTGCCGCCGATACCTGCCAGTTCAGCACCAAACCAGTCAGCGCCAAACTCAACCGGAACGATATCGACGCGTTCATCCGTGTGCAATTGCAAGCCGATGTGCTCGCCGGGTCTTAGTCCGGCGGCAAGTGCGGCCAGTCGATCACGGACCGTGAGCCGGGCGATGCGGAGGCGCTCATCGTCGATTGCGGCCCGCTGCTCAGCCTCTTCGCGCTCTGCCGCGAACTGGTCGGCGAGGTCTTCAAAAAGGTGGTCCCATTGCACAGAAAAAGTGTGACCCATAACGGTATCGCATCCGCGAGTTATCCACAGTTTCTATTTTTTCGCCCCAAATTTGCTTCCTACGGTGAAAATCTCAGTGAGCTGCGCAACGCCGCCAGTTGATACCCACACGACGGAAGCCAACCATGCCCGCAACCAGTGCCGCGCCCGCATCACCCAACCAGTCAGTAACAGCATCCGCCCCGAGCCCCAACCGCCCTCGACTGACGGCGGTGACACACGATACCGCCAGCGAAACCACTGCCGGTGGCTATGCACTGAGCCGACAGCTCGACGACACCGGGCTTCCCAATCCGGATGCGCTGTTGCGAAATCTCGCCCGCAGCGTTGTCGAAATCATCGCCGGCGTGCGTGAGGTCGAGCAGGTCGCTCGATGGGTGTCGCCGGAGGTGTTTTCGAAGGTGCTGCAGCGTGCCCAGCACGCCAAACGCTCACGCGCACTGCGAGGTTTGGCCGTCCGCCGCCCCACCGTGCGGGCACGCGCATGCCTGTGGCAGTCGCCACGACCGGGCGTCGTAGAGGGCACCGTTGTGGTGGATATCGGGGCACGGGCGCGCGCGGTTGCGATCCGGCTCGAATCGTGGCGAGGCCGCTGGCGCGCCGAACGCATCCACGTGCTTTAGCGGCGCGAGGCGCTGCACTGCACCACAATCGCAATCAGAACCGGGCGATGCCGGTTCATTCGTCAAACAACCACTCGCGCGCGGGCTCAACCGCCACACCGTGCTCGCGCAAAAATGCCGCCGCATCCACCTCGCCATAGAACTGTTCAAGCGCCGCGGCACGCGAAGCGACCCACTCACTGAGCGCGGGTTCGGGACGGAATGACTCATACGGGTGGTTCGACACCCTGTGCCGCTCATTGATGGTGCGTGTGGCAAGCTCATCTGCCGCCAGCAGTGTCGCCGGCGAAGCGCCGAGCGCCCGCAGCAGCAAGCCGGTAACAAGACCAGTGCGGTCACGGCCCGCCGAACAGCACACCACGGTGCCGGGGCCGGCGTTCGCGATACGCGCCACTGCCGCGGCCACCCGGTCACCAAACAGCCGCAAATAGTCACGGTACTGGTTGGTGTGCATCATGTACGGCACCATCAGTTCGCGAAACTCGCTGTCATCAGGGTCTTCAATCGGCATCGACTCGTACCGCACCCCGGCAGCTTCGGCGCCGTTGATCGGTTCGCGCAGCTCACGCGGATCGCGCAGGTCGATTACGCGTCGTGCACCGTCAGCCGCCGCATCCTGCCACCCCTGTGGCAACCATGCCTCTGGCTTACCCGATCGAAACAGCACACCCCGGCGGATAGTTGCGTCACCCACCGGGGTGCCGGCAAGGTCGCGGGCGTTAAACGCGCCCGCCCACTGCCGCATGCCTACTTCTTTTCGCCGAATGCGCCGCGAGCGCCACGCGCCTTCTTGGTCTGCGCCTGCTCGCGAGCGAGATCGGCTGCCGAGCGGCCCTGGGATGCATCGCCCTTGCCGGGGTTGCCCGACTTGCGCTTGGCCTTGCCACGACTCTTAGCCGATTTGCCGGTCGACTTTGTGGCCTGCTTGGTCACTTCGCTCTCGGCATCGTTGCTGGTTGCCGCCGCCGATTGCATGGCCGAAGCCGTGCCCTGCACCATTTCGCGGCGCATCGCGTCCCGGGTGGCCTTTTCATTAACCGCGCCCTTACCGTCAGTGACTCGCACCTGGCCCGATTCGTCGGCGGCCGAGTAGTTCAGCTTCGCCTGCGGTTTCGGCTCGAGTCCCTTCGAGCGCATCACCAGGTGACGGCGAGTGTTGCCGTCGGCGTCTTCAACCTCGTTGACCTGAACATCAAGGTTCATGAGGAAGCCGACCGACTCTTCGCGCACCGCACCGAGCATCTGCTGGTACATCAAAAAGCCCTCACGCTGGTATTCAACCAGCGGGTTCTTCTGCGCCATGGCTCGCAGCCCGATACCGTCCTTGAGCGCATCCATTTCGTAGAGGTGGTCACGCCATTTGCGGTCGACAACCTGCAGCACCACGCGACGCTCGAGCTCGCGCATGACCTCTTCGCCGAGCTCCTCTTCGCGACGCTCATAGGCGATTTTTGCGTCGGCGTGCAGCTCTTCTTCGAGGCGTTCAACGCTGATCTGGTCGAGCCCGCCAGCATCCTCGATAATTTCGTCAACCGTCACCGACATCGGATACAGCTGGGAGAGCTCGGCCTGGAGCGTTTCAGTTTCCCAGTCATCCGGGGCGCCGGCACTGGTGTGCTCGGCAACGATCGCATCGATCGCGCCGGTGATGAATCCGCTCACCTTGTCGCGCAGATCGTCACCCTCGAGGATCGACTGGCGGTCGGAGTAGATGGCCTCGCGCTGCTCGTTCAGCACGATGTCGTACTTGAACACGTTTTTGCGGATCTCGGCATTACGAGCTTCGACGTGGGTCTGTGCCTGTCGAATCGATTTTGTTACCAGGCCCGACTCGATCGCCATCTCGTCGGGAATCGAGCTCGAAGCCATGAGTGCGCGGGCCGCACCAGTGTTGAACAGTCGCATCAGGTCGTCGTTCATCGACAGATAAAAACGTGATTCACCGGGGTCGCCCTGACGTCCCGCGCGACCGCGCAGCTGGTTGTCGATACGGCGCGATTCGTGACGTTCGGTGCCGAGCACATACAGGCCACCGAGTTCGGCAACCTCTTGTGCTTCGGCCTTGACCTCTTCTTCGACTCGGTCGAGCACCGAGGGCCAGGTGGCCTCGTACTCTTCCGAGTTTTCTTCGGGGTCGAGCCCGAGCGCCGCCATCTCGGCAACCGCGATGAACTCGGCGTTACCACCGAGCATGATGTCGGTACCACGACCGGCCATGTTCGTAGCCACAGTGACTGCGCCCTTACGCCCCGCCTGCGCCACAATCGCGGCCTCACGGGCGTGGTTCTTGGCGTTGAGCACCTCGTGCTTCACGCCGCGACGCGCGAGCAATTTCGAGAGATATTCGCTCTTTTCAACCGAGGTGGTACCCACCAGCACCGGCTGGCCAGCATCGTGTCGCTCGACAATGTCTTCAACCACCTGGTCAAACTTGACCACCTCGTTCTTGTAGACGAGGTCGGGCTGGTCGATGCGGATCATCGGCTTGTTGGTGGGAATTGGGATCACACCGACGTGATAGGTCGAGTTGAACTCGGCTGCCTCGGTTTCGGCGGTACCGGTCATACCCGAGAGCTTGTCGTACATGAGGAAGTAGTTCTGCAGCGTGACCGTGGCGAGCGTCTGGTTCTCGGCCTTGATCTGCACGTTTTCTTTTGCCTCGATTGCCTGGTGCAGGCCCTCGTTGTAGCGGCGGCCGGGCAGGATGCGGCCGGTGTGCTCATCAACGATGAGCACCTCGCCGTTCTGCACGACATATTCTTTGTCGCGGCGGAACAGTGCCTTCGCCTTAATGGCGTTGTTCAGGAATGAAATCAGCGGGGTGTTGGCCTGCTCATAGAGGTTGTCGATACCGAGCAGGTCTTCCACCTTGTCGATACCCGGTTCGAGCACACCCACCGTGCGCTTTTTTTCGTCGACCTCGTAGTCGCGGTCTTCTTTGAGTCGACGCGCGATCTTGGCGAACACCGAATACCAGTTGTTGGCCTCGCCTGATGCCGGACCCGAGATGATCAGTGGCGTGCGCGCCTCGTCGATCAAAATCGAGTCGACCTCGTCAACGATCACAAAGTGGTGGCCGCGCTGCACTCGTTCCTCAACCGAGGTGGCCATGTTGTCGCGCAGATAGTCGAAGCCAAACTCGTTGTTGGTGCCGTAGGTGATGTCGGCGGCATACTGCTCGCGGCGCTGTGCCGGCGACTGCCCGGTAACTACGCAGCCGGTGGTCATACCGAGGGCGCGATACACGCGCCCCATCAGCTCCGACTGGTACGAGGCGAGGAAGTCGTTCACGGTGACGACGTGCACGCCCTTACCGGGGATGGCGTTGAGGTAGGCGGCCAGGGTGGCGACGAGGGTCTTTCCCTCACCGGTTTTCATTTCGGCGATATTTCCGCCGTGAAGCGCAGCGCCACCCATGAGCTGCACGTCGTAGTGACGCTGGCCGAGCGTGCGGCCGGCTGCCTCACGCACCGCACCGAACGCCTCGGGCATGAGCGCATCGAGCGCATCTTGTTCGCTCTTACCGGCATCAATATCGGCCTGGTACCGCTCGCGGAAGTCGTCGGTGAGAGCGCGCAGCTCTTCATCGCTGAGATCCAGGTAGAGATCTTCGAGCTTATTTACCTGTTCGGCGATGCGCTCCAGACGCTTGAGCTGACGTCCCTCGCCGAAGCGAAGCATCTTCTCGAAAAAATTGGCCAAAGCCGACTCCTCAAAACGGTCTTGCTGCCACTCTTATTGGCATTTCGAGCCCGCGGGCCCGAAAGAACTTGCTCAATGGTACTCGTCTTGCGTTGCACAAAAGTTGACTGCGAACGCATTTGGCCGCAACTCCCCGGATGCGGAGCTGCGGCCAAGCGCGATATCAATGACTAGACGTCAGTCTGACCGTTCTCGTCGAGCGAGATCACACCGTAGTCCCAACCGCGGCGGCGGTACACCACGGCCGGACGCTGGTTTTTCGCCTCAATGAAGAGGTAGAAGTCGTGACCGAGCAGTTCCATGTGGTCAACCGCTTCTTCAGCGGTCATCTGCTTGGGTGCGAACACCTTCTCGCGGATTACCACGGGGCTGTAGTCATCTGCGGGGTACTGCTCGTCTTCGGCAGCCTCTTCTTGGTTGGATGCCACGCGACCGGCAACAATGTCGAGCACGCCGGTGTCAGCGGGCACAATGTCGAGACCGGCAAAATCTTCGGCCGATGCCTCGGTGAGGCTCTTACCGCGGTGGTCTTTGCGGCGGTCTTTCATGCGGCGAAGACGCTCAACCAGCTTGTCGAGGGCGATATCGAAGGCGGCATATTTGTCGCCACCCTCAGCTTCGGCTCGAACAGTGGGGAAGGGACCAAAGACCGTAATCTCTACCTTGCCCCGGTCAAGCTCATTACCAGCACGGTCGGTGCGTTTGCGAAGTTTCACTTCTACGGCCTGGGCCCGACCCGAAAGCTGCTGCACCTTTGCAGTAATTTTTTCTTCCGCGTAGTCCCGGAAGCGCTGGGGGATTTCGGTGTTACGGCCGGAGATGGTGATGTCCATCGCACCCTCCTCATCTTCGAGCGCGGGGCGCCAGGTCTGTGATTGGAGCATCCCCACGCGGGGTTGAATTGTCCTTCAATTATAGAAGATGGTTACTCGCCGTTTCCTTAGCGGTTGCCTAAACAAAGGCGTTCCGAGTTACGATTCCGGCTCAGCCGTACCGCTTCGCCACCCTCGCTATCGCCGCCACACCCAGCGGCTGACCGCCCGCCGCCCGTAGTGCTCGCACCGCTTCGCGAGCGGTCGCACCGGTGGTCACCAGATCGTCAATTACGATGCAATGCCGGTTTGCCACCGCGGGATGCGCCACCAGCGCCCCGTGCAGGTTTCGTTCACGAGCATCCCGCCCCAGCGTCGACTGGTCCTGCACCCGCCTCGCCGGGCGCAGCGCCCGCACAGTGTTTGCCCGCGGCAATGCCCGCTGTGCCAGCACTTGCAGATGGTCATAGCCGCGCCTGGCGGTGGCCGCACGCGCCGAAGGCACCGGCACCAAAAGCAGCTCGCCCGCACTCGCCAGCGACCACTGCTGATGCACGAGCGCGGCAATCGACTGCCGCAAAAACGGCGCGAGCACCGCCGCAGTGTCTACCCGACCGCGTTCTTTATAGGCATCCACGATGCGCTTCATCCGCTCGTCATAGGCGGCTGAAGTAACCAGCGGCAGCTCCGGCGCCAGCAGCTCGATCACCGGCGCCCCGGTGCCAAGCGCCTCACGGCACTGGGAACAAACATCGCGGTCGGGCTGCCCGCAGCCAGCGCAACGCACCGGGAAAAGCATCCCCAACGCATCCCGCGCGCTGTCTACCCAGCGCTGGCCGAACAATTCCCTACTCCTGCGCGAATAGGAAGCTCACGGTGGCCGCATTCGATCGCCACCCCGTGCCGTGGGATGCGTAGAGCGTGCCATTGCGGTCAATGATGCGCATCCCGGCAAGCGAATTCGAGCCCGCCACCTGCACCGCATCCTGAATGGTGCCGAGCGAAGTGAGCTCGCCGCCAACACGGTAAATACGCACATCGGTTGAGCCGTCGGGAACGTCGACCAGCATGGCGACCGTGTTCCGATCAACCCAGGCAACATCGGCCGCCGCCGCACCGGGCATTTTTAACAGCAGCGGTTCACCGAATCCAACCGGCGTGCCCGCTTCATCCCGCTGAATCGGTGAAATTGCCAACACGACCCGGTCATCGTCCTTGTAAAGGAAGGCCATCCGTACGCCATCGCGCGAGGGCTGGAACGAGATGAAATCATCCCGCACCCCTTCGGGAAGTGCAATCTCTTCAGAATATGTCTCGCCGATTTTGGTGACCCACAACCCCGGCTGCTCGGTCGACTGCGTCCACACATAGTCCCAGTTGTCGAGCGACGGCTCGATCTGGCCGGGTCGGGTGTCGATCAACTGCGGTTCGGTGTCGGCAAAACGCATCGCCAGCGTCGCATCCTTAGTGAGCAGCGCCGCGGTTTGTCGCGAAAGCGACAGCGCACCGCGAATCACCTTCTGATCAACCACCACCGACTCAACGTTTGCCGCGCCCTGGGGTTCACGCAACTCGGTGCCGTAGAGATAACCGACCTGCTGCCCCTGCGCCACCAGCGGTGCCGATTTCACTTCGGTTTCGAGCAACACACGGCCGGGCTGCGGCAGCTGGACATCAAGTTTGGCGCCATTGACACGGATTTCCACCGCTCCCACTTCGAGCACCGGTTTGAGGGTTTGCTCGAGTTGCAGCCGCACCAGGCTCAGCTGATCGGGCGGCATGTGTGAGATTTTATCGCTCAGATTCACGATCGCGGTATTACCGTCGGTGCGCACCGGTTCGAGCAGACGCACCTGGGCAGGAATTGCACTGCGCACCGCCCCACCCTGAGCCAACCACTGGTTCGGACCTTCGAGCAGCAGCTGGGTAGCGCGCGTAGCTTCGTCACGGTTTGTCATAACCCAGCGCAGGTCACCGGTGGTGTAGGTGAATTGGCTATCGAAATATTCGAGGGTCAGCGAGTGGAAAAGGTCAACAAACGCCTGCCGCTGCAGCACGATCGCGTCCGGTGCCTCTTGAATGCGCCACTCACCGTCGATCTGCGCCAGTTTAAATTGCAGGGTCACGCTCTTGGGTTGTACATAGAACGTGTAATTCCCGGCGGCGTCAACCTCACCGTAACTTTGCAGCGTCACCTCAACGAGGTTGGTGGCGAGTGTTTTCATGGATGCTTGGCCGCCGGCAACGATGGTGCGCTGCTCTGGACGCCATTGGTCGGCAGATTCGGAGGCGAGAAATTGGCGTGCCACCGCAAAATTATCCTGCACACCGGTACCAGCATCGAGGAAACCCTGCACGATTTCTTCGCGACTACCGCCGGTCAGCGGCCCGGCCGGGAAATAGCGCACGCCTTGTTCTCGGTCTTGTTCGACATGGCGAGCCAGCTCAACCGACCCCTCCATCGGGATCGACGCGCATCCCGCCAGCGCCACAGTGCCGGCGAGTGCGAGCGCAGCTAGACGCGAAACGCGTTTCATTGCGGATCTCCCTGATGGTCACTTGCGCCGGATGCTGGCGGCTCGCCGGCACTCGGGGTGTGGTTGCTGACTTCGGGCAGGTCGGGGTCGTCGACCGCCCCGATACGACGAACAACATATCCCCAGTAGCTGGGCGCCTGGAATGATTCAGCACCGGCGTCCTCGGGCTCGAGCGGCAGCGGAGACGAAACAATACTGTCGCCCGCCGTTCGCGGCAGCGTGAGTCGGAAATTTGAGCCCATTCCCGGTCTCGACCACACCTGCAGCCATCCGCCGTGCAGCTGCGCATCCTCCTGTGAAATAGCCAGGCCAAGACCTGATCCGCCCATGGTGCGCTTACGCGAGGGGTCGGCTCGCCAGAAGCGTTCAAACACGTGTTCGGCCTGGTTGGGCGCCATACCGAGGCCGTAGTCACGCACCGAGATGGCGACTGCAGTGGCGTTACTGTCGACAGTGATGACGATGGGTCGCCCCTCACTGTGCTCGATGGCATTGGCGATGAGGTTGCGCACCACGCGAGTGATGCGCCGCTCGTCAAACTCGGCCTCGACCAACCGTTCGGGTTCGAGGAAGATGAGTTCCACGCCGTGATCGAGCGCTACCTGGCTCATCGAGCCGATGACATCATCAGCGATCGCACCGAGGCTGTTCGGTTTACGAAGCATTTCGACGGCACCGGCGTCATAGCGGCTAATTTCAAGCAGATCATTGAGCAGCAGTTCAAAGCGGCCGATCTGGTCGTGCAAAAGTTCAGCGGAACGCGCGAACGCCTTGTCGAATTCGTCGCGCCGGGCATACACGATACCGCCGGCGAGGCGAATAGTGGTGAGCGGGGTTCGCAGCTCGTGCGACACATCCGAAACGAACCGCTGCTGCACCTTCGATAGATGTTCGAGCTGCTCAATTTGACGCTGCAGGTTGTCGGCCATCTGGTTGAACGAGCGAGCGAGCACCCCGAGATCGTCTTCACCACGCACCGGTACCCGCTGGCCCAGCTCACCATCCGCAAGTTTGAGACTGGCTCGCGCTGCGGTGCGGATGGGGCGGATCACCGCGCGAGTAATCCCACCGACGATCACCGCCACCAGCAACACCAGGATGACCATCGAAACCACGAGGGTGCGCTGCACAAAATCGAGGGTTTGTTGTGAGCCTTCGAGCGAGTAGACCAGGTAATACTCGAACATACCCACTGTTGGGACGTTGACCCCGGTTCCGACGATCACTCCGGGAATGTCGCCTTCACCCTCACGGCCGGGGAGCGCCACCGATTGATAGTGCAGATTCTCGCTATCTCCGCGCACTGCAGTGCGAAGTTCGTCGGTGATGAGTTCGGCCACTTGCACGTCTGAGGCGATGTTTTGCAGGCCAACTGAGCTGCTGGTTTGGGGCGCCCGATAGAACGCGTATCCGCGCGAGTTTGCGGCCTGTTCGGATGCGGTCTGTAGCGCCTGTTGACGCAGCGAGGTCAACACGGTCTCGTCGCTTTCAGCGCCGGCAGCGAACGCTGCCCGGGCGGCGGTTCCAGCGCGATCGGCTTCACTGACGATCTCGCTCACACGCGAGCTGTAGAGGTCTCGTGCGATAGCGTGTCCCATCACCAGACCGACGACGAGCACGGTCAGCGTGGTCAGCCCCACAGCCACGAGGGTGACCCGATACGGCAGCGAGGTGCGCCAGAGAAAACGCATATTCGCGAGGATCCCGGTGGGACGCAGCCAGCTTCCGGGCAGTGGCTCGCCCCGCAGCGACCGGTTTGACTCTTCGCGAAGCGTACTGGTGTCGAGCTTGACCCGCACCAGTTCCGTGGATGTGCCGGTCACGCGGGTGTGTGTCCCGCCCGGTACCCAACCCCGCGCACCGTGGTGACGATCTTCGGCTGATCCGGGTCGAGCTCAACCTTCGAGCGCAGCCGCTGCACGTGCACGTTCACCAAGCGAGTATCGGATTTGTACTGGTATCCCCACACCTGTTCGAGCAGCTCTTCGCGAGTGAACACCTTCTGTGGTTTCGAAGCGAGGGTCAGCAGCAGGTCAAATTCGAGCGGCGTGAGGTTAATCGGTTCGTCACCGCGCAGCACCTCGTGGGCGGCCACGTTCATGGTGATATCGCCCACCCGGATCAGCTCCGGGCTCTCCGATTGGCTGCCCCGCAGCCGCGTCTTAATTCGAGCTACGAGCTCTTTCGGGTTGAAAGGTTTGACGATGTAGTCGTCCGCACCAACCTCAAGGCCCCGCACGATGTCGGTGGTGTCAGCTTTAGCGGTGAGCATAATGATGGGCACACCCGATTCGGCACGGATGCGCTTGCAGATTTCGATGCCGTCCATCCCCGGCAGCATCACGTCGAGGAGCACCAGGTCGGGGTCGACCTCGCGGAATTTGGCAAGCGCTGCGGCGCCGTCGGCGCAGTAGTCGGGGTCGTATCCTTCCGACTCGAGCACGATGCCGATCATTTCTGCCAGTGGAGTGTCGTCGTCGACCACCAGAATGCGCTCGGCCATGAAACCTCCTATTGAGTCGGCTGCCTGTTCAGTCGGCGGCGCACCACGTCACGCTGCCAATAATCTGCCTCCAATGTTAGCTGTGGAGTTTTCGAGATTGGGGGAAGCTACTGTGCAACCATTGCCGTGTGAACCAATTCGACCAGGGAACGAACTTGCCACCGACCCCACCGCCGCCGCAGTTCAACGCTTATGGCAGTTCTGCGAGCTGGGACACCGGGTCGGCGCAGATGGGGCCTACTGGCTGGGTGGCAGCGCCGGCACCGGGGCTTTTCCCGCTGCGGCCGCTCAATTTTGGTGAGGTTCTCGGCACAACATTTAAGCTGTTGCGCACCAATGCCGCGGTTTCGGTTGGTTCGGGGCTGATCATTAATGCGGTCACCTCGCTGCTGATGATCGCGGGCCCGCTGCTGACGGTGATCTGGGCGGCCGATCGGCTGGCACGAGCAGGCGGTGAAGACGGGCTCGCCATTGCGCTGGGATTTCCGTTCTGGTTGCTGCTTTCGATGGTTCCGGGCTTCATCATCGGCCTGCTCGGTTCAGCACTACTGCAGGTGATCATCGCCCAGGTGGTTGCCGCAGCCGCGGTCAATCGCCCGCTCAGTTTCGGTCAAGCGTGGCGCCGAGCTACAAAGCGGATGTGGGCCATGATCGGCTACATCCTGCTGATGGGGCTCATCCAGCTCGGTATCGTGCTGGTTGCCGGTGGACTTGGCGCGCTACTGGTGTTTTGGTCGTTTTCTTCATCAGCCGGCGGCGATCCGAACGTCGGTGTCATTGTGTCGGTCATCGTCTTGATGTTTGTCATCATCTTGGCGCTGACCGCCGCCCTGTCTTTTTTCCAGATCAAGCTGCTGTTTGGCCCGTCAGCAATCGCGCTTGAAAATCTCGGCCCGGGTGCCGCGTTGAAGCGCAGCTGGCGACTGTCTAATAAATACTTTTGGCGCACACTGGGAACAGTGCTGGTACTCGGGATCATCATTAGCGTGGTCACGCAGGTGATCGGTCTGCTGGGTTCGGTGTTCGTACCACTGTTCACGCAGCTGCTCGTGCCGTTCGGCGATGCTGCCAGCGGCCAAGAGCCGGTGGTCACCGGCCTGGCCATTTTTGCGTCAATCGTTATGGTGGTGTTTTCGACGCTGGTGAGCACGCTGACACTCATTTTGACTAGCGGTAACGCGGTAATTATGTATGCCGATTTGCGGATGCGAAAAGAGGGGCTCAACATCCATCTGCAGCGCACCGCCGAACAGGTCGCCGCCGGAGAGCCGGTTGATCCAGAGCCCTGGACGGCACCGGACCTCGGGCCGGCTCCCGAACCCGCTCAGCCGGCATACACGGGCCCGCAATCGGGCTATCCGGCACCACCATATCCGCAGCCCTACCCTGGCCAGCCATATTCGGGCCAGCCGCACCCTGGTCAGCCGTACCCTGGTCAGTCATACGCTGGCCCGCAGTATCCGAGCCAGACATACCCTGACCCGCAATACCCGAGCCAGTCATACTCTGCCCCGCAATACCCGAGCCAGCAATTTTCGAATCAACCGTATGCGAGCCAGCCAGCTGCCCCGCAGCCCGGCCCCGCTCCGCAGTACGACCAGCCCGTGTCCCCCTACGGTTCACCCCAGCCGTCGGGGAATGCGGATACTGACCGCACCACAGGTACGGATGCGGGTAGCGGCGACACTAGAAACACGGGTCAATCATCTTGATTTTTTTCGCCGTCACCCCACCGCTTATGCCCGACGAGCCCGAGGCTCGCGACTGGGTGCTGCAAGAGCTGAGCAAACAGGAATATCAGCAGGCAAAACCAAACTTCATTGAAGAATTTTTCGCCTGGTTGTGGGAACAGCTCGCAAACCTCGTTATGGACGGCGGCTTCAAAGGCAGCGGCATCAACCCCTGGGCGATTGTGCTGCTGGTGCTCTTGATCGCGCTCATCGCCGGGCTCGTGCTGCTGGGGCGGCCCCGCGCAATCGCTCGACGTGCGGCGAAACCCGGTGCGGTATTCCTCGAGGATGACCCGCGCTCGGCCATCGAGCTCCGGCAAGCGGCCGAGGCAGCCGCATCCCAAAATGACTGGAGCCTCGCAATCGCCGAACGATTCCGTGCCATCTCACGCGCACTGAGCGACCGCACCCTGATCGCCCTGCGCCCCGGCACCACCGCGCAGGGTGTGGCCGCTGCCGCCGTACGCGTGTTTCCTGCTGAGGCGGGCGAGCTCCACCGCGCAGCCGACCGCTTCGACGAGGTGCGCTATCTCGGCGTCGCCGGCACCCGCACGGGCTATGAGGCACTGCGGGCGCTTGATGAGCGGCTCGAATCATCCCGGCCCAAAATCGCCGAGCTTGCCGCAACGAACACCACTCCAGCGGGGGCACCGTGACACCCACCACAGCAACGACATCGCCCCCACCCAGCCAAACCAGCTCGGTCGAGCAGGTCAATCCCGTCGAACCAAATGCCACACTCTCGCCAACACCGCGCCAGTGGTGGCGGAAGTCATCCGCCTGGATCTATATCGGTATTGGGCTCGTAGTACTCACCCTCGTGACGGTGCTGATCCGAGGCGCTCAGGTCAGCAGCGCCGACGGCATCCCCCTCAGCCCCGATTCGCCGCGCCCCAGCGGCACCAAAGCGCTCGTATCGGTGCTGCAAGACCACGGCGTCAGCGTGCAACAAACCGACTCGCTCGACGACACCGAAGACGCCGTCTCACCCCAAACAACACTCGTGGTGTCTGACACCTCGACGCTGCTCGATAGCGACGATTGGGAACGCATCCGGCAGCTCAATGTCGACCATCTCATCGTGCTCTCGCCCAACTACACCGGCCGGCAATGGGTGAAAGATGTGGCACAGGTGGCCGGCGCCCAAGAGTCCGATCCCGAGCAGTCGCTGCCGGCCGGTAGCGACTGTGGAGATCTCGGCAGCCGCGCCCCGCGCATCTCGACCACTTCCGGCAGTGAATATTCACCCACAGGGGATGCCCACGGTTGCTACCGCGGTGAAAATGGCTACGCACTCGTGACCGGCAGCGGCGACGGCGCCGCCACAAAAGTGACCGTGATCGGGCAGCCGCTCGTACTCACCAACGGCAACATCGCCAGCCACGCCAACGCGGCGATGGCCATCAACGTGCTCGGCGAAAACCCCCACCTGGTCTGGTACGTCCCGAGCCTGAAAGACCTTCCCGAACAGACCGCGCGTTCAGCCTATGTGCCGCAGTGGCAGCTACCGGCAATAATCCTGCTAATAATTGCCGGCATCACCGCCTGCCTGGCATACGGTCGCCGTTTTGGCCCGCTGGTCGCCGAACGACTACCGGTCGCGGTGCCCGCTAACGAAACTATCGAGGGACGCGCCCGACTCTACGGCCAGGCAGGCGCCCACATCCACGCACTTGACGCCATCCGAATCGGCACCCTCGACCGCATTGCCGACCTCGCCGGAATCGGCCGCAACACCAGTGCCGAAGCCGTCGCCGACGCCTGCGCCGCGCTTGCCCATGTTCCCCGCGACCATGCGCACGCTGTGCTGATCACCCGCATCCCCGAAAACGCCGGCGAGATGGTCGATCTCGCCAATGCCTGCGCCGAGCTCGAACGTCGTGTGCGCGCCGCCGTGGGCCGTGAATCCAAGCATCGCGGCAATACTGCTTCCGAAACCCCCACCACTTTTGCCCCACTTCGAGAGCGAAGGAACCCAGATGACCGATTCAATTCGTAATCAACTCGCGCAGGTACGCGCCGAAGTCGGTAAGGCCGTCGTCGGCCAGGACGAAGCCGTGGATGGCCTGCTGGTGGCACTACTCGCCGGCGGGCACGTGCTCCTCGAAGGTGTGCCCGGCACCGCCAAAACCCTGCTGGTGCGAACCCTCAGCCAGGCGCTCAGCCTCGACACCAAGCGAGTGCAGTTCACCCCCGACCTGATGCCCGGGGATGTCACCGGCTCGCTCGTGTACGACAACCGCACCGGCGAATTCGAGTTTCGTGAAGGGCCGGTATTTACCAACCTGCTGCTCGCCGACGAAATCAACCGCACCCCGCCCAAAACCCAGTCGTCACTGCTCGAGGCGATGGAAGAGCGGCAGGTGTCGGCCGACGGTGTCACCCGACCACTGCCCGAACCATTCATGGTTGCCGCCACCATGAACCCGATCGAATTTGAGGGCACCTATTCGCTTCCAGAGGCGCAGCTTGACCGCTTCCTCATGAAGCTCGTGCTCGATCTGCCCCCGCGCGACGCCGAGTTTGAGGTGCTGCGCCGTCACGCCGCCGGTTTTTCGCCGCGCGATCTCAACACCGCCGGAGTGCGGGCCGTGATTGGCCGCGACGAAATTTTGCAGGCGCAGCGGGCCTCGCAGCAGGTGCAGGCCAGCCCCGAAATCCTCGCCTATATGGTCGATCTCGCCCGCGCCACTCGACAATCACCGTCGGTGCGAATGGGCGTATCACCGCGTGGTGCCACCATGCTGCTGCGCGCGGCGAAGGCCCTCGCCTATCTGCACGGCTACCCGGCGGTGACGCCCGACCACATCCAGCACCTGGTGCAGCCGGTGTGGCGACACCGCGTCGCGCTCGAGCCCGAGGCCGAGCTCGAGGGAGTCTCGGCTGACTCGGTGCTCGCGTCGATCATGCAGCAGGTGCGGGTGCCGGTCTAGTGGCAATCAGTCCTCTCTACGCGGCGCTACTGCTCGTTGGCATCATCCCGCTGGTGATATTCGGGGATGCACCGAGCAGCGCTTTTGGCACCCTCGGCGCGGTGCTCGGTTGCTGGCTGCTGCTCGGCATCATCGACCTGAGCTTGGCAGCACCGGCACGAAAAGTGCGCATTGAACGCGAACTTCCCGGCCGAGTGCGGCTCGGCGAACCGGTTGAGTCGCGCGTGCTGATCACCAATCTGGGGCGCGGGATGCACGCCCAGTTCCGTGATCTGTGGGAACCGTCGGCCGGGGCGGGCAGGATGCGTGATCGTGTCGTCATCCCTGCCGGCGAGCGTCGAGCGCTCACGCACACGCTGCATCCGTGGCGTCGCGGCGACCGCACCACCGCGGGCGTGGTGATCCGGTCATGGGGACCCCTGCATCTGCTGGCGCGACAGGCCACCATCAGTGCACCGGGCCGGGTAAGGGTGCTGCCGCCATTCAATTCGCGCCGGCACCTGCCGTCGCGGGTGATGCGGCTGCGCGAACTTGACGGCGCCACCACCCTGCAGGTGCGCGGCCAGGGCACCGAATTCGACTCGCTGCGCGACTATGTGCGCGGCGACGATGTGCGGTCGATCGACTGGCGTGCAACCGCCCGTAAACAAGACCTCGTGGTGCGCACCTGGCGACCCGAACGCGACCGGCAGGTCATTATTGTCATCGACACCGGACGCGCGGCGGCCGCCCGCATCGGCGACGAAACCCGCCTCGACACCGCAATCGAAGCATCCCTGCTGCTGGCCGCGCTGGCCAGCCAAGCCGGCGACCGGGTGTCGCTGATCGCCTACGACCGCCGGGTGCGGGCACGGGTGCACGATGCCAGCGGTGCCACACTGCTATCAAAAATGGTTGAGTCGATGGCGACCGTCGAACCCGAGCTCATCGAAACCGCGTGGAACGATATTCCCCGGCTGGTGCGCGAATTCACCACGCAGCGGGCACTCGTGGTGCTGCTCACCACTGCCGAGCACGCCGCCGCATCGCGGCCGCTGCTCGAAATGCTGCCCGACATCACCCGAAAGCACCTCGTGGTGGTCGCTTCGGCAAGCGACCCGAGCGTGGCAGAACTGGTGACCACGTTGGGCGATCGTGAACAGGTGCTGCGGGCCGCGGCTGCCGAACGGGCAACTCTGGATGCACGGCGAGTTGAGCGGGCAATTACCCAGTCGGGCGCGGTGCCAATTTCAGCACCGCCACTGGATCTGCCACCCCTACTGGCGGATAAGTACCTCGAACTGAAGAAGGCCGGGCGGCTGTAGGAAAACAGGAGCCCCGGGTGCGTGTCAAAACAGAGGCATCACCGGGGCGTTCATAGAGAGACTACCACCAGACTATGAACCGTCAAGCACCTGGTCCCGCGGGCGAGCTCTTGCGGCATTTGCCGGTTCGCCCGCACGGTCGACACTGTGCTGGTCTGCTCGAAAACCGCTAACCGCGGTTTTCACTGTGCCGGTCTTGTGCCGAACCGCCTAACGATTCGGGAGCTGATACGGCAGCTGTTCGAGGGTCGGGGTGAGGCGGGCGATGCGGCGGGCGCGGGCTTCAAGAGCGCGCCGCTCACGCTCGCGGCGCACCACCGTGATGGCCACCAGGAACACCTCGGCCCCCACATCTGGCACCGGATGCACGTAGGGTTTCGCCTGACGCGCCAAATCAGCCGCCAGCGCGCTGCGAGCTGCGGGAGTGAGTTTGTCGGCCTGCAAAAAGAAATCACGGATGCGTCGCACAACCCGGTCGGGAAGCCGCGAAACATCCGCAATCGCGGCCCAATTTTCGAGCCCCGGTGGCAGCATCAACACCAGCGGTTGCGGACGCGGCAACCGCTCCAGCTGCGCGTAGGTGCCGGCGAGTAAATCGCCCACCCGCTGACCGCGCGGCGACAGCACGCCCGTCAGCGCCGCAACCGAACCGAAGGTCATAAAAATCTCGACCAATCCCGTCAGCCCGCGCACAAACGCATGCCGGAAGTTGATCGAGCCGCCATCCAGGCGCACCACCCGAATCCCCACCGCGAGCTTCCCCAGTGAGCGGCCGTGCGACAGCGTTTCGATCGTGACCGGCACCACCAGCCCCCAAAACACGGCCCAAATAATCATGAACACCGGAATCCAGGCGTCTTCAATCATGACGCCGGTGTCGTGTATCCAAGCAACCAGAATCATCCCCAGCAGCCAGAGGCTGAGCAAATAACCCAGCGCGATGAGCGCCACATCGATGATCGATCCCAGCGCCCGCAACAAGAATCCAGCGGGCGGCACCGCCAGCGCAACGCCCTCACCGACGATGATCTCGTCTGAATCGGTCGGCAAACCGACAGCGTCCGCTCGTGTAGTCATGGAAAGATTGCACCACATGGACATGGACATTTACGCCGAAGCCCGGCAGGCAGAGTGGCAGCGCTTGCGACAGCTCGCGAATAAACGCGAGCTCACTGGCGTTGAAGCCGACGAACTCATCGCCCGCTACCAGTCGGGTGCCAGCGATATTTCGGCCATGCGCACCACCTATGGCGAATCGGCCCAAACCGCCACGCTTTCGGTCTTCATGTCACAAGCCCGGATGCGGTTTACGCGCATCCGCCGCAACCCTCTGCTGACGCTGCAGGAATTTTTTGTCGAACAGCTACCCGCATCCCTCTACCGGGTGCGCTGGTGGACGCTCGCGGCGGCACTATTCACCGTGCTGGTTGCGATGGGATCATTCTTCTGGCATCAAATGAACCCCGAACTGCTGCAGTTTTATGGCACTGAGGCTGGCCTGCAGCAATACGCCGAAGACGACTTCATCAACTACTACTCGGAATACAGCGAAACCGCGTTCGCGGCACGAGTGTTTACCAATAATGCTTGGATTGCCGCGCTGTGTATCGCGTTCGGTTTTACCGGCATCTTTCCGATCGTGATGCTGGTGCAGAACGCTGTCGCGCTGGGCACCTCGGCCGCAGTGCTGGCGCACTTTGGCCACCTCGACGCTTTTTTCCTGTGGATTGCACCACACGGGCTGCTCGAGTTGACCATGATCTTCGTCGCCGCCGGCACCGGCTTTGCCCTGTTTTGGTCGCTCATCGTGCCGGGGCCGCAGCCTCGCCTGGTGAGCGCGGGCATCGCTGGACGCACGCTGGTCATCGCCGCGGTCGGCACCACGATCTTCCTGTTCATCTCGGGGCTGATCGAAGGTTTCGTAACCCGCCAAGACTGGCCGTGGGCCGTGAAAATCGGCATCGGCGCGGTGGCGCTGCTGAGCTATTTGGCCTACGCGTATGTGCTCGGCTATCGGGCGGCACGTGCGGGTCACGACGGTGATCTTGACGCAATGGATGCGGGACACCGGCTGGTATATACGAACTAGCGCGACCCCGCCGGGTTACCCGACCAGCCAGCTGATTCGCCGGGCCAGCCGGCCCACCGGGCTCGTTATTGAAACGCAAACCGCCCGCGGCCGGCAACTCGAGGTTTGCCTAGCCGCGGGCGGTGCACGCTAGCGAACTACTGGTCTGCGAACGGGTCGGGAACCGCCGTGTACTTCGTGTTGAGGTATTCCTCGATACCTTCGAACGAGCCTTCCTTACCGAGACCCGAAGCCTTCACACCACCGAACGGTGCGGCGGCGTTCGAGAGCACACCGACGTTCAGGCCCATCATGCCTGCCTCGATGCGGTCCATCATGCGCTGACCGCGCGAGAAGTTTTCGGTGTAGACATACGACATGAGGCCGTATTCCGAACCGTTGGCGAGCTCGACGGCTTCATCCTCGGTGTCGAACTGCACGATCGGCAGCACCGGGCCGAAAATCTCTTCGCGGCACACGTCCGCATCCGGCGAAACATTGTTGAGCACCGTGGCCTCGTAGAAGAAGCCTGCGCCCTCACCGCGCTTCGCACCGGTGACAACCTCGGCGCCGCGAGCAACCGCATCCTGCACGAGCGAGTCGACCTTGTCGACCGCCTTCTGCTCGACGAGGGGACCGATCACCACACCGTCTTCGGTGCCGCGGCCCATCTTGTAGGCGGTAACCTTCTCACCGACACGCTTCGCGAACTCGTCAGCAATCGACGAGTGCACGTAAATGCGGTTAGCGGCGGTGCATGCCTGGCCGATGTTGCGGAATTTCGCGGCGAGCACACCCTCAACTGCCTTGTCGAGGTCGGCGTCTTCAAACACCACGAACGGTGCGTTACCGCCGAGCTCCATCGACGAGCGCAGCACGTTGTCGGCAGCCTTCTTGAGCAGGCCAACACCCACCGGCGTTGAACCGGTGAACGAAACCTTGCGCAGGCGCGGGTCTTCCATGATCTGGTTCGACACACCGGCGGTGTCGCGCGAGGTGATGACGTTGACCACACCGGCGGGAACGCCGACCTCTTCGAGCACCTTCACGAACAGCAGCGTGGTCAGCGGGGTGAGCGATGCGGGCTTCACCACGCAGGTGTTACCGGCCGCGAGCGCCGGAGCGATCTTGCGGGTGGCCATCGCCAGCGGGAAGTTCCACGGGGTGATGAGGAAGCAGGGGCCAACCGGGTGCTTCGAAACGATCATGCGGGCGTTGCCCTCGGGGGTCGAGCCGTAGCGACCGAGCACGCGCGGTGCCTGCTCTGAGAACCAGCGCACATATTCGGCGCCGTAGGTGACCTCACCCTGCGATTCGTTGAGCGGTTTACCCATTTCGAGAGTCATCAGCAGCGCAAATTCGTCGCGCATCTCGTTGATCTTGTCGAATGCCGCGCGCAGCAGGTCGGAGCGGTGACGCGGAGTGGTGCGTGCCCACTCGTCCTTCACCGCGACCGCAGCGTCGAGAGCTGCCTTTGCCTGAGCGGGGGTGGCGTTTGCAACCTTGACCAATTCTTCGCCGGTGGCCGGGTCGTAGACGCTGAACGGTTCGTTCTCACCGTCAACCCATTCGCCGTTGATGTACAGCTGCGTGGGGAGTTTGGCGAGCAGTTCTGCTTCGGTGGGGTAGCTCATCTGTGCCTCTCTAAAGTTCCAAATGATGCGGATCCGCGTTTACGCTCGCCACACGGTGGTCGACGCTGACGGATGCACTGAATCGAAACTACACCGGCAACCAGAACGTCGCCTTAGTGCCGGCGCACTCGGGCACCACAATAGGGTTGTGCACGCGCACGCATCCGCACCCGAAATGACACCCGGCACCTCAAAATCGGATGCGAATGACGTTCACATTTCACGCTAGGCTGCTGGAGCACAGCAAAGTGGCTGTGCATCCACCCGCCGGTAGCCCATACGGTTACCGCCCACCGCGAAGGCAAGACATGACCATCGACTTCCCCATCGCGATCGTCACCAATTCGGTACAGCCCGCCCCCGAAACCTGGGCGGCGCTCGACGCGCTCGAAACCGCCCTGCGTGATTCGGGCACCACCGTTGAACACATCCACACGGTTGACGACGCCAACGCATTCGGCCGCCTCACCACCGACAACTCGGCTGTCGTGTACGTGGTAGATCCACGCGCTATGACCAGCGAGGATGACCGGCACATGGATGCGCTGCGCGAATTTGTCGCGGTGGTGCGAGGACAGAACGAACGCATCCCGATGTACCTGTATGGCGAACAGCTCACCGCTCGCCGCATCCCCGTCGAGGTGCTCAGTGAAATCGAAGGTGTCGTCAACGCGCACGAAGACACGCCCGCGTTCGCGGCGCGCACCATCCAGCGCGAAGCCGCCAACTACCTGCGCGAACTTGCGCCGCCGTTTTTCAAGTCGCTCATTCACTATTCAAACGACGGCGCCTACTCGTGGCACTCCCCCGGCCACTCGGGCGGCACCGCCTTTTTGAAGTCGCCGGTGGGCACGCTCTTCCACGGGTTTTTTGGCGAAAACATGCTGCGCACCGATGTGTCGAGCTCGGTGAAAGAACTCGGTCAGCTGCTCGACCACTCGGGGCCGATCGCCGAATCAGAACAGCGCGCCAGCGAAACCTTCCGCGCCGACCACCTGTTTTTTGTGACTAACGGCACCTCGACCTCAAACAAGGTCGTGTGGAACTCGTGCGTGAACCGCGGCGATGTGGTGCTGGTTGACCGCAACTGCCACAAGTCGATCCTGCACAGCCTGATGCTGACCGGCGCCGTGCCGATCTATCTGCGCCCGACCCGCAACCGGGCCGGCATTATCGGCCCGATCCCGCGCAGCGAGTTCGATCCCGAAGCGATCCGCGAACGCATCCGCAACCATCCGCTGGTTGAAAACCCCGACGCAACGCCCAAGATCTTGTCGCTGACGCAGTCGACCTATGACGGCATCCTCTACAACGCCAGCGAAATTAAGCGCACCCTCGACGGGCATGTCGAGGCGCTGCACTTCGATGAGGCCTGGGTGCCCCACGCCGCATTCCACGAGCTGTACCGCGATATGCACGCCGTCGACAACACTGCCGAGCGCACCGAATCGTCGCTCGTGTATGCCACACAGTCGACCCACAAACTGCTCGCCGGGCTTTCGCAGGCCTCGCAGGTGCTGGTGCAAGACTCGGCCACCCGCCAGCTCGACCGCGAGATTTTCAACGAGTCGTATCTCATCCACACCTCCACCTCGCCGCAGTACGCGATCATTGCCAGCTGCGATGTTTCGGCCGAGATGATGCGCGGGGTTGGTGGCCGGGCGCTGGTGGGCGAAGCCATCACCGAAGCGCTCGAGTTCCGCCGCGCCATCACCCGCATCGGCGCCGAGCGCGAACCCGGCGACTGGTGGTTCGAGGTGTGGGGCCCCGAAACCTCGCAGGGTGCCGACCAGCTCGATCGCAGCGACTGGCTGCTACGGCCGCAGGATGCCTGGCACGGCTTTGGTGACTCGGTGGATAACGAGTTCACGATGCTCGACCCGCTGAAGGTGACGCTCACCACGCCCGGCCTGAACCTTGACGGTTCGTTTGGCGAGATTGGGATTCCGGGGCCGGTACTGGCGAAATACCTCGCCGAGCACGGCATCGTGGTTGAGAAGATCGGGCTGTACAGCCTGTTTGTGCTGTTCACGATCGGTGTGACCAAGGGGCGTTGGAACACGCTGATTGCCGAGCTGCACCGGTTCAAGCGCGCCTTTGACGAGAACGCGCCGCTTGAGCGGGTAATGCCGCGATTCTGCGCCGAAGAGCCAAGCTATCGCGGGCGCGGGCTGGCGGATCTGTGCCAGGCGATGCACGAACGCTACCGCGAGACCGACTTCGCGAACCTATCGACCGATATTTATCTCGACGACCCCGAGATGGCGATGCTGCCCGCAGATGCGTGGACCGCGATGACCTCGGGGAAGGTGGAGCATGTGCCTCTGGCCGAGCTGGCGGGCCGCATCACCGCGGTGCTGTTGACGCCCTACCCGCCGGGGATTCCGCTGGTGGTGCCTGGCGAGCGGGTGACCCAGCGGATGGTCGACTACCTGGTGGTCGAGTCGGCGATTGCCGATGAATTCCCCGGTTTTGCGGGAGACACGCACGGCCTGGCGCGCGATGGTGTGCCGTCGGTGGCGTGTATCCGCGAAGACTAGGGTTTTCGGCTCGGCGCCGTCGCGAACTGTGGGGTTGTTCGCGACGGCGCCGATTTTTTGCTGCCCGGCGTGAGGAACGCGGAAAATTTCGGTGCTTCGACGGCGCCTGGCGCATCCTGGCGCCGAAATCTTCCGCTGAACTCACTGGCCGGTGTCGACATCGGCGTCGTTCTCACCGTTGGTACCTTTCCCTGCCTGCCGAATGCGGCGTTGTAATCCGCCCACGGTGATCAACAGGTAGAGAACAGCTGAAATTGATACACCCCAGCCGAGCCCAAAGGTTTGCCCCACCCAGGTGACGACCGGTGCCACCAGTGCTACGACCAGCGAGTGGGTCATCGACAGAATCGATACCGCCGTTGCCCGCACGCCATCCGGCACGCCCTGGTGAAAAAGCCCGGCAACCAGCACCTGCAGCATGCCCTGTAACGCAACATGAACGACGAACGATGCCCAGATCAGTACCGGACCGTCCGAGAGTGCAAACGCTACGGTTGCGGCGACGTTGATGATGGCAACGACCGCAAGGTGTGCGACGCGGATCTTCAGAATGCGCAACAGCATCGGTCCGACAAGGTTGGCAATGTTGAGCCCGAGGTAGCCGATGGCGAGGAACGCGAGCGAGACCTCATTGAACTTCACTTGCCACAGGTAGAATGGCGCGACTGCGGCGGCGTTGGTGACGACTACGAGCCAGGCATGGGGCGCACGAACGGTCCCGAGCGCCTGGCGCGCGAACTTGGGCCAGGGCAGTTGGTGGTGGTCGGTGATTTTGTCGCGAAAAAACGCGATCACGATGCCTGCGGCGACAAAGAACACGATGGCGGCCAACCAGATTCCCTGTGGCCAGACCGCGAAAATGAGCACTCCGGTGAGGCCCCCGACAATGCCAGCCGCAGCGGACACATAGGTGATCTTGCCGTATGCCTTCGCAATCACGTCGGGGTCACGGCTTGGAAGCGAGTTGACGATGATTGCGTTCGAGGTGCCCGTCATTGCAGCTGTGGCTACACCCGCAATGATTTGTGCGAGCACGAGGGATGATTCGTTGAGGTTCGCGAAGAACAGTGCGAAGGCGGCGATGCGCAGTGCATTTCCGATTTGCAGGGCGCGTTTGTTTGAGTATCGATCGAAGAGCACCGCGAAGGGAAGCTCCGCAGCGGTGAGCGCGATATTGAAAGCTGCCGCCATCAAGCCGATAAATGCGAGCGAATAGCCGAGTGTCTGGAAATAAACGACGTCGACCGCCGCAAAGCACGCAATACCAGCCGAGCTGAGAGCGATGAACGCGAATGCGTTGCGCATTGACAGAACCTCGGCAGCCATGAGGAATTAGTGTACGGATTTCGTGAGAACGAAGTGAATTCGACAATGCAGCAGCCGACTTACCGCTATGGCTTCAGTCACGCATGAACGTGCAAGAGCTACAAAGTCAGGACGAGCCAGTTCAGTCCGGTTACAGCACCGAACTCGGCCTTCACGTACTCGCGCAGAACCCCGTAGCCCAATCCGCCCGCACCTCGATCGCTACATGGCAGCGACCTCGTGCACCTTCGCGACCGTCGATGTGCGACCCTCGCGTGATCTGCCTCACGACGTCCGATGAAAGCGTGCTGCGCGTGATGTATGCCGGTGGTTGGGATGGGCGTGAGACGGTTCTTATGTTCCGGGGGCTGACTAAAACAGCTGGTCGACAATGTGCTCGGCAATCGCGAGCGACGACGTCGCCGCGGGGGACGGCGCATTTCGCACAAATACCGCATTATCGATTCGCTCGATCGCAAAATCGTCGAGTAGCGAACCATCTCGATTCATCGCCTGCGCACGAATCCCGCGGCCGCCCCACTTCATGTCGGACGCTTCGATTTCCGGCATGAACTCCTGCGCACCTTCAACAAACGACCGTTTGCTCGCGGTGGCAATCTGCTCCCGCGCGGCACGCATGTTCTGGCTGGCGAACCGCCAGAACGCCGCCGACGTCGAGGTCTGCCACAGATCGCCAATGTTGAGACTCCATCGGGTGTATCCCTCGCGTGCAAACGAGAGAAAGGCGTTCGGCCCGACGGTCACTCGCCCATCAATCATCCTTGTGAGATGCACGCCAAGGAACGGATAGGCAGGATCAGGAACGGGATACAGCAGCCCGTTGACAAGGTGTGTCTTGTCGGCAGCCAACTCGAAATAGTCACCGTAGAACGGAACAATTGCGGGATAGGGGTCGGCACCGGATTTTTTGGCGATGCGATCGGATTGCAGCCCGCCGCAGACGATGACGTAGTCAAACGCACCGCCGCCTCGCTCGGATTCAACAACGTGCTGGCGGCCGCGCTTTGTCACACGAGTGACCCTGTCTCCGAAACGAAGCTCGCCACCCCCGAGGACGACATCATCGAGCAGACTTCGTGTGACGCCCGGATAGTCGACTATCGCTGTGCTTGGTGAGTGCACCGCCGCAATTCCCACACTATTGGGTTCGATCTCACGGATGCGCTCGGCATCGACAACTTCAATTCCCGGCACGCCATTTGCTCGAGCACGTTCAGCAATGTGATTCAGCCGCTCAAGCTGGTCGGCGCGGTGCGCAACAACCAGCTTGCCGCAGGCCTCATACGCCACACCACGTCTCTCACAGTATTCGTGCAGAAGTTCGACGCCTCGACGAGTGAGCCGCGCTTTCAAACTTCCTGGCT
This sequence comes from Gulosibacter hominis, assembly GCF_904842695.1. Classification (GTDB taxonomy): domain Bacteria; phylum Actinomycetota; class Actinomycetes; order Actinomycetales; family Microbacteriaceae; genus Gulosibacter; species Gulosibacter hominis. The sequence goes on along the minus strand of NZ_CAJGWQ010000002.1, from coordinate 30,599 downwards.
CGTAATACAGCCCAGCATGCACGACGCCGCTATTGTGCCCGGTTTGATGTGCTGCCGCACTTTGCTCTTTTTCAAAAACCGTTACCGAGTGCCCACGTTCAGTGAGTAATGCTGCGGTAGCTGCACCAATAATACCGGCGCCCACTACCGCCACAGATGAATTTTTCATACCGCTTTCAACCTCACTTCCGGTAACGCCAGCACCCTAGCCGCCGAAATACGATTCCCTCACCAAGTCACTCGACAGCAGTTCTGAGGCAGTTCCTGACATTCGCGTGATCCCGCCCTCGATGATGGTGCCGTGGTCGGAGATCTCGAGCGCGTTTTGCACGTGCTGCTCAACGATGAGCACTGACATATTCTCAGTCGCAATGTCACGGACGAGCTGGAACATCTGCTCGACCACCACTGGCGCCAAGCCAAGTGACATCTCGTCAATCATCAGCACTTTCGGTGCAGCCATAAGCCCACGCCCAACCGCAACCATCTGCTGTTCACCACCCGAAAGCAGTCCAGCTTCTTGTTTCCGCCGCTCTTTCAGGCGCGGGAAGTGCTCATAGATGCCGTCCAGGCGCTCCTTGGTCTTTCGGTCTTTTCGACTGACATATCCACCAAGCAACAGGTTGTCTTCTACCGAAAGCGAGCCGAAAAGCTTACGGCCCTCCGGGACCTGAACAATTCCACGTTCCACGCGCTCAGACGGATGAAGGTGGGTGATATCTTCGCCGTCGAACGTGATCGAGCCACTAGCAGCCTTGAGAATGCCGCTAATCACGCGCAGGGTAGTCGTCTTCCCAGCCGCGTTCGGACCGAGCAGCGCAGTAATGCCGCTGTCAGGGAGCGTCAGTGATACATCCTCGAGAGCCTGTGCATCACCGTAGTAGGCGGATACATTCTTGATCTCCAGCATGGTTACTGCTCCCCCTTCGCCTCGTTCATGATCTTGATGGCAGTCGTATCAGCGCTGTGTTTTGTACCGAGGTAGGCCTCAATGACCTTGGGATCACTGATGACATCATGCGGAAGACCGCTCGTCAGTAGTTGTCCGTGATCGAGGACGATCATCCGGTCGGACACTTCGGTCACAGCCGCCACGATGTGTTCAATCATCAGGATTGCCACGCCACGCTCACGCACCCGGTTAACGAATGGCAGCACTTCAACGACCTCGCGGCTATTGAGGCCAGCCAGCACCTCATCGAGCAGCAGCAGCTTCGGATCGGTGGCAAGCGCACGAGCCACCTCGGTGCGCTTGCGTTGCGCGAGCGTGAGCGACTCGGTGGGCACGTTCGCGAGCTCTGGAATACCGAGTTCTTCGAGCAGCTCTAGGGCTCGGGTTTTGCATTCCCGAACGTTCGAGTTGTTCACCAGCAACGGCACCATGACGTTCTCGGCAACCGTCATGCCAGCAAACGGGCGCACAACCTGGAACGTACGGCCGATCCCCATTCGCGCGCGGGTAGCCAGGTCGGCCTTCGTGATGTCGCGTCCGTCGAAAGTGATGCTGCCGGTATCCGAAATGAATAGTCCCGAAAGGAGATTAAAGAAGGTGGTTTTACCAGCTCCATTGGGACCGATAATTCCGACAATCTCGTTGGGTTTCACGTCGAGCGAAACACCTCCGACTGCCTGTACACCACCGAAACGCTTCGATACGTCCCGAACCTCGAGCAGATTTTCGTTAGTCACTACTCTTCACCGCCTTTCGCAGCGGAAGTCTCTGCCGCATCGGAGCTGATTTTGCTTGTTTGCTTTCTCGAGAACAGCTGGTTCCAGCCATCGACAAGACCGCCCGGTAGCAGACGAACAATCACGATGAGCACCAGACCGTAAATCATGAAGTTCACGCCCTGGGCTCCCGAGAAGGCCGTGTGCAGCCATTCGCCAAGGGGGGTCATGAGCACGGCGCCGATGATCGGACCCACAACAGTGCCCATACCGCCGATGATGCCATTAAGCGCTGGCTGCACCGAGTAGAGCATCATCGAAAACTGCGTCTCCGGTTCGATCACGAAGTAGTAGATGGCTGAGAACGCACCAAACGCGCCGGTGATGGCCGCTGAGATCACCATGATCGAGATCTTGAGCCCATTCGTACGGACACCGAGTGCTCGAAGCGCCTGCTCATCCGTCTTGAGGGCACGCAGATGGTAGCCAACCTTCGACCCGTAGAGCCAAACCGAGAAGGCCACCACGATGATCACGAACGCCAGCACAATGTAGTAGTAGGGTTCCCGGTTCTCAAACGAGATGTAGGCAAAGCCCTGATCCGACGGCGTTGTGAGCCCCGACGAACCATTAGTCACTGGAACCGCCCAAATCGCGAGCAATCGCAGTACCTCGACGAATGCGAGTGACGAGAGTGTGAAGAACGGCCCCCGAAGTCGCAGCAGCGGCACCACCAACAGCAGCGCAGTAAGCGCGGATGTCACCATCGACAACAGAATGCCGACCCATGGGTTAACCCCAAACTTGATGAACAGGATGGCCGTCGTGTAGGCGCCAACACCGAAGAATGCGGCGTGACCCAACGATAGCGTCCCGCCAATCGCCATGAGGTTCCAAGCAACCGTGATACCGATGTAGATAAAGGTGACAATTGCAACGTGCTGGACGTACTGGTCCTTGACGACAAGCGGCAAGACGAGCGCCACTAGAGCGGCTATACCAAGCCCAAGAATGCTTCGTTTCGACATTTACTTCAGCCCCACTTCTGCGTTACGGGCCGAGCCACCAAAAATGCCGGCGGGCCGCACGATGAGCACGATGATGAAGACCACGAACACCGCAACCTGCTGCAGCGCGGGGTCGATGAACGTACCTGTCAGGGTCTCGATGATGCCCAGGGTGAGACCACCGAGCAGTGCGCCAGTCATGTTGCCGAGACCGCCAATGACTACCACCACGAACGCCATCAGCGTGTAGTGGGCACCAACCATCGGGTATGCAGCCTGGAACGGGATGATGAGCACACCAGCGATGCCGGTCATAGCCGCGCCGAGCCCCATTGCGAGCAGGTAGAACCTACGCACCGGGATACCGATCATTCGCGCGGTATCGCGATCTTCCGAAACCGCGGCAAGCACTCGTCCGACCATGGTGCGGTTCATGATGTAGAAGATTCCGATCACCAGCAACACGGCTACAGCAAACGCGAGCAGTCGACCGTAGGTTGCTGTGATACCGCCGATTGTGATCGTCTGGTCAGCCCACCCAACGGTGACGGTTCGGAACTGTCCGCCGTAAAGGAAGAGCATCAGGTTCTGTAGAAAAACCGAGAGTCCCAGAGTTACAAAGATCTTCATATTCGCCGAGGAGTCCTGCATCGGTTCCAGGATGACCTTCTGCAGCACAACACCCGACAAGAACATGAGTGGCGTGACGATGAAGAGCGACACATAGGGATTCACTGACCACGATGTCCACAGGAACCAGGTCATGTACATCGCAATCATGACCAGTTCACCATGGGCAAAGTTCGTGATCTTCACCACACCGAAAATGATGTTGAGACCAGTTGCGATAAGCGCATAAACGCCACCGAGCAACAGGCCGCTCATAACTGCCTGAATTATTGCTTCCATGAGTATCCGCTCCTACCGACTAAAGGGTGTGATCAGTTCAGCGTCACGAACCGCGTACTTTGCCGGATAGACAGTTTCGAGTTTTCCGTCGCGCCACTGCATAACGTTGTGGTCTGAACGAGTGTTCTGCCCGTCGTCACCGATTTGGAGACCCCAACCGCACACTGACTGCCCCGCAGCGAAGTCAGCTTGACGCATTGCCTGGGCGAATGCGTCAGGGTCATCGATGCCGCCGATCGATTCGAGCACGTCGAATACCAGGCTGGCGCCTGTGAAGTTAACCTGCGGATACCCTGAGTCGGGATCGACACCATACTTCTCGCGGTATCGTTCCAAGAACTCTGGCAGTCCTGGTGCCTGCTCGGTGTTCATCCGGGGCTGCGGGAAGTCTGCGTCAAGCACACCGTCTGCTGCACTTCCGAGAGCGTTCGAAAACTCCTGCATCGAGTAGCCGCCACCGCCACCTACCCAGGCGGGAACTTTCACTCCGGCGTCCCGCATTGACCGGCCGAGCAATACGGCATCAGCAGCGTAGGAGATGGCAAAGACAGCATCGGGCTTTGCGGCCTTAATACGGGCCACAGTTGACGACACGTCAGTTTGTTTGGCCGAATACGCCTCGGTGGCAAAGATCTTCATGCCAAGTGGCTCGGCCGCCTTCTTGGCGGCTGTCGCGAGCGACTGCCCGTAGTTCGAGTCTTCATGAACCACCATGACTTTGAGCTCGCTCGGCGACTTACCAAGTTGGGGAGCCACAAAGTCCTTCATGATTTCCAAGGCTTTGATCGCCATCTTGTTCGAATCTGGATTGATTCGGAAAACCCGCTCATACCCACGGCTAACAATCGCAGGCGAAACACCACCCAGCTCGACATAGGCATAGCCAGTGCGTGCAAACACCTCCGAAGCAGCCAGACTCAGTGATGATCCATAAGTGCCCAGCGAGATCTTGATGTTCTTGCTGAATACCAGTCGGCGTGACTCAGAAGCTGCCATACGCACATCGGGAACATCGGCAAATACAATTTCTAGTTTCTTGCCGGCGATACCACCCGCTTCATTACGCATCTGTGCGGCGAGTTCAACGCCTCGCCAAGATGACTGCCCGAGCAGAGCATTCGGGCCAGTAATCGGAAGCATGCAGCCAATACGCAGCACGTCATCCGTGGTTCCGGGAGACGAGCACCCAACCAGGCTTGTTCCGACCGCTGCTGCCGCTGCCAGCCCTCCGCCGACACGCAACAAGCCCCGACGTGAAAGCTGTTGTTGAAAAATAGACATGGCCAACTCCGTGATTCTTGGTTGCCAATTTGGTAGGGGTCAGGCGGCTGTCCAGCCGCCGTCGACTGTGATCAATTGCCCAGTAATGTAGGAAGCAGCATCCGATGCGAGGAATACCGCTGGGCCGGCGAGTTCTTTTGGATCACCGAACCGCTCCATCGGGATACGGCGAAGCATATTGGCATACGTCTCCGGATCAGAGAATACCGACTCGGTTAGATTCGTACGGAAATATCCTGGGGCAATCCCATTCACCCGAATCCCGCGGCCAGCCCATTCGGTGCTCAGGCTTCGGATCACTCCATAGATAGCCGATTTTGACGCCGTGTACGCGGTAATTCCGCGAATCGATAGTGTGCTTGTAAGCGAACCGATAAAAATATGGCTCCCTGAACAACCCGCCTGTAGTTGCCTGCGCCCAAGTTCTTGACTGAGACGGAAGGGGGCAGTCAGGTTCGTACGAAGAACGTTATCCCATTCTTCTGCCGGAAACTCTTCTGCTGCGGCCCGGTGCTGAATACCGGCTGCGTGAACGACACAATCAATGCCACCGCCGAGCAACTCCTCAGCTTCTGTAAGGATCTGTGCCGGGTCACCGTTGGCATCAGCCACGAGCGGAAGCGCCGAAATCTCGGACGCAGCTGCGTGCACTTGCTCTGCAGTCCGTGACATGATCGCCACCGCCGCACCCGCTTCACGCATGCCGCGAGCCATTCCGAGCCCAAGGCCTCGGCTACCTCCGGTCACAAGCACTCGTTTGCCGGATAGTGAAAGTAGATCGACAACACTCATTGCATACACCTCACCTAATGGCTTCTCAGCGCGACTGTCTTGCAGCGCGTATAGAACTCGAGTGCCTGTCGGCCCTGTTCTTTGTACCCCGAACCCGAATCTCCGAAACCGCCGAACGGGTGATGAACATCCCACCCGGTTGTGGGGTGGTTGATTGAAACCTGTCCAGCATTTGCGCGCCGAGCAAATTCGAATGCGTTTGCTAGTGACCGTGTGAAAATCGCGGCGGCAAGTCCGTAGCTCGTATCATTAACGGCTGCCACACCCTCTTCAAAAGATGCAACCTTTGCCATCCCGATTATCGGACCAAATACTTCCTCGTTCCAGATGTCCTGCTTGGTTGAGACCTCCAACAAGGCAGGAGCGACGAGGAAAGCACGGTCTTGTTGACCGTCGGTTAGCGGCGCTGCTGCGATTACTCGCGCTCCCTGTGCAACGGCCCGATCCCGATGTTCCAGAATTGATTCGCGTGCGCGCGAATCAACAACCGGTCCCACTGTCACTCCAGGTGCTGTTGCTGGACCGGCCTGTTGAGATTGAAAGACCTTGACGAGTCGGTCTTGCAACTCATCTGCGATTGCTTCATGTACAACAATTCGACTCGTCGCGGTACACCGCTGCCCCACTTGACCGAGCCCCCCGGCTACGACAGCCGATTCCACTAGGTCGAGATCAGCATCGTCCATGACCAGCAGGGTGTTTTTCCCACCCATCTCGGTCTGGACCCGGATGTTTTTGCCGGCGAGTTGCTTTTGGATCGACATTCCGGTTTCGGTCGAACCGGTAAAAGACACGCCAGCGATAGCCGGGTGGTCAATGAGGTCGTGCACCACTGCATCTCCGCGGCCAGTGACCACGGTCAAGACACCATCCGGCAGCCCGGCTTCTCGCAAGAGCTCGGCCAGCTTCATGACACAAAGTGGCGTCGCGGAAGCCGGCTTGATAATGACAGCATTGCCGGAGATCAGCGCCGGCCCCAGCTTCCGACAGGGGGTGAGCAGCGGGTCATTCCACGGTGTGATAAGCGCCACCACCCCGAGCGGTTCACGAACTCGGGAAGTCACCGTATTTGGCCGGCCATCAAACATGATTCCGCCGAATTCATCGCGGCCCATGCCGCCGTAATACTCGAGAAACTGTGCGGATTTTTCAACTTCACCGGCCGCATCTGCAGGTAGCTTTCCGAGCTCACTGGTGATGATCTCTGCGAGTTCAGAAGCATGTTCTCGAACCAATTGCGCGGCGTGCAGCAGGATGCGTCCGCGCTCAATACCGTCTGTTTCTCGCCACTGAGCTGCTCCTGACTCAGCCGCAGCAAACACAGCTGGTAGATCCTCAGCGGTCAGAGCGGGGACTTTCGCAATCACCTCACCATTCGACGGGTTCAGCACCTCAATCTGACCACCCTCGGACGCACCTCGCTGTTGCGCACCAATGTGAAGCTGCAGTTCACCGTATTTCATATCAATACCCCTCTCCGATTCCGCCACTATGCGGTCGCGCTGAACGCGAGGTTCAGGTCACCGGTTTCAACCGCTGAGAACAAAATTTGCAGTCGTTCTGCATCCATCCCCTCTGGGTTCGTGGGGCGGGGATACTGCGCTGCGCAGTATGCCGCGAGTTCATCCGAACGCGATGGATCGATACGAGCTTCGGCGTATGTCGTGGGCAGCCCGATTCGACGTGCTAGGTCTTGAACTTCCTGGGCTGCTTCGCGAAGCGAGTCGGACTTACCTGCTGTCAGAGCAAGTGCAATTCGTTCAGCCAGCCGCGAATCAATGTTTTGGTTGAAGGCGATGCAATATGGGAGTGCAAGCGCGCAGGAAACCCCGTGCGGCATCGGTGTCGCGTGGGCGAAGCTATACGCCATTGAGTGGCCCAGAACCACACCGGCATTGAGCGACTGGCCGCCCAGGTGAGCGCCCCAGAGTGTGTATGCCAATGCCTCTTTATCGCCTGCGACAGCTCGTTCGAGGTTTCCAATGAGCAGTTCCATCGCATGGAATGAGGCATGCGCCGAAAGCATCGAGGCCTGCGTTGACATCAGAGATTCGACGGCATGTGCAAGCGCATCCATACCGGTAGCCGCAATCACCTTGGGCGGCAAGCTTGCAATTAGCTCTGGATCAAGCACGGCAACGGGAGGCACAAACCCGGAACACACCGAGGATCGCTTGTTACCAGCGACAGTGACCATCGCGATATTTGTCGTTTCGGAACCAGTTCCGCAGGTGGTTGGAATCAGCAGCAGCGGAGCCACCTCAGTTCCAGGTTCAACTGCTCCGACCCAATCCGCCGAGCCGCCTTCGTTGCGAAGCAAGAGTGCGATCAGTTTTGCCGAGTCGAGCACGGAACCACCGCCGACGCCGATGACAGCTGTAACGTCTTGGCTTCGTGCCTCAGCAGCTGCAGCGTCAACGATTTCGTCTACGGGTTCTGCCCCGAACCCACCGCGCTGGACGACTTCAAAACCACTCGATTTGAGCGAATCAGCAATCGGCGAGATCAGACCGGCCGCATCCACCGCATCATCGATCGCCAGGAAAACTTTCCCACCATCGATGTGCAGCTCATTGCGAAGAAGCGGAGCAAGATTTCGCGCACTTCCCGCCCCGCCTGCCACGAGGTGTGGAGCCAAAAAAGTTGACGGTTGGGTGGATGAAGGCCACCAGTTGGTTGACGTCATTGTCAATGCCCCTCTCATTGGGTGCTATTCAGCACCGGTGCGTCATTGCACTAACACGATCCTCGGTAGTTCGTTGACTGCGAGAGTACGGGGCATGGAACAAGATGTCAACTCAATTGGATCCAATTGATTGGTCCTTGAGCAGCTCAAGTTGTGCACCCAGACGCCGAGTGCGGCGAATATGCAGCCTGACAATCTCCCCAAGCGCTTCAGCATCGCAGTTATCGATGTAGTAGCGCATCAGGTGATGATCTGCTCGGGTACAAGCCCAATCGGCGGCGGTGAATTGGCAAGCCACCGTGCCACGAGAAAACTGGGTACGGTTCCAGAGCTGCTCGACACGGTCTCGATAACCGGGGAAGTCCGCACCCGCGAACGTTGCAATATGAAACTCGCGCTCAAGGACCATGAACTCATCGAACCGCTCAGGGTTCTCGGTAACTTCATCCACCTTGTCGCCAAGCTCATGTATACGCTCAATCTGCTCAGCAGTGAGGTTCGGAAGACTCGTTCGCACTACGAGCGGTTCAATCACCTCTCGCAACCGATAGATCGCATCAATCTGCTCCGCATCCATTCTGGTCACCCAAGCGCCAGAGTTCGGGACAATCGTGACCAGCTCTTCGCGCTCGAGTTGCTGTAGCGCCGCCCGCACCGGCATTCGACTTGCCTGGAGACGCTTTGCCAGCATCTCTTGCCCCAGTCGCTCACCCGGGGTAAACGAACCTCGAAGAATGAGTTCTCGCAGCTCATGCACCACACGCGCGGTCTCACTGGCGCCGTTAAACAGCGCACCGGTGACCAACCCATCGTTCATTACTCAACCTCGCTCATGGCTTGTTTTGGATCCAAAACTTACCTATTGTGTCGTGGAAAAGGCAGTGAGGTCGACGTTGACCCCCACTGCTACCCGTTCTACACATTGAGGTGTCAAGTGGGCAGCATAAACACTCCAAAACGCACTGCAGTGATTACCGGAGGCAGCAGCGGGATTGGTCGCACCGTGGCCGAAACCTGGCTTCAATCCGGCCCTTCCGCACAGGCGGTCATCCTTGACCGCAACGTATCCGCGATGGCTGAATTTCCGAAAAGCCTGGCGGAACGGACTCGCTGTATTCAAGTCGATATCACCAGCACCGCTGAAGTCAACGCCGCATTCGCCGACATAGCAGCCACTGAGGGCTCGCTCGCCGCACTGGTTGCTTGCGCTGGTATTTCTCGCCCCGTGGCAACAGCGGAAATGACTGACGACGATTGGATGTCGCTCATCGACGTACACCTCCACGGCACGATGCGGGTATGTCGCGCCGCATACGAGCTGCTACGCAAGGATGAACCAGGCTCGATCGTGACTATTTCATCGATCGCCAGCGCACTCGGTATGCCGAAACGTGCAAGCTACAACACCGCAAAAACCGCTATCGAGGGCTTCACCCGGTCCCTTGCCGTGGAGTGGGCACCCGATGGAATCCGGGCAAACGCAGTCGCTCCCGGGTACGTCACTACCCCATTCACCGACGACCTCACCGCGGCAGGAAAGCTGCAGACCAAGCCCATTACCGATCGCACCCCGCTGGGCCGCTTCGCTTCGCCCCAAGAAATTGCCAAGCCAATCGTTTGGCTGCTCTCCAACGATGCTTCCTACATCACGGGACACACACTTCGCGTTGACGGCGGCCTCTCGATCGACGGCAACTGGTACGAATAGCTCGCAAAGGAACCCAACATGGACCTTCATCTCAAAGATAAAAACATCGTCATCACCGGAGCCGCCGGCGCAATTGGACGTGAACTCGCCCAGCGGCTGCTCGATGAGGGCGCGAATCTTGTGCTCCACGAACTCGATGAATCAAGTCTCGAATCGATTGCTGCCGAAGCTCAAGCCACCGGTAGAACCGTGCTCACCGTGGGCGGAGACGTTCGGCTTCCCGAAACTCAGCGAGCGATTGCGGCTGCCGGAGCGCAACTTGGTGGGGTGGATGGCTTTGCGCCTGCTGCTGGAATCTACGTCGCACATCCATTTGCAGAAATGACCACAGAGCAGTGGCGCACCACGATCTCGATCAATCTCGACGCCGTAGCCACCCTGACTTCGACGCTTCTCCCCCACCTCCGTGACAATGCGTCACTGGTTTATTTTGCTTCGATTGCCGGCGAACGCGGCTCACGAAATCACGCCCACTATGCAGCCACAAAGGGTGCGATCGTCTCGTTCATGCGCACTATCGCCATCGAGCTGGGAGATCGCGGGATTCGGGCGAATGCTGTTGCTCCCGGAATTATCGAATCACCCATGACTAACGATCTTGTTGCTGCATCGGACGGCGAGCTGGAACGCGCAACCCCACTGGGACGACTCGGCCGCCCGGGCGAAGTCGCCGATACTGTCACCTATCTTCTGTCTCAGCGCTCGTCATTCATTAGCGGCGCCCAAATCGATGTGAACGGCGGCTTGTACATGGCGGGCTGATCTAGCACCCGTGCCAGACTGTCTGTCATGCCGTCGCCAACACTTCCCGCAATAAACCGCGCCCCGAAACTCAATAACGCGCTGCATCCCGACCGGTCATGGATCCGGCTGCTACGGCTGGTGATCGGCGGGCTCGCACTCGCCTCGGTGGTGTACAACGCGTGGCGCTCAGCCACGGGTGCATCGGATCACACGCTCATTCAAACGCTCTCGCACTTCACCAATGTGTCGAACGCACTGTTCGGCCTCGTGTGCGTGGTCGGCGCGGTTTCGATGCGCAAGAAGCTGCCGGTGTGGTGGGACGATCTGCGCGGCATGCTCACGTTCATGATGGTGATGACGGGCATCATCTACGCGGTGCTCGTGGCCGAACCCGGCGAGTTCACGCGCTGGGATCTGCCGTGGCACAACATCGTCGCCCACCGGGTCGCGCCCGTCGCGGCACTACTCGGGTGGCTGCTGATTACCGCCACGCGCCGCGCCCGCTGGTGGCGGTCGCTCGTGTGGCTATTGCTGCCGATCGCGTGGCTCGCCTACACCTGGATTCGCGGCGCGATCGCCGGCTGGTACCCCTACAAGTTCCTCGACCCCACTCTCGACGGTGGCTGGGGCCGGGTAATGAGCATGATGGGATACGTCGTCATCGCGTTCCTGGCGGTGTCGCTAGTTCTGCATCTGCTCGGTAATTTGCGCGCCTGGCTGGCGCATCGGGATCACCGATAAGCGAGCAAATAAAGTGGGGCCGAGGAATTTCACCCAACCCTCAAAGCCGGCTGACAATTGGCACCCGGCCCTTGGCGCGCATCCCGGATCGTATATGATTCCGTATATCGCACGGGCAGCGCCGCCCGCTGAGCAGCCAAAGAGGGAGCCTCACCATGCCGATCATCCCCATCCCCGCCGACTTCACAAAGCAGCGCCCCGGCAAAATCATCGCACTGCACCTCAACTACCCCTCACGCATCGCCCAGCGCGGCCGCTCCCCCAAAGCCCCCGGATACTTCCTCAAAGCCGGCACCTCAATCGCCAAAACCGGCGACACCATCGAACGCCCCAAGGGCACCCAGCTGCTCGCATTTGAAGGCGAAATCGCACTCATCATCGGCAAAACCGCCCGCCGCGTCGACCCCGCCGAAGGCTGGAACTGCGTATCCGGCATCACCGCCGCCAACGACTGGGGCCTCTACGACCTCCGCCACGCCGACAAAGGCTCCAACCTCAAAAACAAATCGGGCGACGGCTACACCCCGCTCGGCCCAGCCATCATCCCCGCCGACCGGCTCGACCCGAAAGCACTGCGTGTGCGCACCTGGGTCGATGGCGAACTGCGCCAAGACGACACCACCGCCGAACTCGTATTCCCATTCGGCCAGCTCGTCGCCGACCTCTCCCAGCTCATGACCCTTGAACCCGGCGACGTCATCCTCACCGGCACACCCGCCGGCTCATCAGTCGCCGAACCCGGCCAAACCGTCGAAGTCGAAGTCGACGCACCCACCGTCCCTGGCGCACCCACCACCGGACGGCTCATCACCCGCGTGGTAGAAGGCTCCCACCCGATCCCCGCATTCGGCGCCCAACCCAAGGTCGACGACACCCAGCGCGAAGAAGCCTGGGGCTCGCGCGAAGCAGCCGGGCTCGCACCCGTCATCAAACCCCGCACCGCCATCACCCCCGAGCTGCGCGCCAAAGTCGAAAAAATTGCCGTCGCAACCCTGTGGGCGCAGCTGCGCAAACGCGGCATCATCAACTGCACCATCGATGGCGTCACCTGCAACCACCCCGGCAGCCGCATCCTCGGCTACGCCAAAACCCTGCGCTACGTACCCAACCGCGAAGACCTCTTCAAACAGTACGGCGGCGGCTACAACGCTCAAAAACAAGCCATCGACTCGGTTCAGCCCGACGATGTGGTGGTGATGGAAGCCCGCGGCGAGCGCGGCACCGGAACCCTCGGCGATGTGCTCGGTGCCCGCGCTCAGGTGCTCGGCGCCGCCGGCATCGTCACCGACGGTGGCGTGCGCGACTCAGCCGCGGTCGCCGAACTCGGTATCCCCGTGTACTCATCCGGCAACCACCCCGCGGTACTCGGCCGCCGGCACGTGCCCTGGGAATTCGACGGCACCATCGCCTGCGGCGGCACCACCGTCCAACCCGGCGACATCATCGTCGGCGACGACGACGGGGTCATCGTCATCCCACCAGCGCTATTTGAAGAGGTCGTCAACGACGCCTACGAACAAGAACTCCAAGACGGCTGGGTGTTCGACCAGGTGCAAGCCGGCAACCCCATCGAGGGCCTTTTCCCACCCACCGGCGAATGGAAAACCCGCTACCAGCAGTGGCGCCAAACCCAACAAAACTCATGACCACACTCTCCGCACCCCAAGCATCCAAAACCCAGCTCGCCTACGACTGGCTACGCGAGCGCATCACCACCGGCGAATTCAACCCCGGCCACCGGCTCGTGCTCGGCAAAATCGCCACCGAACTCGGCTGCTCCACCGTGCCCGTACGCGAAGCAATCCGGATGCTTGAAGCCGAGGGCGCAGTCACCTTCACCCACAATGTCGGCGCCCAGGTCGCAATCCCCGACCGCACCATCTACCGCGACACCATGCAAACCCTCAGTGTTGTTGAAGCGTTCGCAACCGCCCAATCGGCACCGCAGCTCACCGCATCCGATCTTGCCGAAGCCCGCGCCATCAACGACCAAATGCGCGCGCTCGCCAACGAACCCGACCTCGACCCCGCCGAATTCACGCGACTCAACCGCAACTTCCACGAAGTGCTTTTCCAGCACTGCAATAACAATCACATCGCGGACCTCGTGCAACGTGGCTGGCACCGCCTCGAAACCATGCGCGAATCATCGTTCGGCTTCGTCCCCGAACGCACCCGTGAATCGGTAACCGAACACGACCAATTGCTCAAACTCATCGAAACCGGTGCACCCGCCGCTGACATCGAAGCCAGTGCCCGCGCCCACCGGCTCAACACCATGGATGCGGTACTCACCCGCATCCAGCCCCACCACGACTAACGAAGCCACGCGACCGTCAGGAGACTCCAATGACCCAGCGCCCCGCCAACGTCCCCACCAACATCAAGCACTACATCAACGGCGAATTCGTCGACTCAGTCTCGGGCGAAACCTTCGAGGTGCTCAACCCGCAAACCAACGAGGCCTACGGCACCGCCGCATCCGGTGATAAAGCCGACATCGACCGTGCCGTCGCCACCGCCACCGAAGCATTCACCAATGGCCCCTGGCCGCGCATGAAAAACCGCGCAAAAGCGCGCGTGCTCAACGCCATCGCCGACGCCGTCGAAGCCCGCGACCAAGAACTCGCCGAAATCGAAACCTGGGACACCGGCCTTCCCATCACCCAAGCCAAGGGCCAGGCCCGCCGCGCCGCCGAAAACTTCCGGTTTTTCGCCGACCTCATCGTCGCCCAGCACGACAACGCCTTCAAAGTGCCCGGCACCCAGATGAACTACGTCAACCGCAAACCCAAGGGCGTCGCCGGGCTCATCACCCCCTGGAACACTCCGTTCATGCTCGAGTCGTGGAAGCTCGCACCCGCAATCGCCTCGGGATGCACCGTGGTGCTGAAACCCGCCGAGTTCACGCCCGCATCCGCGCAGCTGTGGGCCGGAATTTTTGAGGATGCGGGTCTGCCCAAGGGCGTGTTCAACCTCGTCAACGGCTTCGGTGAAACCACCGGCGACGCGCTCGTCAAACACCCGGATGTGCCACTCATTTCGTTCACCGGCGAATCACGCACCGGGCAGATCATCTACGCCAACTGCGCCGCCAACCTCAAGGGCATGTCGATGGAACTCGGCGGCAAATCACCCGCCATCGTCTTCGACGACGCCGACCTCGACGCCGCCATCGACTCGACCCTGTTCGGCGTGTTCTCGCTCAACGGCGAACGCTGCACCGCCGGCAGCCGCATCCTCGTGCAGCGCAGCATCTACGACGACTTCATCGAGCGCTACGCCGAACGCGCCCGCAACGTCAAGGTTGGGGATGCATTCGACCCGGCCACCGAAGTGGGTGCGCTCGTGCATCCCGAACACTACGAAAAAGTCATGTCGTACCTCGAAATCGGTAAGAGTGAAGGCCGCTGTGTTGCCGGCGGCGGCCGCCCCGAAGGCGCACCTGCCGAGGGCAACTGGGTGGCGCCAACCGTGTTCGTCGACGTCGAACCCACCGCCCGTATCTTCCAGGAAGAAATCTTCGGCCCCGTCGTCGCCATCACGCCATTCGACACCGAAGACGAGGCGCTCGAACTGGCCAACAACACCCGCTACGGACTCGCCGCCTATGTGTGGACCGAAAACCTCAAGCGTGGCCACAACTTCGCCCAAAACATCAACGCCGGCATGGTGTGGCTCAACTCGCACAATGTGCGCGATCTGCGTTCACCCTTCGGTGGCGTGAAGGCATCCGGCCTCGGCCAAGAAGGCGGCTACCGCTCGATCGACTTCTACACCGATCAGCAGGCCGTGCACATCACCCTCGGTGACGTGCACACCGCCCGCTTTGGCGCCAACTAACCCACTTGCCCGTGGCGCCCATCTGCGGTGCCCAATAATGCATCCATCTGTGGTGCCCGCTAACCCATCTCATTTGCTCAGAGAAAGTTCAACGATGAACAGCGCTCCTATCCCGATCCCGGCTGCTCCCGCCCCCGATATTCTGCGCTGCGCCTACATGGAACTCGTGGTCACCGACCTCGAAAAATCACGCTGGTTCTACGTGGATGTGCTCGGCCTGGTCGTCACCGAAGAGGACGAAAACAGCATCTACCTGCGCAGCTTTGAGGAATTCATCCACCACAACCTGGTGCTGCGCAAGGGTGACGTCGCTGCCGTTGCCGCGTTTTCGTACCGGGTGCGCTCGCCCGAGGATGTCGACCGGGCGCAGGCCTTCTACGAAGAACTCGGTTGCCGGGTCGAGCGCCGCGCCGAAGGCTTCACGAAGGGTATCGGCGACTCGGTGCGCGTCGAAGACCCGATCGGATTCCCGCTCGAGTTTTTTTACGAAACCGAGCACGTTGAACGCCTGGCTTGGAGCTACGAACTGTGCGGTGCCGGGGCGCTCGTGCGGCTCGACCACTTCAACCAGGTGACCCCGGATGTGCCGCGCGCCACCCGCTATATGGAATCGCTCGGCTTCCGCGTCACCGAAAACATCGTCGACGAAAACGGCACCGAATATGCGGCCTGGATGCGCCGCAAACCCACCGTGCACGACACCGCAATGACCGGCGGCGACGGCCCCCGGATGCACCACGTCGCCTTCGCCACCCACGAAAAACACAACATCATCTACATTTGCGACAAGCTCGGGGCGCTGCGCATTTCCGACATGATCGAGCGCGGGCCGGGACGGCACGGCGTTTCGAACGCGTTCTACCTGTACCTGCGCGACCCCGACGGACACCGCGTCGAAATCTACACACAGGACTACTACACCGGCGACCCCGACAACCCGGTGGTCAGCTGGGATGTGCACGACAACCAGCGCCGCGACTGGTGGGGTAACCCGGTCGTGCCGTCGTGGTACACGGATGCGTCGCTCGTGCTTGATCTCGACGGCAACGTCAAAGAGGTGGTCGCCCGCACCGACGACTCGGAGATGGATCAGACCATCGGCGCCGACGGGTTCTCATACACGCGCAAGGGCGACACCGCGCAGGGCTACAAACTCGGCAACCAGCTGTAGCTGCCGGCGGGGAGGGGGTTGTGCCCTCCCCGCGTCCCGGCGCGCTGGCGCGCTGTGCGCTGGTGCTCTGCATCAGCGCGGCGCTTCCGCCACTGGGCGCTGCATCCCCCTGCAGCCAGAGCCCTGCATCCAGAGCCCTGCATCCTGCATCCCCTGCACCCGCTGCGTCCCCCTGCATCCCCTGTATCCCCCCTGTATCCCCCTGCAGAAATTTGTTTCCTGACTGCATCCCAGAGCTGAAATTTGTTTCCTGACTGCAAAACCCCGGTTTTAGCCCGGTTTTAGGCTGAAAACCCCAGTTTTGCAGCCAATTTTCTGATTTCAGGAAACAAAAATCCGCAGCTCACCGCAGCACACCGCAGCACACCGCAGCACCCCGCAGCACACCGCAGCACACCGCAGCACACTGCAAGACCGGCACACAAAAACAGCAGGGCTACTGACCGGAAAGCTGCAGCCCACATTCCTGCGCGCGAGCCACCACGCTGTCAAGCAGCGGCCGATCTACACCCACCGAAACCGGGGCATTTTCGCCGCCAACAGGACGGGTGACCATCACCACCATCCGCACGCGCCCACCGTCGACGTCAATCCACCCGGCAAGCCCCAGCGACTCGGTAATCTGCCCGGTTTTCGCGTTCACGGCGCCATCAGCAAGTTCGGGAAACCGCCGCTCAAGGGTGCCGGTGCGCTGGCTTTCGGGCAGCCCCGCCAGCAGCGGCGCCAGCTCATCATGCGTGCTGACCACCCGCAGCAGCTCGTCAATCGTTTCAGCGGATGCACGATTGTCGCGCGACAGCCCCGATCCATCGGCGCCAACGAACCCGGTCACATCGACCCCGAGCCACAGCAATGCCTGGCGTTGCGCCTGATTGATCGCATCAAAATCGGTGCCGGTGTCGAGCTTGATCGCCACCTCACGGGCAAGCACCTCAGCAATAACGTTGTCGCTTTCGAGCAGCATCAGATCAACGAGCTCGGCAACCGTGGGAGATTCAACGGCCGCCAGCGGCATAGCACCCGGCGCTGGTTTGAGCGCGGGATCGAACGACGCGCCAGTCTGTGCTGCAAACACAGCGGCAGCATCGGATGCGGGATCTTCGCTGCGCGGCGATTCTTGCGCCGCCGGGTCGGCCCGTCCCCCGTCAACCATCAGCGCCGAGATCGGCGACATATATCCAAGGGTGCGGTCTTCAGGTCCCCAGGATGGATGCCATTGCGGCCCGGTGTAACGGCTCGTATCGATTCCAACGGCGGTGATGCGCTGGTTGCCGAGCTGAGCGGCAAGATCGGCGATGGATGCGGTGGTGCCGGGAAAATAACTGCTGTCACCCGAACGCAGGGTCGGGTCGCCGCCACCGACGAGCACCACTGTTCCGGGTTTCGTGCCCGGCACGACCTGCGTGGTGAGGCGATAGTCGGGGCCGAGCACCTCGTAAGCAGTGGCGGCAGTGACGAGTTTCATGACGGATGCGGTTGGCACCGGTTCGTCGTCATGGAATTCGGCGAGCAGCTGCCCGGTGGCATCATCGGTGAATGTGGCGTGCACCGTGAGATCGCCGGCCGCGTCAATTGCTGGCTGCAGCGAACACTTGCGAAAATCGGCCCGCTGCAGTGATGCGGGTTCCGGCGTCGGTGTAGGGGTAGGGGATGTGATGCTGACGTCTTCGGCGCTGGTGGCCGGGACGATCAGCGTGGATGCGGCGCCGAGCAACAGCCCGGTAATCAGCGCTGCCGCGCCGCCGAGCAAGCGCATCATCCGCGCATCAGCCATCAACGTCCTTTCTCCGAACGCATCCTATCTGCCGCGGTGGCGTTGGCCGTGCGGCCCGGCGCGCCCCTGCACCATTTGCTGCTGTGCCTCTGCACCATCCCGCCGCTTCCCGCCGCTCACCGCATCCCGCCGACCCTGTGCGCGCCTCCCGACACCGCCACCTTCCGCATGTGTGTGCCTTAGCGTCATTTGTATGTGCCAGAACACACACAAATCCCGCTAAGGCACACACAAGGCCGCGACTGAGCGATTACTGATCCGGGCACGGCCTCGACGCCGCAGCCCACCGGGACAACCGCAACAAGATCAATAAGAGTGATGGTGCGGGCCACTTTTTACTATTTTACAGATGATCCCAGGCACTCAATACTGGGTCACACCTCATCAAAAGCGACAGCTCAACGAAGAGCTCCAGTTCGAACATGACCGAAGCCGACCTGAGGTACACCACTGCATCTCACGAGTCGGTCGACCCAAAACACCGCCGACCCGGTGCACAGCTACATCGGCAGCACAACCCTGAAGGAGATGCCACGTGGTGAAGGACTACGAATACTGGAAATCCGCAGCACAATCCATCCGCTTCGACGGGCGGCCCTTCTGGCGCGGCGAGCGTATCAACGCCTCTTCTGGCAAAACAATCAGCACCACCAACCCGGCCACTGGCGAACAGCTGTCACAGCTGCATCACTGCGAACCCAGCGATGTCGACGCTGCGGTCGCCTCAGCTCGACAGGCCTTCAACTCGGGCGAATGGTCGAGGGCCGGTGCCGGATTCCGACGCGAACGGCTTCTTGAGCTTGCGAAGCTGATGGAACAACACGCAGAAGAGCTGGCGCTCGCCGATTCGCTTGATATGGGCAAACCAGTCCGCGAGGCAATCAGTATTGACGCGCCGGGCTCGGCGGCACTGATGCGCTTCTATGCCGAAGCCATCGAAAAACTTGAAGACCGCATCCCGGTTACGCCACCGGGAACAACCGCGCTCGTCACCCGCGAACCGCTCGGCGTCATCGGCATCATCGTTCCCTGGAACTATCCGCTTGAAATCGCCACCTGGAAGATCGCGCCCGCATTGGCCACGGGCAACTCGGTGGTCGTGAAGCCTCCCGTCGAGGCACCACACTCGACGCTGCGTCTTGCCGAACTGGCCGTCGAGGCGGGCATCCCGCCGGGTGTTTTCAATGTCGTCACCGGCCCCGGATCTGTCACCGGCGCCGCGATCGGCCTCCATGAGGACATCGACATGGTCGCCTTTACCGGGTCGACCGAGACTGCCAAGCGGCTGCAAGAGTATGCCGGCCAATCCAATATGAAACGCCTCGCGCTCGAGGCTGGGGGTAAGAGCGCCAACCTGATTTTTGCCGATTGCGAAGATCTCGAACTCGCTGCACAGAAGGCAGCTTTCGGCAGTTTCTACAACCAGGGTGAAGTGTGTTCAGCTAATTCTCGAGTGCTGGTCGAGCGCAGCGTGCTCGACGAGTTCCTTGAGCATTACGTAGCAGCAGCGAAAGCGTACGCGCCCGGCGATCCACTCGATCCGAATACGGGTATCGGGTCGTTGGTTTCGACGCAGCACGCGGATGCGGTTTGGGAAACTATCGAACGTGCCCGAGAAACAGGCAAGGTCGTCTGTGGTGGGTCGCGACCCGAGATCAACGGTTCGCGTGCGTTCATCGAGCCAACGATCATCACCGGCGTTCCCGCCGATCATGAGCTGCACACGCGCGAAATCTTCGGCCCGGTAGCCGTTGTCGATGCGTTCGACGACGAAGAAGAAGCCATCACGCGCGCAAATGAAACCGAGTACGGCCTGGCTGCATCCGTGTGGACCGGGAACCTATCGCGCGCGCACCGAGTGTCTGAGCGTCTCGTGGCCGGCACGGTTTCAGTCAACACAGTTGATGCGCTCGGTTTCACCACCCCCTTTGGCGGGTTTAAGCAGTCGGGGTTCGGCCGCGACCTGTCGATTCACGCGCTTGAAAACTACACCGACTTAAAGACCACATGGATGCAGTGGGGCTGATGTTACGGCTGCGCAGCGCATCCGTTCACTCACGTAGGTTCATATAGAAAGAGAAATAGATCATGGTGCTCCAACAGGAAATGACGACGAACATCGACACCGAGGCCGATCCAGCTGCAACGGCGCAGCTCACGGACGTGGCAAAACGTCACCTAGTGATGAATTTCACGCCTGTCGATAAATATCGGGATGCAGAACTTCCGGTCTTTGTTCGCGGCGAACACATTTCGCTCTTCACCGACACCGGAAAGCGCTATGTGGATGGATTGGCGGGGCTTTTTTGCGTGCAGCTCGGATACTCCCACGGCGCGGAAATCGGCGAAGCCGTACGCGACCAGCTCGCTGAACTCCCCTACCAGACCACCTGGAGTATGGCGCATCCTGCCGCCGCACTGCTCGCACAAAAAATTGCGCAGCTCGCCCCGGGTGATCTGAATCGAGTTTTTTTCGCCTCGGGCGGTGGTGAATCAAATGAGGCGGCGATCAAGCTGGCTCGCCAATACCATGTGACCCGCGGTGAGGGGGCGCGGATAAAGTTCATTGCTCGCCGCGTTGCTTATCACGGCACCAGTTTCGGGGCCATGTCGCTGAACGGTATGACGGATGTGCGCAAAATGTTCGAGCCCCTCATGTACGGGGTGCGCCACACACACAACACCAAGCGTTACCGTCGTCCCCGTAACGAAACTCCGCAACAGACCACCGATTTTCTACTCAACGAACTCGAGTCGTTGATTATTCAGGAAGGTCCGGACACCATTGCCGGAATCTTTATGGAGCCGCTGCAGAATGCCGGTGGTAGCCTCACACCACCAACTGCGGATTATTTCCCCAGGGTGCGTGAGCTGTGTGACAAATACGGCATTTTGTTCATTGCGGATGAGGTGATCACCGGGTTTGGCCGACTCGGTTCCTGGTTCGGTTCAATCCATTACGGTTTCCAGCCCGACATCATCACGTTCGCGAAAGGAATTGCCTCCGCTCACGTACCGCTCGGTGGATTCGTGGCGAGCGACCACATCATCGAGACGGTGCTTGACGGCCCGGTCGGAATGTTTAACCACGCGCTCACCTATAGCGGTCACCCTGCCGCATGTGCTGCAGCATTGAAGAATCTCGAAATCATGGAGCGCCTCGGTGTTGTCGAGCATGTCGTCGACGTCGCGCCGTATTTTGCTGAAGCTCTTGACCGTGTTGCGCAGCGCCACTCGAATATCGTTGGCGATCATCGTGGTGATGGGCTTCACCGATCATTTGAGTTGGCAACAAACCATGACAGCCGGCGTTGGGACAGTGAGAGAGTAAGCGCCGGTGATTTTGTCAACAACCATCTCAACCCTGCACTGGACGAGGTTGGGTTGCTTTGCCGGGTGGCAATCGATGCCGAAGGGAATCCGCTCGTGCAGCTCTCACCGCCCCTCGTGTCCACCCGCGAAGATATTGACGAGATCGCAGGCCTGCTTGATAAGGCATTCACAATCGCAACCAATAGCGCGCAACTCAGCCGCTAGTTAACAACCCAAAACCCCGTAGGCCTCAAAATGAGGTCTCCGAATTGCACGCTGAGCACAAAGGAGTGCACCAATGCGTCGAGAGCCCCCCACAGTCACAACATCATTTCTGCGCTTTGAGCAGCAACATATTTTGCCCATTCCAGAAACCGAGCGAACCGGAAATCCCTGGTCACAAATAGCGATCTGGGTGGGGCTCAATATGATGCCGCTCGCGGTCGTAACCGGTGCGGTCGCGAGCGGCACCTACGGACTCCCGATTGGTTGGAGTATTGTCGCGATTCTCATCGGTAACGTGGTGGGCGCATTTGGTGCCGCGCTGCACGCCTCGCAGGGTCCCAATCTCGGTGTTCCACAAATGTTGCAGGCTCGCGCCCAGTTCGGGTATCTCGGTGCGAGTCTGTTCGCACTCATTGCCTTCATCATGTTTATGGGGTTCTTTGCGAGCATCCTCATCGTCGCTAAAGACTCACTGCTCGCAGTATTCCCCGAACTAAATGGGACAGTAGCGATTCTGCTATTCGCCGCCCTCGGTATCGGACTGTGTGTTTACGGATACGAATTGCTGCGCAAGACGATGGTGTGGCTCTCAATACTGATCGGTGTTGCCGTTGCTGCATCCATGTTTTTGCTGTGGACGAAGCCGGAAATCACCACGGTACGTGCAGATGCAGCCTTCAACATCGAGGGCTTCTTTGCGATGCTCGCCATCGGTGTTGTCTGGCAGCTGGCCTACGCTCCATACGTGTCGGATTACACTCGCTATCTCCCGCGAGAAACCGGGCCAAAGACCGCGTTTTGGACCACCTACATCGGCCTGGTTGGTAGCTCAGTATTCGTGATGATGCTCGGAGTGCTGCTCGGCGCTGCCAACGCGTCAAATCCGTTGGCTGCCCTTGGCGAACACTTGGGCACATTTGGGTTGATAGTGCTCCTTATCTTCGCCGTGAGTTCTGCATTGATCAACGGCGTCGAGCTCTACTCGGCGGTCATGAATGCGTTGACGGTGATGCAATCGAATTTCGGCATCGTCATTTCGAGCCGAGTCCGCATCTGGACTACCGTAATCTCGGGGTCGGTCGCCACGATAATTGCCGTCATTGGACAGGGTGATTTCATGGCGAACTTCGAGAGCTTCCTGACTCTGCTGCTCTACGTTTTGATTCCGTGGTCGGCCATCAACCTCGTTGACTATTTCACCCTGCGGCACGGTGACTACTCGCTGGATGACATGTTCCGCAAGGATGGTGGGCGTTACGGTCGCTGGAATGCGGTGGGTCTTTGGTGCTACGCAATTGGAATTGTGGCGCAGATTCCGTTCATGATTACTCCGCTTTTCACCGGGCCGCTCGCCTCTTTCGCGCAGGGAGTTGACATTGCCTGGCTCACCGGGTTCGTGGTGACAGCGGTCGTGTACTACCTGCTTGCCAGCTCGCAACGGCGTCGTGAGCTCGCTCAGTAGCTGTCCTGCCTCAGGGCGTTGGGGTAGCTGCGCCAGCTGACCGGGTGCGATTACTGCGGGATCAGGATGAGTTCAGCGGAAGATTTTGTGGGCAGGATGCGTGTGGATGCATCCTGGACCGGAAATCTTCCGCTGAACTCACTGTCTCGACGAAATCTGGTAACGATGACAGGCTCAGCAAGCGTTTTCAAACGAGAACTGAAGCGGAGTGCGACAAAAGGCCGTCGACATATCTGAGCCACCTGCGGGAATCGAACCCGCGACCTATTCATTACGAGTGAATCGCTCTGCCGACTGAGCTAAGGTGGCCTGCCGCGCGAGGGCGACCAGCCAAGCTTACCCTACTGCGCCTCGGAGGGCGACTCGTTTCGACCGCAGATCCTCACCCCCGCCAGCCCGTCGCTGCATTCGTGCAGCCCTCCTCCCATCCCTATCTGCACCCAAAGCTGCATCCGTCCGCACCGCCCCGCACCGCATCCGCCCCCTGCACTGCATCCCCTGCAGATCAGCTGCTGCAGATTTTTGTTTCCTGCGATCAGAATTTTGGCTGCAAAAACAGGGTTTTGAACCCAAAACCGGCCCAAAAGCCCGGTTTTGCAGCCAGGAAACAAAATTCAGCTCTGGGATGCAGCCAGGAAACAAAAATCTTCAAGGGCGGGATGCGGCCGGGCAGGGATGCGCGGGCAGGCAAGGCCGGGATGCGGGGCCAATCTGGATGCAGGGAAAGCCGGTCGGGGCTCGGCGACACAACAAGCTCCAGCACAGCAAGACGGGGTGCCCGGACGAAGGCCGAACACCCCGCGGGCACAACCTGGCGCAAAACCAGGCACCTAGCAACTAGCAGTGCTTGGTCTCGCCAGCATCCTCTAGCTCGCCGGTAATCAGATAGTTGTCGACGTAGCTGTTGACGCACTGGTCTTGCTCGTCGTAGGCGATGTGCCCCTCGCCCTCGTATTCGAGCAGCTGCGCCGATTCGAGCTGTTCGGCCACTGCGCGCGCCCACTTCAGCGGGGTCGCCGGGTCATTCGTGGTGGCAACCACCAGCACCGGGTCGGCACCCGCACCAGTCACCGGCTCGAGCTTGTCGACCTTCGTGTCAACCGGCCAGTTTTCACAGGCGAGGTCACCAATTTCCATCTCTTCGGGAGTGCTCGCGCTGGGGAAGATCGACACCTGGTTCAACCGCTGGTTAAACGCCTTGATCTTGCCGGGGTCGGTTTCGCGCGGGTAGTCGAGGCAGTTGATGGCGGTGAACGCCTGGAACATGTTCGAATCGTAGTGACCACTCGGGTCGCGGCCGTAGTACGAGTCGGACAGCAAGAACAGCGTCGACGGGTCGTTCGCGTTGAGGTACTGGTCAAAAGCAATCGTCAAATACTGCCAGGTCGACTGGTCGTACATCGCGGCGATCACAGCCATCTGCAGCACACTCGAGGTGAATACTCGCCCGTCAGCGTTTTTCATGAGCGTCTCGTCGGCATCCTCGGCGATCTGCCGCAGCTCTTTTTCAGCCTCTTCAACCGTGCTTGCCTGGAACGGACACTCGGGCCCTTCGATGCAGTCTTGCAGGTAGGTGCGCACCGAGTCGGCAAATTTTTCTTGCTGGTCGATCACCACTTCAAAGCCGGGCACCGTCGGATCGGTAGCGCCATCGAGCACCACTCGGCCCACCCGCTCGGGGAACTGGTCGATGTATTTGGCGCCAATATCGGTGCCGTATGACAGCCCGAAGTAGAACAGTTTTGGGTCACCAACGAGTGCGCGCAGCAGGTCGAGGTCGTGCACGGTTGAGTTCGTGTCGACATAGCCAAGCAGCTCACCGGTGCCGGCCAGGCAGTCGGCGCCAAAGCGCTGTGATTTCGCCACGGTCCATTCAAGCTGCTGTTCGGGGGTCATCTGCGCGTAGTTGCCGGGCACCCCGTAGAAATAATCGTCCATCCCGGCGTCGTCGCGGCACTGCACCGCGGATGATCGGCCGACACCACGCGGGTCCCAGCCCACGAGGTCGAAGTTTTCGCGCAGGTCAGACGAGAAGAACCCGTATGACTGCGCCACGAAATCAAAACCGCTGGCGCCGGGGCCGCCAGGGTTTGAAAACAGCGAACCCTGCGGGTTGTCGCCGGTTGCGGGCTGGCGAACCAGCGCGAGTTCAACGGGTTCGCCTTTATCGGGGTTGTCCCAGTCCATCGGGGCGAGCGCGGTTGCACATTCGGCATTTTTGTCTGCTCCCGAATCCTCGGGGCACGGACCCCACTCGAGCTCCTGCTCGTAATACTCCTGCAGCTCGGGTGCGAGGTCGGCGTCGATGATTTCGGCCGGATCAACCTGGCCACCGCCGTTTTGCAGCGTCTGGATGAGCGTGCATCCGCTCAGCGAGATCGCGGCCACAGCGGCAGTGGTGGCGGCAAGCAGGCGTTGTGCGCTTCGTC
Source organism: Gulosibacter hominis (assembly GCF_904842695.1). Lineage (GTDB taxonomy): Bacteria > Actinomycetota > Actinomycetes > Actinomycetales > Microbacteriaceae > Gulosibacter > Gulosibacter hominis. The sequence goes on along the minus strand of NZ_CAJGWQ010000002.1, from coordinate 4,847 downwards.
GGTTCACTGGCAGGTCCTCGGTTCTTCGTCAGTCGCGATGTGTTGGATTAGCTTGCGGTTTCGCCCGTGGCTCGGTGTCCAATCACCGCTCCCACGAGCAATTCTTCCAGCGCCAGTGCCGGCGGCACGTTGGCGGCGAGTCGCTGCCGTGCGACAGCCACGGCCTCGATATTAGCGAGGATGTGTGCCGGGCTGCTGGATGCGGCCACACTTTCGATTTCGGGGCGGCGGCGTTCGTTGATCAGTCGCGGGGATGCGCCCAGGGCGGTCACCAGCACATCACGCCACAGCGATGACACATCGGTGAGGATGCGATCAACACCGTCGAGCGTGGCGCGTTTGGCTCGGCGCTTTTGGTGGGTTTCGAGTTCGCGGAAGATGCCCCGCAGCTGGCGCGGGATCGTCGCATCCGGTTCAAGTCCCAGGGCGCGGAAGGTTTCGGCGCGTTCTTTCGCGTCGCGGTCTGCGGCGGCGGCTTTGCCGTCTTCTTCAGCAATCGCCACCCAGTCGGCTGCTTTGCGTGCCGCATCCCCCACACCCGAAAGTGCCAGCACGCCCTGCAGTGCGCGATCTCGTCGCGACCAGGCTTCGGGGGTTGTCACGAGCCGCGAGGCCATGCCGACGTGGCTCTGTGCTTCTTCCGCAGCGCGCAGTGCCCGTTCGGGGGTGCCGCCGTGCCTCGACACCAGCAGCTGCGCCACCTCTTCGGGGCTGGGCGTGGTGAGCGACACCTCGCGCACGCGCGAGCGAATTGTCGGCAAAAGGTCGGCCCTGCTGGGAGCGCACATCACCCACACGGTGGTTGATGTTGGTTCTTCGATGGCCTTCAGCAGGGTGTTCGAGGTGCGTTGGACCATTCGGTCGGCGTCTTCCACCACGATCACTCGGTAGTCGCTCACGGTTGGGGCGAGCCAGGCGCGTTCGACGAGGCTGCGGGCGGTGTCAATATTGATGATGGCGGTTTCGGTCGCCACCGCGGTGAGATCGGGATGCGTGCGGGCAGCCACCTGCCGACAGCTCGGGCAGGTGCCGCAGCCGTTATTGGGACACAGCAGCGCTGCCGCGAACGCGTAGGCGCAATTGGAACGTCCCGATCCCGGTGGGCCGGTGATGAGCCACGAATTGGTGAACCACTCGCGGTGTTCGGCATCGGGATGCGCTGCTGCCACCGCGCGTTTCAGGGTTTCAACGCTGCGGGTTTGGCCGAAGATTTCGGCCCACACTCCCCCACCGGTGCTGCTGGCGCTGGTCATTACTGTGCCCGCGCTGCCAATAGTTTGTCGATGTGGGCGCGAATTTCGTCGGCAACCTGTTCGTGGGGACGGTTTGCATCCACCACGGCGTACCGTTCGGGGTCGGCCTCGGCCTGCTGCAAAAACTGTTCGCGCACGCGGCGATGGTAGTCGCTCGCCTCTCGTTCGAGCCGGTCAAGCCCGTCGCGCACCGTGCGCATCCGCTGCTGTGCAATGTCGGGGTCGAGGTCGAGCAGCACCACCAGATCGGGCAGCAGACCGCGCGTGCCCCACAGTGACAGTTCGCGCACTTCATCCGCGCCCAGGTCACGTCCCGAACCCTGGTAGGCGACGGATGAATCGATATAGCGGTCTTGGATGACGGTCTTGCCGGCCGCAAGCGCTGGGCGCACGACGGTGGCGATGTGGTGGGCGCGGTCGGCCGCGAACAGCAGCGCTTCGGCACGCGGGTCGATATCACCGTCGTAGTGCAGCACGATATTGCGAATCTGCTGCCCCACATCCGTGCCGCCGGGTTCGCGCGTGTGCAGCACTTCGTGCCCGAGTTCGCGGAGATATTCGACGACCCGGATCGCGTGTGTCGATTTGCCGGTGCCGTCGCCGCCTTCAAAGGTGATGAACAGGCCCGTGCTGGTCGTTGCGCTCACTCGCTACTCCTTGGCGCCAGACTTTGCGGTGCTGGCCTTTGCAGTGCTGGCCTTTTTGGTGGTGCTGGTCTTTTTGGCCGTGCTGGTCTTTTTGGCGGCCGTGGTCTTCCGCGCGGTGGTGCGCTTTTTCGCCGGCCCCTTAGCCCGTTTTTCGGCGATCAGCTCGACCGCCCGCTCGAAGGTGAGTGTGGCCGGATCGGTTCCGCGCGGCACCGTCACATTCGTTTCACCATCGGTGATGTAGGGGCCCCAGCGGCCATCTTTCACCTTCACACCCTTACCCGAAACCGGGTCGGGCTTTTCAAAGTCGAGCAGCACCGACTTCGACTGTCGGTTCGCATATTTTGGCTGCGCAAACAGCTCCTGCGCCCCGGCAAGATCGATCGTGAAAATCGACTCCTCGTCTGGCAGCGATCGGGTGTCGGTGCCTTTTTTGAGGTAGGCGCCGTAGCGACCGTTCTGGGCCGTGATTTCATTGCCCGATTCTTCATCCACACCCACCACGCGCGGCAGCGACAGCAGCTGCATGGCCTGCTCGAAGGTGACGGTGTCAGGCGACATCGATTTGAACAGGGATGCGGTGCGCGGCTTGGGTGCGGCCTTGCGGCGCTTGGGTTTTTCGCCCTCGGCGGGAGCTTCAGGTTCGGGAAGTACTTCCGAAACATACGGACCGAAGCGGCCGTCTTTCACGACAATATCGTGACCGGTTTCAGGGTCCTGGCCCAGCACGCGGTCGCCCGCCACCGGTGCATCAATGAGCTCCTGCGCCTTTTCAGCGGTCAGCTCGTCGGGAGCGAGATCTTCGGGCACATTCACGCGACGCGGGTCGGCATCGGGATGCTCAGGGTCGATCACCTCGATATACGGGCCGTATCGGCCGATGCGCAGGGTCGCGGTATCGGTGAGCTTGGTTGAGTTGAGTGCGCGCGCATCAATCTCACCGAGGTTGTCGACCACACCGCGCAGGCCCGGGTGATCTGCCGAACCAAAGTAGAAGTCGTGCAGCCACGCGACGCGGTCTTGGTCGCCGGCGGCAATGTGGTCGAGGTCGGTTTCCATCTGCGCGGTGAAGTCGTACTCGACCAGCTCGTGGAAGTGCTGTTCGAGCAGCCGCACCACCGAGAACGCCGTCCAGCTGGGCACAAGCGCCGTGCCTCGATGCGTGACATAGCCGCGGTCCTGGATGGTGGCGATGATGGATGCATAGGTCGACGGGCGACCGATACCGAGCTCATCGAGCATCTTCACCAGGCTCGCTTCGGTGTAGCGCGGCGGCGGCGTGGTCTCGTGCGGTTTTGCCTCGGCCTCAGCCACGGCAACTGTTTCGCCCTGCTCAAGCGGCGGAAGTTTCGAGTCTTTGCTGGCTCCGCTATCGGCGCGCTGTTCATCCCTACCCTCTTCATAGGCGGCAAGGAACCCGCGGAAGGTGATGACCGTACCCGATGCCTGGTATTCGGTGCTCATCGACGCAAACGTGCCGTCCGCATCCGGCAGCTCGACGGGGGCGCCGTTGAGCACGACCGTGGCGGTGTGGCCCTTGGCATCAGCCATCTGCGAGGCGACGGTGCGCTTCCAGATCAGCTCGTAGAGTTTGCGTTCGCGGTCATCAACGCCGGTGAGTTCACGGGGATGCTTGAACTCAGACCCGGCGGGACGGATCGCCTCGTGCGCCTCCTGCGCGTTTTTTGACTTCGAGCCGTAGTAGCGAGGCTTCTCCGGAACCGAGTCGGCGCCGTACAGTTCGCGAGCCTGCCCGCGGGCGGCATTAATCGCCTGCTGCGAGAGGTTGGGCGAGTCGGTACGCATATAGGTGATATGCCCGTTTTCGTACAGCGACTGCGCCACCGACATGGTTTGCCGCGCCGAAAAACGCAGCTTGCGGGATGCTTCCTGCTGCAGTGTCGAGGTGGTGAACGGGGCGGCGGGTCGGCGGGTGTATGGCTTTGATTCAACCGAGGCGACGCTGATTTCGATGCCGCCGGCGGTGAGCGCATCCGCGAGCGCGGTTGCGGTCGTCTCACCGAGCACGGTTGCATCCGAGGTCAGTTCACCGTGGTCGTTGAAATCGCGGCCGGTGGCTACGCGCTCACCGGCAAGTTTGGTGAGCCGCACCTCGAAAGGCTGTTCTTTGGCGCTGAAAGTGGCTTCAACACCCCAATAGCTTGCCGCCACGAACGCGAGCCGTTCGCGTTCACGCTCCACAATGAGCCGAGTTGCGGCCGATTGCACGCGGCCCGCCGACAGCCCCGAACCGACCTTGCGCCACAGCACGGGCGAAATTTCGTAGCCGTAAAGACGGTCAAGGATGCGGCGCGTTTCTTGTGCATCCACCAGGTGTTCGTCGATGTCGCGAGTCTGGTCTTTCGCGGCCTCAATTGCTTCGCGGGTGATCTCGTGGAACACCATACGCTTGACCGGTACCTTCGGCTTGAGCACTTCGAGCAGGTGCCAGGCGATGGCCTCTCCCTCGCGGTCTTCATCGGTGGCGAGGATGAGTTCGTCGGCGGTTTTGAGGGCGCTGCGCAGCTCGGTAACGGTTTTTTTCTTGTTGTCGGCAACGACGTAGTAGGGCTCGAAACCGTTTTCAACGTCGACCGAGAATTTGCCGAGCGAACCCTTCTTCTGCTCGGCCGGGAGGTTTTTGGGCTCGATCAGGTCGCGGATGTGCCCTACCGAAGCCATGACGACATACTCGTCGCCGAGGTACTTCGAGATGCTTTTCACCTTGGTGGGTGACTCAACGATCACTAGTTTTTTGCCGGTCAAGGTTGAGATTCCTCATTCGCGTTGAAAGACAGTTCAGATTGGCCCGTGTCCGGACAATCTATACCACGGCGCTTTGCTGCGCCCTCTGGAAGCCATGCATCCGCTATCGGCGAACCGCGCAAGGCCGCGCCCCGCATCCACTGCCAGACCCTGCATCCCCGCCGGCCCCGCCTTCCCGGCC
>NZ_CAJGWQ010000001.1 GCF_904842695.1 Gulosibacter hominis | reverse complement strand
GGGCGTCAGGCCAAGCGGGGCTGTGCGGGCCGGGGTGAGATGGAACAGGGCTGTGCCGGGGTGAGAGGGAGCGGGGCGCGGGGCTGTGTGACCGGGCCAGAGGGAACGCGCCTGCGCCGGCGCGGTAGCCATCGGTCGTACGGGCGTGATAGCCATTGGTCGTACAATTGAGATTCCGCCGATATCTATTGCAAAGGCACTGCTCATATGACCTCAACCCTCGCTCACCGCAACGACATTCGTAACGTCGCCATCGTCGCTCACGTTGACCACGGCAAAACCACGCTCGTGGATGCAATGCTGAAGCAGACCCACACTTTTGGTGAGCACTCGTCACACGAAAACGACGATCGGGTGATGGACTCGGGTGATCTCGAGCGCGAAAAGGGCATCACGATCCTCGCGAAAAACACCGCGATCCGCTACAAGGGCGAACACTCGGATGGCGAAGAAATCATCATCAACGTCGTCGACACTCCCGGTCACGCCGACTTCGGCGGCGAAGTTGAGCGCGCGCTGTCGATGGTTGATGGCGTGGTGCTGCTTGTCGACTCGGCTGAGGGTCCGATGCCGCAGACTCGATTTGTGCTGCGCAAGGCGCTCGAGGCGAAACTGCCGGTTATTTTGCTGGTGAACAAAACCGACCGGCCGGATGCTCGCATCCCCGAGGTTGTGGGCGAGGCGCAGGATCTGCTGCTCGGTATCGCCGGCGACCTGAGCGACACGGTGCCCGATCTCGACATCGATGCGCTGCTGGAGCTGCCCGTGCTCTACGCTTCGGGCCGTGCCGGCGTAGCTTCGACCAACGAGCCGGCAAACGGTGAACTGCCCGACAACGACAATCTCGAACCGCTGTTCAACGCCATTCTCGAGCACATCCCGGCTCCCACCTATGATGCTGATGCGCCGCTGCAGGCGCATGTCACGAACCTCGACTCGTCGCCGTTCTTGGGGCGTATCGCACTGCTGCGTATTCACAACGGCACGCTGCGCAAGGGCGAGACGGTTGCCTGGGTGCACGACGGTCAGACTCAGAACGTGCGTATCACCGAGATGATGGAGACGATCGGTCTTGAGCGCGTCCCCACCCAGGAGGCGGGCCCCGGCGACATCATTGCGATTGCCGGTATTGAGGACATCATGATTGGCGACACGATCGCCGATCCCGAGGACGTGCGTCCGCTGCCGACGATCACGGTGGATGAACCGGCAATTTCGATGACGATCGGCACCAACACTTCGCCCCTGGTTGGCAAGGTGAAGGGCCACAAACTCACCGCCCGCATGGTGAAAGAGCGCCTCGACCGCGAACTGATCGGTAACGTGTCGTTGCGAGTGCTGGACATTGGCCGTCCGGATGCGTGGGAAGTGCAGGGCCGCGGTGAGCTGGCGCTGTCGATTTTGATTGAAAACATGCGTCGTGAGGGTTTCGAGCTCACTGCGGGCAAGCCACAGGTGGTGACGAAGGAGATCGACGGCAAGAAACACGAGCCGTTCGAGCAGACGACGATTGATGTGCCGGAGGAGTTCCTCGGCGCGATCACGCAGCTCATGGCGGCGCGTAAGGGGCAGCTCGAGAGCATGGAGAACCACGGTACCGGCTGGGTGCGGATGGAGTTTTTGGTGCCCTCGCGTGGCCTGATTGGTTTCCGGAGCGAGTTCATGACGCTCACGAAGGGAACCGGTATTGCCAACTCGATTGCGGCTGGGTACCGCCCGTGGGCTGGGCAGATTCAGTCGCGCGTGAACGGTTCGATTGTGGCCGACCGGGCTGGCGTCGCCACACCGTTTGCGATGATCGGGCTGCAGGAGCGCATGTCGTTCTTCATCGATCCGACTGATGAGGTGTACGAGGGCATGGTGATTGGTGAAAACACCCGTGCTGATGACATGGATGTGAACATCACCAAAGAGAAGAAGCTCACGAATATGCGTTCGGCTACCGCTGACGAGTTCGAAAAGCTCACGCCGCCGCGCCACCTGACCCTCGAGGAATCGCTTGAATTTGCTCGTGAGGATGAGTGCGTCGAGGTGACCCCCGAGAAGGTGCGCATCCGCAAGGTGGTGCTTGACGGCACCGCTCGCGCTCGTGCTGCGGCGCGAGCAAAGCGCGAGGGTTAGTGGTGCGGCAACCTGCCGGGACGCTCCGCTGGAAGTCAGTGTTGGAGACAGTGCTGACCTCGCTGGCGTATTTGCTTTTTGGGGCAACAGCAGCGACGATCGGCACCTTTGCTCATCGCACTCGGGTTTTTGTGGGCGAGTTTCCGGTGTGGATTGGCTGTATTGGTGCGTTAACCGCGGTGCTGCTCATTGCGCTTGGTTTGCGCTGGTACTTGGATGAGTGGACGCCGTCGCTGGTGTTCTTTTTGGGCGTGGTGTTGACGGTGTTTTTGTATTCCACACCGGGGCCGGGCAGGTCGGTGATTTTCCCGGCGGGCGAGTTGAGCGGTCCTGCGGTGTGGTGGCTGTATGGCTCGGCCGTTGCGGCTGGGCTGCCGTTGATGATGCCGAAGATACGCCGCCAGAGCTCGGCTGCACGCGAGGAACCGAGCCGTGCAGGTATGGTTGAGAACGCATCCGTAGTTGAGAAGGAGTCTGCATCGTGACCTACGTAATTGCACTTCCGTGTGTTGACATCAAGGACCGTGCCTGCGTAGACGAGTGTCCGGTCGACTGCATCTACGAGGGTGAGCGGATGCTGTACATTCACCCGGATGAGTGCGTCGACTGTGGCGCCTGCGAGCCGGTTTGCCCCGTTGAGGCGATCTACTACGAGGATGATCTGCCGGAGGAGTGGTCGGACTACTACCGTGCGAATGTCGACTTTTTTGCCGAGATCGGCTCGCCCGGTGGCGCTGCCAAGCTCGGTCCGCAGAATTTTGACGACAAGATGATCGCAGGTCTTCCCGCCGGCATCAACGACTAGCTGCTGCTGAAGTTCGGGTGATGTGAGTGGGCGTGGCTAAATGGGCCGCGCCCACGGCGTTTATGGCGTCACGGCTGCAACTTTTGTGCGAGTTTCGCATTCGAGTTGTAGTGAACGGCAATCACTCACCTCGATGTGTTGTGGGCGCACGCAATGCTCATAGTTGCCGGTTAGGGTAGGGGTGTGGCTGCCGCGCAGAGAATGCCGTAGCGGCCCCGCAGCACGACAAATCCATGAGGAGGATCCGTGAGCGATCAGCAAGATTCGGTGCAGAACGCGCAGCAGGTCGCGACTTTCACCTTCCCCGGTGGCTCGGCAGAGTTGCCGATCATCCGGGCAGTTGATGGCCGTGATGCGGTGGATATGTCCACGTTCACCAAGCAGACCGGGCTGACCGGTCTGGACTATGGCTTCGTCAACACTTCGTCAACGCGCAGCGAAATCACCTACATTGATGGTGACCAGGGCATCCTGCGCTACCGGGGGTACCCGATTGAGCAGCTGGCTGAGCACTCGACATTCCTCGAGGTCGCCTATTTGCTCATCTACGGTGAACTGCCTTCCGAGACTGAATATGAAGACTTCACCACTCGCATCTCGCGGCACACGCTGCTGCACGAGGACGTCAAAAAGCTGTTTGACGCGCTGCCGTACTCGGCGCATCCGATGTCGGTGCTTTCGAGTGCGGTGGCCGCGCTTGCGACGTACTACGAAGACACGCTCGATGTGCACGATCCCGAGCATGTTGATCTGAACACGGTGCGGCTGCTGGCGAAGTTGCCGGTAATTGCTGCTTACGCGCACAAAAAGTCGGTCGGGCAGGCGTTTTTGTATCCCGACAACTCGCTGTCGTTTGTTGATAACTTCCTGAAGCTCAACTTCGGTAACTATGCCGAGGAATATGTGGTCAATCCGGTCTTGTCGAAGGCACTCGACCGACTGCTCATCCTGCATGCCGACCACGAACAGAACGCTTCGACCTCAACAGTGCGGCTGGTGGGTTCGACCGAGGCGAACCTGTATGCCTCGGTCTCGGCCGGTATTTCAGCGCTATTTGGTCCACTGCACGGTGGCGCCAACGAGGCGGTGCTGAACATGCTCGCCGACATTGTCGAGTCGGGTCAGGGCGTCGGACGTTTTGTGGAGCGCGTAAAGAACAAAGAAGACGGTGTGCGGCTGATGGGCTTCGGCCACCGCGTCTATAAGAGCTACGACCCACGCGCGAAACTGGTGAAGCAGTCTGCCGATGAGGTGCTCGAGGCGCTTGGCGTCCACGACCCGCTGCTGGAAGTGGCGGTTGAGCTCGAGCAGGTGGCGTTGAACGACGAGTATTTCCAGTCGCGACGGCTCTACCCGAACGTCGATTTTTACACCGGCATCATCTACAAGGCGATGGGCTTCCCGACAAGAATGTTTACGCCGCTATTTGCCATCGGCCGGCTTCCCGGTTGGATCGCACAGTGGCGCGAGCAAAACATCGACCCGAAGTCGAAGATTGGCCGTCCGCAGCAGCTCTACACGGGGTCGCCTAAGCGCGACTATCCGGAAGGCCGCCACTTTTCGACGCATAGCTAGTTCGATCGCACCGTAGGATGTCGACGCCGCTGCTCCCGGGGTGGCGGCGTCGATGACGAGAGGAACAAACGGATGAGCGTACGCGCCTCTATACCGACGCTGCCGGCGCGTATTTTGCATCCCGCTATTAACCCGACCGACTATCCGATTTCGGCCCGTTCGAACCCGATCGGGCGGGCCCTGTTCCGCCTTCCGGTGTGGGTTCAACTCACGATTCTCTATGTGTTGTCGCGAATCGTCACCACGGTGTTCATGCTGTGGTTTGCGAATAAACAACCTGAGTCCTGGCAAATTTCGGCCCAGCCCGACTATTTTTCATTTGCAAATATTTGGGATGCGGCCTGGTATCAGCGCATCGCGACTTACGGATATCCCGGCACGCTTCCCGTAAATGAGTGGGGCGCGGTCACCGAAAACGCCTGGGCGTTCATGCCGGTGTATCCCTTTTTGGTGCGCGGTGTCAGCGCGGTGACGTTGCTGCCGTTCGAGGTGGCCTCGGTGCTGGTGTCGCTGGTGGCGGGTTTGGCGACGACCTTCGCTTTTCATCGCCTGATGCGCTATTTTTTGGGCCCTCGGGCGGCGCTGGTTGCGGTGGGGCTGGTGTTGTTTGGGCCGATTTCGCCGCTGTTTCAGGTGGGGTATGCCGAGGCGCTGCACTTTTGGATGCTCTGTCAGCTGCTCATTGAGCTGCGGGAGCGTCGTTGGCTGCAAATGATGCCGCTGATTGCCGTGGCTTCGCTGACTCGGCCCACGGGGCTGGCTTGGGCGTTCACGATGCTGTTGGTGATTCTCAACCGCTACTACAGCCAGCATGTGCGCCGGATCGAACGCTTCGATCGCCAAGAGCAGCTGCACGCGTGGATTGCCGCGGTGTTTTCGGGCGTCATGGGTCTTGCCTGGCTTATTTTGTGCGGTATCGTCACTGGGCGCCCGCTGGGCTATCTCGACACTGAACACGCCTGGCGCAATCACTACACCGGTGGTGCGGATACGCCGCCGTTTACGCCGTGGTTCCACGCCGGTAAATTTTGGCTCGACCAGCCCCACGGAACGCTCATTGTGGCGGTGATGATCCTCGGGGTGACCGCGATAATCGTGGGGCTCGGGGCGCCGATGATGCAGCGGTTTGGGGCCGAGATCACGGCCTGGGGCATCGCCTATTTTTCGTACATTCTGGCGGTATTTTTCCCGCAATCGTCGACGTTCCGGATGCTGTTCCCAATGTTCCCAGCGGCGGCTGGGCCGATGGCGCTGCCGCAATCACCGCTGTATCGGGTGCTGGTGTTTGCCGGGGCGATAGTTGCGCAGCTGCTGTGGCTGCGGTTCATGTGGTTTGTTGAGCCGGGGGACTGGTCGGCCCCCTAAGCAACAGCGGTGGCGCACCGGCACCCTAAGGAACAGCGGTGACGGACCTGCGGCCGCGGCAGGCGAGCCGGGCGCCGACAGCCGAAAATACCGCGTCGGCTGCTGAAACAAAAACGGTGTGTCTCGGCGCTATTGCCGAGACACACCGTTTCGTGTGTTTGCTGTAACTAGGCCGCGACGGCTGCGTCGAGGCGCTCAGCCACGTTCTGCCAGTTGACGATGTTCCAGAAGGCCTTCACGTAGTCGGGCTTGACGTTCTGGTAGTCGAGGTAAAAAGCGTGCTCCCACATGTCGAGCATCAGCAGCGGGGTGATGCCGAAAGGCACGTTGCCCTGCTGGTCGAACAGCTGGAAGGTCGAGACGTTGCCGGTTGCATTGTCGCGACCGAGCACTGCCCATCCCGAACCCTGGATGCCGAGTGCGGCAGCGGTGAACTGCGCCTGGAATTTTTCGAGACCGCCGAACTCGTTGTCGAGCAGGTCTTTGATCGAACCGGTGGGCGCCTCGTAGTTCGGGGTGAGGTTGGTCCAGAAGATCGAGTGGTTGTTCACACCGCCGACGTTGAACGCGAGGTCTTTTTCGAGGCGGTTGATGTTGGCAAAGTCGCCCTTGTCGCGAGCCTCAGCGAGCTGCTCGAGTGCGGTGTTCGCGCCCTTGACATAGGTTGCGTGGTGCTTGGAGTGGTGCAGCTCCATGATCTTTGCCGAGATGTGCGGCTCGAGTGCCGAGTAGTCGTAGGGGAGGTCGGGGAGCGTAAATTCTGCCATCGTCATTCCTTTCACATGGGGCGTCTGCCTCATTCATCCCAGCACTCAAAACGGCGCCGGGCATACGAGCCAATCTAGCCGGCTCGAATGTGTACAACCCGAACGGCACCGGTGCTATTCCGGTGCCGAAGCTCGCCCGTAAAACGTGACCGTGGTGGGCAGTGCTGACCGGGAAGGATTTGTTCGGTTCGCCAGGTGCAGCATGTGCGAACAGGTGCAGCATGTGCGAAGTGGTCACATCGGATAATCCGTTGGGAATCGCCCGGTAGAATGGTTGGTGGAAGAAGACCAAACAGGAGGCAACGATATGGCTGCGATGAAGCCGCGCACCGGTGACGGCCCGATGGAGGCTGTTCGCGAGGGTCGACTGATCATTGTTCGAGTTCCGCTGGAAGGCGGCGGTCGACTGGTCGTGTCGGTGAACGACGACGAGGCGAAGGAACTTGCGACAGCGCTCGGTTCGGCGCTCGAGTCGTAGTCTGATTTTGACTGCAGTGCGGCGGAGCCACACCGATGGTGCGAGCTCCGCCGCACTGTTGTTTCCGAGGCTGCAAGCGTAGCGGGCTCCGAGAAGCTCGCGGGCGCTCAAAACTTGCGAGCGCGAGTGGCGTTACCGGTTGGCCGTGGAAATTTGCAGTAGCCCACTGCCAATCGGCAACACGGCGCAGGCCGTGTCGGGCTGCCGATAGAACTCGCGGATGATGGCCCGCAGTGAATCTGTGACCGCATCCCGGCGCGCGGGGTCGGCAACCCGACCGTGATTGAGCGCGTGGAGCAGCAGGATGGTGCCGCCCGGGCGGGTGATACGCAGCGCGTGGCGCAAATATGCGGCTGCGAGCGCGGGGTCGTCTTGGATGAGGACCAGGTCGTAGCTGGCATCGCTCATGCGGGGCAGCACCTGGATCGGGTCACCGCCGATGCAGCGGATGCGTGCGGGTGCGTGCCCGGCCGCGATCAGGGTTTGCCGGGCGTCGGCAAGATATTCGGCCTCGGCATCCAGGCAGGTCATCGTCGCTTCCGGGGCGCCGCGGTGCAGCCAGGCAGAACTCACCCCGCCGCTGGAACCAATTTCAATGATTTGCTGGGCGTTGGTGGCAGCGGCGATGAACGCCAGGTGGGCACCAAGCCCCGGCGTGATCTCGGGCAGTCCTGCCTCGAGTGCGTAGTGGCGGGCAATCTGCTGCTCACGAGTCTCGTGCGCTTGCTCGTTTACAAAACGCCGGTTCAACTCGAGTTCGCTCATTCTTCAAGAATAGGTTACGGCCAGTAGGGTGGAGGCGTGGGCTCACTGACCTTTGACAAGCTGATCATCATCGGCATCATTGTCATGCTCATTTTTGGGCCCGACAAACTACCGGGACTGGCTGAACAGCTGGCGCACCTCATCCGTCGGGTGAAGTCGTGGAGCAATGAAATGAAAGATCGCGCCGAGGATGAACTCGGCGAGGAGTTTTCGATTGATGACTGGCGCAAACTTGACCCGCGGCAGTATGACCCGCGGCGAATTGTGCGCGACGCCTGGAATGAGGTGGATGCACCGGCACCGTCGGGAGCCCGCAGCTCGGCTGCAGCGGCTGCCGTGGGCGCCGCAGCCGCGAGTGAGGCAGGAAGCGTGGGGAGCAGTTCACGTCCCTCGTGGGCGGCGCTGACCGCGGCTGTGCCCGGCGAACGCTATGTGCCCGGTGCCGCACCGTTTGATGATGAGGCGACCTAGAGACGCCACCTAGACGAAGCCACCTAACTGACCGACAGCGGCAGCGAACGTCCGCTGAGCCCGCGAGGCTGCTGCATCAACCGTTTGGCCGCATCACGCAGCGCGAGCGCGGCAGGATCGTCGGGATGCGCGATCACGAGCGGTGTGCCAGCATCGCCACATTCTCGCAGCATCCCCGAAATTGGCACCTGAGCCAGCAGCTCAACGCCCAGGCGCTCGGCAACAGTGGCGCCACCGCCCGAGCCGAAAAGCGCGAACTCGCTACCATCCGCACCGATCGCCGGCGACAGGGTCTCGATTACTCCCAGCAGTTTTTGTCCGGTCTTGCGCGCCACCGAACCCGATCGCCACGCCACATCCGCGGCCGCCTGCTGCGGTGTAGTGACCACCACCGCCTCGCTTCCGGGGAGTAGCTGTCCGAGTGAGATCGCAATGTCGCCGGTGCCGGGTGGGAGATCGAGCAGCAGCACATCGAGGTCGCCAAAGTGTACATCGGTCAGAAATTGCTGCAGGGTGCGGTGCAGCATCGGGCCCCGCCAGGCCACGACATCGTCGGGGGATGCGAGGAACATGCCGATCGAGATGGCCGATACCCCGTGCGCCACCGGCGGCAGCATGAGTTCGCCCACGCGCGTCGGCTGGGTGCCGGGCGCGAGACCGAGTAGACCGGGCACCGAAAAACCGTAGACATCCGCATCCACGACCCCGACTGCCAAGCCTTCGGCAGCCATCGCGGCGGCCAGGTTCACGGTGACCGTGGATTTCCCAACCCCGCCCTTGCCGCTGGTCACCGCAATCACGCGGGTGAGCGAATCTGGGCCAAACGGATTGTGGGCGGGCCGTGAACCGCGCACTTTTTGCACGAGCTCACTGCGCTGCTCGCTCGTCATGACACCGACCGTGAGCGTGTAGTGCTCGTCACCGATCGCCCGCTCAATCGCGGCGCGCACTTCCGACTCGATCTGCTTCGCGGCGGGACAGCCGACAATGGTGAGCAGCAGTTCGACCTGCACCGGGTCATCGTCAATTTTGGCGATCATCCCGAGGTCGGTGAGTGGCCGGCGCAGTTCCGGGTCGTTGACACGGGAGAGCTCGGCGTGGATGGCTTCGCGGCGGTTCATGAACTATCGGTTGGGAGCTGGATCGGTATTGGGGGATTCGTCGTCATCATCGAGCTGGTCGATATCTTCGAGCAGCGAGCGCAATTCGGCGCGGATGAAATCTTTTGTGGCCACATCCTGCATGGCCAGTCGCAGCGCGACAATTTCGCGCATCAGGTACTCAAGATCGGCGGTGTTGCGTTCGGCTCGCTGCCGGTCTTGTTCGATTTGCACGCGGTCGCGGTCGTCCTGCCGGTTTTGTGCTAGCAGAATCATTGGTGCGGCGTAGGAGGCCTGCAGTGAAAGGGCCAGGGTGAGCACCGTGAACCCGAGCGCGGCCGAGTCAAAGCGCCACTTTTCGGGCGCGAGTGAATTCCAGGTCAGCCAGACCGCAACAAATACGCTCAGCACGATGAGGAAGCCCGGTGTGCCCGATGCGCGGGCAATAACTTCCATCACCCGGCCGAGCATGTCGCCGTCACGGTCACGCTTTTTGGGGGCGTCGTCTTTGCGGCGCCGTTTGCGCGGTGGACGCTCTGATTTCGGCGTGGCGAGTAGTTCGTCGTCTTCGTGCGACATGTTGGTCACCCCCGATTCTGCTGGTGGTCGAGCTGGCCAATGAGCGGTTTGCGTGGCAGGGTGAGGGCCTGCGTGTCGAGGGTTACTTCGCGCGGTACCGAACGCCAGTCATTGGGCAGGATGTGGTCAAGTACGTCATCCACCGAGATCGCACCGACGAGGCAGTTGTCGTCATCGACCACTGGCAGCACCACGAGGTCGTATCGGGCCAGTGACCGCACCACATCGATATCGGTCGCGGTGGTGGGCACTGGTTGGGTGTCGCTGTCGAGGATCGAACCGACGCGCTCGTGTGGCGGGTAGCGCAGCAATCGCTGGAAATGCACCAGGCCAAGATAGCGACCGGTGGGGGTCTCGTAGGGGGATGCGGTGACAAACACGGTGGTTGCCAGCGCGGGCGGGATTTCTTGCCGGCGGATGAGCACTAGCGCTTCCGCGACGGTGGTGTCGGCCGAGACGATGATCGGGTCGGTCGTCATTAGACCACCGGCGGTGTTGGGCTCGAATTCGAGCAGCATACGCACGTCTTCGGCCTCTTCAGGCTCCATGAGCGCGAGCAATGCCTCTGATTTTTCGTCGTCGAGTCGGCCCACGAGGTCGGCGGCGTCGTCGGGTTGCATCTGGTCGAGCACATCGGCGGCGCGTTCATCGCCGAGGTGGTCGATGATGACGACCTGATCGTCCTCGTACATTTCTTCGAGCACGGCCGCGATGCGTTCATCCGGCATCTCTTCGACGACTTCGAGGCGGCGCTCTTCGGGAAGCTCAAGTAGCGCATCCGCAAAGTCGGAGGGGCCCATTTCGCTGTGGGCGGTGAGGAACTGGGTGGCGGGGGTGTCGACGGTCGGGTCGAGGTCGAGTTCGACCTCATCCCAGGTTACGTATTTGCTCGGCTGACGACCGAACATATGCATCGTGGTGCGCGGCATCCGCAAAAAGAGCTGCTCAACCGACCAGGTGCCGTCATCGGCCTGCTGAATGGCCACATCTTCGACCACGCCGCGAGTGCCGCTGGCCAATACGATGGCTGAGCGGTCGAGCAGGTCGCTGAATACGCGCACCTCTTCACCGCGCTGCTCGAATGAGTGACGGTCGACGCGTTCCCAGTCGACGATGAGCTGTGAGCTGCCGATGGATGTGATTTCGTTCATGGCGGCGAAAATCACGCGGCGGGATGCTCCGGCGAGTTCGATCAGGATGCCGTTGACGCGCGGTGATTGCGATGAGCGATAGTTAATGATGACATCGCGAACGCGGCCCACGCGGTCACCGTTCTGGTCGAACGCTGGTGTATTTGCGAGGCGCGCAACAAAGACTTTCGAGATGCTCACCCTTCGATGTTAGTCGGGCGAGTGCTGGCGGGATGCTCACCGTGCCGTTCGGGCGCTCGGATGCAGCCCTTGGCGAACACGGCGGCGGACACCCAGGCTGAGCGACTTAAATGGGGTTATGAGTAGCTCTCAGCAGATGCAGCAACAGAGTCGATTCCCGACCCTTCCCGAGGGAGAGGTGGTCGCTTCGTATTCGTCGTATGAGCGCGCCCAGGAGAGCGTCGATCGCCTGGCTCGCAACGAGGGGTTTTCGGTGAAGTCGATTTCGATCGTCGGCAGCGACCTGAAATCGGTTGAGCGGGTTACCGGGCGGATGAACACCGGCAAGGCGGCGCTCAACGGTGCGCTATCGGGGCTCTTTTTGGGAATGTTTTTCGGCGCCACGATGATGCTGTTTATGCCCGATGTCTTGTTGGTGACGCTGCTCGGAGTGCTGCTGCTGGCCACCGTGTTTGGTGCGGTGTGGGGCATGATCGTGTATGCGATCTCGCCAAATAAGCGCGAGTTTGCCTCGATGATGCAGCTGACCGCGACCAAGTACGACGTGATTGTGCCGCACGGGCTCGCTGCCGAGGCGCGGCAAATTCTTGGCACCGCGGCGGCGCAGCCGGCGTCGGCCCCGGGTGTTTATGGTGACCCTGCGGGGCAGCAGCCGGGTGGTTACGGTGTGCCGCCGGTGGGGTTTGGCGCACCACAGTCGCAGCACGGCCAGCCCGGTTATGGCCAACAGGGTTATGGCCCGCAGGGTTATGGCCAGTTGCAGTATGGCCAACAGGGACAGCCAGTCGCGGGGCAGCCTGATGCCGCGAGCGCCCAACCCGAGTCTGCGGCAACACCGCCGCGCACCTACGGTGAGATGCTGGATGAGCGTCGCCGCCAGGAGCGCGAGGCGTCAGAGCGGGCGGGGCAGGCTGACGCTGCCGGCAGCGATAAGCAGACTGGCAGTGATCAGCAGGCTGGCAGTTACTCGCAGACTGGCGAGGATGCTGCGGCTGAGCGCGGTGCTAGCGACAGCGAGAATAGCTAGCCATCGAGCGCGCCGCGTTTCGGTGGTCGCGAGAGCTGGATGAGGGGTGCCCTTGAGTGCGCGCCCCTTTTTTCTATGGTGGCGGTGAGTTCAGCGGAAAATTTTGGGGTCAGGATGGCCGTGCGAGCATCCTGACCCCAAAATCTTCCCAATACCTCACACCTGAACCGGATCCGATAAAAAGTACTTGATCTGTCGTAGTACGCGAGGTACAGTAAAAGTACTGCGATAGACATAGTACGGCAGACAATGTAGTACGCAATAGGAACGGAGGGGCCGTGATTAGCAGCGATCTCATCCGTGGTTCGGTGGATTTGCTCGTGCTCGACTCGGTTTGGGAGGCGCCCTCATACGGGTACGCCATCTCGAAGCGCATTGAGGAACGAGCGGCGGGGCGATATTCCCTGAAAGAAACCACGCTCTACTCGGCCATGCGTCGCCTCGAACAGCTTGGCGCACTCGAGTCGTTTCGTGGCGAACAGACCCAGGGGCGGGCGCGAACCTACTACCGAATCACCGACGTCGGTCGGGAACACTACCGGTCGAAGTGCGCCGAATGGCGTGC
Source organism: Gulosibacter hominis (assembly GCF_904842695.1). Taxonomy (GTDB): domain Bacteria; phylum Actinomycetota; class Actinomycetes; order Actinomycetales; family Microbacteriaceae; genus Gulosibacter; species Gulosibacter hominis. Next base: position 495,270 of record NZ_CAJGWQ010000001.1, on the reverse strand, counting down.
CACCAACGAATTGATCAGCAAATTTGTACGACAGGGAGTCGAGTGATGGAAGCAATCACCACCTATCTCAATCACATGTTCCAGGGTCTTCCTGCAACCCCCGAACTGCAGCGTGCGCGCGCCGAGCTCGGGCAGATGGCCGAGGACCGCTATCACGAACTCATTGCCGAGGGAGTGTCTGAAAATGAGGCGGTCGGCCGGGTGATCTCGCAGTTCGGCAACCTCGAAGAACTCGCCGACGAGCTCGGCATCCGCGCCGAACTCGATCGCGTGCATGAAGATGGCCTCAGGCTCGACGAGCAGCAGGCCGGGCGCTTCGTCAGTGTGCGGCAGCGTGCCGCGCACCTCATCGGCGGGGGAGTCTTGGTGGCCCTCGTCGGTGTCGCTGCCCTGGTGCTTTTGTCGCCCGACGATGCCACCGAGACCTACCTGTTTAGCCCGGAACACGCCAATGTGTTCACCGCCGTCGGCTTCGGCATCATGTTTCTCTGTTTGGCAATCGCGGTGGGCATGTTCGTTTTCGCGGGGGTGTCGCTTTCGAGGTTCGAGGCGGCCGAACGCGGTGTGGACGTACCGCTGGGTACCCGGCAAGACTACGGTCGGATGCGTGAGGCCGAAACCGGCCGCTTTGCGTTGCAGCTTGCTGTCGGCATCGGGGTGATTTTGCTCGGTCTGGCCGCCGTCCCGATCGTCGATATTCTCACCGGCGAAAACGAGGCCGCGGCCCACATCACCGTGACCGTGTTGCTGGTGCTCGTGGGCGTGGGCGTCTATCTGCTGGTGCTCGCGGGGATGCGCCGCACCACTCTCGGGATGCTGGCGCAGGAGGGTGAATATGATCCGGCGCGGCGCGAGCGCGAGCAAAAATCAAATCGCCTGCTTGAACTGATTGCCGGTCCCTATTGGATGCTCATGGTCGTCATCTATATGGCCTGGAGTTTCATCGGCAACAGCTGGGGCACCTCGTGGATTGTCTGGCCAATTGGCGGTGTGCTCTTCGGTCTAATCGCGGTCACCACCCAATCGGTGCAGGCGGCGCGTGAACGCGACGAGGGCAAGCGCTAGGCCGAGCGCGTCCAACCGGCACGGCTCAGCCAACACGGCTCAGCCAACACGGCTCAGCCAAAAACATGGGCGCCACTCCAACTCATCGGAGTGGCGCCCATGTTCTTTGACGGCAACGAACTAGCCGCGGATGCGGGCCATCCAGGCTTCGACCTCGTCGGCGGTGCGCGGAATTGCGGCCGAAAGGTTTTCGGCCCCGTTTTCGGTAACCAGGATGTCGTCCTCAATTCGCACACCGATGCCGCGCAGTTCTTCCGGCACGGTCAGGTCATCCGGCTGGAAGTACAGGCCCGGCTCGATGGTGAATACCATGCCCGCTTCGACCACACCGTCAAGATACATTTCGCGGCGTGCCTGCGCGCAGTCGTGCACGTCGAGACCGAGGTGGTGGCTGGTGCCGTGCACCATATAGCGGCGATGCGGCTGGTTCTCGGGCAGCAGCGCCTGCTCGAGCGGCATCGGCAGGATGCCCCACTCCGAAAGCGTTTCAGCAATCGAACGCAGTGCGGTTTCGTGCACCTGGCGGAAGGTGATACCGGGCTTCACGATCGCAAAGGCGGCATCGGCGGCCTTCAGCACCGCCTCGTACACGCGCCGCTGCACGGGGGTGAACCGGCCGTCGATTGGTAGCGTGCGGGTGATATCGGCGGTGTAGTACGAGTCGGCCTCGACACCCGCATCCACCAGGACGAGTTCGCCGGGGCGCACCTCACCATCGTTATCAGTCCAGTGCAGGATGCACGCGTGCGCGCCGGCGGCAGCGATGGTGCCGTATCCCACATCGTTACCCTCGAGGCGGGCGCGAGCCGCAAACACGCCCTCGATGACGCGCTCGCCACGACGGTGGCCAACGGCCCGGTCGAGTTCGCGGATGATGTCATCAAATCCGCGCTCGGTGGCGTCTACTGCACCGCGCAATTCGGCGATTTCGTATTCGTCTTTCACCAGGCGCGCCTCGCTGAGCTCCTGCGCGAGCTGCGGGGTGTCGAGTGTGACATCACCGTGTCGAGACTCAAATTCGCTCAGCGAACGGGTTTCGATGCCGAGATCGGCCGCAACCTGCGCCAGCGACGGCCGCGGGCCGGTCCAAAACTCACCGATGGCAGGGTTTGCGTAAAACTCGCTGGTGTCGCGGCCCGCGCTCTCACGGAAGTAGAGCGTCACCTCGTGGCCGTCAGTGATCGGGTCGAACACCAGCTGCGCGCCGGGAACCGTGTCGGATCCCCAGCCGGTGAGATAGGTGAACGCGGTGTGCGCGCGGTATGGGTAATCGGTGTCGTTCGAGCGCACCTTCGGGTCGCCCGCGGCGATTACCAGCCGTTCGCCGGGATGCGCTGCCGAGAGGCGTTCGCGGCGCGCGGCCGTGAATGCGGCTGCGGCACGCGGCTCGGGTAGCGTGTCGACGCGCTCGGCCCAGCCCGATGAAATGAACTGCTGGAAGCCAGTTGAGTCGGGGGTGGTGCTGCGATTGGAGTTCAGCTCGACCGCGTCTGCGGTAGCGGGCGTGGTCGACCCCTCGGCGGTGTCTTTGACAGTGGAGGTTTGTTGGTCAGTCATCCCTCCATTGTGGCCGTTCCAGCTGAGAACCGGCGTCAGGCCGCCGCCGCTACTCGGGATCTGTGGTGAGCGAGAGCTCGGCAAACACCGGTCGGTGATCCGAACCGTCAAGTTCACCGCGGGCAATTACCTCAAAACCGGTGACCTCCCACTGCGAGGTGTACATCACGTGATCAATCGGTGTGCCCACCAGTGGCGCCCGACCGCTCGGCCAGGTTCCCACCGAGGCCGCTCCCGCATCCAATGCCGCATCTCGACAGGCACCCAGTTGCGCACCCGGCACATCGGCATCCGCAAGCCCGGCAAGATGGTCGAGCGTGGCGTTGAAATCACCGGCGATGATGGTGTCGCCGCGGCACACCGTCGACAGCCACTCGAGGTCGCGGTTCCAGACGGCCATCTCTCGGTGTACCGGTGCGATTGGATGCGTGGCAATCAGCGTCGGTCCATCACCCGAAACCGGTTCGGCAATTACGGTGGCAAGTTTTTCGGTGTCGCCGAGCGACTTATTGAGTTCATACTCGCCAAGCTCAACCGAAACCAGCAGTGTGGTCTCGGCGGCTCGATATCCCGGTGCGCCGGTGTTTGACAGCACCCACATCGGGCGCCCCTCGGCCTTCATGAGCCCGGCAATCTCCAGCCCCATGTCCTGGGTTGTTTCGGGCAGCATCACCACATCGGCGCGATACTCCAGGGCGAGATCGGCAATAGTTGGCGATCCAGGCTCGTTACCCAGCGTGTTCCAGGCGAGCACCCTCACCGAACCATCCGCACCTGTGGGCTCGAGCACGGCATTCACGCCGCGAGACAGCACCACTGCACCCGAAGCGATCGTCGCCACCGCGACCACCGCGGTGCTTGCTGCCAGCAGGCCGCGCATCCGCCGCGATGGCACCAGCAGCAGGCCCAGTATCACCAGCGCGAACACCAGCGAAAGGGTCGCAACTATCCGGAACGAAACCGCCTGGGCAAACGGAAACACTCGCTGCAGCCCGAATAGTTGGGGCCACAGCAGCACCGTTAATGCAGCCGCAGCCGGCACGGCAAGCACGAAGCCGCCGAAATACCAGCCCGGATGCACACGTTTGGAGCGGCGAGTGTTCGACATAGCCCAGCAACTCTAAACCCGGATGCTGGAGTTGTGCTGCACCGGCGCGGAAGTCGGCGCCAAGTAGCATCTCGATATGCCCGTTTATCACTTTGACGCCGAGCGGCCGATCGACCTGCACACCCATTCAAATATTTCGGATGGCACCGAATCGCCCGCCGCCGTCATGCGGGCTGCCGCTACCGCTGGGCTGGGCACTATCGCGCTCACCGACCACGACAGCTTCGACGGGTGGGAACAGGCTGCCGGCGCTGTCGCCGAAACCGGGGTGACGCTGATTCCGGGAGTAGAAATATCCACGCAGATCGGCCGCGCCTCGGTGCATCTACTCGGCTACCTGGTCGACCCGAACTACGAACCGCTGCGTGACGAGCTGGCTGCCGTTCGCGAAAGCCGTCTGGGACGTGCCGAAAAAATGGTCGCCCGCATCGGTGCCGACTACCCGCTCAGCTGGGATGATGTGCTGGCTCAGGCAGAGCCCGGCGCGACTATCGGCCGTCCACATATTGCCGATGCGCTCGCGGCAAAGGGCATCGTGCCCGACCGCTCGGCAGCGTTCGACACGATCTTGCACTGGCGCGGAGGGTACTACCAGCCGCATCACGCCCCGCATCCGACCACCGCGATCAAGCTGGTGCGTCAGGCCGGGGGAGTACCGGTGCTGGCGCATCCAGGCAGCCGGGGCCGACCGGCAATGCGCGACGGTAATTTGGCAGAGCTCATTGCCGCGGGGCTGCTGGGCGTCGAAATCGGGCATCGCGAAAATGACGACATTAATCGCGGCCTGTTGCGCTACGCGGCCCGCACCAATGACCTCATCGTCACCGGCTCAAGCGACTATCACGGCACCGGAAAACCGAACCGGCTCGGTGAAAACACCACCGAGCCGGATCAGCTGCAGCGAATCATCGACGCTGCTACGGGATGCGCGCCCCACTATGCGCCAGCGGCACCATCCGCCTTCGGAGCCTGATCGCGCTGCTGTGCCGCTGTGCTCTGGCTGTTGGTGCGGCGGCGACGGCGACGACGACGGGGTGCGGCGCTCTCGCCGGTTGCCGCACCATCACCACCGGACTGCTGCTTTCCACCTGCTGCGCCGGCCCCCTGCTTACTGCCGCCGGTGCGCCGACGGCTGCGCGTGCGTGAGCGCGACCCTGGCTGTGCGGCAGGCTGCTTAATGCGGCCCTTGGTGCCTTCGGGGATGTCGAGATCACTGAACAGATGCGGCGACGACGAATAGGTTTCGGCCGGATCTTCAGCGTCGAGTTCGAGCGCGCGCGAAATGATCGCCCAGCGGGGAAGGTCTTCCCAGTCGACCAGGGTGATTGCGATGCCCGTGTTGCCGGCGCGGCCGGTGCGGCCCACGCGGTGCAAATAGGTTTTTTCATCCTCGGGAATCGTGTGGTTGATGACGTGGGTGACATCGTCAACATCGATACCTCGGGCGGCCACATCGGTTGCGATCAGCACATCACGCTTACCCGAGCGGAACTGCTCCATCGAGCGTTCGCGCTGGTCTTGGTTCATATCACCGTGCACGGCACAGGCCGAAAATCCGCGTTCGCGCAGTTCGTCGAGCAGTTTGGCGGCGGCGCGCTTGGTGCGCATGAAGATGACGGTCTTGCCACGCCCGGTTGCCTGCAGCGCCCGCGCAATGAGTTCATCCTTGTCGAGCGGATGCGCACGGTAAACGAGGTGCCGAATGTTTTTTTGTAGCACGCCCTCATCAGGGTCGGTCACCCGGATGTGTACCGGTGCGCTCATGAAACGCCGCGCCAGTGTGAGAATCGGGCCGGGCATCGTCGCCGAAAACAGCATGGTGTGCCGCACCGCCGGCACGCGCGAAAAAATCTTTTCGATATCGGGCAGGAAGCCGAGATCGAGCATCTTGTCGGCCTCGTCGAGCACAATTTCGCGCACATTTGACAGCGACAGCACCCGCTGGTTCATGAGGTCAATAATTCGGCCCGGGGTGCCCACGACCACCTGGGCTCCGGCCTTGAGCTGATCGATCTGCTCGTCGTAGGCCTTACCGCCATAGATTGCCACCAGTGAGGTACCGCGGCGCGACGCCGCAATTACAAGATCCTCGTACACCTGCATCGCGAGCTCGCGGGTGGGGGTGACCACCACGGCCTGCACTCCCGGCTCGGGGTTTTCGCCCAGTCGCTGCAGCAGAGGCAGACCGAAACCGAGCGTCTTTCCGGTGCCGGTTTTTGCCTGGCCAATAATGTCTTGCCCCTTGAGCGCGAGCGGAATGGTCTGCTCTTGAATGGGGAAGGGGGTGGTGATGCCGTGTTCGGCGAGCACCGTTACGATGTCTGATTCGATTCCTAGATCGGCAAAGTTCACGAAAAAATACGCCCTTATCGCGTCGGAAAATTCTGGCGCCCGGGAATACTAAGGGCGCGGGTGCTGTCTACTGCACCGCCACTAGCCTACCGTGGACGGGTTCAGGGCCGGTGTTTTGCTGCCCGGGTCGCAGTGCTTCCGGGCGTCCAGCGATAGCTGGCAACCAAAACTCGCGGAATTCTCGTGTCGAACCGGCTACGCTGACCACGTGGCAACGAGCAGTGTGAATCCCCAGTTCATTCCGTCAATCGCACGCCTGCGGGCACTTGAGGCGGCGATATTTTCGCGCGGCGAACAAGAGGCGGCAAAACTCGCCGGTGATTTTGTCGACAGCGGCGCCTGCGAGTTGATCGCGGCGGCACGGGATGAATTTGCTGCGGCAGCGGCCGAGGTGGATACAAAAACCGAGGCGGGCGATATTCGTACCGCTGATGCGAGTGTGGATGCGCTGCGCACAGCAGTTGCGGGTCACGACAAACAGGAAGAATTGCTTTCGCTGCACATCGCACTGGGCTTTGCAGCGGATGCGGTGACACTACTTCTGGGTGCCCACGCCGAGCTGAACGGAACGGAGGCGGAACCTACCGCGGCCGAGCGCGTTGCTTCGGCGCAGGAATCGCTCGTGGCGGCTTTCGATGCGCTGTTTGCCGATGACACCCTGCTCGATGACCGCCTGGCCATGTGGGGTCGCCGGGTTGCGGGTGATTGCGCGGTGTGGGCGCGGACGCTTTTGGGGCTCGAGAGTGATGAATCAAATCCCGAGGCTGACGACACCGTCGAATGGTTGGTATCGCACTGCTTCTCGGAGCACTCGCGCCGGATGAACAAACTCAAACTCGCCGCTTAGAACGGCTGAGCCAAAACGAAATCGGGACCGGTGCTCGCACCGGTCCCGATTGTTTTGGGATGACTACTGCTGGGCGGCCGCGCGAGCGGCGGCGGGCAGTGCGTCAAAGATGCGGTTCATGGCCGCGTCATCGTGAGCGGACGAGAGGAACCAGGCCTCGAATGCCGACGGGGGTAGCGCCACGCCGGCTTCGAGCATGGCGTGGAAAAACCGGCCGAACGCGGCTGTGTCCTGTGCCTTCGCATCCTCGTAGTTACGCACTGGTTCGTCACGGAAAAACACCGAGAAGAGGTTGCCGGCGGTCTGGATTGTGTGCGGTACCGCAGCGGCCGTGAGCGCCTCGCCCACCGCGCGCTGCAGTTCGAGCGAGCGGCGGTCAACGGTTGCGTACACCTCATCGTCGGCCAGGCGCAGCGTTTCGAGCCCGGCGATGGTCGCCAGCGGGTTACCCGACAGCGTACCGGCCTGATACACGGCACCCACGGGGGCCAGATGCTGCATAATCTCGCGGCGGCCGCCGATGGCTGCCAGCGGCATCCCGCCACCGATCACCTTGCCGAAGGTGAACAGGTCGGGCTCATAACCGCCCTCGAAGCCCCACCAGCCGGCGGGACCAACCCGGAAACCGGTGAGCACCTCATCCAGGATGAACAGCGCACCGTGTTCGCGGGTGAGCTCACGAAGGGTGTTATTGAATCCGGCATTCGGGGTGACAATACCCATATTCGCGGGCGATGCCTCGGTAATAACCGCTGCGATGCGGTCGCCCATTTCAGCGAACACCTCGCGAATAGCGGCCTCGTTGTTGTATTCGACCACCACGGTGTCGGCGGTGGCAGAAGCTGGCACACCCGCCGAACCCGGCAGCCCCTGAGTCGCCAGACCAGAACCGGCCGCGGCGAGCAGCGCATCCGAATGACCGTGATAGCAGCCGGCGAACTTGACGATCACATCGCGTCCGGTGGCGCCGCGCGCGAGCCGGATAGCGGTCATGGTTGCCTCGGTGCCGGTCGACACAAAACGCACCTGTTCGGCAAGCGGTACCCGGTCACGCACCGCCTCGGCAAGCTCTACCTCGGTGACGGTGGCCGCCCCGAACGACAGTCCGCGACCGGCCGCCTGTTGCACGGCAGCTACAACCTCGGGGTGGGCGTGGCCGAGCAGCGCCGGACCCCACGAACACACCAGGTCGACGTACTCGTTGCCGTCCACATCCACCACATAGGGGCCGTGCGCCGAGGCGATGAACACCGGGTCGCCGCCAACCGAACCAAACGCGCGCACCGGTGACGAGACACCGCCGGGAATGATGTTTTTTGCGCGATCAAACAGATTTATTTCAGCCATGATGCAAGCTCCTCAGCCCAGTAGGTCAACACGATGTCGGCGCCGGCGCGAACGATCGCGGTCACCGATTCGGAAATCGCGGCCTGGCGATCAATCCAGTTGTGGCGCGCGGCCGCTTCAATCATCGCGTACTCGCCCGACACCTGGTAGGCGGCAACCGGCACCGGCGAAGCAGCGGCCACATCGGCGAGCACATCGAGGTAGTAACCGGCCGGCTTCACCATCACCATATCGGCACCCTCGGCGAGATCGAGTTCGGTCTCGTGCATCCCCTCGCGACGGTTTGCCGGGTCTTGCTGGTAGGTGCGGCGGTCGCCCTCGAGGGTTGATGAAACCGCATCGCGGAAGGGGCCATAAAACGCGGATGCATATTTCGCCGAATAGGCGAGGATGGCGACGTTGTGAAAACCGGCATCATCGAGCGCGTCCCGGATATATCCGACCTGGCCGTCCATCATGCCAGAGGGCGAAACCACGTGCGCTCCGGCGCGAGCCTGGGCCACCGCCATCGCACCATAGGCTTCGAGCGTCGCGTCATTGTCGACCTCGCCCGTGCTGGTCACAAAGCCGCAGTGACCGTGGCTGGTGAACTCGTCCAGGCAGGTGTCGGCCATGACGACGGTTTCGTCACCAACCGCATCCCGCACTGCTGCCAGGCCGAGCTGCAGGATGCCCTCTTCATGCCAGGCTGCGCTGCCACGCTCATCCTTCGCGGCTTCTTCGGGCACACCGAAAAGCATCAGGCCGCCAACACCGGCGGCAACCGCACGCTCGGCTGCGGCGGGCAGGTCGGCGAGCGAGTGGCGGTGCACACCGGGCATCGAAACGATTTCGCCGGGCTCATCGGCAACGAACATTGGGAGCACCAGCTGGTCGGGGCGCACCTGCGTTTCGCGCACGAGGCGACGCATTGCGGGGGTGGAACGGAGTCGACGGGGACGATGCTGAATCATGCGCTGTGCTTTCTGATGGTTGCGAGTGCTTGGATAAGGCCGTCGGCATCCTGTGTGGCTGCCTGGGCGGCCACGGGTACCGAGCGGTGGTGCAGGGATGCTGCCGAGGGCGGGCCGAATGCCACGACTGCGGTTTCGGGATGCCAACCGAGCAGCTGCTCGATCGCGGTGCCCATCGAACCCGATAACACCACGACGGCATCAAAATGTCCGCTGCGATAGTCGCTGACGAGGCGCCGGGGGAGGGACTCGACCGGTTCCATCGTGTACACCGGCAGCGTTTCAACCGCATACCCTTTTTTGCGCAGCCCGGCCGCGAGCACCGGTGATGACAGTGCCGAACCGGGGATGAGCACGCGGCCCGACCCGACCGGCCAGGCTTCAGCGAGCGACGCCGCGCTCGATTCGCCGCCCACCGGCAGCAGATCGACACGGTAGCCGTGTTCGCGCGCTGCAGTTGCGGTGCCCAGGCCGACCACTGCGAGTCTGGCTGATTCGGGGATGCGCAAACTCAGCTGTTCGAGCACCGTGAACGTTGCCGGCGAGGTCACCGCGATCCAGTCGGCGCCTTCGAACGTGCGGTCGGTGGCGAGCGGCACCCGTCGCTGCACCGGTTCGGCAGTCACCTCGGCACCGGATGCCCGCAGCGCCGCCAGCAGGTCACCCTCATCGGCGCGGGGGAAAAACACGTGCATCCCCGCAAGCACGTTCGCGCCGCGCCACAGCGACGAGTCGTCGTGGAGCTCAGCCAGGCGTGACGGTCGGGATGCATCCAGCTCGGCAATATCGGCCGCGCCCTGCCGCAGCAGCTGCTGCGCCGCGAGCGCACCGGCGTTCTCCGCTAGCGGCATCGAGTGGGTTACCGCAGCGCTGCCGTCGAGCGCAAACACCCCGGCTTCGAGGGTGCCGCCGCGGCCGAGGGCGCCGATTGGCGCGGCGCAGCCACCGCCGAGTTCAGCGAGCATCTGGCGCTCGGCATGCACCGCACGAGCCGTTTCGGGATGATCGAGGGCGGCGAGCGCAGCCATCACCTCGGTGTTGTCGGTGCGGCATTCAAGCGCGAGCGCGCCCTGCCCGGGAGAGGGCAGCAGCTCGAGATAGTCGGTGATGTGTTCGGTCATGCCGAGCCGCTCGAGGCCCGCCGCCGCCAGCACAACGGCGTCGAGGTCGGCGGCCGATACTCGCGCGAGTCGAGTGCCGACATTGCCACGCACATCCACATAGCGCAGATCCGGGCGGAGCTGGCGCAGCTGCGCGACCCGTCGGGGCGATCCGGTGCCGACGGTAGCGCCGGTGGGAAGCTGGGCGAGCGTGAGGCCGTCACGAGCGCACAGCGCGTCGCGGTGATCGACGCGAGCTGGGACGGCGGCGATGGTCAGCCCCTCAACCGGCTGCGTGGGCAGGTCTTTGAGCGAGTGCACGGCAAAATCGCATTCGCCGTTGAGCAGTGCGATGCGCAGTTCGGCGGCAAATACGCCCACGCCACCGAGCTGGGTGAGCGAACCGCGGGCCACATCACCGCCGGTGCGGATGCGCACGAGTTCAACCTCGTGGCCGCGGGCTCGCAGCGCATCGGCAACCTGCTCCGATTGCGAGACGGCGAGGGCTGAGCCTCGGGTACCGAGCTTGAGTTTCACGAATCACTCCCTGTGTGAGTCATATCGCCAGCCGAAGCGGGCGCGCTATTAACCCAATCGTGTTCGAGCAATTGCGCCACGCCGGCGATTGCCGGTGCAATGCCGTTACCGTCGAGCCATGCACCTACAAGTGCAACGCCGGCGGCGCTTGCTTGTTCGCGAATTGCGGTGCGTTCAGCGGGGCTGATGCGGGTGGGCACCGATTCCCACGCCAGCGAGGCAAAACCGGTGATGTCCGCTGCTGTTATCGGCACCCCGGTGAGACGCGCGAGGTCGCCCACCGCGCCCTCAAGGGTGGGGCGGGCATGTGGGGGATAGGTCATCCGAAACACGTGTTCGGGTGCCCACGACCATTTTGCCGAATAGTGCGTGATTGCTTTGGCGCCGACACCGTCGGGTTCGGCCACCACGGCTCCCGAACCAATCGGATGCGCGGCAAACTCGGGCTTTTTGGCGGTGAGAATGACCGACCGGATGGTGCGCACCGGCGGCGGCGTAAGTTCAACTCCCAGCGTGGCCAGCAGCCATGCAGCCGGCTGTGCCGCGGTGGCGAGCACCAGTTGGTCGGCATTGAATCTGAGATCGTCGGCGGCGCACACGGTGATCCCAGACGCACCTGGTTCGAGTCTGGTGGCAGCCGTATCGGTGCGGAGCGTGCCACCCGCGGCAATAAAGCGCTCGCGGAGCGCCTCGATGAGCCGGAACATACCGCCCACCGGCTGCTCTACCGCGGCGCTTCCAGGGCCGCGAAGCTGTGCCACCGCGGCGATCAACGAGCCGGTCTGGGCGATTTTTGGCAGCAGCTGCGGCGCAAATTCGGCGAGCGGCATTTGCTCGGGCGAAAGCGCATAAACACCGCGAGTCACCGGCGCCACCAGCTTCGTCAACACCGCCTCGCCCAGGCGCAGGCGCACAAGTTCGGCGAGGGTGGTCGAATCGGCGCCCACCGCGCGGTCAAGCTGCGGTTCGGCGGCCGCGAGCTGGTACTCGTCGGAGCTGAGCGCACCGAGGGCGGGGTCATCGAGCGAGCTGGGGATACCCAACACGCCGGTGGCCATCGGGTTGCTACCGTGCTGCCACCACAGCTGCGAGGTGCCGCGCGGTGGCGCTACCGCAAGGCCGAGTTCATCGCACAGGGCACGCACCGTGCCGCCGCGAACCGCGTATGCCTCGGCACCCGCATCCACGAGCGCATCCCCAACCGTGATCGAGGTGATCATGCCACCGAGCTGCGGCTGTGCCTCGAGCAGCGTGACGCTGTGGCCGCGCTCACTCAGCCGCACGGCCGTCAATAGCCCGGCGATACCGCCGCCGACAACAACGACCTGGGTCACAGTTCGTGGATGAGTGCTACCAGGTCGGTCAGCACCTGCGGGTCGGTAGTTGGCGGAACTCCGTGGCCGAGATTCACGATGTGGGCGGGAGCCACCTGCCCGCGCCGCACCACATCGCGCGCGTGTGCCTCGAGGGCGGGCCAACCGGCTGCCAAAAGTGCCGGGTCGATATTGCCCTGTAGTGGCAGGTCGGGCACCAGCTGCGCCGCCTCATCGAGCGGCGTGCGGTAGTCGACACCGAGCGCCTCAACACCGATGGCTGCCATATCGGGCAGCAGGTGGCGGGTCCCCACGCCAAAGTGGATGCGCGGCACCCGTCCGGCGATCGGTGCAAGCGCGGTGGCCGAGTGCGGCTGGACATATTCGAGGTAGTCGGCCCGGCTGAGCGAACCGGCCCACGAATCGAATAGCTGCACGGCCCGAGCGCCCGCGGCGATCTGCGCATCCAAAAACTGTCCCGAAAGTTTCGCGGCCCAGTCGAGCAACCGGCCCCAGGCCTCGGGATCGGCGTGCATCATGCTGCGTGCCCGCAGGTGGTCGCGAGTGCCGCGACCCTCAACCAGGTAGGCCGCGAGGGTGAACGGGGCGCCGGCAAAGCCAATCAGCGGGGTCGCATCCCCGAGTTCACGGACGATGATCGATACCGCTTCGGTGATGGCGCTGCTGTCGGTGATTTCGTGTTCGACGATGCGGTCAACATCCGCGCGGGTGCGCACCGGGTTTTCGACCACCGGGCCAACACCCGAAACAATGTCAACATCAACACCGGCCAACACCAGCGGCGTCATGATGTCTGAAAAAAAGATTGCCGCATCCACGCCGTGACGACGCACCGGTTGCAGCGTGATCTCGGCCGCAAGTTCGGGAAGCAAGCAGGCTTCGAGGATTGTGGTGCCCTCGCGAGCCTTGCGATATTCGGGAAGTGAACGACCTGCCTGGCGCATGAACCACACCGGAAGACGGTCTGGCCGCTTGCCCTGCAGCGCAGAAAGAAGAGCACTCATAGTAACTCTCAATCTTGCCACAGCTGCAGGCAGTCGGGGCGGGCGGGTCGGCGGAGCCTTATCGCGCAGAAAGTGGTTGAATAGAGAGCACTGTGACTCTGCATGTTTTTTCTCTTCAGCATGATCGTCAGGGGCTCTCGGAAGTTGAGCGAATCGCCAGTGGCATCGACGAAGCCGTAACCCAGCTTCGGAAGTCATCGGCGGTTGCCGGCTCGGTGGTCTTGAGCACGTGCAACCGGGTTGAGGTGCTGCTCGACACCGATGAACCCGGTGCGGCCGACCTGCGAACGGTGCTGAACGCGCAATTTGATACGCCGCCCGCCTGGGACCTCTACCTCGGCGAGGCGGCACTCGGGCATCTTTTCCGCGTCGCTGCCGGGCTCGAATCGATGGTGGTTGGCGAGCGCGAAATTGCCGGGCAGCTCAAACGCGCGCTCACCGATGCTCGTGAAGCCGGCGAATCGACGCATATGCTCAATATTGCGATTGACGATGCACTGCGCACCTCGCGCCGTGTCTCACACGAAACCACGCTTGAGGGCGCCGGTCGCTCGGTAGTGAGCGAGGGGCTCGATCTTCTTGAGGTGGCTGACTGGGCGAAACTGTCGGTGCTGATCGTCGGCACGGGCGCCTATGCCGGTGCCGTGCTTGCTGCGCTGCGCCGCCGCGGTGTGGCAAATATTGCCGTGCACTCGGCCAGCGGCCGCGGCGAGCGTTTTGCTGCCAGTCACGATGTGGCAGACCAGCCTGATCTGGAAGCCGGTATTGCCATAGCAGACCTCATTGTTACCTGCCGTGGCCGCGGCGGACACGTGATCACTCCGCAGCTGCTGTCGGAGGTGGCGGGGCCAAAGATTTTTCTTGACCTGTCGCTCGCGCGCGATGTTGACCCCGAAGTGGGCCAGCGCGAAGAAACGCAGCTGATCGATCTGGCCCGCATCCAGGAGGCACTCGGTAGCGGGATTGATGAGGACACGCGCCGGGCCGGTGCGATTGTGAATGAGGGCATCGCCGAAACCCTGACCAAGCTGCGCGTGCGCGCGGTCGACCCGGCGGTGGTTGGGCTGCGCGAATCGGTGATGGCGCTGGTGGATGACGAAGTCGCCCGGTTGCCGCAGCGCGAACTGACGCACGAAGACGCCGCACGATCGCTGCGGCGGCTGGCGACCCGACTGTTGCACGTGCCATCAACCCGTGCCCGGCTTGCCGCCGAACAGGGCCGCACCGCCGAATACCTGCGAGCTATGGAGCACCTGTACGGAATCGGTGAGCAGTCTGGTATTGACGCTGACACGCTCGAACAAGATGTTTGCCCGGTGACACACCTGGGCGTGTCTGACCTCGAACACTCCTGAGCCGCGCTGCCGCGTTGGCTAGTGACTGATCGCCAGCAGCTGAGCACCGGTAGCTCATCGCCGACAGTTACTGTGTGGGCGCGGCCTCGTCGACTTCGCCGGGTTGAATGTTCACGCGACCGACGTGGCTGAGTCGGTCAAAGAGGTCTTTGTCATCGGCCTGACGACGTTTCGCCATGCCGGTGGCGCTGAGAAACACGGTCACCGTAACGACAATCACGAGCACCACCCACGGCGCGACCGCGGTGGGCTCAAGCGCCGGCCAGCTCAGCAGCCGGCCGAGCCAAATGAGTGCCGCCCAGGTACAGGCTGCCACAGCCGCACCGATTCCCGGCAGCAGCAGCGGATGCACCAGCCCCTTGGGCGTGGCAATGGTGTGGGCGACAACGCCGCAGACCACACCAATCGCCAGTGCGATGAGAGCCGACATTAGGCGACAAACCCAACGCGGCGGGCGGCCTCTTCGCCGATTTCTACGTAGGCGATTTGCTCGCGGTTCACGAGATAGACGCGCTGGCGGTCATCCTCGAAACGAATGATCGAGTCGCCGCCGGTCACGAGCTGCTCAACCTCTGCCGAGCTGGCGTTGGTCTCAAAGCTGAGTTCACGGGGCGAGTGCAGGATACCGATACGCAGTTCCACGGAGAAACCTTTCGCTATTTGGCGGGTGCTTACGGTTCGACAGCCTAGTCGGCGAAAAGTGTCGGAGGCAGCAAGTACGGTGAATGCCATGAGCGAACAAGCAGCCAGCGCGTCGATTCCGCTGAGTGATCGGCAGCGGGAGATTCTGGCCCGCAGCCACGACGAGTCTTTTGCCGTGCTGGGGGCTCCCGGCAGTGGTAAAACCACGCTGCTCATTGAAATGGTTGCGGCGCATGTCACTGCCGGCCGCCAGCCCGAACAGGTGCTCGCGCTGGCGGCCAATCGTAAACAGGCAGCCGAACTGCGGGAGCGCATTGCGGCCCGGCTGCAAACCGCGGTGCGTGGCGGGGGACTGGGGCGCACGGTCGCTTCGATTTCGCACGAAATAGTGGCTATAGATCGCGCCCGCAATGGTCAGACTCCGCCGCGGCTGCTGACCGGTTCGCAGCAGGACGCCATTTTGCGCGATGTCATCGCCGGTGCCACCGACCCCGACGCTGCGCCATCGCGGTATCGCAGTGAACTGCCCTGGCCCGAAAACTTCTCACCCGAAACTCCGCAGCTGGCTGGATTCCGTGCCGAGCTGCGTGAACTTTTTGCAGCGATGGCTACATACGGTGTGAGTCCCGAACAACTAGCCGAGCTGAGCTTGCCGTACAGCGACGCGGTGGCCAAGCGCCAGCGGCACCGGGCGCTCTGGCGGGCTGTGTCGCGGCTGTCAAACGACTACCAATATGTGCTCGGTTCGGCTTACGATGCGAGCTACGACGTTGCGAATATGACCGCGCTTGCGGCGAATCTTGTGGCAGCGGGGGTGCTGCCGGCTGCCGATGCCGAAATCAAATTGGTGGTAATTGACGATGCGCAAGAGCTCACCGAATCGGCCCGCCAGCTGATTGCGGCATTTGAGGCGCGCGGCGCCCGGATCATCAGTTTTGGGGATCCCGATGTCGCCACCGGCCCCTACCACGGCGGTGTTGCCGAGTATGCCCGCAGCTGGCGGGCAGCAGGCGAAACCGCGCCGCCGGTCGAAGTGCTTGACACCAGGTTCCGGCACACACCGGCTATCAGCACAATGTTCGCCGACTTCGCCGCTCGCATCGGTGTGGCCGACGACGCCTGGCAGCATCGTGCCGCTGTGGGCGGAAAAGCAGCCGAGCACAAAAGCGATGCCGTCCGGTCGCTTCCCGAGGCCGCGATGGCTGAGGTCGGCAGCATCCACGAGGAGGCCACGCTGGTTGCCGGGTATTTGCGCCGGCTGCACCTGCTCGAGTCGGTGCCGTGGTCGCAATTGGCGGTGATTGCCCGCAGCAGTGCCACGCTCACCACGATTGAGCGCACCCTCAACCGGGCGGGTATTCCAACCACGACGAATGCACCGGTAAGAGCCGCCGATGATTCGGTGGTGCGCGCAATTTTGACGCTCGCGAAACTCGCGCAGTGTGACCCCAAAGTGTGGTCGCTGGCCGATATTCAGCGGGTGCTTGCCTCGGAGCTTTTTGGTGTGGATGCGTTGAAATTCCGCCGGATTCGGCGCGCAATGGTGGTGGCAGATATTGCCGCATCGCAGCGCGCTAGCGCGGGTGACAGCGAGGCCGCCGCGAAGCCGTGGCCGGTGCTACCCGGTGCGTGTTCGTCGGGCAGTGATCTTGTGATCGCCACGATCGCGGCTGAGATTGCTGACGAACGCCACTCGATCGGTTCGGATGTGCTTGATGCGCTCGAACAGGGGGACCGCACCAGCGAACAGCTTGCCCGCGCGGTGCGACAGCTGGTGACGATTTTGCGCGGGATGCGGCGCCAGCTCGCAGCGCATGCGCCGCTTGACACCGTTTTGTTTGTGGCCTGGGACGACCCCGAACGCAATGCTCGGTGGCAACGCACTGCGCTGGGCGACACCCCCGAAGCGGTCGCAATTAACCGACGGCTTGACGCGGTGGTTGCGCTTTTTGATCGAGCAAAGCGATTTGTTGAGCGTAACCCCGATGCCTCGCTCGAGGCGTTTCTTGCCGAATGGCACAACAACAGTGTGGTCGACGACTCGCTCGGCGGGGCGCGGCGAACAGATGCGGTAACCCTCACCACACCGGCTTCGGCAGTGGGATACGCCTGGCGGGGTGTCGCAGTGGTCGGCGTGAACGAGGGCGCTTGGCCGAACCTGCGCGTGCGCGACACGCTGCTGGGTGCGGGGAGGCTGCTTGAAGCGCTGCAAGATGACGCCGCTGCGAACATCATCGATCGGCGTCGGCAGGTGCTCTATGACGAGTCGCGGATGCTGCTGGCGGCAATGAGCCGGGCAAGCGACTATTTGCTGCTCACCGCGATCAATAGCGACGAGGTGCAGCCTTCGCCGTATCTGCGGCAATTGCAGCTGCCACTTCTTGACCCGCAGCTGGTGCTGAGCAACGAACTGGCAGTCGACTATCGCCTACTGGGTGTGGGCGCACTCACCGGGCACCTGCGCCGTGAGCTTGCGAACACTGGCGACCGCGATGCCGCCCTGGCGCTTACCCGGCTGGCACGTGCGCGAGTGCCCGGAGCCGACCCGGCCGAGTGGTTCGCGGCCCGTGGCCGCAGCACCGAGGCGCCGCTCGTGACCGTGACTAACGCACGCACCGAGCTACGGCTGCGTCCCTCGTCCATTAAGGGATTTTTGGCGTGCCCGCTCAACTGGTTTATTGAACAGCACGCCTTCGGAAGCCCTTCGTCGGCCCAGACGGTGGGGAACATCATCCACGAAGCGCTCGAACAAGAAGCAAAATTCAATTCGGTCGTTGAGTTCCAACAGTGGGTGCATGACCGGCTGCAATTGCTCGACTTTGAGGCCGATTGGGCAGGTGAAGTGCAGCGCGGCAAAGCCGAAGGAAAGGCCCTGCGGCTCTGGGAATATTTGGAATGGCCGGGCTCACAGCGAGCAATCGGCTATGAAACAACCATGCACTGCTCGTTTGACGAGCACCTCGTTACAGAAGCGGGCGAGGTCGACGTCACCCTGCATATTTCCGGACAGATCGACCGCATTGAAACCGACGAACACGGTGTGCGCATCGTTGATTTTAAAACTGGCCGGCGTCCGGCGAAAGCCGAACAGGTGGAATACCTCCCGCAGCTTTGGGCCTACCAGATTGGCTATGAACTGGGCGCGCTCGACGAACAGCTTGCGCAGGTGATTGAGCGCGAGGGTGAGTCAAAACAGTTTCGTGCCGGGCGGCTGGTATTTGAAAAGGACGTCGTTAAGCCGCCCCATTTTGAGCTGATAGAGCATCTCCCTCTCGATGAGGCCGAGCTGGCGGTAGTTCGTCAGACCTTTGCTCGAATAGCGCTGCAGCAACACGGCGTACTGCCCGCAGAGGATGCAGACCCCGATAACCCAGTCATGGGCGCAACGGCCGCGGCGCCACAATTCATTGCCGAGCTCGGCACCCACTGCACCAGCAGCTGGGGCACATCCGCAGCCTGCGCGTTGCACATCCTTCCGGAGGTAACCGAATGAGCGACCAGCTACACCTCAAAATTGCGCGGGCACTCACTCCACCCGGCAAACCCGTTTACCTCCCCACCGATGAGCAGCGCCAGATTATTGAGGCACCGATTGAACCTGCGCTGGTGGTGGCGGGCGCCGGTAGCGGCAAGACCCACACCATGGTGCTGCGCATCCTGTGGCTGATAGCCACAAAGCAGGTGCGTCCCAGTGAGGTGCTGGGGCTCACCTTTACGCGCAAGGCCACCGGCGAGCTTCGCACGCGACTCGAGGCCGGGATGCGTGCGCTGCGGCAGCACGGGATTGTCGAGTTTGACGAGTTCGAGGTGCCAGAAATCAGCACCTACAACTCGTATGCGAGCACAATTTATCGGCAGTACGCCCTGCTGGTTGGTCGGGAACCCGACGCGATGCTGCTCGATCAGCCCGGTGCATTCGCACTCATGCGGCAGGTTGCCATCGACACCAGCGATGTCGAACTGATGCTCGGCCAGTGGTCGAGCCCCGGTCAGCTCGCGTCACAGGCACTTAAGCTCGCGAACGCGTTGCGTGACAATGGCCGCACCGGCACCGACGTCGAAGACTTCGTGTCAACGTTCACCAAATGGCTCGAGTCTCGCGAACGCGGCGAAACACTCAGCGGCAGAGTTGGACCGAAACTTGAAACCGTCCGCAAGCTCGTTGCCAACGTTGAGCGATTGCCGGTGTTGGCGCGGTTGGCGGATGAATACCAGGCCCGTAAACGGCAACTCAGCGTGATCGAGTTCAGCGACCAGGTGGCCACGGCCGCCGAAATTCTTGCCCAGGACCCCGCCATCGGTGACGAAATCCGTGCCCAAACCAAGCTCGTGATCCTCGATGAATATCAGGACACTTCGGTGGGGCAAACGGCGCTGTTCTCGGCGCTCTTCCGCGGTCACGGCGTGATGGCAGTGGGTGATCCGAAGCAGTCGATCTACGCCTGGCGCGGTGCCTCGGCAGGCAATATGCGCCGTTTTCACCGTGACTTCACGAAAGTCGATCAGCCCCGAAACGAGTACACGCTCTCAACCTCGTGGCGCAATGACCGAAGCATCCTCGACGCCGCCAACCGGGTGGCCGAGCCACTGCCCGAAAGCCGTGAAGGGGTCACGCTCGCCGCTCGCGATGACTCGAAAGCAGGCACTGTCTGCGCCGGTTATTTTTTCACCCAGGCCCAAGAGTCTGCGGCAATTGCCGACTGGTTTGCCGAGCGTTTTGTCGAAAACCAGGCGCAGTGGTCTGAAAAAACCGGCGCGGTGTTGGTGCGGGCCCGCAACCAGATGCAGTCCATTGCCGAGGCGCTCGCTGCGCGGGGCGTGCCCCACCGGGTGATTGGGCTTGGCGGATTGCTCGGTACTCCCGAGGTGGTTGATCTGAACTGTCTGTTGCGGGCAGCCAGCGACGAATCGGCCGGTAACGAACTGCTACGGCTGCTGATGGGTGCTCGCTTCGAGCTGGGCCTGGCCGATATTGAGGCGCTGTCGCGGCTGGCACGAAAGGCCGGTCAATCGCGACAGTTGCGCGGCAGCCACCACGCGCAGCAAGAATCTGACTCGCTGTCGGAGGCGCTCGATTTGGTGCCCACACTCAGTGCCGATGAGCGCGAGCAGCTAGGCCTGAGTGATGCCGGATACGAACGCCTCTGCGAGGCTGCCGAATTGCTACGCCAGGTACGACACGATCTCACGCTGCCACTGGTAGAGCTGGTCGATAGCACGATTCGCCGCAGCCGCCTCGAAATCGAAACGACGGCGAACCCCAATAAGGCGGTTGGTGCCGCAAATCTCGACGCCTATTTGGATGCGGTGCGCGCCTACACCGCCACCAGCCCCGGGGCCGATATTAACGAGTTTTTCGAATGGCTCGAGGCGGCCGAAGCCGACGACCAGCACGCCGAGGTTGATGATGTTCCCGAAGACAAGGGCATAGTGCAAATCACAACGATGCATTCAGCCAAGGGGCTCGAATGGGATGCGGTGGCGATTCCGCTGCTCAACGACGGCAAGATACCGACAAACGACTCCGGAAAAGGCTGGTTTAACCAGAACCAGCTGCCCTATCCGCTGCGGCAAGACCGTGATGATCTACCGCGTTTTGCGGGGCTCGATTTTCGCGATCCGGTGGCGCTGCGTGCCTCGTATCACACGCTCTACGACATCAAACAGGAGTTTGATAAAGGCGAACCCGATTCATTCGTGGCACAGAACTGGCAGCGGCGTGTAGAGGAAGATCGCCGGCTCGCGTATGTGGCGATCACTCGCGCACGTAGCGACCTGTGGCTGAGCTCTAGCCGGTGGGTGGGACGCAATTCGACCGCTGCCTACCCGTCACCCTTCCTGCACGAGGCGCTCAGCGCACTTCACACTGACGACAGCAAAACGCCGCGCTTCACCACTGCCGTCACCTTTGACGAGGCGCTATTTGCGACACCTTTGGATGAACCCGGCGAGGCGCTCGCCATGGTTCCGGAACCAGACAACAAGGATCAGACCCCGCAGCTGGTTGTGACAAAACATGCCACATATGTGCTCGGCGAGTCGGGCACATACGAACAAACCGAGCGGAGAGCTGCACTGCCAGAATCACCGGTGCTTGCCGATCGCGATGTCGAACTCTGGCCGCGGCCCCCGATGGCTGCAGAGCCCCTGGCACGCCGGCGTCAGCAGGCACAACAATTGCGGCAAATGATCGATGGCGCGTCCGAACCCGAATCGGGCCGCTACGACCTGCTCATCGACCTGTTGCTTGCCGAACAGCTTGCCAAACAGCAGCCGCGGTCGTTCGATCTGCCCGAACAATTTGGTGCCTCGTATTTTCACGAGCTCATTGAGCATCCCGAACAATCCGCGCTTGACTACGCCCGCCCGATGCCGCAGCGGCCCACCGCCGCATCCCTCGTGGGTAATCTCTTCCACGCCTGGGTCGAATCGATGTTTACCGATCAGAGTGCCGGAGCACGTTTTCTCGATGGGCTCGAACCCGATATTGACGAGGGCGGCGATGCCGGGCTCGCTCGCGCCAGCAGCGCCGACCGCGACCGGTTGGAGACGTTCAAAACCACGTTCATGAACAGCCGATTCTCGCCCACAAAAATTCGACCGACGCACGTCGAATTGCCGATCGACGCACCGCTGGGTGGCCGGACAGTGCGCGGCAAAATTGACGCCGTCTACGAGCACCCCGACGGCACAGTCGAAATCGTCGACTGGAAAACCGGAGTACCACCTCGCAGGGCCGAACAGCGGCGCTCGAGAGAACTGCAGCTCATGCTCTACGCGCACGCCTATGCCGAGAGCTATCGCGTGCCGCTCGATCGCGTCAGCGCGACGCTCTACTATCTCGCCGCCGACGAGGAGCTACGCATCGACCGAATCCTGCCGCGGCAAGAGTTGCTCGAGCTATTGCGAGCAGCCGAGGCGCGCGCGACTAAGGCACTGCACTAGCCGCGCCCGCGAGAGCACGCCGGCGCGGAAGTGACGTAGACGCTAGTCGTCGTCTGTGTAGCGAGCCGCGTCGCGAGCCGGGCCACGCTCCGCGTCGGTCTCCGGACGCTCCTCCGAACCGATGTCGGATGCCTGGGTGCGCTTTGGCAGATTGGCCTCGTGGTGACGAGCCTTCATACCGGCCTCAGCCAAAAGCTCCTGCACCCCGGCCAGGTCGAGCACCGGCAGCGTCTCGTGCCGCAGCTCGGTCGACTCGAGGCTGCGCACCCGCGTAACCAGTCCATCCAAAAGCTGTTCCGCATCCGCAATCACCGTGGCATCCTGCGCCTCAACACCGTGCAGCAGCCAGCGGGCCAACTCGAGCTCGGCGTATAGCACCGCGCGCTGACGCAACTGCCGGTCAACAGTTGCGCCGCGGGCATCCACATACTCGTCAAAAAGCACTCGCTCGGTCGCGCCGTCGAGCGTCTGCGCCCAGCGCATATCCTGCGCCGGGTCGCCAATGCGCAGATCGCTCCAACCCAGCACACCCACCACACTCGCGCCATTGGTAATAAACGACGAGCGTTCCAGTGAGCCGTGAATCACCGAGGGTGAAAACTCCCACAGCGACGGGTCATCAAGCGCCGCACCCCAGCGGGTTGCCAGCGCATTCGGCAACCGGCCCGTGGTGTCGGCGCGGTCAATGAGCTGCTCAACCGAATCGCGCACCGCCGCCACATCGAATACCGGCAGCCCAGCCTCACCAACAAACGACTTGGGTAGCGCGTGGATCGCAGCGATCGACCGCCCCATCTCAGCCACCAGTAGCGAATCGTGAGTCAACTCGACCTGGGCGCAGTCTTGGCCGGGGATAAAACTGAACACCGCCAGCTGCGTTTCGCGGCTGCGCCACTGGCCGAGCATGGTGGGTACCGTGAACGGCAACCGTGATCGCAGCCCCTCGGTGAGCGCCGCCAGCGCCCTTCCCTGAGCCAGTTGCTCGGCAGCCGCGGCGGCAAAGCGAGGCTGTCGCACAATCACCGTCGGCCCGTCGGCGGTGCGCAGCAGCGCCGCATCGTAGTCACCGGTGGTGCCGGTGGAATACGGCGCCGCAGCCACGACATCCAGATCGGGCACAGCGGCCGACGCCAAACCGGCGAGCTTCAGGTATTCCATGCCGACACCCTAAAACGATCGGCAGTGGCACAGCGCGCTGCCGCGCCGTTAACCAAGGCATTGACCGGCCAGCACTACACTTTTTCAGCATGGATGCACAGCTGAACTCACCGCTCGGGAGCGCGCTGCCACTGGCCCGAGCTGGCGTCGACCGTGACAGCAACGGCCGTCAAGATCCACAGCTGATTGAGCACCTGCTCGTGCATCCCAACACCCGCGTGCTGCTACAAAATCGCGACACCGTGCTCGTGGGTGCACTGCCCGAAGGCGGCCTCGCACTCGACCTGCGTGAATTCACACAGCTGCAGCCAATGACCGCGGCTACCGCGCCCAACCCGCTCTATCTCGGTAAAACACTGTACGAGCGCACCAACATCGACGGTCGAATCGATCCGGTGGGCACAGCGGTTATCGCCATTGAGGTTGATGATTTTCACGCGCAACAAATCGAGCCCAACCAGCGTCGCTGGGAACAACTCACCGAAGTGGCACTCGAGCTGAACGACCTGGATGTGGGGCTTTTTACCGAGGCGCTGGCGCTGCGCAACTTCCACACCAGTCACCGCTATTCACCGCGCACCGGTAAACCACTCACCGTCACCGAGGGCGGCTGGGTGCTTCGCGATTGCGACGGCGGCGCGGTGTTTCCCCGTACCGATACCGCGGTGATCGTGCTTGTTACCGACGCGGATGATCGCATCCTCTTGGGCGCCAACCGCAACTGGTCGCCGCGGTTTTATTCGCTGTTGGCAGGCTTTGTCGAGCCGGGTGAATCGTTTGAGCAAGCTGCCGCGCGCGAAGTGCTGGAAGAAGCATCCGCAAATATTGTCGATCTCAACTATGTGGGTTCGCAGCCGTGGCCGTTTCCCGCGAGCCTGATGGTCGGCTTCACCGCCAAACTCGACCCGAACCAAGACCCGGCCACGGTTCGCGCTGATGAACTCGAGCTGGCGGAGGTGCGCTGGTTTACGCGCGCTGAAATTGGTGCGCATCCCGAACTTTTGCCCGGCCGCAGCTCGATTGCTCGGGCCATGATTGAGCAGTGGTATGGCCGACCAATTGCGTGAACAGGCATTGCCGCAGCCGCCCAGAGTTGTGAGCGGTGCAGAGCTACTTGCCCCGCTCAACCCTGGGCAGCGACAGGCAGCGCTTTCGCTGGTGGGCCCGGTACGCATCCTGGCCGGGCCCGGCACCGGTAAAACCCGTACGATTACGCATCGCATCGCCTACGGAGTTCGTGCGGGCGTATACGACCCCAATCGAGTGCTGGCCCTCACCTTCACCGCGCGTGCCGCTGGCGAACTTCGTGGGCGGCTGGCGCAATTGCAGGTGCCCACTGTGTCGGCGCGTACCTTTCACTCGGCGGCACTGCGACAGCTCAGCTATTTTTGGCCGCACGTCGTTGGCGGTCAGCTGCCGCAAATTGTGCCGTCCAAATCAAAAACCATCGCCGATGCGGCCGGCCGGCTGGATATCCGAGTCGACCCGGCCCAGGTGCGCGCCATCGGCGAACAGATCGAGTGGCGAAAGGTTCGCGAACTCACCCATGAGCAGTTCGCTGAGGCACTCGCTGCGGGCACCCAGCCACTACCGGCGGGGCTGAGCGCCGAACAGCTCGTGGCGCTCAGCGAAATGTATGAGCGGCTCAAAGATGAGCAGCGAATGATCGACTTCGAGGATGTGCTGCTTGCCACGGCGGGGATGCTCGAAACCGAAACCTGGGTGACGCAGCAGGTGCGTGAACAGTACCGATTTTTTGTGGTGGATGAATACCAGGACGTTTCGCCGCTGCAGCACAAACTTTTGCGGCTGTGGCTCGGTAACCGCCGCGAACTGTGCGTGGTGGGGGATGCGGCACAGACAATTTTTTCGTTCGCCGGCGCCAGCTCGCACTACCTCACCGATTTTGATCGCGAATTTCCAGATGCCAACACGGTCGAACTGGACGAAAACTATCGTTCTACCCCCGCGATTCTCAGCACCGCGAACGCACTTGCCGGGCAGATTTCCCACGCAGTCACGCTCGTGAGCGCCGACGCCGAGGCTGAAACGGGCACTGTTCCGGTGTTGATCGACTATCCCGATAGCGACACCGAAGCGGCCTCGATTGCCGCGCGCATCCGGCATCTTATTGATGGGGGAACCGCTGCCTCGCAGATCGCTGTGCTGGTGCGAACCAACGCGCAAACCGAGCTTTTTGTGCGCGCGTTCCAACAGGCCGGTATTGCGCACCATCAGCCCGGCAGCGAACCATTTTTTCGTCGCCCCGAGGTGCGGGCCGCGCTCACCGGTTTTCGCGCAGCGGCCGTTGCCGGTGATGACAGGCCGCTGTTTCAGGTGGTCTCGGATGTGCTCCGTGATCGCGGCTGGTCGGTGCATCGGCCCAGCGGCAATCGCGAGCTTGAGCGGGTGTGGGCCTCGCTGGATGCGCTGGCACAATTGGCTGATCGCGCCGCGCCAAACACTTCGATCGCCGAGTTTTCGGCGCAGCTGCAGCTTCGGGCGCAGTGGCAGCACGAACCCGATATCGATGCTGTGACGATCACCACTATGCACGCCGCGAAGGGGCTGGAGTGGGACCACGTGTTTGTGGCGGGGCTCGCCGAGCGGCTGCTGCCGGTGCCGCAGGCTACGACACCGCAGCTGCTGGATGAGGAGCGTCGACTGCTGTATGTGGCGCTAACTCGAGCCCGCCAGCAATTGCAGCTGAGCTACGCGCGGACGAGCCGTCCGGGAGAGTCATCGACCACGAGTCGGTTTGTAGCTGAGCTTGGCAACCGCATTCGTCGTGGCAGTTTTGGCGCTGCCGGACTGACTGAAACCTCGGGCTGAGCATCAGGGTTTGGTTGGCGAGCGGATGCGCCGCAACGCGCTGTTCGGTGACCGGTTGCGCCAGTAGATCACACAGGTGCTCGGCAGCCACCAGGGCGGTGCACCAGCGGCGGGTGTCGCTATCGGTCGGCGGTGGTGAGGCAGCCAGCTGCGTGGCCACGGCAAACCAGCCAAGCTCGGATGCGACACGGTGCAGCTCGTCACAGTTCGGGCAGGGCGTGACCGGCGGCAGGCTGAGCGGCCCGATCAGGTCGCGAGCGGTTTCGCGCACGATCGCCAGCTGCGGAATTTGCAGCGACGCCATGTGCAGATACCGGCGCGGCGCGAGCATGCGTTCGGCAATGTCAACCACCACATCCGGCAGCGGATCGAGATCGGCGGGGTTGGTGTGCTCGTCACCTATCGCGACTCGGTGGCCCTGAAGATTGACCGATCCCGCGATGAGTTCGGCGAGCGGTCTGGATGCGGCGGTGGTGCGGATGAGCAGCTGCCGGTTCGTCGGGTCACGCAGCGCAATCGGTTCGCATACCCCAAGCAGCAGATCGACCAGCTCAGCTAGTTGATCAGTGGGCTGTCGGCGCTGCAACGCCCACTTTTGGGCGTCGGTGAGCAGCTCGGCGCGGGTGGTGCCCAGCTGCGCCAGCTCGATGAGCGTGCGCACGAGCGGCGTATCGGGCAGGGTGAGCCGGGCATCTGAATCACCGATGCGCAGCTGTGTGGACGAGCAGAGCGTGACCGGCAGTCCGGGGTCGAGTCGATAGCGCATGCGCACAGCGTGACAAAAACCGGCCGCGTCCGCTGCGGCTATCCACAGGCGTGGGCGTCTCGATGCGGGTCAGTCGCGCGGCAGGCCGCCGTCGCTGGGTGCATCCCCAAACGCGTCCGGGTCATCGAGCAGTCGCTGCAGATCGCTATCGAGCTCGTCCATGGGCCGCTCGTGTTCGGCACCGGCCAGGCGGTCGACAAGCGCGTCGGGGCTGTCGATATCGTTTGCATCCGGCAGCGCATCGCGGTGATCCCACAGCGAATCACGCACATCGGCACCGAGCCGTTCTGAGACGGTGCGCCACATCGCGGCGGCTTCACGCAGCCGGCGCGGGCGGATTTCAAGCCCCACCAGCGCACCAAATGCCCGCTCAGCGGGTGAGCCGGTGGCGCGACGGCGGCGCATCATTTCGGCGATTGCCTCGGCGTGGGGGAGACGACGGGTTGCCTCAGAGGTCACCACATCCACCCAGCCCTCGATGAGCGCGACCATCGTTTCGAGCCGATCGAGTGCGTCCTGCTGCTCGGCAGTGCGCGGCGGAATCAGCTCGCCCGAGGCGAGCACCTGGCGGATCTCGGTGGGGTCGGAAATATCGAGGTCGCGTACGGTCTGCTCGATCCTGTCGGTGTCGATTGAGATGCCGGCGGCGAACTCGGCGATGCTCGTTTCGAGGTGGAGTCGCAGCCATTTGGCGTGCTGGAAAAGCTGGGCGTGAGCGACTTCCCGGATGGCGCACCACAGCACCACCTCCTGCTGTGGAACCTCCAGGCCCTCGGCCCAGGCAATCACGTTTTGCGGTACGAGTGCGGCGCGGCCGTGGGGGAGCACGGGCATGCCAATATCGCCACCGGCGAGCACCACTTCGGCGAGTTTGCCGATGGTCTGCCCCATCTGCATCGCGAACATTGAGTGCCCCATCGACCGAACCATGCCGCTTGAGCGTGAGACCATATCGCGCAGCTGTTCGGGGGTTTGCTCGGTGAGGGTGTTCACCAGCGCGTCTGAGATGCGACGCCCAACCGGATCGCACATCTCCTGCCAGGCCGGCAGCGTTTGCACAATCCATTCGTGGCGGGTGAGGGTGCGACCGGTTTCAGTGAGATCACCCACCGAGGTCACCTCGCCGAGCCACAGCTGCGCGAGCGTAAAGGCTTGGTCAAATTCCTGCCGCTGGGATGCATCCACCTCGCTATTGCCAACGGCCGCGCGCTTGGCGGCATCGCGCACGAGATTCCAATCGATGCCCTCGGTCGAGGCATGCATCGACTGCTGCAGCTGTGAGAGGAACTGTGTGAGCGAGCCCTGGTCGGTGGGCAGACCCGCAGCGGCGGCAAGCTGTGACATGTCAATCCCGTCGGGCATCGCTGAACCGCCCCCCAGCAGCTGTTCGAGCAGCCTGCGCAGCTCGTCCTCCGGGCGCTCATTATTGGCACCGTTGCGTTCTGTGTGATCGCTCATGTCATTCCTCTCAGCGCTTCGTTCTACAGTATCGACGGTGTGCGAAGCGTTTCCGCATCAAAACCTAGGAAAGTTGCCATCTGTGACCGAATCTATTGCGCCCTCCGCGAAACCCGCACCCGATGCTGCGGCAGCACCGAAACGTCGCCGCATCCATCCGGGGGTGGTGGCCATAGTTGCCGGGCTGGTGTTACTGCTGGTGCTGGCACTGACCCCCTCGCCGTATGTGATTCGCGAACCGGGACCGGTCGCGAATGCGCTCGGCACGGCCGGCCCCGTGGGCGAGGAGCAGGAGGTCATCAGCATCTCGGGCGCAAAAACCTATCCCGAGGATGCGGGCGAGTTGACAGTGATGACCGTGTCGGTTGTGGGGAACCCCGAGTATCAGCTCAACTGGTTAGAGCTTGCCGGCGCCTGGTTTAACCCAACCAGTGATGTGCTGCCGATGGAGCTGTACTACCCGATTGGCGTGTCGAAAGAGCAGCGCGACGAAGAGACCGCGGCGATGATGACCAGCTCACAAGACACCTCGGTGGCGGCGGCTCTCAGCTATCTCGGTTATGACGTCAAAACCCAGGTGGTCGTGGCGCAGGTGCCGGAGGGAAGCCCCGCCACCGACAAACTCATGGTGGGGGATGTGGTGCTCGCCTACGACGACAAACCGATCCAATCGCTTGCCGACGTGCAGCAGGTGGAGCTGACCACCGAGCCGGTTGCGGTGCGCATCCGCCGCGATGGTGAAGAAAAAGTGGTGTCAGTCACTCCGAAACCCGCTGAAGACGGGCAGGGAAACCGGCGACCGCTGCTGGGCATCCTCGTGCAAGAAAAACACGATTTCCCGATCGATGTGCACATCAGTCTCGCCGATGTTGGTGGGCCCAGCGCCGGCCTGGTGTTCGCCCTGGCGACCATCGACAAACTTGAACCGGGAAGCCTCACCGGCGGTAAGTCGGTGGCGGTCACCGGCGCAATCGCGCCCGATGGCACGGTGACCCCCATCGGTGGGGTGCGACAAAAAATCTATGCCGCTAGCGACAACGGCGCCGACTATTTCATTGCCCCCGAGGCAAATTGCGGCGAGGCGCTCAGCGGCGGCTCGGCTCCGCGCAATATGACCGTGTACGCGGTAGCCGATCTGAGCGAGGCCGTGGACGTGTTGAAGGGTAACGCCGCCGGCGACACCGAGGGGCTGCGCACCTGCGCCGATGCCCTCGCCGACGGGGTGCAGCAGGTGCAATAGCCCCGGTAGTATTGAGCGATTGAACGACAATCGACGACGGGACAAAAGTGAGCTCTCCTCAGGTACCCAACCCGGCTGCCGCATCAAATAGCGATACCACGAAGCGATTCACTCCGCTGGTGATCACCATCGCCGTGGTGATTGCCCTGGTAGTGGTGTTTTTTTGGTTCACGAACTACTACGCCGACTACCTCTGGTACGACCAGCTCGGTTTCCAAGGGGTGCTACTCACTCGCTGGATCGCCAGCGCAGTGATGTTCGTAATCGGGTTCGTGGCGATGGCGGTGCCGCTCTACCTGGTCACGCAGATTGCTTACCGCACCCGCCCGGTCTACGCGAAGCTTTCGCAGCAGCTCAACGAGTATCAGAAGATGCTCGAACCGGTGCGTCGTGCCGTGTTTTTGATCGTGCCGATCATCCCGGGTGTGCTCGCGGGTATGGCAGCAGCCAATGCCTGGCCCACCGTGCTCGCGTTTTTGAATTCGACACCGTTCGGTCAGACCGATCCATTGTTTGGCCTGGATGTGTCGTTCTACGTTTTCCAGCTGCCATTCTGGCGCGGTGTCGCCATGTTTGCCTCGGCAGCGCTGCTGGTATCGCTGGTGCTGGCGGTTGCGGTTTCGTATCTGTATGGCGGCATCCGCATCACCGGCAACCAGTTGATCATCTCGAAGGCCACCCGCATCCTGGTCGCCGTGGTGGCGGGTCTGTTTGTGCTGCTGCAGGGTGTGAACTTCTGGCTCGACCGCTATGACCGGCTGACCCAGGATCAGGGCCGCTGGGCGGGTGCCCTCTACACCGATGTGCACGCGAACATTCCCGGTTTGACGATCCTCGCCGGTGCTGCCGTGGTGGTTGCGCTGCTGTTCTTCTTCGCCGCGATTGCGGGCAGCTGGCGGCTGCCGGCAATCGGTGTTGGTTCGCTCGTCGTGGTGGGGCTAGTGGTAACGCTCGCTTACCCGTGGGGTGTGCAGCAGCTGCAGGTGGGCCCCAACGAGCAGCAGCTCGAAACCGAGTACATTCAGCACAACATTGACGCCACTCGCACTGCCTATGGCGTGGACGATGTTGAGGTGGTGCCCTACGCGGGTGTGACCACGGCCGAGCCCGGGCAGCTGCGTCAGGATGCCGCAACCGCCGCAAATATCCGCATCCTCGACCCGGCCCTGGTGTCGCCGACCTACGCCCAGTTCGAGCAAGAAAAGGCCTACTACGCCTTCCCGAAGCAGCTCGATGTTGACCGCTACACGATCGACGGTAAGACCCAGGACGCGGTCATGTCGGTGCGTGAAATCAACATTGATGGCCTCGGCGCCGACGCCCAATCGTGGGTGAACCGCGCGACGGTGTACACCCACGGTTACGGTCTTGTGGCCGGTTATGGTAACCAGCGCGGCCCCGACGGTCAGCCGCTGTTTTTTGCATCCGGTATGCCGCAGCAGGGTCAGCTGCGAGAGTTTGAACCGCGCGTGTATTTCGGCGAAAACTCACCCGAATATTCGGTCGTGGGTGCGCCCGAGGGTAGCGATCACCGCGAGTTTGACCACGTTGCCGGTGACGACGGTGCTGCGCAGACCTACACCACCTTCCGCGGTGAGGGTGGCCCCAGCCTCGGCAACTGGTTCAACCGGATTGTCTACGCGGTGAAATTCCGTTCGGAACAGATCTTGCTTTCGGATGCGGTGAACGAGCAGTCGCAGATTCTCTACGACCGTAACCCCGCCCAGCGGGTGCAGGCAGCCGCACCGTACCTCACGCTCGACAGCAATGTGTATGCGTCGGTGGTGGATGGCCGCATCGTCTGGATCGTTGATGGTTACACCACCACGAACAACTATCCATATTCGTCTGAGACTTCGGTTGCACAGGCCATTGCCGACACCAACACTCCGCAGCAGTTCGGTGGCGAGACGGTGAACTACATGCGCAACTCGATTAAGGCGACGGTGGACGCCTATGACGGTTCGGTGACTCTCTACGCCTGGGATGAAAACGACCCGATTTTGCAGACCTGGCAGAAGGTGTATCCGGCCACGGTGAAGCCGGTGAGCGAAATGTCGGGTGATCTGCTCAGCCACGTTCGCTACCCGGAAGACCTGTTTAAGGTGCAGCGTTCGGTGCTCGCGACCTACCACGTGACCGATGCGAACCAGTACTACAACCAGAACAACGCCTGGCAGCTGCCGAGTGAACCGACCTGGCAGCGTGAGGGTGAGCGTCCCAAGCAGCCCCCGTACTACATGACCATGCGAATGCCGGGTCACGACCCCGCATTCTCGCTGTACTCGACCTACATCCCGTATGTGCGTCAGGGGCAGCAGTCGCGGAACGTGCTCACCGGGTATCTGTCGGCCAACGCCGACGCCGGGTCGACCGACGGCAAGGTGAGTGAAGACTATGGTCGACTCACGCTGCTGAACATCCAGAACGACTCGGTTAATGGCCCCGGTCAGGTGCAAAACATCTTCAACTCGAATAACGAGGTGGCCACCGAACTGAACCTGCTTGAGCGCGGCGGCCAGACGCGGGTGCGTCGCGGTAACCTGCTGACGCTGCCGATGGGTGACGGGTTCTTGTACGTGCAGCCGGTGTACGTCGAGTCGACCGGTGAAACCAGCTATCCGCTGCTGCGGCGCGTGCTGGTGGCCTTCGGTGACAATATCGCCTTCGAATCGACGCTTGATGAAGCGCTCGACAAGCTGTTTGGCGGCGACTCGGGTACCACGGCGGGCGACTCAAACGCGCAAAATCAGGCCGATAACCCCGATGTCGAGGTGCCCGAAACCGGTGACGATGTGCCTGCCGACCCCGAGGGTGACAAGCCAGAAACGCCGGAGGCGACTGAGAAACCGAGCGCACCCAGTGGTGATGCCCGTGCCGATCTCGAACAGGCGCTGAATGACGCCAGTAAGGCGTTTGAAGACCGCACCAAGGCCTACGAAAACAACGACCTGGTGGGTGCTGCTGAGGCTGACAAGCGTATGACCGATGCGCTTGAGCGTGCAGCCGAGGCAGAAAAACGCATCAAACCATAGCGGTGTGAGTTTGGCGGCAGAACTTGTTCGGTTCTGCCGCCAAACTTGTTTTTGGATGCACTGTGCGAAGGGGGCGCGGGCACCGTCGACGGGAGAACTACATGGATGCACAACAGCTAGCTGCGGCGGCAGTCACCGACCCGGTGGCGCGCGAGCGGCTGCAGCGCCGCACCCTCATCATTGTGGTCATAAGTCAGGTGCTCGGCGGCCTCGGTCTTGCCGCCGGTATTACCGTTGGTGCACTGCTTGCCACCGAGATGCTCGGTTCTGAACGCTTCGGCGGGTTACCGACGCTGCTGTTTACGCTGGGGGCTGCGCTTTCGGCATTTTTGGTGGGGCGCATGACGCAGCGGCTTGGTCGCCGTGTGGGCCTGGGGCTGGGGTTTGCAGCTGGTGGAATTGGTGCCATCGCTGTGGTGCTCTCGGCCGCATCCGGAAATATTTGGGCACTTTTTGCATCCCTTTTTGTTTACGGTGCCGGCACGTCAACAAACCTGCAGGCACGGTATGCCGGCACTGATCTGGCCGCGCCCGCGCAGCGTGCCACAGCGGTGAGTGTGGCGATGGTCGCCACGACACTTGGAGCGGTGCTGGGCCCGAACCTGGTTGCTCCGCTGGGGGATTTGTCGTTGCAATTGGGTCTTCCGCGGCACTCGGGGCCCTTCTTGCTGGCGGCGGTGGCGTTTTTGAGTGCCGGTGTGGTGTTGCTGGTGTTGCTGCGCCCCGACCCGTTTTTGGTGGCGAAGCAGATTGCTGCGGATACGGATGCGCCGGTTGTGGCTGCACCGGCGGCGGGTGGGCCTGTAACCGGTGTTGGCGCCGGTGCCTATGTTGGTGCGGCGGTGATGGTGTGTTCACAGATCAGCATGGTGGCGATCATGACCATGACACCGGTGCATATGGGGCACCACGGGCACGGCTATGAGCATGTGGGGCTGGTGATCGGCCTGCATATCGGTGCGATGTACCTGCCCTCGCTTGTGGCCGGCAGGATGGTCGACCGATTCGGTCGCGTGCTTATGGCGGTGCTTGGCGGGCTCGTGCTGCTTACCTCGGGTGTTGTGGCGGCGATGTCGCCGGGCGATTCGCTGGGGCTGCTCATTACCGCGCTGGTGCTGCTTGGCGTGGGCTGGAATTTCACGCTGATTGCGGGCACCGCGCTGGTGGTGGATGCAACCACGCCCGCCACGCGGCCAAAAACACAGGGCACGATCGAGGTGGCGATTTCGCTGGCGGGAGCTGCTGGCGGGGGAGTGTCGGGTCTCATCATGGCGGGCGCCAGCTTTGCGACGCTCAGCGTGATTGGTGGAGTTGCGGGGCTGCTCGCTGTGCCAGTGGTGCTGTGGGCGCTGTGGCGCGGCCGGTTGCAGGATGTGCGGGAAGACTGATTTTTCTGGTGTTGAGCTGCGTAGCCGGGCCGCAATATGAACGGCATTGGACTTTCCCGTAACCATCCGGTATAGTCGATTGATGTGCCGCGGGGTGGAGCAGTTCGGTAGCTCGCCGGGCTCATAACCCGGAGGTCGTAGGTTCAAATCCTGCCCCCGCAACCAATTCAGGCCCTGACCAGCAAGTCTGGTCAGGGCCGAGACCTTTTCCGAGGCGATTGCGGTCGGTGCCCGTGAGTTCAGCGGAAGATTTCGGGTGCAGGATGCATCCACAGCACTCCTGGGCGCGTTTTGTTCCGTTGAACTCCTCGCTACTTGCGAAACCGGCTACTGTTGCTGGCCCGGGAGATCGATGGCAGGGCAGTCGCTGTTGTATTGGTTCGTTTTAGTTTGACGGTTGCGCAAAAAACTGGCCGCCTCCGAGCACGAGGGCCGTTGGGGTCACTCGATCACCTCGCCGGCGAGCGACGCGCTCGAGCCGTGAACCGATCGAGTGCGGCAAGATAGTCGTCAGCGCGATACACTTTGCCGCCGCCTCGGTGCTCACTTGCCGACTTTCGTAGGATGCCGGCAGCAACGAGTCGGTCGAGGTCGCGTTGCAAATTACTGGGGCGAACTCCTAGCTGTTCACTTGCTAACCGTGGCGTGAACACTGGCTGTTTCGCTGCAAAGCTGATGAGCTGTGCTGTTCTCGACCCGCGTCGTGCCTGGGCCGCTTCAACATGGCGTGCCTGAATCGTTTGGACCTCGGCAACCAGCTGCCGAGCATTCGCGATGCTGCGGTGGGTGGCTTCGACTGCAGCGGAGAGGATGGGTGCGGCGTCTTGATTTCGATATGCGGAGAGTGCGTCAAAATATTTGTTCGTATCTGCGAGCAATCCGCTTGAAATAGGAACAACGGCTCGGGTGGCAACGTGGCGACGTTGCAGCATTGCCTGGAGCAGCGCTCGCCCAGTGCGGCCATTGCCATCGTTGAACGGGTGGATCGTTTCGAACTGTGCGTGCGCGATCATTGCTTGAATAAGCGGTGGGATATCGCGACGAGCAGCATATGCCCCCCAATCGTCCATGAGCTCGGGTACAAGGTTTTCGGGTGGGGCAACAAACTCGGCAGTCAGCGGTGAAGTCGCTTCTTGCCCGCCGACCCAAATTGGTTCGGTCCGGTACTCACCTGGATGGGCGCGCGGATAGTCGTGCAATAGCGCGAGGTGGATTCTCTGGGCCAGCGCCGCATCGACGGGGGCGTTGTCGCTTAAGGCAGTTTGCATGGCGCGGCTAGCCGAAGTGATCAGCAACGCATTTGTGCGAGATGACTCACCAATCTCGGCGGCAAGCACTTGCCGTGCACCGGCGTCCACCTGTTCGATCTGCGACGACGATAGTGCTTCGCTGCGCAATAGCAATGCGGCAAAGTGTGCGATATCGATGCCATGTTGGGTGTCAAAGTTGCGGAGCGCCGCTTCAGCATCGTCAAGTTCTTGTGCGAGCACAGTTGGAACTCGCACCTGGAGGTCAGCGATTCGCGGTGGAACCAGGGCGAGGTAGGTACGCCCGTAATCGGGGATCATCGTCGTATCGGTATAACGGCCGGCCTGCGGCCGCCACACTTGTTCGGACCACGTAATCGGCGGGATCGATACGTTTTGGGAGGCCAACCAGACCACCTCGATTCTCAACTATTGGCCAGATAATAATACTGCACCTCGTTCGTTCTTAGCTTTTCGGTTGGTGTGTTGCCAGCTTGGGGCCGCTGAAATTGGGGTTATTGATGCACGTAACCCGGAGGTCGTCAGTTCAAATCCTGCCCCCGCAACCATGTAAGGCCCTGACCCGCAAGTCTGGTCAGGGCCGAGACCTTTTCCGGGCTGTTTTGGTCGGTGCCCGTGAGTTCAGCGGAAGATTTCGGGTGCAGGATGCAGCCACAGCACTCCTGGGCGCGTTTTGTTCCGTTGAGTTCCCTGCTACTTTTGAAATCGAACGGGAGATGTCAAAGGAGATGTCAGAATGAACCCGGTAGTAGTGGATGTTGTCTGGACCGCTGCTCTTGTTGCGACGCCGCTTCTTGTTGTTGGGCTTGCTGTCTGGCTTATTCGCCGCAATCGCCGTAACTCCGGCGACAAATGAGGCGTTTTTGGAGCTATCGACAGGCCGCTCTCTCCTGGGCATATGACAGGTCAACTGGGGATCTTGTACGGAGCATTAGAATTGGCAATTGTCCGCAAGAATGTAGCTTTGTGTCGCATAGAGGTCTGATTTTTCTTCAAGCTCAGTTGGGGTTGGTACCTCGAACTCGCGTTTCTCACCGGTTGCGAGCATGACTTGGATGCTTTCGGGCAGGTCGTCAGTTGATACGCCGAGGACTCGAATGGTGGCACTTCCGCCGGGGCCGACCTCTAGGGGAAGATTGCCCGGGCACAGTCCCTTAGTGAGGAAGTTATCGTCGTTCAGGCTGCCGAGTTCGACTTGTTCCCCCTCTCCATTACCATCAGTGTCGATGCCAATGATCGACTGGGCGGTCTGGCCGGTGTTCGTAAATACGAAGCTTGTTCCGGTCACCACCGGCGCATCGGTGCCCAAGGGCTTCGCTACGAGGTCGGCCACCACAATGAGTTGAATGTTTGGCTGCGTGTCTTGGTGTGCCTCCTTGGCGGTTAATGCACTGTCGCAGGCTACACACAAGGAGAACACTGCTATAACCAGCGAGGCGACGGAAAAATAGGGTGCGCCCCTATCCAAGACCGCTGATATCAAATCACCGGTGCTCCGCTGTCCCGGATCCGAAAGCGGATCGTGCTCAGAGCCTGATTGAACACGACCCGTTCGCGGGGCTGATTGCTTTGGGAGTCTCTTGGACTTCATCTTGTGTCCTAGCTGTAGTGGGTCATGACGTTATCGACACGGTCGTGGAGGCGTGAAACTGGTGGCTGACTGCTGTGAAAAGATTGATGTCTTCAGCTGGGCGATTAGTGAGCTGATGTTCCCGAATCGCGCCTGAGCCGGCCAATGCGAACCCGTATTGGTGGGTTGCTGCTAATGCGATGCGAGTAACGTTTCGTTGGAAATCGTCACGAGTGGAGGTGCCCATCCGCGTCCTTTCAACTCGGGAAACCGTGACTCCCAGGCGTCAATGATGAACCGGTCCAGACTCAGCCTCGGCCACAGTTGGATGAGCCGATCGGCGTTGAGGTATTTGCAGATCTCCGCGGTGGTGCCTTCAGTAAGCACTGCTTGGTAGACGACAGCTGCTGCTCCGAGGTCACCGAGGTCGTATTCGTTGGTGCCTGGGGCCCAGACAAGGTGGTGCGGGAGCGATACCGTGCCAGCCGCCGGGCCGTGAAGTTTGCTCAGTGATGCGGGGACGTTGATTGGCTTGAAATGGCGAATCGTCAGGTGCTGCGTCACTGGTGCTCCTATCGCTTCGTGCAATGAGGATACGGTGTCGTGTCTGCGCAAGCCAAGTTGTGCACCTGAGCCTTGCCACCGCTGCAACGTGAGAAACTCGCTAGTTTTCACGAGGTTCTGGGAGCGTGCAGAAGCGACCGTTACTGACGGCGCTTGAGCGAAACATGGAAACATATTTACTAGTTCACAAGTTAAAGAATCGAGCTTTTCTAGGAGACAACAATGATCCAGATATGACTTGGGGACTGGCGTGCAATAAATCCAGCCCAAGACCCCCTCGGGCGCAGCGAGGTGGGGTATCGGCCGGGGATGACTATGCAGGATGCGTGGGCTGCTGGCCGTGGTGTGTGGAAATTGAAGGCCACCCGCGTACTGGAGGAAGATGAAGTGGCAATTCTTTCACCTGACGGGTTAGTGCTGGCGGTTGCTGAGATAACCGGGGTGATCAAGCACGACGAGCGGCAGTCTATTGAAGGGGCACTGATCACAAACCATCCCCTTCTCGGGAAGTACGTCGAGGTGTCCAAGTCTCGAAACCCGATTCGACACGTGCAGGAGGTGCGCCTCATCTCGTGGTAGCGGCCCTAGTGCCGACCAGTCAAGCGCTGATCGTTGAACCCTAATCGGAATGGGGTGTCCCAGATTCTCCCATCTACTCAAACGGAACAAAACCTGGGGCACCTCATCGTCGTCTTGTTTGCTTGTCCCCGGTATGCTGATCCGTTGGTTAGTCGCTTGTGTTCGGGATCAGTGTGAGGTGGTTGGAGGGGGGAATCGTCATTGGGGTGATATCCGAGGGCATCACCCCAATGCATGCGCGATCGTTTAGCCCTAGTGGTCGAGGTACGCGGCACGAACGGCCTTCAGTTCGTTATCGCACAGATCACGCGCGGCGATGGATTCGAGGTACTCCAGCATTTGGTCAATAGTGATGGCTGGCCAGCCGTTTGCCGAACGAATGCGGTCGCTGTCGCATTGGGCTTGCCGTAGCCAATCCGCAGCTGCGTTGGCACCGCCGGCGGCATAGACGGTGGCCAAGTCCGTTCGGAGCTGGCCTTCCGTTTCGAGGCGGTCGATAACGGGTGGCTCAGGTAGGGGGTCCTGGCTGGCGAAGTATTCGGCAAACATCGTGTCACCTTCCATGTCATGGCATTTTCCGGGTGAGTGTGACACGTGATAGATGACATCGTGTGGCACGGGTGGCACGCTGTGGATAACCGCGCCACCGCTGACAACACCAATGTCACCGTCAGCCTGCGTCAAGTGCCCGTGCCACGGTGGATCGGCTGGACACCTAGCTGTACTGTTCGGGGAGGTCACTTAATGGTGGCGGAATGAGTCTGCGTTGGTGGGAAGGCACTTAAATCCCGCTGAGGAGAGGAGCGCCTTCACGTCACGGTGGTCGTTGTGGATGTAGGCTCGCGCGATTGCTTGGTTGAGTCGAGCTGCGAGCTGAGGGCCATTGTCGTTGACGGGGGCGGTGAGCATCAACGGAGTTGGCTGCCAGAGGACGGCGCTGTTGGCGACGAATAGCGCGGTGCGTTTGTTGCCGTCACCGAACGGTTGTGCTTTGGCAATTTCGATGAAGAGGTTCATCGCTTGTTCGCGAGGGTCTGTTGGAGTCTGTGCTGCTGCAAGGGCTTGATCGAGCTCGTGAAGGGAAATTGCAGGAGGTTCGTGGCGCCCAAATGCGGTATCAACACCGATGCGCTGGTCTGTGCGGCGGAGCTTTCCGGGTTCGAGTGCCGCGCTTCGGGTGAGTCGTGCATTGACGTTGCATACGAAGTGGGCGTCGATGTTTGGGTTTGGGTGGTCGAGGATGAACTGGGCTGCGTCGCGGAGGTCATTGAGGAGTTCGAGATCGGCGCGTGAATGAACTTTGCTGGTGTCGCCGGTGCGGAGGAACTCTTCAGTGTCGAGACGGTTGGTGCTGAGGCCATTAAACACCTTCCCTGACGAATAAATGAGGCCGGCAAGGTCAGCGACCTCTAGCTGTTCGTGCGAGTTCATCAGCTGACTCCAGTTCATTCAATGCCAGGGCGACTCCGATTCTACGATCCGCTGTCGGTCGCCAGCGTGGGGCTGTGGTGAGTGGGACTGAGTGATGTGCGAAGCCTGGGAATGCAGGGTTAAGTTCTTCCTCCGCAATAAACCAGAACGGACTGACTTTTTGTTCGCGTTTCGTCTCGAACGACCACGCCGCCCGACCGCCACTGTTGGGCGGTCGAACGGTGTGGCCGCTTTCTTGTTTAGGTCAGATCGCGGACCAGGTTGGCGAGAGCACCAAATGTGTAGGTTCCGGGGATCCCATCGACTGGGCCGGTGTATCCGCCTCGCTGAGCACAGACTTGGATACCTTTGAAGGTGTTGAGTCCCGGGTCGCCGTCGATTGGGCCGGTATAGCTACAGCCTGCGATGACCCGCTGAAACCCGAGCCAGGTGTAGGGTCCGGGATCGCCGTCAATGGGTCCTGCATATCCGCCGAGGCGGGCCAACCGTTGGAGGGCCGCGTATGTCACGGCACCGGGTTCGCCATCGAGCGGACCTGTGTAGCCGAAGTACTGGAGAAACGTCTGCATGCCCGCCCACGAATTGGGTCCGATCTCACCATCGATGGGTCCGCTGTAGCCTCTGAGTCGGGCGATTCGTTGGAAGCCCATCCATGTATTTTGTCCAGGCGCCCCGTCGATGGGGCCGTTGTAGCCGTATCCGGTAACGAGCCGTTGCACACCAGTCCAGCCGTTGCGTCCGATTGCACCGTCGATTGGTCCGGTGTATCCGCCGCCGCGCGCCAGAAGCTGCAAGATTCGTTGTTGTGAGGATGAGTAGTCGGTCGTGTTGAGCTGGTCTAACCAGTGCTTCAGGCCGACGAGCGTGTGGGGTCCGAGTGCCCCGTCAACTGGTCCTGTGTAGCCACCGAGCACTGCAAGTTCCTGGATGCCCTTGAACGTGTTGACACCAGGTATGCCGTCGATTGGCCCGGAATAGTAGCCGCTGTTGCTCAAATAGCGTTGTACGCCTGTCCAGGTGGCGTTACCCGGCTCACCGTCTACTGGTCCCTCGTAGCCGCCAAGCTGAGCAAGGCGTTGGATTGTCTTACCTTCCGCTCGGTCGAGCGGGTAGTTGCTGTCGGGGTCTGGGCTTGATGGGATTGCTCCTGTTGGCTGTGCGGTTTCGCCATCGGGTGGTTGTGTCAGACCTGTGAAAGCGGACAACTTGGCAACGTCAAGGTCAATTGCTCGGCCATCAACGAATCCCGTGTCGGAGTACTGGTGGATATGCCACGTCGGATACGCAGTGCCGATGCTCGGGTTTCCTGGTTGTTCTGTGTGGTGCGCGACCCAGAGTTTTGCACCTGTTGCCTTCGTCTTGGACCATTGCTGGCTTTTCAACAGGTTTGAGCTGATGTACATGAATGGAGTGACGCTAAGTCGCGCTTTCACTCGGTTGATGAACCGGGCAACCTGGTCGTCATTCCATGATTGTCCATTGTCGATTTTTTCGTTATCGACTGCGAGGATGTCGCCTTTGCGGTAGTCATAGAGATGGTTCATGAAGTAGTCGGCATCTTGCTCGGGTGTGGCAGCACCGACGAGCCAATAGTGGCCGACGATGAGGCCAGCCTGTCGAGCACTGTCGATGTTACGTTGATACCAGCCGTCGACATATCGGGGCGAGATGTTGGAACCGCCGAGTTTGACGATGCAGAACTGGAAGCCGCGTGATCGAAGAGTTTTGCCGCTGATTCCTGCCTGATACTTACTGATGTCTACGCCATAGACACCCTTGAACGTGCTTGGCGCAGGCACGTTGGCACCGGCAGCCAACCATGCCTTGAGCCCAGCAAAGGTTTTATCGCCGGGGATGCCGTCGATTGGGCCGGCGTAGCCGCCGAGTTGCGCGAGCTTCTGCACGCCTCGCCAAGTGTTGGTTCCCGGCACGCCATCGACTGGGCCGCTATAGAAGCCGTATCGGTTGAGTAGTCCTTGCACCGCCTTCCAAGTGTTCACGCCCGGATCGCCGTCGATTGGTCCGCTATAGCCATTCTTTTGGGCGACCCGTTGGAGGGTTTTGCCCTGTTCGGTGGTGAATGAAAAGCCGCCGGGTGATCCCGGGCTACCGCCATTGAGTACTGACTGCACGAGTGGCCAGGGGTCCTTGCTGTCCGCGTTCCCAAGGTGCGCGTCGCGTAGGGCTTTCCAGGTGAAGTGCAGGTGAGGGCCGTCCCAGGCGCTGCCGTGGAAATCGTCGTACCCGGCGAGGTACCCAATAGTTTGCCCTTGGGTGACAGACTGCCCAAGTTCTAGAGGGACGCCTCGGAGGTGGCAGTATCCGTTGTAGTCATTGGGTCCCGACTGGACAACGACGTAGTTGCCAAGGTCGGGATGGGTGTCTCTCAAAGCTACGGTTCCGCTACGGAGTGCTGGGACGGGTGTGCCGGCGCCGTGGGCGAAGTCGACTCCGTGGTGGAAATCCCATTCTGGGCGATCCCCGAAATAGTCGGAGACGTGGGATGAGTTATAGAACGAACGAACATTTGTAGGGACAGCCATTGGAGGTTTCCTTTCGCGCCGGCCATGACCGCGCTGTCATGGTCGATAGGATGGATTGGAAAGCAAGGTAGACAGGGTTCCTGCGAATCTCGTGGGACTCGTGGGGGAGGGTCATGATGGCAACGTTTGCTGGGTCTCGTGTTCAGCTACGGGCGTTTACGGTGTTCCTGGCCGGGGTGTCGGTGGTGTCGTTGACTGGATGTGCTGTTTCTTCGCCGGCGCCCGAGACTGGGGCGCAGTCGGTGGTTGCGAGCCCTTCACCTACCGGGGTCCAGTCTGATACTGAGGTGCCGTTTGAATCGGAGCCTGGTGGTCGGGTGGAACCGACTGCGCCGGACGCTGATTCTGGGGATGTGGTCAACGCTGAAAACGCGTACGAGGTGTGTCTGCACATGGTTGAGACCAAGAGTCATGGGCCGAGTGGGGTTCCAGGCGGGTATTCGCGTGACAAGCTTGCCCCGGAGTCGGAATCGGTTATTTATCAACGCGAGGATGGCATTTTTGGTGTGGCAATCTACGGCACCGTAGGTGATACCTGGGTGTCAGGACAGCGTGACTATATGCTCATTTGTTACATCGAAGGTCCAGTCAACGACCCGGTCTGGTATGAACTTGGAATCCAGACGACGATTGACCCGTCCGAGCTTCCGGCAGTGTTCGAGGGCTATGACATTCATGCCGGAGCGTAGCTGCTGGATTGTTTGTCGGCCGGTTGCGTAGGCGTCTATGTGCGTGCGTGGCTGACTGGGATTCGCGGTGATCGCTTTTTCGGTTGGAGTGTTGCCAGCTCGGCGCTGCTGAAATCGGGGTTATTGATGCACATAACCCGGAGGTCGTAGGTTCAAATCCTGCCCCCGCAGCCATTTCAGGCCCTGACCAGCAAGTCTGGTCGGGGCCGAGACCTTTTCCGGGTTGTTTGCGGTCGGTGCCCGTGAGTTCAACGGAAGATTTCGAGTGCAGGATGCAGCCACAGCACTCCTGGGCGCGTTTTGTTCCGTTGAACTCCTCGCTACTTTTGAATTCGACCGAGAGATGTCAAAGGAGATGTCAGAATGAACCCGGTAGTAGTGGATGTTGTCTGGACCGCCGCTCTTGTTGCGATGCCGCTTCTCGTTGTTGGGCTTGTCGTCTGGCTTATTCGCCGCAATCGTCGTACTGGCGCCGACAAATGACGTGTTTTTTAGCGGGATTGACAGGACAGCTATCCCTAGTCGTATGATCGCCCAGTTCCAGGTGCCGGATGCGGTCGAGCAGCTGCTGCAGGTAGCGGACCGCGCTACTCGTCGTCAGCTGGCGGAACTGGGGCTTGAGTCTTCCGCTCCGATCGACGGCGCAGTGAGAGCGAAATTTTCCGCCCGTCGGATTCGACGCGTTTTTTGTCACGACGCGCTCGTTTTTCAGCCAGCCGCCGAGCCGCAACAGCACGCCGCTCGGCGCGCCGAGTGGCCCGTTCGAGCAGGCGCTCGTCGCGCTCGGCCTGCACTGCCCGCAACACCTCGTCGTTCACCGGCCCCACAAATTTTGCCGGGGGAGCGCCGAACGCAGTTTTAGCGTTGCTGATCACCTCGTTGGCGAGCGCACGATTCCCGAGCGCGCCAACGGTTGCCCCCACGCCGAAGGGCAGCACCTTGCCAACAATCCCGCCAATTTGACGCTGACCAAGGCGCTTGAAAAATGCTTCCCGAAGCCTGCGGCCGATTTCATTCACTGCTGTATCGGGCAGCGTCCGCGTGACAAGTTCGCCCCAAACGGCACTCTTAAATAGCCCCCGCGCATCCTGCCCAGCCGCAACCTCGCGAATGATGCGCTTGCCCTTGTCGCCGAGCAATAGCGCCATTACCATCGTGCGGGCTCGGCGCGGGTCATCG
This sequence comes from Gulosibacter hominis, assembly GCF_904842695.1. Lineage (GTDB taxonomy): Bacteria > Actinomycetota > Actinomycetes > Actinomycetales > Microbacteriaceae > Gulosibacter > Gulosibacter hominis. The sequence goes on along the minus strand of NZ_CAJGWQ010000001.1, from coordinate 451,424 downwards.
GTGGCATCACCGTGCATCTCGGCCACGGTCATGGCAAATAGCGCCGTCAGTTCGACAAAGCTCAACACTTCGGCTGCGGCGATCGCGATGCCGGTAGCCGTACCCACACCGGGCACAATCGCAACGGCACCAACGCCGCCGCCCGTGCCCATTGCTGAGCGACGAAACCAGCGTTCCGCAACCGGCAGCAGATCGGCCGGAGTTGCCTCCGGATATTTGCGGCGCCAACGGCGCACGAATGCAATCGCTAGGGGCCGCTGCACCGCCAGCGCGCGGTCAATTTGGCGAGCAAATCCGCTGAGCTGCTCAGCGTCGTCGTTGTCGGCAGCCGTGGCAGTGGTATCGAGATAATTTTCGACAACGGGCAGCAGTACGGTACCGCCAGCTGGGGGTTGCGAAACGGGTTCGGATGCAAGGGGAGTCATCGAGTCCTTTCAATGGGGCACAGCATCGGCGGGGCCGGGCGATGCCTGAACGCTCAACGCTAATACGCACCGCAGGGATGTCGCTACTAGCACAACCACTGGCATCGATTGCACTCGGCACGTACCACCTCGTCAGCCGTCGGCGTTGAGCAGATGGTCAGCAAGTGCCGTCTGCCGCGCGCTTAAGCCGATCGTAGCTCTATCAACATCACATTTGGGCTGGATGAGGGTGGAGTCTGAGTGCCACACCCAGGGTGGTTTGTTTGGGTGGAACCACTGCAACCGCAGCACAAACTCTATTGAGGAGGCGCACTATGGGTTTCATTGATGATGCAAAGAACAAGGCCGAAGAGCTCGTTGGCAAGGGCAAGGAGAAGGCTGGCGAGGCGACCGACAACCAGGACCTCAAGCACGAAGGCCAGGCCGACCAGCTCTCGTCGAAGGTGAAGCAGGGGGTTGAAAACGTCAAGGACGGCGTTAACAACCTGCTCAATGGCGACAAGTAATTTTTAGTGAACTGTTCACCGGCGCATCTTCGCCGTTGAACCGAAAATATATAACGGCACCCCAAATAGCGGGGTGCCGTTATTGTATTTGATACGCGTTATCCGTGAACTTTTCGGTTAGCCACGCTCATTAAAGTCGGCGCACAGACCGTTCATGGCGTGGAGCCACTTGTACATGAATACGAACGGGCCAACAATGATGAGTGAGCCGAGCACACACCACAGCCAAAAATCAGCACTGCTAATTGTGCGCGCTTGGCCTCGGCGAGCCTGCTCATTGCCGATTCTGTTCGATGTGCCGTGCCGCCAAACGAACTGCATGATGCCGAGCGTAAGCCAGCCGAGCAGCAGCGCCACGAGCCAGTAGTTCATGGTGCGTTTGTTGTCATAGCGGCTGGCGATCGTGTTCAGGTCTTCACCCGCACGGGCAATAACATAAATCTGGTAAATGCCCAGCGTGATGATGCCAAGCAGGATGAACTTGGTGAGCGAACGGTTCGTGGGGAAGTTTGCCCGGTGAACCGGTGCGGCTTGCACGTACTGAAGCTGCGGCTCTTGCGGGGACTGTTGAAGAGGGCTGATGCTGCTCATGAGAATCTCCTAATTCACTAGCTGATGAGCCGGCCGTTGCAGAACGTTCTGCGTCGGCCTTTTTATAAGCGGCGGCTAATAAAGTAGGCGATTAATCGAATTCTGCTGGTCGCCTATTTATATAGTGCCATTTAATTTGGTATTTTTATTTCCAGTGAAACTGAGAATCAGAAACAAAAAGGCCGAGTGCTGCATCCCCAGGTAGGCTTCGCTATGCTCTGGCTCATGGAGAAGCGGGAAGAACGTAGCCAGCTTCGTGCTGGTGGCACCACCTGGGGTGTTTTTGCTAGCTCACTATTCGTCATGTTCATGGCGTTTGTCGTTGAGTCCCGCGGCGAACTTGGCTGGTTGATTGTCATTGGCTGGATGATGTTGGGGGTTGCCGCCGTCACCGCCGTCGTGTTCTATGGGACATTCAGATTCGCGCTCGGCGTCTTACCGCGAATCAGTGCCCTTTGGCGATCCTCACTGGTTGTGGGCATCATAGTGCCAGCGGTGTTTAACCTCTTGAGCCTGCCCGACTACCTTGATGGCCAAGTGCTGACGCTGGGCCTACTCGCTTCGATATTCGGAGTCTGGATACCACTCGTGGTTGTGGCCGCCATAGTAACCGTTGAGGAGCGCAGCCAGCAGCAGCCCGGCGAGCCTGAACAGCAACCGACATAGCTACACCCGTCAGGCAAGTTGCCCATCACTCGCCTTGTTTTGGTAACGTGCCGGTGCTCAGTTTTGTCTACACCGGAGGCCATATGACCGTCCGCATCGACCGCATCCAAACCACCGGCGCATCCCATCACCACGAATCAGCCCCGGCGCTGCCATGCAATAGCTGGATTATCGGTGATGACGAAGAGTGCATCATCATTGACGCTGGTGCGGATCCGGACACGGTGCTTGACCTGGTTGGTCGACGTGAAACCCTGGCCATTATTTGCACCCACGCGCATCACGACCACACATCGGCGGTACCGGAGCTGTCGCTACGCACCAACGCAACCGTTTATTTGCATCCCGACGCGCTCGACCAGTGGCGCGAAGTGCATCCCCGTATCGATCCCGAAGGCGAGCTCGCTGACGGCCAGCAATTCCAGGTGGGGGATGCGACGCTCGAGGTGCTCGAAACACCCGGTCATGCGCCCGGCACCGTTTGCCTCTGGGCGCCGGAACTGCGTGCCGCGTTCACCGGTGACACCCTGCTCGCCAGCGGGCCCTACGCCTCACCCGAAGGCGGCAGCGACTACTCGACCATGGAATATTCGGTGCGCAAGCGGCTATTCCCACTCGGGGACGACGCAGTCATCAAACCCGGGCGCGGCGAAGACTGTACGATCGCCAACCAGCGTGCCGAACAGTCATAACGATTGACAAAAAAGCGGCGGGCCCGCATTCCAATTGCTAGGGATGCGGGCCCGCTTGCGTTTTGCTCAGCTGGTTAGATCGTCAGCTCGGGTGGCAGATTACCGGCGTTCAGCTGTCGCTGTGCCGAACCGTCGCCCTCTCGAGCGAGCTGGTTTTCACGCGAGCGCTCGAGGTATGGATTCGCCCGCTCGACCTGCTGCTCGAGGTTGGCGATGGTCTGCGCGAAGTGGTTGTTCGCGGCAGCACGGAAAGCTTCGACCTGGTCGATTGTGGCGAACACATTGTCGTAGGCGCGCTGCAGCGTCTCGAGCGAAACACCCGAATTAACGGCCTGCTCCTGGATGCGCGCGGTGTTGTCGCGCAGCATCTGCGAGGTGCGGTCGATCATGTCGTTGGTGGTGTTGTTCACCGCGTCGATCTGGTCGAGCACGATCTTCTGGTTTTCAAGTGCCTGGGCCACCACAACAGCAGTACGCAGGGCAGTCATCGTGGTGGTCTTCGCACGCTCAACACCGTCGATGAGCTTGAGATTGTTGTCTTGGATGAGGTCCATCGACAGGTACGACTGCACGCTCACCGCGAGCTGGGTTTGCACATCCGTGTGGCGCTGACGGATCGCAAAGAGCACGTCATTCTGCAGCGCGGTCGCGGCCTCGGCCTCACCGGAAGCTTGCAGGGTAGCGATTTTCTCAACCACCGAGTTATCGAGCTCGGTGAGCAAGCCCGAAAGCTTTTTCAGCTGCAGCATCGACTCCCACAGCGCTTTACGTTCGACACCGAGCGCGGCATTGTCTTTGCGCAGGGTGTCTTGGCCGCGGTCGAGGGCGAGCAGAATCGTGTTGAGCTGCTCCTGGTTGCTTTCGTACTGGCGGAAGTACCGCTGCACCTGTTTACCGCCCGGCAGCATCCGCAAAAAGCGCGAACCGAACTTGCGGTCGTCGGGCGCGAGCTCTTCAACGGTGTTGCGCAGGTCTACCAGCGAGCGCGACACCTCAACGGCGTGGCCGTCGCCACCGGCAGATTTCGACTGCGCTAGCGACTTGTCGAGGAAGCGCTGCGAAGCATCCGCAGAGGTGCGAATTTCAGTGCGGGCAACCTCCTGAATGGCGCGCACCTGCTCGGTGTACTCGGGGGTTTTGGGCTTGAGTGACGAAATATTGTTCACCCAGGTGTTCGCCCGGTTGCGCAGGTCGAGCGCGGTTTCGGGATCAATATCGGGCAGCATCCCGCCGGCGGCGTCAGCAGCAACCGGTTCGACTGCGGGCGCAGCCTCGATGGGGGCGAGTTCTTCGGGGCTCGGGGGAGTGAGTTTGTCGTTCACCTGGTCTCCTCAACTGGTGGGATAGCGGACAGCTATTCTGTGCCCGGCGTCATGGGGTTGTTCAAATTGAGCACCGATTCGGTACCGACCTCCTGGAACCGTGCTTTCAGGAACTCGGCGTGCTCGTGGACCGAGTGGGTGGTACCGCGCACAATATCGGTTTCAATACGGTCGAGCACCTCGCCGAGCACATCAGCCTGCGGTTCGAGCTCAGCAATATTTTGCTCGACCTGCTGGCGTGATTTTTGACCCGAAAAAGTGCTGTGCATCCGATCGTTTTCAATCGCGAGGTTCACGATGGTGGGCAAATAGTCGGTGGCGAGCGTATAGAGCATCTGGATGGCGCCATCCATGACGGCACGATCGCGCAGCTCCGGCATCCGTGCCAGTGAACGCGTGCCGTCGACGAGGCGGTGCAGTTTTTCATCGAGCACCGAGTTATGCCACAGGGGTCGGCTCTCAAGCCGCGATAGCGCCAGATCGAGCTGGTCGGTTGAGCGCGCAACCTCACTGAGCGACTCTTCAACGGTTGTTGGTGCGACGCGGCCCGCGATCTCGATCGGTTTTGGCGCCAGTGGCGTAAACATCAGCGCCGAACCGGCACCGAGGGCGAGCCCAATGGCAACGCTCACCGGGGCCGCGAACGAGAGCAACAGCATCGTTGCCAGCGCCGAACCAACGCCGACCACACCGCCCACTGCGGCCGGTGCAACCCACTGCTGAGATTTTGCCTGCTTGGATTTCTTCATCGTGACGGTTTCAGATTAGAGGTATCCGCGAATCTCGCGGAACGCCGTGGCCAGCGAGTCGCCGGTGCCGTCGAAGGTTTTACCGCCGGTGAGCTGTGACAGCGATTCGAGTTCTTCACGGTTCGAGTCGCCGAAGTGCACGGTGAACACCGGCACGTTTTTCGCCTCGGGATGCATTGCGATGAAGGATTCGTACCACATTTTGAAGTCGCGAGCCCGCAAGCCGTCGACATTCTCGCCATCCGTGAACAGCACAATCGAGTTGAGCTGGTCGCTATTGCTGTAGTCCATATCCTCATAGGCCCGCAGCACCGCGTTATACATGGCGGTGCCACCGTAGGCTTGGAAATGACTGGTGTGCGAGCGAATCTCGTCGAGTTTCGCTTGGCGACCGGCATCGTCCTCGGGGATCGTCACGGTCAGCTCACTCTTGATTTCGTGCGAAAACTCGAGATAGGTGATGGTCTCGCGTGACTGCAGCCGCAAAAAACTTGCCGACGAACCGGCTTCGCTGTCGGGGCCCGACAGCACATCGAGCGCTTGCCGCAGCTCGGCCATCCGGTCGCCGCCGTTCATCGAACCCGAAGTGTCGATAGCAAACACCATGTTCGAGGGTTTTTTCGCCTCGCTCAGCCAACCGGCAAGCAGATCCTGCACGGTGCCGAGCTGGTTGGGGAACGGCAGCTCATACACGGCGGCTGGTGACTGACCCTCGGGCGTGTACGAGGTGTAGCGGTTGGTCTGCTCGGCGATGCGCTGCTGCACGTCATCGCTGAGCAGGTACGCAACGACCTTGTTGTACTTTTCACGGGTGGCCTCATCGGCACCCTTGAGGAGGGCCAGCGGATAGTCGCTGGTGATCACGCCATCAGAGGGATGCACGATGTGCAGCGGCTTGTTGTCTACCTTGACTCCGCGCAGCACCGATTCATAGTTAAAGATGCCGTCTACTGCCTGCGGGTCTTCGAGGTACTTTTCGACCAGCCAACCCGACGAGCCCGAAGCCAGTTGCTGGCCGGCGGCGAACTTCTTGAGGTCGGGGATGACTCGGTCGACGTCACCCGGCTCGAGCACTGTGCCGGTGCCGGAGATCGCGGTGGCCAGCTGTACCAGGGTGGTGAATCCCGAGTTGGATGAGATGGGGCTGGTCATACCGTAGGTGAGATCGCCGCGGTCGACGGCATCGACAACGTCGCCCCAGCTGGGCTGGGATTCGTCACTCCAGCCGAGCCGCTTGGCAACATCCTGGCGCACCCCGAGTACCACCGGCGACCGCATAATCGACTCGCTCGAGGCGATCACGTCACCCCCCTTGGGGAAGAGCGACAGGTAGCGGTTTGAGGGAAACCAGATCGCATCCCATTCGTTGTCGGGCGTATTGAGCAGCATCTCGGTGCCGTCGAGCGTGCCGACGTATTCGAACTCGATTGTGACACCGGTTTCGCGGGCCATATCGTCGAGGATCGGTTCGAGGTCTTTCACCTCGCTACCGGCGAGGACGTGGAGCGTGTCACCGCCACCGAGGAGAGCACATGAGGTGAGCGCTCCGGGCAACACCAGCAGGCAGGCGAGGACGGCCAGCAGCCGCTGCCAAGATGCCTTGAGCTGCTGAGCGAGTTGCGCGATCATGGGGTCTCTCCAGGGTGGTTTGGCGCGGGCACGGATGTGAGTTCGGTTTCTTCGGGCTCCACCGGCGGGGCTCCCGAAACGCTGTACGACTCGCCGATTTTGCCGAGCAGGTAGTCGAGTATTTCGTAGCTCGGTTCGACGGCGAGGTTTACGAAGGATGAGCTGCTGGGGTAGGTGTCGGCGAGATTGTTGTCGTTCAAGAAACTGTCGAAAGTGCCGGCGTTGGCACCCTGGGGACGGAACCCGTGGGCGGCGAGTAGCTTCGCCAGCTCGGGGTCGGTTTCGAGCAGCTGCATAACGGCCTGGCCGTCTTCGCTGAACGCAACTCCGGTGTGCACCGAGAAGATGGTGGGTGAGGGATAGGCGAGCACCATCTGGTCGTTGATGCGCGAGTTGTCTCGCAGCTGCTCCTCAAGGAATTGCCCCTCGTACACCATCACCATCGGCACGGCGCCCATGCCCTGCGAAAGATAGTCATCGAACGGGGCGGTCGACGATGAACCCGAGTATCCCTGGCCAACAAACAGCTTGGTCAATAGCGCCAGGTGGGCATCGGCCTGGGTGCGGTTGGTAACCACGTTCTGATCGTTGAGCACGTATGAGGCGAGTGCCAGGTACATGCCGGCCGAGTTTGAGGTGCGGATATCGGTGGAGGTGATCATCACCGTGCGCGGCGAGTTGTAGAGCTTATTGGCGCCGGGCAGATCGCGCCAGCGGGTGTCGGATTCGACGAGCTTGAGGTAGGCCTCGATATCGATTTGCCAGCGACCGTTCGCGTCCTGGGATGCGACATCGGCGGCACTGAGCAGCTCAACGATCGGCTTGAAGGTGGCGATCGCCATCGGTGAGAAGAATGGTTTGTGGGTGCTGAGCACCGCATCCTTATGAATGGTGGAAATGTGCGTGGCCGCGATTTCGGAAGCCGGGAACGCGAAATCGTAGTTGGTGAGCCCGTCAAGCTCGGCCATGCGCCAGGAACCCGATTTTGATACGCGCACCTCGTAGCCATGTTCGGCAAATACCCGCTGCACTTCGGGGTCTTGGAAAAATGCGACCTTCTCAGATCCGACCACGCCCTCAACCACGGTGTGTTTGCCGCCAATCGAGCCGGTACCGTCGCGGCCGATGCCGGTGAGTTGGATGACCAGCACGGTGACGATGCCAACAACCAGCAGCACGATACCGATGATGTGCGGGGTGCGCAGTTTCATAGCTGTCCTTCCTTTCCAGTCTCGCGGTTGTCGACGGCTGTCGCTCGGGTAAACCGTTGTCTGGCTCGCAAAACCGGTGGTTGGCTAGAGTTTTGCAGAGCTAGGTAGCCGGTAGATGAAATGGCTGAAATCTGCCGCCACCTGACTGATTGGGATGCGTCGCAAAAGCCGGTGGGTAGTGGTATCACCAGTCACCACCCACCGGCAGCGACCCACCGGCAGCGACCCACCGGCAGCGCTGAACTAGAACGCTTTTTTGCGCTGTTCGGTGATCAAGTGGATGAGCGCGAACTGTTTACCGTGCTCGACCACCCTGAGTGCTTCGGCCACGGCCCCGGGCACTTCGGCGTCGGTTTCGACACGTATGCCGATGCCGCCGTAGGCTTCGGCGAGTTTGGCGAAGTCGGGGTTGCGCAATTGGGTGCCAGAAACCCGATCCGGATAACTGTGCTCTTGGTGGGTGCGGATGGTGCCGTACTCCTGGTTGTCCATCACGATCACCAGCGGTGTGACGCCGTACTGGGTCGCGGTGGCGAGCTCTTGTCCGTTCATCAAAAACTCACCGTCACCGGCAATTGAAACCACCATGCGGCCGGGGTACTGCAGTGAGGCCGCTACCGCCGCGGGGATGGAATATCCCATCGAGCCGTTGCGCGCTGAAATCATGGCGGCGTAGCCGCGGGTGGGGAAGTAGCGGTGGGCCCAGTTGGTGTGCTCGCCGGCGCCGAAGGTGACCATAGCGTCATAGGGCAGCTGCGGGACGAGGTTCGCCATGAGCGTGTCCATCTGGGCCGGGCCGGTGCTTGGTTCCGGGTTCGGCAGGCGGCTGAAGTTCTCTTGGTAGGTGCGCAGTTCGCGGGTCCACGCGCGCCACGAGTCTTTAATTTCGAGGTCCATGCGCACGAGGTCGCGCACAAACACATCCGGTTTGGCGACGATCTGGTGTGAGAGCGGGCCCGAACGGCCGCGCAAGTCGGGGTCGATGGTGACGATGAAGTTGCGCTGGTCCCAGTTTTGTCGGCTGGTGAACCCCGAGGTGATGACATCGCCCGGCACGGTGCCCACGAAGACGATGAGGTCGGTGTCAGAGAGCAATCGGTTCGAAAAATTTGGACGTCCGTATCCGAGCGGGCCGACGTAGCTTGGCGAGTCGAATGGCACAGTGCCCTCGCAGCGCCATTCCGCCGCGGCTGGCAGTTCATGTTCTTCGAGCCAGCGGGTGAATTCGCGGGCGCCAGCGTGGGTCCAGTCATTGCCGCCAAACACGAATAGCGGGCGCTCGGATTCGAGCAGCGCGCGGCGCAGCGATTTCCAGTCTTCGACGGTCATGCCGCCTGACGCCACCGGAATATAGGGGTGGATGGTGCCCTCGATTTGTTCACGGATGATGTCTTCGGGTAGGCCCACCACTACCGGGCCGGGGCGGCCGGCTGCGGCGGCGAACATGGCTTCGGCGACGACTTCGCTGGCGCGGGCGGGGCGGTCGAGCACCATCACGCGCTTTGCCCCCGACGAAAACCACTGCTTCGGGTCGAACTCTTGGAAGGCTTCTTTTTCGCGGTGTTCAAACGGGATGAGACCCACAAAAAGCACCACTGCGGTGGAGTCTTGCCAGGCAGTGTGGAGCCCAACATGCGCATTGGCAGCTCCCGGGCCGCGAGTGACCATGGCAACGCCGGGTAGTGGCTGCAGCTTGCCGTCGGCTTCGGCCATATAGGCGGCGCCGCCCTCGTGGCGGCAAACAATAGTTTCGATCGACGAGTCATGCAGGCCGTCGAGTACGTCGAGGAAGCTCTCACCCGGAACAATATGTACGCGCCGCACGCCGTGTGCTTCGAGCGACTTCACAATGACGTGTCCGGCAGACATTCGGGTGGTTGTTTGGTGCTTGGCCGCGGTGACCGCCTCAACTGTGGGAATTGCTCCCGTCATTGGCTGCATGGTCTCGTAGCTGCTCATCGGGACAGTACCTCGCTGTACGTGGAAGGTGGAATCAGAATCCTTTTATTTTTGCACGTTTCTGCAGTGCTATTTACACGGAGTGAAATTGATCAGCATTCATTTATTGGATCCGATCGTGCGGATGTGTCATTCGCAGCTGGGTCGACTACTGGGTGCGCGACGCGAACTGGCTGAATTGCATCCAGATACCCCGTGGGGTATTATTGCGAGACGTTTTGGATGCGATGAAAAGGAAATGTGATGTGTCGACCGGTGACCTGTAGGGTGTGCGGCAAAACCACCTGGGCTGGCTGTGGTCAGCACGTTGAAATGGTGCGAGCTGCAGTTCCCGCCGGCAACTGGTGCTCGGGCGAGCACAGCGATGCTGAACGCGCTGCCGCCCGCCAAGAGCGCCCGGGGTTTTTTGCGCGACTTTTCGGACGCTAGTGTTTGCATCCTCTGGTATTCGATAGGGGGACGAGATGACTGATGTGCAGGCGCAGGAAGCGGCGCGGCGCAAAGTGGTGAACCGGTTGCGTCGCGCGCAGGGGCAGCTCGCCGCTGTCACTGCTGCGGTTGAGCGCGGCGAGAGCTGTCGGGACGTTGTGACTCAGCTGGCCGCAGTGTCAAAAGCCATCGACCGGGCCGGATACGTGATTATTGCCAATTCGATGCGCGAATGCGTGGCAGGTGAAGGCGAGACCGAGCTCACCGCCGAAGAGCTCGAAAAACTTTTTTTGTCGCTCGCATAACCGCCGGCCGAGCTGGGCGGCTAATCGTGGTCGCGGGGATGCCCCGGCAAGTGGTCGGGGTCGCGGCTCATGGTTTGGTTGGGGTCAAGCACGTCCAGCCAGGCATCGCAGATGCGCACCAGCGAGGCCACATCGCCGGCCGAAATCGGATCAAAAACAGTTTCGCGCACCTTGTTGACGTGGCCGGGTGCGGCCAGCGTGAGCGCCTCCCGACCTTTCGGCGTGAGTTGCACATCGGTTGCTCGAGCATCCCGGCTATTGGGGATGCGTTCGACGTAGCCTTCGCTTTCGAGGCCGCTAATCACTCGCGAAAGTCGGGGGAGTGACGAGTTGGTGTGCCCGGCCAGCTCTTTCATCTGCAATTGCTGATCGGGTGCATCCGAAAGCATGGCGAGTGCGTAGTACTCGACATGGGTGAACTGGGCATCGTGGCGCAGCTGCGAGTCAAGTGCTGCGGGCAGCAGCTGCAAGACTGCCTGCAGGCGCATCCAGGCTCCGCGTTCTTCACGGGAGAGCCAGCGCGGTTCGGGAACAGCAACCATGCTCCCAACTTTGCCACAGCTCGGCGCCGGTCACGGGCGTTTAGCAGTCAACCGCCTTCAAACGGGGTGCGGTATCAGATGTCTCGGCGGTGGCCGCCTCAAAAAGCGGCAGGATGCGATCGTGGGCAATGCGCTGCATCTGCACTGAGGTCGAGGTGCGCGTCACCGCCTCGATACTCGCGATGCGGTCGATCACTCGCTGCAGGTCGGCGTTTGAGCGCGCAACCACACGCACCAACACATCCCAATCACCGGCCACCGTAACGGCATCAATGACCTCGGGAACCTGCAGCAACTCGCGATCCAAATGCTCGATGCCAACGCGCTGATCAATTTGCAGTGTGGTGAGCGCCGTCACCGGAAAACCGAGCGCGGTGGTGTCAAGTCGTGGCAAAATATCAATCAGTACGCCGTCTTTGCGCATGCGCGTGAGCCGCGACTGCACGGTGGGCCGGGCCACACCGAGCTCGCGGGCAATCTGCACCACGCTCGTTCCCGGCTTGCGGTCGAGCAGCTCAACAATCTGATAATCGAGTCGGTCCATGCGTCCTTGCACCTGCCTGTCGAAATTAGTGAACAAATTTACTCGCAAACTTCGACTTTCCTCAACAGAGTGATAAGTTTTTGGCACGAACATCATTCACATGTTGAGTGAGCAGTAGTGAAAACGGGTAGTTCGCAATTTCAGTCGAGTAGACGAAGGAGTCACTCATGCGTATTCGTAAGTTCATGGCACCCATTGCCGCGGTGGGTGCGGCGGTGCTCGCGCTCAGCGGCTGTGCGGGTGGAGCTGGCAGCGACGGTGGAACCGACGCCGCGGGAGGCGAAGGCGAGAGCTATCGCATCGGTATCTCGCAGCTCGTGCAGCACCCGGCCCTCGACGCAGCCGCCACCGGTTTCAAAAAAGCCTTTGAAGACGAGGGCATCAACGTTGAATGGGTTGAGCAGAACGCAAACGGTGAGCAGCCCACTGCGGTGACCATTGCGCAGGGCTTTGCCAGCGACTCGAGCATCGATCTCGTGCTCGCGATCGCCACCCCGGCCGCGCAGGCTGCCGCCACCGCGATCCCCGATCGCCCGGTGCTGTTCACCGCGGTGACCGACCCGGTGGCTGCCGACCTCGTTGACAGCGCTGAAGCGCCCGGTGGCAACGTCACCGGCACTAACGACCTCAACCCGGTTGCCGACCAGATCGCGCTGATCAAGGAGATTGTGCCCGAAGCCAAGACCGTCGGCATCGTCTACTCGTCGGGTGAGGTGAACTCCGAAGTGCAGGTAAAACTCGCCAAGGAAGCCGCCGACAAGAACGGCCTCACCATCAAGGAACAGAGCGTCACCCAGGTGGGCGAGGTGCCCACCGCACTCGAAGCGCTCGGCCAGGTTGACGCCATCTACGTGCCCACCGACAACCTGATTGTGTCGGGTATCGACTCGGTGATGCAGTACTCGACCAGCAAACAGATCCCCGTGTTCTCGGGTGACACCGGTCCGGTGGAAGAAAGCGGCGCGGTAGCAACGCTCGGCCTCGACTATGAGAAGCTTGGTTACCAGACCGGCCAGATGGCCATCCGCATCCTGCGCGACGGCGAAAAGCCCGAGTCGATGCCGGTTGAGCAGCTCACCGAGTTCGAGCTCGTGGTCAACAAGAAGGGCGCCGCCGACGTCGGCCTCGAGCTGCCGCAGGCGGTGCTCGACCGGGCCGCGACGGTCGTCGAATAATCCCCGTCGGGACCGCTTGCGACCCCGCTCAGTACTGGCCGGGCCGGAATTCGGCCCGGCCAGTATGCGAAAGGACTAACGAGCAACATGATTGGTGCGCTAGAACTCGGCATCATCTACGCCATCGTTGCACTCGGGGTGTACCTCACCTTCCGAGTGCTGAACTTCCCCGACCTCACGGTAGACGGCAGCTTCACAACCGGTGCCGCTGTTGCCGGGATGCTCGTCACTCTCGAAGTCAACCCGATTCTCGCCACCGCAGCGGCCTTCATTGCCGGGATGCTCGCCGGGACTATCACCGGGCTACTTCACACCTACGGCGGTATCGACGGCCTGCTTGCCGGTATTCTCACCATGATCGCGCTGTGGTCGGTCAACCTGCGGATCATGGGCTTGGCAACCGGTTCGCCCGGTACCGCCAACCTCGGTCTGTTGCGCAGCGAAAGTATGTTCACCCCGCTGCGGGAAGCAGGCATCCTCGGCACCTGGATGAGCATCCCCATTTTGCTTGCCGGCGTGATCGTGGTGAAGCTGTTGATCGACTGGTTCTTGGCAACCGATCTCGGTCTGTCGCTGCGCGCAACCGGTAATAACGAACAGATGATTCGCGCATTTGGCGTTAACACCTACCACACCAAAATTCTTGGTCTGGCGCTTTCAAACGGCATCGTCGCCGTCGGTGGCGCGCTCGTGGCGCAGTACAACGGCTTCGCCGATATCCAGGCCGGTGTCGGTCTGATTCTCATCGGTCTTGCCTCGGTCATCCTTGGCCAGGTGGTCGTCGGCAGCCGCTGGGTGTGGCAGGCCACGCTCGGTGTGATCGTCGGTGCGATCCTGTATCGCTTCATCATCTTCCTGGCCCTGCAGTCGGGACTGAACCCCAACGACACCAAGATCGTGAGCGCAATCATTGTGGTTCTCGCCCTATTGATGCCGAGGTTTGGTATCGGCAAACAGCTGCGATCGGTGTTCTCATCCGGGGGTAAAACCACCAAACCCGACGCTGTCGCAGCCGCCGAACCCGTCACAAAGGAGGCCTAGGACATGCTGAACGTGCAATCCATTTCAAAAACCTTCTTCCCCGGCACGGTCAACGAAAAACGAGCCCTGCGAAACCTCAGCCTCCATCTCAAAGACGGTGATTTCGTAACGGTGATTGGCTCGAACGGCGCCGGTAAATCGACCCTGCTCAACGCGGTTTCGGGCCGGTTGCCGATGGACAGCGGCGATATTCTCATCGACGGTAAATCGGTGCGTCGGATGCCCGACTACCGCCGCGCAAAATACATCGGTCGGGTGTTCCAAGACCCGATGGCTGGAACCGCCCCTGATCTCACCATTGAGCAGAACCTGTCGCTGGCGCTTTTGCGTGGTAAGTCTCGCGGGCTGGCGCTGGGGGTTAACCACGTGCGTCGGGAGCGGTTCCGCGAAGAGCTCGCGCAGCTTGACCTCGGCCTTGAAGACCGGCTGACCAGCAAAGTCGGGTTGCTGTCGGGCGGTCAGCGGCAGGCCCTGTCGCTGCTCATGGCCGGGTTCACGCAGCCGGCGATCCTGCTACTGGATGAGCACACTGCAGCGCTCGACCCCGCGCGCGCCGAGCATGTGACCAAACTCACCCAGAAAGTCGTCGAGAGTGAGAAGCTCACGACGCTCATGGTCACGCACAATATGTCGCAGGCGCTCGAACTCGGCAACCGGCTGATCATGATGCACGAGGGCCAGATCATCTACGAAGTTGATGAGGAGCAAAAGGCCAAGACCACCGTCGAGGATCTGCTCGAACGCTTTGCCTCGATCAAGGGGGCGGTGGTCGACGACAAGACCATGCTCTCGTAGGCGCACCCTGCTTTTGTAGCGCACTGCCCGCTTAGGTGCACTGCATCGCAGGCTTTTGTAGGGGCACTGCATCGCAGACAAAGCGCCGGTGGCCGCCCACTCAAACGAGTTTGGCGGCCACCGGTAGTTTTGCGCGCGAGTGCATTAGTGGTCCGCGCGCATCCAACTAGTCTTCGTCGTCTTCGTCATCCTCGTCGAAGTCGTCGTAGTCGTCATCATCTTCGTCTTCGTCGTAGTCGTCGTAGTCGTCGTCTTCATCCCAGTCGATAGTGTCGATCCACGAGTCGATGCGCTCTTGGGCGTCGTCTTCGTCGTCGGCGGCTTCGATATCGACATCGCCGTTGCCCCAGATGCGGGCCTCGAGGGTTACCGGGCCGTCATCATTGGCGGCATCGTGAACAGCAGCCTCGAAATCGGTCGCGATCTGCTCGGCTTCGTCTTCAGAGTCGGCGTCAACGATCAGTGCCGATACGACCTCGTATCGCATCATCACCGCGTACTTTGGCATCTCGGTTGCTCCTTGGTTGGTAGTGTGCTCGCTGCTCACTAATTATCTCGAAACTACCCCGTTCACGAGCCCGACGCCACTGAACCGGGCACAACATTCTGGAGTGTCGGAGGAAGCGAGCCGTAGCATGGCGACATGCTTTCTCCAATCGCCGTTGCAGTTGTCCAGTTCAACCCCTCGCTCGACCGCGAGGCGAACCTCGAAACAATGAGTTCGTATGCGGCGCTGGCAGCCCAGCGAGGCGCGCGCGTGGTGGTGTTTCCGGAATATTCACAGGCGTTCACGGCTCAGCTTGGTGCCTGGATGGGGGAGGTTGCTGAACCCGACGACGGCAGTTTTGTGAGTGCGCTCACCGAAATCGCCAACGATCTCGGCATCGTGATTGTGGCCGGGATGCTCGAGCGCACCACCGATGCCGAAAAGCCGTACAACGCGGTGGTCGCGGTGGGTGAGGGGCGGATGCTCGCCAAGAGCCGCAAACTGCACCTGTATGACGCTTTCGGCACCACCGAGAGCGACTGGCTGCAGGCGGGCGACCCACTTGATGCACCGGCCACTTTTGAAATTGATGGGATGCGATTTGGCTTGCAGACCTGCTACGACCTGCGATTCCCGGAGGTGAGCCGGCGGCTTGTGGATGCGGGGGCGCAGGTGCTGGTGATTCCGGCCGAGTGGGTGCGTGGTCCGTTGAAAGAACATCACTGGCAGACGCTGCTGCGGGCGCGCGCCATCGAAAACACGGTGGCAGTGGCGGCTGCCGACCACGCTCCACCGGTCGCCGTTGGTCACTCGTGCATCATCGACGCGAGGGGTGTGGTGACCGCCAAGGTCGGTGTTGAGCAGGGTGTTGCGGTGGGCTGGATCGAGCCCGATGAGATCGACGAGGTGCGTCGAACAAATCCGGCCCTGAGCCTGCGCAAATATGCGGTCACCGCGCTTGATACCGCCAAGTGAAACGGATCCCAAGCCCAGCGCGCTAATTTGCGCCCGAGATAGTCGAGCATACTGATGCACAGTTAGCCGACTGTGCTCATTCAGCCACTGTCTCTTGCTAGCCTGGGTTGGGTGACCACTGAGAACGAAAACGCAGCCGAAGATACATCGCGCGGTGACGCTGAAACAGCTGCCGCGCCGGCTGGTAGTGCCCCGTTCAACCTGGTGGCGGCCATAACTGTGGGCGATGACGCAAACACTTCGCGGCCCGACCCGGCAGTAACGCTTGAAACAGCCGAGTTCGATGCGGTCGGACAAGAGTCTGAGTGGACCGTGGTCAACTGGGTTGAACCCGCCCAAGTAGACACCGTCGAGGCCGAGTCGCCCCGCGAAACTGGTTCGCTCGGTGTGAACCAGGCGGCTGCGGAAAACGAACCGAACAACAGCGCCGGAGCGCCTTCCGCTCAGCCACGCGATCTGCGTTTGGGCAAACAAACCGCCGAGGGGCTCGCCACGATGACCCCGGTGGCGATGCAAACCGCGGCGGCCGAACGTGACTACGGTGACACCATCCTGCAGATTAACGACGTCAGTAAGTCGTTCGGCGCGAAACGAGCACTCAGCGAAGTGAGCTACGGCGTTCGGCAGGGCTCTTTTTCGGGCCTTGTTGGTCCAAACGGCGCCGGTAAAACCACCCTGCTCAACATCATCTCGGGACTGTTGCCGCCGTCGAAGGGTACGGTGACGGTTGCCGGTGTCGACGTGTGGAAATCGCGACGCGAAGCCGCAGGGCGTATCGGTGTGCTGCCCGATCGACTGCGCATGTTTGAACACCTCACCGGTGCCCAATATCTCGCCTATGTTGGTTCGATTCGCGGGCTTAACCGCGCGCAAACACTTGAGCGCACCGACGCGCTCATCGAACAGTTTGAGTTGCGTTCCAGCGCCAACCGGTTGGTGACCGACTATTCGGCGGGGATGCGCAAAAAGCTCGCGCTGGCAGCCACGCTCATTCATTCGCCGCAGCTGCTGGTGCTCGACGAGCCGTTTGAAACCATCGACCCGGTTTCGGCCGGTGTGCTCATCGACGTGCTCATCGACTACGCCGACCGCGGCGGCACCGTGCTGCTGTCGAGCCACTCGATGGACCTCGTGCAGCGCACCTGTGACCACGTCGTGGTCATCGCCGGCGGTGAGGTGCTCGCCGAGGGCACTGTGGATGAGGTGCGTGACGGTATCACGCTCGAGGAACGCTTCCGCAGCCTGGTGCGGGGCCCCGAACAGAGCACCGGGCTCGACTGGCTAGAAATTTCGTTCGGCTAATGGGTGCGGTAGTTCGACTTAGCTGGACATCCCTGCGGCAATCGCTACGACGGGATGCGCCCGCGCGCGGCCGACAGGTGGCAGCACTCGCGCTGGCAATTGTTGCGGTGTGCGTGTTCGTCGGGCTGAGCTGGCAGCTCGATGATCCAAGCGAAACCGATCGTTTTTGGCGTGCGAATCTGAGTCTGCTGACCGGTGCGCTCGCGTTTTTGGTGGGAATGTTTGCCCACGCCGAAGATCCGCTCGATGAGCGGGCACTGGTGCAGGCCGGGCAGCGCCCGGCGACCGCTGCGTTCAGCGCACTAATTGCGGCACTGTGCTCGCCACGGGGTGTGGTGTGGCTACTTGGCGGCCTGCTAACCGCCATGAGTTCGTTGCACGGCGGCACGCTGCTGGCCGGAGGGCTGGTGGGCCTGTGCTTGACGCTCATTGATCGCGCCGGTGTGGTGAGCGCTCGCGGACTGGTGGAGTATGGCGTGGCACGCGAGGCGCGAGCCATCGGGGGATATGTCATTACCGGGGCTGTGGGGGTCGCGGGATACACGCTGCTATTGCTGCCCTGGCAAGCAGCGATCGCGCAATTCGACGCGGCCTATGCCGAAACCGCCCTGTGGCTGCCGCTTTCGGGCGCGATGCTCGCGAATTCGCTCGATGACCCCGCAATCGCATCCCGTACGCTCGCCGTTGCAGCAGCGCCGCTATTGGTGTTGCTGGTGGTGCTGTTTGCATTCGGCGTTCGCACCGGGCGCCGGTTGCTGGTTACGCGCTCTGATGGTGGCGCGAGTCGGTTCGGGCTCATGGGAGCAGCCGCCGGTGGCGCATCGCGGGCAATTGCGTGGCGAATTGGGATGGCCTGGCTGCGCGATCACCGCTACGTCACGGTGATGGTGACCGTGATCATCCTGCCGGTGCTGATCGTGATTCCGCTGTTGATCGGTGGTGCCGATCGCGGCTGGATGGCGTTACTACCGCTGCCGCTAGCAACCTTCCTTTTGGGCTGGGCCATTCACAACGATTTAGCGTTTGATTCTTCGGCATCGTGGCTGCATTTCACTTCGGGGATGCGGGGGAGCGCCGACCGTTTCGGTCGGGCACTGCCGTCGCTCATCATTGGCATCGTGGCGGTGGTCGGTGGCGTGGCATTTTTGGGGCTGTTTGTGAACGGCTGGCCACAGGCGTTTGCCACGGGCGCGGTTGCATTGGCGCTGCTGCTGGTGTCGCTCGGAGGATCTTCGATCATGTCGGTGGTGGTGCCATACGCGGTGGCTCGACCGGATGACCCGCCGCTGAGCCAGCCGATTCGTTCGTGGGGCGCGGCCGTTTTTGCGCATCCGGTTGCCGGCCTCATCGAGGCCGCCCTGTGCCTGCCGGTGATCCTGGCGGCAATTCGCGCGATCAACGAATCATCATGGGCGTATGTGGGCATGGCCAGCGCGCTGGCAGTCGGTATCGGTGCCGTATGTCTGTGGGGTGGAGTCGCCATCGGCGGCAAACTCTACGAACGTCGGGCCGTGCAGCTGCTGCACTTTGCGCAACAAAACTAGCCGCGCATCCGAACCCACCGCCACGCCGAGTGTGTCGCGCCTAGAATGGCACCATGACAAACGCCCCTCTCGAAACTGATGCACCCGCCGGCGGCACAGCCGTGCTCGATCGCGAGCTGGAGGAGCTGCTCGAAGACCAGCAGTATGACGATGGCGATCACGATAAGTTCGCGCACTACGTTCGCAAAGAAAAGATCGTTGAATCAGCGGTTACGGGCAAGGCCGTGCGCGCACTGTGCGGCAAAAAATGGAAGCCAAACGCTAACCCCGACCGCTTCCCAATCTGCCCCGATTGCAAACGCATCTACGAAATGATGCGCGACGAGTAGCTTAATCGGCTTTATAGCGGCGGCGGCGTGGTGAAACTTCCACGCCGCCGCTGCCTATTTGCAGCCCAGCCCTAGGCGCGCTCCATCGTGCCATCGGGATGCACAAAATAGGTGTTAATGGCCGGGTCGCCATTCCCCAAACGCCTGGCCGTGCGGGGAAGCTCACGCAAGACCGCAGCGCAGTGTTCGCGGGCAGCCTGCACACCCTCGGCGCCGGTATATTCGGTGGCAATCTCACCGTCGGTGACCAGGTCAACAAACAGTGGCCGATCGTCCGCATCCCCAACCGGTAGCCCACCGACCGAAATCAGTTCACCGGTGGCAACGCCGCGCTCATCGCGCCGCCGCACCGCATATTTCATTCCGCCAATCGAGCGCTTGCCCGGCGAGGCCTTCGCAACCGGCACCCACTCACCGGCATCATCGCGGCGGGCAACCAGCTTGTACACCATGCCCGAGGCAACCGCGCCCGAGCCGGTGACCACGCTCGTTCCCACGCCATACGAGTCGACGGGCGAGGCCGCCAGCGCTGCGATGGCAAATTCATCCAGGTCGTTGGTCACGGTGATTTTGGTGCCGGTCGCGCCCAGATCATCCAGCTGTTCACGCACCTCGCGCACCAGCACCGGAAGATCACCCGAATCGAGCCGCACGCCGCCAAGTTCGGGGCCGGCCACCTCGATCGCGGTGCGTACCGCGGACGCTACGTCATAGGTGTCAATCAGCAGGGTGGTGTCGGTGCCGAGCGCCGCGATCTGCGCAGCGAACGCATCCCGTTCACTATCGTGCAGCAGCGTCCACGAGTGCGCCGCGGTGCCCATCGTCGGAACACCGTAGCTGCGGCCCGCCTCGAGATTTGAGGTGGCCGCAAAACCCGCAATATAGGCGGCTCGCGCGGCAGCAACCGCTGACCGCTCACCGGTGCGGCGCGACCCCATCTCGGCAAGCGGGCGGCCATCTGCGGCACCCACCATGCGGGCGGCCGCTGACGCCACCGCTGAGTCGTAGTTGTAGATGCTCAGCAGCAGCGTCTCGAGAACCACGCCCTCGGCGAAGCTCGAACGCACCTCCAGCAGCGGCGATTGCGGAAAATACACCTCGCCCTCGCGGTAGCCGCGAATCGAACCCGAAAACCGGTAGTTCGCGAGCCAGTCGAGGGTCGCATCCGAAACCACTCGCTGCGCACGCAAAAATTCGAGCTCGGCATCGTCAAAACGGAAGTGCGCGAGCTGCTCGAGCGCCCGCCCGACGCCAGCGACAACGCCGTATCGGCGATCGTTCGGCAGCTTGCGGGCAAACAGCTCGAACACACACTCGCGATCAGCGGTGCCATCCTGCAGCGCGGCATCGACCATGGTGAGTTCGTAGTGGTCGGTTAATAGCGCGGTGGATGCTGGAACCGGGCCTGACGCTGGAACCGGGCCGGATAGGGGAGTGTGCGAATTAGCCTGCGACATATCAAAACCCTAGCGCCTGCCGCCGAACGAGCAGCCGATAATCGGACATGCGACGTAAGATGGTCGGCTGTGAGTAGCGCACCCATTGGAATTTTTGACTCGGGCGTCGGCGGATTGACGGTGGCACGAGAGATCCGGGCGCAGCTGCCTCACGAATCAATCACCTATGTGGGCGACACCCTGCACACACCCTATGGATCAAAATCAATTGCGGATGTGCGGCGCTGGTCGCTCGAAATTCTCGACGAGCTCGCCAATGAGGGCGCCAAAATGCTCGTTATCGCCTGCAATACCGCCTCGGCAGCGGTGCTGCGCGACGCCCGCGAACGTTACGACATACCCGTAATCGAGGTGATCGCACCGGCTGTGCGTGCAGCGGTGCGTGCCACCCGCTCGGGGCGTGTGGGTGTGATCGGCACCGAAGCAACCATCGCATCCGGTGCCTACCAGGATGCGTTCGCGGCCGCGGTCGATCTGCAACTGAGCGCACGGGCCTGCCCGGCCTTCGTTGATTTTGTGGAGCGCGGCGACACCACCTCGGCTGAAGTCGTGCGCGTGGCCACCGAATATCTCGCGCCGCTGCAGGAGGCCGAAGTCGACACCGTCGTGCTCGGCTGCACCCACTATCCCTATCTCAAAGGAGTGCTCGGCTATGTGCTCGGGCCCGAGGTACAGCTGGTGTCAAGCGACGTCGAAACTGCCAAGGATGTGTACCGGACGCTGGTCGAGCACCAGCTGTTAAACGACACGAGTACGGTGCCGAAATATAACTATCGCGCCACCGGAGCGAACACTGCCGCCTTCCGAACCCTGGCAAACCGATTTTTGGGCGCCAGTGTTGAACACGTCGAATTACTCCGCACCGGCGCAATCACACTGCCGGAACCGACCGAAAACCTGCACGGTGCCGCTGCTGTGGTCACCAAAACCGATGGAGAGGAAACTGCGCAATGACAAAAAAGCGTGCCGATGGGCGTGCCGCCAACGAACTGCGCCCAATCACGATCGAGCGAGGCTGGAGCGAGCAGGCTGAGGGATCGGCGCTGATTTCGTTTGGCCGCACCCGCGTGCTGTGCACCGCATCCTTCACCGCCGGTGTACCGAAGTGGCTCACCGGGCAGGGCCGCGGCTGGGTGACCGCCGAATATGCCATGCTGCCGCGAGCCACCAACGAACGCAGTCAGCGCGAGTCGGTGAAGGGCAAAATCGGTGGCCGCACGCATGAGATTTCGCGGCTGATCGGCCGTTCGCTGCGCGCCGCGATCGACACCGAGGCGCTGGGCGACAACACCATCGTGGTCGACTGCGATGTGCTGCAGGCCGATGGTGGCACTCGCACTGCCGCCATCACCGGCGCGTTCGTGGCTCTGGCCGACTCGATCGAGTGGGCTCGCCGTAAAAAACTCATTGGCCGCAAAGCTGAGGTTCTCACCGACACGGTTGCCGCGATCTCAGTGGGCATTATCGACGGGACGCCGATGCTCGATCTGCCCTATGAAGAGGATGTGCGCGCCGAAACCGATATGAACGTGGTGATGACCGGCAGCGGAAAATTTGTTGAGGTGCAGGGCACCGCCGAGGGTGTGCCGTTTGACCGCGGCGAGCTGGATGCGCTGCTCGACCTGGCACTGCACGGCAACAAAGAGCTCGTGCGCATCCAGCAGGAAGTGCTCGCCCGATGAACGGCGAGGTGGCCGAGCCTCGGCAAATTGTGTTTGCGTCGCGTAATGCCCACAAGCTTGCCGAGCTGCGACGCATCCTGGCCCCGGTGCTCGACGAACTCGGGCTGGAACTGATCGGCGATACCGGTGCTGGCCCCGTCGAAAACGGCCTGACATTCGAGGCAAACGCGCTGATTAAAGCGCGGGATGCGGCCGACCGCACCGGACTGCCCGCAATCGCTGACGACTCAGGCCTGTGCGTGGATGCGATGGGCGGCTCGCCGGGCATTCTTTCGGCGCGCTGGTCGGGGCCGGGGCGGGACGATGCCGACAATGTCGACCTGCTGCTGTGGCAGCTCGCCGATATCCCCGACGAAGCGCGCGCCGCCAAGTTCGTGTGCGCCGCGGCGCTCGTGGTGCCGAATGCGGAAGAGATCGCGGTGCGCGGGGAATGGCCCGGATCGGTGCTGCGCGAACGCCACGGAACCGGTGGGTTTGGATACGACCCGATCTTCCTGCCCGAGGGCGAGACGCGCGCGGCGGCCGAACTCAGCGCCGAAGAGAAAAACGCTGTGAGCCATCGGTCCCGGGCGTTTGTGGCGCTCGCGGCGCAGTTGCGTCGCGTGTTTGCGGGGTAGTGCTCGGGCGTTTTTGCAGTGCGCCGAGGTTTGAATCAAGTGTGCGGGCGGGGGGACTTGAACCCCCACGCGCAAGGCACAGGAACCTAAATCCTGCGTGTCTACCAATTCCACCACGCCCGCGAATCCCTCAAGGGACAGTTCAGTTTAGCGGGTCGCGGCAGAACTTACGAACAGCGAGCCCCCGCTGCCGCTGTGCGCGCTGCTCGCGCGCTGCGTAACGCTCGCAGTTTCTCTCGCGCGCTTTTTCTCGGGTACACCGCAAATGCTGGGGTACACCGCTATAGCGGTGTCTCTGAGTATTTGCGGTGTACCCGAGCGGTCGGGTGTGGTGCCGGTGGCCCGGCTGCCGCGGTCAGCGCATCCCTTAGGCGACCGAAGTGCCCAGCAGTGAGCCAATCGCGAAGGTGATGAGCAGGGCGAGCGCACCACCGCCGATTACGCGCAGCACCGCGGGCCGAACGGGCGCCTGACCAAGCTTTGCCGACAGCCAGCCGGTGATACCGAGCGCGACCAGCACCACCGCGAAAGTCACCGGAATTTTTGCTGCGCCGGGCACGAACAGCACTGCCAAAAGCGGCAGGATCGCGCCAAGCGTGAAGGCGAGAGCGGATGCGCCAGCAGCGACCCAGGGATTGGTGAGTTCATCTTCGCCGCCCATGTGCAATTCGGTTTCGAGATGTGCGGCAAGAGCATCGTGTTCGTGCAGTTCGCGGGCAACCTGCTCCGCGGTTTCACGCTGCAGCCCCTTGGCCTGGTACAGCTGGGTGAGCTCTTCAAGCTCCTGCTCGGGCATCTGCTCGAGCTCCCACCTTTCTTTTGCGATCAGCGCCTTTTCGGTGTCGCGCTGCGTCGATACCGAGACGTACTCACCGACAGCCATCGACATCGCGCCGGCCAGCAATGCCGAAACACCGGCAATCAGCAGGGGAGTGAACTCGGGTGTTGCCGCAGCCACACCGACCACCAGCGCGGCGGTTGAGACCACGCCGTCGTTGGCGCCGAGCACGCCGGCTCGCAACCAGTTCAGCCGTTGCGAGTGGTCGCCCGAGTGGGCATCAGCGGCGGGATGCTGTGGTTCGGCAGGGCGGACATTGTTTGCGTTCATGTACCAATTCCAGCACTGAACTGGGCTGCGCGCTTTCTCTCGTACACCGCAAATTCCGGGGTACACCGCTATAGCGGTGTCTCTGAGCATTTGCGGTGTACGCGAACGGATTGGTGTGGTGCCTGGGGCCCAGCCTGTGGATAACTTCTGCACTCGTTGCAAAATTCGTTCAAGATAGCGCCCGTGAACACCGCCGTTGCAGAAATTACGCAGCTTGTCCGCGAACGCGTGCGTCGAGAAGGAATTGAACTCGGACGCGGCGCCGACGCTCGCGAGCTCGTGGCCACACAGGTGCGCGGCTATGTGGAGCACACCCTTGCGAATACCGGGCCGATTATTGCCGATGAGCACGCAGTTATTGAGGCGGTACTCGCGCAGATCACCGGGTACGGTGCGCTGCAGCCGTATCTCGACGACCCCGAGGTCGAAGAAATCTGGGTGAACGCACCAACCCGGGTGTTTGTTGCCCGCAACGGTGTTGCTGAGTTGACCTCCACGGTGATTCCCGCTGACGAGCTGCGTGACCTCATCGACCGGATGCTGCAGTCAACCGGGCGGCGGGTGGATGTTTCGAGCCCGTTTGTGGATGCATCCCTGCCGGATGGTTCGCGACTGCACGTGGTCATTCCCGAAATCGCGCGCCGGTATCCATCCATAAATATTCGGAAGTTTGGCAGGCGCGTGCGTGATTTGAACGCGCTCGTGGATGCCGGTTCGCTCACGCCCGAGGCGGCTGCGATGCTGCGGTCAGCGGTGGTTGCCGGTGCGAATGTGCTGGTGTCGGGGGCCACCCATACCGGGAAAACAACTATGGTGACGGCGCTATTGGCGGCGGTTGGGGCGCGCGAACGCATCGTCACAGTAGAGGAAACCTTCGAGCTGGATGTGGTGGCGCGCGATGTGGTCGCGCTGCAGTGCCGACAGCCGTCACTGGAAGGAACCGGTGAAATTACGCTGCGGCGGCTCGTGAAAGAGGCGCTACGGATGCGTCCGGATCGGCTCGTGGTCGGCGAGGTGCGTGAGGCCGAGGCACTTGAGCTGATTATTGCGCTCAACTCGGGCGTGCCGGGGATGTGCACGATTCACGCGAACTCAGCCCGGGATGCACTGGTGAAGCTATCGACGCTGCCACTTTTGGCGGGGCGCAATATTGACGCATCCTTTGTGGTACCCACTGTCGCGAACACTATCGACCTGGTGGTGCATCTCGAGATGACGCCGCAGGGCAAGCGTCGGGTGCGGGAGATCATTGCACCCACCGGTGCCGTGCATGCCGGTGTGGTCGAAGCGGTGGTGCTATTTGACCGCAGCGGTGGTGAGCTTGCCGCCACCGGTGCGCCGGCACCGCGGCCGGGACGGGTATCGCTGGTTGATTCCGATGAACTGACGCGGGCGCCCGCCTCGCACGCGGCTGCCGCGCAACCGGCTCGGTGGAGCGGTGAGGGCGGCACATTCGCACCGATGAACTACGGCTATAGCGGGGTGCGGGCATGAACGAGGTGCTGGTACCAACACTTTTGATGGGGGCGGGGGTGGCGCTCATCCTGGTTGCACTGCGCTATCCCGCCACGCGCGAGGCAGCCGCTTCGCGTTCACTGGCGCGCCGCTTCGAGGATGTGCTCGTGCGCGCCGGTATCGAGCGGGTGCCGCCGGTCGCGTTTATGGTGGCGATCGCGCTCATCGCCATTGTTTGCGCGGCTGCAGCGCTGGCCACAACCGGTATTGCGGTGCTGGCGCTATTGGCGGGCGTATTCGGTGGCTGGATTCCGGTGGCGATCATTCAGTGGCGGGCGCGGCAGCGTCGGCGCGCGCACCGCGGTGTGTGGCCGGATGCAATCGATCACCTGATTGCGGCGGTGCGGTCGGGCCTCGGGCTCGGCGAATCGATCGCGCAGCTGGCAAAGGTTGGCCCGGAACTATTGCGGGATGATTTTGCCTATTTTTCGCGTTCGTATCGGGCCACGGGGTCATTCGATCACGCCGTGAACGAGATCAAAGACCGGCTGGCAGATCCCACCGCTGACCGCATCTTTGAAACACTGCGGATGGCTCGGCGAGTAGGCGGTACCGAGCTGGTTGTGGTGCTGCGTTCACTCGGCACGTTTTTGCGAGAAGAACAGGCGGTGCGTCACGAAGCCGAAGCCCGACAGGGGTGGGTGATGAACGCCGCCCGCTTGGCAGTGGTCGCACCGTGGCTGGTACTGGTCATGCTCGCGAGCCGCCCCGAAGCCGCAGCCGCCTACAACACACCCGCTGGTGCCGTCGTTATTTTGAGCGGACTCACGGTCACGGTGCTGACCTACCGCCTGATGACCCGCATCGGCCGCTTCCGTGAGGAGGGCCGATGGTTCGCCTAACAGAGCAGCTCGGCCTAGCGCTGCTGCTGGGCGCAATGCTCGGCATCGGCCTGTGGACGCTCGCCTCGATGCTGCCGGCCATGACCAAACCGCGGCTTGCCGAGCGCATTGCGCCACAGCTGGTGGATGTTTCTGAAGCGGCGCGTCACGATGTGGCACGAAAACGGCTCGAGACGCTGCCAGCTATTTGGTGGCTGTTCAGCCCCGTGTTGCGCGCCACAAAGCGTGCTATTGCCGCGATCACCGGTAGTGACCACAAACTCACCCAGCGCTTGCGCCGCGCCGGTGGCAGCTTGAGCATTGAGCGCTATCGCACCGAACAGGCGACGGCAGCGGTGGTCGGATTCGCGCTGGGAGGGCTACTGGCTGCGGCGCTGCTGCAACAAAGCAGCCGCAACCTGCCCGCAGCGATCATGCTGCCACCGCTACTGGCGGCCGTCGGGGCAGCGTGTCGAGACCTGCTGCTGCGCGTGCGTGTCACGCGGCGACTGCGACGCATTGCCGACGAATATCCGACAGTGCTCGAGTTTTTGTCGCTTTCGCTCTCAGCAGGAGAGGGCATATTCGCGGCCATGCAGCGAGTGAGCCGAACGGGTCGCGGCGAGCTCGCTGGTGAAATCTCCCGCGCGGTAGTGCGGGTGCAATCAGGTGAAAGCACCGCCTCGGCACTCACCACGGTGGCGCGAGAACTCGGCTACCGGCCATGGGAACGCAGCTGCGACCACATCGTCACCGCGCTCGAACGCGGCGCCCCGCTGGTTGAGGTTCTGCGTGCCCAAGCCCAGGATGCGCGAGAGATCGCCAAACGCGACCTGCTCGAACAGGCCGGACGAAAAGAAATCACCATGATGGTGCCGCTGGTGCTGCTCGTCTTGCCGGTCACGGTGCTCTTCGCCATCTACCCCTCCTATTTCGTTCTCACCACCACCTTCTAACGCGCCATCCATTCGAAAGGACACCCGATGAACCACACACCAGCCACACTCGAACCGCTATCGCGCATCGAGCCAGCTGGCCGCAGCTGGCAGACACGCCTGTACCAGTGCATCCACCGCCGCCTGATCGCCGAACAGGGCGATGTGCCCGGATGGGTGCTGGTGGCGCTCATGTCGGCGGGGCTTGTGATCGTGCTGTGGACCCTGGCCGGGCCGCTGCTCACGCAGGTGTTTGAAGATGCCATGTCGCGAGTCACCGGCAACTTTTAACGTGCGCGTGGGCTGGGATGCTCGGCGTCGGTTGCTCCGGCGCGTGCCTGCGCGCGCCCGGCGAGTGAACCCGCCTGTGCAGCAGCCGGTCGCGCGGCGAACTCGGCTGCGCGGCGCTGCCCGACAGCTCGGAACGGATCGGGGCTCGGCAGTTGCTGAATGGACCCTCGTTGCGGCACTACTCACCCTGCTGCTGCTCGCGGTGCTACAGGTGTCGTTCGCGATGCACGTGCGCACCACCCTCGTGGATGCCGCCGCCGAAGGAGCCCGCGCTGCGGGGCTTTCGGGTGCCAGCAACACCGATGGCCGCATCCGCACCAGCGAACTCATCCACACGGCCCTCAGTGACCAGTACGCCGACCACATCGAAGTCACCCGCACCGACCACATCGTCACCGTCACGGTGCGAAGCCCGCTGCCGCTACTGGGACTCGTCGGTATCCCCAACGGTATCGAGGTGAGCGCACATGCCCCGGTGGAATAGTTTGCTAGCCCGGATGCGCGACGAACGGGGTTCGGCAACCCTCGAATTTCTCGGCCTGGGAGTGCTGCTACTCGTACCGATCAGCTACGGCACCCTCACACTGGTCGGGCTCGAACAGGCAACCCTCGCCAGCGAAATCGCCGCCCGCAACAGCGCGCGAGTGCTCGCCGCCAACGCCGCCGCCAATGAGGCACTCGCACAGGCGCATCTGCACCACGCCTTCACCGACCACGGTATCGATCCCGCCGAGGCCACCATCGAAACCCGCTGCCACCCAAACCCCAACTGTGTCGCCGAGAAGGTCACCGCCGGCCAATCGATCACCGTGACGGTGCGCATACAGGTGCCGCTGCCGGGCTTACCCGGGGGAGCAGGCGCGCTCGGCATCCCTGTGGAGGCAAGCGCCACCTACCCGCAGGCAGGCACCGGGCCACAGCCGGTAGGAGCAACGGGACAAACGGCACCGGCCGCCACCGCACCGCAGGCATCCGAGACGCCGGCACCGGAAGGCCCCTAATGCATCCGGACGCCCACAAACTCGCCGCCGAACGCGGCTCGATCAGCGCCCTCACCGCGGTGTACGTTCTGATCGCACTCGTCGCCACCCTCATCGTCGCAAGCGCCGCCGACCTGTACCTCGCCAACAAACGGCTCTACTCGGTGGCGGATGCGGCCGCGCTCGCGGCCAGCGGCACCGCCGAAGTGGCACCGCCAGCCGCCGCAGTCGCGACCCCACAGCTCACCATTGCGCAGCATCCAGCGAGGCAGGCGGCGCAGACGCAACTCACTCATTTCGGGGATGCATACCAGCTCGTTGATCTGCGCGTCGACGGCGATCGGGTGACAGTTACTGTCCGCACCGAGTGGACGAACCCTTTCACCGGGCAGTTCGTAACCCCGAAACAGCAGCTGCAGGTGACGGTGACCTCGCGGGCCGTGCTCGACCGGGTTGACGGCGGCTAATGGTGTAGAGCGTGGCACTGAACGCGCATACCGGTGCCACCAAAGCGGATACCGGTAGGCTGGAGCGATCATGATCAACCTGGATTTTTCGGCCGAACTCGGTCAGCTGCGCACCACATTCGGGCAGATTCGCGATGTGCTCGATCCCGCCGAGCTCGAACGCCAGATAGCCGAGCTCGAACAGCAGGCGGCCGCACCCGACCTGTGGGACGACCCCGAAAACGCGCAGCTTGTCACAAGCAAGCTCTCGCACGCCCAGGCCGATCTCAAACGACTGGAACAAACCGAGCAGCGCCTCGACGATCTCGAAGTGCTGGTCGAACTCGCGAACGAAGCCAATGATGCCGAAACTGCAGCCGAGGCAGAACGCGAACTGAAAAACATCACCAAACTCATTGGTGACCTCGAAGTGCAAACTCTGCTCGACGGCGAATTCGATGAGCGCCCGGCCGTAATGACGATCCGCGCGGGCGCTGGTGGTGTGGATGCTGCCGATTTCGCCGAGATGCTCTTGCGCATGTATACCCGCTGGGCCGAGCAGCACGACTACCGCGTCAATGTGCTCGACACGAGCTACGCCGAACAGGCCGGAGTGAAATCGGCAACTATCGAGGTCGACCACCCGTACGCCTTTGGCACGCTGTCGATCGAGGCTGGCACGCACCGACTCGTGCGCATGAGCCCGTTCAACTCGGCCGGCAGCCGTGAGACGAGCTTCGCTGCGGTTGAAGTGGTGCCACTGATCGAACAGACCGAGCACATCGAAATTCCCGACAACGACATCCGTGTGGATGTATACCGCTCATCCGGGCCCGGTGGCCAGTCGGTGAACACCACCGACTCGGCGGTGCGCATCACGCACCTTCCCACCGGCATCGTCGTGAGCTGCCAGAACGAAAAATCACAGATCCAGAACCGAGCCGCGGCGATGCGCGTGCTGCAATCGCGCCTGCTGCTGCAGCGACGCGAAGAAGAAGAAGCCAAGAAAAAAGAACTTGCGGGCAATATCACCGCGTCCTGGGGCGATCAGATGCGCAGCTACGTGCTCGCGCCCTACAAAATGGTGAAAGATCTGCGCTCCGGATTCGAAACTTCCAACCCCGATCGGGTGTTTGACGGCGACATTGACGGCTTCATCAACGCGGGCATTCGCTGGCGCAAAACGAGCCAGCAGGACACCGCCGCCGAATAGCAGCCGCTAGCGGGCTCCGCAGGCAGCACCGCGAGCGTTAAGAAACGTTCAGCAAACGCTCAGGAAGTGCTACGCTGTGCCTACCACGAACCAGGGTCGGTCGCGTGTAGCGGCAGGCCCGTGAGCGAGAACATCCCCGTGAACTCGTGGCTTACGCACGACACAGGAGTCAACATGACTGCACAGCAGCAGGCAGCTCGTCCGCGCACCGGTTCCGGTGGGCGCACTGAGTTTTTCGCATCGCGGAATTTTTTCATTCTCGCGGCCATCGGCTCGGCGGTGGGGCTGGGAAACATTTGGCGCTTCCCGTACACCGCCTATGACAACGGCGGCGGCGCGTTCATCATTCCCTATCTCGTGGCGCTACTGGTCACCGGTATTCCACTGCTGCTGTTCGACTACGCCATCGGCCACCGCTACCGCGGCTCGGCGCCGCTGTCGTTCGCGCGCATCCAGCGGTGGCTTGAAACCATCGGCTGGTGGCAGGTGCTGGTGTGCGTCATCATCGCCATCTACTACGCGGTAATTGTCGCCTGGGCCGCCATGTACATGATTTTTTCGGCAACCAAGGCATGGGAACAAAACCCCGACGGTGCCGGCGGCTTCTTCGAGGACACCTTCCTGCAGCTCGCCGACGCACCGGGAATCGGGCTCGACTTCGTACCCAGCGTGCTCGTTCCGCACCTGCTGGTGTGGGCGGCGGTGTTGGTCATCATCATCCTGGGTGTCAAACGCGGTATTGCTGGCGCCAACCTGATCTTCATGCCGCTGCTGCTGCTGATGTTCCTCGCGCTGGTAGTGCAGGCGCTGCTGCTGCCGGGGGCCACCGACGGCCTCAACACGCTGTTCACCCCCGACTGGAGTGCGCTTGGTCGCCCGCAGGTGTGGGCCGCAGCCGTGGGCCAGATCTTCTTCTCGCTTTCGGTGGGCTTCGGCATCATGATCACCTACGCCTCCTACCTCAAGCACCGCAGCGACCTCAGCGGCTCGGGTATGGTCGTCGCCTTCTCGAACTCGGGCTTTGAGCTGCTCGCCGGTATCGGTGTGTTCTCGGCGCTCGGATTCATGGCGCACGCGCAGAACATTGCGGTGGATGAGGTGGCACAGGCCGGTATCGGGCTCGCCTTCGTCGCGTTCCCGACAATCATCTCCGAAGCCCCAGCGGGGCAGCTGATCGGTGTGCTGTTCTTCGGCTCACTCCTATTTGCCGGGCTCACATCACTCATCTCGATTGTCGAGGTGGTCGTGGCTGCCGTGCGCGACAAACTTAACCTTTCGCGCCCGGTGTCAACCATCGTCGTGGTGGTGCCGCTGGCGATCATGTCGGTGCTGCTGTTCCCAACCACCACGGGTCTCTATGCGCTCGACATCATGGATGAATTTGTCAACAAGTACGGCATCCTCGCCGCTGCGCTGGTGTCGGTAATTGGTGTCGTGTGGGTGGCGCGCAAATCGCGTACGCTCAGTGCCCACCTCACCCGCGTCTCGTCGGTGCGCGCGGGAGCCTGGTGGATCGTTGCAGTCGCCGCGATCGTTCCGCTCATCCTCACCTATGTGCTCATTGACGACTTCATCGTCAAGATGGGTGAGGTCTATGGCGGCTACCCGCCTGAGCTGGTCGCCGTGCTTGGCTGGGGTATGGCTGGCGCACTGGTGGTGCTCGCCATTGTGCTGGCGATGCTGCCTTGGAACCGCAACGTTGCCATCAAGGTCGCCGAGGATGAACTCACCCGCGACTTCGACGACGCATTCGCCGGCAAATTCGATCTCGACGATGTGGACGGCGACGGCTTTGATGACACCAAGGTGCCGCCTGGTCACGTGCCGGGCAAGCACGCCGCCGGCCAGCCCGCATCCACCGACACTGAAACGAACTAGGAGGTTCTGAATCATGACCGCAGAAGCCATCATCATGATGTCGGTCGCCATCCTCACCGTGTGGGGCGGGCTAGTCGCGGCGATCGTCAACCTGCGCCTGCGCAGCTCCGACCGCGAACACTAAATCATCGTTATTGAATCCGGCAGCGGTTCCGCAACTCCGGCGGGCCGCTGCCGGATTCTTTTATGCATCCCGTAATCTTGCGCGAGTCACGCGGTGTGCGTGACTAGACCGGCGTAAGTTGGGGAAGGTCATGATCAGATTCGACCAGGTATCCAAGGTCTACCGGGGCTCGAGCGCCCCGGCACTCGATGACGTTACTTTCGAGATCCTCCGCGGCGAGTTTGTGTTTCTCGTCGGTCCATCAGGTTCGGGTAAATCAACCGTGCTCCGCCACATCCTGCTCGAAGATCTTCCTACCGAGGGAGCCGTGCACGTGCTCGGACAGGACCTGCGCAAAATTTCGTCGCGAAAGGTGCCGTTCTATCGCCGCAATGTCGGCATGGTGTTCCAAGACTTTCGGCTGCTGGCCAACAAAACCGTGTACGAAAACGTTGCCTACGCCCAAAAAGTGATCGGCAAGCGTCGCGGTCATATTCGGCAGGCCGTTAACGAAGTGCTCGAAACTGTCGGCCTCGACGGCAAAGAAAACCGCTTCCCGCACGAGCTGTCGGGTGGTGAGCAGCAGCGTGTTGCCATCGCCCGCGCCGTGGTGAACAAGCCCGCCATTCTGCTTGCCGACGAGCCCACCGGTAACCTCGACCCGGCTACCTCGCGCGAAATTATGCGCGTGCTGCGCCGCATCAACCGCAATGGCACCGCCGTCATCATGGCCACACACGATGTTTCGATCGTGGATGAGGCCAAACAGCGCGTGCTTGAACTGCTCGAAGGTCGCCTGGTGCGTGACGAAACCGGCGGCGTGTACACCCCCGAGATTGTGCTCTACGAAGAGCCCGAATCACCCGAGGTGGTCGAAGCCGCACCGGCACGTCCGACCATCGCCGAGGTCATGGCCGAGCGAGTTGCCGGCACAGACAGCGCCGCGCGTGCCAAACCGAACGACGCGCGCCCCGGCGATATCGACTCGCCCACAACGCGACTGCCCGAACACGAAGAAGAGGCTGACGACTGGGCAGCCGCCGACGAAAAGGAGGCGCGCTGATGTTCGGCTTTGTCATGAATGAGATGTGGCAGGGGCTGCGTCGCAACACCTCAATGGTGATCTCGGTGGTGCTCGTGACGTTCGTGTCGCTCACCTTCGTGGGTGCGGCAGGGCTCATCCAGATGCAGATCCAGTCGATGAAAACCTACTGGTACGACCGCGCCCAGGTGGCGATCGATTTTTGTACCGAGGTGTCGGCATCGCCCGACTGTGCGGCCGGTAAAGCCACCACCGAGCAGATCGATGCGGTGGCCGCCGAACTGAGCGGGGGAGCGCTAGCCCCCTATGTGCAGCAGTACTATTTTGAGTCGCAGCAGGAGGCCTACGACCGGTTCGTTGAGCAGTTTGCTGATGACCCGATGGTGTCGTTCGTGCGTCCCGAGCAGCTCAACGAGGCCTATTGGGTGAACCTGGTCGACCCGCAAGATTCGGATGTGATCATCCAGACCATCACGGGGATGCCCGGTGTTGAGTCGGTCACCGACCAGCGGCAATTCCTCGACTCGATTTTTGCGGTGTTGAATGCGGCCTCGTTTACCGCGCTCTCGGTAGCAATTGTGATGCTGGTGGCGGCCGTGCTGCTGGTGTCGACAACGATTCGACTGTCGGCGTTTTCGCGCCGTCGCGAGCTGCGGATTATGCGCCTGGTTGGTGCATCCAATGGGTTTATTCAAACGCCGTTCATTCTCGAGGGCGTGTTCTCTGGGCTGATCGGATCGCTGCTGGCTTCGGGTGCGGTGCTGGCCGGTACGCATTATTTTGTTCAGGGCTACCTGTCACCGCGGATGCCGGCGCTGCAGCTGGTGACCGTGTGGCCGGATGCGGTGATCGTGTGCGGCGTGCTGATCGTGCTGGGCGTTGGGTTGGCCGCGCTGGCATCGAGCATCTCGATTCGACGCTATCTGCGCGTGTAAAGTTGGTTGAATGGCGAAGGCAAAGAAGGACGGTCGCCTGGTAGTGGCCACAAACCGGAAGGCCCGCCACGACTACACGATTGAAGACACCTACGAGGCAGGCATGGTGCTGCACGGCACCGAAGTGAAAGCCCTGCGGCAGGGGCGTGCGTCGCTCGTCGACGGATTCGCAATGGTCGACCGCGGTGAGGTGTGGCTCGAAAACGTGCACATTCCCGAGTATTTTCAGGGCTCGTGGAACAACCATGCCACCCGCAGGCGGCGGAAGCTGCTGCTGAACGCGCACGAGATCACCAAGATTGCGGCGAAGACCCGAGAGGGCGGTTACACGGTTGTGCCGCTGCAGCTCTACTTCAATGAGGCCGGTCGCGCAAAGGTCGAGATCGGTGTTGCGAAGGGTAAGCGCGAGTACGACAAGCGGCAGGCGCTGCGCGAAAAACAAGATAAGCGTGAGGCGCAGCGGGCCATGTCGGCGCGCCGCTACATTGGCGAGTAGGCGGCGCTGATGGTCGGGCCGGAGCTCATTTACGATGGCCGGTGCCCGTTTTGTGTGGCGATGGTGCGCCGGTTGCGGCGGATTGACAGACGCGGCTGGGTGCGCTGTGTTTCGAGCGAGACACCGGGTGTGCTGGATGCGTGCGGTCTGACGGCTGCGCAGGCGCAGGCTCGCGTGTGGCTGCGGCATCCTTCGGGCGTGCTCGTCGGTGGTGCTGGCGCGGTGCTGTGTGCGCTGGATGCGGTGTGCGGCTGGCGGTGGGGGTCGCGACTGTATTCGTGGGCGCCGGCGCGTGGGCTGGCTGATCGCGGCTATGCGTGGGTGGCGGCGAACCGGATGCGGCTGCGGGCCGGTGGTTTATTTGGTAGCTCTGATTGTGGTGATAATTGCCGGGTTGTTGAGTAGCCGGTAGGCGTTTGGCTGCCGGCTTAGGAAAACACCGGTGGGGTGCGTGCCCGTTGCGGACACACACCCCACCGTGGTTTTGCGGTGCAATTGCTGCGTGTTTGCGCGGTTGCGATGTAGCTGGTGGTTAGAGGTTGGCGTCGTTCCAGGCCCAGACATCTTCGCCACGCAGCGTCGCTTCAGCACCCCCGTCGACGTAGACGACCTGGCCAGCCATGTGGGTGTTTTCGACGCTGGTCATCCAGATGAGGGCGTTGGCAACCGACTCAGGCGGCTGGTGGTAGTTGAGCGGCATGGGTACCTGGCTGTCAACGAAGGCGGTCTGCTCGGGGGTTGACAGCAGCTGCTCGGTCATCGGGGTGAGCACGGTGCCGGGTGCGACCGCGTTGACGGGGATACCGGCGCCGGCCCACTCGTCGCTGATCGACACTCGACGCACCCAGCGAGAGAGCGCACGCTTCGATGACGGGTACGACACGTAACCGGTCATCGGGTCGTCGGTGACGTGGCTTGCGGCGATTTCGAGAGCCTTGGCTTCGTCGCCGGCGAGCATCGCTTCGACCATGTCGGGGTCGTTCTGCTGCAGCGAGGCCATCGACGAGACGACGGCGACGCGCGGTGCGGCCGAGGTCTTGAGCGCGGGCAGCAGTGCCTCGACGAATTCGACGACCCCGAAGTAGTTGACCGATACGGTCTTGGGGATCGGTGCCGAGATGCCGGCGCAAGCGATGACAGCGTCGATAGTGCCGCCGGCGAGTTCGGTGGCTTGTGCAGCGGCATCGTGACGACCCTTGACGGTTGAAAGGTCAGCGTTGATATCAGCGTTCTGGAGGTCGACTCCGATGACCTTGTTGCCGCGGTCGCGGAGGATCTGTGCGGTTGCGGCGCCAATGCCCGAGGCCGAACCGGTGATGACGTAGGTGCGTGACAT
Source organism: Gulosibacter hominis (assembly GCF_904842695.1). Taxonomy (GTDB): domain Bacteria; phylum Actinomycetota; class Actinomycetes; order Actinomycetales; family Microbacteriaceae; genus Gulosibacter; species Gulosibacter hominis. The sequence goes on along the minus strand of NZ_CAJGWQ010000001.1, from coordinate 415,351 downwards.
GTGATCTGCCCTTCTTCCTTTGGATGGTGGCGGTCGCATTTGTGGTGTTCAGCCGCCACCTATATTTTCCCGTGCCGACACTGGATTTTTCGGGCGAATTCGCGTCGTTTGTGCGGGGGAGTTTGCTGCTTGGATGCGTGCGGCTGGCGCACGGGGATGCGGAACAGCGGCCGGGTGCCGCGGCCGTGTAGACAGTGGCCCGAGCCTTGTCAAAACGCGGCCGCTGGTTGCACACCTTTCGGCAAATGACCCTCTAACTGCGAAATGACCCTCCTACTGCAGGGTCATTTGCCGGTAACAGGGTCATTTCCCGATGACTTCGCCGATAACAGGGTCACTTGGTGTGGAGGTGGGGTGAGGGACAGGGTCACTTGGTGTGGAGGTGGGGTGAGATGGTGCGTTCCACGACACTGGAGGCATGAGTGAGTGGCGCGTGCCAGTTCTCAGATTGGGATGCGACGCCTGCCGGGCAGCTAAAAACACCGGGAAAAAGTAATACATTGGTTGATACATAAAGCGGCCCCCTGGGAAACCGAAAACCGCATAAACAAGCGGAAGTCGGCAACCCAGGGGGCCGTTCGTGGAGATGGGGGGAATTGAACCCCCGTCCATCGCTGTGAGCCTGCGGCTTCTCCGGGTGCAGTTCGCCTGACGTGTTACTCGGTTCCAGCCCTAGCGACGAACGGCCTGGCTGACAAACCCAGTCACAGTTAAAGTCCCACGAAACCCTGCGACGCAGCTTCGCGGCAAGCGTTCTCAACGACGCCAGGAACTAGACCGAACGCAAAGTCTAGGCTGACGGACTCGGGCTCGCGCTCTAGGCAGCGAGGGCGAAGTCAGTGCGCTTGTTATTGGCACTTATTGGTTGCGAGGGGCGTTAACGAGATAACCCCGCGTCCTCGACCCGCTTCACGCAGTTTCGCAAGCAATGTCGAAACCGATCATCCCCGCGGCTGCGCTGACAGCATCAACGCTATTGAGTTGTGGTTCAGATTGCTCTGAACTGCCCAATTGTAGCGCGATTTGCGTGCGGTGTCGACAGATCATGGTCAACCTGGATGCGTGCAGCGGGTCATCTTGGCGAGTGAGATTTTGCGCTGAACATGGCCGAGAGCGGCACAACTACTACTCTTGAGAGCATGAGTGCGAACGATGGCTTTAATGGCGGCGGTGGTCGCCCCGATGACCCGCAGCAACCCGAGCAGCTCGGCTCGACCTGGGGTGCGGTTCAGTGGCAGGATGACCAGGCTGCGACTGGCTCGCCCGCTGGCAACCCGGGGCCCGATTTCGCTGCGAATGGCAACGACGCAGCATCTGGCCAGATGCCGTCGCTACCTGATCTGGGTGCTTTTGGTGCCGGCTTTGCGGCGGCAGGTCGCGAGGATGCGGCAGCTGCGGGCGAAAAAAACGCCTCGGTTGAGCCGTCCCACCAGCCGGAGCAGCAAGACCAGCTCGAGCAACAAGAGCTGCCTGAGGAAGGTCACCAGCCGGAGCAGGAAAACCAGCAAGAGCTCGCAGAGGAAAGCCAGCAGCCCGAACAACCAGAGCTGCGGGACCAAGAAGTCGTGCATCCTGAGCAGCCAGAGCAGCAGCAAGGCGAGCAGCCACTTCAGCCTGAGGAAGGCCAGCAGGCCGAGCAAAGCGACCAGCCAGAACCGAACTTCCAGTTCGGCGACGTTCCAGCACAGGCGCAGCAGCAGGATGCAGCAGCTCAGCCGGAAACACACGAGCAGCACAACACTCCCGACGAGCCCGAGGCGGCAGCGGATCCGGTCGTGAAATTCGGCAGCGAATCCGACGAAAACGCTACCCGTGCCTATGACACGCAGGCGTTCCAAAGCGACGCGTTTGCATCAGCATCCGAGCAGCAGAATGCAGACAAATCCGCCAATGACCAGCCCACCGAGGTCTTCCAGCGTGATGAGTTCGGTAGCGAACAGGTGGTAGGTCCTCACCCGAATGACGCCCAAGCAGACGGCATCCACCCGGACGGCAACCAAACTTATGGCGCGCAGTCATACGGTGCCCAAACTTACGGCGGCACAGACCAGTACAGCCAGCCCTACAGCTCGCAGCCCGAAAACCAAGACGGGCCCGAGTTCACCCAGGCCGCGTTCACACAGCAGCCCTACGGCGAGGCACCTCAAGAGCAGCAGCCCTACAACCAGCAATACGGCCAGCAGAGTGACTACCAGCAGGCTCCGTATCTCGCGGGCGGCGCCCCGGCGCCGTTCCAGAACGCCGGGCCGGTGCCGATGCATTCTGGTGACGAACAAGAACCGCACCACAGCGAACCGGGCGACAAAAAGCGCCGTCGCCGCAAATCAAAATCGCATCAGGCTGACGCCGCAACGGCAGCGGCCGGCGGCAAGAAGAAGCGCCGCACGGGGCTGATCGTCACGATCGCGATTATCGCGGTGCTCGCCATCGCTGCGGCGGTGCTCGTGCCGCTTTACCTGCACCTGCAAAACCAGCAGCGTGGCGATGAACTCGCACAGGCGTTCAACGAAAAGGTCAAAGCCTACGAGCAGTCGTGGGGCGAGGATGCGCTGGCGGCTGCATCCGGCCCAGAAGATTTTGCGAAGGTGGCCGGCGGCAAGCGCGATTCGATTTTTGTCATGAGCGCCGACCAGAAGAAGCAGTTTGAATCCATGTGCGCTGATGTGCAGGCCTCGAAGGATGCGCGCCAGAAGCTCGCTGACACCAAGGCCCCCGAGCTGCCGAAGGACGAGGGTGCGCGTGCATCCGAGGCGTATAAGAAGGCCGAAAAGAAGTCGGCTGATCTCAGCGGCAAGGAGCGCGCGAAGGCCACCGAGTTCCTCGACGAGAGCGACAATTTGCTCAGCTCGATGGAGTCGCTGTGTGGCAACCTCGGCCCCTACCTCGACGCCAACCAGAAGCTGCGCGATATCGGCGATAAGGATCTGCCGAAGACCATCACGGTAGAAAACGGTGGCACGATCGTGTCGGATGACGGCAAGGTTGAGTGGAAGTGCACCGCGCCTGAGGGCTGCCGCGACCTCTACCACAAGGACACCCGCACCAAGTACGCGGATGTGATCGACTCGATGTACACCGACTACTACAGCACGCTCGCGGATCTGTTTGAAAAGCAGTGCTTCGCGGATGATTTTGCGCAGGTGTGTAGCGAATCTGTGGAGCCGTTCCGCGAGGCTGCGAAAAAGTCGAAGGCCTACACCGACTATCTGCGCAAAACCGAGCCGGTTGCCGAGGTTGGTAAGCCGATGTATCCGGATGAAGAAAAACTGCTCAAGGAAGCATCCGGTGCGCAGTATGCAGCCGAGGAAGCGCTCGTGAACGCGTGGCGTGCGAAGGATGGCGACAACCCGCCGGCTTCGATGGGTGACACCCCGGCATCGATTGAGGCTTACTACCAGGCGAAACAAGAAAAGGTACGTGAGCTTGCCGCCGCGGTGGGCGACGGTAAGTAGCCAGCCAGCATCCATAAGCGCCAGCATTCATAATTCAGTCGCCGCTGCCCCGGTTACCGCAACACCGGGGCAGCGGCGACTAGCATCGAAGCATGACTGACAACGCGCGTGTGCTGGTGCTGAACGGACCAAATCTCAATACGCTCGGTAAACGGCAGCCCGAGATCTATGGCGCCGAAACGCTGGCGGATGTTGAAGCCCGTTGCCGTCGCCGCGCCGAGCTGCTGGGGCTGCAACTGACGTTTGCGCAGTCGAACCACGAGGGCGAGCTAGTTGAGGCGATTCAGCAGGCGCGCGAGTCGATGGCTGCGATTGTGATTAATCCGGCGGCCTATACGCACACTTCGGTGGCGATTCGGGATGCGCTCGAATTTGCTGAACTGCCCACGGTCGAGGTGCATATTTCAAACATTCATCGGCGCGAGGAATTTCGGCACCACTCGTTTGTGTCGGGGGTTGCGGATGCGGTGATTGCCGGCGCTGGCACGCTCGGCTATGAGCTCGCGCTCGAGTGGGTTGCTGATCGCTGCGGCCGCGTCGCGCGCGAGGTTTAGCGTCGGGCGTGAGGTGTAGGTCGGTGGGCCGGTAACACTGAAACAAACGCCGGCGCCCCACTACTGCGCGAGGGAGTAGGCTGGCGCAGTGCATCCCAAACCTACTGATACCCCTGCCGCCGCGAATAATTGGCCCGCGTTTGCGGTGTGCGTCGCGGTAGCTATCGCGATCATTCTCGACCTGGTGAAGGTCAACGTCACACTGACCCCGATTGAGCACACCCTCGGGGCGACTAGCTCGCAGGCGCAGCTGATTGTGGCCGGATATGTGCTCGCGTTCGGTATTTTGCTGGTGCCTTCGGGCCGGCTCGGTGACCTGTGGAATCGCAAGGCGATGTTTGTGATCGGGCTGGGGACGTTCACGGTCGCGAGCCTGCTGTGTGCTTTGGCGTGGGATGCGACCGCGCTGGTGGTGGCGCGCCTCGTGCAGGGTGTTGCAGCCGGGATGCTCATGCCGCAGGTGATCGGCCTGATCCAGAACCTTTTTCAGGGGCGCGAGCGCGGTAAGGCGTTCGGTATTTTTGGTGCCTCGATTGGGCTCGGTACCGCATTTGGCCCCACTATCGGTGGGCTGTTCATTGGCATGCTGGGTGAGGAGCTCGGCTGGCGTTGGACGTTTGGGATGAACGTGCCGATCGCGCTGATTATTTTGCCGTTTGCGGTGTGGTTGCTGCCGGGCCGGCAGGCGCATCCGAAGGGTGCAGCCAGCCGCGATCTCGACCTGGTCGGGGTGCTACTGATGGCGGCGACGGTGCTGCTGGTGATGTTGCCGTTCGTGTTGACCACCGGTACCGATGCTGATTCACCGCAGCGCTGGTGGTTGTTGCTGGCGGCGGCAGTCGTTGGCGCCGGTTTTGTGTGGTGGGAGCGCCGATATTTGGCGCTTGGCCGCAATCCGGTAATTGACTTTGGGCTGTTTCGGTGGGCGTCGTATCGCAATGGTGTGATCATTTCGACGCTGTGGTTTGCGGTGATGCCGCCGATGTTTTTGCTGATGACGCTGTATGCGCAGCAGGGGCTGGGCTTTGCGGCCGTGAACGTGGGTGCGTTTTCGATTCCGTACGCGTTGATTTCGGCAGTGGTTGCGGCCTGGGCTGGCCGCTACACGTTTACCTGGGCGGCGCGGATGGTGTTCTATGGCGTGCTGATCTATGTGGCGATGTTGCTGGGGATGTTGTTGGTCGGGGCGTTCGCTCCGGTGGCGTACACGCCGTGGCTGTTTACCGCGATGCTCGCGGTGGGCGGTGTTGGGCCGGGCTTGGTGATGTCGGCGAACCAGATGCGCACTATGAAACATGTGCCGCCGGCTGCGGCCGGTGTGGGCGGTTCGTTCATGCAGGTGGGGCAGCGGCTTGGTAACGCGATGGGCATCGCGGTGGCAACATCGGTGTTTTATGCGGTGTTGGCGGCCGCGGGGATGACGCCAGATGGCCCTGTCGACGCTGCCGCCGGGGGTGAGGATGCGTACCGGCACGCCTATGTGTGGGGCATGGTGGTGCTGGTGGCGCTGAGCGTGGTGGCGCTGGTGTTTTCGTGGTTTGACTATCGGGTGGATGCGCGCGAGCGTGCCGCTGGCGAGGCGCTGGGGTAGTGGGCAACCTGCTATTTGCTGGCCGGCACCCCGCAGACCGAGGGTGCCCCAGCCGTCGGGCAGCCATTGCGGGTCGGTAGCGAAACCGGGCACTCGGGCTGGGCGACGGGTATGCCAGCCGCGCATGAGCGGCTGCTCATGTGGCGCAGGGTCCACGCATCCGCTAATGTTGTCCCACCAACGATTGCAAATGAGAATGATTAGCAATACGAAAATCATCAGCAATCGCATCATTCGCAACAGAGTCTTCACCAGCTAAGGAGCGGTTCATGCGCGTCCTCCGGGCAACCCGTGCCTCCCTCGCCGCAGCGGCCATCGCGGCAACCACTGTCGCCACCGCATTGAGCATCACCGCAACACTGACGCTCGGCGCGGCCCCTGCCTACGCCGGGCCAGACAACGACCGCAGTGTGGAGACGAAAGCCCACATCGACGCCCCTAAGGTTTTCTGGAACAAACAAGCTGGCACGTTCGCGATTAACTCGCAGGCCAACGGGAAAACCGTTCCACTCGAAACCACCGCCAACTGGGTGGGCCGCGGCTACAACGACGACGGCAGCCAGAACTACACGTTCCCCATCACCTCGGACCCGCGCCTGGACTTCCTTGGCGAGGACGGTCAGCTGCTCTACATGGCGCCGCAAGTTCCGGGGCCGGGCAACAGCCCCATCTGGTCGGGCTTCGGAGCGGACACCGCGGTGCCCATCGAACAGTTCCAAGACGGCAACTTCGCGCTGGAAATGGTCGGCTTCAACGGCCCCGGCCGGATGGAGATGTTCAACCACTCGACGTACGGGAACCTGCCGGTGACGCGCCTGTTCTCTTCGCATGACAAGGTGTCCCGCACCGTCTGGCTGGACCCCGGAACGCACACCCACAACATCACAACATTCACCAAGCCAGGCCGCTACGAAGTCACGTTTGACGCCACCGCTCGCACAACCGACGGCAGCTTCATCTCTTCCAAGCCCACGACGCTGGTGTGGCGGGTAGGAGGCACCAACCCTACTGATGAGAAGCTCGGCGACGTGCGCGCCGCGTACAACGAAGCGGCCGATGCGGTGGACGGTAGCGCGGCGGAAGGCACCGCTGCTTCCAAGTCGACGTTCACGATCGCCCCACACACAGGAAGCGAACGCGACGGCGACAAGAACCTCACCGACCTCACTTTCAACGCCGGTACTGAAGCGGCTGAGGGCACGGTGGTGTTCTACATCGATGGCTACCACCTCGCCGAGGTTCCGGTGAAGAACGGCACTGCGACGTGGAGCGAGATGATCGGCTCGCAGACCTCGAATTTCCAGGCCGTGTTCGTGCCTGCCAAGGGTGCCGCCCGCTGGATTAGCGCGCCGCTGAGCGCCGCCACGGGGCAGAAAGCCGTATCCACTCAGGATGCGGGCGAGTTCCCGGATGAAACCCCCGATGTGCCGGCCGGCGAGTTCTCGGAGGGTGAGGTCACGGTCGGTTCGCGCGATGTGTCCGTCACCGCGCGGCCGCAAGACAAGAGCGACCTCATCACCATCGACACCAAGCCTGCGGATGATTCGCTGATCTATAACGTCACGGGTGGCTTCTATGAGGAAGGCTACGACGAGCCGACCTGCTCCGTTGAAGGCGTGAGCGGCCCAGGCCGCCGCGCCATCGTGGCGGACCGCGAATACTGCAAAGGCGATGGCTATTCGCTGCGCCTCACGTTGGAGCCGCAACCGCGCGCTGCGATCGGCAACACGGACGTGATCGACCTCGGCCAGGTGAGCGGCGCCGGTAAGACGGTTGAGACGCAGTTCTCCGGCGTCGGCGAAAGCAACGCGCCGGCGCCGGGTGAGCCAGCGCCGGGCGACGACGGGAACGAAGGCTCCGACGGCGCGATCCTGGACACGCCTGTGACGATCAACAACGGCCACGTAGATTTGCGCGCCATGGAGGTGGACGGGAAGTTCTCGGTGGCGTTGGGTGATGATTCGCGTCAGCACGCCAAGGAGTCGGTACTCCGAACCATCAACTCGACGACGCTGGAAGTCACCAAGCTCGCGAAGGTCAAGCGTGAGGGCAACGTGCTGGCCGATGAGAGCTATGACGTGCTCGGCCCGAAGGGCAGCGAGCTGTATGTTTTGCCGCAGGGTCAGCAGCCTGGGCGTGTGTGGCCGGGCTTCTCGAGCGAGGCTCTGGACCGTGTCAAGTACCCCGAGGGTGCAACCATGACGCTCACCCCGGTGAGCGCCCCTGAGGGCGGTAAGTGGTTCGCGTACACCGAGAACCTGGGCGCTATCGACCGGATGTATGCTTCGAGCGAGAAGGCTTCCGACGTGCCGCTTCCTCCGGGCACGCACATGCACACCGCGTGGGCGTTCACTAAGCCGGGCACCTACACGATCGATGTGACGGCCCGCGCCAAGCAGTCCAGTGGCGGCGAGCAGGGCGCCCGCAGCGCCGGCTCGAATCACGATGGCGGGGAGGCTACCGCTGAGACTCAGCGGCTGACGTTTGTGGTCGAGAAGAAGTCGGCCACCGAAGAGCCAGGCGACACAGAACCTCCAGTGGAGGAACCGAGCGAGGAACCGACGGAAGAACCAACTCCGGAGGATCCGACCGAGCGCCCAACCGAGGATCCGGCCGAGCCAACCGAACAGCCGAGCGACTCGCCAACCGGCCAGCCGACCGACGAAGCAGCACCGGAACATCCAACGGACGCGCCAGTCGACCCGACGCAACCGGACGGCACCGACAACGCCGGCGGCACCGATAACGCAAGCACCCCATCGGACGCTGGGGGAGCACTGGCGCGCACGGGTGCAGAGGTTGTGCCCACCGCCGCGCTTGCGGCCGTGACTGTTGTGGCGGGTATGGGGTTGTTGATGGTGAGTCGCCGCCGCCGAGCCTGAGGCGTCCGGAGGCGGTTTCGCCGTTCCGGTTCTTGCGTGGCCAGGGAGTTTTCGAACGGCGCGTTATAGATCGGCTTGCCGCGAGCGAAGCGCCGGGGTAGTGGGCAACCCGCTATTTGCTGGCCGGTAACTTCGGGGCGGTAGCTTGCGTGCTGTTCCCGCTCGGTTTTGCATGGCTATTGCCTGAAAGGTTCTGTGCCTCATGAAGGGTTTCATCGCGCGCCCGATCACCGCGATCGTCGGCGTTTCGCTCGCTTTTGCCGGGATTGCATCCCCGGCGATCGCACAAGAAAACGCGGACGCTCCGCAGTCGAAGGTGACGGTGCTCACCATGACCGACTTCCACGGCTACCTGGGGCAGGTGCCGAACATGATGTGTCAGGTGAACAGCATCCGGGATGCGAACCCCGGCAACGTGCTGCTCGCATCCAATGGCGACAATGTGGGCGGTAGCGCCTATATTTCGGCCGTGAATGACGACCTGCCGACGCTCGAGATGCTCAACGCCATGCAGCTTGACGTGACGAGCGTCGGTAACCACGAACTCGATCGCGGTACGGCAGATCTCACCGGCCGGTTGCAAGACAAATCAGATTTCCCGTATGTGGCGGCCAATATTGAGGGCCTCGACCCGGCGATCGTGCCGCCGTATGTGATCAAGCGCACCGATAACGGTGTGGATGTGGCGTTTGTTGGTGCCGCGCCCGAAGACCTTCCCACCCTCGTTGACCCCAACGGGATTGCGGGGCTGAGCATCACCGACCCGGTTGCCGCGGTCGACAAGGTTGCCGCCGAGCTCAAAGACGGCGACGATGCCAATGGTGAGGCCGATGTGGTGGTGGCGCTGATCCACGACGACTACAAGATCGCCGCCGGGGTTGGCGCTGATGTGGATGTGGTTGTGGCCGGGCACTCGCACGTCGAGTACAGCGGCGAAACGGCGTCGGGTGCTCCGGTGGTGCAGCCGGGTTATTTTGGCAATCTGATCGGTCAGATTGATCTCGATATTGATGCTGATGGCAAGGTGGTTTCGGCTGCGACTTCGATGCTTTCGGTGAAGAAGGTTGCGGATGCTGATTGTGCGGCTGAGCCGTTCAAGAGCATGTATGAGGAGTACCAGGCGCAGGCGGATGAGCTTGGTAAGGAACCGGTGGGTTCGATCGAGGGCAAGGCACGTCGCGCCACGAACTTCGGTTTTGACTCGAACGAGCAGGGTAATGAAAACCGCGGAACCGAGTCGTCGGCGGGCAACCTGATCGCGCAGAGCTTCTACGAGTTTTCGCAGCTGAACGGCTTTGGCGCCGATTTTGGGTTGATCAACTCGGGCGGTGTGCGTGCCGATCTGGATGCTGATGGTGATGGCGTGATTACCCGCGGCGAGGCGCAGTCGACGCAGCCGTTCGATGGCGATATGGGCACGGTGGATTTGACCGCCAAGCAGGTGTATGAGCTGCTCGAGCAGCAGTGGAAGGGCGAGGAAGCCTCGCGTCCGGTGCTGCAGCTGGGATTGTCTGACACAATCGCGTATACCTATGACCCCGAGGCGCCGATTGGCTCGAAGGTGACGAGCGTGCGCATCCACGGTGAGCTGCTCGACCGAAATGACGAGAGCCGCACCTACCGGGTGATTGCGGGTACGTTCCTGCTGGCCGGTGGCGACGGGTTCACCGCGCTTGCCGAGGGCGCGAATTTCAAAAACCTTGGGTACAAAGACCTGGCCGCGACGGTCGAGTTTTTGAAGGCTAAGCCGGGATGGAAGGTGAGCAACTCGCAGCGTTCGATTGGCGTGGGCGCGCTGCCCGAGTTCAAGCAGGGCGCCGAGGTGACAATCAACCTGTCGTCGCTGTCGATGACCGCGGATGAAGAAAAGCCTGCGACCGCTTCGATTTCGCTTGCGGATGGCACAGTGCTCGGCACCGCGGATGTCGACAACACGATTGTGCCGCAGCTGCCCGAGACCGGTCGGGCCGCCGTGACCTTCACGGTGCCGACCGACCTGGCGCCTGGCGAGCATGTGTTTGTGATCAAGGCGGGGGAGACCGAGTATCCGCTGACGATTGAGGTTGTTGGTTCGGATGCGGGCGAGACTGAAGAGCCGGGCCCAACTGCGGAGCCGGGCACCGATGCGCCTGCCGCACCCGGTAGCCCCGCACCGACTGCCGATGGGCAGGGCAAGGGCAAGGATGCTGCTGGCGGCCAGCTCGCCACCACCGGTGCCGCTGACCAGAGCCTCGTGGCGATGATGGCCGTGCTGTTGCTGGCTGCCGGCGCTGCGCTGGTTGCCGCGAAGCGCCGCGAAATGCAGTAGCGCCGCGCGCTGATTGACCGGGCAGAGCCCGTCTCGACTGCTGAGTTGAGGCGGGCTCTGTGCGTTGTTTGGTGCGTTGATGGTCGAAGGCGAGCAGCCGTACGCCGCCTACGCAACCATGCGTGACTCGGCGATTTTTACCAATAAGCGGCTGATCGTGCGAGATGCGCAGGGGATGACCGGGAAGAAGGTCGAAATCTATTCGCTTCCCTATACGGCGATCAATATGTGGTCGACCGAAAACGCTGGCCGGCTTGACTTTAATTCGGAGGTTGAGCTGTGGACGCGCGCCGGCCACATCAAGATCAAACTGGGCAAGGGCACCGATGTGCGTCGCCTCGACCACCTCATTGCGCACTGCGTGCTGGGCGGTTAGATTCGTGCGGTCGCGCCGAACACGAAGGCGCTGATCGAGGAACTGTCGACCGTGTTTCGGAATCCTCATCCAGGGTGATTGTTCACTCGGACGGTGCGCGGAGGTCTCCGAGCTGTTGAAGCGACCGTGCGAGCGAGACACACCGACGCTCGACCGATCATAACTCGGGCCGAAACCTCGCGGCGGCCAAAACTTGCTCTTTACCGTTTTGGCCGCCGCGGTAGGATGGTCGCGGTGGCCGCACCGGCTGTACAGGATCGGAGGCGCAAGATGACTCTTACCGAACAGGTTTTCAATCCCATGAGTTACGACGCCATGCTTGAGCTAGCGACGAGGATCGGGGGCCGGTACAACGCTTGGGCGGATGAGGCGGGCCAGTCGGCTAGTGCTGCGCACTGGCGCAATGCCGGGATCGAGCTGCGCCGTCAGGTGCGCGCGGTGGACTCCCACAGTCAGAGCGCTGTGGAGGCGAAGCGCGCGGAGCTGCGCGAGCTGTGGGCGACTATGCCGGTTCACGCTCCCGAGCTCGCTGCATGAGCGAACGGCTCAGCCCGCACGAGTTGAAGGCCCGGTTTGAGCAGCGGGTCGTTCCCGACTACATCGAACCCCAACGTGGCGGTGCCGGAGTCTCGGCACCGCCACGTTTCGTCTCGGTCGGTGGACAGCCGGGAGCGGGCAAGGGTGGCGTGGTGGCTGATATCCAGCGGCAGATTCCCGGCGCGGTTGTCATTAACGGTGACGAACTGCGCCAGTTTCATCCAGACTATGAAGTGCTGATGAGGGAAGACCCGTTGCTCATGCCCAATGTCACGAGTCAGGCGTCGGGGCAGTGGGTCGGCAAAGCAAACGAGTATCTGCGCGAACAGGGGAGTAGCGCCGTCGTTGAGACAACGTTGCGCGACGCGGGGATGTTGCGCCGCGAGTTCGAGGCGTTCAAGGCGGCCGGGTATGAGACGGAGCTACGTGTTGTCGCTGTGCCGCTGGAGGTTTCGCGGGCGGCCACTGTTTCGCGGTACGTCGAACAGGTCAGGGACTTCGGTGAGGGGCGTTGGACGCCGAGCAGGGCGCATGATGAGGCGGCCGCGAACGTTCGTGAGACGGTTCGGGAGCTGGCAGCATCCGATGCCGTGGATCGCGTTGCGGTGCAGAACCGTGATGGCCGCGTGTTCTACGACTCTCGCGGGGCCGCGGGAGTCGAGCGCGCGGCGGCGGCCCTGCAGGCGGTGGACGAGGCGCGCGACGTGCGTAACCTTAGTCCGGCGCAAGCACAGAGCTGGATTGTGACGACGGCCGACGCGCTGCATGAACGCTACCGGATCGGCAACGATCAGACGTTGAGCGAGCACGCCCGGCGCGGACACAACGATGTCGATCTTGTGAAGGTGTCCAAGCGCCTCGCGGCAGTGGACGCTCGTGCCGTTGTGCCGCTGGCCTTCCCCGGCGACAAGGCAGCCCAGAACAAGGCGCTGGCCGACCTTTCGGAGGCCGCGAAGGTCACTCTAGGCGATCGTTTCGATGCGCGACCATGCCGGGAATAGACTCGCCCGCTTGCCCTGTGTGAAGCGCGAACACCGTTACGAACGGGACCGAATCTGCGACTTTACTGTGCTTGTGCAATGGAATAGCCATCCGGATATTCCACCGCCGCCGACGTCCAAAAGCCATTAGACATCCTGTCCAAAAAGTCCTTAGACACGACATAGTTAGCTGCACAACGCTACACGTGCTATTCTGTGACGAATGGTTCAGCCTGCCGCGACTTCTGTCGCGAGTGGGCTGGATCTCTTTTGGGTGATAAAGCAGGGAGCTTGCCGATAACTCTGAAACCAGCGACGCCGCTCGAAGATCTACTCAATCTCCTCGAATCACAAGGAACTGTCGGCCGTGTTTCGAAATCCTGATCCAGAGTGATCGTTCACTCGGACGGTGTCCGGATGACCCCGAACCGGTCGATGAACCGCGCAGCCGGTACCGGGGTATCCTCGATGCGATCAATCAGACGGTGGAATGCCGCCCGGGATAGGTCGCGCGTCGGCATCGAATCGGCGATCTGCCGGTCGCTGGCGCGGAGGTCCCCGAGCGGATCGGGATCGGCTCGATTCGCCTCCTCAAAGGTCTTGTCAATTTCTCGGCGAAGATTCGCGAGATCACTTTGCCAGTTACGCAGAGGGGAGCCGACCAGCTGCTCTTGCCACGCAAAGTCATCACCGCGCGTTTCGACCTTCCAGCCGGGCCAATGTAAATCGAATGGAATGACTTGAAACCGGTCGTTATACAGCGACCACCAGCGCAGATGTTTCGTCGTGTAGTCGACGACCACCCCCGACTCAGGCTCCGTAGGTAGTTCCATTTCTTGGTTTGAGAGCCTGCCCTCGGTAAAACATCGAAACACGTCCTGAGCAACTTTCTCAATTACAAGCGGCCCATAGTGAGCGATTCGTTCAAGTTCAAAATCAGATGGCCACGAAATTAATTCGCCCGAGGCTAACCGTACAGTGAGCACCTCATACCGGCGCTCGTATGCCGATGGATATAGAGAATCATCGATTCCCCACGGCTCGCGATCCTCGTCACTCGGCTCGAGCATAGCTGTCGGGTTTACCCCGACAGCACGAAGCGTGCCGTAAATATCTTCCGGTGACCAAATCGCGGTCCATCCCGGCCATGAATATTCAGTGAGGTAATTGATCAGTCTCGGTAGATACAGTCCCTGAGCCTCCCCAGCCCACACCACGACTCGTGCGACCGTATCGATGACGAGAGAACCCTCAAGCCACGTCGCAGTGTCCCAGTCTTCCGGCCCCGACACATCCCACGGCTTCAACCAACGGAAGCGACGCATCGTCTTTTCAAAACCATCGACGGCAATATCCATACCGATGCGATAAGCGCTCCAATGGTCGTAATAGATGTCCCATCTGCTGCCCGAACGGACGAACACACCGAGCCGCGAACCCACAACTACCGCCCCTGCAGCACCCGCAGCACCTCGTCATGCACGAGGCCGTTGGTGGCAACCGCCGAGCTGCCCCAGCATCCCGGCTCGCCATCAACCGAGGTGAAGGTGCCGCCGGCTTCTTCGATGATCGGGATCAGCGCCGCCATATCGTATGGCGCGAGATCCACCTCGCACGACGCCTCAAACGCGCCCTCAGCCACCAGCATGTACGGCCAAAAATCACCGATCGTGCGCGAGCGCCAGGCCCGCTCGTTCAGGTGCAAAATCGGCTCAACCCGATTAATCTCCTGCCAGTACTTCAGCGAGCCATAGTTAATCTGACCCTCCGAAAGTTTTGTGATGCCCGACACCTCGATGCGCCGATCGGTCGCGGTATCCGAATCACTCAGGTCATCATCCAAATACGCGCCGAGCCCGGTCGCACCCCACCAGCGGCGGTTCAGCGCCGGCGCCGACACCACACCAACCTGCGGGTGCCCATCCACCACCAGCGCAATCAGCGTCGCCCAAATCGGCACCCCGCGCATGAAGTTCGCGGTGCCATCAATCGGGTCAATCACCCACTGGCGCCGCGAATTACCATCGCGGCCGCTCTCTTCGCCATAGAACGCATCCGAGGGCCGCGCATCCGCGAGCTTCTCACGAATCACGCGCTCCACCTCGCGGTCACCATCGGTGACATGCGTGCGGTCTTCTTTCAAATACACGCCCAAATCGCGCGAGTTGAAAAACCGCATCGAAACCTCGTCGGCGAAATCCGCCAACTGGCGGGCAAGACGCAGATCGGCAGTGATCGGGTGGAGCAATTCGTAGGCCATAGCACCAGTATCGCCCACGCTCCGCAGGTAGGCCGCCAGCGTAGGCCGTGAGTTCAACGGAATAATCCCGGCCTACGATGCGTCAGGAAGCATCCTGGGCGCAAAATCTTCCGCTGAACTCACGCGCGGGCCGCCAGCCCTACGCCGACATCGACACCAGCAGCCGCCGCAGCGACGCCACCCGGCGGCAACCCACAGCATCCAACCGGCCATCGGCCATCGCCGCATCGAGCTCACAATCGGGCGCATCATCCAGATGCGTGCAGCCGCGCGGACACTCGGCCACAACGTCGGCCAGCCGCGGAAACGCACGAAACACCGCGTCATCGCGCACATGCCCCAGCCCAAACGAACGCACACCCGGCGTATCAATCACCCAGCCGCCACCGATGCGCATCGCCACTGACGACGACGATGTGTGCCGTCCCCGTCCGGTCACCGCATTCACGTGTCCGGTGGCGCGGTTTGCGTGCGGCACGAGCGCGTTCACGAGCGTCGACTTCCCAACCCCCGAATGTCCAACGAGCACCGTCGTGTGCCCGTCGAACGCTGCTTCAAGCTGCTCGAGCACTGTCTCATCGCCGGGCCGCGATTCAAACACCGGCACCTCAAGCGGCTCAACGAGTGCACGCAACTCATCCGCCGGGGCAAGGTCCGTTTTGGTGATCACCAGCAGCGGCGAAACCCCCGCGTCATAAGCGGCCACGAGATAGCGGTCGATCAGCCGCGGGCGCGGTTCGGGCTGCGCCGCTGCCACCACGATGCACATTTGGTCGGCGTTCGCGACGATCACGCGTTCAACCTCGTCACTGTCATCCGCCGAGCGCCGCAGCAGCGTCGAACGCTCATTGACTCGCACAATCCGCGCCAGCGTGCCGGCATCACCCGACACATCACCCACGAGTGCCACCCGGTCGCCAACGACGATGGCTTTGCGGCCAAGCTCACGCGCCCGCGCTGCAATCACTTCGCGTTCGCCGCGCTGGCCGGCGTCTACTAGGCAGCTGTACCGCCCGCGATCCACCGCAAATACGAACCCCTCTACGGCATCTTCATGCGCGGGGCGCTGTTTGGTGCGCGGCCGGGCACCGCGACGGTCGGCGCGGATGCGCACATCCTCTTCGCTATAGCGGCCGTATTTGTCGTAGGCGTCGGTACGCTGCCAACCTGCCATTGCGTGCTACTCCTCGGCTACAGCGACAGCGAGATGAACGATGTCGGCGGCTCTTCTTCGGGCCCCGGTGTGGTTCCGGCGAGCATCGCGTTCCACATCGCCACAAATTGCGGCAGGGTTTTTGAGGTGCACCGCACATCATCAAGCTCGATTCCCTCGGTAACAAGCCCGATCAGCGCACCGGTGGTGGCCATGCGGTGATCTTCATAGCAGCCCCAGGTGGCGCCGTGCAGTTCACCGCCGGTGATCTCCAACCGGTCATCGTGTTCGACCACGGTCGCACCCACCCGCTGCAGCTCGGCGGCCAGTGCTGCCACTCGGTCGGTTTCGTGCCCGCGCAGATGCCCGATGCTGCGCAGCCGCGAGGTGCCCGGTAGCAGCGCACAGATCGCCGCAATGTTCGGTGCCAGCTCGCCGCCAGCATCCGAAAAATCAAATTCAAACGACTCGGGCCGGCGCGACACTTCGGCGCTGCAATACAGGGTGCCGTCGCGCAGTTCTACCTCGGCTCCGAGCTGGCGCAGCACCGCAATCAGCAGATCGCCAAGCTGTGTCGATGTGTCGGGCCAATCGGGCACGCACACCGCGCCGCCGGTGACAATCGTTGCGAGCAAAAACGGCGCCGCGTTCGACAGATCGGGTTCGATGGTCAGCTCGCGACCGGCAATCGGGCCGGGGGCCACGCGCCACACATTCGGTTCGGGGCTGGATGCATCCACCCCGCGCGCCCGCAGCGCGTCGAGGGTCATTTCAATGTGGGGGAGTGACGGCACCTGTTCGCCGGTGTGGCGCAGGGTGAGGCCGTTCGTGAACCGAGGCGCCGCGAGCAGCAGCCCCGAAACAAACTGGCTGGATGCGCTGGCATCGATGTCGAGATCGCCACCGCTGACCTTGCCGGCACCATAGATCGAAAATGGCAGGCGACGCTTGCCATCATCGCGCACTTCAACACCGAGTTTTTCGAGCCCCTCAATCACGCCCGACATGGGGCGTTTATGTGCGGCTTCGTCGCCGTCAAAGTTCACCGGACCGAGCGCCAGCGCCGCGACCGGCGGCACAAAACGCATTACGGTGCCGGCGAGGCCACACTCGATCGATACGCCGCCCTCGAGCTCTTCGGCGGGGGTGATGTGCAGATCGGGGCCGAACTGGTTTTCGGGGTGCGGTACTTCTTCGATGTCGGTGCCGAGCGCCCGCAGCGCATCCACCATGAGTGAGGTGTCGCGTGCGTGCAGTGGCCGGCGCAGCAGTGATGGCTCGTCGGCGAGCGCCGCCAGCACGAGTTCTCGGTTCGTGATCGATTTTGAACCGGGCACGGTCACGCTCGCGTCGAGTGGGCCGGATGCGGTGGGCGCGGGCCACGGCCCATCGTCGAGGATGAGCGAGTCGCTCCATTCTTCGCCGTACAGGTCAAAGGTGGGTCCGGAATATTTGAAGATCTCCATCAGTTATTGAGAGTACCGACAAGTGTTCAAAAAGTGGGGGAGGGCGCGTGGATTCGCGGGTGCTCGTAGACTCGGGGGTGATGACACACCCTGCCCCCAATGAGTCGACCCAGCCGGCCGAACAGGTTAGGCCCGCTGCCGAGCCCGCGGGCGCTGACGTGTCGAGCACGAGTGGCCGCGATGCCGAGCTGCACGCGCGCTTTCAAGCCGAGGCGCTGCCGCTGCTTGATCAGCTGTACGGTCACGCCATGCGGATGACCCGCAATCCTGCCGATGCGCAAGACCTCGTGCAAGAAACGTTCACGAAGGCCTACGCCGCGTTCGACACGTTTAAGCCGGGGTCGAATATTCGCGCCTGGCTGTACCGCATCCAAACGAATCTGTACATCAATCAGTACCGGCAGGCGAAGCGCACGCCGTATGCGAATCCGCTTGAAGAGCTCGAAGACTGGCAGCTTTCGGGTGCCGAGTCGTATACGGCTCCGCAGCAGTCTTCGCGTTCGGCTGAGGCCGAAGCGCTCGACAATTTGCCGGCGAGCGCGGTGACGGATGCGCTGGCAGACCTTCCCGACAACTACCGCAGCGTGGTGCTGCTGGCCGATGTGGAGGGATTTACGTATCGCGAAATCGCCGAGGTGATGGATACGCCCGTGGGCACGGTCATGAGCCGGTTGCATCGGGGACGGCGGATGCTGCGGGAACGGCTGCGCGAGTATGCCGCCGAATACGGAATTGGACTTGAGGAGGGGGAGTAACAGTGGGCGATTGTGGCTGTGAGAAGGCGCGCGAGTCGATGGAAGAGTTTCTTCGCCGCGAGTTCAACGAGTGCGATGCCGCGGCGATTCGCGAACACCTGTGTCACTGTGTCGACTGCTCGGACGAGGCGCAGGTTCAGTTGACGATTACCGAGGTGGTGCGCCGGGCCTGCTGTGAGCAGATCGCGCCTGAGCAGCTGCGCGAGCGTATCCAGTCGGCACTCGAGCGCGGCTAGTGCCGGGTGCCCGTGCGGGCAGCGTGGCAAAGCATTCTCCGAAGGAAGCCTGGTTGAATGCTACTTTTCAGTACTAGTGCGGATCTGTTGGTGACCGTACAATTGGCATGGGGCAATAAGACACTGCAACACTCCATTTAGGGAATGAGGATGCATATTTCACGCAATGAGGCAGCTTTGAGGCGCATATCGCGCTCGGGTATTGCTGCACTATCAGTTTTGGCTTTGACGGGCGGCGCGCTTGTTGCCGT
Source organism: Gulosibacter hominis (assembly GCF_904842695.1). Taxonomy (GTDB): domain Bacteria; phylum Actinomycetota; class Actinomycetes; order Actinomycetales; family Microbacteriaceae; genus Gulosibacter; species Gulosibacter hominis. Next base: position 396,550 of record NZ_CAJGWQ010000001.1, on the reverse strand, counting down.
CTCGAACTTCGCCACGGTTGAGTCGGCAGTCGCGGCTGAATTCTCCGGCGGCATCCGCGACAAGTCGGGCGCGGTCGAGAAGGATGCGCAGATGGCCTCGGACCTCCCTGCCGGTTCGTGTGTTGTCGAAGAGTTCGACACCCCTAACCACAGCCAGGCTGGTTTCAGCTGGAACACCCTGGAGCCGAGTGCGACCAGCCCCTCGAAAACCCTGTGGGGTCTGAGCGTCTCCTTTGATAACTCGAAGGACCGCACATTCGCCGATTGGTACTTCAGCAATACGGGTAATCTTGGCGCAGTCTTGGATACCGGCGAGGTGCCTTCCATGGAGGCCGGCCAGACCTTTATTGATAAAAACGTCACCCACAAGGCGGACGAAAGCATCGTCATTGATGGTTTTCGCGTTCAACGAAACTTGAATCTCTACGCAGAACTCACTGATGAGGAGGTTAAGCAGTTCGCTTCGGCCACTGCCGACAATCCCGTGCGCTACGCCTGGCAGGGCAACTACAAGCAAGAGAAAACTGCCGCCCCGTATGCCACCCGGGGGAACAGCGCGTCGTTTGGCGCTACTGTAAACCCGTGGCCCAGCGAGAACATCGAATGTAACCCGATCACGGTCTCGTGGGAGTCTTTCGAGAAGCACGTGATCGTCGCAGGTGATGAAACCAAGGTCGGCACGATCAACGTTCCTGCTGTGCAGAACGGCGGTACGGACGACTCGATGTCCCGCATGGTCGTGGAAGCTTACGACGGCAACGGCAAGTTCATCGGCACCACTGACCCATCTGTCTCCGGTGGTGAGCAGCTCCTGCGTATCGACGAAAAGACTGGCGACATCTACTTCACCTGGCCTGAATACCGTGGTACCGATCTGGCGACCGACAAGAACGTCAACTTCTCCGTTCTGGCGAAGCCACGTACCGTTGACCAGCTCCAGGCTGCCGCTGAAAACAACATCGGCGAAGAAGGCAAGGCCTTCGACAGCTCCAACTCGCTGACGCGTTACAACACGGCGAACGTCATCGACTCCAAGGCGTTCTCGCTGGACGACACCGAGTACCACGACCCGAAGTACGACAAGACAGACGCTTCGATTATTTCGGGCGTCGATAGTGCTACCGGTCCGATCGCTACCGAGCCTCAGAAGGTCACCTTCACCCAGACCCCAGACCTGATCAAGGAATTGGCGAAGAAGAAGGGCGACGGCGGCTTTGAAGCTAAGGTCACCCTCGACGAGAAGTACGTCTACGAGGGCTGGACCGTCGAGATGGACGAGGACTACAACGTCACCGTCACCGCCCCGGAAAACCCGAAGCCGGGCACCTTCGCTCGCCCTGTTGTAACAGTGGAATACTCCAACGGCTCCACAGACAAGCTCGAGCTGCTCGTGGTTGTCGACCCGAACAACACCCAGGTCACCGACCTCGTGCGCCCGGGCCTGACTAAGGGCAACATCGGTGACGACCTCACCGCCCAGGTGGGTACAAAGTCAATCATGAAGGGCCACAAGCCGGTCCACCCGGCTAAGTTTGAGATCGACCCGTCCACTGTGCCTGAAGGTTGGACCGTCACCGTCGATGAAACCGGCAAGGTCACTGCAAAGGCGGACGACACCGTGGCGCCGGGCACCATCATCACCCCGAAGGTGAAGGCGACCTACCCGGACCAGACCACGGACGAGATCGAGACCCAGTTCCAGGCGATCGTCGACATCAAGATCCCGAACTACGACACGGTGACCAATAAGCCGACTGCCAAGGTCACCCTCAAGCCTGAGATTCCGGAGCGCGGCCTGAGCGGCAACACGACCGACGAGGCTCCGAAGCGCTACACCTTCAAGGACGGCTCGACCGAGATGACCGTCACGGATGACAGCGGCACGTGGACCGTCAAGATCGACGAGAACACTGGTGAAATCACCACGACCATTCCGAAGACCGCACCTGAGGGCTACATCCTGGATGTCCCAGTTCTTGCCCACTACGACAACGCTGACAAGCCGCAAGAGGTCAAGGGCACCGTCGTTGTTCTCAAGAGCGACATCTCTCCGACCTACTCCGTGGAGACCACTGGCCCGAACCAGGCTGTGAACCACAACGTCCAGGACGCCCCTAAGGGTTCGAAGTTCTCCTTCGGCAAGGATGAGAACGACGCGCCGATCACTGAGCAGGAAGTTGACGGTTGGAAGTACACGGTTGACCCGAACACCGGTGTCGTGTCTTCCACCCCGCCGGCTGACGCCAAGCCGGGTGACAGTAAGACCATCAACGTCACTGTGACGACTACGGACGGCTCCACCCCGCTGGTGCCTGTCACCACCGTGGTGAAGCTGACCAACAGCTGGGAAGCCGAGCCGTCCTACCCGGTAGAAACGGTCTACCCGGGCGAGACCGCTACGCTGCCGGTCGCTCTCGAGAAGCCGGACAACGTCAATGTCGCTAAGGAAAACCCATACAAGTTGGGTGATGTTCCTGCCGGCTGGACTGTCAGCATTGACGACAATGGCCAGGTCACCGCAACCGCACCTGCGGATGCGAAGCCAGGTGACCAGGTCAAGATTCCGGTTAGCGTGACTTACGAGGACGGCTCTACGGATACCGCTTACGCTGTTGTGAACGTTATTGACGTTCCGACGCGCGAGGTTCCGTTCGAGGTCGAGTACAAGTACGACGACTCCATCCCTGCCGGCGAGTACCGCACTGAAACCAAAGGTGAGCCGGGCGCGGAAAAGATGAAGAAGGACGGCACGTGGGAACGCACCAAGGAGCCTGTCAACGAGGTCGTCGTCATCGGCACCAAGCCTGCCAAGAGCGCCAAGGAAGTCACATGGACGGTTCCGATCCCGTACCCGACCGAGGTTCGCGAGAACCCGGACCTGAAGCCGGGTGAAACCCGGGTTGTTCAGGAAGGTGAGAACGGTGAGAAGACCTACACCGCTAAGTTCACTGCTTCGGGCGATCAGGCTGAGGTCGTCGAGGAAGAAACCACCAAGGAGCCTGTCAAACGCATCGTCGAGTACGGCCCTGGCATTGCTCCGAGCGAACTCGTGACCAAGACCGAGAAGCCGATTCCGTTCGACACCAAGGTTGTCTTCGACGACACCCTCGAAGCCGGCAAGCAGGTTGTTGACCAGAAGGGTGAAGTCGGTACCGAGGTTGAGACCTCGACTCAGAAGCTCGTGGACGGCAAGCCTTCGGGCGACCCGGTCGTAACCTCTGAGCGCACCAAGGAACCAACCGAGCAGATCATCCGCGTCGGCACCAAGACCACCGGCACCACCACTGAGACGGTTAAGTCTGAGGTTCCGTTCGGTGTGAAGATCGAATTCGATCCGAACATGCCTGCCGGTACGTCTGAGGTTGTGACCGAGGGTGTTCCTGGTGAGAAGACGGTGACGATCACACGCGACATCGTCAACTCCAAGCCTGGCGACCCTCAGATCACCGAGGAAATCACCAAGCAGCCGGTTGACCAGGTCATCAAGGTCGGCACCAAACCGTCCGAGGCTTCTTCGACGGTCACCTGGACCGCCCAGGTTCCGTTCGAGGTTATTACCCGCCCGAACCCGGAGCTGAAGCCGGGTGAGATCAAGGTCGTCCAGAAGGGCGTTCCTGGCGAGAAGACCTACACCGCTGACTTTACTGCCAAGGGCGACCAGGCAACGGTCACCCCTGAAGAGAAGCAGACCAAGGACCCGGTCGACGAGATCATCGAGTACGGTCCGGCCGCTGAGGACACCGAAGTGGTGACCAAGGTTGAGAAGCCTGTTCCGTTCGAGACTGAGATCGTCTTCGACGACACCCTGGAAAAGGGCAAGCAGGTTGTTGACCAGGAAGGTGAGCTTGGTACCGAGGTTGTGACCTCGACTCAGAAGATCAAGGACGGCAAGCTGGATGGCGATCCGATCGTGACAACTGAGCGCACCAAGGAACCAACCAAGCGCATCATCCGCGTGGGCACCTACGACCCGGCACCGTCTGTGGAGCCGAAGCAGGTTGAGCTGCCGTACACCACCAAGATCGTCTACGACAAGAACCTCGAACCAGGCCAGGAGGTCGTGGATCAGGAAGGCGAAAACGGCATCCTTGAGGTAACCGTCAAGGATGGTCAGCCAGAAGTGAAGACCATCAAGGAGCCTGTTGAGAGGATCGTCCGTGTTGGCACCAAGCCAGCCGAGGGTGTCGAGTGGACCGAAGAGATCGCGTTCGACGTCAAGGTTGTCGAGGATCCTGAGCTCGAGGCCGGTAAGGTCGAGACCGTTCAGCAGGGTAAGCCTGGTGAGCGCGTCCACAAGACCGACGGCACGACCGAAGTTCGCGTCGAACCGGTCGATCACATCATCAAGGTCGGTACCAAGTGCAACTGCGAGACCCCGGCACCGGACCCGACTGACGAACCGACCGATGAGCCGACCACGGACCCGACTGAGCCGACCGATCCGACCGATCCGACTGACCCGACCGATCCGACCGATCCGACCGATCCGACTGAGCCGACCGATCCGACTGAGCCGACCGATCCGACCGAGCCGACCGAGCCGACGGACCCGACTGAGCCGACCGATCCGACTGACCCGACCGACCCAACGGACACTCCGACCGAGACTGCAGACAACACCCCGGGCGAAACCCCGAGCCAGCCTGGCAAGCCGGGCACTCCGGGCGACACCGGCAAGCCGGCAGGAACTGACGGTGCCCACAACTCGGGTGGTGGCCTGGCCAGCACCGGTGCCAGCGGCGCAACCACCGCGTTCGCAACCGCCACACTGCTGATGCTGGCAGGTGCAGTCCTGCTCACCATCCGCAGGCGCTACTCGGAACGCTAAACCGAGCAGCGACAACGCCGCTGAGCTGCGTCGCTAACTCGGCCTAAAAATGGCGGAGCCACAAATGTGGCTCCGCCATCTTGCGTACCGCCCAGCTCATCCAGCTGGCTCAAACAACCCCAGCAACCAGCGACACAAACGACAACAAACCACTGCACGCACAACCAAAAAGTCGGGGCCGGGTCGATCCAGCAGCTGCTGAACGACCCGGCCCCGACTAAAACAGAGCCAGAGTAACTAGTCGAGCGCCTGCGACAGCAACTCGGCCTGCTGCTCAGTGTGCAGCTTCATCGTGCCCACCGAAGGAGCCGACGCCGGCGGCCGCGAAACCAGGCGCACCTCACGATCGAGCTTCGGGAACAGCACCCGCTGCAAGAACGGCCACGCACCCTGGTTCGCCGGTTCATCCTGCGCCCACACGAGCTCAGCATTCGGGTACTTCGCGATAACCTCCTGCAGCTCCTCAAACGGCAGCGGGTAGTAGCGCTCTAGCCGCACCAGCGCGATTGAATCATCCTCACGCTTGGTCAACTGCTGCTCAAGCTCATAATGCAGCTTGCCCGAGTGCAGCACAATGCGCTTCACCGCCGCACCATCCAGCTGACGCGAGTCGTCGAGCACCGGCTTAAAGTGCCCCTTCGTGAACTCCTCAAGCGACGACGTGGCACCGCGCAGCCGCAGCATCGACTTCGGCGTAAACACAATCAATGGCTTACGCGGACGCTGATACGCCTGCAGGCGCAGCAGATGAGCGTAGTTCGCCGGAGTCGAAGGCTGCGCCACCGTCATATTGTCCTGGGCACACAGCGTCAAAAAGCGCTCGATACGACCCGACGAGTGGTCCGGCCCCTGGCCCTCATAGCCATGCGGCAGCAGCAGCACAACGCTCGAACGCTGCTCCCACTTCTGCTCACCGGCAGCAATGAACTCGTCAATCACAGTCTGGGCACCATTGGCAAAATCACCAAACTGGCCCTCCCACAGCACGAGCGAATCGGGCCGTTCCACCGAATAGCCATATTCGAAGCCCATCACCGCATATTCCGAAAGCAGCGAGTCGTACACCGAGAATCGGGCCTGATCATCACCGAGGTTTTGCAGCGGCATCCAGTTGCGGTCGGTTACCCGGTCGTGCAGCAGCGCGTGCCGCTGCGCAAACGTGCCGCGGCGTGAATCCTGGCCGCTCATCCGCACCGGAGTACCCTCCATCAGCAGCGAACCAAGCGCCAACAGCTCACCAAACGCCCAGTCGATGCCACCCTCACGCGACATCTTGTAGCGACTATCAAGCACCCGCTGCAGCTTGCGGTGCACCGTGAACCCTTCAGGCACATTCTGGTGAGCGTCACCGATGCTGGCAATCACGTCGCCCGGAATTGCAGTGCTCACCGGCACCGAATGCTGACGCTCCTCACGCGAACCAACCGTGGCGAGTTCGCTGGCCGTAATCGCCTCGGTGTGCACATTGTGCGTTTCAGCAAAGGCACGCTCGAGTTCGGCGTGGAACTCGGCCTGGGCGTGATCGTACTCTTCCTGCGTGATATCACCACGACCCATGAGATTGTCGGCGTAAATTTTTCGCACCGAACGCTTCTTCTCAATCAGGTCGTACATCAGCGGCTGCGTCATCGACGGGTCATCACCCTCGTTGTGACCACGGCGACGGTACGACACCAGGTCGATCACCACATCGCTGTTGAACTTTTGACGGTACTGGAACGCCAGCTGCGCCACCCGCACCACAGCCTCGGGGTCGTCACCGTTAACGTGCAGCACCGGAGCATCAATCGACTTGGCAACATCGGATGCATACCGCGAACTGCGGCCATCCTGCGCGGTAGTGGTGAAACCAACCTGGTTGTTGATGATGATGTGCACCGTGCCGCCGGTGCGGTATGCCCGCAGCTTCGACATCTGCAGGGTCTCATACACAATGCCCTGACCAGACATGGCCGCATCACCGTGAATGAGCACCGGCAGCACCGGATAAACACCGTCCGGATCGCGGTCTTGTTTACCGCGCACAATACCCTCGAGCACACCGTTCACGGCCTCGAGGTGAGACGGGTTGGCGGCAAGATACACCGGCAGTTCTTTACCCTCGGGGGAGGTGTAGGTGCCCTCGATGCCGAGGTGATACTTCACATCACCAGTACCGGCAACCTTCCCCGGAACCGAGCCCTCAAACTCGCGGAACATCTGGTCGTAGGTTTTACCGGCAATATTCGTGAGCACGTTGAGGCGGCCACGGTGGGCCATACCGATCGCAAGCTCGCGAATATCGTCGTCGATCGAATCGGATGCAATCTGGTCAAGCAGCGCAATCACCGACTCGGAGCCCTCGAGCGAGAACCGCTTTTGACCCACGTACTTCGTCTGCAAAAACGTTTCGAACGCCTCAGCCTGATTGAGCTTCGTGAGGATGCGCAGCTGCTCGTCGTGCGTGGGCGGAATATAGGGGTGCTCGAGTTTGTCTTGGAACCACTGTCGCTGTTCGGGGTCATCGATGTGCATGTACTCGATGCCCGTGGTGCGGCAGTAGGTGTCGCGCAGGATGCCGAGAATATCGCGCAGTTTCATCGTGCGCTTCGAACCAAACCCGGCGGTCACGAACTCGCGCTCGAGGTCCCAGAACGTCAGGCCGTGCGACTCGATCTCGAGATCGGGGTGCGAACGCTGCACGTACTCGAGCGGGTCGATTTCGGCCATGAGGTGACCGCGCACCCGGTACATATTGATGACCTGCTGCACGCGGGCCGTCTTGTTGATGTTTGCAGCCAGATCGACGTGCACATCCTTCGACCACTGAATCGGTCGGTAGGGGATGCGCAGCGCCGAAAACACATCCTCATAGAAGTTGTGGCCGCCGGTGAGATGCTCGGCAACGATCTTCAAAAACTCACCCGAACCGGCGCCCTGGATGACCCGGTGATCGTACGTCGACGAAACCGTGATGCGCTTGGAAATGGCCAGGTCGTTGAGTGTCTCCTGCGCCATGCCCTGGAACGCGGCGGGATAGTCGAGCGCGCCGGCACCAATGATGCATCCCTGCCCCTTGGTGAGTCGTGGCGACGACTGCACCGTACCGATACCACCGGGGTTCGTGAGCGAAATGGTGGCGCCGGCGTGATCGGCGGCGGTGAGCTTCCCCTCACGGCCGCGCTTGATGAGCATCTCGTAAGCCTCAAGGAACTCGCGGAAGTTCATCCGCTCGGCCTGCTTGATGCTCGGCACCACCAGGCCACGGCTGCCGTCACGGTTTTCAACGTCAATAGCAATACCGAGATTGATGTGCGCCGGTGTAACCACTGATGGCTTACCGTCAACGATGTCGTAGTAAACGTTCTGCGACGGGAATTTTTTGAGCGCCTGCACGAGTGCAAAACCAAGCAGATGCGTGAATGACACCTTGCCACCGCGGGTGCGGCGCAGGTGGTTGTTGATGACGATGCGGTTGTCGATCATCAGCTTCGCGGGAATTTCGCGGTAGCTCGTAGCGGTGGGAATCTCGAGCGACACGTCCATGTTCTTGGCGATCGCCTTTGACATGCCCTTCAGCGGCTCAACGGTCGGCTCGCGCTCGGGCTCAGCATCTTTAACACCCTTGGGCGCGTCGGCTGGCACCTTGCGGCTCTGCGCCGGGCGGCCGGTGGTCTTCGCGCCCGACTTGCTGCTGGGCGACTTTGCGACAGCAGCTGGCGCCGGCTTATCGGCAGTTTCAACCTTGGCGGCCGGTTTGGCAGGTTTTGCCGGCGCAGCCTGCTGCCCCTGCAACGACTGGGCGTAGCGTTCGAGCGTGGGCCACCAGGCCTCATCCACACTATTTCGGTTGTCCTTGAACTTGGCGTACATCTCAGCAACGAGCCAGTCGTTGACACCGAAGTTGTTCATGGGCTGGCCTGCGGAGCCAGAGGTGGGAGTCGACACGCGAAAATCGCCGCCTTTTCTGCACTCGTGGATGGTGAAGCGCCAACGTCGGTAAGCCGCCGTCGGCCCCTGTTCATTGGGCAAGCCTAACGGGTCTTCTTGACGTCGAAGTACAGCTTCCTTGCAGGTGAATCGAATCGTTGGCCGTGGTTGCTTTGACTATCACTAAAGACTTCGCTCATACCATTGGAGACATGCAGTTCTATGGCGCTCAACCCCAATACGACCTGACCTATTCGGATGTGTTCTTGGTCCCCTCGCGTAGCGATGTCGGGTCGCGACTGGGGGTGGATCTCAGCACGGTTGACGGCACCGGGATGCGCATCCCGCTGGTGGCAAGCAATATGAACGCGGTCACCGGCAAGCGGCTCGCCGCGGCACTCGCCAGGCGCGGGGGACTCGCGGTGCTGCCGCAGGACCTCGCCGAAGACGCCGTAGCCGAACAATTGCGCTGGGTGAAGCGGCAGCCCACCGGTTGGGCGGCGCCATTTGAAATTGCAGCGGATGCAACCGTTGCCGAACTGCTGTCAACCGTGCCGCCGGTTGCGGGCACACCGGTGGGGATTATGCGCGGCGGTGAAATTGTCGCGATTGTCGATGCTGCGGCATTTGCACCCATGCCCGAGGATGCGCGCGTGGGCGATCTCGAACATCTCGCCGCTCCCGAAGTAGATGCGGCCGAGCTCGCCGACCCCCGTGAAGGATTTGAACTTTTCGAACGCGCCGGGCACGACTTCGTGGCGGTGCGTCGCGACGGCGAACTGGTCGGTGGACTCTCGCAAACGGATGCGCTGCGCACCACGATCTACCCGCCGGCGGTTGACGACACCGGCCGGTTGCGGGTTGCGGCAGCCCTGGGGTTGCGCGGAGACGTGGTCGGTCGTGCCCGGACGCTGCGCGAAGCCGGCGCCGATGTGCTCGTGCTCGACACCGCACACGGGCACCAGGGCAGCATGTTGCAGGCGCTCGAAAAGGTGCGCGAAGCCGAAATTGGGGTGCCACTGGTGGCTGGAAACGTCGTCTCGGGTGCCGGCGCCCGCGATCTTGTGCGCGCCGGCGCCAATAGCGTGAAGGTCGGGGTGGGGCCGGGGGCCATGTGCACCACCCGAATGATGACCGCGGTCGGACGCCCTCAGTTTTCGGCGGTGCTCGAATGCGCCGAGGTGGCGGCACAGCACGGCGCACACGTGTGGGCCGACGGGGGAGTGCGTTACCCGCGCGATGTGGCGCTCGCCCTCGCTGCCGGTGCGAGCGCGGTAATGATCGGCTCATGGTTTGCCGGCACCATCGAAGCGCCGGGCAAAGTGCTCACGGATGCGAACGGTGCGCGCTACAAAGAATCGTTCGGGATGGCCTCAACCCGCGCGGTCGACGGCCGCTTCGCCGACCTTCCTTCCTATGAGCGCGCCCGAAAGCGGTTGTTTGCCGAGGGGATTTCGCACTCAAAAATCCTCATCGACCCTGAGCGCTCCAGCATCGATGATCTCGTTGACATGATCACCACCGGAGTGCGCTCAAGCTGTACCTATGCCGGCGCCCGCACCCTGCCGGAGTTTCATGAACGAGCCAAGGTGGGCATCCAATCGGCCGCCGGCTACGAAGAAGGCAAAGCCCTGCCGGTGAGCTGGTAGGCGCGCGCAGCGTTCGATCCTCAGCTGAGCCGGGTAAACTTTTCGCCAAATGGAATGGTTATTGCTGGCCGTTGGCCTGCTGCTCTGTACGGGTACCGGTGTTTTTGTTGCCACCGAATTTACGCTGGTAAATCTCGACCGGCACGAACTCGAAAACCGGCAGGCGGCTGGCGAACGGCGATTGCAGCCGATTATTTCGGCGCTCCGAGAAACCTCAACTCACCTTTCGAGCGCCCAGCTGGGGATCACGCTCACCACGCTACTCACCGGCTACACGATGGAACCGGCCATCAGCTCGCTGCTGGCTGACGGGCTGCTAGGGCTCGGGCTCTCTCCTGAATGGGTGAGCAGTGTCGGCACCATCATCGCCATGGTCGTCGCCACCGTGCTATCGATGGTGATCGGTGAGCTGGTACCAAAAAACTTTGCGCTGGCACTGCCGCTGCAGCTGGCAAAAATCGTCGTGCCGCTGCAACTGGCGTTCACCACCGTGTTTCGGCCGTTTGTGGCGCTGCTTAACAACTCGGCGAACGCAATCATTCGTTCGTTTGGTGTGGAACCAAAAGAAGAGCTCTCGGGCGCCCGCACCGCCGAAGAGCTTTCGAGCCTTGTGCGCCGCAGTGCCCTCGTGGGCGTGCTCGACACCGACAAGGCGACGCTGCTCAATCGCACCCTGCGCTTCAGCGAGCACACCGCATCCGATGTCATGACTCCGCGCCCGCGACTCACTGTGATCGGTGCGGATGCACCGGTGTCGGAACTCATCGCGCTCGCCATCGAAACCGGGCACTCGCGCTTCCCGGTCATCGGCGAAGATATCGACGATGTTGTCGGGGTGGCACACGTGAAATATGCGATGGCCGTGCCTCGCGAGCGACGTGAATCGGTGCCGGTCGGGGCGATCAAGGTTGACGTGCCAATGGTGCCAGAATCGATTTCGCTTGACCAGCTGCTTTCGGAACTGCGCACCGACGGCTATCAGATGGGAATCGTGCTGGATGAATACGGCGGCACGGCCGGCATCGCCACGCTCGAAGACCTGGTCGAAGAAATCGTTGGCGACCTCGTTGACGAACACGATGTTCGACGCGCCGATATCATCCGCCGCCGCGACCGCATCCTCTTCGACGGTCTGCTGCGACCCGACGAGCTGCGTGACCGGCTCAATATTGAAATCGACGAAGATGGGCCCTACGAGACTGTCGGCGGGTTCATCATGTCGGCACTCGGCCGCATCCCCGAAATCGGTGACCGGGTAGAAATACCGGTGGGCACACTGATCGTTGAACAGCTCGAGGGCCGGCGCGTCGACCGGGTGCGGTTCGTGCCCAATGACAGCTACGAATCAAACGAAGACCGGCTACGCCGCGAACGCTCGGCAGACCACGAGGGCGGTGAAAAGCGATGAGCGACTTCATGGGTATTGTCTGGCTGGTTGTGCTGCTGGTGTGCAACGCGTTTTTTGTCGGCGCCGAATTCGCGGTCATTACCGCGCGGCGCTCGCAGATCGAGCCGCGCGCCGAACAGGGCTCGAAAGCAGCCCAGACCGCGCTGTGGGCGATGGAACACGCAACCCTCATGCTCGCCACCTCGCAGCTGGGTATCACCGTGTGTTCGCTGCTGATTTTGAACGTGTCAGAACCGGCACTGCACCACATGCTCGCGGTGCCGATGGCCGCCACCGGTATGTCACCCGAAGTGGTCAACACCGTGGCCTTCGTGATCGTGCTGCTGCTGGTGACCTACCTGCACGTCGTGTTCGGCGAGATGGTGCCGAAAAACCTCTCGTTTTCGATTCCCGACCGGGCCGTGCTCATATTGGCACCGCCGCTGGTGTTTTTCGCGCGAATGTTCAAACCCGTGATCTGGTTGCTCAACGAGATCGCCAACCTCGTGCTGCGAATGTTCGGAGTCACCCCCAAGGCCGAGGCCACCAGCGCGTTCACCTTCGACCAGGTGGCCGGAATCGTTGAGCAATCAACCCGCGAGGGCGTGCTGCTCGACGACGCCGGCACACTGGCAAACATGTTCGAATTCACCACCAAACAGGTTGGTGAGGTGGCTGTGCCGCTCGACAAAATGGTGCTTTTGCCGCCGGGCTTCACCCCGCACCAATTGCAGCAGGCGGTGGCCGAATACGGCTATTCGCGCTATGTTGTCGCCGACGCAAAAGGCCGCCCGGTTGCCTACGTGCACCTGAAAGACGTGCTCGAACTCGCCACCGACGCCGCCTACGAACAACCCACCCCCGAAAAAGTGCTGCGTCCCCTGGTGTCGGTGTACACCGGCACCGAGCTCGAAGATGCCCTGGCCTCAATGCGTCGCACCGGTAAACACCTCGTGCGTGTTGTTGAAAAAGACGGCACCATCACGGGCGTGCTCTTCCTCGAAGACATCATCGAAGAACTCGTTGGTGAAGTGCGTGATGCCACCGCTCGGCACCCCTAACCCACACCGGCAGGCGGGAAGTCACGCAGAAACACGTGGATGAACAGGTAAACTTGCGCGCGTGAATCATGACTTCAACGACTTCTCTGCCGGTGCATCAGGCGACCATCCGGCGCTCGACACCGACACTGGCAAGAGTGTTGGCCAAGCCATGACCGAACACGCAGATAGCGAACCCGAACGCTGGCACTCGGTAACTGCCGGTGAAGTGCGCGCCTGCCTGCACGAACCCACCGAACAAGACAACAAATATTCGCGTGGCGTGGTGCTGCTGGCAACCGGGTCGGTCACATATCCCGGCGCGGCTGTGCTCAGCGCGCAGGCCGCCTGCCGCACCGGCGCGGGCCTGGTGCGCTACTCGGGACCGGCCTCAGTGGCTGCCGCGGTGCTCGCGGTGCGCCCCGAAGTGGTGCACGGCCTCGGCAATTTCGGTGCGCTGGTAATCGGGTCGGGCATCCCGGATGCGCGCGAAGACGAACGCGCTGCGCTCTACCGATCGGCGCTGGCCGCAGGCACGCCCATCGTCGTTGATGCGGGTGCGCTCACCCTGGTAGAGCCCGGACACAAAAACCTGGTGGTCACCCCGCACGCCCGCGAACTGTCAGAGCTGCTCAAACGACTCGACCTGGCCAAAATGAGTGCCGATGAAATCGCCGAATCTGAGGGCGAAGCCGCCGTGCTCGCATCCGAACTGCTCGGCTGCACCGTGCTGCTCAAGGGCCGGCACACCTATATCGTTAGCGGTGACGAGCGCCTGCGGGTGCGCACCCCGAACTCGTGGCTGGCAACCGCCGGCACCGGCGACGTGCTCGCCGGTGTGATCGGCACACTGCTGGCAACCCGCCACGCGCACCGGCTCGCCCCCAAGCATCCCCAGGTGGTTGCAGCCGCAGCCTGGCTGCATGCCCGTGCTGGCTGGCTCGCATCCCAACGCGCGGCCGGGCTCGAAACCCCACCCGCGAGCGTGCACGCACCCGCACTTATGCTCGACCATGGCCCGCTCGGCGGCCCGATTCTCGCCTCGGATGTGGCTGGCGCGATTCCCAACGTGGTGGCGGCGGTGCTGGCCAAGTGAACACCGTCATCGCATCCAAGCCCAAACACAAGCGCTATTCGAACGGGCTGCGGAGATTTCCCCGGCCGCGCTGGTGGACGCGACGCGTCGAACTCAGCGTCATGTGGGTCGTATTTCTCGCCACCCATGTGTTCTACGCGTGGCAGGCGACCTGGCATCCATCCGGCCCCTTCAACGACGTCACCATCGTCTACCGCGGCTGGATCGACCAGGCCGTTGCCGGAGACATTCCCGGAATCCACAGCGACTATGTTTATCCGGTCGTGTCGCTCATCCCCATGTGGCTGGCCGATGTATTCGGCGGCCGCGGCGGCTATATGTACGCGTGGATGGGCATCGTTATCGCGCTCGACTCGCTCGCTCTGTGGTGGCTCACCCGCAACCCGCACGGGGCGCTCGCCGGGCCGCGACGTCTCGCCGCCTGGTGGTGGACGATCTTCCTGCTGCTACTGGGCACAATTGCGTTCGGCCGAATTGACGCGATCACCGTGCCGATTGCAATTATTGCCCTGAGTCTGGTCATGACTCGGCCTGCGGTTGCGGGCGCGCTCATGACCCTGGGGGCCTGGACCAAAGTGTGGCCGGCAGCGCTTTTTGCTTCGGCTTTCGTGGCCATTCGGCGCCGCTGGATGCTCGTGCTCGGCGCGATTGTGGTGTGCGTCAGCGTAATGGTGGGCGTCGTCGCAATCGGCGGATTCGACGCGATCCCGCACGCGCTGAGCTTCGTGAGCGGTCAGGGAGACCGCGGGCTGCAGGTGGAATCGACCGCGGCGAGCTTCTTTTTGATGCTGCACGCGCTGGGCCTGGTGTACTACAAGAACGAGTTTTCGCAGGAGATCCTCACCCAAGAAATCGAGGGTCCGGGAACCCAGCTCGTCGGTGACCTGCTGACCCCCTTGATGTTCGTGATGATGCTGGTGCTGATGGGGCTCGCGGTGCTCGCCAAAAAACAGGGGATGGGTATCGCCACCCGGCTGCCCGCACTCACCCTGGGTGCGGTCGCCACATTCATCGTGGTCAACAAGGTGGGCTCGCCACAGTTCATCACCTGGCTGGCACCGGTAATCATTTTCGGGCTCGTGTGGGACGGCCGCCGCTTCCTGCCGCTGGCGATCGTGGCGCTATCGATTTCGCTACTCACGCAGCTTGTGTACCCCTGGTACTACTGGCAAATCGTTGACGGGATGAAGGCGGGCGCGTTCACGCTGCTGGCGCGAAACCTGCTGGTCGCCGGATTGATGGTGTGGTCGCTCGTGCATCTGGCACGCGGGGCATTCTCGAAACGCAGCCGGTAGGGTCAGCGACGCAGGTGCCAGGGCGGCGCTGCGTGCAAGGGCGCCAGCGCGGCCACGAGCGTGGCGGGTGTTGGTGCCTAGCTGGCGGGCGTGTTGATGAGTTCGCGCAGCGCGCGGCCTACGGCATTAATTTCAAGCAAAAAACCGTCGTGCCCGTAGGGCGAATCGATTTCCAGCGCCCGGCTGCCGGTAATTGAGTTCGGTAGCCCGGCAGCAATCCGATGCTGAGTGGCCGGCACAAAGAGCGCGTCGGTTGAAATTGCCACCACGAGCGTCGGCATCGTGGCCCGCTGCAGTGCCGCCTCGACACCGCCGCGGCCACGGCCAATATCGTGCGAATTCATCGCATTCGCGAGCGTGATGTAACTATTGGCATCAAATCGGCGCGTAAACCGGTTGCCGTGAAAATCGAGATACGACTCGACCGAATAGCGACCGCCATCATCGGTCGGCGAAAGTGAAGACTGCCACGAACGCCCGAACCGGTCATCGAGCTCGTTCGCCGATCGATAGCTCAGCATCGCGAGCCGGCGCGCCAACGCCAGGCCGCGCCAGGCGCCCTCGCCCGGTTCAGCATCGTAATAGTCGCCTCCCCGCCAGGCAGGATCAAGCTGAATCGAATCAATTTGCAACCGGTTGAGCGCAATTGCCGTGGCATCGATGGCAGCCGGCGCCGAAAGCACCGCCAACCGAGCCACCCGCTCAGGAAAGCTGACACCCCATTCGATTGCCTGCATCCCGCCCATTGAGCCGCCAATAACGGCAGCGAAACGCTCAATACCAAGGTGATCGGCCAGCATCCCCGCCGCCCGAACCTGGTCACGCACCGTCGTCATCGGGAAGCGAGCCGCATACTCACGGCCGTCGGGGCCAATAGCGGCCGGACCCGTGGTGCCCTGACAGCTGCCGAGCATATTCGGGGCGAGCACAAACCAGCGATCAGTGTCGATCGTGGCGCCCTCACCGACCAGGCCCGGCCACCATCCCGCAGTGGCATGTCCGGGGCCGCGGGCACCGTCGATGTGCGAGTCGCCGGTGAGCGCATGCAGCACCAAGATCGCGTTATCGCGGGCCTCGTTGAGCTCGCCCCAGGTCTCGTAGGCCATGCGCAATTGCACGCTGCCGCCGTGCTCAAAATCAAAGGTGCCCAGCGGTGCAAACTTCCGCTCACCGGGATGATCACCCTCGCGCCACGCGCCAGTAGCCGGTGGACGAATCACATCGGGCCGATTCGCACCCTGGCGAATCGGCTGCACATCCACGTCATTCCACTGCACTTAAGTCAGCCTAGCCCCTCAAATACCAAAGGGTGCCGACCCGTTGCGGGCCGGCACCCCGGTAACGCACGGGTGTTGCGCTTACGCCTGAGTGGCGATGTTGATGGCCTGATCGAGGTCGGCAATCAGGTCGTCCACGTGCTCGATACCGATCGACAGGCGCACGAGTCCCGGCGCGATGCCGCTTTCGAGCTGCTGCTCGGGAGTGAGCTGGCTGTGCGTGGTCGAAGCCGGGTGAGTGATGATCGAACGCACATCCCCGATGTTCACCACGTGCTTGAACAGCTTGGTCGACTCGACCAGGCGACGGCCAGCGTCGCGGCCACCGGCGAGCTCAAACGAGAGCAGCGCCCCGGCGCCCAGCGGCGCATATTTCAGTGCGAGCTCGTGCCACGGGCTGTCAGGCAGGCCTGCGTAGTTCACGCCAATTACCTGCGGGTGCTCGTTCAGCCACTCGGCGACCGCCTGCGCGTTCTGCGTGTGACGTTCCACGCGCAGCGAAAGCGTTTCAATGCCCTGGATGATCTGCCATGCCGACGCGGGTGCGATGGAGGCACCGATATCGCGCAGCAGCTGGGTGCGAGCCTTGGTGATGTAGGCGAGCTCATCACCCACTGCACCTGTGTAGCTAATGCCGTGGTACGACGGGTCGGGCTCGGTGAGTTCGGGGAAACGCTCGGCGTTTTCCGACCACTTAAAGCTGCCGCCATCAACGAGTACACCGCCGAGCACCGAGCCGTGCCCGCCAAGGTACTTGGTCGCCGAGTGCAGCACGATATCGGCACCGTGCTCAAACGGGCGGATCAGGTAGGGCGTGGCCACAGTGTTGTCGACGATCAGTGGCAGCCCTTGCTCGTGCGCCGTGCTCGCAATGAGTTCAATGTCGAGATAGTTCACCGAGGGGTTGCCGATCGATTCGGCGTAGTAGGCCTTGGTGTTCGGGCGAGTTGCCGCGCGCCACTCGTCAGGATTGTTTTGGTCGAGCACGAAGGTCACCTCGATGCCCTGCTTGGCGAGCGTGTACTTAAACAGGTTGTAGGTGCCGCCGTAGATGGTGGTGGACGACACGATATGGTCACCGGCGCGAGCAATGTTCAGGATGGCGAACAGCTCGGCAGCCTGCCCCGAAGCGACAGCAAGCGCACCGGTACCGCCCTCGAGTGCGGCAACCCGCTCTTCAAGCACAGCGGTGGTGGGGTTCGTGATGCGGGTGTAGATGTTCCCCGGTTCGGTGAGCGCGAACACCCCGGCAGCGTGGTCGGCGTCATTGAACTGGTAGGCAGTGGTCTGATAGATCGGCGTCACCACCGAGTTGGTTGTCGGATCCACCTGGGTGCCGGCGTGGATCTGCAGAGTTTCAAAACGTTGAGTCATTGGCCTTCTCGCTTTCAAGTTGGCTGCCGCGGGGGCTGAGTGGCTCGCGAGCGATTCATTGCTGGGGAGCTGATGGGTTGCCACCAGTGTTGATGAGCGGATGCGCGTTTGCGAGTTGTGTGTCACAAAGTGTCGAAAAGTGGCGGTTAATGAATTGGTTGGCTGCGGGTCCTGTAGTTGTTTTGTCTGTTTTGCCGCGCATCCTGTTGTTTTGCCGCGCATCCTGTTGCCGTCGGAGTCAGCAAACTAGGGTGGTGGAGTGACAATTTTTGTTTGTGGCGGCGGCACGCTCGCTGAAATTGACCCCCTGATTGATCGCTTCACGCGGGAGGCCGATGGCGGTCACAGTCGACTCGCGCTCATCACCGCCGGCGGTATTCCTCACGCCGAGTTGCGTGAGCGGCTGCAGTCGCGGTTCACGCTCGGCTGCGAACTCGCGCTCGACGCGACAAACTCGGCGGAACCCGTTGACGGCGGCGAACTGCTCACCTGCGACACGATCGTGGTGTCGGGCGATAACCCGGCCGTGCTGCTGACGGCACTGGAACACCGCGTCGTGGATTTGCGTCGCCTGGCGCACGAGGGTGCGGCCTATTTCGGTATCGATGCCGGTGCGGCGATTGCGAGCGATATCGCCTGGGCTGGCGGAAACGCAATCGGCGGGGTGCCGGTTGCTCCCGCCCTCGAAACGGCGGAGCTTGATTTTGCCGAGGGGATCGGGCTGATCGACATTACGGTGATCCCGGATGCGGTTGGTGCCGGCCGCGTGGGGCTTGCTGCGGCAGCCGTTGAAGCTGGCATCGTCGATCGCGCGGTGGCGATCGACGCGGGTACGGCCCTCGTGGCAAAACCGGGGGAGCTTTCGCTATACGGCAGCGGGTCGGTGTGGCAGTTCGAAGTCATCGATGAACGGGTGACGCTCACCTCGCTGCGAGCTTCGGAATCTGCATGAGCGGGATGCGGCTGGATGAACTCGCTGAGCGCGGCCTGATTGCATCCGATTGGGTGGCGGCGCTAGCCCCAGTGGCGCAAAATATTGCCGCAATGGGCGACTTTTTGCGCGCCGAAAATGCTGCAAATCGGGGATATTTTCCAGCGGGCGATCGGGTGTTGCGGGCGTTTCAGCAACCGCTTGCGAGTGTTCGCGTGCTCATCGTGGGGCAAGACCCGTATCCCACGCCGGGGCATGCGATCGGGTTGAGTTTTGCGGTCGATCGCGAGGTGCGGCCGCTGCCACGTTCGCTGCAAAACATTTATCGCGAGCTTGAGGATGATCTCGGCATACCCGCGTGCGAACACGGGGATCTGTCGCGCTGGGCGCAGCAGGGGGTGATGCTGCTCAACCGCTCGCTGACGGTGCAGCCGGGGAAGCCGGCTTCGCATCGGGGACGAGGCTGGGAAGCGGTGACCGAGTGCGCGATCCGGGCGCTTGCTGAGCGCGGCGGCCCGCTGGTGGCGATTCTGTGGGGCAATGATGCGCGACGCTGCCGGCAATTCATGCCGGATGTGCCCGCGATCGAGTCGGTGCATCCATCCCCGCTGTCTGCATCCCGTGGCTTTTTCGGATCGCGGCCGTTTTCGCGCGCCAACGAGCTGCTGGTTCAGCAAGGAGCGCTGCCCATCGACTGGCGCGTCGACGCGTCGCAGCCCCTGCCGCCCGCATCCCGCGCCTAGCCGCCCGCTTTTTGCCCTGCCTGCGCCTTCTCTGCCTGCCTCTGCTTTTTGCCGGCCCCTGCCTGCCCAGCTCGCGCCCCTGCAGATTTTTGTTTCCTGGCCTCAGATTTTTGTTTCCTGCTTTTTGTTTCCTGGCTGCAAATCGGCAGTTTTCGGTGCCATTTGCCCGGAAACCACGCTTTTTGCAGCCAGGAAACAAATCTCCGAAACAGGATGCAGCCAGGAAACAAATCTCTGTTCGGGGATGCAGTCAGGAAACAAAAATCCGCAGGGGCAGGATGCGGCGGTGGCGGCGGGCTCGGCAGGGGCTGGATGCGCAGGGCAGGATGCGGCGGGGGCAGGATGCTTGCATCCGGCGCTTATAGGGTGGCGGCATGAGCGAACTTCACGAACTCGCCGCAACCGAGCAGCGCCAGCTGATTGCTCGCGGCGAACTCAGCTGCCTTGAACTCACCGATCACTACCTCGCGCGCATCGAAGCGCTCAACCCGAAACTCCGCGCGTTCACAACAGTCACTGCCGACACCGCACGCGAACGCGCCGCAGCGCTCGACGACGACCAAAACCGTGGCGCCACCCGCAGCCACGAACTGCCGCTATGGGGCCTGCCCTATGCCGATAAAGACCTGGTCGACCGCGCCGGAGTGGTCACCACCTTCGGCTCGCAAGCGCTCCGCCAAAATGTTGCCACCGCATCGCATCCACTCGTCGAAACTATGGATGCAGCCGGAGGAGTGTCACTCGGAAAAACCAACACCCCCGAATTCGGTTTCCCCTCGTACACCGAAAACCAGCTGTTCGTTGACGACGAATCGGATGCATCCAAGGTGGCCCGCAACCCCTGGCAAACCGACCTCGGCCCCGGCGGCTCCAGCGGCGGCGCGGCAGTAGCGGTTGCGGCCCGGATGCTGCCGTTTGCTCCCGGCAGCGACGGCGGCGGCTCGGTGCGCATCCCGGCCGCAGCCTGCGGGCTTGTGGGGCTGAAACCATCGCGCGGACGCGTTCCGGCCGGTGCCGGTCAAGAGTCGCTCGCCGGGCTGGTCGTTTCGGGGCCGATAGCGCGTTCGGTTGCGGATGCGGCGCTTCTTTTTGACGGGATGCGCGGGCACGCACCGCATCCGTTCACCACCGTCGCGCCACGCGGCGAAGCCGCCTACCTCGACATCTTGGATGCGCCAATCAAACCGCTGCGCATCGGGTTTAACAGCTGGTCGCCGTGGGCAACCGACTACCGCATCGAAGTCGAAGATGAAGCCGCGATCGCGCTCGAACAAACAATCCGGCTCGCCGAACGGCTCGGACACCGCGTCGAACCGGTTGAACCGCGGCCATTCCCCGAGTATTTCGCGGCGTTCCGCACGATCTGGCAGGCCGGTGCATCCCAGGTGCCAGCTGCAGTCATCGAAAGCGGCCAGGTCGAACCGCTCACCCGCTGGCTGTATGAACGCAGCCAAGAGGTGAGCGCCGCGCAATTGGTGTGGGCACTGGATGCACTGGCTCGGTTTGAACAGCAAATCATTGCCGACTATGCGCCCTACGATCTCGTGCTCACCCCGGCGATGGCGATGGCACCGCGGCCGCTGGGCTGGTACGACCAGAGCGACGGCGAACGCAACTTCGAGCAGCAGTGCCAGTACACGCCATTCACGTCATATCTCAACGCCTGCGGGCTGCCGGCGATCAGCCTGCCGGTGCACAGCAGTCGCGCGGCCGCGAGCGCGTCGGTGCTCAGCGGCGGGGATGCGGTCGAGCTGCCGTTCGGTGTGCAGGCGATCGGCCGGCCGGGGGATGAACGCACGCTGCTGCAATTTGGTCAGCAGCTCGAGAACGAATTGCAGTGGCAGCTGCGGGTGCCACCGGCCGCGATGTTGTAACGAAACCGCGCAGTAACGCCGGCTACCGGCGCAGATAGCCGCCGTCAGCGAGCCCGGCTTCGATCTCAAAACGATTGCGCAGCGGATCGCTCCCGGCAAGCGCGTAGAGCAGCGGGAAGAGCAGCCCGTATTTGCGCCACTGCTCGACGTGCACGAGTTCGTGTCGAAGCACCGCCGGCGAGACCGTGTTGCGAGTGATATACACGCGCCCGACGCAGACGCCACCGCGGCGAAACGCCCACTTCGGCAGTCCCTGGCACACGATGAGATCGCCGTGTCGGATGATCGCGCCGGTTGAGAGGGGAGCGGCCCACAGTAGCCCGACCACCGTTGCGAAGGCACAGCCCAAACGCGAGAGCGGTGAGTGGATGAACACGGGCTCGAGCGCTCGGGCAATCAGGCGCAGCATGGCGGGTCCTCGGATCGGATGCGGGGTGGCGCTGGCATCCTACCGGCCCCGACATGGAACAAAATCCGGGCATCCAGCCAAATGTTCGATACGATGTCGGCGGAATTTCTCGTCCACAATTTCAGAGCAGGAGCAACCTCATGCGAAGTGAAGATGTGATCAACGAACAGTTCCGTGCAACCAAATACGTTTTCGGCTACGACCAGTTCGAGGTCGACAACTTCCTTGACCGCGCCGCAGAAGCGCTTTACCGCTACGAGACCGGTGAAGCTGCGGCGCACTCGCTAACCGCATCACAGGTTGAGGATGTGAAATTTGAATCAACCCGATTCAAAGCGGGCTATGACCTGCGTGAAGTCGATGAGTTTTTGGACCGACTGGCTGCCGCATTTGCGCAGTACGAGCGGGATCACGCGAATCAATGATGATTCGCCCGCGTCGGTTGCTTGAACCGTTCGCATTACAACCTTAAAAACTGTGCGCCCCGGCCAATTACCGGGGCGCACGGCCGTTTCTGACACCGCTGAAACGCCGGATTGGCGGCGCCGAACGCGGCATGATAGAACCGTGCTCATGCAACCGGTTCACGTTTTGGTGGTGGAAGCGACGATGCTCCGCCCCGATAAAAAGTTCACAGCGGCACTCGAAACGCTCACCCAGCAAGTGGTGGTGAGCGCATCCGAAATGGGATACGAGCCGCAGCGGCTGCCAATTGCCGATGTCAGCGAGGAAGCAATTGACGCGGCATATCGCGCGGCTGACGTGATTGTGATCATGGGCGGTGATGATGTTGACCCTGCGCTCTATGGGGGCGCCGCTGATTATCCCGAGTGCGGTCACCACGTGACACTGGCGGATGAACGCACGGTTGCGTTGATCGGTCGGGCTGCGAACGACACAAAACCGGTTTTTGGTATTTGCCGGGGGCTACAGCTGCTCAATGTGGCGCATGGCGGCACCCTCATCCAGCACCTCGACAACTCGGGCGACCACCGTTTTCCGCCGGGCCCGCGCTGGGATGAGTTTTTGCCGCATCCGGTTGATCTCGATGCTGATTCAGTGGCCGGGCGCGCACTCGGCACGCGGGTTGCGGCCATCGAGTCGTCACACCACCAGGCCGTTGCCGAGCCAGGTGAGGGGCTGCGGGTGGTTGGCCGTGCCGACGACGGTGTGGTCGAGGCGATCGAGCACGAAACGCTGCCGCAATTCGGCGTGCAATGGCATCCCGAGGCACCAAATTCGGATGCGGATGAACTACCGAAACTGCTGCGGGCACTCGTGGCACTGCGCGCGTAAGCGGTTGCGCAAAGCGGCTGTACAAAAAGCGTGGGCTCGGGTCATCGGAGTGATGACTCGAGCCCAAACTGTTGGTGCCCCCGACAGGAGTCGAACCTGCGACCTACGGTACCGGAAACCGGCGCTCTATCCACTGAGCTACGGAGGCGGACAAGGGGTAAGCATACCAGCAAGTGTCACGAGTCGGGCCTACGATAGATAACCATGACCGATCTGACCCTGAGCGAAGCCCTCGCCGCAGCCGCGCGCACCGCGCTCGACCGCCGCGAAGCCGGCCGCGAACTCGAACTCACCGCTGACGACCTCAAACTTGAACGCCCCCGCAACCGTGAACACGGTGACTGGGCCTCGAACATCGCCATGCGGTTCGCGAAGCGAGTCGGATCGAATCCGCGCGAATTTGCGCAAGAAATCGCCGCGGCGCTCGAATCAAATCCGGCAGTGAAATCAGTGGCTGTGGCCGGCCCCGGTTTTATTAACATCACCCTTGATGAGGCTGCCGCCGGTGCGCTTGCGGCGCAAATTGTCGAGGCCGGTGCGGGCTATGGCACCAGCAGCGGCCTTGCCGGGCACAAGATCAACCTCGAGTTTGTCTCAGCCAACCCAACCGGCCCCATCCACCTCGGTGGTGCCCGCTGGGCAGCAGTGGGCGACTCGCTGGCTCGCGTGATGATCGCGGCCGGTGCGGATGTGACCCGCGAATACTATTTCAACGACCACGGTGCCCAGATCGACCGCTTTGCCAAGTCGCTGCTGGCCGCACACCACGGCGAGCCGACCCCCGAAGACGGTTACGGCGGCGCCTACATTGCTGAAATCGCCGCGCAGGTTGCAGCTGAACACGCCGACGAGCTGGCAGCAGCTGCCGACCGCGACGCCGAACAGGAAGTTTTCCGCGAGCACGGCGTGGCGCTCATGTTTGACGAAATCAAACAGAAGCTGCACGAGTTCCGAGTCGAATTCGACGTGTTTTTCCACGAAGACTCGGTGCACGAAGACGGCTCGGTCGACCGTGCCGTCGCCAAACTGCGCGAGCTCGGCAACATCTTCGAGCAGGAGGGCGCGGTGTGGCTGCGCTCCACCGATTTTGGTGACGATAAAGACCGCGTGGTGGTGCGCTCCAACGGCGAACCTACCTATTTTGCCGGTGATATTGGCTACTACCTCAACAAGCGCGATCGCGGCTTTGACGAATGTATCTACATGCTCGGAGCCGACCACCACGGCTATGTCGGCCGCATGATGGCCATGGCCCAGGCATTTGGCGACACCCCCAATGTCAACATGCAGATTCTCATCGGCCAGATGGTGAACCTGGTGCGTGACGGCGAACCGGTGCGGATGTCGAAGCGCGCCGGCACGATCGTCACCCTCGACGACCTGGTGGATGCGGTGGGTGTTGACGCGGCGCGTTACTCGCTGGTGCGTTCATCCACCAATTCATCGATTGATATCGATCTCGACCTGCTGGTGTCGCGTTCGAACGACAACCCGGTGTATTACGTGCAATACGCCCACGCGCGCACCTGCGCGGTGGCCCGTAACGCCGCAGATGCGGGAATTACCACGGCAGCATTCGATCCGGCAGCGCTCAGCCACGCCACCGAAAACGAGCTGCTCGGTCAGCTGCGTGAGTTCCCGCGCCTGGTGGCTTTCGCCGCGGCCGAGCGCGAACCGCACCGCGTCAGCCGCTACCTGGAAGATCTCGCTGCCGCCTATAACCGCTGGTATGACAACTGCCGCGTGATTCCGCAGGGTGATGCACCGGTTGAACCGGTGCATGCCAGCCGTCTGATGCTCAACCTGGCAGCGCGACAGGTGCTGGCGAACGGTCTCGAGATGCTGGGAGTGACTGCTCCCGAGCGGATGTAGCGTGACCGCATCCATCACCGTTAAACGGGCTAAGCGCCGGCGCCGTGCGCTGGTGATCGTGGCAGCATCCCTGGCGGTGCTGCTGATTATCGCTGAGCTGGTAGCTCGCGTGCTCGTTGGACGCATCGCCGCCGACAAGATTGCCGAAGCTCTGCCGCAGGGCGTGAGCGCGCACATTAACGCGGCACCCAAGGGCGCCTGCGTGCTGTGCGAGCTTGCGACCCTGCGGCTTTCGAAACTGCACCTGTCAACTTCCGATCTCACGGTGGGGGATGTGCGTGGCGAGGTGAACGCGGACGCCGCCGGTATTCAGCTCGGTGACCCGGTGCAGATCGATTCGCTCGAAGGCGAGATTCGACTGAGTGCCGCCGAGGTCAACCGGTTGTTACAGGATGCGGCGCAAGCTGCGGGAATCACGATCAACGACCTGAAATTTTCGAACGGCACGCTGAGCTACGGCACCGAGATTGACGTGTTCGGGCGGCAGATTGCGGTGCTGGTGGATGCGCGGGTGCGGATTCGTGCCGGTGGCTATATTCGCATCGAGGCAACCGACCTGCGCTTTAAAGCAGGCGATTTCAGCAGCCAGATCGACACTCAGGAACGGCTGGTGAGCTTTGATGCCTGCGTTGCCGAGTACATTCCCGAACTGCTGCAAATCACGAATGTGGATGTTTCGGATGCGGGGCTCACGGTCGGTGTGCGAACCCGGCACAGTTTTACGGCGGCTGAGGAATCTTTCACCGAGCTTGGTAGCTGCCGCCGCTAGGTTCCCAACGCCAGTGAGTTCAGCGGAAGAATCGGCGCACAGAGTGTCTCGTGGCGCATCCTGAACGTGAAATGTTCCGCCGTACTCACTATCGCCCGCGGTCAGATTACTTAATCGGTCACAGCGGGCGAGGTCGCGCTCGGCTCTGGATAGGATTGTGGCGTGATTTTTTCAGAGTCAAACGCGGTAAACCCACTCGCTCCACAGTGGCTAAACCCGGCGGACGCTCGCCAGCTCAACTCGGGTGTGTGGCCGACGACGGCAATCCGCGATGCAGCAGGTGAGCTCACCATTGGTGGCGTGCGTGCCACTGAGCTGCTCGAACGGTATGGTTCACCCCTCTACGTCATTGACGAGCACGATATGCGCGAACGGGCAGCATCGGCGCTGGCCGCATTCACCGAGGCCTTCAATGCTATCGGCGCGCAGGTGCAGCTGCATTACGCCTCGAAAGCGCTGCTGAGCATCGATATTGCCCGCTGGATGCAGCAGGCCGGCGTGGGGCTGGATGTCGCGTCGGCGGGTGAGCTTGAGGTGGCACTGGCTGCCGGAATCGACCCCGAAACTATTGGGCTGCACGGCAATAACAAATCGGATGCGCTGCTCGCCCGCGCGGCCGAGGTGGGTGTCGGCACGGTGATTATCGACTCGCTCACCGAGATCGACCGGCTCGCCGCAGTGGCAGCCGAGCTCGGTAAACGGCAGCCGGTGCTACTGCGCATCAACTCGGGTATTCACGCCGACACCCATTCGTATCTCGCCACCAGCCACGAAGACCAGAAGTTCGGCATCACGTTGGCAAGTGCCGCCGAGGCGGTCGCCAAAATTCGCGGTTACGAAGCGCTTGAGTTCCGGGGCCTGCACTCGCATATTGGCTCTTCGATCTACTCGGCTGATGGGTTCGGTGCCGCGGCCGACCGGCTCATGCGCTTGCGCGCCGAGCTGCTGAAGGGCGGCCCCGTGCCCGAGGTAAATCTCGGCGGTGGCTTTGGGATTGCCTATCTGCCAAGCGATCGGCCGCTGCCGCTCGACGAACTTGCCCGTGGAATCGCCGCGGAAGTTGCGCGGGCCTGCGCAGAAACCGGCACCGACCTACCGCTTGTCACCTTCGAACCGGGCCGCTCAATTGCGGGGCCGGCCGGTGTGACCCTCTATCGCGTGGGCGTCACCAAGGATGTGACGGTCAGCGACGAGCACGGCACCCCGGCCGTGCGCCGCTATGTATCGGTGGACGGCGGTATGAGCGATAACGCTCGCCCGGCCATGTACCGGGCCGACTATTGCGTGCGGCTTGCGAATCGTGAATCGGATGCGCCGCTGCAGCTTGTGCGAGTGGTTGGCAGCCACTGCGAGTCGGGAGATATCGTCGTTTATGCCGACTATTTGCCCGATGACGTGAACTATGGCGATATTCTCGCCGTGCCCGCCACCGGCGCCTACTGCTTTGCTATGGCAAGTCACTACAACTACTTTGATCGCCCCGCCATGGTGGCGGTACGGGATGGCCAATCACGCACCCTGGTGCGTCGCATCACCATCCAAGACCTGCTCACGGCCGACACCGCATCGACCCCGGAGGAACACCCATGATTAGCAACCGCACCGTCAAAGTTGCCCTGCTCGGCGCCGGCTCGGTAGGTAGCCAGGTGGCACGCCTGCTGCTCGAACAGCGCGAAGAATTTGCCCAGCGCACCGGTGGCGCGCAGCTCGAATTGGTGGGTATCGCGGTTCGCAATGTGGATGCACCGCGCGATACCGATCTGCCAAAAGAACTTTTCACCGACAACCCGCGTGAGCTCATCCTGCAATCCGAAATTGTGGTGGAGCTCATGGGCGGTATCGAACCCGCCCGTGAACTCATCAAGCTGGCGCTCGAATCGGGTGCTGATGTCATCACCGCCAACAAGGCACTGCTCGCGCACCACGGTAACGAACTGTTCGCCCTCGCTGAGCGAGTTGGCGCGCAGCTCTACTATGAGGCCGCTGTCGGTGGCGCGATTCCGATCATCCGTCCGCTGCGCGAAAACCTCGCCGGTGACCGGATTGACCGTATTCTCGGCATCGTTAATGGCACCACCAACTTCATCCTCGACCGGATGCACACCAGCGGCGACAGCTTTGAGCGGTCGCTCGAAATCGCCACTGAGCTCGGTTATGCTGAGGCCGACCCCACCGCCGATATTGGCGGTTACGACGCGCAGCAGAAGGCCGCGATTCTCGCATCCATCGGTTTCCACACGCAGGTTCCGGTTGATGAGGTTTATCGCGAGGGCATCACCGAGGTCACCGCAAAGCAGATTGCTGACGCCGACGCTGCCGGCTATGTGGTGAAGCTGCTGGCGATCTGTGAGCGGATCGTCGACGGCGAAACCGAGCGTGTTTCAGCCCGCGTGTATCCCGCACTCGTTCCAAAACAGCATCCCCTGGCAAGCGTGCACGGCGGTAATAACGCGATTTTTGTTGAGGCTGCCGCAGCCGGCCCGCTGATGTTCTACGGCGCCGGAGCCGGGGGAGTGGAGACCGCATCGGCGGTGCTCGGCGACCTGATTTCGGCGGCGCGCCGTCATCTGATGGGTGGCCCCGGGCTCGGCGAGTCGATGGCCGCCAACCTGCCGGTGATCGACATCAGCGCGATCGAAACCTCGTACCAGATCTCACTACAGGTGAATGACGAGCGGGGTGTGCTCGCCGAAATCGCCCAGTGCTTCAGCGAACACGGTGTGTCGGTGGCGACGCTCACCCAGCAGCCGGGCGAGGATGACGATGCGAGCGCTACCCTGGTAATCGGTACGCACCGTGCGCCCGAAGGCGCTCTGGGCGCACTGGTCGAATCGCTCGAGCAAATGCCGACCGTCGACCGGGTATCCGGCGTACTTCGGGTTGAGGGCGACTAACAGCCCCGCCCAATCGCAGTGAACTGCAAGTTCAGATGAGCGCTACTGAATAGCGCGGTGAGGAAAAGACATGGCCAAGCAATGGCAGGGAGTTATCCGCGAATACGCCGAGTACCTCGACGTGACCGAAGCCACGCCGATCATCACGCTCGGAGAGGGCGGCACCCCGCTCATCCCGTCGCCGTCGCTGTCGCGTCGTACCGGCGCGGATGTGTACGTGAAATTTGAGGGGATGAACCCCACCGGTTCGTTCAAAGACCGCGGGATGACTATGGCGGTTTCGAAGGCCGTCGAGCACGGCGCGAAGGTGGTCGTGTGTGCATCCACCGGTAACACTTCCGCCTCGGCCGCAGCCTATGCGGGATATGCCGGTATTAAATCGGCAGTGCTGGTGCCCGAGGGCAAGATCGCAATGGGCAAGCTTTCGCAGGCAATCATCCACGGCGCCGAGCTGCTGCAGGTGCGCGGCAACTTTGACGACTGCCTGCGCATCGCTCGCGAGCTGGACGAAAACTACCCGGTACACTTGGTGAACTCGGTCAACAATGACCGTATCGAGGGGCAGAAGACCGCCTCGTTCGAAATCATCGACGTGCTCGGCGACGCCCCCGACTTCCACTTCATCCCGGTTGGTAATGCCGGTAACTACACCGCCTACACGCGCGGCTACCGCGAATACCGTGAAGCCGGTAAATCGACCAAACTGCCGCGGATGTTTGGTTTCCAGGCCTCGGGTGCCGCGCCGATCGTGCGCGGTGAGGTTGTCACCGCTCCCGAGACGATCGCCTCGGCTATCCGCATCGGTAACCCCGCCTCGTGGCGCCTGGCGCTCGAGGCGCGCGACGAAACCGACGGCTTTTTCGGCATGTTTGATGACATCGAAATTCTCGCAGCCCAGCGCATCCTCGCCGCTGAAACCGGTGTGTTTGTCGAACCGGCTTCGGCGATCTCGGTGGCTGGTCTGCTCTCGGAAGCCGACAAGGGGAATATCCCCGTGGGCTCGCGTTGTGTGCTCACCGTCACCGGTCACGGTTTGAAAGACCCGCAGTGGGCGCTGCGCGACGAAAACGGCAACGACGTAACTCCCACGGTTGTTGACGCCGACACCAGCGTGGTTGCCGAAGTGCTCGGTATGCGCGCATGAACCAGGTTACGCAGGGGCGCACAGTAGCGGTGCGCGTGCCAGCCACCAGTGCGAATCTTGGCCCCGGTTTTGACACGCTCGGCCTGGCGCTGGCTCGCTACGACGAAATTGAGGTGCAGGCACTGCCCGCCGGCGAAATTGACATTCAGGTTGCCGGTGTCGGTGAGGGCGAGGTGCCACTGGATGAACGACACCTGGTGGTGCGTTCGATCTACACGGCGCTCGACCGCCTTGGCTTTGCCAGCCCCGGTCTGCGCTTGCGGGCACACAACACGATCCCGCACGGCCGAGGGCTGGGATCATCCGGCGCAGCAATTGTTGCCGGAGTGTGTGCCGCGGCAGGCCTCGTATCCGACCAGGTGGCCGTTACCGAGAACCAGCTGCTCAATATTGCGACCGAGCTGGAGGGGCATCCCGATAATGTTGCTCCCTGCCTATTCGGTGGTCTCACGATCGCGTGGATGGATGCCGAGGGCGAGCCGCGGTCGAAACAGCTTGCGGTCGACCGCGGGGTTTCGCTGGTGGTGCTGGTCCCCGAAGAGACCATGTCAACCGCCGTCGCGCGTTCGCTGCAGCCCGACCAGGTGCCGCACGCCGACGCCATTTTTAACCTGTCGCGGTCGGCGCTGCTGGTGGCGGCGCTCACCCAGAGCCCCGAGGTGTTGTTCGACGCCACCGAAGATCGCCTGCACCAGAGCTACCGCGCGTCAGCGATGCCAAAAACGAAGCTTTTGATTGATGAACTGCGGGCCGCGAAGCTGCCAGCGGTGGTTTCGGGCGCGGGCCCGAGCGTGCTGGTGATGTGCAGCGACCCGGCCGACCGGCTGGTTGCGGAGCGTATTGCTAGCGAGCGCACCGACACTCGTTGGCAGGCAATTATGACCGCCGTAGACACACTGGGTGCTACAGTGGAGGTAGTTTCGGAACTGTCGACATCGTCGATGGATGCGTGACCTCGCCGCTTGCGGCACCGGTTACGAATATCGAAACATCTGATCGCGAGGCGGATACCGCAGTTCTTGCGGACGATCTGTCCGGTGGCGCGTTGACGCGTTCCATTCGAGTACCGACTCGCATTTCCTCATAACAGGACGAGAACACCAACACATGACTGAACAAAACGAAACTCAGGCACGCCCGCTCAACTCAATGCGAGTTGCTGATTTGCAGGCGCTTGCCGCCGAAATGGGTATTAAGGGCAGCGCGCGACTGCGCAAGAGCCAGCTGATCGAAGTCATCGAGCAGGCCCGCGGTGAAGGCAGCTCGAAGGCAGCTGCGGCCGCTGAGAACAAGGCCGCTGCCGATGACAAAAACACCGAGCAGCGCGGAGCCGAACAATCAGCGTCTGATAACAAACCGACCTCGGCTCGGCAGCCGCGCCGCCGCGTGACTGTTGCTCCCGAGGCTGCATCCGAAAAACCTGACAGTGACGACGCTGACCGCCGCCGCGGTAAACAGAACGAGCCCGGCAAAGCTGAGCAGCCCGCCGCTGACGCGAAGTCGACTGAAAAAGACTCAGGCAAACCGACCGATAGCGGTGCCAAGAGCGCTGACGGCGGCGATCAGCCGCGCAAGAAGTCGAAGTCAAACAAGTCAAAAAAGCGCAAACAGAACGACAACAGCGATGATGACGCAGCCAAGGGCAACGAGTCGTCGAGCCCGAAGACGCTCGATGACATTGTTTTGCCGCCGGCCCGTGACGACGACTCGAGCGGTGAAGCGGAAGACGCCGACGACGATAAGCAGCAGGAGCACTCGGGTAACGGTCGCAAACGCAGCCGCAGCCGCAGCCGCAATCGCAACGACGACTCGAACCAGAACCAGCAGCGTCAGCGTGGTCGCAACCGGCGCGATGATGCCGACCCCGAGATCGCGCCCGACGATGTGCTGCTGCCGATTGCGGGCATCCTCGACGTGCTTGACAACTACGCGTTCGTGCGCACCTCTGGATACCTCCCCGGAGCAAACGACGTGTACGTCTCCCTCGGTCAGGTGAAAAAGTACGGGCTGCGCAAGGGCGACGCAATCGTTGGCGCGATTCGTCAGCCGCGCGAGGGCGAGCACCAGGGTGGTCGCCAGAAGTACAACGCACTCGCCAAGATCGACACCATTAACGGTCAGACTCCCGAACAGATCGCCAAGCGCCCCGAGTTCGACTCGCTCACTCCGCTGTACCCGGTCGACCGGCTGCGACTCGAAACCGCAGGTGGCCACGCCGCACAGCGGATGGTTGATCTTTTTGCTCCGATCGGTAAGGGCACCCGCGGCATTGTGGTGGCCCCGCCGAAGTCGGGCAAATCGATCATGCTCGAGCGGGTTGCCAGCGCGGTAACCCAGAACGAACCGGATGCGCACCTGATGCTCGTGCTCGTGGGGGAGCGGCCCGAAGAGGTCACCCGTCTGCAGCGCATGATTAACGGTGAGGTCGTGTCGTCAACTTTCGATATGCCGGCCGAAAACCACACCACCATCGCTGAGCTCGCTATCGAGCGTGCCAAGCGACTGGTCGAGCTCGGTCTCGATGTGGTGGTGCTGCTCGACTCGCTGACCCAGCTTTGCCGCGCCTACAACATCGCGGCGCCCGGCTCGGGCCGCATCATCGACGGTGGCGTGGATGCTTCGGCGCTGCACCTGCCGAAAACCTTCTTCGGTGCCGCACGCAATATTGAAAACGGCGGTTCGCTGACGATCCTCGCCACCGCGATGGTCGAAACCGGTTCGCGCACCGACGAGGTTATTCTCGAGGAGTTCGCTGGCACCGCCAATATGGAGCTGCGACTCTCACGCGCGATGGCTGATAAGCGAATCTTCCCGGCCGTTGACATTCAGCAGTCGTCAACGCTGCACGAAGAAGACCTGCTGAGCGAAACCGAACTCGCTGCCACCTGGAAGATTCGCCGCGCGCTCGGCGATGACACCCAGGTGTCGCTCGAATCGGTGCTCGAACGGCTCTCGTCCACCGCCACGAACGAAGAATTCGTCGCCGCGGTGAGCCGCGAAGCAAATCTGGCGGTGCGCGCATGAGCACACCGAACGAATTTGCCGAGTCGGTAGGCCTGCTGCGCGAAGAACATGCCGAGCTGCAAGAACAGCTTGCCGACCCAGAACTGCACACCAACCCGGCCCGCGCCAAAAAAGTAAACCGGCGCTACGCCGAGCTGTCGCAGATTCTCGCGGCCGACGACAAACTCTCCGCGCTGCAGGACGACCTCGAAGCCGCCAATGAACTCGCCCGCGAAGACGAAATGTTCGCGGACGAGGCCGAGGCGATCGAGCAAAAACTTGAAGAACAGCACGAAAAACTACGCCGTCTGCTCATCCCGCGCGACCCGGATGACGGCCGCGACGTGATCATGGAAATCAAGGGCGGCGAAGGTGGCGAAGAGTCGGCGCTGTTCGCTGCCGACCTGCTGCGCATGTACACGCACTATGCCGAAAGCCGCGGCTGGAAGGTCGAACTGCTCGACAAGGCCGAGTCAGACCTCGGCGGTTACAAATCGGTGCAGGTGGCCATTAAGTCGACTTCAAACGAACCGGCTGATGGCGTGTGGGCCTCACTCAAATATGAGGGTGGCGTGCACCGCGTGCAGCGCGTTCCGGCAACCGAATCACAGGGCCGCATTCACACCTCCACCACCGGTGTGCTGGTGTTCCCCGAAGTTGATGAGCCCGAGGAAATCAACATCGACCCGAACGACCTCAAAATTGACGTTTATCGGTCGTCGGGTCCCGGTGGTCAGTCGGTGAACACCACCGACTCGGCCGTGCGCATTACGCACCTGCCCACCGGTATTGTGGTTTCGATGCAGAACGAAAAATCGCAGATCCAAAACCGGGCCGCCGCCATGCGCGTTCTGCAGGCGCGACTGCTTGCCAAACAGCAAGAGGAGCTCGCCGAAGCCGAAGCGGGGATGCGTGCCTCACAGATTCGTTCGATGGACCGTTCGGAGCGCATCCGCACCTATAATTTCCCCGAAAACCGCATCGCCGATCACCGCACCGGATACAAGGCCTACAACCTTGACCAGGTGATGGACGGGGCGCTCGGGCCGGTAATTGACTCGGCTGTGCAGGCCGATGAAGAAGCCCGCCTGGCGGCCCTTTCGGGGCAGGAAGACGCCTAGTCGCGCATCCGCCAAGCGCAACACAAAAGTGGCCACGGAACCATTCGGAACCGTGGCCACTTTGCTGTCGGTTGGGTTGCTGGTCGCTAGATGACCCACGAATCGGGAACGATCGGACGGTGTTCGCTGTGCGCGCGAGGCCTGAGAGGGCGCGGTTTTGCAGGGATGCCCACCACGAGCGAGTTTGCCGGTGCATCCTTATTCACCACCGCATTGGCGCCCACTCGGCAATCGTCACCGATCGTGATCGGGCCGAGCAATTTCGCACCGGCGCCGATCAATACCCGGTCGCCGATGGTCGGGTGGCGTTTTACCTGCTTGGTCGATACGCCCCCGAGGGTGACGCCGTGATAGATGACGCAATCGTCACCAATCTCCGCGGTTTCACCAATCACCACGCCCATCCCGTGATCGATGAACAACCGGCGGCCGATGCGGGCGGCCGGATGAATTTCAATCCCGGTCAAAAAGCGCGAAAACTGCGAGAGCATTCGTGCCGGTAGCTTGCCACCGGGGCGCTGCCACAGTGCGTGGGCGGCCCGATGCAGCCACAGCGCGTGCAAGCCCGAATAATTAATCACAATCGACAGCTTGCTGCGCGCTGCGGGATCTCCCCGCTGCACCGCAAAAATGTCCTCGCGCACGCGTCGAAAAAACTCATCAGCGCGCGAACGGCGGGGCATCGCGGAGTGCGGGCGGCGGGGAGAAGCAAGCATACTTAGCTTTCGTTCGAGGCGCGAAGATCGTCGAACAACACACTCGACAGGTAGCGCTCGCCGGTGTCGGGCACGATCACCACAATGTTTTTGCCAGCATACTCGGGGCGAGCTGCCACCTGCAGCGCAGCCCAAAGGTTTGCACCGGCAGAAATACCCGCAAAAATACCCTCGCGAGCGGCCACATCACGAGAGACACGCACCGAGTCATCCAGTGATGCGGGGATGACCTCGTCAATCAGGTCGCGCTCGAGCACCTCGGGCACGAAGTTCGCGCCGATGCCCTGGATTTTGTGCGGGCCCGCCTTACCCTCGCTCAAAAGCGGCGAATCGACCGGCTCGACCGCGACGATGCGCACCTCGGGGTTGCGCTGTTTCAACACCTGCGCCACACCGGTGATGGTGCCACCGGTACCCACACCGGCGACCACCACATCAACCTCACCGTCGGTGTCATTCCAGATTTCCTCGGCGGTGGTTTCGCGGTGGATTTCGGTGTTGGCCTCGTTTTCAAACTGGTTGGCGAGGATCGACCCCTCGATCTCGTCGCGCAGCTGCTGTGCCTTCGCGACCGCGCCGCGCATCCCCTCACTGCCGGGAGTGAGCACGAGTTCAGCACCGAGCGCGCGCATAATCTGGCGACGCTCGACCGACATGGTCTCGGGCATGGCAATAATTACGCGGTAGCCGCGGGCCGCGCCAATCGCGGCCAGGGCGATACCGGTATTACCCGAGGTGCCCTCAATGATGGTGCCGCCGGGCTGAAGCTGCCCCGAGCGCTCCGCGGCCCGGATGATGCCCCAGGCGAGACGGTCTTTCACACTCGAAGCGGGATTAAAAAACTCGAGCTTGGCCAGAATATTGGCGTCGGTCTCGTTGACGCGGTTGAGTCGTACCAGCGGAGTATCGCCGATGGTCTCGGTAATGTCGCGATAAAGCGCTGCCATGGGGGTCACCTTTCTTTTGTGTCCCCATATAGTTGCAAACAGAACTGTTTTTTGCGTTCGAAATGTCACGCAGAGTCACGTTGCCGAACGGTGCAGCGATTCGGCCTGCGAAAATATGGCCATGCCTGTATCCGATCCCGTCCCGACACTTGACGAACTCGTCGCTGAGGCGCGGCAAATACTGGTGCCCGCCGGGCTCGCACCCAATGAAGCCGAAATCACCATCGCCGCAGCCCTCGAACGCAGCCGTGGCGATCTCGAACTAGCCCGACTGCTCGGCCGCCGGCCCACACCGGTGCAGGTGCAGCGCATCCGCAGCTTTACCGCGCAGCGTGCTCGCCGCATCCCGCTGCAATATCTCACCGGCACGGCCGGGTTTTACGGGCACGAATTTGAGGTGGGGTCGGGAGTGTTTATTCCGCGTCCAGAAACCGAGACGCTCGTGACGCTCGCGATTAAATCGGCACGTGACTGCGGGGATGCACCCGTGATTTACGATCTCGGATCGGGAACGGGTGCGATTGCCGCCTCGATTGCGGTCGAGCTACCGGAAGCGCGAGTCACCGCGGTCGAATCGTCACCGTACGCCTGGCCCTGGCTGCGACAAAACCTGAAGCGGATCGCGCCGCAGGTGCGCGCACACTTTGGTGATTGGCACCGGTTGCTCGCCGGGCTGCCGAGTCGCTCGGTCGATGTCCTGGTATCGAACCCGCCCTATGTGCCCGATCGTGAAATTCCGCGGGATCCCGAGGTGCGCCTGTTTGACCCCGAAACCGCGCTGTATTCCGGCAGCGATGGGCTTGATGATATTCGTCAATTGGCTGCGGACGCGGCCCGCCTGCTGCGGCTGGGTGGCAGCATTCTTGTGGAACACACCGAGCAGCAGGGGGAGCTCATCCGCGAGCTATTTGTCGCGGCCGGCCTGCAGCAGGCACAAACTTACCCCGACCTAACGGGTCGAGAGCGCATCACCTCGGCAAAGTCACGGTTAGACTAGCGTCATCATGTCGCAAGTATTTGACCTGTCGCAGCCCGAACAACTGCTTTCGGGGATGCGCGAGGCCCGCATGGCGCTTGGTCGCGGCGAAGTGATTGTCCTGCCCACCGATACGGTGTACGGCATCGCCGCCGATGCATTCAACCCCGATGCGGTAGCGGCGCTTTTGGCGGCAAAAGAACGCACCCGGCAAGCGCCACCGCCGGTGCTGGCAGCCTCAGTGGCCACCCTGCAAGCACTTGCCGAGCAGATCCCGCAGCCGGTGATTGAACTGTTTGATCAGTTCGCGCCGGGGCCGCTCACGGTGATTTTGCCGGCCCAATCGAGCTTGCAATGGGATCTAGGCGACACTCGCGGCACGGTCGCGCTGCGCATCCCAAACCATCCGCTGGCACTCGAACTGCTGCGCGAAACCGGTCCGTTGGCGGTGTCGAGCGCCAATAAGCACGGTAAGCCCGCACCCGCCACCGCGGAAGCTGCGGTGGAGCAGCTTTCGGACGCGGTGAATATTTTTCTCGATGCAGGTGAGGTTGGGGGAGTCGCCTCGACCATTCTCGACGCCACCGCGCTGTGCGAAACACCACCTCGGCCCGCGCGCATCGTGCGCCAGGGAGCGCTATCGCGGGAACTACTCGCCGAACAGCTCGGCGATCTGCTGGCGCCCGACGAGACCACCGCCGAAGCGGCCGATAGGGCCGCGTCACCGTCAGCCACCGAACCGTCGGAAACAGTGTCTCCGGCCATCGAAGCATAGGGCCCAGCCAGCGTGCGTTTTTATGCACTGATCATCGTCATTACCGCCGCGGTGTCGTTTCTCGCCTGTGGCGGGGTATATCGACTCGCGATGCGGCACCGCTGGTATCCACCGGTGCGGTCACGCGATGTGCATAGCAAACCAAAACCCCGGCTGGGTGGTATCGGCATGTTCATTGCCGTTCTGGTATCACTCGCGATTGCCTCGCAAATCAGCTGGTTCGACATTGTCTACGCTGCACCCGATCGGATGTGGGGCATCATCGGTGCCGCCACCATCATCGTGGTGATGGGCGTGATCGACGACTTTGTTGATCTCGACTGGATGCTGAAACTCGGCGTGCAGATGATCGGTGGTGTGGTGCTGGCCTTCTCGGGTGTGGCGATCACCACCCTGCCGGTCGGGGGAGTGCTCGTGCCCTCGCAGTGGCTGTCGGTGCTGGTGTCGGTGCTGGCGGTCGTGCTGGTGATGAACGCGGTGAACTTCATTGACGGGCTCGACGGGCTAGTAGCCGGGGTTACGATCATCGCGAACGGTGTGTTTTTGATCTATGCCTATCTGCTCACTGAAGAGCTGCAAACCAGCCGCTTCGGTTTGGGGGCGCTGCTCTCGGCAATTTTGGTGGGTGCGTGTTTGGGATTTTTGCCGTGGAACTGGAACCCCTCCAAAATGTTTATGGGGGATGGCGGAGCACTTCTGGTGGGTCTGCTGATGGCGTCCTCAACTATTGCGGTCACCGGCGAGGTCGACCCCGTGGCGATCAACCGTAACGAGCTTTTCCCGGCCTTCATGCCGCTGATCTTCCCCTTCGCTGTGCTGATTGTGCCCATTGTCGATTTCACGATGGCGGTCATCCGTCGACTCGCCGCTGGTAAATCACCGTTCAGCGCCGATCGCAAACACCTGCACCACCGACTGCTCGACATGGGGCACACCCAGCGCCGGGCGGTGCTGGTGTTTTATGCCTGGGCAAGTGTGATCGCAGTGACCGCGCTGATCGCGTTCGTCGCACCAAGTGTTTGGGCCTGGGGAACGTTCCTCGTCGTGGGGTTGACGCTGTGCGTCGCGGTGACAGTCTCGCCAATTGCCAGCCGTCGCAAACGGCTCGAAAAAATGGCCCAGCTATCACCGTATGGCGATGATGATGACGAATTTGATCCACTGGATGCGCTGGGTGAGTCGGAATCAGACCGTGTTCGCCGCGCGCAAGCCGCGCCGCTTGCGCTGCGAAATCGAATTCGAAAGCTGCTCGACGAAGAATCTAAATCGGATGTTTCGGCACCGACAAACAAACCGGTCGCCGAACCTGAACCCGGTGATGTCGAATCCGACGGCTCAGCTGTCACCGAAATTGTCACTGCCGCAGAAACCAAGGAGAATGACTCATGACCTCAACGAATCAACCCGCCAGCGTGCCGGTGATGAAGCGCGTGCTGCGCTGGTCGCTGGTGCTCACCGCGGCAATCGCGGTGGTGGGCGGCATTGTCGGTTGGTTTGTCGCCGGATGGGCCGGGGTGTGGTCGGCAGTCGTCGCCGCGCTCCTGGCGATGCTGTTCACCGGTGTGACGGTGGTCTCGGTGATCCTCGCGGCTCGGTTTGATGCGGTGATGTTTATGGGCATCATCCTCGGCGCCTGGATTTTGAAGCTGCTGGTGTTCCTCGGCGTGCTCGCAATCGTCAAGCAGCTCGATTTCACCCACGACTGGATGCTGTGGTCGTGCATGGTTGTCGCCATCATCGGCCACCTGACTATTGACCTGCTCGTGGTTGCAAGCAGCCGTCTCGGTGCAATGAGCGATATCAAACTGCCCGGTGAGTAGTTAAAACCGGCAAATGTTTCGCCAATCGTTCACCAACACGGACACACCACTGCACTTCGAACCGGAGTATTTCCTGATAGAGTTGGACAGTCGGTGTGAATCGCGCCAAGCGCAAAATTCGACACCGCCTTGCCAGACTTCGCGAGCCCGATCGGTTCGCGCCCAGTGACAGGAGATCGCGCTGTTCCCGACTGCCCTGAATCTGACCGGCATCTTCGCTGCATCAGCAAACTGCCCCGAAGGCGAGTACTGTGCACCGACCGTTCAGGAAGAATTCTTCCCACCGGCACTGCTGTTTGACGGCACGATCTTCGAAATCAACCGCGTCATTATGGTGCGGCTGATTGCCGTTGTCGTGCTCATGCTCCTGTTCTGGCTCGCGCTGCGGAAACCGAAGGTGGTTCCCTCGCGCGGCCAATCGATCATTGAGCTAGCTGTCGGTTACGTTCGCGACGAGATCGTTTACGACATGCTCGGCGAACGCATCGGTAAAAAGTACCTGCCGTACATCCTCACGCTGTTCTTCGGCATCCTCTTCATGAACCTGACCACCGCGATTCCGTTCCTCAATATTTCGGGTAACGGTCTGTTCGGTATGCCGCTCGTACTGGCGCTCACCACCTATGTGGTCTTTATCTACGCAGGCTTCCGCGAGGCTGGCGGTCTGACCTTCCTGCGCAACGCGCTGTTCCCGGCAGGTGTGCCCTGGCCGCTCTACATCCTGCTCACCCCGATTGAGCTGGTGAACACCTTCCTGGTGCGCCCGGTATCGCTCGCCCTGCGACTCATGCTCAACCTGATGGTTGGTCACCTGCTGCTGGTCATCACCTTCTCAGCCACCGCGTTCTTTGTCGGTCTGATGAACATGTGGAGCGTGATGGGTGTGTTCACCCTCGCCGGCTCGTTCATCATGACCCTCATGGAGCTGCTGGTCTCGGTACTGCAGGCCTATGTGTTCGCGCTGCTGACCACCAGCTACATCCAGCTTTCGGTCGCGAAATCGCACTAGCGTTCGCGAACGAATAAAAACCCCTGATCCCCTAATCACCAGTAAGACGTCGAGGCCAACCGGCCTCCTCGCCCAACCGGAAGGAAACCCCTAGTGGACACCACCACTCTCGCCGAGATCAACGGCAACATCGCTACCGTCGGCTACGGCCTCGCAACCATCGGCCCCGGCGTCGGTATCGGCATCATCGCTGGTAAGACCGTTGAGGCGATGGCTCGTCAGCCCGAGATGGCCGGCCGCCTGCAGACCACGATGTTCCTCGGTATTGCATTCGCCGAGGTGCTCGCATTCATCGGTATCGCCACCCCCTTCATCTTCGGCGCGTAAGACGATTCCGGAGTGAGCATCATGAACTACGACATCATTCTCGCAGCCGAGAACGGCGAGAAGTTCGGCTGGCAGCCGGACCTGCTGATCCCGGCGGCATACGACATCTTCTGGTCGCTTGTCGTGCTCGTGGTGCTCCTGCTTTTCTTCTGGAAGTTCGTCCTTCCCAAGCTGAACTCGGCTCTCGACGAGCGTGCCGCCAAGATCGAAGGCGGTATCGAAAAGGCAGCGGCCGTGCAGGCCGAAGCCGATGCTCGCAAGGATGAGTACGAACAGCTCCTGGCCGAAGCGCGTACCGAAGCGGCTGAAATCCGCGAAAAGGCACGTGCCGAGGGCGAGGCCATTAAGGCCGAGAAGAAGCAGGAGACCCAGGTTGAGCTCGACCGCATGACGAAATCGGCAAAGGACCAGATTGAGGCCGAACGTCAGGCCGCAGTGGTCTCGCTGCGTCAGGAAGTCGGCGCGCTCGCCCTCGACCTCGCTTCGGGCGTGGTTGGCGA
This sequence comes from Gulosibacter hominis, assembly GCF_904842695.1. Taxonomy (GTDB): domain Bacteria; phylum Actinomycetota; class Actinomycetes; order Actinomycetales; family Microbacteriaceae; genus Gulosibacter; species Gulosibacter hominis. The sequence continues at coordinate 355,569 of NZ_CAJGWQ010000001.1, read as the reverse complement.
GAACCTCTCCGACGACCAGCGTTCGAGCGCCTACGTCGACCGGTTCCTCAGCGACCTCGACCAGAAGGCGGGAACGACCAACTAATGGCTACGACCAGCAATCAGGCCCTCGTCGCCATCAAGCGCGAGGTCGACGGCTTTGGCCCCGGTGATGTAGCTGCCTCTCGGCAGCTGTTCGACGTGGCCGATTCGCTCGCGAACATCCGTGAGCTGGCCGGCGACCTCGCAGCTCGAGGCGTGGATGCGGCAAACAAGTCGGCGCTCGTTCAGCGTGCGTTCCCCGGTCTTGAGGCAGGCGCCAAGCGTGTGCTCGACACCGCGGTTGCGCAGCGCTGGGAAAGTGCTGATGAATTCACCGCAGCGGTGCAAGAGGCCGCGATCCGCGCCGTTGCGCAGGCCACTTCGAACCACGCCCAGCTCGTCAGCGAACTGAACAGCTTCAGCGACACGGTCACCTCCAACGGTGAACTCGAACTCACAATCGGGTCACGCCTGGGTAGCTCCGAAGCCAAAGTTCAGCTGGTTGAGCGACTGTTCGGCAGCCGACTCGGCGAAGACTCGCTACGCATCCTGCGTTCGCTCGTGCGTAACCCCGGCGGTCACCGTCCGCGTCGTTTTGTGCAGCGAGCAATTGCCGCTGTTGCTGACCAGGCAAACCGCCAGGTAGCAACGGTGACCACTGCTCGCCCGCTTGGAGCGTCGCAGCTTGAGCGCCTTGAAGCTGGTCTGTCTGCCCGCTTCGGTCGCACGGTTGCTATCAACCAGGTCATCGACCCCTCGGTAATCGGTGGGGTGCGTGTGGAACTCGGTGACGAGGTCATCGACGACACCGCCGCAGCGCGAATCCACGACCTCCGCCTTCAGCTCGCGTAGCGAACGGTTACGACCGAGGGGCTCGGCCCCCACAACATGGGAAGAACCTAGGGGCTTAGCCCCGACGACAAGGGAAGAAAATGTCAGAACTTACGATCAATCCGGACGAGATCCGCGTCGCGCTCAGCGAATTCGCGAACTCGTACCGTCCGCAGGGTGCGACGGCGACCGAAGTCGGCACGGTGATCAGCGCTGCTGACGGTATCGCGCGTATCGAGGGCCTGCCCTCGGTAATGGCGAACGAGCTCATTCGCTTCGCCGACGGTACGCTCGGTCTCGCGCAGAACCTCGAAGAAGACGTAATCGGCGCCATCGTGCTCGGCCCCTTCGGCGGCATCGTCGAAGGTATGGAAGTTACCCGCACCGGCGAGGTGCTCTCGGTGCCGGTGGGCGAGGGGTACCTCGGCCGCGTGGTCGACCCGCTGGGCCAGCCGATCGACGGCCTCGGTGAAATCACCGGTATCGAAGGCCGCCGTGCCCTCGAGCTCCAGGCCCCCGGCGTTATGGACCGCAAGTCGGTGCACGAGCCGCTCGAGACCGGTATCAAGGCCATCGACGCGATGATCCCCGTTGGGCGCGGTCAGCGTCAGCTGATCATCGGTGACCGCCAGACCGGTAAGACCGCTATCGCCATCGACGCGATCATCAACCAGAAGGCGAACTGGGAGTCGGGCGACCCGACCAAGCAGGTTCGCTGCATCTACGTCGCCATCGGTCAGAAGGGCTCGACCATCGCCGCCGTGCGCGGTGCGCTCGAAGAGGCAGGCGCCCTCGAGTACACCACCATCGTGGCTTCGCCCGCATCCGACCCCGCCGGCTTCAAGTACCTTTCGGCCTACACCGGTTCGGCAATCGGTCAGCACTGGATGTACAACGGCAAGCACGTGCTCATCGTGTTTGACGACCTGTCGAAGCAGGCTGAAGCCTACCGTGCAGTTTCGCTGCTGCTGCGTCGTCCGCCGGGCCGTGAAGCCTACCCCGGTGACGTGTTCTACCTCCACTCGCGTCTGCTCGAGCGTTGCGCGAAGCTCTCGGATGAGCGCGGCGCGGGTTCGATGACCGGTCTGCCGATCATCGAGACCAAGGCAAACGACGTTTCGGCATACATCCCCACCAACGTGATTTCGATCACCGACGGTCAGATCTTCCTGCAGTCTGACCTCTTCCTTGCCAACCAGCGCCCGGCTGTTGACGTGGGTATTTCGGTGTCGCGTGTTGGTGGTGCCGCACAGCGCAAGCACATCAAGAAGGTCTCGGGTACGCTCAAGCTCGAGCTGGCCCAGTACCGCGACCTCGCGGCCTTCTCGATGTTCGCATCCGACCTCGACGCTGCAACCAAACGTCAGCTTGAGCGCGGTGCCCGCCTCACCGAGCTGCTGCGCCAGCCGCAGTACTCGCCGTACCCCATCGAAGAACAGGTCGTTTCGATCTGGGCCGGTACCAACGGCAAGCTCGATGAAGTGCCGGTAGAGGACGTGCTGCGTTTTGAAGCCGAGATGCTCGACTACCTCAAGCGCAACACCTCGGTGCTCGACGACCTGCGCAACAGCGGCAAGCTCGAGGACGAAACCAAGTCGGCGATGGAATCAGCCATCGACGAGTTCTCGAAGACCTTCCAGAAGTCGGACGGTAAGCCGCTGTTCTCGGTCGGAACCGAAGAATTTGACGCAACCGACGAGGAAGACGTCAATCAGGAGCAGATCGTTACCGGGAAGCGCCGCTAGGCGCCACCCGGGTTACTGAGAGACCAGGAGAACCATGGGAGCACAGCTTCGCGAATATCGGGCGAAGATTAAATCCGCCCAGACGATGCAAAAGGTCACGAGCGCTATGGAGCTCATCGCGACCTCGCGCATCAACAAGGCGCGCGCCCGCATGGAAGCTTCGAACCCGTACACCCGTGCAGTTACGCAGGCAGTGTCGGCGGCGGCTACCTACGCCGACGACATCGACCACGTGCTGCTCACCGAGCCCGAGCAGGTTCGCCGTGCGGCGATCGTGCTCTTCACCAGCGATCGCGGCCTCAACGGCGCCTTCTCGCACAACGTGCTGAAGGAAGCCGAAGAGCTCACGACCCTGCTCCGCGAGCAGGGCAAGGAAGTTGTCTACTATCTCGTCGGCCGCAAGGCTGTCGGATATTTCACCTTCCGTGAGCGCAGCTTCGACCGTGACTGGACCGGCTCGACCGAAAAGCCAGAGTTCACCACCGCCAAAGAAATCGGCGAAGAGCTGGTGGACCGGTTTACAACCTCGTATGAAGATGGCGGCGTAGAGGAGATTCACTTCATCTACAACCGCTTCATCAACATGGTGCGCCAGGAACCCACCGTGGTTCGTCTGCTGCCCCTCGAGGTTGTAGAGGGTGGCGAGGAGCCTCAGAACGATGAGCTCTACCCGCTTTACGAGTTCGAACCCACGCCGGAGGCAGTGCTGGATGCGCTGCTGCCCGTCTACATCCAAGCGCGACTGTTCAATGCCATGCTGCACTCGGCCGCCTCAGAGCAGGCCGCACGTCAGCGGGCAATGAAGTCGGCATCGGACAACGCTAAAGAACTGGTGCGTGACTACACGCGTCTGGCAAACAACGCGCGCCAGGCCGAAATTACGCAGCAGATTACTGAGATCGTGAGCGGCGCGGACGCGCTCGCTTCGTAACCCGCGCCAACCACGAAGAAAAAGGAATGCACATGACGACGAATGCGACGTACGAGCAGCAGGCAGGTACCAAGCCTGCCGGCGTCGGCCGCATCGCTCGCGTTACGGGCCCGGTGGTCGACATCGAGTTCCCGCACGACGCGATGCCCGGCATCTACAACGCCCTCACCACCGAGGTGAGCATGGGGGAGGAATCCTTCAAGCTCACACTCGAGGTGGCACAGCACCTCGGCGACGACATGGTTCGTGCCATCGCGATGAAGCCGACTGACGGCCTCGTTCGCGGTCAGGAAGTTGTTGACACCGGCGCACCCATCTCGGTGCCCGTTGGTGACGTCACCAAGGGCAAGGTGTTCAACGTTACCGGTGACGTGCTCAACGACTCGATGATCACCGAGCCCTACGAGATCACCGAGCGTTGGCCCATCCACCGCGACCCGCCGGCATTCGACCAGCTTGAGTCGAAGACCGAAATGTTCGAGACCGGTATTAAGGTCATCGACCTGCTCACCCCCTACGTGCAGGGTGGAAAGATCGGTCTGTTCGGTGGTGCCGGTGTCGGTAAGACCGTTCTGATCCAGGAAATGATCACCCGTGTGGCACGCGACCACGGTGGTGTGTCGGTGTTCGCCGGTGTTGGTGAGCGTACCCGTGAGGGTAACGACCTGATTTTCGAGATGGAAGAAGCCGGGGTGCTCGACAAGACCGCCCTGGTGTTCGGCCAGATGGATGAGCCGCCGGGGACGCGTCTGCGCATCGCGCTGACCGGTCTGACCATGGCGGAATACTTCCGTGACGTTCAGCAGCAGGACGTGCTGCTGTTCATCGACAACATCTTCCGTTTCACCCAGGCAGGTTCGGAGGTGTCGACCCTGCTGGGCCGTATGCCTTCGGCTGTGGGTTACCAGCCCAACCTGGCCGACGAGATGGGTATTCTCCAGGAGCGCATCACCTCGACGCGCGGTCACGCCATCACCTCGATGCAGGCCATTTACGTGCCCGCCGACGACTACACCGACCCGGCTCCGGCAACCACCTTCGCCCACCTCGACGCCACCACCGAGCTCTCGCGTGCGATTGCTTCGCGTGGTCTGTACCCCGCGGTCGACCCGCTGGCCTCGACCAGCCGCATCCTCGACCCGCAGTACGTGGGTGAAGAGCACTACCGCGTCGCCACGACGGTGAAGAAGATCCTCCAGAAGAACAAGGAGCTTCAGGAGATCATCGCCATCCTCGGTGTTGACGAGCTCTCGGAAGAAGACAAGATTACTGTGGCCCGCGCACGCCGTATCCAGCAGTACCTGTCGCAGAACACCTACACCGCGATTCAGTTCACCGGTGTTGAGGGTTCGACCGTGCCTGTCAAGGACACGATCGAGGCATTCGACGCGATCTGCCGCGGCGACTTCGACCACATCCCCGAACAGTGCTTCTACAACGTGGGGCCGATCGAGGACGTGCTCGAAAAGTACGCCGAACTGCAGAAAGAACTGGGCTAGTTTATGGCGACCGCACCGAACACGCTGCACGTCAACGTCACCAACGCCACCGAGCAGGTGTGGGAAGGCGAAGCCACCATGGTTTCGGCCTTCACCACCGAGGGGTCGATCGGTATTCTTCCCGGTCACAGCCCCGTGCTCGCCGCCCTCGCGAAGGGTGAGGTGCGGGTGAAAGCAGTTGACGGCACCGAGATTACGGCGCAGGCAGACGACGGGTTCCTGTCGGTTGCTGGCGACCAGGTCACGGTCATCGCCGGTGAGGCGCTCGTTTCAGAGTGACCTCGCAACTGCTCCTGCTGCTACCGCCGTCCGAAACAAAATCGGACGGCGGTAGCCGCGTTTCCACAAACATTCAGCCCGACGACCCTCAGCTGCGCGCCATCGGTGAGAAGGTGCGCGACGATCTCATCGAATTGAGCTCGGGTGATGCCGAGCTTGCCGCAAAAGCGTTGAAAATTTCTGCTCGTCAAGCCGAAAAAGAGCTCGCGAGAAACCGCCAACTTCTCAACGCTGAAGTGAAACCGGCCGCGCAGCGGTACACGGGAGTGCTCTATGACGCGCTTGATGCCGGTTCGCTGGATGACGCTGCCAGGCAGTGGCTCGACAGTCACGTGCTGATTCAATCGGCGCTATACGGGCCCGTCTCCGCCGGATCAGCAATTGCGGCATACCGGCTGTCGTATAACTCCAAACTGCCCGGCGCATCCCTGCGAGAACGCTGGTCCGAAGCCGTAACGGCCTATCTGTCCGAACATCAGGGCCCGATTCTCGATCTGCGGTCAAAAGGGTACGTGACGCTCGGCCCGCTACCCACAGACCGAGACGATGCCGTCTGGGCCGATGTTGTTGAGGCGCTGCCGAACGGCGAGTTCCGGTCGCTCAACCACTTCAATAAGCGCGCGAAGGGTTTGCTCGTGCGTAAACTCGCTGAGCGCCATGACCGCATCACCAGTCTCGAAGAGCTGCGTGAAGCGCTCGAGCCCGAGTTTGTTGTGGAACACATCGGCCAACAGCAAGTGCGTGTGGTGGTGCGTCCGAACTGAGCGCGGCCCTCGTGTGTCGGCTGGTTGGTCGATGACCGGAAGCATCGACATAGTCCGAGCGATGGATATTCGCAAAAAATCTTCCGAGTTAACCCGGGATGGAGTCTCGATCTCTAAGCTTTTGAACGACTGCTTCGACTGAGCAAGGAGAATCGTAATGAGAACTGATCTGGATGCCATGTATGGAGGTGGGTTTTTCGCGCTCATCGCCTCGATGTTCGCGTTCATCCTCATTTTCGGCGTTATCGTCTATGTGATTTCATCGCTGCTGCTGATGAAAATCTACGCGAAAATGGGGATCGAGGGCTGGAAAGCCTGGGTGCCCATCTACAACATGTGGGTATTCCTTGAAGCGGGTGCATATCCGGGCTGGCTGTCACTGCTGACCTTTGTACCGTTTGCAAACATCGTCGCGGTTGTGTTCATCGTCATGGCGGCCTACCGCATCGGTGAGGGATTCGGAAAAGATGGCGCCTGGATCGTGCTGTTCATCTTCTTGCCAATTGTCTGGTACGCCATCATTGCGTTCGACAGCAGCCAGTGGCGCGGCCTGCCCGGTGGCCTCATGAGCGGCCCCAGCGCGGCTGCGGCGAACCGCGGGATGCAGGCCGGCGCTTATGCATATGCCGGCCAACCCGGTTACGGCCAAGCTGGCGGTTACGGCCAGCAACCGGGCGCTCAGCCCCAGCAGCCTTACGGCAGCCAGTCCTATGGGGCTCAGGCATACGGGCAGCAGCCCGGCCAACCGCAGTATGGCGGTCAGCCTACCCAGGCGCCGGGCCAGCAGGCATCCTCAACCCCCTACGGTCAATCGCCGCAAGCTCCGGGACAGCAGCCCGGTGCGCAGCAGGGCGACCAGCCGAGCAACTAGCTCGCAGTGATTGATGCGCAGTAGCGGGATCGGTTTCGGCCGGTCCCGCTACTGAGTTTCCACAGGTGGCTGCGCACGCAACTATCCCCAGAGACCTCTTTTTCGCGGGCACGCATCTGTGCGGGCACCTAGCTTTGCTGCCATGAACAGCAACACGCGAACCCTCCGCAACCCCGTTGAAGTCCTGACCACAATCCCCGAACTGTGCGGGTTCATGCCCGTCGAATCGCTCGTCGTACTGCCGTTTAGCGAAAAATACGGTGGTGCCGTGATGCGTATCGACCTGCCCGCATTCGAACACGAATTTGAAATGTATGCGGCCGCGGTCGCCGCAAATCTCACCCGCTTCCACGACATTACCCAGGTCGCAATCGCGATTTATACGCACCGCCCGCTCGGGCTCGATGAAACACCCTACGAAAAGCTGATTGCGGCGCTGATCGCGGTCTGTGATGTGACGGCTATCGAAGTGGCAACCGTATTGGTGCACGCATCCGATGGCTGGTGTGAATATGGTGGCTCGCGAAGCGGCACGATCGAAAGCCTGCAACACGACCACGATTTGCTGGCACAATCGCCAACAGCGCGACTGCAAATTCAACCCGCGGCTGTCGAAGCACGTGACGAACTTGCTCAACTGCTGCACATGGTTGACGAGGTGATGCCGCGCCTGCATCCGTTTGAGCTGCTCGAAACCTGGGATGAACTCGAGCTGGCCGCGGCGGTTGAAGAACTCGACGAATATGTGCTGCGATTGGCGGTGGTCGTCAGCGGGCTGCGCTCGGTCGCGCTCACCGGTCTGCTCTTGCACCACATCGGATACGGCGCAGAGGCGGTGAACGAGCTGCTCGCGGTCTACCTGCTGCACTCGAGGGCACAGCGGGGCCAGCCCGGAGACGCAGCGCTCGAGGGGTGGTGGACACAGGGGTTCCAGTGCGGCCGCGAAGAGGATGCGCCACACACCGACGAAGCCTCGGAGTGGTCAGCCGCCAGCGACTTTTTGCAGGCAGCCATCGACCGGGTGGCTATTGAAGCGGTTGATCTCGACCGCTGTGAACGGGCAACGCGACTTTTGCGACAGCTGGCCGCGCATCTCGAAAATGACCGACGCGCTGATGTGCTGTCAGTGCTCGCCTGGACACACTGGGCAAGCGGAAACCTCACCGCCGCCGACTATTACGCACAGCAGGTGCTGCGCAGCGATCAGACGCACCCGCTCGCCATCGAAATTGATGACCTGTGTGCGCGGGCGGTGCTGCCGGGTTGGATCGGCAGCACCGGATGCGCCGGCGGAGTGCGCGATGCTGACCTGCACGATCTGATCGCCAACGACCCGCTGACGTGACCGTGCCCGCAGCAGCTACCCGAGTGCATCCGGCCACAGCCGAGTTCGAACAGTCCACGAGCGAACTGGTGCTGCGTCACCACCACGAGCAGCCAGCCGAAGGTATGGTTGCCGAAACACCGGCGGCCGCGGTGGAACCACCCATCCGGCTTCCGAGTGCACCGGTACCTCCTGAACCGCAGCAGCTTCCCGCAATCGCGATGATCGCGCCGATGGTGCTTGGGCTCACGCTATTTTTCGTCATCGGCAGCCCGTATTTGCTCATGTTCATGCTTTTCGGGCCGGTGCTAATGCTGGCCCAGACATTTGACCGAAAAATCGGTGGTCGGCGCCGGATGCGGCGCAAACGCGCCGAGTTCGAAGCCGAGCTTGAGCGTGTCGAGACAGAAGTGGTTGCTGCACACCAACGGCTTCGCGCCCGAGCCCGTGCTGCGCATCCACTTGCCCGCGATCTACTGACCTGCGAGCTGCTGCCGAACACCGAAGGCGCTGTGGTTGTGGGAACCACGACCGTGCCGAGCGAGCTGCGAATCGAAGGTAGCGGTCAGGACGACCCCGATTGCGAACGGGTGCGGCGCGCAGCTCAGCAACTTACGGGGGCACCACTCGCGGTGACCGCAGCCGCCATTGCGGTGACCGGTGCCGAATCGGTCATGTACGGCGCCGCATATGCACTTATCGTGCAGCGGGCTCATCACGCCCCTGGAAAAACGATCAACCTCGCGGGTGAGGCGTTCGATCCACTGGCGCGGCAATTGCGCAGCTGGGGAGTGCGGGTGAAGTGGCAGCGGCACTATCGACCGGATGCATCCGAACCGTTTTTGATTGCCGCCAGCGGCCCGTTACCGGATGCGGTGAGCCTGATGGTGCGCACCGATGGCAGCGCCGTGGTGCAGTGGCCCGACGGCAAACGGGTGGCTGCTCGCGCCGAAACAATCGGGGTGCTCGAACTTCGCCAGTGGCTGCAGCGGGTTGTGGTGCCGGCGCAGCGCCAGGCGGATGAACGTCAGGCAGCGATCCCCGACAGCTGCGAACTAAACCCGATGCTGTGTGGCAGCGGAGCGGGATCGAGCGCCACTGAACTCGCGGCGCAATTTGCGATAGCAGCATCCGGGCCGCTGGTAATTGACCTGGTGCGTGACGGACCCCACGCGGTTATCGGCGGTACCACCGGTTCGGGGAAAAGCGAGCTGCTGGTGGCCTGGGTCACCGCGCTTGCCGATCGCTACAGCGCCGAATCCTGCCAGTTTCTTTGCCTCGACTTCAAGGGCGGGGCGACCTTCGATGCGGTGCAGCAATTGCCGCACTGCGTGGGTATTGTCACCGATCTCGACGAGGGTGAAGCGCTGCGTGTTCTCGCCAGCCTGCAGGCAGAACTCAAACGCCGCGAGCACTGCCTACGGCAACTGGGCGTGCGAGATATTGCCGAGGCGCAGGGGCGGCTCGCGCGGCTGGTGGTGTTTGTCGACGAATACCAGGCGCTTGTGACCGATCACCCGCAGCTCACCGAAGTGTTCGCCGATATTGGGTCGCGAGGTCGGAGCCTCGGCATCCACCTGGTGCTGTGCACGCAGCGGCCCACAGGGGTGTTTCGCGAAGCACTTTTGGCAAACTGTGCCCTGCGCCTGAGCCTTCGCGTGGAACAGCCCATTGATTCACGCACGCTTCTCGGTATCGAAGATGCGGCTGAACTGCCCATCACCCCGCGCGGGCGCATGCTCTATCGCATTGGTAGCGGCAGTGTTGGTACCGCGCAGGTGGCTCGAGCGACCGCGGTGGACATTGCTGAGGTTGCGGCCCGCGAAAACCATCGTCGGCGCAGTGAGTGCCTACCCGAAATAGTGCGCCCCTGGCAGCCAGCGCTCGGCAACGATATTCCCCAGCGGGGCACCACTTGGGCTACTGCCGACCAACCCGAGCAGCAGCGGCAGTGGCAGCTTGAGCTACCAAGACCGGGTGACCACGCCTTGATTGTGGGAGCGCCGAGGTCGGGTAAGTCGACCGCGCTGGCGAGTATGGCGCGTGCGGCGGCCGCGGCGCGGCGGCCGGTGCGCTGGGTGGGGCACAGCGCCGAAAATGCCTACGAGCTTCTGGCCCAGTTGCCAACCGCCAGTGCGGCCGGCGACCTGCTACTTATCGATGATTTGGATGCGCTTGAGCAGCAGCTTGAAGAACCGCACCGCACCGAATTGCTCGAGCGCATCACCCGGTTACTTCGGCAGCCGGGCGGTCACAGTGTGGTGTTTGCCAGTACGCGGCTTAACGGGTCACTACAGCGACTGGGCTCACTCATGAGTGCAGTGTTGCGGTTAGCAACGCACTCAAAACAGGAGTGGCTGCTGAACGGGGGCGAAACCCGTCATTTCAGCGGGCGCTTTGTGCCCGGCCGCGGCCGATGGCACGACCTGCTGGTGCAGGTACACAGCTGCCACAGCGAAACGGAATTGCAACAACGAGCGCCGGTGCTACGGCACAGTTCATTTGAAGTGCCGCAATCCGGCTGCGTCGTGGTGGCACGCCAAACCGATCGGCTATCACAGTGGTTTGCGGAGGCCGGCCACGATGTCAGCGGGGTGCCAAAACCCGGGGCGGCGATGCCAGCAGCGCCGGGCGAGCAGGTGCGAGTGGTGTCCGGTGCCCGGGTGCTTATCGGAGATCCCGAGCAGTGGCAGGGCACCTACGGGGCGCTGGCTCGCGAATCACGGCAGCGGCCGGTGCTCGCAATCGGCGTTGCCCCGGCGCAGTGGCGAACGTTTTTTCGTGATGATCCGCTACCACCACCCATCCTCGACCCGCGTGAATACGGGCTGTGGCGCACTCCGAACGGCAAATTTCGCCGGGTGCGATTGCGCGACGCATTACCGTGGCAGTTTTGTGAAGTCGATTGGGGCGAAACCGGCGTAATAGACCAGTTGGCGACCGAAACGGGCCGGCCATGCAAATGACAGGCCAGCAACCGCGATCAAAACTAGCGAGCGGGAAGCTCGACAGGAACACCGGCACCCACATTTACGTGCCCGACCACGCGGCCACCACCGCGCACCTCCAGGCCCAGATACGGCAGCACCTGCTCGGCCTGTTGCGGCGCAACGGCGCCCGCCGCAACGAGCAGCTGGAGCGCCACCAGCGGTGCACCGCGACCGGTGCCGTCGAGATATTTCAACGCCACCGACACACCTTCTCGGGTGGCGGCGACATACACCCCTTCGGCACCAAACTTTGCCATGATGCCGAGCTGCTCGATCAACACGGTATCGGGGCGACCGGCACCCGACATCGCGGTTGGATGCGCAATCACCGCATCCCGAATTTGTGCTGCGTGACGGAATATCGCAAACGGCGACGATTCTTGCGCGGTGGCGAAACGCGCCATACTGCGCGCCAACGCAACCAGCGGCATGGTGTGTACCGGGGCGCCACAACCGTCAACCGAGGTGTGGTCGATACGTCCACCACCAAATCGGCCCACGGTTTCAGCGACTCGGCGCTGCAGAGGATGCTCGGGGTCGAGATAGTTGTCGGTGGGCCATCCCGCTGCACGGCAGGCGGCAAGAAATGCCGCGTGCTTACCCGAACACTCCATATAGATCGGGGCGTTGGGTTCACCAGATCGAATTAGCGCGTCGCGGGCGGCGCGGTCGGCAGGCCAGGCGGGCGGGCACTGCAGCGCCGTCTCATCCAGCCCCGCGCGGCCGAGAATATCCCGAACCAGCGCCACATGCAGGGGAGTGCCGGAATGGCTGGCACAGGCGATCGCCAGATGCTCACCATCAAGCGGAGCACCCGCATCCAATGCGGCCAGCGTCTGCAAAAATTTCATGGTCGAACGCGGAAACACCGGTGTCGAGGTGTCACCAATAAGGGCGATCGGTTCGCCCTCGCCGTCAACCACCGCCGCCGAGCCGATATGCCGCGACTCGATGAAGCCGCCGCGCGAAACCGTCGCAAGCTCCACCGCATCCGCTGCCATGAAAGTTCCCGAACGTCCCACCGCGACACCGCCTCCTCAGCCACAGCCTCAACTACAAAAATCAATCGCTTCCAGTCGACCCGAACACACCGGGTTCTGCCACCGCAAGCGCACTGTCAGCCATGCTACGGCCTCGGCGGCGCTAACGTATGTGTCATGACTGAACAGTTGCGTCGCGTAGTGGTGCTCGGATCAACCGGCTCAATCGGCACCCAGACCCTCGAGATTGTGCGGGCAAACCCCGATCGCTTCGAGGTGGTGGCGCTCAGCGCCGGACGCAATGCCGAACAGCTCGCCGAACAGGCGGCGCAGTTCAACGTGCCCGCGGCGCACACCGCGCTGGGTGCGGATGCGGCCGAGCAGCTTGTGCGGGATGTGGACGCCGATGTGGTGGTGAACGGTATTACCGGCTCGGTGGGGCTGGGGCCGACGCTGGCCGCGCTCGAAACCGGTCGTACTTTGGCCCTTGCCAATAAAGAATCGCTCATCGTCGGGGCGCCGCTCGTGCGCAGGCTCGCGAATCCCGGCCAGATCGTTCCGGTTGATTCTGAACACTCGGCTCTAGCGCAGTGTCTCAGTGGCGGCAGCCGGTCCGAGGTGCGGCGACTCATTCTCACGGCCTCGGGCGGCCCGTTTCGGGGCAAAACACGGGCACAGCTGCGCGAGGTAACCCCGGCACAGGCGCTCGCGCATCCCACGTGGGATATGGGGCGGGTGGTGACCACCAACTCGGCCACCCTCGTTAATAAGGGGCTGGAGGTTATCGAGGCCCATGTGCTTTTTGACATCCCGTTTTCGCAGATCGATGTGGTGGTGCATCCGCAATCGATGATTCACTCGATGGTCGAGTATGTTGACGGCTCGATTTTGGCGCAGGTGTCGAACCCCGATATGCGGTTGCCGATCGCGCTGGCGCTTGACTGGCCCAAACGTGTGCCGGATGCGGTGCCGCCGGTTGATTTCACAAGTGCACACACCTGGACTTTTGAAGCTCCCGATCACGAAACTTTCCCGGCACTGCAGCTGGCGGCTCGGGTTGGCGAAGCTGGCGGGGGATACCCGGCGGTGTTCAATGCCGCGAACGAGGTGTGTGTGGATGCATTCCACGAGGGCGCGCTGGGCTTTGTCGAGATCGTCGACACAGTGGCGCGGGTAGTTGACCGCTATCAGCCAGCATCGGGTGAGATCACCCGCGAGTCACTGGCCGAAACCGAGCGCTGGGCGCGTGCCGAGGCGGCCCGGATCATTGCGGTTTAAGGTTGAACGCTGTGATTGATGTCATTGCGTTCATTATTGGAATCCTCATCGCGATTTTCGGTATCGCGCTGTCGATTGCGCTGCACGAATGCGGGCATCTGTATTTCGCGAAGCGCTTCAATGTGCTGACCACGCAATACATGATCGGGTTTGGTCCGACGCTCTGGTCAACAAAACGTGGTGAGACCGAATACGGTGTGAAAGCGATTCCGCTTGGCGGATACGTGCAGATGATCGGCATGTATCCGCCGGCACCGGGCGAGAAGGCCAAGGCGCGAGGCACCGGGATCCTCTCGCAATTCATCGAGGACGGTCGCCAGGCATCGGCCGAAACAATTCCGCCCGGGCAAGAGCATCGTGCGTTCTACCGCTTGCCGGTGTGGCAGCGGCTGCTGGTGATGTTTGGCGGACCGCTGATGAATTTCATCGTCGCCATCATTTGTTTTGTGATCGTCGCCAGCGGGTTCGGTGTGAATCAGCCATCGCTGACGCTCGAATCGGTGTACCGCTGCGTGGTTCCGGCCGGCCAAGAAGCAACCGCTGACCCCGATTCGTGCGAAACACCATCTCCGGCATACGCGGCGGGGCTGCGCCCCGGCGACACCCTGGTAAGGATTGACTCCGAATATCCCGGCTCGTGGGATGAGGTGCAGCAGATCATTCGCGAGTCAGCCGGTAAAGACCTCAAACTCCAGTACACGCGCGAGGGCGTAATTCATGAGACAGTGCTGCATCCCGAACCAACCCAGCGCTATGTTTTTGACGAGGTCACTGGCAGCCAGGTGAAAGATGACGCCGGCAAACCGGTGCTCGAAACGGTCGGTTTTGTGGGCTTCGGTTCGCGGTTCGAAAAAGTGCACGAATCGCCCTATTACGCCGGTGAAATGTTTGTGCAGCAGTCGCGCGCGGTGGTGAATGTGATCATCACCATGCCGCAGCGGGTGGTTGAGATGTTCCAGGCAGGCTTTCTCGGCGCCGAACGCGATCCGAACGGGCCCGTGAGCGTGGTTGGTGTCGGGGTGATTACCGGTCAGATCGCGCAGCTGCACGATGTGTCAATTGCCGATCGCGCTGCCACCATGATCGGCATGGTCGGCTCTGTGAACGTTGCGCTCGGGTTGATGAACCTGATTCCGCTGCCGCCGCTTGATGGCGGGCATATTGCAGCGGCGCTGTGGGATGGCCTGCGCAAGTGGTGGGCGCGGCTGCGGCGCCGTCCCGACCCGGCGCCGTTTGACTCGGCAAAACTCTTGCCGGTCACGATCGTGGTGGCGGGGCTGCTGATGCTGATCGGTGCGCTGTTTATTTTCACCGATATCGTCAACCCCATCCGGCTGTTTGAATAGTGTTCGTGACGGCGCGCACCGAGTCGGTGCGGTCTGTCAGGCAGTCCCGTCGTAAACTCGTAGCGTGTCTGCAGTAAATCTCGGTATGCCCAAGGTCCCCGAAGTGATCACCCCGCGCCGCAAGACGCGCAAGGTGAAACTCGGCTCGCTGTATGTCGGTGGCGATGCACCCATCACGGTGCAGTCGATGACCACCACCCCGACCACTGACATCAACGCCACTTTGCAGCAGATCGCCGAACTCACGGCCGCTGGCTGCGATATTGTGCGTGTTGCTGTGCCCAGCCGGGATGACGCCGAGGCGCTGCCGATCATTGCGAAAAAGAGCCCGATTCCGGTGATCGCGGATATTCACTTCCAGCCGAACTATGTTTTCCAGGCGATCGATGCCGGTTGCGCCGGGGTGCGCGTGAACCCGGGCAATATTCGCAAGTTTGACGACCGGGTGGGTGAGATCGCCAAGGCCGCGTCCGATGCCGGTGTGGCGCTGCGAATCGGTGTCAACGCGGGCTCGCTCGAGCCGTCGCTGCTGCAAAAATATGGCCGCCCCACCGCGGAAGCACTCGTTGAGTCGGCGGTGTGGGAGGCGAGCCTGTTTGAAGAGCACGGCTTCCACGACTTCGGTATTTCGGTGAAACACAACGACCCGGTGGTCATGGTGAATGCATACCGGATGCTTTCAGAGCGCGGCGACTGGCCGCTGCACCTCGGTGTGACCGAGGCCGGGCCCGCCTTCCAGGGCACCATCAAATCGGCGGTGGCATTCGGTTCGCTGCTGGGTGACGGAATTGGCGACACGATTCGCGTTTCGCTCTCGGCTCCACCGGTTGAAGAGGTGAAGGTGGGGCTGGCGATTTTGCGCTCGCTGAATCTGCGCGAACGCAAGCTCGAGATTGTTTCGTGTCCGTCGTGTGGCCGCGCGCAGGTGGATGTGTACACCCTCGCCAATTCAGTTGAAGAGGGATTGAAACACCTCACCGTCCCGATTCGCGTCGCGGTAATGGGATGCATTGTGAATGGTCCGGGAGAGGCCCGCGAAGCCGACCTTGGGGTCGCCTCGGGTAACGGTAAGGGGCAGATTTTTATCAAGGGTGAGGTCATCAAAACCGTGCCTGAATCGGAGATCGTACCGACCCTCATCGCAGAGGCTGAGCGCATTGCCGCCGAAATGCCACCGGGGTCTGAAGGCTCACCAGAAATCATCGCGTAACCTGGGCGGCATGCATTCGCCTTCTGAACGTCCCAACGGCGCCTTTTCGGCATACCAGCAACAGTGGCAGGGGTCACCGCCGCCTGCGGGACCGGGGCCGGTGCCGCAGGCGACGGGCGCGCCGCAATTTCAGGGCACATACGGTCAGACATCGCCCGCGCAGCCGGGCTGGGGAAGGCCGCAGCCGGTGCCGCAGCCGACTCAGCAGCCGCAACAGCTAAACCGGCCACTACCGATGCTGCCTCCGCAGCAGCTGGCACAGCCGGATCGGCAGGCAGCGGCCAATTCGCTTAGCGAAGCCGAACTTGCGGAATCGTCCGAAACGATTTCGCGGATTGCCGAGGCCTTCTCGGATCGAGTTGTTGGCCAACGACGACTTGGCGAGTCACTGCTGGTGGGGCTTATTTGCGGTGGCCATGTGCTGCTCGAATCGGTGCCGGGTCTGGCAAAAACTACCGCGGCCGAAACAATTGCCGCGGCCGTTGACGGGAGCTTTAACCGCATCCAGTGCACACCCGACCTGCTGCCGAGCGACATTATTGGCAGTCAGATTTACGATGCCCGCGATGGTGAGTTTCGCACCCAGCTGGGGCCGGTGCACGCAAATATCGTGCTGCTTGACGAGATTAACCGGTCGAGTGCCAAAACTCAGTCGGCGATGCTCGAATCGATGCAGGAGCGGCAAACCACGATCGGTGGTGTGGAATACCCGCTGCCAAAGCCGTTTATGGTGATCGCCACCCAAAACCCGATCGAGCAGGAGGGCACCTATGTGCTTGCCGAGGCGCAGCTCGACCGTTTCATGCTGAAGGACGTGCTCGACTATCCCACGCCCGCTGAAGAAGCCGAGGTGCTGCGACGCATCGATGAGGGACGGTTTGCCACCGAACCAAAACCGGTTGCCACGCTCGACGATGTGCAGCGGCTGCAAGAACTGGTGAAGCGCGTGTATATCGACCCGGCAATCACCGAATACATCGTGTCGATCACCTATGTAACCCGTCACATCGAACAGTATTTGCCGCCAGAGCTTGCCCGCCTGCTCGAGGTTGGGGTGTCACCGCGAGCCGCTATCGCGCTGAGTGCCGGTGCCCGCGCCCTGGCACTGATTGAGGGCAGCGCGCAGGTGCTTCCCGAGCATGTGCGTTCGATAGCGCCGCGAGTGCTTCGGCACCGGCTCGTGCTCAGTTATGAGGCAGCGGCCACGGGCGTGACGGCCGACCACTATGTTGATGCGGTTCTCGGGGCGATCCGGACGCCGTAGTGCCCGTGCAAGCTGAGTCGCAATCGCTGCTGAGCCGTGTGAAATCACGGCTCTATGTGCGTGCCCGCCGTCCGGTGGCGCATCTGCTCGAGGGGCAGTACGCATCGATACATCGCGGCCGCAGCCTAGATTTTGATGATCTGCGTGATTACCAGCCCGGCGATGAGGTTGGCGATATCGACTGGCGAGCCAGCGCCCGCCACAGTGCGATCATGGTGCGTCGCTATGGCGCCGAGCGGCGGCACCGCCTGCTCTTTGCGGTTGCTGGTGGCCGGAATCTCGGTGCGGTATCGGCCGCTGGAGAACGAAAAGCCGATCTTGCGGTCGAGGCCGTGGGTATTTTGGGCTGGCTCGCACTGCAGCACGGCGACGAAGTCGGGGCGCTGGTGGCGGATGCGCGCCGAAACGAACGGTTCCCGTTCCGCGTCGGGGAGGGCGAACTCGAGCGGCTACTGGGACGCATCCACAGCGATGGTGGTTCCGACACCGCCGAAAGCGACCTGCTGGCGCTACTTCGGCAGGTGCGCGACCGCGAACGGCAGCGCTCGCTACTGGTGGTGGTAGCCGATGAGGTGGTTATGAGCAGCGAGCTCGAAGAACTCATTGCCACGCTGTCGTATCAGCATGAACTGCTGTGGGTTGAACTGGCTGATGCGCATCCGATGGGGCTAAAAAACAGTCGCCGGCAGCGGAGTTTTGATGTGGCCGGGTATTGGGCCCTACCTCGGGTGCTGCAGGGCGACACCGAGCTTGCGGCGGCGGTGGTGCGTGCCAGCGACCAGCGTAATGAGCGGCTGCTGCAGCTGCTGCGTCGCGCGGGCGCCTCGTATGCGCGCCTCGAGCTCCGTGACGAGGTGGCGCCAAAACTGCTCGAGATGTTGAGAACGAGGCAGTATGACCGGCACTAGTTTCGTCCTGAACCTGACGCTGGTGCCGCGGCTGAAACCCGATGACGATTGGCCGGCACCGAGCCCGCCGATGCCTCCAACCGGATACTCGCCGGTGTGGTTGCTGCTGGGGCTGCTGTTATTGGCGCTGATCATCGCCTATTTTTTGGTGACCACGCTGCTCACGCGACGGCAAGCACGCGCAGTGCGACAGCATCCCGATGCGCAACCGGCCGATCCCGTTACGCTACAAAGCCAATTGGCCGAGCGTGTGGATGCCCTCGAACAGCGGGCTCGAAACGGCGAGCTCGGTCAGCGCGAAGCCACCGAGGAACTTTCGCGTGCGGTACGAAAATATGTCGCCGTCATAACCGGCATCCCCGCCGACAAGATGACGCTGAGGCAGTTGCAGCAGTCACCGCTGCGGGGCACAGCCGATGCGGTGGCAAAATTTTATCCAGCGGTGTTTGCCGCCGAGCCTCCCGAAAACTTTGATGAGTCGGTGCGAGCCGCCAGGCAGGTGATGTCGGGATGTCACTAGTGCTGTGGTGGGTGCCGATAGTCGTGCTGGTGCTGCTGGTGGCCGTGATCATCAGCCAGCAGCTGTTCAGACCAGGTCACCGAAAAACCGGCACCCCGATCGCCAACTCGGCGCGCCTGACAAGGCTACCCGAGTATGACCGGGCGGTGCGAAAGGCATCCAAACGCGTCTGGTTCGCGCTTATCGCCGCGGTGCTCAGCCTCGTGGTTGCCACAATTGGCGGGGCCCGCTGGGTGTACACAAACGTGGTGACGCCCGAAAAATACAACCGCGATATTGTGCTGTGCCTGGATGTATCGGGATCGATGGTTGATTATGACGCGAAGGTGATCGACCGCTATCTCGAGATGCTGCCAGGCTTCGATGGCGAACGCATGTCGCTGGTGGTGTGGAACTCGTCGGCGGTGCCGATTTTTCCGCTCACTGACGACTACGCATTTGTGAAAGAACAGCTTGAGCAAATGCGTGACGCAATGGAGTCGGGTGGGTATTCCGAGTTCGTCAATGTTGGCACCCTCGAAAAACCCGGCGCTTCGCTCGTGGGCGATGGTCTGGCGTCATGCGTCATGCAGTTTGAGGGGGCGGCGCCGTCTACCGATGAAGAACCGATCGATGACGGCCGCTCGCGGTCGATCATTCTCGCCACCGACAACCAGGTGAATGGGGAACAGACAGTCACGCTTCCCGAAGCGCTGCAATATGCGCGCCACAATTCGATCTCGGTGTACGGGCTCGACGCCAACGAAAACCAGGACGCCTACGCCGAAGAGTATCGAATTTCGCTCGAAAACAATGGCGGCACATATTTCGCGCTCACTGACGGCACCCAGGTCGACACCATCGTCGACACCATCACCTCTGAGCAGACAAGCCTGATTCGCGGCGCTCCGCAGCTGACCATCACCGACCGGCCCGAAGTTTGGCTGTGGCTGCTCCTGGGCGGTACGGCGATCTATTTGACGATGGTCTGGAGGTCGCGACTATGACGCTCAATCCGCTCGTGCATCCGCTACTGCTGCTACTGATCGGCAGCGGTCTGGTGGCGCTGGTGTTGGTCGGGATGCGTGCGGCCCCGAAAGATGGTCGCGGAATGTGGCTCGGGCGGCTGCTGCTGGTGTGCGCGGTGCTGATCGCGGCGCTGCGCCCGGGCGTTGGGTCGGTGGCGACGAATGCCGCGAACACCGAACTCGATGTGGTGTTTGTGGTCGACCTCAGCGGCTCGGCCGGTGCCGAAGACTGGAATGGCAGTGAACCGCGGCTGACCGGGATGCGCAGCGATATTGAACAGCTGGCGCTGCGGCACGCGGGGGCGCGGTTTGCGCTCATCACATTTGATAGCGAAGCCCAGTACCGACTGCCCTTTACCACCGATACGACGGCACTGGCCAAAGCGATGCAATTGGCGCAGCCGCAACCATCCGGTCGCAGTCACGGCTCGTCGATCGGTGCCGGAGCCGAGATGTTGCAGCAGGTGCTCAATAATGCGATCGATTACAACCCGGAACGGATGCGCGTGGTCTACTACCTGGGTGATGGCGAGATCACTTCCGACACCACACCCGAACGGTATCGCGGGTCGGCCGATCTTATCCAGGGCGGCAAGGTGTTTGGTTATGGCACCGAACGCGGTGGCCGGATGCGCGATTCTGATCCCTATAGCGGCGACGAGTACATCCGTGACCGCAGTGGCCAGGAGGGAATCTCGACGATTGATGAGGCGAATCTGCAAGACATTGCCGATGACCTCGGGGTTGAATATCAGCTTCGCGACGCCGATAGTGAACCGGAAGCGGCGGATATTGACCCGGCTCGCGGCGAAGGTGCCACACAGCGCGGGGGAGTGACGACGTTCCCGATTTACTGGGTGTTTGCACTGGTGGCAGCCGGCTGGATGCTCGTTGAATGTGGTTGGTTGGTGCGGCAGCAGCGCGAACTTGCGGCGGCGAAGGTGGTGTCGGAATGAGTCGCAAAAATATGGCCGAGCAGACTGACCGGAGCGAGCAGACTGACCGGAGCGAGCAGACTGACCAGACCGCGCAGGCCGAGTTCGATCGTCGCGTGGCGGCGCTCACGAAGCTGCGCGAAAGCGATGCTGACCGCCGAGAGCGCCTGCTGGCAGCAGAACGTCGTCGCCGGCGTCAGCGGCGCATTTTTGTGCTCGTGGCGGTGCCGTTGGCCATCGTGATGGGGCTTATCGGATGCAAGCTGATTGCGCAGCATATCGCCGCGAGTGTGGTGACCGGTCAGTACGCCGATGGCAACTTTGAGGGCGCGCTCAACACCTCCTCGCAGCTGCACTGGCTCAATATCGTTGAGACCTGGAAGGCCGACTACAACACCGGGACGAGTCTGTTGGCGGCGGAAGCCTACGATGAGGCTCGCGCGGCATTCGAGAGTGCACTCGGTCTGGCGCAGCCGCGAGAACAGTGCCCAATTCGGGCAAATCTGGCGATCACCATCGAGTCTCAGGGCGACGATGCCTATTTCAAGTCGGATTTTGAAAACGCGCACGCGCACTATGTCGAAGCGCTCAAGGTGATCACCGAAGCCGACCCCACCTGTGCCGACTCGTCCGCGACCGGATCACTGCGCGAGAGCGAGCCGCGCATCCGCGAAAAAATTCGCCGCCTCGAACAGCAGTCGCCACCCCAGCCGCAGCCGGAAGAGGACGGCGGCAAAGACAAGCGGCAACCCGGTGACCCGAACCCCGATGCGCTCGACGAGATCGAACAAGACCTCGAAGACAATCGCGATCAGCGTGAGGATGAGCTCGACGGCAATCGCTTTGGGGGCGGAGCCGACAAACCCTGGTAGCGGTTACGGTGACCACTCATCGCTGCGGGTAGCATTACACCCGTGATTGAACGTCTTTCTACGCTGTTCGTGCGCACACTGCGCGATGACCCTGCCGATGCCGAAGTTTCGAGCCACAAATTGCTCGTACGTGCCGGATACATCCGTCGCCAAGCACCGGGCGTGTTCGCCTGGCTGCCGCTGGGATTGCGGGTGCGGCGCAAGGTCGAGCAGATCGTGCGCGAAGAGATGACCGCCGCCGGCGCCCAAGAGATGCTTTTCCCTGCGCTGCTGCCAGCCGAACTGTATGAGGCCACCGGGCGTCTGGACGACTATGGCGACGGCATGTTCCGGCTCACCGATCGCAAGGATGTGCCGATGGTGCTCGCACCAACCCACGAAGAAGCGTTCACATCGGTGGTGAAAGACCTCTATTCGTCGTACAAAGACCTGCCGCTGACGATCTATCAGATTCAAGATAAATATCGCGATGAAGCTCGGCCGCGTGCCGGTATTTTGCGCGGCCGCGAATTCACGATGAAGGATGCGTACTCGTTCGACTACTCGGATGAGGGACTCGACGAGAGCTACCAGCGTCAGCGCGACGCCTATGAGCGCATCTTCACCCGGCTCGGGCTCGAATACGTCATTGTGGCCGCCGACTCGGGCGCTATGGGCGGATCGAAGTCGGAGGAGTTCCTGCACCCCACCCCGGTTGGTGAAGATATCTTTGTGCGTAGCGCAGACGGTAGCTATGCCGCCAATGTTGAGGCCTACACCGCCACTCCGGCGCCGGCTCGAGACGCCAGTGGGGATGCGGCAGCAAATGTGGTGGCGACCCCGGGTGCGGGCACGATCGACTCGCTTGTTGACTGGGCGAACGCTAACCACCCGCACCCCGAGGGGCGCGACTGGGTTGCTGCCGACATGCTGAAGCACATTGTGGTGGCGCTCGTGGATCACGATGGGAACCGTGAGCTCGCCGTGATCGCGCTCGAGGGTGACCGCGAGGTCGATATGAAGCGCCTCGAAGTCGCTTTCCAGCCGCGCGAGGTTGAGCCGGCCAGCGAGGCCGACTTTGCCGCGCATCCCGAAATTGTGAAGGGATTTATCGGACCGTGGCGTGATGGGGAGCAGTTTTTTGGTGCCGAGTCGATCACCGGTATCCCGTATTTTGTTGATTCGCGCATCGGTGAGGGATCGAACTGGATCGTCGGCGCCAACCGCGTCGATCACCACGTTGCTTCGCTGGTGCTCGGCCGCGATTTCAGCTGCGATGGCCGTATTGAAGCCGCCGAAGTGCGTGATGGCGACCCGGCTCCCGGCGGGGCAGGGTCGATCACCACGCAGCGCGGCACCGAGATCGGTCACGTGTTCCAGCTGGGGCGCAAGTATGCCGAGGCACTCGGGCTGAAGGTGCTCGACCCCAATGGCAAGCTCGTCACGGTGACGATGGGTTCATACGGAATCGGTGTTACCCGCAACCTGGCGCTGATCGCCGAACAGAACCACGACGACCGCGGCCTTATCTGGCCCGAGTCGGTGGCACCGTTCGACGTGCAAATTGTTGCGACCGGTAAGGGTGATGAGCCGTTCGAGCTCGCTGAAAAACTGGCTGCTGAAGCGGATGCAGCCGGGCTCGAGGTGCTCGTAGACGATCGAGTCAAAACCTCACCCGGCGTGAAGTTCGGCGATGCCGAGCTGCTGGGCATGCCGTGGATCATCATCGCCGGTAAGAAGGCCGGCGAGGGAATTGTTGAGCTTTGGAACCGGCGCACTAACGAGCGCACCGAAATGCCCGCTGATGAGGCAATCGCGGCACTGCTCGAGCGACGTCAGGTAGCATAGGCGGTTCACAACAAACATATTTGAATAGGGGAGCGAACACATGAAGATCGATCTCGCAGTGCTGCGGCTGCTTGAGGCAGAGCGGGAAATCCCCCAGGCCGAGCTGGCCGGCATTATTGAACAGGCCATCCTGACGGCCTACCAGAAGCACGCCACCCAGGAACTCGGCATTGAGCCGCCAAAGGGTGCGCGCGTCCAGCTCGACCGGCAGACCGGTGAGATCAATGTGCTCGTTCCTGAACTCGACGATGAGGGCAACGTCATCGGTGAGGCGATCGAGCATCCCGAAGATTTCGGCCGCATCGCTGCGACGGCAGCCAAACAGGTCATCACTCAGCGGATGCGCGATATCGGCGACGACCGCGTGTTCGGTGAGTTTCGGGCTCGTGAGGGCGACATCGTTGCCGGTGTTGTTCAGCAGGGGCCGAACCCGAACATGATTCACGTTGATTTCGGTACCGTCGAGGGTATTTTGCCGCCCGAAGAGCAGGTGCCGGGCGAGACCTATCCGCACGGGCACCGGATGCGGGTTTTTATCACCAAGGTCGAGCGTGGTACCGGTAAGCGCGGTCCGCAGATCACCGTGTCGCGCACGCACCCGGCGCTGGTGCGCAAACTTTTCGAGCTGGAGGTGCCGGAAATCTCCAGCGGGCTGGTCGAAATCGTGTCGGTAGCCCGCGAAGCCGGGCACCGCAGCAAAATTGCGGTGCGCGCCAACCAGCCGGGTATTAATGCCAAGGGTGCCTGCATTGGCGAGCTCGGCGCTCGAGTGCGCGCGGTTACGAACGAACTCGCGGGTGAAAAAATCGACATTGTCGACTACAGCCCCGATCTGGCCACATTTGTGGCCAGCGCGCTCAGTCCCGCAAAGGTGTCGAGTGCGTTCGTGCTCGATGAGAAGGCGAAGGCGGTTCGCGCGCTCGTTCCCGATTTTCAGCTCTCGCTGGCGATCGGCAAGGAGGGGCAGAACGCCCGCCTGGCCGCCAAACTGACCGGTGCGCGCATCGATATTCAGCCCGACAGCATCCTCGAAGACGACGAATAACTCGACCGCGACCGCCCGGTGTCCGGAAATATCCAGCACCGAGGGGTAGTATGGGTCAGGTGCGAACGTGTATTGGATGCCGATCGTGCGCCCCAAGATCTGCACTCACACGAGTGGTGGTGGCCGAAAATCGGCTGGTGATAGACACATCGGCCTCGGCTCCGGGACGAGGCGCCTGGTTGCATCCGTCCGCGGATTGCGCGAGAGCCGCACTTGAAAAGCGTGCCTGGCGGCGTGCTTTGCGAGTGAATACTCTCGACGATCACGAACTGCGTGCGTACATCAGTCAACTGTCGTCGGAATCAGCCGACGACGCGACAGCAAAGGTTGAACGGACCATGGACAAGTCATGAGTGGCTCACGATGAGACACAACCGACGTTAAACGGTCTGCTCCCCACCGGGGATCAGACCCGGTGAAGGAGAACAGTGGCAAAACCACGCGTACATGAGATCGCCGCCGAGATGGGCGTCGAATCGAAAGTCGCCCTGCAAACGCTGCAGGAGATGGGCGAGTTTGTAAAAACCGCATCTTCCAGCGTTGAGCCGCCCGTCGCGCGTCGACTGCGCGACGAGCTCGCGAAGCGTGCGGCACAGGCAGACGGCGATGCAGCAGGCGAGAAGCCCGCTGCCAAACCCGCCGCCAAATCGGCGACCCCCGCAGCTAAACCGGCCGCTAAGCCCGGCGCTACTGGAGCGGCGAAAAAGCCCGCAGCGGGCAAGACCACAAAGCCTGCGGCCCCGAAACCGGCTCCGCGCTCGGGCGTGAAACCCACCCCGACCCCCGGTGCCCGGCCGCAGCGCTCGGGTGTGAAGCCCACCCCGACCCCCGGCCCGAAGCCCGGACGCGGTGCGGCACCCCGACCCACTCGTTCGGGAGTAACCCCCACGCCCACCCCGGCAGAACCGAAACCGGCGGCGAAGCCCGCCGCTAAGCCTGCGCCTGCAGCACCGAAGCCGGATGCTGCACCGAAGGCGGCAGCAGCGCCCAAGGCCGACGCACCGAAACCGGGTGCAGCTCCGAAGCCCGGTGCGCCCAAGCCCGGCGCCGGTGGCGCACCCAAGCCCGGCCCCAACAACATGCCCCGGCCGCGCGGCCCGCGCCCGGGTAATAACCCCTTCTCGAGCAAGCAGGCCTCGCCGCGTCCGGGCAATAACCCGTTCAGCGCGAAGCCCGGTAACCGCGGTGGCAATCGCCCCCGCCCCGGGATGCACACGGCCGGGTTGCAGGCTCCGCGTCCGGGTCAGCCGCGAGTGCTGCCCGGTGAAAAGCCGCAGCACGCCGGTCGCCCAGGTGGCGGCGGTCGTGGCCGCGGAGGTGGCCCCGGCGGTCCCGGTGGTTTCGGCGGCCGTCCGGGCGGTCGTCCCGGTGGCGGCGGCGGACGTCGCGGCGGCACCGCGGGTGCCTTCGGTCGCGGCGGCGGTAAGTCGAAGTCGCGCAAGTCGAAGCGGGCGAAACGCGCCGAGTACGAGATGCGGGAAGCGCCGACCATCGGCGGTGTGAAAGTTCCACACGGTGATGGTGAGACGCGCATCCGGCTGCGTCGCGGCGCATCGATCGCCGACTTTGCCGACAAAATTGATGCTTCGCCCGGCGACCTCGTGACGGTGCTTTTCCACCTTGGTGAGATGGCAACGGCTACCGAATCGCTCGACGAAGCAACTTTTGAGGTGCTGGGTGAAGAGCTCGGCTACCGTATCGAGATCGTTTCGCCCGAGGACGAAGACCGCGAACTGCTCGAACAGTTTGACATCGACCTCGAGGCAGAAGAGGTCGAAGACGAAGAAGACATGGAGCCCCGTCCGCCAGTGGTCACCGTCATGGGTCACGTCGACCACGGTAAGACCGCGCTGCTGGATGCAATCCGTCGCGCTGACGTGGGTGCCAGTGAAGCTGGCGGCATTACCCAGCACATCGGTGCCTACCAGGTCACCGGGATGCACGAGGGCGTCCGCCGCGCGATCACCTTCATCGACACCCCCGGTCACGAGGCGTTTACCGCCATGCGTGCCCGCGGTGCCAATGTCACTGACATCGCGATCCTCGTGGTCGCCGCCGATGACGGCATCATGCCGCAGACCATTGAGGCGTTGAACCACGCCCAGGCGGCCGGCGTGCCGATCGTGGTTGCGGTCAACAAGATCGATGTTGACGGCGCCAACCCGCAGAAGGTGCGCTCACAGCTGACCGAGTATGGCCTGGTGGCCGAAGACTACGGTGGCGACACCATGTTCGTGGATGTTTCGGCCAAGAAGGGCGAAAACATCTCCGAGCTGATCGACGCCGTGCTGCTCACCGCTGATGCCGCGCTCGAGCTGGAAGCCAACCCCAACCGTGACGCTCGCGGTACCGCTATCGAAGCGAAACTCGACCGCGGTCGCGGCTCGGTGGCAACCGTGCTCATCCAGTCGGGTACGCTGCGTGTTGGCGACTCGATCGTGGCCGGCACCGCCTACGGTCGCGTGCGTGCAATGCTCGACGAAAACGGTAATGACGTTACCGAAGCCGGTCCGTCGCGTCCGGTGCAGGTGCAGGGGCTCAGCTCGGTGCCGCGCGCCGGTGACACGTTTATCGTGACCGAGGACGACCGTACGGCTCGCCAGATCGCTGAAAAACGTGAGGCGGCCGAGCGTAACGCCCAGCTGGCGAAGGCTCGCAAGCGGATGTCGCTGGAAGACTTCACTCGTGCGCTCGAAGAGGGCAAGGTGCAGTCACTCAACCTCATTCTCAAGGGCGATGTTTCGGGTGCTGTCGAAGCGCTCGAAGACTCACTGCTCAAGATCGAAATCGACGAGTCGGTACAGCTGCGCATCATTCACCGCGCGGTGGGTGCGATCTCCGAGTCGGATGTGTCGCTCGCCACTGTCGACAACGCCGTGATCATCGGCTTCAACGTGCGCCCCGACGCCAAGGCTCGCGAGCGTGCAGCCCGCGAGGGCGTCGACATCCGGTTCTACTCGGTCATCTACCAGGCGATCGAAGACATTGAGAAGTCGCTGCGCGGCATGCTCGAACCGGAGTACGAGGAAGTCCAGTCGGGTGTTGCCGAGATCCGTGAGATCTTCCGCTCGTCGAAGTGGGGCAATATCGCCGGCTGTATGGTGCAGTCGGGCACGATCACCCGCAACGCCAAGGCCCGCATCATTCGCGAGGGCGTCGTGGTGGCAGATGGCCTGGCCATCGAATCACTGCGCCGCTTCAAGGACGATGTCACCGAGGTCCGGGAGGGCTTCGAGTGTGGTATCGGCCTCGGCAAATTCGACGATATTCAGATCGGCGACGAGATCGAAACGATTGAGATGGTAGAGAAGCCCCGTGACTGAAAATCCACGCGCAGCTCGACTCGCTGAACGCATCCACGTGCTGGTGGCAAAAACTCTTGAGCGGGGAGTAAAAGACCCGCGCCTGGGCTTTGTCACCGTCACGGATGTGCGAGTCACCGGTGATCTGCAGCACGCCACGATCTTCTACACGGTCTATGGCACCGAAGAAGAACGAAAGGGCACCGCTGCGGCGCTCAAGTCGGCAACGGGCATGATCCGGTCGGAAATCGGCCGGCAGCTCAACACCCGGCTCACTCCCAGCATCGAATTTGTCCTCGACGCACTTCCCGAAAACGCTGGCCGCATTGATGACCTGCTCGCGCAGGCACGTGAGGCCGACGAACGGGTCGCCCGCGAACGCGAGGGGAAGTCGTTTGCCGGCGAGGCCGACCCCTACCGCGATAGCGAATCAGCAGCCGAATAGCGGCGCTGAACCCACGGCAGTGCCCCGTCACTCAGTTGAGTGAGCGGGGCACTCGCCGTTTGCGGGGCGCTGCCTTTTGTGTGCCCTGGCCACCTATGGTGCCGGCTCGCCCGGCAGCGAGATCCAATCGCCGCGCTGCTGCAGCATCCCCTCGGCAACTAGCGTCGCGGCAGCTGCCAGATGCTGTTCGCGTTCTCGAGCAAGCTGCACCGAATCTTCCGGGGCACAAAAATCTGTCTCCAGCAGGATGCGATTCCAGAGCTGATCGATGGCAAAACCGCCATGCGAAGCGCGCGCGATCGCCATCACACGGCCGCGACGCTGACGATTGCTGCCGGCAAACTTTGGTTGCCGAAGCTGCCGCCGCTCGCGCTCGGAATCGGGAAGCGACGGGAACCCGGCACCGCGCCACTCGCATATCTCGGCGATGGGGCAGCGGACACAATCAGGGGATCGCTGTGAACACACGGTAGCGCCCAGCTCCATGGCCCCGGCATTCCAGGGCTGCACATCGGCATCCACGCGGGGCAGTAGGGCCAGCATCTCGGCCTCATCACGGCGCGCATTCGGCCGCCACGCAACCTCATCGCCGTGAACCGCCCGGGCAATCACCCGGCGCACATTTGTGTCGACCACCGGCACGCGCATCCCGAATGCAAACGAACACACCGCCGCAGAGGTGTAGGGGCCGATACCCGGGAGCGCCTGCAGCGCTTCACGATCGGCCGGTACCTCGCCATCGTGCCGTTCAACTATGGCTAGCGCGCACTGGCGCAGCGCCAGCGCCCGGCGCGGGTAGCCGAGCCGGTCCCACACCCGCAGGATCTCGGCATCCGACGCTTGGGCAGCCGCTGCCGGGGTGGGCCAGCGCCGCATGAACTCCAGCCAGCGGGGCGTGACTCGCGACATTTGCGTTTGATGCGACATGACCTCGCTCACCAAAATGCCCCAGGGCGTCACATCGGGATCGCGCCAGGGAAAATCGCGGTGGTCGAAGCGGTACCAGTCGATCACTGCGGTCACCAGTGGGTTATCGGTCATTGTGGCAGCGTAGCCCCTGCGCACTCAGCAGCCCCTCCGCGATCAGCGTCGCCGAGCTTCGCCATCCGACGCCGCAGCTCGGCGAGGCTGAGATGCCGCCCGCTGCGGCTCACCTCGTGCACGAGTGCGGTGAGCGTCGCGTTCACCGGCGCCGAAAGCCCCACTTCGGCTGCTGCCCGCACAACCGCACCGTTAAGATCGTCGATTTCGGTGGGCTGACCGCGGCGGATTGCCTGCAGCGTCGACGCCGGGTTGGGGCGCACACCAAAAGCTGTCGCCAATCGCGAGCGCACCACGGCGAGCGCCGCACCCGCGCGAATCATGCTCGTGTGGGCGGGCGTCAACACGCCGATATTAATGCAGCGGATGCCGTGCGCATCCGCCACCGCGACCGCCTCGGTGAGCGAGTGGGCCAAAATTGCGGACGTAAGCGGATGGCGGCAGGTAAATTGCACGCTCTTGCCGGTAATGGCCGGTAGGGCGTTGACCTGGTTGACGAGCAGCTTGCTCCACAGAGCCGGATATAGTCGCGGCAGCGCGAGTGTGGGGAAAGCATCGTCAAAAAACGAGGCGAGCTGCTTGGCGGTGGCAAAATCCTGGGGTCGAGCTGGCGCCAGACAGACTCGGCCGTCGCCGGTCAATACTGTGTCGCCGGGGGCTCGCTGGGTGGCCGGAAACAGTGCCAGCGCACCAAAAACACCGCCGCTATCGTCACGGTGCAGTGCGGTGACAGCTCGCTGTGGGCCATCCAAGCCGTTTTGTGCGATTACGACCGGCACATTCGCAAGCAATCCGGCTGGGCCGAGCCGTGCGGCATGGGCCTGGAGTGCCGCATCGGTTTGAAAGGTGCGGGTGGCCACGATGACTAGCTCGGTGTTTTTGGGCAGCTCGTGGGCAACTCGTATCCGCGCAAGATGCGTTCCGCGCGCGCCACTTAGGCGCAGGCCATCGCGCTGGATTATTGCGGCACTGGCGCTTTCGGGTCGAACAATGGCGGTGATTTCATGCCCGGCACGATCGAATAGTGCGGCCAGGGCCCCGCCCACCGCGCCAACTCCGATAATGCTCGTTCGCATCCGGTCAGCCTATCGGGCCGCACGGATAGCTGCTGCCGCACCCGCTACGGCCGCCCTGACGGTAGACTCGGGAACAGTATGTCTTCGTCACCAACCGGCCCGCACGGCCTGCTGCTCATCGACAAACCGGCCGGTATTACCAGCCATGATGTCGTGGCTCGAGTTCGTCGAGCCCTGGGCACCCGCAAGGTCGGTCATGCCGGCACGCTCGACCCTGCAGCAACCGGCCTGTTGCTGGTTGGGGTGGGGGATGCGACCCGCCTGCTCACGTATCTTATTGGCGACGACAAAGAGTATGAGGCAACCATTCGGCTCGGCATCGCCACCGACACCGAGGACGCTGACGGTGAAATTACCGAAGTTGCCGGACGGGAAGACATTGTGGCAATCACTCCGGCCGAGGTGCAGGGTGTGGTGCCGCAATTTATTGGCGAAATTGATCAGGTGCCCAGTGCTGTATCGGCCATCAAAATTGATGGTAAACCCGCCTATCAGCGCGTTCGCGAGGGTGAGCGGGTCGAATTGACATCGCGGCGGGTGACGATTCACGAGCTGGAAGTGCGTCGCGTCACCCATGGTGAGGCCGAGGGTCAAGCGATTGTGGATGTGGATGTGCGCGTGTCGTGTTCTTCGGGCACCTATATTCGCGCGCTCGGTCGTGACCTTGGCCTGGCACTCGGTGTTCCCGCACACGTGTGTCTGCTGCGGCGTGCCAGCGTTGGCAGCTTCCACGTTGCGGATGCGGCCGCGCTTGCTACTGAGCGTCCCGCGCCCGATAGCGAAGCGGGCACCGATGAGGCGCGACGGTTGGCTGCGGCACTGCTCTCACCCACCGAACTGCTGGTTCGCAGGTTTCCGCAAATGCGCTGCGATGCCGACCGAGCCAGAGCGCTGCGTAACGGGCAGCGCATCCCCGCACCTGCCGCGGTCATCGCGCCGCAAACCGCCGCCGACCAGCCGCTGTCAACGCTGACAATCGCCGATCTGCCAGCCGGAACGCCCGTGGCCGCGCTCACGGATGCCGGGGAACCAATCGGGCTGGTAGAAATCCGCGCCGGACGTACAAAGACACTGATGAATTTTCCGCAGCGTGACGGAGGCGGCGCATGATCGAGTGGTACACGTGGCTCCAGTTTGGGATTGGGGCCCTCGCCGGCATCATTTGCCTGGTGCAGGCGTTCCGCAATCGGCCTCCGGGGGATTTCACCGCCGGTTCGGTGGCGGTGGTGGCGCTGCTCGCACTCGTACAGCTGGTGCTCGCGATTGTGGCGCCGCTGTGGGGCAATGTCTGCCTCGGTGATGGCCTGGAGTTTTGGATGTACCAGGTGGCGCTGGTGATCTTCCCGCTCGGCGGCATCCTGTGGGCACTTATCGATCGTGGCCGCTGGGCAAATGCGGTGCTGGGAATCGCGGCGCTTTCGGCTTCGGTGATGGTGTTCCGGATGCAGCAGATCTGGCTCGGCAACGCACCACTATTGGGATAGCGGGGCAGTAGTTTGGGCGTATTTGCGAAAACTACCGAAACCGCGTCAGCTCGTAAACCGCGCCGTCCGGAACAGGCGTCGCCGGTGCTGGTTGCGGTGTACATCGTGCTTTTTGTGGGGGCCACCGGGCGCAGCGTCGTGCAGATTGTGCGTGATTTTGATGCCGCACCGTTTGCCTATACGCTCAGCGCGGTTGCAGCGGCGGTGTATTTGCTCGCCGGAATCGCTTTGGCGCTGGCACACCGCAGCCGATCGTGGCAGGGTATTGCCGCCGGCGCGGTGGGGTTTGAGCTCGCCGGGGTGCTGACTGTGGGTATGCTTTCGGCCGTACACCCCGAATATTTCCCGGCAGACACCGTGTGGAGCGGCTTTGGTCGCGGATACCTGTATATTCCGTTCGTCTTGCCGCTCATTGGAGCCGCCTACCTCGAGTCTCGTCCAGCAACCCGAATGAAGCCGTCGACGATATGATCACGATTTACCAACCCGATGAATTCCCGGCCGCGCTGCGCCCCGCGGCGGTGACAATTGGCAAGTTTGATGGTGTGCACTGCGGCCACCAAACCCTGCTTGAGCTGGTGCGGGCCGAATCTGACCGGCGTGGGCTGCACGCGGTGGTGGTGACATTTGATCGACATCCGCTGGCCCTTTTTGCGCCAGACCGCTGCCCGGTACCGATATTGTCGCCGCGGCAGCAGCTCGAGCAGATAGCCACTTTTGGTGTGGATGCAGCGGTCGTGCTGCCGTTTACCCGCGAGCTGGCGAATCTATCGCCAGAAGAGTTCATCGAGCGCGTGCTTGTCGAGCAGCTCGGCACCGAGTTGCTCATAGTGGGGAGTGATTTTCGGTTTGGCCGCGGGGGAGCGGGCGATGTCGAGCTCCTGCGGCGCGTGGGACGCGAACGCGGCTTCGAGGTGATCGTTCCCGAGGATATTCCCGGCCCAACAGGTCGGCGCGCATCGTCAACCTGGTTGCGCGAAGCACTGAGCGCCGGTGACGTTGAGCTCGCCACACAGATGCTTGGCCGCTACCACGTGGTGTCGGGCACGGTGGTGCACGGGGCAAAGCGCGGTCGCGAGCTCGGATTTCCAACCGCAAATCTCGACCCCGCCACGGTCGAGGGTCTGATTCCGGC
The DNA here is from genome assembly GCF_904842695.1 of Gulosibacter hominis. Taxonomy (GTDB): domain Bacteria; phylum Actinomycetota; class Actinomycetes; order Actinomycetales; family Microbacteriaceae; genus Gulosibacter; species Gulosibacter hominis. The sequence goes on along the minus strand of NZ_CAJGWQ010000001.1, from coordinate 322,639 downwards.
CGATGGTGTGTACGCGGGTTGGTTCCGCTCAGGCGGCCGGGTGTATCCCACCGCAGTTTCGGTGGGGAACAACCCAACGTTTGAGGGTGTGCCGCAGCGTCAGGTTGAGGCGCATCTACTGGATGCAAACCTCGATCTTTACGGCGAATCGGTGGATATTGCGTTCGTGCAGCGGATTCGAGGCATGGAAAAATTCGCCAGCCTCGAGGCGCTCATCGAGCGGATGGGGCACGATGTCGACGAGACTCGCACCCGGCTGCGGATGCGTGCTGAAACGCTCGAGACGCGGCGCTTTATGGCCGGCTGCTGAGCCGGCGCTTGGCGTTTTATGGCCGGCTGCTGAGCTTGGCGACGGGACTCACAAAGTGCCTGCCGCCCGGTAGCAATCGGGCCGGCTATTGATCCGGGTTGAGCCGGGTGCGGCCGAACAGGTGCATGATGATTTCGGCTGCGGTGGCGTCGAGCGCCGGGCCATTACCGATCTGCCAGCCGGCGTCAATTGCGCGCAGCGAATGCTTTTTAGTGATCTTTGCGTTGCGGCCGCCGACCCGCAGCCGCGACAGCGCCACGGCGCTGGTTGAGCGCGGGCTCAAGCGCAGCGGCAGCTCCAGCGCATCGGTGATGTCGTAGGCGTGCACCACCGCCTCGGTGAGTTCAACGACGGTGCTGCGGCCAATACCGGCCATCTTGTCGGCAGAGAGTTCTTCGAGCCCGGAAAGCAGCTCGGCCTCGGAAGCATCACCGAGCTCGATAGCGATCTTTGCGATCGCCGCGTTCGGGTTGAGTGCGCTCGTGAGGGTTGCCCCAAGGCCGCTGGTGATCAGTTCGCGGTTGGTTGAACCCAAACGCCAGAGAAGGTGGCCAACAACATCCCGCACCCGCCATTGTTCGCATCGGCTGGGTGCATCCCACGCCCGGTTATCAAGCCCCGCGAGCACAAAGGCGAGCCGATCGAGCGTGGTGGCAATATGCGCGCTCCAGTCGCCGCTGAGTTTTGCGGGCGGACGCGAGAACGGCTGCGAGCTCGATGGCTGGGAGGGATCGGCGGTATTGGCGGTCACGCGGTTCATTATTGCATCCGACCGCCCTGCTGCGGCTAGAATGAGCGGTGCGCCTGCGATGGTTGAGCATCTGCATACTCGCCGTCCGCGTTCGAATCGAGAAAGTTGACCGTTCGATTCGTTGCTTTATTCGTCCGATCCCCAGTTGTGATCGGAACCGCCAGCGGCGAGCGCCGCCGGCCAGTGAAGGAGTCATGGTGTCGAATTCCCGCCGCGGGCAGTACGGTGCCCGGCGAAAGCGTGCCGCAACTGACAACACCGGTGTGATCCCGCAGCTTGCAAAAGCGGTTCGCGAGGTTGAAGCGGCGGTGATGCGCGGGCATGTCTCGGCCACTAACCGCACCAAATTCCAGGTGGTCGCGCTGCTGATGCGCGAGGAGCGGGCGCGCCTAAAAACTGATGACACCATCAGCGATGCCGAGCGTAACGACGCGATGAAGCGGCTTGACGGTTTGGCCGCGATCATGGCGAAAACAGCTGCGCGAGACACCTCGCTTATTCGCCTCTTGCAGGCCGAAACAGCCACCACGCCCCAAGCGCGCGCGATGCGCAAGCAGATGCTCTTTGCCGGTGGCATCGATATGGTCGTCGATGACGAACCGGATGTGCCAGTAACCGGCGCCGTTGTGCCCGAAAAACTGCGTGAACGGCAGGTTATGCCGGTGGGCGTGAAGGCGCGCGTGCGATCGCAGCCCTTCCTCGAACCAAAACTCGAAAAACTCACCCTGCCAGCAACCCACTATTCGCAGCTGCGCGATTGGGAAGTGATCGACCCCATCCTGAAAGCATTTGAAACCGGTGCCGGTGGCGGGGCTGCCTCGATGGAATTGCCCGATCCACCGCGGTTCGACCGGGTAGCGCCCGCCGGACGCGCGCTGATGCCGCACCAGGCGCAGCTGGTTGAGGCGGTGCGCTACGGTCACCGAGAGTTTTTGCTGGCTGATGAGCCGGGCCTCGGTAAGACCGCGCAATCAATTTTGGCGGCATCGGTTGCCGACGCCTATCCGCTTTTGTGCGTCGTGCCGAACGTGGTGAAAACCAACTGGGCACAGGAGGTTGCGCGTTGGACACCCGGACGCCGCGCCACGGTTATTTCTGGCGATGGTGAAAATGTGGATGCGTTTGCTGACGTGTTCATCATCAACTACGAAATTCTTGATCGGCACGTGGGCTGGCTGCAGCGTCTCGGGCTGCGGGGCATGGTGGTTGATGAGGCGCACTTCATTAAAAACCCCACTTCGCAGCGTTCTCGTCTGGTGACGCAGCTGGCGAACACGCTGCGCGGCCAGATTCCCGGTGATCGGCCGCTGCTGATGGCGCTCACCGGTACGCCGCTGATTAATTCGGTGGAGGACTTCAAATCGATCTGGCATTTTTTGGGTTGGATTGAAGAAATTCCGGGCCAGGTGGGGGAGTACCGCCCTTCGCAGCAGCTACTTGACCGGTTGGATGCAACCGGCCTGGTGCCTTCTGACCCTGGCTTCATGGCCGCGGCACGACGCGAGGTAATTGATCTCGGCATTGTTCGGCGTCGCAAGGTTGATGTGGCCAAATCGCTGCCATCGAAACGCATTGTCGATATGCCGATCGAGCTTGATAGTGACGAAGGATCGTCGATTCGTCGGGCCGAGGCGGCTCTGGTGGAACGCTTGCTGGCACGTTACGCGCGCATCCTCCAGGCGAGCGATCTGCCGCCGCACACGATCGACCTCAAGCGGCTGCAAATGGTGGCGCACCACGAAGTGCAGGAGTCAAAAGCATCCAGCGCCGGCGACTCGATTTTTGCCATGCTCCACCGCATCGGTGTGGCGAAATCCGAGCTGGCAGCTCAGTACACCGCCCAGCTGGCGCACTCGGTGGGCAAGGTTGTCTACTTCGCGAAACATGTTGAGGCGCTCGACCGCGCCGAAGCCGCCTTCGCTGCCGAGGGCATCCGCACCGTATCGATCCGCGGCGAGCAGTCGCAGCTGGCGCGTGACCGTGCCGTGAAAGCATTCCAGACCGATCCCGAGGTGAAGGTCGTGGTGTGTTCGCTGCTCGCGGCCGGTGTGGGAATTAACCTGCAGGTGGCAAGTGATGTGGTGCTTGCCGAGCTGAGCTGGACCGCTGCCGAACAAACCCAGGCGATCGACCGGGTGCACCGCATCGGGCAGGAAACGCCGGTTACCGCCTGGCGCATCATTGCCTCGCAGACGATTGATGCACATGTGGCCGATCTCATTGATTCGAAGCAGGGACTTGCCGCGCGTGCCCTTGACGGCAGCGACGAGGATCTGGTGCATTCAGACGATCTGCAGGTGGATGCACTGGTCGGGCTCATGCTTGACGCGCTGCGGGGTCGCTAGCTGGGTGGCTGGCAATCTGCACCACGACTACCAGCAAACTCTGTGCGAACGTAAAACGAATGCGGTTCATCTTGCGATAGGGTGAGAGCGAAAGATGACCGCATCGGTGCGGTCGTAGCTTCGACAGAGGAAGGTCGCGGTTCATGGTTGACGGTCAGGACTACCGCATCGAACAGGATTCGATCGGCGAAATGAAGATCCCGGCTGACGCGTACTACGGTGTTAACACCGCTCGCGCGGTCGAAAACTTCGACATCGCTCGACGCAAGATTGGCGTATATCCCGACTTCATCGTGGCGCTGGCACAGGTGAAGCAGGCCGCTTGCCGGGCAAACGTTGAAATCGGTCAGCTCGATCCCGAAATCGGTAAGTACATTGATGCCGCCTGCCAGGAGATCATCGATGGCAAGCTGCACGATCAATTCGTTGTGGGTGTCATCCAGGGTGGTGCCGGCACCAGCTCGAATATGAACGCCAACGAGGTGATCGCCAACCGCGCCCTCGAACTGGCCGGTCACAAGAAGGGCGAATACCAGTACATCTCGCCCAACGACCACGTCAACATGGCGCAGTCGACCAACGACGCCTACCCGTCGTCGGTGAAGATCGGCATCGTGCACTCGATGCAAAACCTCGTTGCCGAATACCGTCTGTTGCAGGACGCATTCCTCAAGAAGAGCGTCGAGTTCAGCCACGTTCTCAAGGTTGGCCGCACCCAGATGCAGGATGCTGTGCCGATGACTCTCGGCCAGGAATTCCACGGCTGGGCCACCACCATTAGCGAAGATATCGACCGCCTCATCGAGGTGCAGAAGCTCGTTCTCGAGCTCAACCTCGGTGGTACCGCAATCGGTACCGGTATTAACGCACACCCCGACTACTCTGCCGCGGTGGTTCCGCACCTGCGTAAGATCACCGGACGCGATGACATTGTCGGCGCGAGCGACCTCATCGAGGCCACGAGCGACACCGGTGTGTTCATGTCGGTTTCGAGCGTGATGAAGCGCGCCGCTATGAAGCTCTCGAAGATTTGTAATGACCTGCGCCTGCTCTCGTCGGGCCCACAGGCTGGTTTCAACGAGATCAACCTGCCCGCGCGCCAGGCCGGTTCATCGATCATGCCCGGTAAGGTCAATCCGGTTATCCCGGAGGCGGTTAGCCAGGTTGCCTATGTGGTTGCCGGTAACGACGTCACCGTGTCGATGGCGGTCGAGGCCGGTCAGCTGCAGCTGAACGCATTCGAGCCGGTTATGCTGCACACGCTGATGCAGAACTCAACCTGGCTGCGCCGCGCACTGCGCACGCTGCGCGTCAACTGTGTAAACGGCATCACCGCCAACAGCGAGCGCACCGAGAGCCAGGTGCGTGCCAACATCGGTCTGGTCACCGCCCTCAACCCGGTTATTGGCTACTCCGCCGCTTCGAAGATCGCCAAGCGCGCCCAGCGCACCGGCGAGTCGGTTGCCGATATCGCGGTTGAAGAGGGCCTGCTCACCCGCGAGCAGGTTGAGGAACTGCTGCAGGCCGAACAGCTTGCCGGCAGCATCCCGACCCTCGGCGACCGGAAGCTGCTCACCGACGAAGAGGTTGCCGAGTTCGAGCGTCAGATCGACTCGCTCGACCTGGTTGACCTTGACAGCATCGAAGTTGCCTAGCAGGTAGCGACCTACTCATACGGGCGGGCCTCCCGAACAAGTTTCGGAAGGCCCGCCCGTTTTTCATTCGCTTCGCGCCGTTAAACGGCGCGAAGCCGAATTCTTAGGGCTGATTGAGATTGCGCTCGTCGGCGTTTTCGGTGTCGATCATCGAGTCATCATCACTTTCGAGCTCGTCAATCGCATCCGAGTGTCGCTCGGCAGCGTCGAAAAGCCGCTGCGCCTGCGCATCATCAAAACTGTCGCTGAAGTCGACGGCACGGCGTTTGAGATCAGCGCGCAGCGATTCGGCAGTGTGAACCAGCTTCCCGGGGAGTTCGCGCGATTTTTCTTCGAGCTCGCCGGTGAGGCGGGCGATGCTTTCCGAGGCGCTATCGAGCTGTTCACGGGCAAAATCACCCGCGCGCTGTGCCGGCGCAGACGCGGCTGCTCGGCGCGTTAGACGGACGATCTGTTCGTAGCGTTCTCGTCCGGCGCGGGCGCCGAGCACGTAGCCAACACCCAGCCCTGTTACGAACAAGACTCTTTTGACGGTCACGATTCGTTTGTTGCCCATGCAGTAAATCTAGCTTGGGAATGCTCGTTTCGGCTGAGTGCGCGTCATCCGGCCAGATGTCGTAGGTGCGGTTTACTCTAGACGCATTCGTTTGCTCGCGCTTGTGGCACATGGTTTTGAGCCGCGGTGGGCAAAACCGACCGTTGTGATGAGGAGAATGCCCCAGATATGCAGGCGCCGCGGCTGACCGATCGATCGATGCAGCTTGATGAGCGGCTTCGGCGTGTTCGGAACCGTGCGCGCTTGGTGCCGCTGGCTTGGCTTATCGCGCTGGCGCTCCTGTTGCTAATTGCGCTCATTACGCTGGGGTGGATGCTGTCGACCTGGCGGGTGAACGCGCTCATCATGGTGCTGCCGGCGCTCATCCCGCTCTCACTGGTGCTGGCCGCGGTCGCCTATCTCGATCGCTGGGAACCCGAACCGCCACTCTTACTTGCGCTCATGGCCATTTATGGCGCCGGGGCGGCAGTGGCTGGGACGTTACTGACCGGAAACTTCCTGGTGGACGTGGCCGAAAACTATGTCACCGAGCAGCTGCCACAAGCGGTGTTTTCACTGTTGGTGCAGGCACCGGTGCTTGAAGAGGCGATGAAATCACTCGGGCTGCTGCTCATAGTGCTCATTGCTCGCCGCGAGGTTGGCGGTCCGCTCGACGGTTTTATTTACGCGGCCATGATTGGCGCCGGGTTCGCCTTTACCGAGAACATTATTTATTTCGCCTCGAGTGAATCGTTCGGCACCGAGTTTATGTGGATGCTCGTGGTGCGCTGCATCCTCTCGCCTTTCGCTCACGTGCTGTTCACGGGGGTGTTTGGCCTGGCGATCGGATGGGCCGCGCGGCACCACGAAGCGTGGCGGTTTGTTGTGGCCGGTGCCGTCGGATTGCTCGCGGCAATCGGACTACACGCGCTGTGGAACGGTGGCGCGGTGCTGGTGCTGCCGCTACTTGGTATCGAGCCAGGAAACCCGCTTTCGTGGGTGATCTACTACCTCATTGTGCAGGTGCCGCTATTTGGAGTGGTCGTCTGGATGCTGATGCGTCTGCAAGACCGAGACGTAGCAGTGCTGCGCCGCCGACTCGATGAGTACCGCCGAGCGGGCTGGTTTACGCGCGAAGAGGTGCGGATGATTACCGACTGGAAGACCCGCCGGGCCGCGCTGCACTGGGCAGCAAAGCAGCCGCCGCATGTTGCCGAGGCGATGCGAGGGTTTATCCGCAGCGCCACCCGGCTCGCCTTCGCGCGCGAACACGCCGCGGTCGACAAGCGCGATCCACTTCGCAGGCCGCTTGAACGGGCACTTCTCGAGGCGACCCGCCAGCACCGCGAGGTGCTCAATAGCGCGCAACAGCAGCGGCACGCAGGTGCAGCGCAAACAAATGTGGTTGCATCGAAGCATGACTGAACTGCAGAAGCCAGAACTTGATATGCCCGAGGGTCCGGCACCGACCGAACTCATTATTGAAGACATCACCGTTGGTGACGGTGATGAGGCGCAGGCCGGCGGCATCGTAAATGTGCACTATCTCGGTGTCGACTACGAATCGGGCGCCGAGTTTGACTCATCCTGGTCGCGCGGCGAACCGATCGAGTTTCCGCTCGCGATGCTCGTGAAGGGTTGGCAGGAGGGCATTCCCGGTATGCGTGTGGGTGGCCGCCGTAAACTCATTTGCCCGCCGCAGCTTGCCTACGGCAATGCCGGGGGACACCCGCTCTCGGGACGCACACTGATTTTTGTGATTGACCTGTTGGGCGTGAAGTAGGCGTTTTCATTCGCTCGAGTGCCGTGCCGGTCCGTAGTTGCGGGCCGGCACGCGCTTTCCCGATGTCCCGCATGTCATTTGCATTTGCAAGCCCATTCGATTGTCGGGTATAGTGGTCAGGTTGCCGTGTAATCGGCCGCGGATAGAGAGAGCTCTCACAATGGGTGAGGCGCGCCGCGCAGCGAACGAAGGGAATGCCCATGGCACTGGACGCACAGCAGAAGAACGACATCATTGCCGAGTACGCCACTCACGAGGGTGACACGGGCAGCCCCGAGGTGCAGGTCGCACTGCTGACCGCTCGCATCAAAGAGCTCACCGAGCACCTCAAGTTCCACAAGCACGACCACCACTCGCGCCGCGGACTGCTGCTGATGGTTGGTCAGCGCCGTCGTCTGCTCAGCTACCTCGCTGACGTCGACATTGAGCGCTACCGTTCGCTCATCGAGCGACTCGGCCTTCGCCGCTAGTTACAAATTCGCATTCGTTTGGCTGTGTCCCCACCGAAATTCCGGTGGGGACACAGTTTTTTGTGCTCGACGTACAGCGATTTCGAGGCCCGTTATGAACGGCATAAAATTAAGGCATGAGTCAGGATCAAGACGCCAGCATCAAGGCAACCGCAAACAAGAAGCCGAACCAAGAAAGCAAGGCTGCCGCGGGTGCCGCCGCAAAGCGGGCAACCACCTTCACCACGCTCGATTCGCTGCGAGCTGACGATTCATCCACCTATCGCCTCGACAAAGCGGGCCTTCCCGATATGGCCGATGAAGTCGACGAACTGCGCGAATTGCGCGGTCACAGCAGCGCCGACCCGGATGCGTGGCGCCAGGGATATCCCTACGACAAAAAACTGACCCGTCGTGTCTACGAGCGTCAGAAGCGTCAGTTACAGATTGAGCTGCTCAAACTGCAGACCTGGGTGAAAGAAACCGGCCAAAAAATCATCATCATTTTTGAGGGCCGCGATGCAGCGGGTAAGGGCGGCGCAATCAAGCGCTTTATGGAACACCTGAACCCGCGCGGGGCCCGCACCGTGGCACTCGAAAAGCCCACCGAAAAAGAAGCAACCCAGTGGTACTTCCAGCGCTACGTCGAGCATCTTCCCTCGGGCGGCGAGATCGTGCTGTTTGACCGGTCTTGGTATAACCGCGCCGGTGTTGAGCGGGTCATGGGCTATTGCACGCCCACCGAATATCTCGAGTTCACGCGTTCGGCACCCGAATTTGAGCGGATGCTCGTGAACTCGGGTATTCACATCATCAAATTTTGGTTCTCGGTGGGGCGTGCCGAGCAGCTCTCGCGCTTCGCCTCGCGTCGTGACGACCCCGTGCGCCAGTGGAAGCTGTCGCCGACCGACCTCGCCTCGCTCGACAAGTGGGACGACTACTCGGACGCCAAAGAAGCGATGTTTTTTTACACCGACACTGCCGAATCGCCCTGGACGGTCGTGAAGTCGAACGACAAAAAGCGTGCCCGACTCGAAGCAATGCGCCACGTTCTATCGCTGTTCGATTACCCGGGTAAGGACCACCGGGTTGTCGGCACTCCCGACCCGAAGATCGTCGGCTCGCCCCGCGAAATTTACGACCAGGGTGAACAGCCCACAGGGGAATTCCCGAACGTGCATCCCTAGCCGAAACCGGCCGCAGCTGGCCGGCGCGGTGATAAATATGACGCGATATGGCGCCGTGTGACGCACTACTGCGCCGCATTGGCGCCTATCGCGCATCCTCAAATAGGTTCGCCTCAACCTGTCGACACCGGCAAGACCGGATTCAGAAGACGTGAAAGAGGCGAATAGTGACCGAGCCAACCGCACTCACCCAGGCCATCCGGGCTGGAATCGAAACCGACCGCAACCACGGAGCTGTCGTGCTACCGGTGTACAGCTCGACCAACTACACATTTGCAGCGCTCGGCGAACCTCGCGAGTTTGACTACACCCGATCGGGTAACCCAACCCGGGCACTGCTCGGGGAAGCGATCGCAAAGCTCGAGGGCGGTGCCGGCGCTACCGTCGTCGCCACCGGTATGGCGGCAGTGCTGCTGCCGATCGTGGCGCTGCTGCGCGCCGGCGACACGGTCGCATATCCGCACGACTGTTATGGCGGCTCGTGGCGGCAGTTTGAGCAGTTGGCAAGCAAGGGGCTTTACCAATTTGAGCCCGTAGATTTCTCCGACGCTGAAGCCGCTCGAACGCGCTTGCAGCAGCTGAAACCCGCACTCGTGTGGCTTGAGACCCCGTCGAACCCGCTGCTGCGCATTACCGACTTGCGGGCCGTAACGTCGGCCGCCCACGAGATCGGTGCGCTGGTTGTTGCCGACAACACCTTCCTCACGCCGCTGCTGCAACAGCCTTTCGAGTTCGGTGTCGATGTGGTCGTGCACTCGGTCACCAAGTACCTCAATGGTCACTCGGATGTGGTGCAGGGCGCGGTGGTTGCCAAGAGCGCCGAGCACGCCGAACTCTTTGACTGGTGGGGTAATGTGCTCGGGCTGACCGCTTCTCCTGTCGACTCGCACCAGGTGCTGCGCGGGCTGCGAACACTCGAAGTGCGTGTCGAGCGGCACCAGCGCAACGCCCAAGACATCGTCGCGGCAATCGCCGAGCATCCGGCAATTACCCGCATCAACTATCCGGGGCTGACAGCGCATCCGCAGCACGAGTTGGCTGCGCAGCAGCAGCGAGGCTTTGGTGCGATGCTGTCGATTGAACTTGCTGGCGGCCTGGATGCGGTTCGCAAATTCGTCGATTCGCTGCAATTGTTCAGCCTGGCTGAGTCGCTCGGCGGCACCGAATCGCTCGTTGCGCATCCGGCCACGATGACGCACGCTTCGATGACTCCGGAAGCTCAAGAAGCTGCCGGCATTAGTGCGGGGCTGGTGCGGATCTCGGTTGGTATTGAACCGGTTGCCGATCTGATTGCCGATTTGCAGCGTGCCCTGGATGTGGCACGCAACTAGGCATCGCCGCCGGTGTGCCGCGGCTGGCGTTTTGCTGGCACACCGGCGGTTTTGCAGTGTCTCGGGATACACTGGGCTAGTTCGTATCCATCCGCATAGCGCTTACGCGACTGATTGTCGGTGGCGGAGGGCTGGAGCAATTCCAGAACTTGGTTACTGATGGTCAGCGCGAGATGCTTGGCACCGCTCGGTGTTGAGCCACGCCAGCACTGTGCGGGCGACAGAAGGAGGAGACCTTGGAGGGTCCCGAAATCAAGTTCGCCGAGACCGTCATCGATAACGGTAAATTCGGCACTCGCACAATCCGTTTCGAAACCGGCCGTCTCGCCCAGCAGGCGCAGGGCTCGGCCGTGGCCTACCTCGACGGCGAAACTATGCTGCTGTCGGCCACCAGCGTCTCGAAGCAGCCGAAAGATCACTTCGACTTTTTCCCGCTGACGGTTGACGTTGAAGAGCGCGCCTATGCGAAGGGCGCGATTCCCGGCTCGTTTTTCCGCCGCGAGGGTCGCCCCTCGACCGAGGCGATTTTGGCATGCCGCCTGATCGACCGCCCGATGCGCCCGTCGTTTATCGACGGCCTGCGCAACGAGGTGCAGATCGTGGTGACCGTGCTTTCGATCGCACCCGATGAGACCTATGACGTGCTCGCGGTGAACGCGGCGTCGATGTCGTCGCAAATTTCTGGTGTGCCGTTCTCGGGCCCGATTGGTGCGGTGCGAATCGCGCTGATTGACGGCCAGTGGGTGGCATTCCCGAAGCACTCGCAGCTGAGCGAAGCGGTGTTCGAGCTGACGGTCGCGGGCCGTCTGATCACCCGCAAGGACGGTAGCGAAGACATCGCCATCATGACCGTTGAGGCACAGGCCACCGACAACGCCTGGGATCTCATCAAGGCCGGCGCACAGAAGCCTGACGAGCGCGTGGTCGCGCAGGGCTTGGAGGCTTCGAAGCCGTTCATCGCCCAGCTTATTCGAGCCCAGCAGCAGGTTGCTGACCAGGTCAACAAGCAGGTTGCCGAATACCCGACCTTCCCGGCCTACACGCCCGAGGTGCTCGACGCTGTGCGTGAGCTCGCTGAGGCTGAGCTCGGCAATGTTTACCAGATCGCCGAGAAGATCGCGCGTCAGGATGCCGACGACGCACTCAAGGAGCGCGTCAAGGAAGCCATCGCGGCGAAGGTTGAGGCCGAGGAACTGCCCGAGGGCTCGCTCGAGCAGGTTTCGGCAGCGTACAAGAGCGTCACCAAGGACGTTGTTCGTGGCCGCATCCTCACCGAGGGCGTGCGCATGGATGGCCGTGGCGTTGCCGATATTCGCCAGCTTGACGCCGAACTCGACGTGGTTCCCCGCGTGCACGGCTCGGCCATCTTCCAGCGCGGTGAAACCCAGATTCTCGGTGTCACCACGCTCAACATGCTCAAGATGGAGCAGCAGATCGACTCGCTCTCGCCGGTTGAGAGCAAGCGCTACATGCACCACTACAACTTCCCGCCCTACTCAACCGGTGAGACCGGCCGAGTGGGTTCGCCGAAGCGTCGCGAAATCGGTCACGGTAACCTCGCCGAGAAGGCACTGATCGCGGTGCTGCCCACTCGCGAAGAGTTCCCCTACGCGATTCGACAGGTGTCGGAAGCCCTCGGCTCGAACGGTTCGACCTCGATGGGGTCGGTCTGTGCGTCGACGCTTTCGCTGCTCAACGCCGGTGTGCCGCTGCGCGCCTCGGTTGCCGGTATTGCCATGGGCCTGGTTTCGGCTGAGATCGACGGCCAGATGAAATACCAGGCGCTGACCGATATTCTCGGTGCCGAGGATGCGCTGGGCGATATGGACTTCAAGGTCGCCGGTACTGCCGAGTTCATCACCGCGCTGCAGCTCGACACCAAGCTCGACGGTATCCCCAGCGAGGTGCTCGACGCGGCACTGCAGCAGGCGCACGATGCCCGCATTCAGATACTCGACCAGGCAATCAACGCTGTGATCGATGAGCCGGACGAGATGGCACCCACCGCACCGCGCATCATTTCGGTGAAGATCCCGGTTGACAAGATCGGTGAGGTGATCGGCCCCAAGGGCAAGGTCATCAACCAGATTCAGGAAGACACTGGCGCGGAGATTTCGATCGAAGACGACGGCACCGTGTTTATTGGTGCAACCGACGGTCCTTCGGCCGAGGCTGCTCGCGACGCGGTGAACCAGATCGCTAACCCGCAGACCCCCGAGGTTGGCGAACAGTACCTCGGTACGGTCGTGAAGATCGCTTCGTTTGGTGCCTTCATCTCGCTGCTGCCCGGTAAAGACGGTCTGCTGCACATCTCTGAGGTGCGCAAGCTCGCCGGCGGTAAGCGCATCGATGATGTTGAGTCGGTGCTCTCGGTGGGGCAGAAGCTGCTCGTGCGCGTCACCAAGATTGACAGCCGTGGCAAGCTTTCGCTTGAGCCCGTGCTCGATGAGGATGAGGCCGGAGACAAGGCCGAAACGGAAGAGTCGGCTGACGAGTAGCCGGGCTCGGCTTGCTCAACACTAGCCGCCACTAATTGAACTGCTCCCCACTGATCAAGCTGATCGGTGGGGAGCAGTCGTTTGCGGTCGGCAACTATTCGGCGGGCTGCTCAAACACCGCCATCACGTGACCGCGAGCGATGACGTGCTCGCGCAGCATGAAGTGCACGCGAGCGGCGGTCAGGTCATCGGGCAGATCGAGTCGCGAGTCAAGTGCCTGCACCGTAAAAAAATAGCGGTGCGGCCCGTGGCCCGCCGGGGGAGCGGCGCCGATGTATTCGCGGCCGAGCGCCTCGTTGAAACCGAGGCTTGAGCCCTCGGGAAGGTCGGCCAGATCGCCACTACCGGCGTTCTCGGGCAGGTCGAGGCAGTCGGCGGGCAGGTTGTACACCACCCAATGCCAAAAACCCGACATGGTGGGAGCGTCGGGGTCGTAGCAGGTGACGGTGTAGCTTTTGGCTCCCGGCACGGCCTGCCAGCGCAGAGCGGGTGAGCGCTCGGCACCACCGTGGGATGCGCCCACATGTGCCATCGGGAGCGTGTCACCATCCGTAAACTCGGCTGATACCTGCAGCGCGGCGACCTCGGGGAGCTGTTCGTAGGGGTTATTGGTGGGAAGAGTCACGTCATACCTCGCAGTCACGATTGGTCGGTAATACCTGAGACTTACGTTGCCATGAGGGAATCTGCGAATCCTGGAGGAGTTCGGGGCTGATGTCACAGGCGGCGGGTAGGCTGTTCGCCGATCAACATGACTACGCCCATTGAACTTTCACTCACGCTGCCCGAAATTGATGCCGAAGTTGCCGGTGGCGCACGGTTGCGACGAACCGTGCTGCCGAACGGACTGCGGCTCATCACCGAGGATGTGCCCGGCGCCGCCTCGGCAACGGTCGGCTTTTTTGTTCCGCTCGGTTCTCGAGATGAATCGGCTGCCGAGTACGGTTCGAGCCATTTTCTCGAACATCTGTTGTTTAAGGGCACTCCCAGCCGCAGCGCGCGCGATGTGGCCACCGAGTTTGAGCGCGTGGGTGGCGACTTCAACGCGGCCACTTCGCGCGAGCAGACCTACTATCACGCCCGGGTGCGTGACCACGATTTGCCAATGGCGCTCACCGTGCTCGCTGACATGATCACTTCGTCACTGCTCGACCCGGCCGAATTTGCCACCGAGCGCGGGGTGATTCTCGAAGAGATCGCGATGAGCGACGATGATCCCATCGATGTGCTGTGGAATGCGGCGTGGGCAACCCACTTTGGTGAGCATCCCCTGGGCCGCCCGATTGCTGGCACCGTTGAGTCGATTTCGGCGGTGAATCGCGACGAGGTCTATGACTTCTACCGCCGCAACTACGAGCCGCACCGACTCGTCGTGGCGATCGCCGGGCGCGTCGATCATGATGAGGCCCTCGCAATTCTCAGCGCCGGGCTCGAAGCTGGCGGCTGGCCCGATGCCGCCGGAAAGCCGCCCGTGGATCGACGCAATGGGGCACTCGTGCAGCCCGCCGGTGGTTTTACACATATTGATCGCGCACTCGAACAGACCAATATTGTGATCGCCGGGCCGAGCATCCACGCAACCGATGAGCGCCGCAATGCGAACGCAATGCTGCATCACATACTCGGTGGCGGGATGGCTTCACGGCTATTCCAAGAGGTTCGGGAAAAGCGCGGGCTCGCTTATTCGGTGCACTCGTTCAGCGCCGGTCACACCGATGCCGGTATTGGTGGTGTTTATGTGGGCTGCCGCCCCGATCGTGCCGCCGAGGCGGTGGACGTGGCAGTTGCCGAGCTGCAGCGCATTGCCGATGAGGGCGTGACCGAAACCGAACTCGCCGATGCGGTGTCGTCGGGGGCAGGCGCCGGCGCGCTCGCACTCGAATCGAATGTCACCAGGATGCATCGGCTCGGTCGTGCCGAAACGGTGCTGGGCGAATTTGCCGACCTCGATGTTGCCGTGGCGAGATTAGAGGCGGTGACGCGCGATGAGGTGCAGGCGCTCGCGCAAGACCTGGTGGCGAACCTGTGCACGGTATCGGTAATCGGTCCGCTGACAGCGGCGGCGGCAACGCGTCTGGAGCAGGCACTATGAGCCACTACCTGTATCTCGTTCGGCATGGCGAACAAGAAAACGCTGAGTTCGGTATTGACGAGGGACCGCTCTCACCGCGGGGCCAGAGCCAGGCACATGCCCTTGGGGCACGGCTGCGGCAGGTCCCGTTTGACGCGGCATTTACCTCGCCGCTGGAGCGTGCAGTCGAGACCGCGGCAATCCTCGACAACTACACGCAGGGGCCGGCTATCGAACCGTCAAACCTGCTGTTTGATTGCATCCCCTCATCGGGTGAAGACGCGCCCGAAGGCTACGCGACGTTTTTTTCAGGGGTGAGCGAAGAAGCGATCGAGGCCGGTGAGGCGCAAATGCACGATGCTGCCGAAAACTGGTTGACCCGCTCGGGAGAAGACCGGCACACACTGCTCGTTACCCACAACTTCGTGATCGGAGAGTTTGTGCGGCGCACTCTCGAACTTCCGCGCTGGCGCTGGCTCGCGCTGGGTACCGGCAATTGCGCCCTGACCGTGATCCGGTTGCGCACCGGTAAGCCGAGCGAGCTCGTGCTGTTTGGGGATGTGTCGCATCTTGCGCCGGCGGAGCGAACCGGGCGGTCGTGGTTCCCGGCGATTTAGGTTTAGCTGGTTGTCGCGCACAGTGGATGTTTTTTACCGCAGCGTGCAGTGAGCGGCGACGACCTAGGCTGGAGCCATGACGATTTCAATTGCCATTACCGGTGCCACTGGGCGAATGGGGCGGCTGATCAGCAACCTTGTTGCACAGTCGGATGAGTTTACGCTGCACTCGCAGCTCGACAGCTCGAGCGAGCTCGATGAGATGCTCGGCGCCGATGTGGTGATCGATGTCACAAACTACGAGGTCTCTCGCCGAGTGGTTGATTTTGCCGTGCAACACGGCAGCAATGTCGTCATCGGCACAAGTGGCTGGAATAGCGGCCGCATTGCCGAACTCGAATCGACGCTTCCCGAAGATCGCGGCGTTATTGTCGTGCCGAATTTTTCGATTGGGTCGGTGCTCGGCACCAAGCTCGCGACCATGGCGGCGAAACTATTCGAGTCGGTGGAAATCATTGAGTCGCATCACGACGGCAAAATTGATTCGCCCTCGGGCACCGCGGTGCGCACCGCCGAGGCCATTGCGGCTGCGCGGCAGGCACCGCTAGAGCCGCCGTTTGTCGAGCAGCGGGCCCGCGGTGAAGCGGTTGCCGGGGTTCCGATTCATTCGCTGCGGCTGCAGGGAGTGGTTGCCGATCAGCGCGTGATTTTTGGCGGCGTGGGCGAGACGCTCGAAATCCGCTACGAAACCCTTTCGTCCGAGGCGTATGCCCACGGCATCCTGCTGGCCTTGCAGGCCGCGGCGACGGCTCGAGGCGTTACCGTCGGGCTTGAGCAGCTGCTGGGGCTGGATGACAGCGATGCGCGGGGGAGTGGCGCCCAATGAAGCGGTGGCCACCGGCGATGTGGGGTGTGCTATTTGTCACACTACTCACGGTCATCTATCTGGTCGTTGTTGTCGGAATTGCCTGGGGGCTCATTGCATCGGGCGATCTCATCGCGATTGCTATGGGTGCGGCGCTGATCATTTTTCCGCTGTTCGGTGCGGTGCTTGTGGTGCGCGATCTGATGTTTGCGGTGCAAGGAAATCACCTCTTGCAGCAGCTGGCCGAAGCGGATGCGTTGCCCGAAGATAACCTGCCGAAGCGGCCAAGCGGGCGCGTGGTGCGCGAAGCTGCCGATGCCGATTTTGAGCGCTGGAAGACCGAGGTGGAGGCTGCCCCCGAATCGTGGGCCGCCTGGGCGCGTCTTTCGCTCGCCTACCGTGCTGCCGGTGACACGAACCGTGCCCGCGCCGCGATGCGGCAGGCGATCGGTTTCGAGCGTGCCGAGCGCAACCAGGCAGGGTAGGCTGTCGGCGTGAGTGACGCGATTGAATTCCGTGATGATGTAACTGTCGAACTGGTGCGTGCGCAGGCAAGCGACACCGATGTGCTGTATTCGGCGCGCGTTTCGACGGTGGGCGAGCAGACCCTCGAGACGGATGCGGCAGCATCCGAATCAACAGAACTCGCCAAACGTGACCTCGGTCTCATCAATTTTTTGATGCGCGACCGTCACGGCACTCCGTTTGAACACAACTCAATGACGTTTTACGTTTCGGCACCGATTTTTGTGTTCCGCGAATTTCAGCGGCACCGGATGGCCAGCTACAACGAAGAATCGGGCCGCTATCGGCAGCTGCGTCCGGTGTTTTATGTACCGAACCGCGAACGCATGCTCGTGCAGGAGGGCCGCCCCGGCAAATATGAGTTTTTCCCTGGCACTCCCGAACAGCACGAGCTGGTCGAAAACGAGATTCGCGACTCGTCGACTCGCGCCTATGAGTCGTACCAGCGGATGCTCGCAGCGGGGGTTGCTCGCGAGGTGGCCCGGTCGGTGCTGCCGGTGAATATTTATTCGAGCATGTACGTCACGATGAACGCGCGTTCGCTGATGAATTTTCTCTCGCTGCGCACCAAACGTGAAGACTCAGCGTTTCCGTCATTCCCGCAGCGCGAAATCGAAATGGTGGCCGAAAAGATGGAGGCATTCTGGCGCGAGCTGATGCCGGCAACGGCCGCTGCTTTCGACAAGAACGGTCGAGTTGCCCCCTAGCGCGCTGCCGCTTGGCGAACCGGTACCCGCTGACGGTGCGCTACCGCTTGATGAGATGGCGCCGGGGCGGCAATTTGGTGCGTATGTGCACATCCCGTTTTGTCGGGTGCGCTGCGGATATTGCGATTTCAACACCTACACCGCTGATGAACTCGGCTCGGTGAGTCGCAGTAACTACGCTGACTCGGTGCTGCGTGAGATCGCCCTGGCGCGGTCGGTACTCGACCGCGTGGGACATCACGAGCCACTATCGACGGTGTTTTTTGGCGGCGGCACACCGACGCTTCTCGCGGCCGATGATCTTGTCACGGTGCTGGCCGCGCTGCGCGACACCTTCGGCATTGTTGCGGATGCGGAAATTACCGTTGAGGCAAACCCCGACACCGTGGATGCGGAAAAACTTGCCGCACTGCGTGCCGGTGGGGTTACCCGGGTGAGTTTTGGGATGCAGTCGGCGGTTCCGAGCGTGCTCGCCACGCTTGATCGCACCCACACACCCGAGCGGGTACCCGAGGTGGTTGCCGCCGCAAAAGCTGCCGGGCTCGAAACCTCGGTCGACCTGATTTACGGCGCCCCAGGCGAAACGCTTGCCGATTGGGAGCGTTCGCTCGAGGCCGCAATCGCCCTGGAACCGACCCATATTTCTGCCTATGCGCTGATTGTTGAGCCCGGTACGGCACTCGAGCGGCGTATCCGCAGGGGAGAGCTGCCACCGGTTGATGACGATCTGCAGGCCGAAATGTATGAGCTCGCAGACACCCGGCTGCAAGCGGCAGGGTTTAGCTGGTACGAAATTTCCAATTGGTCGCTTGCCGGTGAGCACCCCTCGCGCCACAATCTGGCGTACTGGCACGACACCGACTGGTGGGGGTTCGGCCCCGGTGCGCACAGCCACATTGCCGGCGTGCGCTTTTGGAATGTGAAGCACCCCGCCGCCTATGGTGACCGGCTCGCTGCCGGTGTTTCACCCGCGCACGGCCGCGAGGTGCTCGATGCCGATGCGCGCCAGCTTGAGCGGGTGCTGCTGCGCACACGATTGGCCGAGGGGCTGCCGGTTGCCGAGCTGCCCGACCGCTCGCGGGTGGCCGAGCTCATCGCCGATCAGCTGGTGGATGCGACAGCGGCGATGCGGGGGCGGATCGTGCTGACGCTGCGTGGCCGGCTGCTCGCGGATGTGGTGGCGCGGGCGCTCACCTAGTTGGGCCGGTGGCTTACTTCACGAGGTTGAGCGTGAACGGGTAGCGGTAGCCGCCCTTGTGACTGGTTTCAACGGCCGCGTAAATCGCGAAGATAAGGTTCACAAGCCCAACCGCGCCCATGAGGGTGCCGCCGATTACCCCGCCAATAAAGGGGATGATGTAAAGCAGGCTGCAGGCGATTGATGCGATTGCCACGGTGATGCCCCAGTTGAGCGCCTCTTTACCCTCGCGATCGTGTGCCTCGCTCTGTTCACGCGTTGCGAGCCAGTACACGAGTGGGCCAATAACCGAGACGATATTCAACAGGTGGCCCCACATGAGCGAGGTATTGGGGTTCATGGCCGGTGGCTGCTGTTGCTGGCCAGCGCCGTAGGCGTTCTGCTGGCCGTTGTTTTGTTGGCCAGCGCCGTAGGGATTGTGCTGTTGGGCGCCGTCGCCGGGTTGCGACTGGTCGGGGGTCGAAGTCATTTGGAATATTCCTTCCCGTGCGTATCGGTTATCCACACAGCTAACACGAGCAAGGTGTCAGCAACGCGGTGCCGATTGTAGGTTACGCGGGCAGCGAAACATTAAACCTGGTGCTCTGGCGGCGTACAATTGGCAGTCAGCATGTTTGAGTGCAAATTCAGAACGGTGGTGAACTGATGATTACCGAGCGGAGCCTCGAGGTGCTGCGCGCAATTGTCGGAGACTATGTCGCCACCAGCGAGCCGGTGGGTTCGCAACGAATCGTCGACCGGCACGGTTTTAACGTCTCGGCGGCAACGATTCGAAACGATATGTCGGCGCTTGAAGAGGCTGAACTCATCACCGCACCGCACACCTCTTGCGGGCGCATCCCGACCGATAAGGGATATCGCGTTTTCGTCGACCGGCTGGCCGAGGTGCGCCCCCTCTCACCGGCCCAGCGGCGGGCGATTTCGCAGTTCATGGCCGGGACGCTCGACCCCGAGCAGCTGCTCGACAGGTCGGTGCGGATGCTCGCCCAGCTGACCGGCTCGGTTGCCATTGGGCATCTACCGTCCCTGCTCAACACCGATGTGCACCGCATTGAACTCGTGCCGCTGCATGAGCGCCGGGTGCTCACGGTGCTCATTACCGATAGCGGTCGCGTTGAGCAGCGCATCACCGAGCTTCGCGAACCCGCAAGCGCCGAACTGCTCGAGCGGCTGCGGGATCGGTTCAATGAACAGCTTGTCGGGAAGCGGCTGCGGGATGCGGCGGCACTGTTGCGCAACCCCCAAGATTTCCTCGCCCCCGAGGATGTGGCGGCGGCCACTCCGTTGGCGGCAGCGCTTGTCGACCAGGTGCTGGCGAACCAACATCATCGCCTGGTAATTGCCGGTGCCGCCAACCTGGCGCGCTCAGAGCGCGATTTTTCGACCATCCTGCCGCTGCTCGAAGCGATCGAAGAACAGGTGGTGCTGCTGCGACTGTTCACCGAATTGGATATTAATGATCGCGAAGTGGCGGTATCGATCGGACACGAACACGAAAATGCCACGCTGGAAGAAACCAGTGTGGTGGCAACCCAGTATCGAGCCGAGGGCGGCGCGGCGCGCGTTGGGCTGCTGGGGCCCACAAGAATGGACTATTCGAACAATATTGCCGCGGTGCGTGCGGTTGCCCGCTACCTATCGCGACTCACCGATGATTTGCACGATTGATTCGTGCCGCGGTGAACCCCACCGACTACCACGTTTTTTAACCACACTCATGAGGAGCCGTTTAACTTGGCAGATTTTTACGAGACTCTCGGTGTAGCTCGCGATGCAAGCCAGGACGAAATCAAAAAGGCCTATCGCAAACTCGCGCGGCAGCTGCATCCCGATGTGAATCCGTCACCGGAGGCTGCCGAACAGTTTAAGGATGTGACCGCGGCCTACGACACCCTGGGTGACCCGCAGCGTCGGCGACAGTACGATGCCGGGCCGAGCGCCGGCGGTGGTTTTGGATTTGGCGATATTTTTGACGCCTTCTTTGGCGGTGCAGCCGGTGGCCGCGGTCCGCGTTCGCGTGCGCAGCGCGGGCAGGATGCACTGGTGCACGTCGATCTCGACCTGCACGAGGTGATGTTTGGCACGCATCGCGATATTGAGGTCAACACCGCTGAGCGCTGTCCCGACTGTGACGGGAGCTGCTGTGCCGACGGTGTATCACCGAAGACCTGTTCAGAATGTGGCGGGGCAGGGGAAGTGCGCCGCCAGGTGCGTTCGGTGCTCGGGCCCGTGGTCACCACCTCGCCGTGTGGCACCTGCCACGGCTACGGCACGGTGATTGACAAGCACTGCACCACCTGCCACGGTCAGGGGCGTGTGCGGGCACGCACGACCATCCCGGTGGATATTCCCGCCGGTGTCGACTCGGGCCTGCGCATCCGGCTGCCCGGTCAGGGTGAGGCCGGCCCCGCCGGTGGCGCCAACGCCGATCTGTACCTCGAGATTCGAGTGCGGGACCACGAGGTGTGGCAGCGCTCGGGAGATGATCTCGAGTGCGTGCTCGAGGTTGCCATGGTTGACGCGGTGCTCGGTGAGCAGGTCACCCTGCCGGGGCTTGATGGCGATATCGAACTCGAAATTCCCGCCGGTGTGCAGTCGGGAGAGGTGCTCACAGTGGCCGGCCGCGGCATCACGCGCCTGCAATCAACCCAGCGCGGTGATGTGAAAGTCACCGTGCAGGTGGTCACTCCGACCAAGCTCGATAGCCGCCAGAAGGAACTGCTGCGCGAGTTCGCTGAGCGCGACCGCAACTCCACCAAGCCGAAGCTCGCGACCGAAAAACACGGCCTTTTTTCGCGAATGCGTGAACGGTTCGGGCGCTAATGGCGCACGCGTATCTTGTTGCCGAGCTCGCTGATACCGCGGCCGGTGAGCTCATTACCGTCGGCGGTGATGAGGCGCGCCACGCGGTGAAAGTGGCGCGGCTGCAGGTTGGTGAGCAGATTGAGCTGCTGAACGGGCACGGGATGCGTGTGGTCTGCGAAACTGTCGCCGTCTCACCCAGCACTTTTGAGGTGCGTGTGCTGGAAGTTGTTCGCGAACCTGAACCGACCCCGCGCATCCATTTGGTGCAGGCACTCGCCAAGGGCGGTCGTGACGAAATGGCGGTGCAGGCCGCGGTAGAACTCGGCGTGAGTTCGGTGACCCCGTGGCAGGCGCATCGCTCGGTTTCGCAGTGGCGCGGCGAGAAGGTCGCCCGGCAGCGGGACCGCTGGACGAGTATTTGTCGCGAGGCTGCGAAACAGTCGCTTTCGGCGTGGTTGCCCGCTGTTGAAGATTTTGCCGCGAGCGTGCCGCAGCTGATGCAGCGGCTGTCGGCGGCACAGGTGATAGTGCTTGATCCGCGCGCTGAAACTCGGCTCAGCGAGGTCGATTGCGTCGCCGACGACATTGTGCTCGTGGTGGGTCCCGAGGGCGGGATTGAGTCACGCGAGTTTGATGAGTTTACGCAATTGGGTGCGCAGCGGGTTCGGCTCGGGGCCGAGGTGCTGCGAACCTCCACCGCGGGGCCGGCTGCTATCGCGGTGCTGCAGTGCAAGCTGGGTCGCTGGTAGCGGTGTGCCCGCCAGCTTTCGGCGGTTCATCTGGCACGGCCAACTAGACTGAATACCATGACTGAGCCCAGCGTTTTTACTCGAATTATCCAGCGCGAAATCCCGAGCGACATCGTGTTTGAAGACGATCGGGTGATTGCTTTCCGTGACATTGCCCCGCAGGCGCCGGTTCACGTACTCGTGGTTCCCAAAACCGAGCAGTATCGCGATGTCACCGAACTCGCCAGCGGCGACCCGGAGCTACTGGCTCATGTGGTTGCGGTGGCAAAACAAATTGCCGCCGCACACTCGGATGGCGATTTCCGACTGGTATTTAACACCGGTGCCGGCGGCGGACAAACCGTCTTCCACGTGCACGCGCATGTGCTCGCCGGTGGCCTTGAAGAGGGATCACTTGCCTAATAGCGCTAATCAGCAATTCACACGGCCCGATGGTGAATTCATCGAGCGGACGATGGTGGTCGAGAGTGTGCCGATGGTGCAGCTACTGGGCCCCGGCGACCGGCTGTTGAAAACCGTCGAGCGCGAACACCCGAGCGTGAGCGTTTTGGCTCGCGGGAATGAACTCACCTTCCGCGGAACCGAGCAAGAGGTTGCCGCTGCACAGCAGCTAGTTGACGAACTGCTCGAACTTGCTCGGCGGGGTATTCCGGTAGAACCCGAGCAGGTATCACGCAGCGCAAAACTGCTGGCCACACCCGGTGCGCCGGCGCCAGCGCAGGTGCTTGGCGAGGCCATCGTTTCGTCGCGCGGTAAAACGATTCGGCCGAAAACGCTCGGACAGAAGCGCTATGTTGACGCGATTGATGAGCACACCATCACCTTCGGTATTGGGCCGGCCGGTACCGGCAAGACGTACCTCGCGATGGCGAAGGCTGTACAGGCGCTACAGCGCAAAGAAATAACCCGGCTCATTCTCACCCGGCCGGCAGTTGAAGCGGGGGAGCGGCTCGGGTTTTTGCCCGGCACGCTGAATGACAAAATCGACCCCTATTTGCGGCCGCTGTTTGACGCGCTACAAGAGATGCTCGACCCGGATCTTGTGGTGAAGCTCATGGCGACCAATGTTGTCGAAGTGGCGCCGCTTGCCTATATGCGTGGTCGCACGCTCAACGATGCGTTTGTCATTTTGGATGAGGCCCAAAACACCACACCCGAGCAAATGAAGATGTTTCTCACGCGGCTCGGTTTTGGCTCGAAGATGGTCGTCACCGGTGACATCACACAGATTGACCTGCCCGATGGCGCTTCGGGTTTGAAACACGCTTCGTCGGTGCTCGGCAAAGTCGAGGATGTGCATTTCGCACAGCTCACCAGCGAGGATGTGGTGCGCCACACGCTCGTTGGTGAGATCGTGAATGCATACACCGCATGGGATGCACAGCAGCAGCGCGCCTCCAGCGAACGTTCGCGGCGTGGCGGGACGCACGGTAACCAGCGAAGGAACCAGCGATGAGCATTGAAATCAACAATGAATCCAATCTGGCCGTCGACGAGGCTCTCATCCTGCGGCTTGCCACCCACGTGCTCGACAAGCTCTATATCCATCCGGATGCCGAACTCAATATTGTTTTTGTTGATGTGGGTCCGATGGAAGAGCTGCACGTGCAGTGGATGAACGAACCCGGGCCCACTGATGTGTTGAGCTTCCCGATGGATGAGCTTCGACCCGGCTCGATTGAGCGTCGCACCCCGCCGGGGCTGCTGGGCGATGTGGTGGTGTGCCCGCAGGTGGCCGAAGCTCAGGCTGTCGAGCACGGGGTTAGCCCGATTGAGGAGATCGCGCTGCTGGTGACACACGGCACCCTGCACCTTTTGGGGTTTGATCACGCCGAGCCCGAAGAACACCGCGAAATGTTCGCACTGCAGGCCGAGCTGCTGGCGAGCTTTGCCGAGATCGAACGCCGGGGAGGTCACCGCCGGTGATCTGGATATTGATCGCGGTCATCGCGGTAGCTGTGGTGCCCGTTACCGCGACGCTCTCAGCAGCCGAGGCCGCGCTCGGGTCGCTTTCGCGGTCAGACATTGAAGAAATTGCGGAACAACAGCGTCGTCCGGGGGCCGCCCGCCACATTGCGGCCGGTATTGGTGCGCATACAACAGCGATTTCGTTCACCCGTATTGCACTAGAAACCATGGCCGGTGTTGCGGTGGCCATTGCGGTGGCGCGAACGCTTGATGACGACCTGCTGGCATTCCTGATCGCCAGTGGCGTGATGCTCGTAGTGGGTTTTGTGGTGACCGGCTCGAGCCCGCGCTCGATCGGGCGGGCGCATCCCGAAGCCACGCTGCGGTTTACCGCCTGGCTGGTGCGCGGCTGCCGAGTCGTGGTGGGGCCGATCGCCGATCTGCTGGTCACCATCGGTGATGCGGTTACGCCGGGCCGGCCGGCACGCGCGGGGCGGCTCACCTCTGAAGAGCAGCTGCTGTCGATGGTGGATGAAGCCACCGAGCTCGCGGTATTTGATGAGGACGACCGTGAGCTCATCCACTCGGTGGTCACGTTCGGTGATCACTACGCTCGCGAGCTGATGGTGGCCCGCACCGATATGGTTTCGGTGGATGCAGAATCAACCGTGGCCGAAGCGCTCGAAATCATGTTTAATGCCGGTTTTTCTCGCGTGCCGGTGATTGGTCGCGACGGCGATGATGTGCGCGGAATTGCCTACCAAAAAGATTTGTCGCGCTACTTGCTTGATGAACAGGGTGATCGCAACGCCGGCGTTACCGAACATCTGCGGCCAGCGCTGATCGTGCCCGAATCGCTGCGGGCTGACGATCTGCTGCAACGGATGCGCCGTGAAAGCGTGCACTTTGCCATCGTGATTGATGAGTATGGCGGAGTAGCGGGGCTGGTGTCGATGGAAGACTTGATCGAAGAGATCGTCGGGGATATTGACGACGAATACGATCGGGGCGGCGACGCTGCCGAACTGGTTGCCGATGGTTCGCTGCGGGTGCCGTCGCGGATGTCCACGAGCGAGCTGGGAGAGCTTTTTGATGTTGATCTCGAGGATGACGATGTCGACTCGGTTGGTGGCCTGTTGGGCAAAGAACTTGGCAAGGTGCCTGAACCTGGCGATACGGTGGTGACACACGGTCTCGAACTGCGCGCCGAGCGCAGTGGACGACGTCGACGTGTAACGACAGTGCTGGTGCGTTCGGTGGCCGATCCCGATGCTGACGGCGACTATGGCGAACTACCCGATTCGATCGAGCGCGTGCTTGATGAGGGGTACGGTACCGCTGAGCCGCGCCGCCGCCGGTATCCGCGAGACAATGAGCACGGCGGATAATTGAGCGCTAAGTGCCGTGTTATTTGCGTGCCGAGCTATTTGCGTAACACTGTGCGAATCGTGACCCGATCCGAGTTCTCATCCAAAACAGAGAGTGGGCTATGAGCGAAACCAACACCGAGCCGTATCGAGCCGGGTTTGTCACTTTTGTTGGCCGGCCGAATGTCGGGAAATCAACCCTGACTAATGCGCTGGTGGGTGAGAAGATCGTCATCACCTCATCAAAGCCGCAGACCACCCGGCGCACCGTGCGGGGTATCGTGCATCGACCCAGCGGGCAGCTGATCATTGTTGACACACCGGGTATTCACCGGCCGCGCACTCTGCTGGGTCAGCGCCTCAATGACATGGTCGAAGAGGTGCTCACCGATGTTGACGTGATTGGTTTTTGTGTGCCAGCTGGTGAACCAATCGGCCCCGGCGACCGGTTCATCAACGACCAGCTTGACGCTGCTAAGCAGGCGCGAAAAATCGCGATTGTGACCAAGTGCGAGACGGTCTCTAAGAGCAAGGTCGGGGAACAGCTACTGGCGGTTTCGGAGCTTCGCGATTGGGATGCGATTGTGCCGGTATCGTCGCTGGAAGACTTTAATCTCGAGCCGCTGGTTGGTGAGCTTTTGGCGGCGATGCCGGAGTCACCGCAGCTGTATCCCGATGAAATGATCACCGAGGAGACGTTTGAGCAGCGGGCGGCGGAGCTCATCCGGGAGGCGGCGCTTGAGGGCGTACATGAAGAACTGCCGCACTCAATTGCCGTGCTCATCGACGATATGGACGAGGGCGAGGACGGCGTGCTCGAACTGTACGCGAGCCTGTTCGTTGAGCGCGAGAGCCAAAAGGGAATTGTTATCGGTCATCAGGCCAGCCGGCTCAAGCGGGTGCGACAGCGTGCCGCGAAGCAGATCTCGGCTATCGCGGGTGAAAAAGTGCGTGTGCAGCTGCATGTGAAGGTGGCGAGTAACTGGCAGCGTGACGCGAAGCAGCTCGGGAAACTTGGTTTTTAGCCCTAGTTGGTGCTGAGCATCATGATTGACTACCTGCGCGCCTATATCCGACCGCAACCGCGGGAGGTGTGGCTCACTGATCTCGTGGTCGGGATGGCGCTGATGCTCACTGTGGGGTTCCCCTATGTGCTCACCAGCGACTGGAGCTTCTATTTTGATTGGGCGGTGGCCGCAACCTGGCCGTTTTTTACGGCCGGTATGGTGCTGCGGCGAATCTCGCCCGAAATTGCGCTGGCGATTGTTTCAATCGGGTTCCTGGTCAAGCTGCTCACTGGCGCGCCGCCGCACGGTAATGACCTTGGCCTGCTGATGGTGTTCTACTCGTGTGCGGCGCATGCCTACCGTCGTGGGTTTGCGACGAGTGCGTTGGCCTCGGTCTTTTTTTCGCTTTTTTATGCGCTGCACCTGGCGATGTTCCCGCGCACTGACCTCATTTTGATCGGTAATTTCACCGGTGGTGGTCTCGCCAGTTTTGCTGCTCTGGTGCAATCGCTGCTGTATCTCGGGCTGCCAATTACTGCTGTCGCGGGTATTTTTTGGCTCGCCGGGCTCGTGCAACGGGTGCAGGTGTTTAGCCGTGAAACAGCCCACGCGGCGCAGCTGGTGGAGCTTGAATATGAGCGCAGCCGCGAGCAACTCGTGGTTGAACAAGAGCGGCACCAGATTGCTCGCGATATGCACGATGTGGTGGCCCACTCGCTCGCGGTGGTGGTCGCCCAGGCAGACGGGGCGCGTTATCTCGCAAAATCCGATCCCGCGAAGTCGGCGCAGGTGCTCGGCACGATCGCCGATACGGCACGATCGGCGCTTGTCGAGGTACGGGCGCTTTTGGCGCAGCTACGCCACACCCAACCGAGCGGCCCCCAACAGTCGATGGCCGATCTCGACAGCCTCGTCGAACGGCTGCGCACCGCTGGCTTGCGGGTCACGCTGCAAGAGACCGGTGAGCGGCGCTCGCTCGGTGCAGCCACGCAGGTGGCTGTTTATCGGCTCATCCAAGAGGCACTCACCAACTCGCTCAAGTACGGTGACGGCCTGAAACCCACCACGGTGCAGCTCGACTGGGGCAGTGCGCTCGATATCACCGTGCGGAATGATCTCACCGAACGCGCCCCGACGCTCTCGGGTGCTCGTCACGGATTGATTGGGATGCGAGAACGCATCCTCGTGATCGGTGGCCTGGTGAAGGCTGGCACCGAAGGAAATCAGTTTGTGGTGCGCGCACGAGTGCCATTCCAGGGAGCTGCACTGGCCGCTGCAGAACGCGACCAAACCTGGCAGTTCACAGACCCCAGCACGACGGCACCTTTAGCGACACGGCCGCAGCCATAACGCGTGACCGGAGAGCCTTAGACCAGCAACGCACCAGCAAATGCCCCAGTGCGCGTGCAAGAATGATTGCGCTCATTTGGCGGCACCGATCAGAACGGAGACCCACGTGCCCACCTCGACTCCCGCTTCTGGCAGTCCAATAACTGTCGCGCTCGTTGACGATCAACAGCTTTTTCGGGGCGGCATTCGGATGCTGATTGAGAGTCAGCCCGACATGAAATTTGTTGGCGAGGCTGGCGACGGTCATGAAGCGATCCGATTGGCGGCAACGGTAAAACCGGATGTGCTGCTCATGGACGTGCGGATGCCCAATATGGACGGTATCGAAGCGACCCAGCAAATTGTGGCGCGTGGCCTCGAGACCCGTGTGCTGGTGTTGACCACTTTTGACCTCGACAAAGCTGTGGCACGCGCGGTCGCGGTCGGCGCATCCGGTTTTGTGCTCAAAGATGCTGACCCGGAGTTTTTGCTGGCGGCGATCCGCACCGTGCACTCGGGCTCCGAAGTGTTTGCCGCCCAGGCCACGGCCGATCTCATTCGCCGTTTTTCGCAGGCTCCCGGCCGGCTCGGTGGCGAACCAGAAGAGTTCTCGGCCCTCACCGAGCGTGAGCGAGAGATGTTTTTTTTGGCGGCCAAGGGCATGTCAAATAGCGAGATCGCTGCCAAAGAATTCCTCTCGGAGGCGACCGTCAAGACTCACATTTCGCGCATCCTCGCAAAACTTTCGCTGCGCGACCGGGTGCAGCTGGTGGTGTACGCCTACGAACACGGCCTGCTCTAGACGGCCTGTTTATGCAGAACTCGGGCGGTCGACAGTGCTACGATGACCACATGTTCCGAAACGGCACCCTCCTTCTTCGTTGCCGCGACGAGGCTTAGCAACTAAGCCTTCCTCGTCGCGGAGTGTGTCGTTGGCTTAGGCCATTTTGAACAGTAAGGCACCTGTTCCGGTAGTTACACCTGGAACTGATGAATCCCGCCCACAGGTGCCGGCGAAAAAGTCGCTGTCGGTGTGCACATCGGCAGCGCAGGGAGTGAAAAATGCAAAATTTCCAGCAGCCGTCAAAGATGCCCGTCCACCGCTACCGCTCGTATCACGATCAGTTCGGTGTCACCCTGCCCGATCGCACCTGGCCCGACCGGGTAATTACCGAAGCTCCTCGCTGGTGTGCGGTTGATCTGCGCGACGGTAACCAGGCACTTATCGACCCAATGTCTCCCGAGCGCAAGAAGGTCATGTTCGAGCTGCTCGTGCGCATGGGTTACAAGGAAATCGAGGTGGGCTTTCCCTCTGCGAGCCAGACCGACTACGACTTCATCCGTCAGCTGATTGACGAAGATCTGATCCCGGATGACGTCACGATTCAGGTGCTGACTCAGGCTCGCGAGCACCTGGTCAAGCGCACGTTCGAGTCGCTGCGCGGTGCAAAGCGTGCGATCGTGCACCTGTACAACTCGACTTCGACGCTGCAGCGCGAGGTGGTTTTCCGCCAGGACCGCGAGGGCGTCAAACAAATTGCGCTCGAGGGCGTGCGCATGTGTCAGCGCTTTGCGCACCTCGCGGAAGGCACTGACATTTATTGGGAGTACTCGCCAGAAAGCTATACCGGTACTGAACTCGACTATGCCGTCGAGGTGTGCAATGCGGTGATCGAAGCGTTTGATCCCACTCCCGAGCACAAGATGATCATCAACTTGCCGGCGACTGTTGAGATGGCCACGCCCAATGTGTACGCCGATTCGATTGAGTGGATGAATCGCCACCTGGCTCGCCGCGACTCGATTTTGCTGTCGCTGCACCCGCACAATGACCGCGGCACAGCTGTTGCGGCAGCCGAACTCGGTTATCTGGCCGGCGCCGACCGCATCGAGGGCTGCCTGTTCGGTAACGGTGAGCGCACCGGTAACGTCGACCTGGTCACCCTGGGTGTCAACATGTTCACGCAGGGGATCGATCCGATGATCGACTTCAGCGATATTGATGAGATTCGTCGCACGGTTGAATATTGCAACCAGCTGCGCGTGGGTGAACGCACCCCGTGGGGCGGCGACCTCGTGTACACGGCGTTTTCTGGCTCACACCAGGACGCCATCAAAAAGGGTTTCGAAGCGCTCGAAGCCCGCGCCGAAGCCGAGGGCAAGCCGGTCAGCGAGATCGAGTGGCAGGTGCCCTACCTGCCGGTCGACCCGCACGACCTGGGACGCAACTACGAGGCCGTTATTCGCGTCAATTCGCAGTCGGGTAAGGGCGGCGTGGCTTACCTGCTGAAAGAGCACCACAACCTCGATCTGCCGCGGCGCCTGCAGATTGAGTTTTCGCAGCTCGTGCAGCAGCGCACCGACAGCGAAGGCGGCGAAGTTTCGGCCGATGAAATCTGGAATATTTTTAACGACGAATACCTGCCGAGCAAGAGCGCTGACAAGCGCTGGGGCCAGATTGAAATTTTTGGCACCCGCACCGCAACCGAGATGGACGGCAGCACGCAGCTCGAGGTGAAGCTGCGCAATGGCGATGACACCCGGGTTGTGACTGCCGGTGGTAATGGCCCGATCAATGCCTTCCTCAACGCCGTGAATGATCGCGGCTATGGCGTTCGCCTGTTCGACTATGTCGAGCACACTCTGTCGGCATCGGGGGATGCGCTGGCAGCGGCCTATGTTGAGATCGAGATCGGCGACACCCGGCTGTGGGGTGTCGGCATTGATCCCGACATTTCTACCGCATCACTGAAGGCGATTGTGTCGGGTATGAACCGCGCGATTCGCGATGGTGTGGTTGAGGTTATGCCCTCGGCGTAGCCCCACGCAGATAGCGGGCGGTGATGGTGCACAATGGCCATCACCGCCCGCTTGTTTTTAGTCGGATGCGCGCCGGCGGCGTTTACGCTTGCGGGTCGACTCGGTGATGGGGATGGGGCGCGTGGTCGGTTTTGAGCCGCGCTTGTACCGGCGCAGCAGCAAGCGTTCACGGTTCGGTTCACGTAGCCGCTGCGGTAGTCGCAGCGCCATCTGTTCGGGTAGCGACAGCCCCCACCACACGCTTGCCATGCGGATCGCGACCGTGACCGTGAAACACACGATCATGCCGGTAATAGTGCCAACACCAAGTAGATCGAGGGCAACGTACGAGGCTGCGCCAAAAAAAGCGGCGGCAGCATAGAACGTGCCCGCGTACAGCACACCGACGGGTACCTGCAGCAAGAGGTCGCGAACGGCACCACCACCGGCGGCGGCCACGGTGCCGATCATGATCGCCGGCAGCGGTTCAACCCCGTAGCCGATTGCCTTCGACGTACCCACAACTGCAAACACCCCGAGCGACATTGCATCCAGGATGGTGACGGCCACATTGATGCGATTCAACGCGTACGACAGCCACATACCGCACAGTGCCGCGAGCGCCGCGGTGAGCACGTACCAATTGTTTTGGATGGTGGCCGGCGGCACCCCGAGCAGCAGATCACGCATAAAACCGCCACCGAGACCGACCGAAACACCGAGGATGGCCACTCCCAGCCAGTCGATGCGGCGGCCCTGCCGCTGCACCCCTTCGGCGGTTGCAGAAGCGGACAGCGCACCAAAGGCAACGGCGGTGAGATCGAGCCACAGCGGGATCGTTGGCAGCTCCTGCACGAGATGTGGTTCCAAAACCAGACTTCCGTTCGGTTCAGGCACGCGCAGCGCGTGGCGGGGATTTTGGTGGGGAGGTGGGCGCGGCAAACGCGATAGCGATGACCGCGGGCGATACTGGTGTGATGCCGGTATATGCGGATGAGGTCGTGGTGCTGCGAGCAGCGCCTCTGGGTGAGGCCGACCGCATCATTACTCTATTTGGTCGCGAGCGCGGAATGGTACGCGCTGTCGCGCGCGGGGTGCGTCGCACCTCATCCAAGTTTGGTGCCCGGCTCGAGCCGTTCAATGTGGTGGATGTGCAGCTGTACACCCGCAATTTCCGTAACCGTTCGGGTTTGGAGACGGTCACGCAGGCGGTGACCGTGCATCCCCTCGCTGCAAAAATTGTTGCCGACTATGAGGCCTATACCGCCGCCGCGGTCGTGGTGGAGTCGGCCATGCAATTGCTCACCGAAACCCCGGCACCCAATCAGTGGGTGCTGCTGGTGGGTGCGCTGCGTGATC
This sequence comes from Gulosibacter hominis, assembly GCF_904842695.1. Lineage (GTDB taxonomy): Bacteria > Actinomycetota > Actinomycetes > Actinomycetales > Microbacteriaceae > Gulosibacter > Gulosibacter hominis. The sequence goes on along the minus strand of NZ_CAJGWQ010000001.1, from coordinate 290,549 downwards.
TTGCCGCACAAGATCATCCGGCGCAGTTGGTGATGGGCGGGTATTTATTGCGCTCACTCGCTCTTGCCGGATGGCAGCCGAGTTTTAACGAGTGCGCACGCTGTGGAGTGCCGGGCCCGCATGCTCGCATTTCATATTCAGCCGGCGGGGCCGTGTGTGACGCGTGTGCCATCGCGGTGGGTGCCACGGTGGCCGCGGATATTGATGTGATGCGGCACCTGTGGGCTCTCCTTGCCGGTAACCGCCACGTGCAGTTGAGTGCGGATACGGCGGTGCGTGAGCGTGCCGGTGATATTGCCATTGCCTATGCCGAACATCATCTCGAGCACAGTCTGCGCGCCACAAGAATTGCCGATGCCGCCCGGCGGCACGGAGCCAACTAGGCTTGACACAGGAGCAAGTTGAGGAGCCGATGAACGAGTCATTGCCGGGTATATCCGCATACAAACCGATTGACTGGACCGGCGTGTATCCGCCCGAGTTCGCCGCGGCGGAGGTGCCCGCGCACGTGGCGATCGTGATGGATGGGAACGGTCGCTGGGCCAACCGCCGGGGGCTACCGCGCACCGAGGGACACCGGGCGGGGGAGCAATCGCTATTGGATGTGGTGGCCGGCGCCCTGCAGGTGGGGGTCAAACATCTCTCGGTGTATGCCTTTTCAACCGAGAACTGGAAGCGCGCGGCCGAAGAGGTGCGCTTTTTGATGGGGTTTAACCGGCAGGTGCTGCGGCGCCAACGCGATCAACTCAATGAGTGGGGCGTGCGAGTGCAGTGGGCGGGGCGGGAGCCGAAACTGTGGCGCAGTGTAATTAACGATCTGCGCGCTGCCGAAGAACTCACCCGCAACAACACCCGCATGACCCTGAACATGTGCGTCAATTATGGCGGGCGCGTTGAGCTGGTGGATGCGGTGCGGGCGATCGCGAATGAGGCGGCGAAGGGGCGGATTAATCCCGAACGCATAACCGAGCGCACGCTACAAAAACATCTCTATCTTCCCGATCTACCCGATGTCGACCTGTTCGTGCGTTCATCGGGGGAGCAGCGCACCTCAAATTTTTTGCTCTGGCAATCGGCCTACGCAGAATTTGTGTTCGTCGACACCCTCTGGCCCGATTTCACACGCGAAGATCTTTGGCGGGCAATCGAACAGTATGCCGGTCGCGATCGGCGCTTTGGGGGCGCGATTGATCGCCCCGAAACCGAATAGCAATCAGGGCTTCTTTGGCTGACACAGTTATGGTCGAGTGTTGTGCAGATCGACAATCTACTGAGTGAAGGTCGCAGCGATTACGCGGCGGTCGATGCTCGCCAGCGAAACCTGCATGAGCGCGTCGCCGCGGGTGAGACAGCCGATACGCTCATGCTCATCGAATTTGATCCCGTGTACACGGCGGGCAGTCGCACGAAGCCCGAAGACATTCCGGATGCAAATGTGCCGGTGGTGCCTATCGATCGCGGCGGTTCGGTCACCTATCACGGCCCGGGGCAACTGGTTGTCTACCCGATTATCAAGGTGCACGGGCGCCAGGATGTGGTGGCCTATGTGCGCGCGCTCGAACAGGCGGTGATTGACCTGCTTGCCGAATACGGCATTGCAGCCGGTCGTGTCGAGGGGCGCACTGGCGTTTGGATCGTGCGGCCCGGCCAGTTCGACCGCAAAATTTGCGCCATCGGGGTGCGTTTCAGCAGCCGCACCACCATGCACGGACTGGCACTCAACGTCACCACTGATCTGGGTGACTTCGATCGCATCGTGCCCTGCGGCATCCGTGACGCCGGTGTGGTCTCGATGCGTGATCTCGGCGTAGAACAGACCCTCGAAGAAGTTGCGGCCCGACTCGTACCGCATCTCGAACAACAATTGGCACGGTTCCGTGTCCCAGTGGAGGAAACCGCATGAGCGCGACTAATCTCGGCAGGCTCGAGCCGCAGGGCCGCAAGCTGCTGCGCATCGAGGCACAGAACCAGCAGACTCCGATCGAACGCAAGCCCGACTGGATCCGCACCACCGCAGCCGTCGGTGAGCAATATCAAGAGGTGCGCAGTATCGCGCGCAGCGGTGGGCTGCACACGGTGTGCGAGGAGGCCGGCTGTCCGAACATCTATGAGTGCTGGCAAGACCGCGAAGCCACCTTCCTGATCGGTGGCGACCACTGCACCCGCCGCTGCGACTTTTGCCAGATTGCCACCGGTAAACCCGCCTCCTACGACCGGGATGAGCCGCGCCGGGTCGCCGAGTCTGTGCGCGAGTTGGGATTGCGCTATGCGACGGTGACGGGTGTCGCGCGTGACGATCTCGAAGACGGTGCATCCTGGCTATTTGCCGAAACCTGCCGACAGATTCGTGAACTCAGCCCTGGAACCGGTGTGGAACTGTTGGTGGATGATTTCCGTGGCGGAGATGCCCCGATCAAGGCGGTCTGCGACGCGGCTCCCGAGGTGTTTGCACACAATCTCGAAACCGTGCCGCGGATTTTTAAACAGATTCGGCCAGCGTTTCGATATGAGCGATCGCTGCAGATGCTCGCGCGCGCCAGTGAACTCGGCATGATTACGAAGTCGAATCTCATCCTCGGTATGGGGGAGGAGCGTGGCGAAATCGAAGCCACGATGCGCGATCTGCGTGATCATTCGGTAAATATTTTGACACTCACGCAGTACCTGCGCCCGAGTGCGCTGCACCATCCGATCGACCGGTGGGTAAAACCGCAGGAGTTCATCGACCTCGCTGACTACGCGCGCGAACTCGGCTTTGAAGCCGTGATGGCGGGGCCACTCGTGCGCTCGTCGTATCGGGCGGGCAAACTGTGGGCGCAGGTGATGACCAAACTCGGCCGAGCGATCCCACCCGAGCTGCAGCATCTGGCCACCGAACAACCCGCGCGGCAGGAGGCTGCGAGCATCGTTGCCCGTAAGCCCGAGTTTGCGGGCGACAACCCGGCTGGAGACGTGCAGCTCGCCAACGAGTGATTGCACCCGGCCAGCGCCGCTGCCGGCTAGGATAGCGGGAGCCGATTCCGGCACCGCATCCGGCGGCGCCCGGCCACAGCTCAGGAGAGACACCACAACATGGCGGCATCGAAACTCGACCAGATCATCGCGCTGGCAAAGCGACGCGGATTCGTGTACCAGTCGGGCGAGATTTATGGCGGATCCAGGTCGGCATGGGATTATGGCCCGCTCGGTGTCGAGCTGAAAGAAAACATCAAGCAGCAGTGGTGGCGCACCTTTGTGCGCGGCCGCGGTGACATGGTGGGCCTCGACTCGTCAATTATTTTGCCCACCGCAGTGTGGCAGGCGTCGGGTCACGTCGAAACCTTCACCGACCCGCTGGTTGAGTCGCTGCACACGCACAAGCGCTACCGCATGGACCACCTCATCGAGGCCTATGTGGCGAAGCACGGTCACGAGCCCGAAAACGGGCTTGCCGACATCCGCGACCCCGAAACCGGTCAGCCCGGTAACTGGACCGAACCGCGAAACTTCTCGGGCCTGATGAAAACCTACCTCGGCCCGGTCGACGACGAAGAGGGGCTGCACTATCTGCGCCCCGAAACAGCTCAGGGCATCTTCGTCAACTTCAACAATGTGGTGACCACCGCCCGACGCAAGCCACCGTTCGGTATTGCGCAGGTGGGGAAGTCGTTCCGCAACGAAATCACCCCCGGTAATTTCATCTTCCGTACGCGCGAGTTCGAGCAGATGGAGATCGAATATTTTGTCAAGCCCGAGGATGCATCCGCGCACTTCGATGCCTGGGTGGGGGCCTGCTGGAACTGGTTCGTAGACCTCGGCATCAATCCCGACAATATCCGCCAGTTCGACGTGCCCGAAGACGAGCGCGCCCACTACAGCGAACGCACTATCGACTTCGAATACCGCTTCGGTTTCCAAGGCAGTGAGTGGGGAGAACTGATGGGCGTCGCCAACCGCACTGACTTCGACCTTGGCTCGCACTCGAAGGCTTCGGGCACCGAGCTCGCCTACTTCGACCAGGCGGCCGGCGAACGCTACACCCCGTTCGTGATCGAACCCTCGTTCGGTCTCACCCGCTCACTGATGGCCTTCCTCATCGATTCGTACACCGAAGACGAAGCTCCCAACGCTAAGGGCGGTGTAGACAAGCGCACCGTGCTCAAACTCGACCCGCGCCTGGCGCCCGTCAAGGCGGCCGTGCTGCCGCTCTCGCGTAATGAGCAGCTCACCCCGCTGGCTCGCGAAGTGGCGCAGGAGCTGCGCACCGGCAACTGGAACATCGACTTCGATGACGCCGGTGCGATCGGTCGCCGCTACCGCCGCAATGACGAGATCGGCACCCCGTACTGTGTCACCGTCGACTTTGACTCGCTCGACGACCGCGCCGTCACCGTGCGCGAACGCGACACCATGGCGCAGGAACGGGTCGCGATTGACGAGCTGTACGGCTACCTGGCTGAGCGACTGCGGGGTTGCTAGCCACCTTGACCACCGAAACCACGGAGTTTTCAGCTCTGCCGCTGCGCATCGGGCCGCTTGAACTTGCCTCACCGGTGGTGCTCGCTCCAATGGCGGGCATCACCAATGAGGCGTTTCGACGACTGTGCCAGGAATATGGTGCGGGGTTGTACGTCACCGAAATGGTGACCACTCGAGCACTTGTCGAACGCAACCCGACCACGCTGCGACTGATCCGTCACCACCCGAGCGAAAAACTGCGCTCCATTCAGCTGTACGGTGTCGACCCCGAAACGGTGGGCCGCGCTGTCCAGCAGCTTGTGGATGAAGACCGGGTCGACCACATCGACCTCAACTTTGGCTGCCCGGTTCCAAAAGTGACCCGCAAGGGTGGCGGTTCGGCGCTGCCGTGGAAACAGGATCTATTCGAGTCGATCTGTCGTGAAGCGGTCAAACGCGCCGGCGATATCCCGGTGACGGTCAAAATTCGCAAGGGTATTGATGACGCGCACCTCACCTATCTCACGGCCGCAAAAATTGCCGAAGATAGCGGGATGCAGGCGGTCACGCTGCACGGTCGAACGCTTGTGCAGCAGTACTCGGGTAAGGCCGATTGGGATGCGATCGCCACGCTAAAACAGCACATCACCTCGATCCCGGTGCTCGGCAACGGCGATGTTTTTGAAGCCGAAGACGGTGTGCGGATGATGGCTGAAACCGGCTGCGACGGCATCATGGTTGGCCGCGGCGTGCTTGGACGGCCGTGGCTGTTTGGTGACCTGCAGGCGGCGCTGGCGGGGCGTCCCGAACGCATCCGGCCCGGCCTACTGCAGGTTGGTGCGGCGATGATCCGCCACGCCGAACTGCTGGTGGAGTTCTTCGAAGACGAGTTCCGCGGCTGCCGAGACTTCCGCAAGCATGTCGCCTGGTACTTCAAGGGCTACCCGGTTGGCGGTGAGGTGCGGCGCGAGTTTGCGCTGATTGACTCACTGGCCGAGCTGCGCGAGCTTGTCGCGCAACTGCCGGATGAACCGTGGCCGGGTAAAAGCGCCACCGGCCAGCGCGGCCGAGCCGGGCGGGCCCGTCGAGCCCACCTGCCTGAGGGCTGGCTCGACTCACCGCTGCTCGCTGATGCCGAGCGCTGCGGGCTCGCCGACGCCGAACTCGACGACTCGGGAGGGTAAGGGTGGAACGCATCCCATTGGCCGGCCCTGAAACCGGCTATGACGAACACGCTCAGGCCCGGTTTCATCCCGAACACCATGAAAACCGCCGCCGCAGCGAATTCGCTCGCGACCGGGCGCGCATCCTGCACTCTTCGGGGCTGCGGCGCCTGGCGCAAAAAACTCAGGTGCTGTCTCCCACCACGGGTCTGGATTTTGCTCGCAACCGGCTCACGCACTCGCTCGAAGTTGCGCAGGTGGGGCGCGAAATCGCCAGTTCGCTGGCACTCGACCCCGATGTAGTCGATACCGCCTGTCTGGCCCACGATATTGGGCACCCGCCATTTGGTCACAATGGTGAGCGGGCGCTTGCCGAGTGGTCGGCCGACATCGGCGGTTTTGAGGGCAACGCCCAATCGCTGCGCTTGATCGCGCGGCTAGAGCCCAAGGTGATCGTGAATGGCCGTAGTTTTGGGTTGAACCTCACCCGCGCCTGCCTTGACGCCAGCTGCAAGTACCCCTGGGACCGCGAGGCGGCTGAACGTCGCGGCACCAGCAAATTCGGGGTCTATGACGATGACCTAGAGGTGTTTACGTGGCTGCGTGCCGGCGCCCCCGCCGAACGCAAATGTATCGAGGCGCAGGTAATGGATCTCAGCGACGACATTGCCTACTCGGTGCACGACCTTGAAGACGCGGTAGTTGCCGGCTACCTACCAATTCACGAATTCGAACTTGCCGAAAACCGGGATGCGATTTTGTTCAGCGCCGAAGACTGGTCGGGCGGCAAATTCAGCGCCGACGAGCTCGGCGCGGCGCTTGACCGGCTGGTGGCGCAACCCTACTGGGTGCATCACTTTGACGGGTCGATGGTTGCCAGCGCCGCACTGAAAAACCTCACCTCGCAGCTCATTGGCCGGTTTGCGCAGGCCGCCACGAATGCGACACTCGCGGCCTATGATACCGAGGCCCGGCTGCTGCGGTATCAGGCCGATGTGGTTATTCCGCGTGAAATTGCCGCCGAAATTGCGCTGCTCAAGGGCGCGGTTGCCGGGTTCGTGATGTCGCTGCCGGTGCGGCAACCGGTGTATGCGAGACAGCGTGAACTGCTGCACGAGCTGCTCGAATCACTGTGGCGCACGGGCGAGCGGCACCTCGAGCCCGCGTTGGCTGAGGCATGGCGCGGCGCAGGCAACGATCGTGAGCGTCGGCGCGTTGTCGTTGACCAGGTGGCCTCACTCACCGACCAGTCAGCGCTGGCGCTGCACGCCGCCATTACCGGCGGCACGGTTGAAACGACCATCTAAACTGTCGCGTATGGCTCGCATCAGCAAAGCCGATATCGAGCAGGTTCGTGCCCGGACGAACATCGAGGATATTGTCGGCGACTACGTCACTCTCAAATCCGCCGGTGTTGGCTCAAAAAAGGGGCTGTGCCCGTTTCACGATGAGCGTACGCCGTCATTTCATGTGCGCCCACAGCTGGGGTTTTATCACTGCTTCGGATGCGGTGAATCGGGTGATGTCTACACCTTCCTGCAAAAGATGGACCACGTCACGTTCGTCGAGGCAGTGGAGCGGCTCGCGGGACGAATCGGCTATCAGCTGACCTATGAGGAGGGCGGGGCACCGGCCACCGACCACTCGAGCCGGGTGCGGCTGTTGGAAGCCAATGCGGCAGCCGAGCGCTTTTTTCAACGCCAGCTCGGCAGCGCCGAAGCGCAGGCCGCTCGCGATTTTTTGGGGCAGCGAGGCTTTGACCCGCAGGCTGCGACGCGGTTTGGTGTTGGCTACGCGCCCAACTCGTGGGATGCGCTCACCAAGCAGCTGCGCGGCGAGGGTTTCACAATGGATGAGCTGCGCGCAGCGGGGCTCGTTTCAACGAACGACCGCGGCTCAAGCTACGACCGCTTTCGTGGCCGGCTCGTGTGGCCCATTCGCGACACCTCGGGTAAGACGCTCGGATTTGGTGCGCGCCGGCTGCGGGAAGACGACAAGGGCCCGAAATACCTCAACACTCCCGAAACCGACATCTATCACAAGGCCCAGGTGCTGTACGGGCTCGATCTTGCCAAGCGCGATATCGCTCGCCAGCACGAGGTGGTTGTGGTTGAGGGCTATACCGATGTGATGGCCGCGCATCTGGCTGGCGTCACAACCGCGGTGGCCACGTGTGGTACGGCGTTCGGTGTCGAACACATCAAGGTTTTGCGCCGGATCATGGACGATGAATCACATCGCGGCCGGGTGATCTTTAACTTTGACCCGGATGAGGCTGGCCGTAAGGCCGCAATGCGTGCCTTTGCTGAAGAAAACCGTTTTGTGGCGCAAACATTTGTGGCGGTAGCTCCCGACGGTCTTGACCCCTGCGACCTGCGCTTGACACACGGCGAAGCCGCGGTGCGCGAGCTCATCGACGAACCGCAACCGATGTACGAGTTTGTGATCCGCCAGCAGCTGCAACGACACTCGCTGCGCACCGCCGAGGGGCGGGTGGCAGCGCTTCGTGAGGCCGCGCCGATCGTGGCGGGGATACGAGACCGCGCCCTACAACCCGAGTATGTGCGTCAACTCGCCGGCTGGCTCGGCATGGACATGCACACGGTCGAGCGCGCGGTGCGTGCCGCCGCGCGGCACACCGATCCACGCTCGAATGACCCGTACGGGGGAGCGGCCGAGCCGGGGATGGGACCCTCGGGCGAGTATGCGCTTCCCACCGTGCGCTTGCGTGATCTACCAAACGACCCGATGACGCGGCTTGAACGCGATGCGCTCGCCGCCCTGCTGCAGTATCCGCGGCTTCTTGCCGAGGCACAGATCGACGCCGTTTTGGCAGCTGATTTTTCGGATGCATCCCTACAGACCGTGCGCGACGCAATTGTTGCCACGCGCGGCAGCCTCGGCACCACCAATTGGCTGCCGCAGGTGCAGCAGGAGGTGCCGAGCACCTTTTTGCCGCTGGTGGCCGAACTCACAATGGCACCAATTCCCGCCGGTTCGGGTGAGGAGCAGCTCACCGCCTATGTGCGTTCGGTTGCGGCGGCACTTGTCGAGCGCGACCTGCTGCGCCGCAAGGCCGAGCTCATGAGTGAATTGCAGCGCACCGATATTGAACGCGAGCCGCAGCAGCACCGGCAGCTGAGCGAGCAGCTCGTGCAACTCGAGCAGCGCAAACGCGATTTGCGGGCGCTCGCCGAACAGCAATAGCGGCGGCATATGCGTGACTCGCGCACGCTGAGGATAGGCGTGGGCGCTGCCCGGTAGGGTCGATACATGGCAACTCAGGCAGCTACCGGCACGGCGATCATTGCCGATGATCTGTCGGTTTCTTATGGTCGCAAACGTGCGGATGCATCCCAGCGCGTGATTTCTGGTGTGTCTTTTGAACTGGCGCGCGGTGAAATTCTCGGCATTGTCGGCACCGCTGGCAGCGGTAAGACCGCGCTGGGGCGGGTGCTTTCCGGGCGGGGCTTGCTCGGCCGAGGTGCTGATTGGCCGTGGATTTCGGGTGGCGGGGCGCAGGTTGCGGGGATTGATTTGCGCAACCCCAGCGCTGAGGATTTGCGCCGACTGAGTCTTGATGTTGGCTATCTCGCGCAGGAATCGGGCAATGAGTTGCGTGTGGATCTCACGGTTGCGGAAAACATCGCCGAACCGATTTTGAGCCGCGACCGCAATTTTGACCGCAAGGCGCTGGGGCGGGCTGCAGCCATGCTCATTGACGCGGTAGATCTCGAGCTGGGCGTGCTCAACCGTTATCCGCACGAACTGTCACGCGGTCAACGTCAACGCGTCGCGTTCGCGCAGGCACTCATAGTTGAGCCGGCGGTGCTGATTGTCGATGAGCCCGCTCAGGGTATTGACATCATTGCGCGACCGGCGCTGTTTTCGCTGCTGGAGCGGCTCAACCGTGCCCGGGCACTGACCATGATTGTGATCAGTAATGATCTGGCCACTATTGAACGACTGACACGAAACATCCTGATCGTGGACGACGGCAGGGTGATCGCGCAGGGCGACATCGACGAGGCACTGGGTGGTTCGGCCGACGGGTATTTGCGACGGCTGCGGGATGCGCGTGAATTTTCTCGGGCACCGCTGCCGGGCCTCGTCAACAAAGAGACGGTCGCCGCGGCCGAGCGCGTGGTCGAGGGGCTTTTTGTCGAACTCAGCGCTGAGGATGAACGCGAACGTGCCGAGGAGGCCGCCCGCGATCAGCTGGTTGAAAACCGACCAGAGTTCGCCCGCTTTTTTAATACCGATGCCGAGTCGGCATCCGAATCTGAAACTGTTAAGGAGTAATGGTGACTTCAGCCACTGACGCCAAACAGCACGCTGCCCGCATCGCAGTCGCTCCCACCGTGCTGCCCGACGATCAGCGCCCCGAAGCCGGGCCGATTGCGGTGCTGCCGGTTCGCGGGCGCGAGGAAAACGAAAATGCGGCGATTACGGCGGCGGGCGGCACCGTTGCACCGCTGAGCGACGAAACGCGCGGGATCGTTTACACCTCGTATAGCAATGTCGACACGCTTATCGAAACGCTCGAGCAGTATCCGCAGATTGGCTGGGTGCAGCTGCCATTCGCCGGTATTGATGCGTATGCCAAGCGGCTTGTGCCGCATGCCCAGCGGGGTGTGATTTTTACTTCGGCAAAGGGCGCCTATTCGCAGCCGGTTGCCGAGCACGCGCTGATGATGACGCTTGCGATGCAGCGGCTGGTGGTGCAGCGGGCGCGAGCCACCGAGTGGGGTAAAAACGGTGGGCTGTCGCTGTACGGCAATAACGTTGTGGTTGTTGGTGCCGGTGGGATTGCGCTCACCTATATCGATCAGATCGCGCCATTTGGATGCACGGTAACCGTGGTGCGTCGCAGCGCCGGTGAAGTGCCCGGTGCCGACCGCACGATCACCTTTGCCGAGCTTGATGAGGTGCTGCCGGATGCGGATGTGGTGATGCTTGCCGCGCCAAACACCGACGAAACTCGCCACATGATTAACGCTGAGCGACTGCGGGCGATGAAATCGACGGCGGTGCTGGTGAACGTTGGTCGCGGGCCGCTGGTTGATAATGATGCGCTGGCTGCGGCGCTGGATGCGGGTGAGATTTATGGTGCCGGGCTTGACGTGACCGATCCCGAGCCGCTGCCTGCCGAGCATCCGCTGTGGCAGAACGTCCGCTGTTTGATCACTCCGCACACGGCTGATACTCCCGAGCAGGTTGCGCCGCTATTTGCCGAGCGCGTGCGATTGAACGTGGCAGCGTTTTTGCGCACTGGTGAGTTTGTGGGTATTGCCGACCCGGTGCGGGGCTACTAGCGATAGGGGCGCTGGTCGATGAAACAGCAGCTGAGCGTTGAAATCGTGCAGGCAGCCCCGCTGCCGGGAGCTGTTAATGACAATGTGCGGCGCGTGATCGAGCTCGTGCACGGCAGCAGCGCCGAGGTGGTGCTGCTGCCGGAGCTCTTTTTGACCGGCTATACGCTCACGAACGTCGCTGAGCTGGCGCTGCCGCGCGCGGACGCACGCCTGGCGGCAATTGCGGATGCGTGCCGCGCCGCCGGGCGCGGCACGGTGTTTGGCTATATCGAGGGCGACGGTGAGCGGGTGTTTAACTCGATGCTCGTTGTCGACGAACACGGCCGCCAGGTGGCGAGTGTGCGCAAAACCCACCTGTTCGGTGGGGAGGCCGAGGCATTCAGTGCGGGCGACCAGCTCCAACCGGTGGAAATTGGCGGACTGCGGGCCGGGATTGTGAACTGCTTCGAGCTCGAGTTTCCCGAGGTATCGCGCACACTGGCGCTGCGCGGAGCCGAGGTAATTCTCGCGGGGAGCGCCAATATGCATCCGTATTACGAAGACCATCTGCTCGCGTGTAGGGCTCGCGCGTTTGAAAACGCGCTGCCGCTGGCGTACAGCAACCGCTGCGGTGCCGAATCGGGATTCGATTTTTGTGGCGGCAGCCGTGCGGTGGCCGCTGATGGTTCGGTGCTTGCGCAGCTTGCCGACAGCGGTGAAGACTCGGTTGTGGTCGAGCTGGAGTGTGTGGATCGCAGTGCGCATCCGTCGATGCAGATCGGTCAACGGCGACCAGAGCTCTATGCCCAGTAGTGGGGTTCGACACGCCGGACGGAGGCGATTTCACTTGTCTTGCGGGGCGTGCTACTCTGGCGTAGTTGCCTTCCCCGATAGCTCAATGGCAGAGCAGCCGGCTGTTAACCGGCAGGTTGTTGGTTCGAGTCCAACTCGGGGAGCTGAACATCAAAGCAAAGTGCGGGAGCGCCACTGAAGAGGCCTCCCGCACAGTGCATTTTCCGGGCAATGTTGCCAAGCGAGTGTCGAGACGCACCTGCTCTTCTCCGGGTTGATCTGGAGTTCTTACCCGGTCGACACTTTGCTTTGGCGCGTCGTTCATTCTGTGTGTGCGTTTAATTAACACGCGATCATTAACCAAGAGGCGTCTGTGTTTTGGTCGCATCGCAGCGACTGTCCGATTATTTGGAGCCAGCATGCCCGCGAAAAGTACTGCTACTCGCTCGAACCGCAGCCGATCTTTGGTTGCATCCACCATTGCGGCATTCGCCTTGCTGCTGACGGGGGTCAGCCCAGTTCGGGCCGCGTCGACCGCTAACACCTGGATGCCTGAACAGATTGCGGGCTGGGCGACGATCACGAAAAGAACCTCAACCGCCCCGCTACAGCTCACCAATGGAGTGGAATACTCCGAAGAAATCATTGACTCGGTAGAAGGGCACCAGCCCATCAACATAGTCACCGCTGACACGAACGACCCCAACGTTGCGGTGCGAACCGTCAGCTCACATGATCGAATCATTGATCCCGAAAACGAAGCGGTTTCGTCTATGGCGAACCGCACCGGAGCGATTGCTGGCGTGAATGGCGGTTATTTCCGCATCAACGCGTCCGGACAACCGAACCTCGGCTATATCGCCGGTGGTGAAATCTGGAAGAGCCCGGCTCACGACCAGGAAGGCACCTTCTCGGTGCTTGAAGACGGCTCGATCAAGATCGGCAAACAAGAATTTTCCGGCACAATCACCGGAACTCAAGGGACACACGCGCTCGACTCAATCAACTGGATCGACCGAGCAAGCGAAGACCAAATTACGCTGATCACTCCCCGTCTCGGCGAGGTCGCCAGCACCTGGCTTGAAGGTGAGAAGACTCTCGCCGTCGGTGCCTCAACCGATGGCGGCAAGACCATCCAGATTAGCGAAGTGAAAACCGTCGCTGCACTCGACGAGCTGTCCGAGGGGACCTACGGGTTGCTCGCGGGTGGACCAGACAGCTCGGGCGCCAAGTGGTTGCACGACAACGCAGCGGCTGGTTCTAGCATCACCACAGAATCGAAAATCGCACCCAACAACGACATCGCCGATATGGTGCAGGGGCCGGGACGAATCTTGCAGGACGGTGAGGTGTTTGACGACCCTAATCATCAAATGCCGTCACTCAAAAAAGTGCATCCCGAAACCGCCGCGGGTGTTGATCGCAACGGCAAGCTCGTGCTGATCACCTTTGACGGTGGCCAGCCTGCCGACACTGCGTTGGGGGTCAACTGGAAGTACGTTGCCAACTACCTGAAATCACTCGGCATCACGGATGCAGTGTTGCTTGACGGTGGCGGATCGAGCACGATGGTTACTCGCGTGCCGGGAGACACCGAAACCACCGTTGCGAACGCCCCGGCAACCGGAGGCGGCCCCGAACGTCCAGTCTCGGACGGAATCTTCCTTTACAGCACCGCCACCGAGATCGGCTCTGCCACATCAGTACATTTGAACGGAAACGAACCGCTACAGGTGGCCGCCGGTGCCAAAGCCTCGGTGAGTGCATTTGCCGCCGATAGCAATGGCAATCCCACCGGGGACACGGTGGACGTTTCGGTTGCTCCGGAGTCACTCGGCAGCTGGGAGAACGGTACCTTCACCGCTAAGGAGGCAGGAACCGGGACCCTCACCGCCAGCGTTAACGGCATCGCACAGACGATTGACGTGGAGGTCATCAGCGACTTCGACAGCCTCGCTGTCAGTCCTGATAGTCCGCGTGTCGACAATGGCGATGAACAGCAGCTGACACTCGTCGGCATCAAGGACGGTCAGGAAGTCGCGCTGCCCGCCGGGTCGGTCGAGTGGTCGATTGACAATGCAGAGCTCGGCGAGATCAGCAAGGATGGCCGTTACGTTGCAGCGGAGGCTGGAGCAGGCGTTGTGACGGTGACTGCCGCGCTCGGCGACCAAAAAGCAGCCACACAAATCAGCTCGGGCTCAAACTACGAGACGATCTTCGTTGCGGATGACCCTGCGAAGTTCAAGACCGAGCCCAAGGACGGCGCGACGACTCAACCTGAAAGCGGGTTTGTTGCATCCGATGATGTGCCGGAAGGCTCCGACCAGTCGAGTTCGGTGAGTTTCGACTTTTCGTTCCCCAATGACCCGAAACAGCACTCGGTAACGATTTTGCCCGATGGCGACACGAGTTTTGAGGTGCCACAGCGAAACGGTATCGCGCCAACCTACGTGTACTTCACGGTAAAAATTGAAAACGATGCCGAGAATCCGCAACCGGCTTGGCTCGTAAACAATCTCGTGGATGCGAACGGTCAGGTGCAGGCTCTGTGGTCAGAAATCCGTCCTGACCAGTACAACAAGTGGATCACTATCCGCAAAAAGGTGCGCTGGGGGAAGCTGACCGAATACCCGTTGCACTTCAGCAATATTCGCTGGGTGGGACAAAACGCTAAAGAAGCGAGTTCGGGCACCTTCAAACTTGCCAAAGCCGAACTGAGTTACCCGCCGAGCGCAGCCGAGGATGACTACGAGCCCATCGCATCTGGCAACCCTGACTGGCTGCAGTACGAAAATAGTGCCGAGGCGTTCAAACCTGGCGGCACCACGTACATCATGGGTGATGACGGTCACCTGATTGCAGCTCAGCCCGAATCATCCAGCGCGGTCAACGTCGACAACATGGCCAAGCGCACCAAGGGGGAGACCTACACCAGCCAAGCGGGACAGACCGTCGAACCGCTCGCGGAAGAAGGTCGACCCGAAATCGCTGTGAGCCTCGGAGATATCTCCGACACCGGGGACGTTGAGAACCTGCAATTCGCAAAGGAGAAGTGGGAAGGCTTCGGCGTACCGCTGTATGACGTCGTCGGAAATCACGAAGTCAGCCAGGGCGCGCTTCCGGCCAACGGCAACTTCTACGACGTATTCGGCCAAGACACACACTTCAGCTTTGTTGAGGGTGACTCAACGTTTATCTCAGTTGACAGCTCGCGCGGTGGAGTGACGGCCAGCCAGAGCCAGCAGGTACCTGGCGAGTATCAGTACGACTGGTTCGTCAATGAACTCGAGTCAGCATCGACCAAGACGGTGTTTATTGCCACGCACTGGCCCGCGTACGACCCGCTCCCAAATAAATCGAACCAGTTCCAGAACCGTTGGGAAGCGCAGCAGTTCCTGCAAATCATCGATAATTACAAGCAGGCTCACCCCGACAAACGAGTAGTGGTGTTCTACGGCCATTCTCGAGGGTTCGCCAGCCAGTTCATCGATCCAATGGGGCGACCCGGAACCGCTGAAACGGGTATCCCGCAGTTCACGGTGGCAGACATTGGCACGCCACCCTACACTGCGCCAGACAAGGGCGGCTTCTACCACTTCGCTCTCTTTCACGTAAACCCGGACGGTACCGTGCAGTACACGGTTGAACCGCTGCTGCAATCGGTTGAGATCGATCAGGGAGATAAGCAGGGCCCGGTTGACGGCCGATCGACGAACACCGATCCCGAGCCGCTGCCTGTCGGCGAAACCCGTCAATACACCGCGACCGCAATCAACACAGCGGGTAAGGGCGACAATAATCCGCCGGTGATGCCCGTGCAGGCACCGCTCTCGCACGTGTGGTCGAGCTCCGACCCACAGGTTGCCACCGTTGATCCGGTTACCGGCGAGGTCACGGCCCTTGCGAAGGGCGCTACGACCATCAGCGTGACCACCGGCGGCATCACGGCCGAGATCAAGGTCGAGGTAAGCGAGCAAGACTCGTCGACCCCGCCGAGCGACGGTCAGAACCCTGGTGACAATGAGCAACCTGGAGACGATGCCACCGGCACCCCAATTCCACCAGGGGAGACAGGCGCCAGTGGCCAAGAATCCAGCAGCGCAGCAGACAACCAGGCTGACAACAACGGGCTCGCCGGTACCGGTGCTGAGGGTCAACACACCCTGATCGCGCTGACGGTGATGATCGCCGGGCTGGGGCTGTGGCTATTGATGATTCGCCGTAAGCAGGGAGCGGAAGCCGACAGTTAAAACACCCCGACTGGGCGACGTACCGACTGTTTTTCAGATCTGTGTACCGTTCAGCAGCCTGGGACCCAACGCAACAAAAACGCCGGGGCGCGGCCGAGCTAAAGAGCTCGACACCGCCCCCGGCGTTTGAATGGGAGATACGGTTAGCGGTTCGCCGCGCGGGGAGCGCCGATACCGGGATCGATCCGCGGAACTTCTCCGGCGCTCGGCCGCACATCAATATCGAAGATCGCGGTGGGAATGTACACGGTTGCGCACGAGTTCGGAATGTCGACAACGCCAGACAGGCGGCCCTCGATCGGCGCGGCACCCAGCAGCAGGTACACCTGCTCGGGCGTCCAACCAAAGGTGCTCAGGTAGTCGATCGCGTGCAGG
Organism: Gulosibacter hominis; assembly: GCF_904842695.1. Lineage (GTDB taxonomy): Bacteria > Actinomycetota > Actinomycetes > Actinomycetales > Microbacteriaceae > Gulosibacter > Gulosibacter hominis. The sequence continues at coordinate 274,238 of NZ_CAJGWQ010000001.1, read as the reverse complement.
CAGGCGCGCTGGTAGGCGAGCTGCGAGTCGAGATACCGCTGCTGACCATCCAGCGTGACTGAAGTGCCCGAGAACGAAAGCCACTCGCTATAGCGCGGTTCAACGTTGCCGGGCATGAAGATGGCGTTTTCTTTGACGTTGTACTTGTCCATACCGCCGGGGATCACATCCACGTGTACGTCAATGTAGCCACCCATCTCGATGCCACCGCAGAAGGTGATTTCACCGTCACCCTGTGAGAAGTGCAGGTCGCCGACCGAGAAGTTCGCCCCGTCAACGAACACGGGGTAGAACACGCGGGTACCCTTTGACAGGTTTTTGATGTCTTGGTTACCGCCGTTTTCCCGCGGGGGAGCGGTGCGGGCGCCCTCGGCGGCAACGCGGTCGTAGTCTGCGCCGGTGAGGCTACCGAGAATTGCGTCCTGTGGCTCCGGCGGCAGCGCCAGCGGCGGCAGCCGGTTGGGGTCGGTGGCGATCAGGTCGCCCTCACGCTGGTTCCACTTCGCAAGCAGCTCATGCGAGGGCGCCGTGCCCATCAGCCCCGGGTGGATGATGCCGGTGAACGAGACGCCGGGAATGTGTCGTGAGGTTGCCGTCTGGCCATTGAAATCCCACACTGCCTTGTACGCGTCGGGGAACTGGTCGACCAGGAAGCTACCGCCGTTGTTCTTTGCAAAAATTCCCGTGTAGCCCCAGCCTTGGCCGGCCAGCGGGCCCTCTTCCTGAGGAATCGCACCAATATCGAGAATGTCGACAATGAGCAGATCTCCGGGCTTGGCGCCCTTGACGTGAAACGGGCCCGAAAGCGCGTGCACCTTACTGACCGGCGCGGTCAGGATGTCTTCGGCACTGTCATCATTTTTGATGTGACCGTCAAACCACTCTCGACAATCGATGCGGAATGAGTCTCCGGGGTTCACAGTGACCGCTGCGGGAATATCCGGGTGCCAGCGGTTGTGCCCAACAATGTCTTGTTCGGGGAAACTCTTGGATGAGTCGAGGGGGAACAGATTTTTCGGCATGTCTCTCCTTTGAGCGATGGGTATCTGTTGGAACTGGAGCTAGGGACGAGGAAGGCCTCGATGTGCCGGATCGTGTGTCACGCGGGTCGGTGATTTTGCACCGCTTGTGGGCAGGCTCGATACCAGCTGTGGCTCATGTGCGCTGCGTTTTGTAGCGTCAATGGCAGCGACCGCGGCGCGGTTTGCAGTGAACACCGCCGGCGCGCTGATGCGGCGGTGCGCGGTCGCACCGCAATCGGGGCACTCCCGCTCGCGAGTAGCGGTTGAGATTGGCATCAAGGCCACGGACACGTGGCGCTCGGGACATCTAAATTCGTAGAGCGGCATGCGCACTCCTTCGTCTGCGGTAACCGGCGACGACGTCGTCGAGGTTGCGGTCACCTTAGCAGCGAGGGATGCAAAAACAAGCCCAAAAATCACCCGATGCCAAGCGTATTCACAGACAACCGCGAATCGCTCAGAAAGCGCTCAAAGCATCGCCCAAGCTACCCCTCGAGGTCGTCAGTGCCCGGCAGCCATGAGCATCCCGGCACGCCCCAGCGGCGCTTGCGAAGAATCTTTTGCGCCATTCGCCAGTCATTGCCCGCCAGCCGGTCGATATAGATGACGCCGTCGAGATGGTCGTTCTCATGCTGCAGGATGCGCGCCAGCCAGCCCTCAGCTTCGAGTTCGTACCGCTCGCCGTCTAGATTCGTTGCGCGCATCAGCACCCGTTGCGAGCGGCGCAGCGGGAACCGTTCACCGGGGAACGAGAGGCACCCCTCGGTTTCTTCGTCGGGATCAACCTCGTCGATTGATTCGGGCACGATAGGGGCGAGCCATAGCTCGGGGTTGATTGCCACATCCCGCACCGACAGGCCCGGCTCATCCCAGGCATACACAAATAGTCGCTTGTTTACGCCCACCTGCGGGCCGGCAAGACCAACTCCCGGTGCCGCATCCATGGTCTCGAACATGTCGGCAACCAACTGTCGCACCTCATCATTGATTTCGTTGATGGGTTCGGCAGCATCGTGCAGCACGGGTTCGCCATAGATCTGGATGGGCAAAATCGTCATAGAAACACCCTACTTTGCTACCGCGGGGTGATGCCCTTTCGAGCTGGGGTTCAACTAAGATCGTCTGTCGACCGTAACCAGACAAGGACCGACCCAGTGCCCACCAGCCCCGAAGCGTCAACCAGTCCCGAAACTCCAGATAACCGCGTGGCCAACCAGCAGCGCGAGCATGGGGACCACGACAGCAAGCCGCTGCGGCTACTCATCGCTGCAGACACCTTCCCGCCCAACATCAATGGAGCGGCAAAGTTCACGGTCAACCTCGCTTCATCAATGGCGGCGCGCGGACACGACGTGCACGTAGTTGTACCCTCCGCCGACCGCTACCACGGCACAGCGCAGGAAACCTACGACGGGCAGACGTTCACCGTGCACCGTCTGCCATCCGATCGCTGGTGGCCTCACGACTGGCTGCGCTATGTAAAGCCGTGGCGGGCACGGCACTGGATGCGCAAAAAACTCGCCGAGATCAAACCCGATGTGGTGCACTATCAGTCGGCAGTGGTGCTCGGACGTGCTGTTGTGCGTGAGGCGCGCGCCTACCCCGAGCTGCGCGTTATCGGCACCAACCACCTCATGCTCGAAAACCTGCTCGAGCACACGATGTTGATCAAACCGCTGCAGCGACTCGGATCAAAGATTTGGTGGGCGGATGCACGCAAAACTTTTGCGGCCACCGATGCGCTCACAACCCCCACGCGTCGGGCGGCAGACTTTCTCGAATCAAACGGTGGGATCGGTCATGTGCTGGCCATCTCGTGCGGGCTGCGGAAGAGCGACTACACCGCCGATTGGAACAAAAAACCGGTCAAACGCATCGCCTTTGTTGGTCGAGTGACCGGCGAAAAACGCATCGATGTGCTCATCAAAGCGTTTGCAAAACTGCCAAATCACGCCGAACTCCGGTTCGACATTGTGGGCGATGGCGATCTGCGCGGCACGCTCGAACGGCTCGCTAAAGAACAGGGTGTTGCCGAGCAGGTGGTGTTTCACGGGCGGGTATCCGACGAGCAGCTGCGCGGCATTTATCGTGACGCCACAGTGTTCGCGATCGCCTCAACCGCCGAACTGCAATCAATCGCAACTATGGAGGCAATGGCATCCGGGCTGCCGGTGGTGGCCGCAAACGCGATGGCGCTCCCGCACCTCGTGCACGACGGTGTGAACGGCTATCTTTTCCCGCCGAACGATGTTGACGCCTGCACCGAGGCGCTGCAGCGGGTGTTGGATGCACCACACCAGCAGCGCGTCAAAATGGGGCGTGCCGGATACGACATGGTCGACATGCACGATATTGACGCCACTATGACGCTGTTTGAGCGTCTCTATCGGGGCGAAAGCGCCGATGATGTGGCCAAAGACTCGGCCAACGAACAAGACCACTCGCTCGATAACGTGGTCGAGGCGGTTACTGGATCGATTCCGACGGTGCGCCCAGACACGGCACAATAGAGGGGTGACCGATCCGCGTTCGTACCCCCAGACCGTAGCCGCAACCGACACTGTGGCGGCTGACCGCTCGCTGTTGCAGCGGGCACAGCGGGTGGTTGTCAAAATCGGATCATCCTCACTGACTCGCCCCGACGGCCGACTCAACATTCCGGCGCTGCGCAAGCTCGTGGATGTGTTGGCACAGGTGTGGGAGCGCGGCACCCAGGTGGTGCTGGTCACCTCCGGCGGTATTTCCGCCGGGTTCATGCCGCTCGGGCTGGATGCTCGGCCAACTGAGGTTGCGACCGCACAGGCGGCATCGGCTGTTGGCCAATCAGCGCTCATGGCGCACTACACCGATGCGTTCGCGGCCTACGACATCACGGTGGGGCAGATTCTCATGACCGCCGGCGACACCGTCAGCCGCGACCGGCACCGCAATGTGGTGCAGGTGATGGAGCGGCTGCTCGAACTTGGCGCGGTGCCGATCGTCAACGAAAACGACGCGCTAGCCACGAGCGAACTGCGGTTTGGTGACAATGACCGACTCGCGGCGCTGGTCGCACAGATTGTGCACGCGGATGCGCTGGTGCTGCTCACCGATGTTGACGGCCTGTATGACGCGCCGCCGGTGACGGCCGGGGCAAAACGCATCCCGCTCGTCACCGATCTGAGCGCGCTCACCGACGTGAAAGTTACCGGTAGGGGCTCGACATTCGGCACCGGCGGCATGATCACCAAATTGCAATCGGCCGAGATCGCCACGAGCTCGGGTATTGGCGTGATGCTCACCACCGCCGCCAATGCGCATCGCGCACTCATTGATGGCGAGGATGTGGGCACCTGGTTTGTGCCGCAGGCGGGACGTTCGAGCCGCCGTAAGGCCTGGCTCGAGCACGCAGCCGGGCTGAACGGGCGGATCATTATTGACCGGGGCGCGGCCGAAGCGCTGCGTGAGCGGGGTGCATCGCTGCTTGCGGCTGGTATTCGCAAGGTCGAGGGCACGTTCGTGGCTGGCGACCCCATTGAAGTGATTACCGAAGACCGCGAGCCCGTAGCGCACGGCATCATCGCCTACGACGCCGACGAACTGCCCGAAATGCTGGGCCGCTCAAGCGGTGAGTTGAGCCAGCAGCGCGGCGTGCGCAAGGTGCGTGCCATTGTGCAGCGTGACGATATGGTCATCGTCGGCCGGAACCAGCACACAGCGCAATAGCTTCACCGGGGGCAATAGCTGCATCGGTGACGGCCAGTATGGCTAGACTCCTGATATGAACGCCAACGCCGCCGTATCCGAAACCGATCTGACCGCCAACGAAATCGAGCAACAGGTGCTCGAAATCGCCAGGCAGGCAAAGATCGCCGCTCGATCACTCGCCACCGCAACCCGCGCTACCAAAGACGCCGCGCTACTTGCCTGCGCCGACGCGCTGACCGCCGCCAGCGACGAAATTATCGCCGCGAACGCGCTCGATCTGCAGCGCGGTCGCGACAGCGGGATGAGTGCCGGCCTGCTCGACCGACTCGAGCTCACCACCGAGCGCGTGGCGAGCATCGCCGCTGCGCTACGGGAGGTGGCGGCGTTGCCCGACCCGGTTGGTGAAATCGTGCGTGGTTCGACGCTCGCGAACGGAATCCGGCTGCGTCAGCAGCGGGTGCCGATGGGTGTGGTCGGCATGATTTACGAGGCCCGCCCGAATGTCACGGTCGACGCGGCCGGGCTGGCGTTGAAATCGGGTAACGCCGTGGTGCTGCGCGGCGGTTCGGCAGCGCTGGAATCAAACCGGGTGATCGTGCGGGTGCTGGGGGATGCACTCGAACAGGTGAAGCTGCCGCGTGACCTCGTGCAGAGCGTGGATGATTACGGTCGCGAGGGCGGGGTGGCGCTGATGCGCGCCCGCGGACTCGTGGATGTGCTGGTGCCGCGAGGGGGAGCGGGGCTCATCCGCACCGTTGTGGAACAGTCGACCGTGCCCACAATTGAAACCGGCACCGGAAACGTGCACATCTATGTGGATGCGGATGCCGACCTCGATCACGCGCTAGAGATTGTGATCAACGCAAAAACCCAGCGAGTTGGCGTGTGCAACGCGGTTGAAACCCTGCTGGTGCACGCGGATGTGGCGGAGGCGTTTGTGCCGCGCATGTATGCAGCGCTCACCGAACGGAACGTAACCCTGCACGCCGATGATCGCATCCGCAATCTCATTCCCGGCGGCGCGAATGTTGCAGCGGCCACCGAAACCGATTGGGAAACTGAATACCTCGATTACGAACTTGCCGTGCGTGTGGTCGACACGATTGACGAGGCAATCGAGCATATCCGCAGCTACTCATCCGGGCACACCGAGTGCATCATCACCGAATCGCTTGCCGCGAGCGAACAATTTACGGCCGAGGTGGATGCCGCTGTGGTGATGGTGAACGCATCCACGCGATTTACGGATGGTGGCATGTTCGGGCTGGGAGCCGAGCTGGGGATTTCGACCCAGAAGCTGCACGCCCGTGGCCCGATGGGGCTCGCCGAACTCACCACCACGAAGTGGCTCGTGCACGGCGACGGCCACGTGCGCCCGAAGCCGGCGCAGAGGTCGGCGTTCATTGCACCGACAGCGACGTGACCGCGTAATATGGTCACGTCCACGGGGTGGTAGCTCAGCAGGTCAGAGCAGTGGACTCATAATCCATCGGTCACGGGTTCAAGTCCCGTCCACCCCACTAACTCGTGAGTGCGTCTTGACACTTGAGCGGCCATCAAGGACTGTCAACCGCAACAGCCGCTGTTGCGGGATGTGCCGCGGGCCGCGTCCGCCTCAGCCGCCGAATGTTCAGCATCTATCCGCCAAGTGCCCATATGCCGTTTACTTGATTGGCTACGCTGACAGGTGTGAAGGCATTCAATTCTCTTGACGTCCAGAGCGTACTTCCCGAAGCGCTCAAGCCCCTCGAAACCATCGCCATGAACCTCCGGTGGACCTGGCGGCCGCAGTCAGAACGACTGTTCCGTTCAATCGACGACCACCTGTGGCGAGAGACCGGGCACAACCCCATCCAGCTGCTGCAGCAGTTGCCCGCGTCGCGACTTCGTGAACTTTCCACCGACGCCGAGTTCCTGCACCGGATGGAACAAGAGCTCGAAGAGCTCGAAAGCTACCTCGAACAAGACCGCTGGTACGCCAAGCAGACCCGTGGCAGTGAAGACGCCAACACCACCGTCGCCTACTTCTCGATGGAGTTCGGTATCGCCCAATCGCTGCCGATTTACTCGGGCGGCCTCGGCGTGCTCTCGGGCGACCACATGAAATCGGCCTCCGACCTGGGCGCCCCGGTCATCGGCATCGGTCTGCTTTACACCTACGGCTACTTTTCGCAGACCCTCTCGCGCGAGGGCTGGCAGCAAGAGAACTACACCACCCACCCCACCGACAGTCTCGCCGTGGCACCCGTGCTCGATGAGCAGGGCAAGCAGCTGCACATCGGCATCCAGTTCCCCGAAAACCGCACCGTCGACGTTGCCGTGTGGAAGGTAGTGGTGGGTAACGCCACCCTGCTGCTACTCGACACCAATATCGACTCGAACCCCGAAGACTTCCGCTCAATCACCGACCGTCTCTACGGCGGCGATGTTGAGCACCGCATCAAACAAGAGCTTGTGCTGGGTGTTGGCGGTGTGCGTGCGGTGCAGCGCTTCTGCGAAATCTCGGGCCAGCCGCACCCCGACGTTTACCACATGAATGAGGGCCACGCGGGCTTCCTCGGTGTGGAGCGAATCGGGCAGATCATGGCGCAGGGCGAATCGTTTGAAACCGCGCTGGCGGTGGTTCGCGCCTCGACAATTTTCACCACGCACACCCCCGTTCCGGCCGGTATCGACCGCTTCGACCTGCACCTCGTGCAGCGCTACCTGCAGGGCAACGATCAGGGCCACAGCGAACTGGTTGCCGGGGGAGTGCCGGTGCAGCGCATCCTCGAACTCGGTTCGGATGAAGACCCGTCGCGTTTCAACATGGCGCACCTCGGTCTGCGCATGGTGCAGTACGCCAACGGTGTGGCAAAACTCCACGGTGCCGTGTCGCGCAGCATGTTCCGCAACCTCTACCCGAACTTCGACATCGACGAGGTGCCAATCACGTCAATCACTAACGGTGTGCACTCGCAAACCTGGACGCGCGGTGCGATGAAATCGGTGGTTGCGGCCATGAGTGGCGGCCGCGAACTCGCCACCGCCAACCACTGGCACGAAGCCGACGCCGTTGGTGACCAGGAACTATGGCGCATCCGAAACGAACTGCGTGCCGACCTGGTTACCCGCGCGCGCCGCCTGGTGCGCCAGTCGTGGCTCGACCGCGGCGCCGAAGAAGCAGAGCTCGGCTGGACTCGGTCGATGCTCGACCCCAACGCGCTCACCATCGGGTTTGCCCGTCGCGTGTCAACCTACAAGCGGCTCACTCTGATGCTGCAGAACCCCGAGCGTCTGCGCCGCATCCTCACGAACCCCGACCGCCCCGTGCAGATCATCATCGCCGGTAAGGCCCACCCCGCCGACATGGGCGGTAAGCAGCTGCTGCAGGAGCTCATCCGCTTTGCCGACGAGGCCGGTGTCCGCGACCGCCTGGTGTTCCTGCCTGACTATGACGTGACCATGGCCAAGTTCTTGGTCGCCGGTAGCGACATCTGGCTCAACAACCCCATCCGCCCGCAGGAAGCCTCGGGCACCTCGGGTATGAAAGCCGTCATGAACGGCTGCCTGAGCCTGTCGACCTCGGACGGCTGGTGGGATGAGCTGCGCGACGACCGCTACGGTTGGACGATCCCCGATGTGCCCACCGACGACCAGCGCCAGCGCGACCTGCTCGAGTCGGAAGCGCTCTACGACCTCATCGAGTTCGAGATTGCGCCGATGTTCTTCGACCGCGACGCGACGGGCCTACCCAAGGAGTGGGTTGACCGAGTTCGCACGTCAATGTCGGAAGTCGGCCCGCAGGTAACCGCCGAACGTATGGTGCGCGACTACTGCACCGAGCTGTACATCCCCGCCGGCCGTTCATCACGCGCCGTGCGCGACCTGTCGGCTCCGCGCGAATTCGCCGAATGGCAGCAGCGGGTGCGTCAGGCCTGGTCGCAGGTGGTGGTGCGTGATGTGCGCAACGAGACCGCCCAGCCCACGACCGGCAACGACGTGCAGCTGAGCGCCCACGTCGAGCTCGGCGAGCTGCAGGAACAGGACGTTCGCGTTGAGGCGCTGATCGGCGAAGTAAACGAGTTCGGCGACCTCGAAAGACCGCAGGCCCTGCCCATGAGCCGCGACGATGTCGAAGCCGGTCGCTGGGTTGCGCAGGTGCCGTTCGATGTGCCGGGCAAGTTCGGTTTCACCGTGCGCGCGGTTCCGCAACACGCACTGCTGCGCTCGCCCGCCGAAATGGGGCTCGTGCAGTTCCCGCGCTCGTAGCGCAAGCACACCGTTAAGGTGACCGGATGCATCAGCTACTGGATGCATCCGGTCACCTTTTACTATTGCCTGGCAACACGCCGAACGAATGGATTACACCCTTGTCATTCACGGGTAGCGTCAGGCATAATTCCGGTGACAGCAGAAACGTTTACGCGTGAACGCGTCGATAACTTGATACAGGTGCTGATCGAGAGCTTGCAGTCACGGAATGGTCGTAGGGGAAGACGTACCACCCGTGAAACTGGAGGAAATATGACTGCACCGAACACGCGCGGTGTGCTCTACGTGCATTCCGCGCCGCGCGCGCTGTGTCAACACGTCGAATGGGGGCTCGGGCGTGCAACCGGTGTGCCCACAACTATGCCGTGGATTGCACAGCCGGTAATTCCCGGCACGCTGCGGGCCGAATACGCCTGGGAGGGCCCGGTGGGCACCGGGGCAAAAATTGCCTCCGAACTGCGCGGATGGGAACACCTGCGCTTCGAAGTTACCGAAGACCCCAGCGACGGGGCCGATGGTGGCCGCTGGATGCACACACCCGGTCTCGGAATCTTTTTCGTGCAGACCGACGCCGCCGGCAATGTTGTGGTGCCCGAAGAACGCATCCGCTACGCACTCGAGGTGGCCGGCGGTAACGCCACCGAGCTGCACCGCGAACTGCGCCTGGCAATGGGGCAGGCATGGGATGAAGAACTCGAGCCCTTCCGACTCGCCGGTGACGACAGCCCGGTGACCTGGATGCATCGCGTCGGCTAGCTGCCGTCAAGAACTGAGAGCAGTCCCGGCACCCGCGCGAGGTCTTGTCGACGACTGGTTTTCGTCTCAATGAGTGGTCAAGACCCGCATAAAAGCTCAGTGGGCTCCCGCCGAATACGGTGGGAGCCCACTGCCTTGTGTATTACGAAGTGATGCTAGATCTTTCGCAGCGCCAGCACGGCGTTGTGACCGCCGAATCCGAACGAGGTCGAAACCGCCAGCGAACCGCTTGCGAGATTCACCTCGCGGGGGCTCGTCACCACGTCAAGACCAATTTCGGGGTCTTGGTTTTCGAGGTTGATGGTCGGTGGCAGCAAGTTCTCCGACAGCGCCCGAGCCGTGAACAGGGCCTCAATAGCGCCGGCGCCGCCGAGGAGGTGTCCGGTTGCGGCCTTAGTTGCTGACACCGGCACCTCATCAACGCGGGCACCGAGCACTCGCTTAAACGCGTTGTACTCGGCGATATCGCCGACGGGGGTGGAGGTGGCGTGGGCGTTAATGTGCGCGATATCCTCGGGACTCGCATCCGCCACGCGCAGCGCCTGCTCAATTGCTCGCGATGCCCCCAGGCCCTCGGGCTCGGGAGCGGTGATGTGGTAGGCATCGGCGGTAATACCACCGCCGGCAACCTCGGCATAAATCTTGGCGCCACGGGCCAGCGCGTGTTCCTCGGTTTCGAGGATGAGCGCCGCCGCACCCTCACCGAGCACAAACCCGTCGCGGTCGACATCGTAGGGGCGCGAGGCCGCCTCCGGGTTGTCGTTACGTTTTGACAGCGCCTGCATGGCGGCGAATGCGGCGACCGGCAGCGGGTGAATTGCCGCTTCAGAACCACCGGCGATGACCACATCCGCCAGCCCCTGCTGCAGGTGCTCATAGGCCTGAATGATCGATTCGGTGCTCGAAGCGCAGGCCGACACTGCAGTGCGGATACCGGCGCGAGCATTGAGATGCATACCGATGGCAGCGCCAGCCGCATTCGGCATGAGCATGGGCACGGTCAGCGGCATCACACGGCGCGCACCGCGTTCACGAAGCGTGTCCCAGGCATCAAGCAGCGACCACACGCCGCCGATACCGGTTGCCCAGTCGACGAGCAGGCGCTCGGGGTCGACAGAATCTTCGGTGAGGCCAGCATCAGCGAATGCTTCGCGGCCGGCAATGAGCGCGTACTGGCTTGAGGGGTCGAGGCGACGGGCAACGACGCGCTCGAGTTTTTCGCTGGGGTCGACTGCGACGCTGGCAGCGAAGGTTACGGGAAGCTCAATTGATTCGAATACGCCCTTGGGTTCGATGGGCCGGGCACCCGAACCGCCACGGAGCAGCGCCTCCCAGCTGTCTGGAGCGGTGGCACCGAGCGGCGAAAACGCACCGAGGCCGGTAATGACGATCTTCTTACTCATTTGTTGCTTTCACTCGTTTAACGATGCAGCAGCCGTGCCACACCGAATGGAAGCCTGACTTGTTGGCAGCGGGCTGCTGCCCGCTGGTGCGGGATGTGGTCGACCATTTGGTAGCGGCCGACCACATCCGAGCAAAAAACTACTTCGCCTGTGCGCCAGCGATGAAGTCGACAGCGTCCTGGACGGTCTTGAGGTTTTCGACCTCGGCGTCGGGGATCTTCACGTCGAACTTTTCTTCGGCGTTCACAACAATGGTCATCATCGAAATCGAGTCGATGTCGAGGTCGTCGGTGAACGACTTGTCAGCGGTCACAGTGTCGGCTGCAATACCGGTCTCTTCGTTAACGAGCTCGGCGAGGCCAGCGAGGATCTCTTCGTTCGAGAAGGCCATGGGGTTCTCCTTACTTGATGGAATTGTGGCCGTGCCAGTTTATGCGGACGCGGCCGGGGGATAGGGATTTAAATAAAACCTAAGCGTGTTGGCTGAAAGCGGCGAGAAACCGCCCGCCCTAGGGAAGTCGCACCACCTGGGCAGCATAGGCGAGACCGGCACCAAAACCGATCTGCAGTGCGAGACCACCGGACAGTTCGGGATGCTCCTGCAGCAGCGCGTGCGTTGCCAGCGGGATGGATGCGGCTGAGGTATTACCGGTGGTGGCGATATCGCGGGCAATCACCACGTTTTCGGGCACCTCGAGCTGCTTGGCAAACTCATCAATGATGCGCATATTGGCCTGGTGCGGAATGAACGCGGCCAGATCCGCCGATGAGATGCCCGCTGCATCCAGCGCCTGACGCGCCACATTGGCCATCTCCCACACGGCCCAGCGGAAAACCGTGCGGCCATCCTGACGCAGATAGGGCCACTCAGCCTCACCACGCCGGTAGGCCATCAGCTCACCGCTCATCGCCACGGCATCCCACTTGCTGCCATCCGAGCCGAGCACCGACTTTGAGATACCAGGCGTGTCAGCTGGCCCGACCACAGCGGCGCCGGCACCGTCACCGAGCAGGAATGAAATCGACCGATCAGTGGGGTTGACGAGGTCACTGAGTTTTTCAGAGCCCACCACGAGCACGTAGTCGGCAACTCCCGAGCGAACCAGCGCATCAGCCTGTGCAATGCCGTAGCAATAACCGGCGCAACCGGCCGAAATATCGTAGGCGACCGCATCCCCGGCGCCCACCTCGGCACAAATTCGAGTGGCGGCCGCAGGGGTCTGCATCACATTGGTGATCGTGGCGACAATCACCGCGCCGATCTGGTCGGGGGTGATGCCGGCCTTGTCGATTGCTTCGCGGGCGGCGATGACACCCATGTCGATAACGTTTTTACCGCCGCGTTCCCGCGCACGGGTGATGATGCCGGTGCGCTGCTGAATCCACTCGTCACTCGAGTCAATCGGTCCGGCAAGTTCGTGATTGTCGACCGCGGTATCGCCGCGATAGGCCCCCAGACCGAGAATCTGGGTGTAGGGGTGACCAACGGCCTGCTTAAGGGTTGGTGCGCTCATTCGGAACGATCCTTTCGTAAAGCTGTCGATCACTGGGCGGCGGAGTCGAGCAGTGTTGCAACCGCCTCGAGGTCGTCTGGCGAGGCCAACGCCACCGTGGGAGTGCCGCGCATTGCGCGCTTGGCAAGACCCACCAGGGTGCCGCTGGGGGCAGCCTCAACCAGGCCGGATACGCCAAGCTTCGTGAGGGTTTCCATGCAGCGGTCCCAACGCACCGGACGGTTGACCTGATCAACCAAAAGCTGACGGAATTGGATGCCAGAGTCGACGCGCGCACCGTCAAAATTGGTGAGCAGTGGGCGTTGCGGGCCGGCGACCTCGAACTGCTCGATCTCGGCAGCCAGGGTGTCGTGTGCGCGGTCCATGTAGCGCGTGTGGAAAGCCCCGGCAACCTTGAGCGGGATCACTCGACTACCCGCCGGTGGTTCAGCCTGCACCGCTGCCAGCGTCTCGGGGGAGCCTGCTGCAACGATCTGGCCACCGCCATTGAAGTTGGCGGCAGCGGCGCCCAGCTGTTCGAGCTGCGCGACAACCGCATCCGGTTCACCACCCAGCACCGCCGCCATGCCGGTCGGAGTGGCAGCGGCATCTGCCGCCATGAGCTCTGCCCGGCGCGCGACAAACCGCACGGCGGTGGGGGCATCAAAAACACCGGCGGCGTAGGCGGCCGAGATCTCACCAACGGAGTGCCCGGCGACCACGACTCCTGCGAGCTGATCAGCAGAGCGCGCTACCAGCGCATCCCAAACGAGGATGCCTGCGGCAACAATGAGCGGCTGGGCAACGGCCGTGTCGCGGATCGTTTCCGCATCCGATTCCGTGCCGTGTTTGATGAGATCGATGTCAACAGCATCACTGACGCGCTCGAGAGTTTCGCGGTGTTTGGATTCGCTGAGCCAGGGTTCGAGAAAACCCGGCTTCTGCGATCCCTGGCCGGGGAATGTCACGGCAATGGTCATGATGACTATCTTTCCAGGAATTTGGCCGATTGCTTGGTGGTTTTGTTCAAGAAAAACGCAAAAACTTCGTGGGTGGCTACTAAATGCGCCGGCAACTGTTCGCTTCGGCCTAGCGATCGCGACGCTGATAGCGAGACAACGGGCGGTTCGTTTCAGCAGTACCCGAGTCGGCAATCTGCCCGAGGATGAGCGCGCACTGCATCACGAGCGCCTCGCGGGCGCCGGTAGCATCCCAGCCAATGAGGTCGGTGATGCGCTTGAGGCGATAGCGCACGGTATTGGGATGCACAAACAACTCACGAGCCGTGGCCTCAAGCGACCGGCCATTATCGAGATAGCACCACAGCGTCAGCAAAAGATCCGATTGGTGATCCGCCAGCGGACGATAGAGGTTTTGCACGAGCGTCTGGCGCGCGAGCGAGTCTCCGGCGAGCGCACGCTCGGGAAGCAGATCGTCGGCGAGCATCGGGCGCTCACTGCGTCGATAGGCCTCAACAATCGAAAAGCCGGCGAGCGCTGCCCGAGCACTCCGCGACGCCTGCACCACCGAAGGCACTTCCGGCCCGAGTACGAGGCGTCCCTCACCGAAACCAGGCTCGATGGCGCGGGCGATCTGTAAAAACGGCACCGGCTCGGCATCGAGGTCTGCGGCGGGCTTCGACCTGCCCATCACCACCACGAGCCGGCTTCCCTGCACGCCAACCAACAGATCGGCCTGGTTGTGGCGGGCTGTGCGGCGCAGCTGATCCACCTCGATCTGACGCGGGGTGGTGCCAACCAACACCGCAACCTCACCGTGGCCGTGCCACCCGAGCGCGGCCACGCGGCTCGGTAGCTCGTTGTCGTGCTCACCGGTGAGGATTGAATCGACCACCAGCGCCTCGAGTCGCGCATCCCACAGGCCGCGTGCCTCAGCGGCACGCGCGTACACGTCGGCGGCCGCGAACGCGACATCACGCGAATAACGCAGCACACCCTCGCGAATCGATTGCGGCGCGTTCAGAGTGCGCTCTTCAAACACATCCACCACAACGCGGATCAGCTGCAGGGTCTGCTGCAAACTCACCGAGCGCAGTAGCTCGCGGGGCGCCGAATCGAACACGTCACGGGCAACCCAGGTGGCCGCATCCGGATTTTCAAACCACTGCACGAACGAGGCAATACCTGCCTGGGCAACAAGGCCCACCGCCGAGCGGCGACCCGGCGGCATCTCGAGAAACCACGGGAGCTGCTGCTCCATGCGCTTGTGCACCGTGGTGCTCAGATCGCCGGTAATACTGCGCAGCCAGGTGATGGCTGCGTGCTTATCTTGAGTGAGTTCAGTCATATGCCGAGCCGGTGATGGGGAAGTGGTCAGCAACCCCACCACCGGCAAGATCGTCAATTGATGATCAGCCTGCTGCGACCTCGAACCAGTAGGTCACAGGGAGCGCCTTTTTAGGCGTCGCCACCCGCGGTACCCGACTGGCCAGCAGCGGGGTTGTGCAGGTCGTAGCGATCAATCGCCTGCTGGACGACCGAGGGATCGATCTCACCGCGACGGGCAAGCTCGGCGAGCACTCGCACGACGATCGAATGCGAGTCGATCTTGTAGAAGCGGCGGGCTGCGGGGCGAGTGTCGGAAATGCCGAAGCCGTCAGCACCGAGCGTGACATAGTCGCCGGGCACGAACGGGCGAACCATATCGGGAAGCGAGTGGTTGTAGTCACTCACGCCCAGGAACACACCGTTTGAACCCGAGAGCTTGTCGGTGAGGTACGGCACGCGCTGGGGCTCGCTCGGGTGGGTCCAGTTGTGTTCCTCAGCCGCCAGACCCTCGCGACGCAGCTCGCTCCAGCTGGTAACCGACCAGACATGCGCACGCACGCCCCAGTCGTCGCTCAGCAGCTGCTGAGCGTGCTGTGCCCACGGCACTGCGACACCGGAAGCCATCAGCT
Organism: Gulosibacter hominis; assembly: GCF_904842695.1. GTDB lineage: Bacteria > Actinomycetota > Actinomycetes > Actinomycetales > Microbacteriaceae > Gulosibacter > Gulosibacter hominis. Next base: position 258,706 of record NZ_CAJGWQ010000001.1, on the reverse strand, counting down.
GAGCCTCGGGGCCATCGTTACGCACGGGTGCGTTCAGGTAATAAATACCCTTCAGTAGGCCGTCAACATCGAGGTTTTCGGGCTCGGCCGGCTGCACCATCGGCTCGTTGTACATGGTGATGTAGTACATGACATTCGGGTCGGGGTGCTTGCCGCCGTACATCCGCTCGATACCGGCGCGCATGATGTGGCCGATCTCGTACACATAGGCGGGGTCGTAGCTGACAACGGCCGGGTTCGTGTAAGCCAGCAGGTGCGAGTGCCCGTCCATGTGCTGCAGGCCCTCACCGGTAAGGGTGGTGCGTCCTGCGGTGGCACCGATGATAAAACCGCGAGTCATCTGGTCGGCCGCCGCCCAGAATACGTCACCGGTGCGCTGGAAACCGAACATCGAGTAGAACATGTAGATCGGGATCGTGATCTCGCCGTGTGACGAATACGAGGTGCCCGACGCGATCATTGCCGAGGTGGCACCATCCTCGTTAATTCCCACGTGCATGAGCTGGCCCTGCGGCGACTCACGGTAGGCGAGCAGTAGCTCACGGTCGACGGCAATGTAGTGCTGGCCACGCGGGTTATAGATCTTCGCTGTGGGGAAGAACGAGTCGAGACCAAAGGTGCGCGCCTCATCCGGGATAATCGGGATGATTCGGCGGCCAAACTCGCCCGAGCGCATGAGCTCCTTCAGCAGGCGGACGAAGCCCATCGTGCTGGCGATTTCCTGGTGCCCCGATCCCTTCTTGGTAATCGCGTAGGTTTTGTCGTCGGGCAGGTCGATCTGCGTGTACTTCGAGCGGCGTTCGGGAACAGGGCCACCAAGTGCACGACGGCGCTCGATCATGTACTCGAGTGCCGGGTCGTTGTCATCTGGGCGGTAGAACGGCACGTTGTAGATGTCGCGCTCGAGCTCTGCATCCGAGATCGGAATTTGCATACCATCGCGGAACCGCTTGAGGTCGTCGATGGTGAGCTTTTTCATCTGGTGGGTTGCGTTACGACCCTCGAAGTGGCTGCCCAGACCGTAGCCCTTAATGGTGTGCGCGAGAATAACCGTGGGCTGGCCCTTGTGCTCGACCGCGGCCTTATAGGCGGCATACATCTTGCGGTAGTCGTGGCCGCCGCGCTTGAGCCCCCACACCTGGTCGTCGGTGTAGTTTTCGATGAGTTTGAGTGCGAGCGGGTCACGGGCGAAGAAATTATCGCGAACGAACTTGCCTGATTCGGCCTTGTAGGTCTGGAAGTCACCGTCGGGAGTGACGTTCATGAGGCGACGCAGTGCCCCGTGTTCGTCACGCTCGAGCAGCTCGTCCCACTCACGTCCCCAGATCACCTTGATGACATTCCAGCCAGCGCCGCGGAAGAACGACTCGAGTTCTTGGATGATCTTGCCATTACCGCGAACCGGGCCGTCGAGACGCTGCAGGTTGCAGTTGATGACGAAGGTGAGGTTATCGAGTTCGTTATTTGCGGCGAACTGCAGCTGACCGCGCGACTCGGGTTCATCGAGCTCACCGTCGCCGAGGAACGCCCACACATGCGAGCCCGAAACATCCTTGATGCCGCGGTTGGTCAGGTACTTGTTGAAATGAGCCTGCCAGATGGCGTTCATCGGGCCGATACCCATCGACACGGTGGGGAACTGCCAAAAGTCTTCCATCAGGCGCGGGTGCGGATAGGACGGCAGACCGTTTGGCGCCTTCGATGCTTCCTGGCGGAAACCACTGAGCTGGTCGGCGGTCAGCCGCCCCTCGAGAAACGCGCGGGCATAGTTACCGGGGGATGCGTGCCCCTGGAAGTAGACCTGGTCGGGGCCGTCCGGGTGGTCGTAGCCCTTGAAAAAGTGGTTCAGGCCAACCTCGTAGAGCGTCGCTTGTGAAGCGTATGACGAGATGTGGCCGCCCACGGCGATGCCGGGATCCTGCGAGTTCTGGACGGTGAGTGCGGCGTTCCAGCGGATCCAGCGGCGGTAGGTGCGTTCGAGCTGTTCATCACCGGGAAACTCGGGTTCGTCGCCGGGGGCAATGGTGTTGACATAGTCGGTTACCGGAACCATCGGCACGCCCAGCAGGCGTTCGCGCGAGCGTTCAAGGAGCGCCAGCATGATGTCACGGCCGCGCTGGTGGCCGCGCTCATCGATCAGCGCGTCGAGCGACTCTTTCCACTCGGCCGTTTCTTGCGGATCGGTATCGACAAAATCTTCCGAGTAGGGATCCTGCGTGTGTACAGCCACTGGTGACCTCTTTCATGAAGCGGAGTCAGAGTTGACGGGAACTCTCAATGTTGTGAGAGTATGCGGCTGCAAGCTTAGCCACATTCAACAAACAAACCCTGCATTTTTCGTAGTAAAGGTGGGCGGAGTCAAATATGGAGCCGACCGTGTCAGCCCGCGCCGCATCCCCATTTCCGGTGCGCACACACCGAGGCGACACAATTGATCTTTTTAAGCCGGGTGAGGCTTCGCTGCTGATGTTTGTACCGGCCGCTTTCACACCCGTGTGCGGTAGTGAGTTGCAAGAACTCGCTGGGCTCAGCGGTCTCGCCAGCTCACTCGACGTGCGGCTGCTGGTCGCCAGCTGCGACACTCCGGCAACATTGCGGGCCTGGTTGGCGGATGCGGATGGCTCGGCCGGATTCATCGGAATCAGCGATCATTGGCCACACGGTGCGCTCGCCAGTCACTTTGCTGCGTTCGATGAGCGATCGGGCACCGCGCATCGCCGGAGCTTTGCCATCGATGTTGCTGGCTCCTGGGTGCAGGTTGCCGCCAGCCCGGCCGGGGTGGCGCGAGCAAAGGGCGATCACGAGCGGGGTATCCGGTTGGCCGCATCCGGCTGGAACGCTGAGCATTAGACTGCGATTGCCGCTGTAGCGTTGCGGCCTGTGACACGAGAAAGAAGCCGAATGATGCGAGTCAAATCCCGTTGTGCCGCCGTTTCGCTGGTCACCTTGGCCGCACTCTTGACGGGATGCGCGGAGAACGCGAACGTCCCGGCTGGTGACGCTACGCAGCCTGCGATTCCCGCAACGGTGACCAGCGGTCACGTCCGTGTAAACGGAGAAAGCTATGCGCCACCCAGCGGCTGGTCGGTGCGCTGTAATTTCAGTACGGATGAACCGTGGCTATTGGCGAGTTCACCGCAGAAAAGCGAGCAGTACCCCAGCTTGACAGCAGGCCACGGTGGGCCGGGGAAACGCACACTGCTTTTGCTGATCGAAGAGAACCAGGCTTGGTACGGCGACGAGACGCAAGCGACCAAGATTGAACTTGACGAGGACGGACTCCGTGTCTCGGGGAAGGTGGTCTCGGGAACCGACTATGCGGTCACGGCCACAATCGACATTGAACTTCCCTGCGGAACTATGTCGGAGTAGCTCGCTCAGGCCTATCGGATTGCCCACATAGCGCCACCGAGGATCCAGATCATCACAAAGATCAGGATCACGCACGAGAGCAAGATCACGCCGAAGAGGCATCCCATCGAGCCGCAACCGAGACAGGTTTCGTTACCCGCTGCCGGAGGTTGAATCCGATAGGGATTCTCTTGGGGATACATCGTCGGGCCGATGGGCGAACCGTACGGTTGCTGGTATTGGGGTGGCTGCTGTCCCGGTGTGGATGCATTGCTGGATGCGTATGGCGATTGCGCGCCTTCGGACTGCCACTGCGCACCACCGCTGGTCCAGACGCCGTCTGCGCTGCCGGGAGCTTGCTGGTGCTGCCCATTGTTTGCTCCTGAAACCGGGGGAGTAGTGTGCGTCTCGCCGTCAGAAGGTTGCCCGTTGCTGTAGGGCGATGACGAAGAACTCACGATGCCGTTTCCTCGGGTGCAAGTGTAGTTGCCGACTAGCTGACCACAGTGACGTTCAAGGCAGACTGAATACCGCATGCTCTTGGGTGAATTGAGAAAAATTTCGAACGCCGAGAGTCGGGGAGTCAGACATGTGATGCTCGGCAGCAAACGAAACTGCGAAGCATCCCAGACACGAAATGGTGGATCCGGCCGGGCTCGAACCGACGACATCCACGGTGTAAACGTGGCGCTCTACCAACTGAGCTACAGATCCGCTGTCGAGAACAATACCTTACCCGACGCGCAAAGAGCGAATCGGGGGGGGGCGACACGCGGAAACGCCTGCGGGCGGGACATTCCGAAGAACATCCCGCCCGCCAGCGAAGGTGCGTCGAACTAGCGCTCGATCTCGCCGTGGTGTGCTGCGTGTGCCGCTTCGATCTCGGCTGCAGTGGGGGCCTCGACTCGGTCGCTGTAGAACCAGCGCGACAGGGTCGCACGGAACTTCTGGCCCGCGCGAACCTTACCGGTCTTCGGGTCGGGCTGAGCGGTGATCGGCGCGTACGACTCGTACGAAACAAGCTGCCACTGGTCGTGCGGCTCGAGCGGAACCTCGACCTCCTGGAACTCGCCGTGGGGGAGGCGGATCACACGACCCGACTCAATACCGTGCAATGCCAGCGAGCGGTCGCGACGCTGCAGTGCGAGGCACCAGCGCTTGGCGACGATGAACACAATCACCGAACCAACGATGAGCCAGAACTGCAGGAAGTGAATCACGTGCTCCATCGCCATGTGGAAGTGCGTGGCGATGAGGTCTGACGATGCACCCGCCCACATGGTCGCGTAGAAGTTGATCCACGCCGCACCGAGAGCGGTGCGAGTAGGAGCGTTACGCGGGCGGTCGAGCAGGTGGTGCTCGCGCTTGTCACCGGTAATGAACGACTCCATGAAGGGGTAGACGAACAGACCGATCACGAAGATGCCCATCATCAAGAACGGCACCAGAATGGCGAAGCTCAGCGTGTAGTTACCAAGCGGCACCTCCCAGCCCGGCGGGATGAGACGCAGCGCACCGTCACCGAAGCCGATGTACCAGTCAGGCTGGGTACCGGCCGACACCGGTGAGGGGTCGTAGGGGCCGTAGTTCCAAACCGGGTTGATCTGGAAGAAGGTGGCGATGAGGTAGATAAAGCCGATAACGATGAACAGGAAGCCGGTTGCCTTAGCGGCAAACACCGGGAGCACCGGGTTACCGACCACGTTCTGCTCGGTGTGGCCGGCACCCGGCCACTGGGTGTGCTTGTGCACGACCATCAGCAGCAGGTGCATCGCCAGGAAGGCGATGAGGGCTGCCGGCAGGATCATGATGTGCAGTGAGTACAGACGGCCAACGATCATGTCGCCGGGGAACTCGCCACCGAAGAGCCAGAACGACATCCAGGTACCGATACCGGGGATCGCCTTGATCATGCCGTCTACGATGCGCAGACCGTTACCCGAGAGCAGGTCGTCGGGGAGCGAGTAACCGCTGAAGCCCTCGAGCATGGCGATGATCCACAGCACGAGACCGATGATCCAGTTGAGCTCGCGGGGCTTGCGGAATGCACCGGTGAAGAACACGCGGGCCATGTGCATCATCGTGGAGGCAACGAACAGCAGTGCCGCCCAGTGGTGCACCTGACGCATTAGCAGGCCACCGCGTACGTCGAACGAGATGTCGAGTGTCGAGGCCATAGCCGCCGACATGCCCATACCCTTGAGCGGCACATACTGGCCGTCGTAAACCATGTGGGTCATCGACGGATCGAAGAAGAAGGTGAGGAACGTACCCGAGATGAGGATGGCGATGAAGCTGTAGAGCGCCACCTCACCGAGCATGAACGACCAGTGGTCAGGGAAGATCTTGCGACCAAATTCCTTAACCGCACCCGAGATGCTGGTGCGCTCGTCAATCCAGTTGGAGGCCTTTGCGAGGCGGGAGCCCTCGGCCACGGGCGAACTATACGTTGTAGTCATGACGACGCTCCCAGAAGGTCGGTCCAACAGGTTCGTGGAAGTCGCTGGTGGCGATGAGGTAGCCCTCGTCGTCAACAGCGATCGGCAGCTGCGGCAGCGGACGGCCAGCAGGACCGAAGATCACCTTGCAGTGCTCGGTGACATCGAACTGCGACTGGTGGCAAGGGCACAGCAGGTGGTGGGTCTGCTGCTCGTAGAGTGCCACCGGGCAGCCAACGTGGGTGCAGACCTTCGAGTAGGCGACGATGCCCTTGAACGACCAGTCTTTGCGGGCCGGATCGATCTTCAAACGCTCTTCGGGAAGACGCATGAGCAGCACAACGGCCTTGGCCTTCTCGTTGAGGAAGTTCGGGTCGTGGTTCTCCTCAAGCTCGATGAGCGTCTCCGGAATCACGTGGAAGGCCGAACCGATGGTGACGTCTGCCCACTTGATCGGGGTGCCCGAAGGGTCACGCACGAGGCGCACGCCCTCGCCCCAGAGGGTCTGGTGCAGCAGCTTCACCGGCTTTTCGTTGTTGGCGTTGTAGAAGTCACGCAGCATCACGATGCCTGGCAGCGGCAGTGCCACGAGCGCACCGATGAGCGAGTTGCGGAGCATCTTCCGGCGCGAGAAGCCTGACTCTTCGTCGGCCTGCGCAAAGATTTCGCTGACCCGCTGGCGAGTTGCCGGGCTGCCGGCGATCGGGTGCCGCGCCTCGGCCATCTCCTTGTCCTTCATGAGGTACTTCGCCCAGGCAACGGTGCCGATACCGAGCGTCAGCATGCTCAGGGCGATGCCAAGACCGAGGAAGAAGTTATTACCGCGTACCGAGGTGATGTCGTTGCGGTCGATCGGCCAAGCGAAGTAGGCGACCGTCGCAAAGAGCGCCGAAGCGAGCGACACCCAGAACAGGACGGTGATTACGCGCTCAGCGTTCTTTTCTTTCTTGGGGTCCGTGTCGGTTACCCGCTCGTGGTGGTCGGGCAGTCCGGGGTTCGTGAACTCGCTATCCGCCAGGATTGCGGCCCCCGAACTCACCGACCGGTCCGACGAATGGGCGGTGCGAAGCTCCCCGCCGTGTTCGTCTTGAGCCATGAGGAATTCCCTTTCTAGAAGGAGGTGCAGCAGAAATCAGAAGTTATGGGTTCGCGTTGCCTAGTTGGGGCGCGAGGTGAGCCAGATGGCGGCGGCGGCAGCGCCGCCAATACCAAAGATCCAGATGAACAGACCCTCAGCAACCGGGCCGATACCACCGAGGTTGTAGCCACCGATCGACGAGGTGTTGTCGGTCATCCAACGGATCGAGGCGATGATGTCGCGCTTGTCCTCGGGGCTGAGGTTCGCGTCGTTGAACACCGGCATGTTCTGGGGGCCGGTGACCATGGCCTCGTAGAGGTGAACCGGGTCGACGGTTTGCAGCTCAGGGGCGAACTTACCCTCGGTGAGCGCACCACCGGCGGCGCCAACGTTGTGGCACATGGCGCAGTTGATGCGGAAGATTTCGGCGCCGTGGGCGATGTCAGCTTCCGACTCGGTCAACCACTGACGGCTGGGGATAGTTGGGCCGGGAGCAAGCGATGCGACGTAGGCAGCCATCTGGTGAGTCTGTACCTCATCAAACTGCGGAGCCTTCTTCGGAGCCTGCGGACCGTGCATCTGCATCGGCATACGACCGGTACCAACCTGGAAGTCGACTGCCGCCGCGCCAACACCGACGAGGCTCGGGCCGTTCTCGGTGCCGACGGCGTTCATGCCGTGACAGGTAGCGCAGTTGGCGTTGAACAGCGACTCACCTGCGGCAATAGTCTGGGCGCTGTCGAGGGGGACAGCGGTGTCACCCTCAGCAGCGGTGACGGTGTCGACGGCCGCGTACGCACTGCCGGCAACCAGGAGGCCGATGCCGAGTAGCGCTGCGGAGGCGAGCGGTGTGCGGCGGCTGCGCTTGCGTGACTTCTTCGCAGCCTTCTTAGTGACGAGTGACATGTGGAGCTCTCCTGGCTACTAAGAAATGAACGGAAGGATGTAAATGACGAAGAACAGTCCGACCCACACAACGTCAACGAAGTGCCAGTAGTACGAGACTGCGATCGCCATCGATGCCTCGCGCTGGCCCATCCGACGCACGGCATACATGCGCACGATGGTGAGCAGGAACGCGAACAGACCGCCGATCACGTGGAGACCGTGGAAGCCGGTGGTCATATAGAAGGCACTGGTGAAGGGGTTGAGGTTGAATACGTAACCCTCGGAGACGAGCGTGGCGTACTCAAAAATCTGTCCAGCAACGAATACCGAACCGAGGAAAAAGGTGATGTAGAACCACTCGATTACCCCGAGACGACCATTCTCACGGAAACGCTGTCCGCGTTCGGCGGCAGCAACGCCGAACTGGCAGGTGACCGAGCTGGACACCAGGATGAGCGTGTTGATCGTAGAGAACGGAATGTTCATCACGTCGTGTCCGGCCACGAACTGCTCCGGCGCCATCGCGCGGAGCGTGAAGTAGATCGCGAATAGGCCCGCGAAGAACATAACTTCCGAGCCGAGCCAGACGATCGTGCCGATCGCAAGGGTATTTGGACGATGGACGCGCGGAGCGCCTGAAATGGATGTTGCTGAAGTCACCTGTCCATTATGACCGATTTCTCAGTTTGGCCAAGTTTCGACGCGACTCGCGTTAGAAAACCGTGTGAAGGTTCTGCCTGATCAACTGCATTTAGCGGCTAGTAAGGCGGCGTACACTGATGCCCATGACGCAACTTCAGACTTGGCCCGAGATGATCGAATCGCTGCTGCGCGGCGAAGACCTGTCGGTAGCCCAGGCAACCTGGGCTATGGAACAGATCATGACCGGTGAAGTATCAGATGCTTCGCTGGCCGGTTGGCTGATCGCCTTGCGTGCCAAGGGTGAGACGGTAGAAGAGGTTGTCGGTTTTCGCGATGCCATCCTCGCCAATGCGACGCCGATTGACATTACGCCGTGGGCGGTCGACATCGTTGGCACCGGTGGTGACATGGTTGGCACCGTGAACGTATCGACCATGTCGGCGATGGTGATCGCAGGTTCTGGTGTGCCGGTTATTAAACACGGTGGCGGTGCCGCGTCGGCTAAGTCGGGCGCGACCGATGTGCTCACCGCGCTCGGCGCTCGTCACGGCAATAATTCAACTGAGCTCAGCCAGGTGTTCGAAGAAACGGGGATGACCTTCCTCGCCGCACCGCTTTTCCACCCCGGATTCCGGCACGTGGCACCGGTGCGCAAACAGCTGGGTGTTTCGACCATCTTTAATTATCTGGGCCCACTCACTAACCCCTCCCGCGCCGAAGCCAGTGCCGTTGGCTGCGCCAAGCGCGAGGGGATTCCGCTCGTTGTCGGTGTATTCCGCACTCGTGGTGCGGCGGCGCTGGTCTTCCGCGGCGATGACGGGCTGGATGAGCTCACGGTCACGGGCTACTCGCGCATCTGGGAGGTGTGCCGAGGGGATGTATCCGAACACGATATTCATCCACGTGATGTTGGTCTCGGCACCTACCGGATGCAAGAACTGATCGGCGGCACGCCGGAAGAGAATGCGCAGATATTGCGTGAAACGCTCGCCGGAAACGTTGAGGGCGCAGTTTTGGACATTGTGCTGTTGAACGCCGCTGCCGGCATGGTCGCCTTTGATCTGGCTCGCAACCCCGATAGCGCGGAAGAACCAATCCGCGATCGATTGATCGCAAAGATTGCCGTGGCCCGCGACACGATTGAGTCGGGTCGCGCGCTGACACAGCTTGAACGGTTCGTCGCCGCCACCCAGAACTACAGCGGGAACTAGTGAAGCTTTTTCGACGTCGCGAGCGGCGCGATGATGGTATCTATCGCATCCGTGCCTATGAGGTACGTGGCGAACCCCGCGAACTTATGCGGCCCATTTTTTGGGTGACGCTTATCGCCTGGCTGCTGTCATTTTTTCTGTTTTATTTCGGCACCGGGATGCTCGAATTTCAGCTGCAGCGGGTTGGCTTCGTGTCGGTGCTGCTGGGTTGGGTCGTGATGTCAGTGGCATTGGCGGCCGGCTATGCATTCGGCTATCGAATCATGCTCGCGCTGACTGCCGGTAGCAGGATGTTCGGTGAGCGAGAAGTCACCAGGCTCAGCGTTGGGGATGCGTTTGCTAGCGCCTGTGGCGGGCTCGTAATTAGCGCTCTGCCCGCGATCACCGTCTCGGAACTGTTCCTGTTTTTCACCTGGGTGATGGTGGTGGGTGTGTGTTTCACGTTTTCGCAGCTGCAGCCGCGTTACGTCGCCCGCTGGCGTGAAATCGCGGAGACTCGCGGGCATTGACCCGTGCTTTCAGCATTAGCTCGCGGCAGTGCACGACAATAGTGACTACAAACTGAGGTAGAAGCGAGAGGGAGTACGGATGTTTGAACTAGGTTTTTTGTCGTGGATCATCGTGGGCATAATCGTCGGGCTCATTGCATCGGCAATTATGAAGCAGAGCTACCCCTGGTGGCTCACGCTTGTGCTGGGCATCCTGGGTGCTGCACTCGGCGGGTTTCTCGCCGGGCTGCTGCTGCCGGGTGATGCGAATTGGGGATTCTGGAACCCGTTCATGTGGATTTTCTCGACGATCGGTGCGGTCATCGTGATGGCACTCGTCGGTGCTGCTGGGAAGCGGCAAAAGCGCTAGGGAGTCTCCGTGTCGGTAATGTCCCGCGTGGTGGCCCTTGCGCCACACGCGGGACTATTCGTTCATGTCCTCTCAATGACCCGGTCATCTGAACCAAGCAATACTGACGCTGCGGTCAGGATTACGCGCGAAAATGCGTAAAGTGTCAATAGGCATGGTTCACAACAAAGGAGTTCAAGTGGCCGAGGCATACATCATCGATGGTGTTCGCACTCCGGTGGGTCGATACGGCGGTGCGCTCGCACCGGTGCGCCCCGACGATCTGGCGGCGCTGGTGATTGGCGAAGTTATTGAACGCGCAAAGATCAACCCAGAGCACGTCGATGAGGTGATTTTCGGAAATGCCAACGGTGCCGGCGAAGAAAACCGCAACGTGGCACGAATGGCGTGGTTGCTGGCCGGAATGCCGCTGAACGTGCCTGGCTACACCGTCAACCGGCTCTGTGCATCCGGTATGACAGCGATCATTTCGGCCGCCCAGGCGATTAAGGCCGGCGACGCAGATCTCGTGGTCGTCGGCGGCGTTGAGTCGATGAGCCGTGCTCCGTGGGTTGTCGAAAAGCCAGCCAAAGCCTGGGCGAAGCCGGGCGAATCATTTGACACTTCCATCGGCTGGCGTTTCCCGAACCCCAAGTTTGCCGAGGGTGAACTCAGTCGTGACGGCAAGATGCTGTATTCGATGCCCGAAACCGCTGAAGAAGTCGCCGAAGTTTTTCAGGTGAGCCGTGAAGCTGCCGACGCGTTCGCGGTGCGCTCACACGAGCTCGCCTTCGACGCCATTCACGGCGGTCGCTTTCACAACGAAATCGTGCCCGTTGAGGTTCCGAGCCGTAAGGGCCAGGTGACCGTGGTCGACACCGATGAAGGGCCGCGGGAAGGAACCACGATGGAGGCGCTGGCCGGTCTGCGCTCGGTGGTCAAGCCCGGGGGAGTCGTGACCGCTGGCAACTCGTCGTCGCTGAACGATGGGGCCTCGGCACTCGTGATTGCGTCGTCGGCGGCGGTCGAAAAATATGGACTCACACCGCGGGCTCGTGTCGTGCGGGGCGCTGCGGCCGGCCTCGAACCTGAGATCATGGGCATCGGGCCGGTTCCCGCAACCCGCAAGGCGCTCGATCGTGCTGGCTGGTCGGTGGCCGACCTCGGCGCTGTCGAACTTAACGAGGCATTTGCCACCCAGTCGCTTGTGTGTATGGATCAGCTCAGTCTCGACCCGGAGATCGTCAACCGCAACGGTGGCGCAATCGCGCTCGGTCACCCACTGGGATCCTCGGGATCACGTATTGCTATTACGCTGCTCAACCGCATGGAGCAGGAGGGCGCCGAGCGAGGCCTGGCCACCATGTGTATTGGTGTGGGCCAGGGGCAGGCAGTGCTGCTGGAGGCGGTTAAATGAGCGTCGACACACTCAACGACATGCAGTGGGAACGCCTGCGGGTGACCGTCGGCGCCGACCGTGTTGAGGTCGTACTCGACCACGCCGCCACTCGCAACGCCATCGATCAGCAGATGGTCGATGAGCTGCACGCGGTGTGTGCCGAACTTGAACGGGATCCGCGCACGCTGATTATCGCCGGGGCCAACGGGCTGTTCGCCTCGGGTGCGGATATTGCGCAGCTAAAAGAACGCCGTCGAGACGACGCCCTCGCCGGTATCAACTCAACGATTTTTCATCGCATCGCGCGGCTGCCAATGCCGGTGATCGCCGCGATGCAAAAATACGCGCTCGGTGGCGGCGCCGAACTCGGCTACGCGGCTGATTTTCGTATCGCCACGCCGGACATCAAGATTGGTAATCCGGAAACCGCGCTCGGTATCCTCGCCGCTGCCGGCGCCACCTGGCGCCTGCGTGAGCTGGTTGGCGAACCGCTCGCCAAAGAAATCTTGCTCGCCGGCCGGCAACTCACTGCCAGTGAGGCACTCGCCTGTGGCCTCATCACCGAGGTGCACGAGGCCGACGAATTGCTACCGGCAGCACACGCGCTTGCCGATCGCATCAGTAAGCAGGATCCGCTGGCCGTGCGCATCACCAAAGCGGTTTTCCACACCCCGCGCGAAGCACACCCCGTTATTGACACGCTCGCTCAAGGCATCCTTTTTGAATCGGAAGCAAAATTTGAGCGGATGCAGGGATTTCTCGATCAGCGCGCCGCCCGCAGAGCGCAGCGCGAGGCGGAGCGCGCCGCCGCAAACGAATCGAACGCACAGGAGAGTTGAGCCATGTCTGATCTGACCAAGATTCCCGACCACGTTGGCGTTATCGGCGGTGGTCGCATGGGCGGGGGTATCGCCCACGCCTTCCTCATGGCCGGCAGTCGTGTCACCGTCATCGAGCGTGAGCCCATTGCGCTGCAGGCGGCAGTGGAGCGCATCGAGCGCTCGGTGGCAAAGTCGATTGAGCTTGGCGCCGCCGACGCAAACCTCGACGAGGTTACGCAGCGACTGCAGGTGGTGCTCGACTACGACCAGCTGCGTGATTGCGGCCTCGTGGTTGAAGCCGTGTTCGAAGACTTTGACGTCAAGCTTGAGGCGCTCACCGCGGCAGAAGCCGTGCTTGGCGATCAGGCCGTACTGGCCTCGAACACCTCGTCGATTTCGCTCGCTGATCTGGCCGAACCCCTCAACCGGCCAGAGCGCTTATTGGGGCTGCACTTTTTTAACCCGGTACCGGCCTCGAAACTCATCGAGGTCGTGATTGCGCCGAAGACCGGTCAGGATGTAGTTGCAGCCGCACCCCGTTGGGTGGAACAGCTCGCCAAAACCCCGGTGGTGGTGAAAGATTCGCCAGGCTTTGCATCCTCACGTCTCGGGGTGGCCATCGCGCTTGAGGCAATCCGCATGGTTGAAGAAGGAGTCGCCAGTGCCCAAGACATCGATGCGGCCATGGAACTCGGCTACCGCCACCCGCAGGGCCCACTGAAAACCACCGATATTGTTGGACTCGACGTGCGCCTCGGCATCGCCGAATATCTCTCCGAACATCTGGGGGAGCGGTTCGCGCCGCCGCAGCTGCTGCGCGAAATGGTCGAGCGCGGAGAGCTTGGCCGCAAGAGCGGAAAAGGGTTCTACGACTGGACCTAACGCTTCACTGCGGGCCGGGATGCTATTGCGCAATTCCGGCCCGCAGTGTGCTGCTCACAGTTAGTCACTCACCGGCACATATTCAAAGCCGGGAATCTTGCGGTCGATCACGGCATTGGTGATGCGGAAGGTGCACAAGCGCGCGCCGGTTTGTTCGTGCTCAATAATCACGTCGTGCGAGGTGAGGGTGCGGCCGAGGTGGATTGCCGTGGCGGTGGCCCGCACCCAGCCATCGCGAGCGGAAGCGTGGTGGGTGCCGGATGCATCCACGCCGACAGCAACCTTCCCGTAGGTGGAAGCGTGAATCACCGCGGCCCACGAGCCAACCGCCTCACCGAGCGCCAGCGATGCTCCGCCGTGCATCAGGCCGTGCGATTGCCGATTACCGGCAACTGGCATCCTGGCAACCACCCGATGCGCCGACTGTTCGACGATCTCAATGCCCATACGCTCATCCAGTTCACCGAGGGTGATGGTCCAGGGGTGGTATCGAACGGGTGGGCCTTGCGACATAGGTGCGTCTTTCTGTTCGGGGCCGCGGTTTTGAGGTGCTTCCAGTAGTGTAGAGACGTATTTCTGACCGATTGGTCGGGATATCAACGCTCGACCGCGCGATGATGCGCAGCGAACAGAAGGACGATGATGACTTCAACTGCACCGACCCCATCGAACTACGTTGCCAGCTATGTGCGCGGTGATTGGTGGACTCCCGCCGCCGGCACGGTCGGTCGAGAGGTGCTCGATGCCAGCACCGATGAGCCGATCGCCACCGTGTCTGCTGAGGGTCTCGACATCGCGAGCGTGATCGACTACGCACGCCAAAACGGACGTGACCAGCTTGGCGAGCTCGCCATCCATCAGCGCGCGCTCAAACTTAAAGAGCTCGCGATATACCTCACTGAACGCAAGGTAGAGCTCTACGAACTTTCGACCCGATCGGGTGCCACGAAGGTAGACAATTTCATCGATATTGACGGCGGTATCGGCGTGCTGTTCACCTATGGTTCAAAAGGCCGCCGCGAACTTCCCAACTCAAACGTGGTGATTGATGGCAAGACCGAGCGGCTCTCAAAAGACGGATCGTTTTTGGGAGAGCACATTTACACCCGCATCCCCGGAATTACGGTTGAGATCAACGCGTTCAACTTCCCGGTGTGGGGGATGCTCGAAAAATTCGCGCCGGCGTTCGTTGCCGGAGTTCCCTCGGTGGTGAAACCCGCAACGCCCACCAGTTACATCACCGAAGCGTGTGTGCGCATGATTGTCGAATCGGGCATCATCCCCGACGGTGCGCTGCAGCTAATCTCGGGCTCGGCACGCGATCTGCTCGACCACCTCGACTACCGCGATATGGTCGCCTTCACCGGGTCGAAGCAGACCGCCGACACGCTGCGGGCGCACCCGAACGTGGCGACCGGTGGGGTGCGGTTCACCGCCGAGGCAGACTCGCTCAACGCGGCGATTCTGGGGCCGGATGCAACCCCCGAAACGCCCGAGTTCGCGGCCTTCATCCGTTCGGTCGTGGGTGAAACTCAAGCGAAGGCCGGCCAGAAGTGCACCGCGATTCGCCGGGTGATCGTGCCGAATGAGCTGGTCGAGCCGGTAATTGCTGCGCTGGCTGAACGGGTCGGCGACAAGATTCGGGTGGGTGACCCCCGCGATGAACACACCTCAATGGGGGCGCTCGCCTCACTTGACCAGCTGCGGGATGTGCGCGCCGCAGTCGACACCCTGGTTGCCGGTGGCGGTGAAATTGTGATCGGTTCGAATGAGCTGCGCGAGGGTGCCGGCGCATTCATGGAACCGATCGTGCTGCGCTGGGCCGATAATCGGGCGCCGGCGGTGCACTCGACCGAGGCGTTCGGGCCGGTCACCTCGGTACTGGGCTACGGATCGGTGTCGGAAGCAGTTGAACTTGCCGCCCTCGGCGACGGTTCGCTGGTCGCCACGGTTTGCAGCAATGACATGGCTGCGGTTGCCGAAATCTCCCGCGGAATCGCCGGCTATCACGGGCGCATCCACCTGCTCAACCGCGAAGACGCCAAGACCTCGACCGGACACGGTTCTCCGATGCCACACCTCGTGCACGGTGGCCCTGGCCGCGCCGGCGGCGGTGAAGAGCTCGGCGGTATTCGCGCGGTCTTCCACTACATGCAGCGCACTGCGATTCAGGGGTCGCCGAATCTGCTCACCGCGGTGACCGGGCAGTGGCACCTCGGCGCCGATCAGGTGCGCGTGGGCTGCGAAAAATTCAACGCCACCCCCGAGGGTGTTGATGGCGCCGTGCATCCGTTCCGGAAGTCGCTCGAGACGCTGCGTATCGGTGACGCTTTCATCAGTGATTTGCGCGAGGTGACCCTCGACGACATCACTCGTTTCGCCAATGACACCGGTGATGTGTTTTACGCACACACCAATCCCGAGGCGGCGGAAGCCAACCCGTTTTTCCCGGGCATTGTGGCGCACGGCTATCTGCTGGTGAGTTGGGCCGCCGGGCTGTTTGTGGCCCCGGGCCGCAGCGCCGTGTACCTCAACTACGGGATGGATAATCTGCGCTTTTTGCAGCCGGTGTCGCCCGGCGACTCGGTGCGGGTAGAGCTGACCGCTAAACGCATCAC
This sequence comes from Gulosibacter hominis, assembly GCF_904842695.1. GTDB lineage: Bacteria > Actinomycetota > Actinomycetes > Actinomycetales > Microbacteriaceae > Gulosibacter > Gulosibacter hominis. The sequence continues at coordinate 242,541 of NZ_CAJGWQ010000001.1, read as the reverse complement.
GCCGCGCGAATCGGAAGACTACGCCGAGGTCGTGTGGGATGCACTGTTACTGAACCAGGACGGCGAGACGATCGCCAACTATGACGTGCTCACCCTTGCGGGCAAGCGGGAGGAGCAGGCCCTCGGCGGGGAGTAGGGGAGGCGGCGAATAGCTAGTGTCGCAGCCCCTCAAATACGATGGCGACCACGAGATCGCCGAGCTGTTTGGGGCCGAGTGAACCGCCGGGTTTGTACCACTCGATAATCGAATTGATCATCCCAAACACCAGGCGCGTGGTGGCGCGGGTGTCGCTGCGCCAGGCGAGGTCGCCAGCATCGGCAGCTGATGCCACCATGCGCGCCACAGCGTGATCGAACTTGCGGCGCCGATCGAGCGCGGCGCGTTCCAGCTCGGTGTTACCGCGCAACCGCAGCAGCAGCGTCGCCGACGGGAGTTCGTCGATGAGCACGTCGACAGTTGCCCGAATCAGAGTTTCGAGCTGCTGCAGGTGTTCCTCCGGCGTTTGAGGATTGTGGGCCTGTGCTGACATAAGAGCCGCTTCAAGCGAGTTCAAGGCGCGGTCGAGGGCCTGTTTGAGCAGTTCTTCTTTGCTCGCCACGTGGTGATAGATGGCTGATTTTGAAACACCGAGTCGTTCGGCGATCATCCCCACGGAAGTTGCCTCGTAGCCGTGCTGATTGAACAGCGCGACCGCCGCGGCAACCACATCGGCTCGATCGTTACCGGGGCGTCCGCGGCGGGCAGGGGAGTGAACGGTAGTGGACATCGACAGCCCTCCGGAGGCACAAAATCAAACAGTCACCGAGCAAAATGGCGGCGGGCGACAGACCTTTGAATCGAGTCTGCCCGCCCGCCGCCATTTGATCTGAACGACCAGCCTACCCGCAATTACCGCAGATGAGCGGGAAGTTCGTGCCCGGCTCGGTCGCGGTAATCGTAGATCCGTTTGGCCTTACCCTCGGATCGAGCCACGGTGTTGGGGTCGACGACGTGGATGCGCACCGACGAACCGATGCGGATCTTAATGTCGTGCTGGAGTGCCTTGGCCGCCTGTTCGGCTTCGATCATGGTGAACTCGGGACGGCGTTCGATCACCACGGTGAGCTCGTCCATCCGCTTTGGACGGGTGAGCTCAAGGAAGTAGTGCGGGCTGAGTGCGGGTTGGGTGAGCGCGAGCTCTTCAATTTGCGACGGGAACATATTTACACCGCGCAAAATGATCATGTCATCGGTGCGGGTAGCAACTTTCTTCATTCGGCGCATATTCGGGCGCGCATCCCCGGGCAAGAGCACCGAGATGTCCTTGGTGCGATAGCGAATAATTGGCATCGCCTCTTTGGTGAGCGCCGTGAAAACGAGCTCACCAGCTTCACCGTCGGGGAGCACCTCTTCGAGATTGTCGGGGTTCACTATTTCGGGCAGGAACATGTCTTCCCAAATGGTCGAGCCGTCCTGATGCTCGGCTGATTCACCGGCAACGCCCGGCCCCATCAGTTCAGACAGACCATAGATGTCTACCGCTTTGAGGTTGAAACCGGCTTCAATCTCTTGCCGCATTTGCTCGCTCCACGGTTCAGCACCCAGCACCGCAATTTCAAGCGATGTGTCACGGGCAGAAATCCCTTCGGCCTGCATGCGGTCGAGAATGGTGAGCAGATACGAGGGCGTGCACATGATGATGCGCGGTTTGAAATCGTGGATGAGCTGAATCTGTCGGTCGGTTTGGCCGGCCGACATAGGAACCACCGTCAAACCCGCTTCTTCGATGCCGTAGTGGGCACCAAGACCGCCGGTGAACAGACCGTATCCGTAGGCATTGTGCACAATATCGCCCTTTCGGGCGCCGGCGAGGCGCAGCACCCGAGCGAAGGCTCGCGCCCAGATTTTTATATCGCCTTCGGTGTAGCCAACAACCGTCGGGCGTCCGGTGGTGCCAGATGATGCGTGGATGCGGCGCACCTGGTCCATCGGCACCGCGAAGGTGTCGAAAGGGTAGTTGCGGCGCAGATCTTCTTTGGTGGTGAAAGGAAACTTGCTGATATCACTGAGGGTCTGGAGATCGTCGGGTTTGACGCCGTGCTCGTCAAATTTTTGGCGGTACATGGGCACGTTTTCGTAGGCGTACCTCACAGTCCACTTGAGGCGCTCGAGCTGGAGTGCTTCGAGCTCTTCACGAGACATGAGTTCTTCGGGGTCGAGTGTTTCGAGATCAAATTTGGTGTCGGTCACCATGGCGGCGCTGCCTTCTCTTGGGTGGTTGTTGAGGGATATGCGGGAAACTCGCGTTGATCGCTACTGTTTCGAGCCGGGCTTGGAAATGGTGCGACTACGACCTCGGAACACGGTGATTCGTATCGGTTCGGGGTCGTTGGGGCCCTGTGCAAAAACTTCAATGTCGTATACGCCGCTGCGCCCCTCGTGGAGCGCTTTGGCGTGGGCGGTGATTGTCTGTCCGGATTGGGCCGGGCGCAGGAAGTTCACATCGACGCCGGAGGCGACGGTGATGGTGCCGTCGTCCTCGTGGGGGTTGTTGCAAGCCAGTGCGAAAGCGGTGTCGGCGAAAGCAAAAATCATGCCGCCATGAGCTATGCCGAAGCCGTTAAGCATCTCGTGGCGCAGGTCCATCTCAATTTTTGCTTCGCCGGGGGCGACGTGTAACACCCGTACGCCCATCCACTCGCTGGCGAAATCGTCGCGCAAAATTCGGTGCGCGCTGGCGAGGTCGGCATAGGGCTGTTCGCCTGCGGTTTTTCGACCTGGCTGGTTCATGTGTCACTCCTTTGTGAATTCCTGACCAGTGTTACAGAAAATACGCCGATTTGAGTGTTTTTGCCAGTGAGGTTACCGAGAGATCGTGCGACGATTGGGGTGTTCTGTTGTTGACCTAGAATCGTGGCGGCATATACTGAACGGACGTTCTGTAAATTGATGGCAGTGGAGCCATCAAGTTGCAACTCAGGTCATCCACTGACCAATAGGTGGCCAAAGGAGACTCCAGCATGACGAACAACGTGACCAATCTGCCGCAGCGTGACGAGATCGACCTCGAACGCGCTCAGGCCTACTTTGACGACATCATTGCTCGCGACTCACGTATTGAGCCAGCCGACTGGATGCCCGACGCCTACCGCAAGACGCTCACTCGGCAGATTTCACAGCACGCTCACTCAGAAATCATCGGCATGCAGCCCGAGGCCAACTGGATCACCCGCGCACCGTCACTGAAACGCAAGGCCATCCTGATGGCAAAGGTGCAGGATGAAGCCGGTCACGGCCTGTACCTTTACTCGGCTGCCGAAACCCTCGGCACACCGCGTGACGAGCTCAATGAACAGCTGCTCACGGGCAAAGCCAAGTACTCGTCAATTTTTAACTATCCGGCACGCACCTGGGCTGATATGGGTGCTATCGGCTGGCTCGTAGATGGTGCCGCGATCTGCAATCAGGTGCCACTGTGCCGCACCTCGTACGGCCCCTACGGTCGAGCGATGGTTCGCATCTGTAAAGAAGAATCGTTTCACCAGCGCCAGGGGTGGGAGATTCTCTACACCCTCTCGAACGGCACTCCAGAACAAAAACAGATGGCTCAGGATGCGGTGAATCGGTTCTACGGGCCGGCACTACAGATGTTCGGCCCACCGGACGACCAGTCGCCGAACTCGAAACAGTCGATGGCCTGGAAGATCAAGCGCTTTTCAAACGATGAGCTGCGCCAGCGTTTTGTCGACATGATCGTGCCCCAGGCTGAAGCACTCGGACTGACCCTGCCCGATCCCGATCTCAAGTGGAATGAACAGCGCGGCCACTACGACTTTGGCGAGCTCGACTGGGACGAGTTTTTTGGGGTGATTAAGGGCCACGGCCCCTGCAACGCACAGCGCCTGGCACGCCGCGTCGAAGCGCACGAAAACGGTGCCTGGGTGCGTGAAGCAGCCGCCGAGTACGCCCGCAAACAGCGAGAAGCAAGCGAAGCGGCAGTGGCATAACGCACCCTGGGTGACCAGCTCGGGACCAATCCGGGCGGTGGCATCGCCGAGGCACTCGCATTCCGCAACTCAATGGCATTCCGCAACTCAATGGAGAGCAGGATCAATATGACTGAAAAAAGTGTCGCACCCGCAACCGACAACGAGTGGCCACTGTGGGAAGTGTTCGTGCGTTCATCGCGCGGCCTCAGCCACGTGCACGCCGGATCACTTCACGCGCCGGACGCCACCATGGCGCTGCGCAACGCCCGGGATCTCTACACGCGCCGCAACGAAGGGGTCTCGCTGTGGGTAGTGAGAAGCTCGGACATCGCCGCATCCGACCCCGATCACAAAGACGCCTTCTTTGAATCGTCGCAGGGGAAGAACTACCGCCACGCCACCTACTACCAGCAGTCGGAGGGGGTGCCTCACCTGTGAGCCAGGGATTTGACTCAGCCACGCTCATATCGGCGGGCTACGCACTCACCTCGGAAGAGATCCAGCAGCTCGGGGTGAAAGCTAGCGAAGATGTCGCTCAATACGCGCTCCGTCTCGGCGATGATGCGCTCATTCTCGGCCAGCAACTGAGCTGGTGGATTTCACGCGCGCCCGAGCTCGAAGAAGATATTGCGCTCGGTAATGTGGCGCTCGACCTCATCGGTCACGCCAGAGTGCTGCTCACCTACGCTGGCACCGCATGGAGCAAGACCGAAGACGATCTCGCCTACTTCCGTGAGGAAGAAGAGTTTCGCAGTCTCCACCTGGTTGAGCTACCCAATGGCGACTTCGGTCAGACCATCGCGCGCCAGCTCATCTACAGTGCCTACGCCTATGAGCTGTACACGCGTCTTGCCGGTCTCGAGACGGGCGACGAAACGCTGCGGGCGATTGCAGTGAAGGCGGCAAAGGAGCTTGACTACCACTTCGACCACGCCGAACAGTGGTCGCTGCGGCTGGGCATCGGCACCGAAGAAGCCAATCGCAGACTGCAGGCTGGGCTCGACTATTGCTGGCCCTATATCGACGAGCTATTCGAGGATGACGAACTGCACGACCGTCTCGAAGGGGTCGCGGTGCGGCCCTCGACACTGCGCGAACCGGTAATGGCCGGCATCACCGACATCATCGAGCGTGCCGGCCTGCAGGTTCCCGATGTCAAGCAGGCGGTAACCGGCGGTCGCCGCGGTGAACACCGTGAGCACCTCGGCTATCTGCTCGCCGAAATGCAGGTGCTTGCTCGTAAACACCCCGGCGCAACCTGGTAGGCGATCGCATGACCAACGCTGCATCGCATCCTGACGCCACCACCCGGCCCGATGATCCGGAAGCCGGTCGCGCGTGGGACGTTGCCGCCACTGTCTGCGACCCGGAGATTCCGGTGCTGACCATTGCCGATCTCGGTATCCTCCGCGACGCCGTTATTGGCAGCGACGGCACCGTGCAGATTGTGATCACGCCCACCTATTCAGGCTGCCCGGCCATGAACACCATCAAAGCTGATGTTGAACACGCGCTGCATGAAGCCGGTTACCACAGGGCAGAGGTGAGCCTTGTGCTCTCGCCGGCGTGGACTACCGACTGGATGAGCGAATCGGGCAAGCGCAAGCTCGAGGCGTACGGGATCGCGGCACCCACCGGCGCCGCTCCAAGACTTGGCGAACGCGCTCCAACCTCGCTGTCGCTTTCGGTGCGTTGCCCACGCTGCGGGTCGATCGACACCAATCAACTCAGCCGTTTTGGCTCCACCGCTTGCAAGGCGCTCTACCAGTGCGCATCCTGCAAAGAACCCTTCGACTATTTCAAGGTGCACTAGTGACCAACGAACAAGCCAATTTTGAAGCCCAAAAAACCGATGTGATACCGGCGAAACGTCGGGCAACCTTTCACACCCTGAAGGTGAGCGCCGTGCGTCCACTCACCGAAAAGTCGATCGAAGTCTCGTTTGAGATCCCCGCAGACCTGCAGGATGAATACAACTATGTGGCCGGACAGTACGTAGCGCTCCGCGCCAATATTGACGGCCAGGAGGTGCGCCGCAGCTACTCGATCTGTGAGGCACCCACAGCCGGGACGATCAAGGTCGGTATCAAACGTGACCATGGAGGTCTGTTTTCGAACTGGGCGAACGACCATCTGGCCCCGGGATTCGAAATTGACGTGATGAGCCCGCAGGGTGCGTTTATTTCGAAGCACCGACTCACCGATATGAACGATCCCGAGCAGCTTTCGGCCGCTGCCGTGAAATCGGGCAACGCCCATTTCGTGGCCGCCGCCGCTGGCTCGGGCATCACCCCGGTGCTGGCAATCGCAAAGTCGCTGCTGGCGCACGAGGGCACCTTCGTTGACCTCATTTATGCGAACCGCGCCACGGCAGAGGTCATGTTTCTCGAAGACCTCGCCGACCTCAAAGACCGCTATCCGACACGACTGGCCATTCACCACGTGCTGTCGCGCGAGCAACGCCAGGCACCGATCTACTCGGGCCGACTCGACGTAGAAAAACTCAACACGATTTTTGACCGTCTCATTGACGTGCCCAAAGTTGACGAATGGTTCCTGTGTGGCCCGTTCGAACTCGTGCAGCTGATCCGCGACGAGCTCACCAAGCGTGCGGTGCCGACCGACCGGGTTCGATTTGAACTCTTCACCACCGGTGAGCCGGGGGAGGGTCCGAGCGCACAGGCCGGTCGGCCGGTAGAGGTTGACCCGGAGGGCGAAAACTTCGATATTTCGTTTAATCTCGACGGGCTTTCGGGCGAGGTGCAATCACCCAAGGATGCCCGCGAAACCGTGCTTAACGCCGCGTTGCGGGTGCGCCCCGATGTGCCGTTCGCATGTGCCGGTGGCGTGTGCGGCACCTGCCGCGCCAAGGTGGTCGAGGGAACGGTCGACATGGCCGAAAACTATGCGCTTGAAGCTGACGAGCTGGAGCGCGGCTATGTGCTCACCTGTCAATCGCGTCCCACCAGCGACAGGGTCGTGGTCGATTTCGACGCCTAGTGTCGACCGGCCACACCCACCAAGTCGTTGCGCGACCCGACAGTGTGCGGGTTGTTGAACACTCAAAACCGAGGAATGAATACATGATCGATCTGAACTTTGACGAACAAACGGGCCTCGCCGAAGTGGTGCTCAACGCCCCGAAAAAACTTAACGCGCTGGATGCGGACAATTTGCAAGAACTGCACGCAAAGCTTGAAACTGCTGCGGCAGCGGGCGCAAGAGCGCTGCTTTTGCGGGGCGAAGGCCGGGGCTTTTGTGCCGGGCGCGATATCGCCCTGGTTGTTCCGGCCACCGACGATGTTGCGGCCTATCTCGATGGTCATGTGACGGCGGTGATGCGCGCGCTCAGCGAGTTTCCGGCACCCACTTTCGCGGCCGTTCACGGCGCCTGCCTCGGAGTTGGCCTTGGCCTGGCGCTGGCCTGTGATGTTGTGTATGTGGCTGAAAGCGCCAAACTTGGCTCACCGTTTGCCAACCTGGGAGCCACCCTCGATTCGGGCGGGCACTGGCTGTTTACCGAGCGACTGGGCCCGCATCGCACTCTCGATCTGACCTATACCGCCGAGTTTATGAACGGCCGCGAAGCGGTCGAACAGGGCCTGTTTAGTCGCTGGGTCGCTGATGATGAACTGATTGAGTTCACCAGGGAGCGTGCCCTTCGAGCCGCCAGGGGCGCGCAGCTCGCCTTTGCCGCATCCAAAAAACTGGTGCATGAAATTCGTGACCAGCGCATCGGCATGTGGCAATCAATCGCCAATGAAAACACCTCCCAGGCCGAGCTGTGTTCGAGCTCCGACTACGCGGAGGGGTTCGCGGCTTTTCAGCAGAAGCGCCGGCCAAATTTCACCGGCCAATAATTTGCGTTCGGCCTGAGCTGGGCGGATTCTGGTCTAGCGCTCGGTTGCGGTCGGAACCTCGCGCAGGATGCGTGCCGGGTTACCGGCCGCAATCACATTTTCGGGCAGTGAGCGGGTCACCACCGAACCGGCGCCAACAATTGTTCGGGCACCAATGGTGACGCCGCCGAGTACCATGACATTGCCGCCGAGCCAGACGTCATCGCCGATCGTGATGGGCGCGGCGGATTCGATACCCGTTGCACGTTCTGCTGCATCCAGCGGATGCGTTGGCGTGAGTAGCTGCACTCCCGGACCAAACTGGACGCGATCGCCAATGATGATCGGGGCGACGTCGAGGAATATCCCGTCGAAATTCACGAAACAGGCGTCACCGAAGCGAATATTGGTGCCATAGTCACAGTGGAACGGCGGTTGCAGATCAACTCCACCGCTTCGACCCAGCAGCTGCGTCAGTAGCTCCGCGCGCTCGGTGAGCGCATCCGGTGCTGAGCTATTGAACTGCTGGCTGAGCGCACGGGCACGCACGCGAGCAGCCGCAAGTGTTGGCACATCTGCGTAGTAGGGCTCGCCTGCGATCATTTTTGCGTGTGGGGTGTCGAGTGGGATCAGGGGCGCAGCCTCGGTCAGTGATCCGATGCGGTTTACGCGCCTGTCGCTGTCGCCAGCCGCGGCATCGAGTGCGAGATCGCCGGGATGCGTGAGCAGTACTGCCGTGCATCCCGCCGCCTCGGCCGCAGCGATATCGATCATTCGGTCACCGATTGCCAGTGTCTGCGCCGTGTCGAGATCAAAGCGGGTGAGAGCGGCATGAAACATCGCCGGATTGGGTTTGCGCGCGAAGCCGTCCGACACGGTGATCATGCCGTCAATAGCAAGCCCGGTGCCGGCCAAAAGCGCGCTGGCGCTCTCACGGTCGCGATGGGTGACCACGATGTTTTTGCCGCCGGCTGCCTGAACGCGTCGGATCAGACCTGCCGCCGCCGGCATCACCGGGGGAGTGGCACCGTGCTCCCACGAGGCTTTGAGCGCCCGGTAGGCATCTTCAAGCACCGTGGGGGAGATGTCGTATTCTGCTGCCAGCGATGCGATAGTTTCGGCGATCGAGGAGGCGCGCATCCGTTGCGTGAGCCGCTGCTCATCAGGGTCCGCAGTCGCGCTGGACCGAATGGCCTGGCTGAGTGAATTCGCCACACTCGGATAGGTGTCAATGAGCGTGCCGCCCATATCCCAGATGATGTGCCGCAGTGTCATGGTGCTGTCTTCGTTTGCCGCATAAAGCGGAAGGTTGAGGGGAGTGAGCTGAATTCGATCGGGATGCTAGACGAGCGTTTCCTCGTCGATTCCCGGAACCGCTGCGCCGGTCGGGAAACCCTCGTCGACATAGCGCTCGTAGATGGTGTTCCAGTCGAGTTCGGGGGAATCGACCCCGTGCAGGCGTTCGAGCTTCGATACTGCCGCGTGCCAGCTGGCAGCGTTTCGGGCAGCCTCGTTTTCATTTGCCAGTCGCTCAACCACTGCAAACGTTGTTTCTTTGCCATCGCTATTGAGCGTCATCGTGACGTGGCTGTTTTCACCGAAGGTGAAGGCCAGCTCTTCGGGGTCTCGCAGGCTGGTGATTTCGCCGGTGAAGTTTGTGGACGCATCCGAGGTTTTGTCGGTGAAGGTGATGCGCGAGCCGATCTCGGGAGCGAATTCGACCTGAAACGGGAACCATGTGGCAAGGCCCTCGGGTGTGAGCGCCTGTGACCAGAGTTTGCCGGCCGGAATCGGGAACTGGGCCGACAGGCGAACCGCGGGGGAGCCGTCTCGAACTGTCAACTGTGCGTGCGTCATGTGGCTGACACTAGTGGACGAGTCTGATGTTCAGTCGACCAGGAGGTGACATTCTCGTAAGCGCGGTCTGTTACGGCGTTCGCTGTTTACAGGTCGGGAGCGGTGCCAAGCTTCACCTCGAGGTCAACGCGTTTGCCTTTGCGAACCACCTGCATCGTGACCTGTTGATCCACTTTTAGGGTGCGCACAGTGCCGACCAGATGCTGTGAACCGAGTATTTCGTGACCGTCGAGGGTGACGATCACGTCGCCAACCTCGAGGCCGGCGTGTTCGCTAGGCCCGTCTTGCACGACGGTTTTTACTTCAGCACCAAGTCGCTGTTCGCCGTCGACCTGCACCGCACCGTCGACGGTGGCGGTCCCCAAAAAGGCGTGCGAGACTTTACCGTTTTCAATGAGCTGACTCGCGATGTTTTCGGTGAGGGATATCGGGATTGCAAAACCGATGCCGATATTGCCGCTTTGTTTCCCAGAGTCAGCGCCGTTGACACTGGCGATCGCCGAGTTGATGCCGATGAGTGCGCCATTACGGTCGACCAGCGCGCCGCCCGAATTACCGGGGTTGAGTGGCGCGGAGGTTTGGATGGCGTTGGTGATGACCGGTTTGGTGCTGCTACCACCGGTGGCAATTGGTCGGTCGAGGGCTGAAACGATACCGGTGGTGACCGAGCCCGAAAGCCCCAGCGGATTACCGATGGCGGCCACCTCTTGACCCACCACGAGCGAATCCGAATTGCCGTGCTGAATTGGTGTGAGCCCGTCCGGTACCCGCTCAAGCTTGAGCACGGCGATATCGGTGGCAGCATCGCCGCCAACAATCGAGGCAGCGTAAGTGTTATTGCCCACAATCACGACTACGCCGTCGGGTGAGGCGCCATGAATCACGTGATTGTTGGTGACGATGTGGCCCTGGTCGTCCCACACCACGCCCGATCCCTGGCTACCGCGAGATTCACCATCAACGACCTGGATAGCCACTACCGAGGGCTCCACTTTTTGGGCAACGGAGCTCCAGTCACTCGGTGAAGTTGCCGGGGTAGCCTGCTGCGCTTGCTGTGCGGGATGACCCGCGCTGGCGGGCTGTTGACCGACAATCTGGCCAGTGATCAGCGAAGCGAGCGAGCCCGCCACCAGGGCGGTGGCTGCGGCGGTGGCGACAATTGCGGCCCACGGGGTGCGTTGCCGTGACTGGCCCGCATCCTTACTCTGCTGTGTGCCATCGGGTACGCCGAGCTCAGGCAGCGGGGGCAACTGGGGTAGCGGTGCCAGTGGTGATGGATCGACGGATGTATCGGCAGGCGAATGTGGCCTCGAGCCCTGTGAGACTGATTTGATCAGCGGCAGCTCAGGAAGAGCCCGGGGGTTGTCGTCGTCGCGGGGCAGCGGCACGGTGTCGTGGCGCTGAGCATCCACGGTGCTGTTCTCAACTTCCGCGCTATTGATAACTTCGTTCCGGCTGGCTTCCGCAGTGTCGTTGTTTTTTTCGTGCTGTGCGGCAGCCGCGCTGTTAGGAGCGGCCGATTCGGGTTCCGAATTACCGCGTTGGAAGTTGAAGTCGTTCTGTTCGTTCACCCGTCCACCTTGCGACCTGGGCGCTGAAAACAGCCTGAAGCTCAAGCAGTTTTTTGGGTATCACAGCCAACACCCAGCGCATATGCCATCGACACTCAGCCTATGGCGCGCCATTCTTCGTATCGTTGACATACCTCGTTGGGGGGAATCGGGAATCAGAACATCGTGGGGCTGCCAGTCTGGTGGCCCCACGATTTTTTACGTCCGGCCGGTGCAGCGGGGAAGGAGTGGCAGCCTATGCGTTGCAGTGCATCCGCACGTCGAACCGATAGCACCATCATTACCGAATGACATAATGTACATTATCGGATGCCGCTAGTAATACCGAGCGGTGCCGCCAGTATTGCCCAGATCTTTGTGGATGCATGGGCGCTCTCTAAATTGCACAGACATACACAGCTTTCCGAGCGCACCATCCTGATCAATCTTGCAAAGATCGCCGACTCTACAGTGAACCGTCCTTGCTGCGCTCTGCCCCGGATGGTCGACACTGACCTCACGGCGCAGCCTGTTTTGCATTCACCATTGTGGGTGTCGACTCAGCGCGACCTAGTAAGTCGTTGTGCTGCGCTCTGTGCTCACGTGGTCGCCCCTGCAGCGAGCGATCATGGAAAGCCGGTGGCAAAACGCTCACTGCGCAAATATCTCAGCTTGAGCGAGATCTGCGCTCTGGGCGCCATTGCGCTGCACGAGCACCTGCCTGCTTGCTGATCATGGTTGAAGGCTGCACGGTTGCACCAGTGCACAGAGCGCTCGCAAGCACCACTAGAATGACATAATATACACAATTGGGCAATATCATCCTACCTTCTCGGTGCTGCAAAATCCACGTTCGGCTGCGATTGCCACCCAGGCAATCCCTGCAAGCGCTATGCAGTCGGCAGACCTACTGCTGATCTGATTGCAATAGGCCCGCCAACCGCTCGGTGGCGGAGGGAATCCCCTCGGTCAGGAGTAGCTCCAGAGTCGGCCTTGTATGCAGCGAGCGGGCCTGCGCATACCCCTCTCCCCCGGCACTGCCTCGTGCAGCCCAGGTGAGCCAGTTGATTGCCAGCCGCATGGCCGCGGCGGGCAGAATCACCCGGAGTTCGTCGGCACTCAGTGCGCGAAACTCGCGATATCCCTGTACAACCTCAGCCAGCGCGGCTACCGGGTCCGGTAGTCGAAGCATCCCGTATGCCCCAGCAATCGCGAGATCGGCAACAAGCGCAGTCGGGTACGCATCATTGAAGTCGATGGCACCGCTCACTCGGCCGTTCTCGACATCGACCATCACGTTTTGGTCGTGCAAATCCTGATGCACGACACCCTGTGGGAGTCTCGCAAATACCGGTTTGACCTGGGCAAATTCATTCCGAATCGCTTCCAACTCGGTAGCAAAAGCGGCAGCTTCGCCGGTGACCAGCGGCCGGACCGCGTCGAAGGACTCCAGCGCATCCTCAATGAGCCAGTGGTGCCGCGGTGGCATCGTCTCGGGTGCGAAACCCCGATACGCATTCGTCAGCTGCGCGGATGCCTTACCGATTGAGCGCAGCAGTGCCGGAGTAATCTCCGGCACATCACATAGCAGCGTGCCGTCAACCCAGCTGAGCACCCGAATAATCGCCGTCTGGCCGTTATCTGCTGCAAATTCGAGGTGTCTCGAGCCGGTGGCTGTTGGCAGTAGACGCGGCACCGCAAAGTCGAGCGGATGCTGCTCGATGTGCGTTAGCAGCGCCTCCTGCCAAGCCACGGCCGGCGCTGCGGAGCCATCACTGATTTTGACAACCCAATACGCGCCGGCATCGTCAATAAGACGCAGGTTGCGGTCGTACTCGCCCTCGAGCCAGCGCGGATCCCGCACCGTGAGCCTGTAGGCCTTCGCCAATAGTGGTGCCAGCTGATCGATCGAAAGCGCCGGAGCCGCTACGCCGCTCATTGGCGCTGCTCCGAAGCTTCGGCGAGCACGCGGTCAACCGCGGCGACAATTTCGTTGATTTCAATCGACTGGATGCACAGCGGCGGACGAATTTTGAGTGCCTCACCGTTCGGGCCTGTGTGACTCACCAGCACTCCCCCGCGCCGCAGCCCGTTCACGAGAGCCCGAACCTGTGCACCCGCAGCCGCGGGGTTTTCGCCCGTCGGATCAAGATCCACACCGACCATGAGGCCGGCGCCGCGCACTTGCGCAGCAACGCCGTGCTCGGCAAACACACGGTCAAGCCCACTGCGAAGCTGCTCTCCCAGCTGCGTGACGCTATCCGGCGCCGCCATCGACTCGAGGCGACGCAACACAACGCTCGCAGCGGCAACCGGTGCGGCCGTGCCGGCAAAGGTATTGAAATATCTAAACTCGCGGCCGAACCGTTCGAACAGCTCGGCCGGGCCCACCACCCCGGCCATCGGCATCCCGTTCGCCATCGGTTTTCCGAGGGTCACGAGGTCAGGCACGATCCCAGCGTGTTCAAATCCCCACCAGCGTCCGGTGCGGCAAAAACCGGCCTGCACCTCGTCGGCGATTATGAGCCCGCCGTGCTCTTGTACCAGTGCCGCCGCATCCGCAATAAACGTCGCCGGTGCAAAAATACCGTCGCTGGTGAGTGCGGTATCAATCAGCAGCGCAGCCACGCCGTGGCCGCGTGACTCCAGCACCTTGATTGCGTCAGCGACCGACTGCGCAAATTGTGCCGCGCGTTCATCCTCTGCGCCGGCCCGCGGAATCGCGACGGTAACGGCGTAGTCGGCGATGCCAACTCGGCCGACAAAGCTGGGCGAAACTTCCCGCACCGCTGTTGTGGTGCCGTGATACGCGTGCTCGGTAACAATGATGCCCCGCGCCCCGGTAGCGTGGCGCGCGAGCTGCAGAGCGAGATCATTCGCCTCGCTACCAGAACAGGTAAACGCTGCCCGGTCGAGAGGCTCGGGAAAGTGCGCGAGCAGCGCCTCGGCATAGGCCACCACGCCCTCGTCGGCATAACGTGTGTGCGTATTGGCGCGCAGCATCTCGGCCTGCACGGCTTCGGCGACTTCAGCGTCAGAATGGCCGATGCACGGCACATTGTTGTAGGCGTCAAGATATTCGGCACCGGATGCATCCGTGATGCGAATTCCGTTGGCCTGCGCCACGGTCACGGGGTCGTCATAGAAGAGCCGGTAGGTGCCAGCGAGCACGTGTTCGCGACGGGTGAGGATGCTTGGCACGCTTCCGCTCTCGGACATCATTGTTGCTCCCTATTCGGCCGATAGTTTGGTGCGCTCAGGAGTTGAAAGATCCATCTTGGCACGCTCCTGGGTCAGCATATCGCTCCACTCGCCACTGCGATCGAGCAGGAAGCCCCGGAAAAACTCGGCCAGCTCGTCGGTTGCGGTCAGCGGCAGAATGTTTGCCACATACTGGTCGGGACGCACCACGATCACGCATCCGGTATCTGAAATGCCGCGCTCACTATAAAAATCTGCCGGGGTACGCCAAGTGGTGCCCTGCGCAAAACTATTGTTCACGTTCACAAGCCCGAGCGGGCCGCCGGCCGGTTTGAATGCATCCGGTACCTGGGTGAGTTCAATCTCGGTGTAGTCGTGGGGATAAATTGCTTTGACATCAAAGAGCGATTCGGGATCATCCCCCTGGGGCACGTGCGTATTGAGGGGCGAGTGCCGGTCGCTCGACCACCACTGGGCCCAATACGCGAATGGCCCGTCGGCTGAAATATCGGTTCCGGTGCACACATACAGCCGCCAACGCCCGTCAGCCTCGTGCAGGTGCCCGAGATGCTGGGCGGTGCGGTCGCTGAGGCGAATTGCCCGTGCCGATCGAAACCGCTTCCCCACCGGGAACCCGGTGGCCAGATGCTGATACTCATCGGTGCCGGTGATCATCGACGGCTCATACTGGGTCATGAATCCGGCGGGGAATTCAAATGTCGACTGGTAAAAATCTTCCAGCTCGGTGGGGCTCGAAAACTCTTCCGGCTTTTTTGCCATCATCGACGACCACTGCATATCAAAATCGATGAGATTTTGTGCGATCACCTGGCGTTCACCGGTGTAGGTGCGCAGCAACGATGCGGGGCTGCGCCCTTCAAGCACGTGGGCGAGCTTCCACGCCAGATTGAACGCATCCTGCATCGAAACGTTCATTCCCTGGCCCGCCTTGGCCGAGTGCGTGTGACAAGCATCCCCGGCGATGAACACGCGCGGTTCAAGATGCTCACGCTCGGGCGAAATGTCGTCAAAGCGGTCGGTGACGCGATGGCCAACCTCATAAACGCTCCACCAGGCAACCTGCCGCACATCCAGACTGTACGGGTGCAGGATGCTGTTGGCACGCCTAATGATTTCGTCGAGGGGTGTATTGCGCACCTGATGGTTATCGTCTGCGGCAACTTCACCGAGGTCGACATACATGCGGAAGAGGTAGCCGCCCTCGCGCGGGATGTGCAGAATGCTGCCGCCATCATTTGAGGTGATCGCGCATTTGGTGCGGATATCGGGGAAATCGGTGTTGGCAAGCACATCCATAACGCCCCACGCGTGAAAAGCCACCTTTCCCTGGCGCTTCGCACCGATGGCTTTTCGCACTCGCGAGTGGGCTCCGTCAGCACCGAGCACGTATTTTGCTCGCACCTGTCGCCGCTGACCCTCGCGTGGGCCCGCGACATATTCGACATCAACGAGCACCGGGTATTCGGCACCGTCGTCGAAGCTCAGCTCGATAAATTCGACGCCATAGTCGGGGGTCACGCGGCCGGGCCGCTGCCGGGCATATTCGGCGAAGTAGTCGAGCACGCGTGCCTGGTTCACAATCAGATGCGGAAACTCACTGACGTTCGCGGGATCGTCAGGGGTGCGTGCCGCCCGGTGAATATTTTCGGGATGCTCGGGGTCGGGTTTCCAGAAGGCCATCTCGGTGAGATGGAAGGCCTCTTGGATGATGCGGTCGGCGAACCCGAATGCCTGGAATGTTTCGACGCTGCGCGCCTGGATGCCGTCGGCCTGGCCAATTTCGAGTCGTCCGGCGCGGCGCTCAATGATGCGCGTGTTGATATTCGGGAATCGTGATAGCTGCGCGGCAGCGAGCATCCCGGCCGGCCCGGTACCGACGATGAGCACGTCGATCTCATCGGGTAGGTCGCTGGCTCGATCGATGCCACAGCCAGCAGCTGGTTTGACCCGTGGATCATCCGAGTGATAACCGTGATCGTGAAACAGCATGGCGTTCTCCCCTTCATTGCGGATGCCAAACTTCGCCTAGCTACGCCAGATCATATATGGTCCAGTGCACAGACGGCCGATCACGGTCTTGGACTGTCGCCGCGCATAGCCAAATGGGTTTTTGTGCCCCTAAACACCAAAACACGCGCGTCGAACGCACGAACCCGCGGAATCGCGTAGAGTGTTTGCCAGCGCCTTTTGCGCCACAATTTACGGTTCTTGCCAACTAGGGAGTTATTCATGCGCTGGATTCTCACCATCCTGTGCCTGGCAGTATTTGCCGCTGGCCTCTACTGCTTCGGGCTCGCATTCCACGAAGACCAGGGCACTGGCAGCCTGCTGCTCTTCCTTGCCGGTATTGGCCTCAGCTGCCTCGCGTTCTTCCTGCCCTGGCAGGTGTTCGGCCACAGTCGCAAATAACCGCCGCAGGCACTAAGCTGCACCGCCCCCGGCTCGCAATACCGGGGGCGTTTGTTATTTCCGTAACTGGAGCCGTCATGTCTTTCACCCCGACAGCTGATATTTCAACCCGTTTTCCGGTGAGTGCCGATATTGTCTGGGCTGCGCTAACCAAGCACCGCTACACGAGCGAGTGGTGGCCTTCGCTGCAGCTTCCCAAACGCTCAGGAGCGCGCGCATCCTTTCAAACCCCGCGGCCGCGTAAAAAGCGCCCGCGTGTGGCAACCGGCCGGGTTGTACGGGTGACAAAAGGTGAGGAAATTCAGCTCAGCCTCTTGTCGCAGCCACGCGGCGTGCACTCTGACGTGACCATCACCGTGACGCAGCTCGCCCACAAAACCCGCGTTCGGGTGGTCGAGCAGGGATTCGCCGCTGCCGAAGACCCGCTGCGTGTGATCGCCGAAAGTCGGGATGGTTGGCGTGAATTTCTTGGGGCGCTCGGCGAATATTTGGCCGATAACAAAACGGTTGCCCGAATCGAGCGCCGTATCCACGACGCCTGATCCGGGCAACCGCAAAGCAGCGCGTGAGGGTCCCTGAGGCTTCTGTTCACAAACCTTACCCCCGGGCAGAAAGCCCTGATCAAGCGATGGAAGCGTGGCGTCTACCGCACCTCTCAGAGGGGGGGGCGGAGGACCCAATTTGCGACGTTCGTGGGCCGGTCGTGACGGGCAATGCAACTGTTCAAACCTTTCTCACCCCCCGCTCAGGTGAACCAGCTCGTCGACGATTACCTCGGCGGCGCGACGGTCACGGAGCTTGCCGTCACGTACGAGGTGCACCGCGCCACCGTCTCCCGGCACCTCACCGACAACGGCGTCGTGCGGCGCTCGGCCGGGCTCCACGGTTGGGTGGCTGCCGAGGCCGTTCGACTGTTCCGCCAAGGCGAATCGCTTCGAGGGATCTCCCGCTCGATCGGGGCCAGCCGCGACTCGGTGCGGAAGACGCTGGAGCGGTACGACGAAATTCCGAAGTGCGTCTGTCGGGAAGCGCCTCAGGGGCGTCAGGAGCCAGCTCGATTGTCGTAGGTGCCAAGTAGGCTGGGACAGCCCGCTCAGTGCAATAGGAGGACTCAGTGCAGACGCTTCTCGATCAGATCATTGACGGTGCTACGGATGACTCTGTCAGCACAGTCAATCTTCTCCGAAAGGTACAGATCGCGGCTACGCGAGTTGGTGCAGATGACGTTTCGGAGTGGACGAAACGGGAGCTTGCAGGGTACGACGATGAAACGGACCTTCCTGCCTATCGCTCGACGATCACTTCGGTAACAGGTCTATTTACCGGCCCCTTTCAGAGCCAAATCAAGCAGCCGCTCCCGCCGCATCCCGACTTCATTGACCAGTTCACTATTCGGATGCGTCAGCCGCTGGCGGAGTTACAAGCGTTTGCTTCTGGTGACGATGACCCGCAGCTGAATTGGCCTGCGTGGGAAGTCAAGCGCTACGAGGAAGCGGGGATCTTCGGAATTGAGTTTTACGGACTCTTCAGCGCCTGGAACTCCATCCCGCGACAGTCTTTGATGGGGATCATCGACACGATCCGAAACAAGGCGATGGAGTTCGGTCTTGCTCTTCAGACTCAGTTCCCTGAGGCGGGAACTGTCGGTGGACCATCGTTGTCTACGGAGCCTTCCCTGGCTCCGGTTGTGTTCAACACGACAAACAACATCTACGGCAGTGGAAATAGCGTAGCTACAGGGTCGAACATTTCTCAGAAAGCCAAGCTGCTCGGAAATAGAGATGAGTTCCTTCGCCAGGTTACGCAACTTGGCCTCTCTGCTGAAGACGCGGAAGAGTTCGTTGAAATTGTGGCCAGCGAAAAGTCGGTCGAGTCGGAACGGGCACGGGGATTCTTGTCGAAGGTGCGCACAGGAGCCGTAGCACTCGGGCTTTCGATCTCCTCTGAAGTGATTTCCGGTTCATTGATCGAAATCGGCAAGCTTTTCCTGGGACAGTGAACTTTTCACGCTCCGCGGGTGTGTGACTTAGCCGCGGCGTGCCTCGTGCTCCTCATGCACGCGGAGGATCAGACTGCATGCGACCATCAACCCCTGAATCGCATTGCGGCGGTTGTATTGACGCGGGCTCACGGTATGGGCCGTTGCGTTTCGACTAAAAGTGCTCGGTATGCTGTCGCCCTGGTTGACGTGGAACTGCTGGTAGGTAGTCCAGATTGGTGCGAACGCGATGAACTGACGACTACCGAATTCTTCGTAGGCTGCCGTTGTGCGCTTGCCAGCAGGGTGCGGCGTGTACTTCGTCCTCTCGCTACCGAAGTACATGTTGAGGATCGCGTCGATGATGGACCCGGCCAGTGCCTGTGCTGCTTGGTAATACCCAGCGTCCAGAGCATCCAACGCCGCACGCGCCGAATCCCTGAACGCCTTAGTTGCCAAGGACTGACAACTATCGAGCACGACGCGGCAGTCTTCAGAAATCGAGCGCCATCGACGTCCAAGTATCTCGCGTCGTCTGCCGCGACCATCTGCTTCGAGGAGCGCCTGCGCAATCGACGTACGTGGAACTCCATACAGCGGGATTCCATCCGACATGACGATCTCTTCGACAGATTCAAACCGAAGACCATCGATGGGCTGAAGGTTCTCAGGATAGAAACTTCGCTTCAGGTTCGCCAGCGTAGGGGCAAGATGCTTGAGCCAATCAGCTTGTATTGACGCGAACTGCGCAATGGCGCGACTAACGGTGTCTGAGACTCCAAGATCGACGCTATTGAGGATCGACTGTGTGTATGAGCCGAGGAAATCCTGGTTCAGCTTGAGCGCAGACATTGCGCCTTGTGGCATCTTGATGCCTGCGCCCTTGATGAGCGATATAGAATCCGAGTTAGTCTTGAGAATCGAGGCCAACGTCTTTTGTTGCGACTCGAAGATCTTGGCCGTCGAGCCCATGTCTTTGAACAGCGACGCGTTGAGACCTAGATTTGGCATTTTCAGGCCCGAGAGTGCGGAGCCCTTGATGATGCCGATCGAGCGGTTGATCTGTGTCTGAAGCTGGGGCGACACGTGTGCCGAAAAGCCACTCAACTGTGACGACCCTTTACCTTCTGCGCCGCTGTCGTGAGTATCTTCCTCGCCCATGCGGTCAGTGTATCGGCGGCTCTTGCCTCGGTAGAAGTTCAGGCGTAGCTTGGAAGTAGGCGACCTCTACCCGCTACGCCATCACTCGTCGTGATGGCACGACGTGCGGCTCCGGTCGAACGGTCCTTCTACTACCTGTCGCCTCCCGACAGGAGAGGACTGTTCCCATGCTTCGCTTCATTTGGATCGCCAGCCTATACGTCCGCGCGTTCATGCGGCGGCTCATGCCGACGAACATCGTGCTCGACAAGCTCCGCAGCCGCCGCGGCTTGAAGTGGGGCATCCCGGCGATGCTGCTTGCCGTCGTCTATTTCTACCTCGCAGCGCTCATGAGCGTGCTCGTCGAGCACGATGCTTCCAAGTGGCTCTACCCGGTGATGGTCGTGTGCGTCTGGAACGCGTTCAAGTTCCTCCTCTACGGCCCGGTATCGCTGGTGCTTCTGGCGCGCGTGCGTGTGGCTGAACGCCACGCCATCCGAAGGGCGAGTATCGCGTAGCTCGGTGAGACAGCGGACGGAACTCGCTGCGCACCTATGGGGCGAAGACCGATCGTGAAGGAGCCCCCCCCCCCGCTGATGTCTACGCTCACTGATCTCGCCCGTGAGGAACATTCCGCCCGGATGGTGCTCTCCATCGTTGGCACCGCGAACGATGCACCCACGGGCCAGTTGCTCGCCCGGGTCGGGGCCGTTGAGACCGTCGCCCTGATGGACAGCGGTACCGACGTCCCGGGCATGACTCCGGTGCAGGCGGCGCTCTGGCGGGAACATGCACACAACCGTATGGGTGTCGACACCGTCGCCCGGATCATCGCCGAAGTCGAGGCATATCGGTTCATTTCGCCGATTGATGCGGAGTGGCCGAGGCAGTTGGAGGAGCTGGGTAGCCGGACCTCGTACGGGCTCTGGGCGCGAGGCAGCATCGACCTGCTCCGTGTGGAGCCGTATTCGATGGTCACCTTCGATGGAGCGCGGGCGGCGACGAGCTACGGCGAGGAAGTTACCCGGATGCTGACGAGCGACCTGGCCTACGCGAAGTACACCGTCGTCTCCGGCCGCGCGTATGGCATCGAGGGCGCAGCTCACAGCGGCGCAATCTCCTCAGGCGGGAACACGATCGCGGTACTCGCGTCGGGCATCGACCGGCCGTATCCCTCCGGGCACGCGGATCTGTTCGAACGGATCGAATCCGCGGGGCTCATCGTGTCCGAGGTCGCTCCGGGTGGGCAGCCGACGCGGCAGCGGTTCCTCGACCCTGCCCGTGTGCTCGCCGCGTTCTCGGAGACGACCGTGATCGTCGAAGCCGGTGCCCGGCTCGGTGCTGAGCGCGGCGAGCAACGGCACCAACATGCTGCTCCAGCAAGACCGCGCGCACCTGATCGCGCACGCCAGCGACATCGAAGACCTCGCCAGACTCGGAGGCAGTGCAGCACTCACGCAGATCTTCGGCTCTGCACCCGTGCAGCCCGCGCGGCGGGAGAATCAGCCTTCGCGTACGCTCTGACGCTGCTACTTCTGAATGCTCGGGCCGTCGCTAGACGGTCCGAGCATGTCGCGTGTGATCCACTCCGGGTACCAGGTCAGGAACGTCGCCGGGTCGGCTGGGGCGCGGTCGTAGTCGATGCCGCCATCGTCGGAGAAGATGAACCCCTCGGTGAGGCGCGCGAGCGCGACAGCTACGTACCCGGCGAGAAGGCGTGTCTGGAGAGGCTGCGCTGCCTGCATTCGTAAGAACCAGCAGTGCTCCACGTGGGCGGCGTTCTCGAACGGGAACCCGGCCAGAGTCCCGATCTTCGCTGCCCGGTCGGCATAGTCGGCGATCACCGCCGCGTGTGGGACGTCCTCAAACTCGTTGACGTCGTCGTCGAAGTAGAAGTCGAAGGCGTACTCGATCACCGGGAACGAGAGCCACCCGTAGTCGTCGCCGCGAAGGTTCAACGTCTCCGTCTCTTCATCGAACCTGGCCCAGCGCTTCCCGCCGGGCATCTCCATGACCCGCTCAATGTGCGGTCGCAGCTCCACATCCGAGACCTCGCCAATGATCTTCGCCAGGTACGGGGCGGACCGGTGCTCGACTAGCACGGCTTGGACCGCGTCGGCGAGTTCCTTGAACGTTGGCAAGTGCGGCGACGACGGGTACACCTCGATCACAGTCGACATCGTGGTGCTCCTCTCCGGTGTGGCCTGCGGCAAGCCTATGGTGCGATCTCGCTGGAGCTGCTCAAGGAAGAGCAGATGCGGATCGAAGCCAGGCTTGATGACATCAAGGGGAGGCTGTCCGCGCATCACGACGAGTACGCGGCAGCCCGCGAGAACTTGGATGATTGCTTGGCGTTGCTGGCGAACGTCTCGCTGATCTACAGCCGGTGCGACAACCAGAACAGGAGACTGTGCAACCAGGCGTTCTTCCGGAAGATCTTCATCGACGAGGACCGGGAAGTGCGGGTCGAGTACCAGCCGTCATACGAAGCACTCTGCGACATCGAGACCCAGGGCAACGCGCTCAACTGAGCCGAGCAGGCAAAGAAAAAGGACGAGGTTCAAACTTTCTCAAGAGTGGAGACTCTCGTCGAAGGTTTGAACCTCGCCCATATGGGGTCGCTATTCGGCGTTAAAACTCGAAACGTCGCCAACCAGACGCGTATTGTCGGCCGGCACTGGTTCAACGGCAGCCAACGCTACTTCGGCTGCAAACTCGGCGACATTGTAGAGCCGACCGGCGGTTTCACGACGCGCCTCAATGGCGCCCGGCTCGAGCCGGTTCAGCAGGGTTGCGGTGATCGTGCCCTCAATCATGTCGCCCGAAACCACAACGAACTCGATCCCCTGCTCGGCCAGCGACGGGATCATTTCGCGCAGCGCATCCTCACCGGCACGCTTCGACTCGGCCACCGGCACATAGGCGTCCATCGTGGGAGTCGTGCGGATGAAGTGCGCCTGGTGGCTCGTGACAAATACGACTCGGCCGCCGGCACCCATCAGCTCACGGGCAGCGTTGAGCATCCCCACCTGTGCGTCACGGTTAAGCCGGAGTGCGTAGTCGGCTCCCATGTTTTGTTCCATACCGCCCGATGCGTTGAGCACGAGTATGTCGAGACCGCCCAGCCGCGCCTTCACTTCGGCTAGCATCGCTGCCACCGAATCTGTGTCGGTGAGGTCGGCGCCGACGGCGAAGCTGTCGCCGTCATATCCGGCAAATTCAGCAACGAGTTTTTCGGCCCGAGCCGCCTTGTTTCGGTAGTTGATCACCACGCTCGCGCCGGCCTCAGCAAAATAGCGGGCGGTGTCAGCTCCGACACCTCGCGAGGATCCGGTGACAAGTACGCGTTTGCCAGCGACATCGTGGCCGGCAAGAGGGTTGGTCGCATTTGATTCCATAGCGCGAGTCTACCGATCTCTTATCCGCACACGGCACACTGGAAGCGTGCACTATTTTGATCAGCCAACGCCGAGAGTGATCGCTCACCGCGGCGAATCGTCAACGGCCCCCGAAAATACAGCGGCAGCTTTTCACGCGGCACTCGAGGCCGGTGCAGACGTGCTCGAGACCGATGTTCACGTCACCGCCGACAATCGCGCGGTGCTCTGGCACGATCCGGTGCTGGCACGCTGGGATGACACCCCCACAGCGATCAGCTCGCTCACCCTCGCGCAATTGCAGCAACGCCGACGCGGACCGCACCACATTCTCGAGCTTGGCGAGGCACTCGACCTGTTTCCGGGCACGCGCTTCAATATTGACGTCAAAACTCCGACAGCAATCACGGCGACGGCTGGGGCCATTCGCGACGCCGGCGCCAGCGAACGGGTGCTGCTCACTTCTTTTGACCAGCACACTATCGATGCGCTGCGCAAACTGTTGCCGGATGCGTTTTTCGGCACCGGACAGCAGGCAGTGCTACTCGCCGTTATGGCAGTTGCGGCACGTTCGCAGCGGCTGCTGCGCCGGGCGCTAGCGGGTGCGGATGCGGTACAGATTCCGCCCGCGGTGCGTCGGCTGAGTCTTGTGTCACCACGACTTTTGGATGCCTACCTGCAACATGCCCGGGAGGTGCACGTGTGGACGGTCAATGATCGCGAGCTCATGCAGCGTTTGCTTGCGGCGGGCGTAGCGGGCATCATCACCGATGAAACAGCGCTGGCGCGAAAAGTCATTGATCGTGGCGACTCCTTGACCGGCGCGTGAGCAAAACTCACCCGGCATTGAGCGAAAGCCAGGTAGGCTTGGGCGTCGGGTCATTTCGTATCAGCGCGGATTGATCCAAAGCATGACTTGAGGCGGAGAGGAGCCGGAACTATGGCAGACCGCAGTCTTCGTGGAATGCGCCTGGGCGCGCAGAGCCTGCAGAGCGATGAGGGTGTGGTGCTGGTCGACCACCAGCTGCGCACCTATCAGACCGAGAAGGGTGAGCGCTTCATCGTAACCTTCGCGGCCGATGCCGAGGCTCCCGAGGTGTGGGAATCGCCAAAGACCGGAGATGAGGGACGCCTGCTTGACGCCGATGGCGACGAGGTGCCCTACACTCCCCCGGAGCAAAAACCGCAGCGAACCCACTGGGATATGTTGCTCGAGCGCCGCACCAAAGAAGACCTCGAAGAGGTACTGCAGGTGCGCCTCGACTATCTGCGTGAGCGTCGCGGCACCAAGAATCGTGAGCAGCGCGAACCCACCGCTGGTGCTCCGCAGACCACGGGCCGCAGCGGTGAAACCCCCACGCGCGTGATTGATATCGAGGGGCGCCCGCAGGCACAGACCCGCGCCGAAAAAGAAGCCGAAGCCAAGGCGGCTAAGAAAAAGAAAAAGTAGCCAGGTTTAACCAGCGGGCACTGCCGAGCCGACTCCCCTCCCTCGAGGTGGTGTCGGCGGGCTAATGCCGCTCCCGGCGTCGACGAGCGGCTCGTTTATCACCGAGCTCGTGACGCGGTTTGCTCATAATCAGCAGCACCACGCCCGCTCCTCCGATCAGGACTTCGATTGCCGACCCGAACGCAATAGCGGGCGTTACGCCCGTGGTGATTGGCGCATCCACGACAAATATTCCCGGCTGGTACCAATCGAGTGCCGCTAATTCGCTGCCGTCAGGGCCGTAGGCGGCGCTCCATCCCACGGTCGATGCCTGCACGAGCGTGCGGCCCGATTCAACCGCCCGCAGTCGCGCGGTTGCCAGCTGCTGTGCCGACTCGTCGGTGCGGGCAAAATCGGCGTTATTGGTGGGTGCCAAAAGCAGTTCCGCACCGTAGTCGATGGCCTCGCGGGCGAGCCGGTCGTCAACGATGTCATAGCAAATGAACACGCCGTACTGGTGCCCGGCCGCGCTCAGCACATTGGGTCGCGTTCCCGGCGTGTATTCACGCTGAATGAGATTGATGAGGTCCGGTGCAAGCAGTTGGTAAAACTCGCGGTCGGGCACATATTCCCCGAACGGAATTGGATGCGCCTTGTCATACTGCTGGGCGCCGGCTCCTGCCGCGGTCCAAATGAACTGGGTGTTGAAATAGCGGGTTTCGGGGTCGTTCCAATCGCCGGTGCGGGTAACCGTATTCGCCAGGATAGGGGCACCGTACGCCGCCGAAAGTTCGCTCAGCCATGCCGCAGCCCGTGTCGATTCAAATGGGCTGATGTCGACCGACCCCTCCGGCCAGAGGATCACATCCACTTCGGTGTCTTCCGCCAGCTGCGACATTGCCTCGGCGTGCGCGACCATGATTTCGCCCGGATCTGAGGGGATGAAATAGCTCGCGCCGGGGGTATCACCCTGCACCGCCAGCACCCGCACCGTGCCGGTTTGCGGCAGCGGGAACTGCGGGGCGCCGATGATCACGAGCGCCAGTGCCGCCAGCGCGGCACCGCGCGCCGGCCAGCCGAGCGGTGGGCGAACCGGCTTTCCGAACTCGTCGAAGGCGCGGCTCGTTGTCGTCGGCAGCATGAACAGCTCGAGGGCGAACGCACAAAATGCGACCAACACGAATCCCAGCCCCGCAAAGCCGAGCCAAGAAACGAGTTCAACGCTCGGCGCGGCCGATTGCGATTGGGCGATACGCCCCCAGGCGAATCCGCCGTAGGGAACGGTTGCTGAAAGACTTTCGCGAGCGATCCACAGACCAGCGACACCGATGCTTGTCAGCGCAATGTTCCGTCCCTGCCGCCGCCGATACAGCAGCGCGATGAGCGCGTGGCCGGCTGCCCACCACGCCGCCATAAAGGTCGAGAGCGCAATCCACGGTATTGGGCCCAAAAACTCGCTGCTCCATGACACGTGCACGAGAAAAAACACCAGCCCGGTAATGAACCCCAAGCCCGCCGCGCCGGCAGTGGAGCGGCCGCGCACCGACCACAGGCTGAGCATCACTGCCGGTATGACAAGCACCCACAGCGCCCAGCCGGGATAGGACGCCGCCAGTAATTGCGCAGCGGTTGACGCGGCCAGCAGCGCAGCCGGTGTGGTCGCGGTTGGCAGCGTAAATCGTGCAGTCATCGTGGCAAACACAGTACTTCGGCGGTCACGGTATTTCGGCAGACACGGTGCGGACTATTGCTCGGTGCCCGTGTAGGCAACGATGCCGCGCCTCACCAGCTCGGATGCTTGCCGGGCGGTGCGAGCGAGATTGCCGGTGGCGACCGTTCCCAGCTGATCGAGCAGATCGAGGGTCTGTTTGCTCCAGCGCACAAAGTCACCCGCAGACATTTCAGCATCTTCGAGCACGCGTTCGAGCGGGGCACCGCTTGACCACTTGAACATTGGTTTGGCGAGCGAGGTCGCCAGCGGCCGGGTGCGCGGGACCCGCAGTTCGTCTTCGATTTCGTCGAGCTCTCCCCAAAGCTCTTCGGTGCGCGCGAGCGCGGTTCGAAATTCACCCTTGGGCAGGTGCCCGACCGGTGGGTTCACCTCGTCACGTCGCGGCTCGTAGGTGAGCACACAGCACATGGCGGCCAATTGCTGCGCATCCAGCTTCAGCCACAGCTGGCGACGGATGCACTCGGCAACCAGCAGATCACGGTCGCCAAAGATGCGCCGCAGCAGTTCACCGTGAACGGTGGCGGAAATGGTGGGCTCACCGGCATCTGTGTCGGCGGTCGACTCAAGATAGCCGCGACGCAGCAGCAGCTCGGTGAGGCGGTCGAATACGCGGGCCACAGCCCCCGTGCGCCGCTCAATTTCGCGCAGCTGGTGGTCGGTGTCGCGCTGTAGCCGCCAGTAGCGCTCGGCCCAGCGGGCATGCTGCTCTCGCTCTGGACAGCGGTGGCAGGGATGCGATCGCAGCTGGTCACGTAGCGCGGCAAGCCGCCTACTGCGGGCATCGCGGGCGCCGTGGTCACCCGGCAATACCTTCTGTCGTTCAACATCGGTGAGTTCGCGGCGGATCGCCGAATACGCCATGAAGTCGCCACGCTCGCAGCGCATCGACTCGGCATAGCCGCTGAGCGCATCCTGCTGTTGTCGCACTCGACGTGCCAGATCAACCACCGCCCGGTCGGCCTGGAACTGTGCGAACGACGACTCGAGAACTCGCCGAGTTCGCTCGCGGCCGAACTGGTTAATGAGATTGACCGTCATGTTGTAGGTCGGCCGGAACGAAGAATTGAGCGGATAGGTGCGCTTGGATGCGAGCGCCGCAACCGATTCAGGTTGCATCCCTTCACGCCACTGGATGATGGCGTGCCCCTCCACATCGATTCCGCGGCGCCCGGCGCGACCGGTCAGCTGCGTAAATTCGCCGGGGGTGATCGGCACCCGCGAAATCCCGTTAAATTTTTCGAGCCGCTCGAGCACCACAGTGCGCGCCGGCATATTAATTCCGAGTGCGAGCGTCTCGGTGGCAAACACCACTTTCAGCAGTTTGCGCTGGAAAAGCACCTCAACCACTTCTTTAAAAATTGGCAGCATACCGGCGTGGTGAGCGGCAACACCCCGCTCGAGCGCCTCACGCCACTGGTAAAAACCGAGCACCCCGAGGTCTTCATCGAGCAGCGTGCGGGTGTATTCATCGACGATCCAGCGAATTTCGTCACGTTCGGTGCGCGTGGTGAGCTGAACTCCCCAATTGCACACCTGCCGAACCGCATCGTCGCAGCCGTTACGCGAAAAAATAAAAAAGATGGCCGGCAGCAGCTGCGCCTCGTCCAGCAGTTCGACAAATGGTCCTCGATCGAGCCGAGCCGCGGGCCGCCGGTGCCCTCCCCCGCGACCACGCCTGCTACTGGGCGCGCGCGAAGCTCCCACCGCTCGCAGCAGGTCGGGATTCACGCGCCGCTTTTTCTTGCCGCTTTTCTCGGCATAAAGATCGTGCAGCCGCGAGCCGACCAAAACGTGATGATACAGCGGCGTGGGGCGGTGTTCGGAGACGATCACATCAGTATCGCCACGCACCGTCTGCAGCCAGTCGCCAAACTCTTCCGCATTCGAAACCGTTGCCGAAAGCGAAACGAGGCGCACCTCACTCGGCAGATGAATGATGACCTCTTCCCACACCGCACCGCGGAATCGATCGGCAAGGTAATGCACCTCATCCATGACCACATAGGCGAGGTCGGTGAGCAGATCGCTGCCAACATAGATCATGTTGCGCAGCACCTCGGTGGTCATGACGACCACGCGGGCTTGCGGGTTGATGCTCGTGTCGCCGGTGAGTAGGCCCACTTCACTGGCGCCGTATTCGGCGACCAGCTCCTGGTACTTCTGGTTCGACAGCGCCTTAATCGGGGTGGTGTAAAAAATCTTGGCGTGCGGGTCGCGCATGGTGAGAAACACCGCGAACTCGGCAACCACGGTTTTCCCAGCACCGGTGGGAGCGGCAACGAGCACCGAATGCCCCGCCTCGAGGCTGTGGCAAGCCGCTATCTGAAAGTCGTCGAGATCGAATCGCTGCCCCGACCGAAACAGCTCCGTTTCTGGGTGGCGGGCACGCTCGGCGGCCCGGGCATAGCGTTCGGAGGGGCTGAGATTCACGCTTCGAACCTACCCGTTCGCGGATCAGAACTGCCGGTGCCATCCTGATCGACCGGCTCGGGATTAGGCACCGCCGTCGCTTCCGCTGCGATATCGGCCTCAATTTCGGCTTCGATCTTTTTGCGCCGCTTCACGCGCGCGCGATCGAATAGTGACGCCACGCCCGCCGCCAAAAAGTACAGCAGCACCATCGGCACCATCAGCAGCAGCATGCTGATCACATCCGCGGCCGGAGTTGCGATAGCCGCAAAGAGTGCGGTAATCAGCACCGCCCATCGCCAGCCGGCCAAGATTTGCCGACCGGTAAGCACGCCGGCGAGGTCAAGCATCACCAGTAGCACCGGCACAATATAGGCGATACCGACGGCAAGGCAGAGCGTCAATACGAACGAGTAGTAGGTTTTTGCGTCGTAAAAGACGGTGTCTTCAAAGGGGACGAAACTCGTCATCACCTGCACGATGCGCGGCTGGATTGCCAGACCAGTCACCACGCCGGCAAGAAATAGCGGTATGCCGGTGCCCAAAAACCCCAGTGCATAGCGGCGCTCGGTCTTTTTTAGGCCCGGCATGAGGAACATCCACACCTGGTAGAGCCACACCGGTGATGCGATCACCACGCCGAGTGTGAGCGCCATTTGCAGACGCAGATCAAAGCCGGTGGTGACATTCGTGAAGTTGATCGATACCCGACCGCCGCGTTCTTGGGCGATCGCGAGGATCGGTCGACGAATGAGGTCGAGCGCCGGTTCAGACAGGATGAATCCGATCACCATCGAAACGACGATGGCGATCAGGCAAATAATGAATCGGTTGCGGAACTCGATCAGATGATCGGCCAGCCTCATCCGGCCTTCCGGGTTCCGTTTACGCGAATAGTGCGGGCGTTTGGATGCCGACCGCCGCGTTTTGCGCGCCGTGTCGCTCACGAACGTTAGTTCTGTGTGTTGTCGCTTGCGCTGCTGCGGTCGCTATCGGTTTTTTCGGCTTCGTTGTTGACGGTGCCACCGGTGGGCGCGTCGTCGTCGCGCATCTGGCGAACTTCCTTCTTAAAAATTCGCATTGATTGGCCGAGGTTTTTGGCCAGCGACGGAAGTTTCGGCGCGGCGAACAGCAGCAGGATGATGATCAGCAGCACCAAAAAGTGCGCGCCCGACAATCCTTGGAACATAGTTGATCTAAGCCTCTCGCCGTTTGTATTCGGTTAGGTATGCGTACTGCATCGGATCTGCAGCAATGAGTGCCCGCGCCCGGGCAATTTTAGCTTCCCGGCGCCGTTCACGCCGTGCATCGCGCGCGATAGTGAACTCGCGTCGCTCGGCGGCCACGGTGGCACGGCCACGCACTATGGCGTTGGGGGTTGGGTGAATCTGCACATCCTCGTCGGAGATTTCGAGCTGCGCAATCGCGTCCAAGAGTCGGCTCCCTTCCTCGCCGGTGCCCATCACCGCGCGAAAAAGCGCTCTGCCGCTGAAAAAGAGCACGACAACCAGCAGCGCCGTCAGCGCCACCCAAATTAAAAGCCACATCCACCAGGCCATAGTCCGGCTAGTCTACGCGAGGTTCGCGCTGTGGTGCGAGCGGCTCGTCGGGGGCGAACAGGTCTGTGGCAAGCAGATCACTCGCCGCGTCAAACACGGCTTGTCGCACCGACGGCGGGCCCACCACCTCGATCTCTCCGGCGTTTTCGCACACCAGTCGCGTCACGAGCTGTTGACTGCGCATCCCCACGAGCACTCGGTGGCGACCATCAGCAGCTGTTTCAGCTCGGCCAGTAGTCGACAGGTAGGGGCCGAGTATTTCCAGCCCGAGCGGTGTGGCAGAAAACTCAACCTCGATAAGTTCCGGCGAGTTGACCACCAGCGGTGCCTCGAGCACTCGTTTGGGATGCTTGGCAACCGGTGTGTCGAGTTCGGTAATCGACTCAATTCGGTCGACGCGAAACCATCGCTGTTCGTCGCGCCAATTGCACCAGGCATTCAAATACACGTAGCGGTCTCGGGCTTCGATGCGGAGCGGATCAACAGTGCGTTCGGTGAAACGGTTGGAAGATTCCGCCCGATAGCCGAGTTGCAGCTGATGTCCGTTCGCAATGGCAGCCTTGATCACGCCAAGTTCACTGCTTACGCCGGTTTCGGGCGTCACACTCTGTGTCGGATCAAGTTGCTGTACGAGCTGCGCAATCGCATCCTGCTGGGCGCCATCCGCAAACGGCAGCAATTGCAACAACCCCATGAGCGCCGTCACCCGTTCGATCGGCGATAGCGGCAATTCAAACGTTTCCACCGGATTATGCGTGAGCCGAATATGGTCGCGTTCGTAGTCGTCATAGTCAAAATCGAACATTCCGTACGGATCTTCAAACCCGTCTGGTTCGGGCACACCGAGTGTCCATAGATAATCAATGAGCTTGCGTGTGGCCTCGACGCTGGTGTTGATCCGGCGGGCAAGCTCTGGCAGCGGCAGGCCATCTTCGTGACGTTGCAGCAGTTCAAGTACAGCGGCTGCTGTCAGCGCATCAAATTTCGCCACGGTCACCTCCGCCGTGGTGCGTGGCCACCACACGCGCGAGCCGTGACCGAACGCGTTCTCGCAACGATTCGGGCGAAATCGCTCGAATATCGGCTGCGAATGCAGCCAGTTCGTCGGCGAGTAGTTCATGATCCCAGCTCGGGATGCGCAGCTCGACGCCGTCGGCATGCGTGACAGTGTCGAGTGCCCGGCGGCTGAGTGCCTGCTGTGCGCGTGAGCTCTCAGCAACGGTCACCGTGGCTGCCTGCTGCTCCCCCAGCGCGCGCAGTTTGGCGGCGAGATTGGTTGACGGCTCATAGGTGGTTTTGCGCGCGCCGGTTAGTGTCACGTCGCCGACGATGCGACGCAACAAAAAATTGCGTTCGTCGTCACGCGCATAGTCGAAACAATTGCATAGCCAGTGTCCCTCCACCTGCACCAGCTGCAGGGGTGCGACCGAACGCGTGTCGGGAGCCGCGGTGCCGGGCTTTGCGTAGTCAAACCGCACATCGTGTCGGAGGGCAATAGCGTCGCGCAGTGCGGCAAAAGCCCCGCCGGTTCGTCGCACATGGGTGATCTGCGGTAATTCGGATGCGGCCGAGTCGGCCTCGCTGCTGCCAAGTAATTTCAGATAGGCGCGCCGCGCGTCTGCCGCAATACCAGCAGCGTCCCAAACCCTGGCCGCGGCATCGAGCAGCAGCAGCTGCTCGGCACTGATTGTGAGCGGCACCGGTTCCGATGAAGCCGTGACCGCGGCGCGGTCGAGGGCAAATCGCCATCGGGATCGGTCGCCCGGTGCATCAGGATCAACCACCGTGGTCACCGGAAAACCGAGCTCCGTGAGTGTTTCACGGTCGCGCGCCAGCCGCTTTTCCAGCGCGTCTGTGCTGGCTGGAGATTTTCCGGGATCGTGTCGGTAACCGCTCACTGAATTAAAAATCTCATCACTGCTCAGCGGCGTTGTGCTGCCGCTGAGCAGCATGAGCAGCCGCAGGTGCCGCTGACTATTCGGCGCAACCGCATCCGTCACTGCTGCCCCGTTTGCATCACTATTGATCGGTGGTCTTCGGGTAGGCGGCAAGAATGTCGACGACGAACACGAGATGTGAATCTGCCGGGATCGAGCCCGTTTCTTGATCGCCATAACCGAGCTCGGGCGGGAATACGGTCACCACGCGCGAACCCACCTGTTGGCCGACAAGCGCATCCGCAAAACCCGTCACCACACCGTCGGTCGAAAACATCGTGGGCACGCCGCCGCGAGCCCAGCTCGAATCGAACTCGGTGCCGTCGAGCAGCACACCACGGTACTGCACCACAACCTCGTCACCGGCGCCAACCTCGGGACCGTCGCCCTGTAGCACCGTACTGATGAGCTGTTCGGCTGGTTTCGGTGCATCAGCCGCAATTTTCACCTGGGGCGAACCGTCGTCGCCGTCACTCACCTCGATAAAATCGATGGAGTTTTCGGCCGGTTTGCCGTCTGCGGCCTGGTTTTTTTCGACGCCGATGACGTCGATGACGTACATCGGGGTCTGCTGCGAGCCCGGCTTCTGCGCCGCTTCGGTAGCCGGCGGGAGCAGAACGATGCGTGAGCCCGACGGGGTGCCGAGCAAGCCCGAGTGCACTGGCTCGGGCAGCTGCAACTCGGCCAGGGTGCTCTGCACCGGCAGTGAGGCGTAGTCGCTCAGCGGCTCGCCGCTACCAAAATCGAAGGTCGCTACTTTCAGCACCGGATACATGTCTTCGGTCAGTGGCGCGCCATCTCCCTCAACGAGCACCTTGCGCTCAACCTGGTCGGTGAGCTTTGCCGAGTCGCCAGCGGTCACCTCGGGAGTTTCGCCGAAGCCGCCGGTCACAGTGGCAGTGTCAAGCGCCGGGGTGCCCTGCGCTGCCTCGGTGCTGCTGCCGTCAGCACCATCGCCGGTATCGGTGCCGCTGCATCCGGCGAGCGTGAATGCGAGGGCTGTTGCGGCACAGGCGGCAACCACGCGCCCAAGGCGACGTGCACGAACTGGATAGAAGTTCGACAATTCGCTATACCTTTCCAAGCAGATCGACAACAAATACCACGGCATCCCCATAACCGAATGGCTGGCGACCCGCAGCGGCTTCTTTTTCTAGCGTGGCAGCCGGCACCACAACAACGATCTGGCTGCCAATGCGCCGGTCAATGAGCGCATCCCCGAGGGTGTAAACCTGCCCGGGTGCTGCCGGAAGCACCATGGCCTCTGAGACATTGGTCCAGCTGTTAAATAGCTCTTCTCCGGTGCCCCACGTGTAGGCCGACATTTGTACGACAACCAGATCGTTCTGCTGCACGCTTTCGCCGAATCCCGAAATCGTTTCGGCGACACGGCGGTCGGTAGGTGTCGGTTCCTTCGGCATGGTCACGCCATGACCACCGTCCGGGGCATTCACCACGGCGGGAATTCCATTGCGCTGTGGGGCAATACGGCCCGAGGCAGCCGAGTGGTACACCTTCGACACGTGCACCGTGAGATGCTGTTCGCCATCGGCCGCCACTTGACCGCTGGCGATAGCGGCGTCTGAATAAAACTCGCTGTTCGGAATATCGGCGCTGATGGTCTGCCCAGCCTGCGAGCAGCGCAGCATTTCGCTCAGGCCGGGTGTGAGCCCAGCAAGTGGAATGGGCGCCGGTTCACCGGTATTGGGGTCGGTGCGCACCGCCTGGTTTTCGGCAACAAGCTGGCCCTTATCGTCGCGAATATCGATGGTGAACGTCGCGATTCCGTTGTCCGTGATCACCGGGCCAGATCCCTCGCCCGCGCGTTCGACCGCAAATCGATCTGTGGGGATGCAGGCGCTGGCGTTGTCGCTCGCCGGCAGCTGGGAGCATCCCGCCAGACCGATCGCGGTGAGTGCGATCGCCGCCGCTGCAGCGCTGCGAGTGGCACGAATTTGGTGACCTGTCACTGGCTGTCCCCGTTCTCGGTGGTGCGTTCATCGGTTTCACCGTTGACTGGGTCAGCGGCGCTTGTCATTGTGTCAGGTCTTGGCGTCATCGGGTGGGTGGCAAGTTCGGTGATCGCGCCGCCGTCGGTGTCCGCCTGCTTTTCACCATTCGCGATGACCGCGGCGGCGACCGCGCGAGCCGCGGCACGCTGTGCCTCGCGGGCGCGCTTGCGCAAGACCTTATCGCTCACGGTTCGCACACCCACAGCCTGCTCGGTCCAAGCGGCGGGGTCCGACGGTGTCCAAGCTTCCCAGTCGACGCTGGAGCCAACCGCTTTATTGGCTCGGGGTGCTTGCTGCGGGGTTTGCGTGTTGGGGGCGAGTCGGCGGGCGGTCAGCAAAAACCCGGTGTGGCCGACCATGCGGTGTTCGGGGCGCACCGCGAGCCCCTCAAGGTGCCAGCCGCGAATCATGGTTTCGTCGGCGCTCGGTGTGGTGTACACGCCGGTGGCGCGAATCGCTTCGGCAACTCGCGAGAGCTGTGTCGCGGTGGCGACGTAGCACACGAGCACGCCGCCAGGGATGAGCGCCTCGGTTACCGCATCCAGGCAATCCCAGGGCGCGAGCATGTCGAGCACGACACGATCCACGCTTGCGGGTGGGCATTTTTTGGGCAGCTGCTCGCCGAGGTCGCCAAGGTGGATGCGCCAGTTTTCGGGTTCGCCGCCGAAGTAGCTGGCGACATTGCCGCGGGCAACATCAGCAAAATCGGCACGGCGTTCAAAACTGTGCAGTTCACCGCGACCCGCGAGGGCCCGCAGCAGCCACAGCGAGAGCGCACCCGAACCGACACCGGCCTCGACCACGCGCAAACCGGGGCGAATATCTGCACGCGCCAGAATTTGCACAGCGTCCTTCGGGTAGATCACTGCGGCACCACGAGGCATCGACAGAATGATGTCTTCAAGCAGCGGTCGCAGGGCCAAGAAGCTGTGGCCGGTTGTTGAAACGACCACCGAGCCGTCGGGGGCACCGATGAGCTCGTCATGGGCGATTGACCCGTTGGTCGAGTGGAATTGCTCCCCCGCTGTAAGCCAGATGGTGTTCATCCGGCCTTTGGGCCCGGTCAGCTGAACACGTTCGCCATCGCGCAGCGGCCCCGAGGGCGGATAGACCACATCGAAGCTGGCGGGGATGGTGGCATCCGGTTGTGGTTCAGTCATCGTCCTCATTCGTTGTGGCTAATGGTGAGCGGGCCGGCAAAGCAGCGACAGCCCCACGGCGCCTACTGGATCGGGTTTGCCAGCAGCTGCTCGAGTTCAGCAATTCCCATCCCGGCAAGTGTCGGGCGCACGTGGTAGCTGTCACCCGCGGCAATGCCGACACCGTGGGGAACTGCCAGCACAGTACAGCCGGCACTAACGGCGCTCGCCACACCCGTCGGTGAGTCTTCAATTGCAACCGCAAATCGGGGTGTCACACCAAGATCTGCTGCGGCCAGTTCATAGGGTTCGGGATGCGGTTTGGGGTTGGTCACCCGTTCACTTGTCACCACCGCGGTGAAACCGTGGCCGGGCAGGCGTGTGAGCATGGCATCGACGATGCTTTGACTTGAGTTGGTGACCACTGCCATGGGAATACGCGCCGCCTGCAGTTCAGTAAGGAGATCGGCGACACCGGGACGCCAATTCACTCCGGCGGCGACGCGTCTGGCCACATCGTCGGTGATTTCGCGGGCAATATCGTCGGTCGATAGCGGGACACCGAGTTCTTGGAAGCGCAGCGCAGCCTGTTCAATGGCGACACCAACGAACTGTGCTTCGACTGCGGGGGTGAGTGCCGGCAGGCCAAACCGTTCAAGAAGCGCCGACTGGGCGCGCGTCCACTCGACTTCACTATCGATGAGTGTGCCGTCCATATCCCAAAGCACCGCATGCAGCACAGTGCTGCTGCGGTGTTGCTCGCTCGATTCTGGCCGTACAGTCACAAAGGTCATTCTAGTGGCGGCAATGATTCGGGTACGGGCAGGGTTTGATGACCGCCAGCCACTGCGACACAGGGTCATATATCATGGAGAGTAAAGCTGCAAGTCGATCGCCGGCGTTTCGCCGGCTCAGACATCCGTTGCACATCCCAGTCCCCCGGAATGCACGCGGCAATGGCGTGCAGACATAAAGAAATAGAGGAAGTCATGAGCTCCCGCTGGTTAAAGCGCCTTGGAGTAATGCTCGCCGCCATGATGGCGTTCGTCGGACTACCCGCGGGTGTAGCTTTCGCTGCGCCCGTGAACACCTGGAGCGAACTTGTTGCCGTGGTCGCGAGCCTCAACGCAGGAGAATCTGCGGAGGTATCTGTCGACGCCGACATCGAAGCCCCAGCCGACGCCGAAAAACTTGTCGTTCGTGAAGGGACGACGGTGACGCTCACCGGCAGCGGGAAGATCGTGGGAACCAACGCTCCCCTGATCACGGTTGATAAGGGTGGCGCACTTACTCTTGCTGGCCCCACCTTCACGAAAACGCAGTTCACCGTAAGCGGTGACCTGAACTTCCGAGATGGCGCCATCCGCGACACCTCGGTGACCGGTCCGGTGATTTTTGTGGATCACGAAGGCAGCCTCACCATTTCCGAAGCGGCCGAGTTTGCCAATAACTCTGTGGCAAATATCTCGGGCGCACTCCCCGAGGGCATCACTGAATCGGAGTACGCACCCATCACCGCCTACAACGGCACCATCCGAATTGAAGGTGGCACGCTGAACGACAACGAGGGACTCCTTCGCGGCGGTGTGATCGGCCTCTGGTCACGAGATGGTGGCACACCCACCTTCGCGATGTCGGGAGGAACTATTTCCGGCAACAAGGTTGCGCACCCGCAGTTGCTGGGATACGGCGGAGGTGTTTACGGCAAGAACGCACAGGTGACCATCACCGGCGGAACCATAGAGAACAACTCAACAGAACGCGGCGCCGGGCTTGCTTTCGACGGTGGCGCGGTCGACCTCAACGGCGGTGTCGTTCAGAAAAATGACAACGGTGAGTACAAGGGTGCCGGGGGCGGGCTGTATCAAAATGGGGGCTCGCTAACGATTGACGGCGCCACTTTTAAAGACAATGTTTCTACCTGGCGTGGGGGAGGTATCTACACCCAGGGGGATGCTGTGGTGGAGATCCGCGGAGCCATCATTACCGGTAACTCTGCTTTGGATTCCGGCGGTGGCATCGCTTTCAACGGCACAACGAAGGCCACACTGTACGCGGCCGATTTGCGCGAGAACGTCTCGAAAGGCTTTTGGGGTGGCGGCGCGATGTACAACGACACCCACACCGATGTGACGATCTACAACGCGCTGATTCGTAATAACACGATGGACGAAATGTTCATGGTGGGTGCCGGTAACCGCCCACCGAGTGCCCAGGGTGGCGGCGTGTGGAACTGCCCCACTGGATCCACCGTGATGCATGTAACTCGCGGGGTGGCAATTTTTGAGAACAGCGCCCCCGATCAAGGTCAGCTGAAGGGTGCTGGTGATGATTTCGCTAGCATCAAGGTCCACAGGTACGATGACCCGAATCCGGTAGAGGGCAATTCGGTCATTATTACCGAACGAATGCTTGGCGGTAGCAAGCGCAACTGGTATCAGGATGGTTCGATCTACAGCATCCACACCAATTGGCCCGACGGAAAACAGGTGCCGCGCTATTCGGCGGAGGGCCCCAATACCGCGATCGAACCGAACAAACGGGTCGACGACAACATTGCGTTCAAATCTGTCCCCAGCGACGACGCAAAAGCCATTGCCGAAACCTTGGCAGCCGTTCGCATCGAAAACAACAAGGCAACGCGCACCGGCATTTCTGGTGCCGGCATCGCCAATAACGGCAAGCTGACATTCGGCGAAAACAACCCCTGGACGCTGAAAGTGACGAAGGTCTGGGCGAACGACAAGCAGGAAAACCGCCCCGAAAGTCTCACTCTCGACGTCATGCTTGGCGATAAGAAGATCGAGACCGTCACGCTGAAGGCGGACAATAACTGGCAGGTTGAGCTCGCCAACTATCCAGAC
The DNA here is from genome assembly GCF_904842695.1 of Gulosibacter hominis. GTDB lineage: Bacteria > Actinomycetota > Actinomycetes > Actinomycetales > Microbacteriaceae > Gulosibacter > Gulosibacter hominis. The sequence continues at coordinate 204,119 of NZ_CAJGWQ010000001.1, read as the reverse complement.
CCGAGCACGCTGATTGATGCGAAAACGGGCGAAAAACTGGAGCTCACTTTCGTCGAGCAAAAGGTCGACGGCTATGTGGGTCACGCTCCCAAAGTGACCTATAACGAAGAAGCGAAGACCTATGAGGTCGAGCTCCAGAATGAACCCTCTACGTCGATCCAGGTGCACAAGCGCTGGGAAGGTGATGTGGCGACGGATCGTCCTGACTCGATCACGGTGAAACTGCTCGCGGACGGTAACGCAACCGACCACGCCCTGACACTCACCGCCGCCAACAATTGGGAAGGTGAGTTCACTGACCTGCCCAAGTACCGCACCGACGGTGACAACCAGGTCGAGATTCACTACACCGTGACCGAAGACGAGGTGGCTGGGTACACCAGCACGGTCACCGGTACCCCGGAAGACGGGTTCACAATCACCAACACCAAGGACGTACCACCGCCGACGACTCCGCCGGCTACACCTCCGGTGACTCCACCGGCAACCCCACCGGCAACCCCACCGGCAACGCCTCCGGTGACTCCGCCGAGCACTCAACCGGACACGCCGCCGACTACGCCAGAGAGCGGCAAACCGCTTGCACGGACAGGTGCAACGGGTAGCGGTCTGCTGGCGGCTGCTGGAGCGACCTTGCTCGCGGCCGGTGCCTTGCTCGTAAGCCAGCGCCGACGGGCATAGCAGGATCGACGCTGTGGGGTCCGTGACTACGGTCACGGACCCCACACGTATTCGGAAAGCCGTGCGATACCTCGGTATCTTATTAAGCGGTGTATGCAGCCCTTGAGCGCTGTGCGCGGTAATTGCGCTAGCAACCACGGCAATGCATCCGTTTTGTAGTCAAACACCCGGGAGCAACTCAACTATGTCGGTAGGTCGTCTCTTCAATGGAGAACGCGTGCTGGTGTGCGCGATGCGTGGCTGGAGCGACGCCGGAGACGCCGCCTCAGACGCGGTCACCGAAGTGCGCAAAACCCTCGGTCTCGACCAGGTTGTCGGCGGTATCGATGACGAGCGCTTCTACGACTACTCGGCAACCCGCCCCTGGGTGTCAATCACCAACGGCAAACGCCGCATCGAGTGGCCACACTCGGTGATCTACGGGCCACGCCCCGAAGACGACCACGGTATCTATGTGCTGATCGGCGACGAGCCGTCATTGCACTGGCAGAGCTATGTCGACCTGCTGCTCGACCTGTGCGTTACGGAGGGCATTACCGCGATCGTGCAGGTGGGCTCGCTGCTTGCCGACACCCCGCACACTCGCGATATCCAGGTGAATTCCTATTGCGATGATGATGAGCTGCGACTGCAGTATTCGTTTGAGGTCTCAAAATATCAGGGGCCGCTCGGGGTGCTGTCGGTCTTTGCCGAGGCTGCTGCACTTGAAGGCATCCGCAGCGTTGCGCTGTGGGCCTCGGTGCCCCACTATGCGCAGGCCCCAGACCTTCCCGCGGCAAAGGCCACGCTGGCCCTCACCGAAGAACTATCTGAACTGCTCCTGTTCAACTTTGATCGTGAATCGATGCGTGAAGCGGCCGATGCCTGGGAGCTGCGGGTGACGCAGGCGGTAGAGCGCGACGAAGACCTCGGCCAATACGTTCAGTTTCTCGAACAAACACGAGACATGGTCGATTCTGAGGCCGCCAGTGGTGATGCGATCGCTGCCGAGTTTGAGGCGTTTTTGTCAACGGATGCGGATGATCGCAACGATGATCCCACCCGTGAAGACGATGATCCCGGCGAGGATGACGCCAACGACCGCAACTAGTGCCATTTTGCGCGACGGCGAGCGCGGCTAGTTCCTCAGCTTGTGAGCAGCGGCACACCCAGTAGCGCGTCAACCGCCTCAATCACATCGGCCTGGGGATTTTCAAGCTCAGCCCACGCATCCACCACTTCGATCATGGTCGGGGTGTCGAGATCATTGGCGATCGCCTCGCGCAGCTGCCGACGCACCACCGACTCTTTCGAACCCGACTCTTCCGAACCCGAGACTTCGGCCCGCTGCGCCGCCGCAAGCCACCGCGACAGGCGAGCCTGAGCGGCATCGAGGTCAGTGGCAAACCACTCCCAGCTGCTGCGATAGTGATGCGCCAGCACTGCCAGCCGCACCGCCATCGGATCATGACCCGCGGCCACGAGCTGCGAAACCAACACCAGGTTGCCGAGTGACTTCGACATCTTTTCACCCTGATACGCAACCAGTCCGGCGTGGGTGAAATGGCCTGCGAATTCACGTCCGGTCAGCGCCGATGCATGAGCAGCCGACATTTCGTGGTGGGGATACAGCAGGTCACGGCCACCGCCCTGGATGCTGATGAGCGTGCCCTCGGCCGCCACCGGAAGCGCGCCGGTTGCGATTACCGAACACTCCACATGCCATCCCGGTCGCCCCGCAGGAACACCGTCGGCAGCCTGCCAGCTGGGTTCGTTCACACGCGCTGCCCGCCACAGCAGCGGATCGAGCGGCGAGCGTTTACCGGGACGATCGGGGTCGCCACCGAATTCGACAAACGCGGCGGCAAGCTGCTCCGGCGAAAAATGGCTGATCGCGCCGAGCTCATACGGTGTGCGTGCCTGCACCGCCTGCACGTCAAGATAAATATCGTCATCGACCGCATCCGGTGTAGTTACCGAATAGGCAAACCCGTCCCGCAGCAGCTGCGCAACGGCCGCCGCAATTTCGTCAATCGCATCCTGTACCCGCACAAATGCGTCGGGAGCGATGACTCGCAGCTGGTCCATATCCGAACGAAAAAGATCGGTCTGCGATTGCGCGAGTTGCTGCCAATCAACCTGATCACGCTCGGCACGTTCGAGCAGCGGATCGTCGACATCGGTGATGTTTTCGGCGAAACGCACCGCCACTCCCCCTTGCCGCAGCGCCCGATTGAGTGTGTCGAAGGCGAGATAGGTTGCGGCATGTCCCAGATGGGTGGCGTCGTAGGGCGTGATGCCGCACACATACAGTGTTGCAACCCCATCAGGAGTCGTCACCTGCCGCACCGAGTCAGTTTCAGCGTCATAGAGCGCCACCGGGACGCTCTCGCCCGCTAGCTGTGGAACCTGAACCTGAGGCCAAGAATTGACGAACTGCACGATACGAGTCTAATTCGTATCGGCACGCAATCATTGCCTGCCGTATCGCAGCCGTCCGTTACTGTGCCGGCTATCCCGTCGGGGCCCCGGCCAGCGGATCAAGAACACCGGTGATCAATAGCACCATCAATAGCGTGCCAAGCGCGATGCGGTAGAGCACAAATGGCATGAAGCTGCGCTGCTCTACCCACTTCATGAGGAATTTGATTACCAGCCAGCCAACGACGAACGAGATGACCGTGGCAAGCGCGGTGGGACCGAACGCGATCGCGTTCACTTCGGTGGGTTCTTTGATCGCCCCGTAGAGCTCGTAAAGACCCGAGCCAAGTACCGCAGGAATAGCCAGCAAAAAGGCGTAGCGCGCGGCGGATGCGCGATCGTATCCGAGCAGGCGTCCCGCCGTGATTGTGCCGCCCGAGCGCGATACTCCGGGGATGAGCGCGAGTGCCTGCGCGAACCCGTAGATCAGGCCGTCCTTGGCGTCGAGCTGGGTGAGATCTTTTTGGCGCCGGCCGAGCACATCGGCCAGGCCCAGGATGATGCCAAACAAAATGAGTGTGGTGGCGACAATCCACAGCGAACGGAACTGGCTGCGAATCAAATCTTGAAAGAGCACGCCCAGCACCACGATGGGAATGGAACCGAGGATGATCCACCAGCCCATGCGTGCATCCGGATCGTTTTTTGGCACCCGACCGCGCAGAGCTCCGAACCAGCGGCTGATAATCCGCACGATGTCTTTCCAGAAGTACACGAGCACGGCCGCCTCAGTGCCAATCTGAATGATCGCGGTGAAGGTGGCGCCGGGGTCGCCGCTACCGATCCACTCGCCGACAACGCGCAGGTGGGCGCTGGACGAGATCGGCAAAAACTCGGTGAGTCCTTGCACGACCGCCAGCACGAACGCTTCAAACCAGTTCATCCATCCGCTTTCTATCGACAGTAAGTGCGCTGCTTTAAACGCAGTGAGTTTACGCCTCCATTAACACCCCCGGCGCCGGCGCGCCGATTCGAGCTACGACCCGTCGAAGTCGCGGAGAAACGCTGCCAGCACTTCTCTACCGAACACCAGCGATTCGAGCGGTACCCGCTCGTCAATACCGTGAAATAGTGCCGGGAAGTCGAGTGTGTCGGGCAGCAGCAGCGGTGCGAAACCGTAGCCGTCAATGCCGAGCCGAGCGAGTGATTTATTGTCGGTTCCGGCGGGCAGCAGGTATGGCACGACCACCGCATCGGGATCAAATTTGCGCAGTGCGCGCGTTGCCGCGGTAACGAGATCCGATTTTGCCGGGGCTTGGGCACCGTTGAACCGCCAGTCGATGGCGATCTCTACATCGTCGCCGACGATCTGCTGCAATGTTTCGAGCACCGCATCCTCGTCGCCCGGTAGCGGGCGGATGTCGAGGGTGACGGTTGCCGTTGCGGGAACAACGTTTTGTTTGCTGCCGGCCTCGAGCACCGTGGGGCTTGCGGTAGTTCGCAGCGAAGCGGTGAGCCAGGCAGCCGCCGAGCCGCAGCGAAGTGCCAGCTGGTCGGCCCCGATTTGTTCGACGTCTTCACCGGTCAGCTCGCACAGCGCGGCGATCATCTCGCGGCTTGTGTCACCCAGGTGCATCGGCCACTCGTGCTCGGCCAGACGCACGATGGCTGCGGCCAGCACCTGAATGGCATTGTCATCGGGATGAATATGTTTGGATCCGTGTCCGGGACGGCGGCGCACCTGCAACCGGGCCCAAATCATCCCCTTTTCACCGGTTTGCAATAGATAGGCACGGCGACCATCGACGTTGATTGAATAGCCGCCAACCTCGCTGATCGCCTGAGTTGCGCCGGTAAAGAGTTCGGGATGCTGTTCTACCAGCCAGTGCGCACCAAGTTTGCCGCCGTCTTCTTCGTCGGCAAAAAACGCAACAATGAGATCCCGAGCGGGCTGTTCACCGACTGCCTGCAGCTGTTCGAGGGCGGTGATCATCATGGCGTCGACGTTTTTCATGTCGACCGCTCCGCGCCCCCACAGCATGCCGTCACGAATTTCGCCAGCGAACGGGTCGACCTTCCAGTCATCGGCATCTGCCGGCACGACATCGGTGTGGCCGTGTACCACCAGCGCCGGCAGCTCTGGATTACGGCCGGGGATGCGTGCCACGATGCTCGTGCGGCGCGGTGCGGCCTCGAACACGTGTACGCGGCTCCCCAACGCCGTGAGCCGTGCCTCAAGATATTCGGCGGCTTCGCGCTCTCCCCGCGCCCGACCATTACCCCAGTTGGTGGTGTCGATGCGGATGAGCTCTTGAGCGGTGCGGACAGTAGCGTCGTGTTCGAGGTCGGTCATGGCACCACTCTAGGAGCTTTGGTTGCATCCGCGAGGCACGACCGGGAGTTTCGACGCGCCCACGAGTCTTGATTTGCACATTCCATAATGTGTGCAGTAAAGTTGTCATTCGTGCCGCGGCGCTAAGCGCCGAAACACGACACCTGCGCGGGTGGCGGAATTGGTAGACGCGCTAGCTTGAGGTGCTAGTGACCGCTTTTAGGTCGTGGGGGTTCAAGTCCCCCTTCGCGCACGCGAATGAAATGGCCCCTGACCTGGGATTTAGTTCTCCGGGTTGGGGGTCATTCGCGTCCGAAGTGCTAGAAAAAGTGCTAAGCCTTGCCGAGATGGGCCGCGAAACGGTCAACTGCCGACCTCTGCATGGTCGGGGTGACGTGGGAGTAGATGTTCATCGTCGTCGTGATCGTTGAGTGGCCCAACCGCTCCTGGACGACCTTGGGGTGCTCGCCGAGATCGAGTAGCAGGGTCGCGTGGGTGTGACGCAGGCCCTTGGTCGTGACTCGGTGCAGGGTGTCGAACTTCGCGGTCGCCCACTTGAGGCGGCGATCCCAGCGGCTGGTCATCGCGTCGGGTGAGCGGAGCTTCCCGTCGTCGTCGCCGAAGACGTAGGCGTCGGCTTTCGCCAGCTCGAACGACACCTCAGCGCGGGCGACCTTGTACGAGGCGAGCACCTTGAGGGTATCGGCGTCGACGTCGATGACGCGGGCCCCGCCGGTCTTGGTGGTCTTCGTCTTCGTCCAGTCGTCGGTATCGACGGCGCCGCGGATGCTGACCCGCATCGTCTTCGCGTTGATCTCCGACCACTTGAGGGTGAGGGCTTCGGAGCGGCGCATCCCGGTGTAGGCGATGAGTCGCCACAGCGGGAACAGCTCGTCTTCGAGGGTATCGCGGTAGTGGCGGGCGATGCGGGTGGCGGTGAGTTTGTCGAGCCGGATCGTGCCGAGCTGGGGGCGGATGTGGTTTCGGATGATCTTCTTGTACCCGGTGATCGTGGACGCCGCGAGCTTGAGTCCCGCTACCCACTCATCCGCGTAGGTTCCGACGGTGGGTACTTTGTTTCCGAACTTCTCGTTCTGCTTGCGCTGCTTGAGCGCTTCCTGCAAGGCGTCGTTGGCCTCGTCGGTGCTGGTGAACCCGGAGCGGGTGAGCCTGCGCGATCCCATCTCGGGGTATTCGGGGTCTTTCAGGACGTAGATCTGGAACCGCCACCGCTTCCCCGTGTCGGTGTCGTAGGACTGGATCGAGCCGGGCTGCCGCGAGCGGGAGCGCCGCTGTTGCTTCGTAGTCGGCGGCGTTGAACACGCGCCCCTCCGGGTCGAGCTGCACGCCTCGCTCTTGGATGACGCGGGCGCGTGCCCGTGCCGTCTCTAGGCGTTCCTGGTAGGCGGCGATGGTCTTGGGGTGCGCACTCGGCTTCTCGGGGTCGTCTCTGCTCGGGGCGGTCATGCCCGCGAGGGTGGTTTCGAGATGGTGGATGCGATCGGTGCAGATCACCCATTCCTGCTGCCAGTAGTTGAACAGCCCCTCATCGGTGAGCACAAGTTCCCCGCGCATCCACCGATCAATCTCCTCCGGCTTGCACTCGCTGGGCATCCCCGTCGAGCTCCGCTTGCTCCGCCCAGGACAAGCCGGCGACGCTCAAGATGACCTTGGCGACGATGGCCCCCGCGTCGTGCGTCTCGAGGCGGAGTCCGCGCAGCACGGAGCGTGCCGTTTCTTCGATGAGGAAGGCGAGCACCTCTGGCGTCATGTCTTGACGGAAGACACCCGACCGGACACCGTCATTGGTGATCTCGCGGATGCGACGCCGCAGCGGCTCGAGAGCGCGAGCGGTGTCGGCGACGTGGTGCTCGTCGAGCGCGATGTTCGCTAGGGCGCGCACCGTCGAGACTTCGTGCCACAGACGCGCGGCCATGCGGGCGAGGGCGATACGCGGGTCCGTATCCGCGGTGGCCTCGGCGATGAGGTTGAAACGTTCCGCGCCGATGGCGATGACTTCGCGCAGCAGGCTTTCACGGTCGGCGAAGTGCCCGTAGAGTGCACGCCGGGACAGGCCCGCCGCATGTGCGATCGCGTCCAGCGAGGCGTGCGGATTCTCGGCGAGAACCGCCTGTGCGGCGTGGAGCAGCGCTTCGTGGTTGGTGGCGGCGTCGCGACGGCGGGTGCGTGGTGGCGGCGTGGCGCTCGGCGACGGAGAGTCGTCTGTGGGCATGTGAACGCTCATATCGCCACTCACATTAGCTTCGTCGACTCGAGGGCCTCAGTCAGGCCACGGTTGTAGGCCACCAGCGGACGTCGCAGAACGAGCCCGAGGAGGAACGCGGGAAGCACGAACAGGGCAAGCATCCCGAGTGAGATCCAGAAGTCGGCTGCATAGACGCCCGCGATGGTCGATCGCATGGCTCCGATCGCGTATGTCGCGGGAAGGAAGGGACTGATGTTCTGGAACCACTCCGGCACGAGCTCCAGAGGATACGCTCCTCCCGAACCAGAGATCTGGATGACCAGCAGCAGCACGGACAATGCTTTCCCGGCGTTGCCGAAGGCGACCACCAGCGTGTAGACGATGAGCGTGAACACGAGCGAGGTGACCCAACCCGCCAGGATCATCAGAAGCGGATGCGCAGGTTCGATCCTGACGAAGAGGATGAGCCCGAGCGTGACAAGCGTGCTCTGCGCGAGGCCGACGAGCGCGAAGATGCCGTACCTTCCGAGGTACTTCCGCGTCGGGGTGAGCTCGGCACGGTCGGGAAGCGTCTCGCTGTCGACGTCGACGCGGATCGTCACCGTCATCAGCAGAGCGCCCACCCAGAGGGCGAGGATCGTGTACAGCGGAGCCATGGCCGCGCCGAAACTCCCGACCGGGAACACGGCGATGCGGTCGACGCTCACGGGGTCGGCCAGCGACGCGGCCAGGATACCAGGATCGGAGCCGATGATCTCGCTGAGCTCACTCAGATCGCCGGTGTCGGCCGCGTCGCCCAGTGCCCGTTCGATCTCGTCGAATCTGTCGGCAGTCTCGTCGAGCAAGTCGGAGAGCCCCTCCGTCACGGTCTTCGCGCGGTTCATCGTCGAGAGCACCGAACCGGATGAATCCGAAAGACTCGATGAAATCTCGTCGATGTCCGCACGCAGCTCGGAGATGTCGGATCCGATGTCTCCGAGTGTCGACGACAGTTGGTCCAGCTGCGGCTTCAACCCGTTCGTGTAGGCAGTCTGTGCGTCCCCGATCGCGCTCTGGGCGTCCGCGATCGCCTCCTTGATCTCCTGATGGGAGCTCTGCGTAGATTCGTTGCCCTCCTCGACGTCGCGCGCGGCCTGTGCGAGACGGTCGTGCACCGCCTGTTGACGTGCGATCGCATCGTCGAGCGCGTCGACGACCGCGTCGAGGCTGCCCTGTGCGGACTCCGGCAGAGTGGGGGCGATGTCCGTCTCGACGGTGTCGCGGAGGGACTCATACCGGTCGATCTGGTCCTGTACGCGATCGGCGAGGGTCTCGAGCACCGTCACATGCTCTCCGCTGAGCGTGTCGCGTTCGGAGTAGAGGTCGTCGATGCGATCCCCCACCGTGTCGTAGCTCGACGCGGTCGCCGAGAGCGCCTGCGTCACCGACTGCGTCGCGGTACGCAGCGTCGATCGGAGCTCGTCCACGGCCTTGCTCCCGCTGCCGACCGCGTTCGATGCGTCGTCGAACGCGTCGCCGGCGCCATCGACCAGACTCGACGCACTGTTCACCACCGGAATGCTCGACTCGATCAGCGCCGTGAACATGTCCGCCGTCTGCGCGCTGGAACGCAGCTGCGTGGACACGTTCGCGACACGCGCTTCCAGGCGGGTGAGAGCAGCCTGGGTATCCGCGTCCGTGAGGTAGTCGGAGAGCGAGGAGATCAGGCCCAGGGCGATCTCGCTGAGCGTCTGTGTGAACGTCTGGGTGATCTGGGAGGAGACCCCCTCGGCGCCCTGCTCGGTGATCTTCGGAGCCAACGCGTTCTTCTTCTCGTTGGTGTACAGCGCGATGTCCGTGTGATCTGCGCCGTCGACATAGAACGTCATCATGTCGGTGCTGAACGACGGCGGGAGGACGATCGCCGCGTAGTAGTCGCCCGACCTGGTTCCGTCGATCGCATCCTCTTCGTCGGTGATAACCCAGTCGAAGTCGTCGTTCGCCCGCAACTCCGACAGCACCTGTTCGCCGACGTTGATGCGGATGGGCACGAGGTCACTCTCATATCCCTCGTCGGTGCTCGCGACGGCGACTTTCAGATTGCTTGCGTTGTCGAACGGATCCCAGGTCGCGATCACGTTGAACCAGGTGAAGAGCGAAGGAATGACGGCGAGTCCGAAGATGACGATACCGGCCATCACGTTCCGGGTCGCATGACGCACGTCGCGGAGCGCCAGGGCGAAGATGTCTCTCACGCGCGCTCCTCGCCGTCGTCGGCGGGGTCGGTCTCGTCCTGTTCGTCGACCACATCGAGTTCGGTCGTCTCCGCGTCCGGATCCGGCTCGTCCCGTTCGGCGGGCTCGCCGAGGGTGAAGATCTCGTCGAGCAGATCGGCCTCCTCATCCGGCCCCGCGGGGGCATCTCCCTCATCGATCTCGTCGATCTCGAGCGTCTGCGCGGGCACATCGATCCTCGTCGTCTGCGCCGATGTCTGCGCCGAGTCCTCCGAGAGGCCGGCGGCGTCCCCGGCGAGGACGACCTCTCGCAGCTCGGCATCCTCCAGAGCCGCAACCGCGTAGGCCTGGGCGAAGTTCCGCTTGGCGTACTCGATGGCGACGAGGAACCCGATGACGAGCAGGCACCACAGGCTCCACAGCCCCAATAGAAGCGCCTTGGCCTCCGGGAACAGCCATGCGACGACCGCCAGCAGCAGTATGCCCGCAAGACCCACGACAAGCGTTAACCGCAACAGCGTCGGATAGTGCCGGGTGAACGGCCGGGCCCGGCGGGCGAGCTCGTCGCGGTACTCCCGACGGTTCGACAGCGCGTGGATCACCTGGCTCAGGCGGTAACCGGTTCCGGTGACTTGCACCTTCTCACCGATCAGGAGGTCGGTCGAGGCGATCTCCTTGTTGAACAGGATGTGGAGGTTGGCCAGGCGACGCCTCAACACGAGGCCGAGCAGGAACGCGAGAGCGACGAACACCGCGAGCGCGCCCATGAACCGCCAGTAGTGGTTGCCGTAGAAGCCCGCGATCGTCTCGCGCATGGCATCGATGCCGTACGAGAAGGGCAGAAGGGGATAGATGGCTCTGAAGAAGTCCGGCATCATCTCGATCGGATACAGGCCCGACGCACCGGGAATCTGCATGATCACCAGCAGGATGCACAGCCCCCGACCGACATGCCCGAAGGCGACGCACAGGGCGTAGATGATGCTCACGTAGGCCAGCCCGATCAGCACGGCCGTGCCGACGAACGCAACAGCGCTCGCTGTTTGAACACCGATAATGAGATTGCCGATCGAGACGATCAACGCCTGGGCGACGGCGAGCATTGCGAACAGACCGAAACGCCCCAGATAGGCCTCGAGCACGCTCACGCCTTCGACGCCCTCGGTGTCGACCTCAATCTTGAAGATCACCATGAGCACGAAGGAGCCGATCCACAGCGAGAGGTTCGTGAAGAGGGCCGCCATCGCGGATCCGTATGACGACACCGGGAAGAGGATCTGCTCATCGACCTCGACCGGCGAGGCGATGAACTGCGCGATGTCGTCGGGGTCCAGACCGGTGAGGGTGCTCAACGCCCCCAACTCCGACGCGGCGACGAGTGCCTCGACGTCGGTGCGCGCCGTCTGAACGCTCGACTCGATGTTCGCGATGTCGTCGTCGAAGCTGCCGAGCGCCACCGAGGTCGACGCCAGCTGTGTATCGACCCCGAGCAGCAGTTCCCCCGCCTGCGCCAGCACCCGACGCTGCGACCCGACGGCGGCCGAGAACTCGCCGGCGCTCTCCGACAACTGCGACATCGCGCTGTTGAGCGCGGGCAGGTTCTCGGTGAGCGCTACGCGCAGGTCGACGGCGGCCGACTTTGTGTCCTGCATGGCGCCGTCCATGGCATCCGCGGCCGCTTGAAGCGCCTGAACGGTCTCGGCCACGCTGGAGCTGAGCTGAGACAGTTCTGAGAGGAGCTGTTGATCGGCCGCGTTGCGCTCTTCCAGGGCCTCGATCACACCGGACAGCCGCTCCGCCGTGTCCGGATCGAGGCCTGCGTCGTCGAGAACCGTCCGCAATTCGGCGATCGCCGCCTCGTTCGACTCCAGAACCCCCTGCAGATCCTCGATTGCGGCTTCCACCCGCACACCCGCGGCGTCGAGGCTCTGAGTCAGCTGCGTGACCGAGGTGTTCGCGCTCGACGAGGCGTCTGCGAGCAGAGTCGTTCCCTGCAGGTACGCGGCCGTCGCTGCGTCTGTGAAGTCGATCACCTGGGTCCGCGCCTCCGCGATGATCCCCTGCGTCTCGTCGATCGCCTGCTGCACGTCTCCCAGCGTCGCGTCGATGTCGCCCAGCGTTCGCCGGGTCGACGAGAGGGACTCGCGGGACGAGTCGATCCCCTGCTGCAGATCGTCGATGCTCTCCCGTACGGAGGCGAGTCTCTGCGACGTGCTGTCGAAGGTGTTCAGTGCACGATCCTGTGCGTTCAGCAGTCGCTGCTGCGCATCGTCGCCGGCGTCCCTGACCGCCTCGCTCGCGGCGGACGCGACCTCTTCGGCGAAGGCGGACGTGATCTGCCTGTCCAGCTCCGTGGCCCCGACGTCGGTGATCTTCGGCGCGATAGCGCTGGATTTCTCGTTGACGTAGTACTGCAGCGCCGGTTGGGCGAAATCACTGGTCGTGATGCTGAGGAGGTCCTCGCTGAAGCCTGCTGGGATGACGATCGCCGCATACGCGTCGCCGCGCTGGACTGCCTCGAGGGCTTCCTCGTGGGTCATGAAGTCCCAGCCGAGATCGTCGTTCCCCCTGAGCTGCTCCTCGACCTGATCCCCGATATTGACAGCACCTGTCAGATCGGACGTCGCGCCCTCATCGAGGTTCGCCACGGCGACGCTGACGTTCTCCGTGTTCGAATACGGGTCCCAGAAGGCGCTGATGTTGAACCACGCGTACAGCGCCGGGGTGATGAGAACCCCGATCACGATGATCCACGCCTTGCGTACGCGGGCGAGTCGGCCGACGTCGCGCGCGAACACCTGCCAGCTCTTCTTCACGTCATCATCGTACATGAAACATGCACATCGATATGCACAATGAGACGAGTCCGCGTCGCGACGCGTTCCGGCAGGGAGCATCTCTGGTCTACCGGCGCGGCTGCGAAACGCCTGCCGGCTACGCCGTACTAGGTGTTCTTCCCCGTGAGGTTGTGAACTCGTTGGGCGGGGGTTGAGCCTGCGAGTCCGGTATGGGGTCGGTGGTGATTGTAGTGATGGAGCCAGGTCGCGTAGGCGGCTTCGCGTTCGATCTCGGATCGGTAGGGCCGTGCATAGGCCCATTCGGCGGCGAGGGTGCGGTTGAAGCGTTCGACCTTGCCGTTGGTTTGTGGTCGGAACGGGCGGGTGCGGCGGTGCGTGATCCGTGGCCCGAGCGCGGCGGCGAACGTGTGCGATCGGTAGCAGGAACCGTTATCGGTCATCACTGCGGTGACGATGATGCCGTGCTCGGCGAAGAACGCGTTTGCGCGCTCCCAGAACCCGGCAGCGGTGTCCTTGCGTTCGTCGGGCAAGCGTTCGGAATAGGCCAGTCGGGTGCAGCCATCGACTGCGTGGTGTAGGAACGCGTATCCCCTGGAGGGGGACGCGCCCTGACGGGGCGCGCGATCAGATGCCACGCCGACGCGGCGGGCTTGAGCGGAATCGCGGCCGCGGACGCGCCAGCCGCCGCGTCCGGGATGATCCCGAGTTTCTTGAAGTCGACATGGACCAGCTCGCCCGGTGTCTGCTTTTCGTAGCGGACCGGTGTTGGCTTGCGGACCGGCAGCCCAGTGCCCTGATCCAGATGCGCCAGCAGCGGCATCCGGTAGCGGGCGAGCACCCGCCCGACCGTCGACCGAGGGACTCCGAGGTGGTAGCCGATGCGATGCGGTCCCCAGCGGCGCGTGAACCGCAGGTTGACGATCCTGCGTTCCAGATGCTGCAACGCTCGACTGGGCGAGTGGTGCGGGCGCGAGCTGCGATCCGTCAGCGGCAAGCCCGCCCGATACCGGCGAGACCACCTCGACGCCGTCGCCGGCGAGCACTGGAACCGCTCCGCCGCCCGTCTCACCGCCCAGCCCTCATCGACGATCAGCGAAGCAAGACGACGACGCCCCTCCGGCGTCAAAGGCGCGTTAGCGTGAGTCACGAGGGCCTCCGTGGCGACGATCTGAGTGTGGTAACCCACATCGTCCCCGGAGGCCCTCGCCTTACCTCACACGATCACAACGTGTCGGGGAAGAACACCTAGGCCCATTGCGAGAGTCACTGAAGTGAGAATCGATGGCTTCCACGGCCGCGAGAGTGCTAACGAAAGTGCTAAGCAACCCGTAGGTCGGGGTATCGCGGTGGAGTTATCCACAGGGCACATGCCGTAGATCGTTGTTTTTATGCGGCAGAACGGGCCGCCGAGATTCGCGGTGCGAGGGGGTCGAGGTCAGTTCAAGTCCCCCTTCGCGCATAGGAAGGCCGAATCGGAGCAATCCGGTTCGGCCTCATTGTTTTCCCGGTGTTATCGAAACCCACGCGCCCGCGCGGGTCAGCAGCAGTTGCGAGACACCGGCTTTACCAGTGCAACTGGCCCAGCTAGTGCAATTTGCGGCGCAGGTAGTCGATGCGCTGTTGAATTTGGTGGGCGGTTGCCTGCCCCACCGCAGGGCCCCCGCAGGTGACACGCAGCTGCGAATGAATGGCCCCGTGTGGCTGGCCTGATTGTCGCGCGTAGAGCCCCACCAGCGAGTGCAACAGGTTGCGCTGCTCTTTTAACGAGCGGTGCATCGGCTGCACGGTTTGGTGACCGTCGTTCAGTGATCCCCGCGCACGTGCATCCTGGATGCGATGCTGCCGCTGGGCGCGCTGTTCAAGCGCCGCGGCGACCTCATCGTGGTTCAAAATTCCCGGCAAACCCAAAAATTCGAGCTCTTCTAGCGACCCCACTTCGGCCGCATACCCGTAGTCACCGCCGTCGTAGAGCACCCGGTCGAACTGGGCTTCGGATGACAGCGCCTCAAATTTGTATTTGGTGAGCTCTTCCGAGGCTCGATCTTCGGCCTGGGCCTCCCGCAGTTCGCGCTCCTCGGGCGTCATCCCGGCCGCATCGTCACTGTCGCTGCCGTCTTTACGGTCGAGCGCGTGATCGCGCTCAAGTTCGAGTTCGTGCGCCAGGGCCGAGAGCTTTGGCACCGACGGCAAAAACACGGTGGCAGTTTCGCCCCGGCGACGCGCCCGCACAAAGCGGCCGATCGCCTGTGCAAAAAATAGCGGCGTCGATGAGCTCGTGGCATACACGCCGACAGCGAGCCGGGGCACGTCGACGCCCTCAGAAACCATCCGCACGGCCACCATCCACCGCTCGCTTCCGTTTGCCGAGAACGAATCGATGCGGGCAGAAGCTCCGGGATCATCGCTCAAAATCAGCGCCGGCGCGGTGCCCGTGATGTATTCGAGCAATTTTGCATAGCCGCGGGCAGCCTGATGATCGGTGGCAATTACCAGGCCGCCGGCATCCGGAACCTGCTCACGCACCTCGGTAAGCCGCCTATCTGCGGCTCGCAGCACCTGCTGCATCCAGTCGCCCTCGGGATCCAGAGCCGTGCGCCACGCCTGCGAAATGATGTCTTTGGTGTTGTCGTCGGCAAGACCGGCGCTCATCTGTTCGCCGCTCGTGTCACGCCAGTTCATCGACCCGGCGTACGACATGAACATCACCGGCCGCACGACCCCGTCACGCAGGGCCCGACCGTAGCCGTAGTTGTAGTCGGCCTTCGACACCCGCACACCAGAAGCATCCGACTCGTATCGCACGAACGGAATTGGCGCGGTATCAGAGCGGAACGGCGTGCCGGTGAGTGAGAGCCGGCGCTCGGCATACTGGTACGCGTCGCGCAGCCCGTCACCCCACGAAAGCGAATCGCCGCCGTGGTGCACTTCGTCCAAAATCACTAGCGACCGTGCGGAAGAACACAGGTGCTCATGCACATAGGGCTTCAGCGCGACCTGCGCATAGGTCACGGCAACGCCGTGATAGTCACGCGAAAGTGCGCCGCTCGAGTTGCGAAATTTTGGGTCGAGATGGATGCCCACGCGCGCCGCTGAAGCCGCCCACTGCGTTTTTAAATGATCGGTTGGCGCAACCACGATGACGCGATTAACTGTGCCGCGGCGCAGCAGCTCGCTCGCCAAGCGCAGCGCAAACGTGGTCTTCCCGGCGCCGGGAGTTGCGGATGCGAGAAAATCGCGCGGCTCGCTAGCAAAATACTGCTCGAGTGCCTCCTGCTGCCAGGCCCGGAGATTGGATGCGGTACCCCAGGGCGCGCGGCGCGGAAAGGATGGCGAAAGATGCTCGGCAGCATAGCTACCGAGCTGTACTTCGCTATCACCCGGGCGCGGCTCATCGACCGGGTGTGAACCGGATGCGGGCTGGGTCATGCCTGTGCGGCGCCGCCTTGGGAATCCGAATCCTCAACTGTCAGGCGCTCAGCTGCCGCGTCGAGAATCCAGTTGGCAATGCCTGCTCGAACCCCGCGATCTTGCGAGGGCTGGAATATGCCCGCGGTGATGTCACGGTACAGCCGGCCCATTTCGTGCCCAGACCGGTACGCGCTGCCGCCGACGACTTCGAGCGCGTCGGTTGCGGTTTCGCGAGCTGCGCGGGTGCCCACATATTTGGCAAGCGTCAGGCGCGGGAACCACTCCGCACCCAGGTCGTCCTGCTCATCCACCGAGCGGCACACCGACTCGACCTGCAGGCGAGCCGATAGCTGCCGCGTGCCCATCTGCGCAATGAGCTCCCGGATGCCGGGGTCATCTGCGTAGGGGGCGTCGTTTACTCGACTGTGGCGGCGGTGTGCGGCCTCAGCGGCAAGCTCGACCGCACGGTCACCCATACCCACATAGCAGGCACCGATCAGCGGCAGGAAGTTGGCAAAAATACCGAACACGATCGGCGAGGCGTTCGGCCCGGCAGGTGCATAACCCACCACGCGCTCGAGCGCCGCATAGGCGCCCTCGAGGCTCGTGGTGTGCGACTGGGTGCCGCGCATGCCGAGCGTGTCCCAGTCATCGTGGCTGCGCGTGCCGCCATCTTCACGGCGCAGCACCGCGTGTACCACACGCGGGTCATCGTGTTGATCGTCCCGACCAAAAACCCAAAGCCGGGTCCACACCGGAGCGAGCGAGGTAAAAAACTTGGTGCCGGTAAAGCAATATCCGCCATCGGGTTGCGCCGCTGCCGTCACGGTTGAGTCGAATGTGACGGCATCATTACCGGGTTCAGAAATAGCGAGGCCGAATACTTCGCCGGCCGCTGCATCCCGCAACAGCCAGTCAAGACTGTGGTCACCGTGCTGATAAAAATTCCGCGCGATCCCGGTGGTAATGAGGTGCATATTGATCGCCAGCGCGGTCGACGGGGATGCTTTGGCCAGCTTCATCTGTGCCTGAGCGGCCTGCAGCAGTGTCGCTCCCCCGCCACCAAGCTCGGTTGGCACGAGCATTCGCAAATAGCCCGTATTTTTCAGCGCCCGGAGGTCTTCATCGGGAAAAACATTTTCTCGATCAACTCCTGCGGCACGCTCATAAATTTCGTGCAGCAGGGATGCGGGCAGCAGGTCTTGAATACGGAACGGTTGCACTTCAGTCACCCCACTACGGTAACCCGTGCCACCGACACATCTCATATTTCGTTAAGCAGTGCGTAGAGCGCCACAGCGCTCGTTGCCGCAACGTTTAGTGAATCAACACCGTGCTGCATGGGGATGATCACCGTTTGGTCGGCGGTTTGGAGTGCCGCACGGCTGAGCCCGTGCCCCTCTGTACCGAGCATCAGCGCTACTCGCGGCGCGCGCTTGGCCGCATACTCACGAATCGGAATCGCCTGCGGGTCAAGCGCCAGCGCGACCGTTTCAAAGCCGTGCAGGCGAAAAAGTTCACCAGCCCGCTGCCAGTTTGGGAGTCGTGCCCACGGAATCTGCAGCACCGTTCCCATTGAAACCCGAACGCTGCGGCGATACAGCGGATCGGCACACTCTTCGCTCACCAGTACCGCATCGGCACCGAGTGCTGCAGCATTGCGGAACGCCGCACCAACATTGGTGTGGTCGACAATATTTTCGAGCACCAGCACTGTGTGCGCATTTTGCAATAGCTCGCCCGGATCGGTGGGCTCGGGACGATGCATTGCCGCGATCACGCCGCGATGCATCCGATAACCGGTCAGTTCGGTGAGGAGTTCTTCTGCTGCCACATACACGGGTGTTTCGGGCCAGTGCGCGAGCAATCGCTCGGCCTGTTCGAGAAACTTGGGCTGGGTCAGCAGCGATCGCGGACGGTGACCGGCTGCGATCGCCCTGGCGATCACTTTTTCTGATTCGGCCAGGTACAGACCACCGGCCGGCTCAAGTTTTTTGCGCAGCGCCACATCGGTCAGGTTGAGATAGTCGTCGAGCCCGGGATGCAGTGAACTATCGAGCTCGGTAACGCTGATGATGTGCATCGTGCAATTATCGCGCGTTGGGCCGGGGCCCGTTCAATCGAGCCACTCACGCAGGATGCGAGCCAATGCCAGCGGCGCTTCATAGTGAATAAGGTGCCCCACACCGCCGACAATGTGCAGTTGCGAGCCCGGCATCGCTTCGTGCAGCCGGCGCGAAGCCGCAAGTGGCGCAATTGCATCGCGCTCCCCCACCACCAGCTGGGTGCCGGGCGGGAAGTCTGCCGCCTGCGCACTGACCGCATCCGACACCGAAGCCTGGAACGCTTCAAGCAGCACGTCGCGCCCGGTGAAGCGCGAAAAATAGCGGTGATGCTGGTCGTGAATCCAGCGGCGCAGCGCCCGCGAACGCGTGGTCACCATCACCTCGCTCATGATGCGGGTGATCAGCGATGACGAAAGCAATGCCTGACCGAGGGGCGCTGGCAACACCGCTCCCAAACGGTAGTAGCCCACCGCAATCGCGGTGCCGATTCGTTCGGGGCCACTGAGGGCGTTTTCGCTGATGGGATTCACCAGCACAATGCGGCGGTCGCGCAACCGCTGCACCTGACGCGCAACGATCAACGACCCGAACGAGTGTCCGAGCACGATCGCGGTGCCGGCTGGATCGAGCTGAATGAGCGCATCCTGTAGCCATTCGGCGTAGGCATCCAGTGTGTGTGGCCTCGGCAGCGGCGAAGATTTACCAAACCCGGGCAGATCGGGCGCGATAAAGCGGACCTCGGGCATCGCCGCCACAAGCGAGAGCAGGCCGTGATGGGTGCCGCGAAAGCCATGCACCAAAAAAATAGTGTGGTCGGCAGTTTCCGGGCCGTAGTGCCACACACGAGTTTCGCTGCCACAAACCGTCAGGTGTTGTTCACGCACCGGAATATCAATCAGGCGCTGTTCGAGGGGGTTGTGCAGACTCATCGTGAAAGAGTGTAGGGGTTGCTAGCCGAATAACCGAGAGGAGCAACGCAATGAGTTTTGGTGGCTCAGACCTCCTGCCCGGACTCCAGCGCGACGAAAACTGGTACAAGCGGGGCGTTTTTTACGAGGTGCTGGTGGGCTCTTATGCCGACTCTGATGGTGATGGTATCGGCGACTTCCAGGGCCTGATTTCGAAACTCGATTATTTGCAGTGGCTCGGCATCGACGTGATCTGGGTGCCGCCGTTTTATGAATCACCGCTGCGCGACGGCGGCTATGACGTTGCCGACTACCGCGAGGTGCTCAAAGATTTCGGCACCCTCGACGATTTCCGCGAACTGGTCACACAGGCACACGCCCGCAATATGCGCGTGCTGATCGACATCGTGATCAACCACACTTCCGACCAGCACGAATGGTTCCAGCAATCGCGACAAGACCCCGACGGTCCCTATGGCGACTACTACGTGTGGAGCGACACCGACGAAAAGTACGAAAACTACCGCATCATTTTTGTTGACACCGAAGAGTCGAACTGGACGTTCGATCCTGAGCGACGCCAATATTTTTTCCACCGGTTCTTCTCGCACCAGCCCGACCTCAATTTCGAAAACGAGGCCGTACAGCAAGAGGTGTTCGACGTAATTCGCTACTGGCTCGACCTCGGCGTCGACGGTATTCGATTGGATGCAGTTCCCTACCTTTTTGAGAGCGAAGAGGGCAACGGCGAAAGCGAACCCGCCACACACGAGTTCCTACGCCGACTGCGCGCCATGGTTGACGAGGAATATCCCGGCCGCGTGCTGCTCGCCGAAGCGAACCAGTGGCCGCACGAGGTGGTCGAATATTTTGGCACCGACGACGATCCCGAGTGTCACATGGCCTTCGACTTCCCCACTATGCCGCGCATCTTCTACGCCCTGCGCTCGCAATACAAGGCCGAACTCGAAGAGGTGTTGCGCGAGCAGCTCGAAATTCCCCGGGATGCCACCTGGGGTGTGTTCCTGCGCAACCACGACGAGCTCACCCTTGAAATGGTGGATGAGGAATATCGCCAAACCATGTACGGCTGGTATGCCTACGATCCGCGGATGCGAGCGAATGTCGGAATCCGCCGACGCCTCGCGCCACTGCTTGAAAATTCACTCAGCGAAATCAAACTCGCTAACGCAATTTTGATGTCGCTTAAGGGCTCCCCAATTCTCTACTACGGAGACGAAATTGGCATGGGCGACAATATTTGGCTTCCCGATCGGGATGCATCCCGCACCCCGATGCAGTGGTCGCCCGACCGCAATGCCGGCTTTTCGACGGCCGACCCGGGCAAACTCCGTCACCCGGTGGTGCAGTCGCTCGTCTACAACTACCAGCACGTCAATGTTGAGGCGCAGATGGCACAGCCCTCATCGCTGTTGCGATGGGTGCGCAACATCATGCAGGTGCGCCGCCAGCATCCCGCCTTCGGTCTTGGTGACCTGCACGTGCGCGACACCACTCACGAATCGGTGCTGGCCTATTTGCGCGACTATGCGGGAGAGCCCGAACACCCCCACAGCGGAGACAAACCCGAGCGCATCCTCTGCGCGTTTTCATTCGCCGAAACCCCCACCCAGGCAACAATTTCGCTGCCGGGTAATGAGAGCCGGCGAGTATTCGACATTTTTGGTTGGCAGGAATTTGAACCCGTGTCGGATGAGGGCACGATCACACTCACTTTTGGGTCAAAACAGTTCTACTGGCTGCTGCTGGCTGAACCCGACACGGTGAGCACCGCAACGAGTGCCATCCCAATTATTCGTGGACTCAGCGGCGCAAACGACGGAGATGCGGCATGAGCTGGACCGAACGCCTCGCGGTATTTGACACCGAAACCACCGGCACGAACCCGCTGAGCGACCGCATTGTCACCGCGTTCGTGGGCATTATTGACGCCAATGGCGAAGTCGAGCGCGGCTCGGATTGGCTCGCTGACCCGGGCGTGCCGATCCCGGACCAGGCGGCGGACGTGCACGGAATCTCAACCGAGATGGCGCAAGAAAACGGCGAACCGGCACGTGATGTTGTGGAACGCATCCGTGATTCGCTCAATTGGATCGCCAGAAACAAACTGCCGCTGGTGGTGTACAACGCACCGTTCGATCTGACGCTGGTTGCCGCCGAGTGCCGCCGCCACGGCCTGGATGCGCCGGTGGTCGGCCCGCAGGTGGTTGATCCGCTCGTGATCGACCGGGCAGTCGACCGCTATCGGCGCGGTAAACGCACGCTCACCGATACCGCTGTTGAATATGGCGTTGAGCTGCTCGACGCACACGATGCCAGTGCTGATGCAGTGGCCTCGGGCCGGCTCGCGCTGGCCCTGGCGCAGCGCTATCCCGATGAGCTCCTGGTCGATCTGCCCACGCTGCATGAAAAACAGCGCGAGTGGGCGCAGACGCAGGCGGCAAGTTTTGAGGACTATATGCGCCGCACCCGCGACACAAATTTCACGGCCGATCGCGGCTGGCCGATGCGCGCTCTCGATTAGCCGCTGTGCGCATCCGGGCATACGAAATGGCGGGCACCACGAGAGTGATGCCCGCCATTTGCGTAAGCGACCTTAGTTGCTCTTGCCGAACTTCGCGTAGCGGTTCTTGAACTTTTCGACGCGACCGGCCGAGTCCATGATGCGCTGCTTACCGGTGTAGAACGGGTGCGATGCGCTCGAGATTTCGACGTCAACCACCGGGTAGGTGTTGCCGTCTTCCCACTCGATGGTCTTGTCGCTCGTGATGGTCGAGCGGGTGATGAACTTCTCGCCCGACGCGAGGTCGTTGAACACCACGTAGTGGTAGTCCGGGTGGATATCTGCCTTCATCGGGTTCCTCTTCTGGAAACGGTTGAACTAGGTAACTGCGCCACAGGCGCCAACGTGGACGCTCGGACGTGACAAGCCAAGCATTGAGCTTACCACGCAGGCTCGCAGCAATCCAGCATCCAATCGGGCGCGTTTCGCGCCAAACTTTGATTTGCCGCGGTGAGCTCAGCTGGCGCGTGCCGAATAGCGGCCCGATTGCACCATGACCTGCAGCGGCAAGCCAAACGTGGCGGTGAGGTTTTGCGAGGTAAGCGTGTCTGCCAATGGCCCGGCCGCCACGACTTTACCGTCGCGCAGCAGTAGCGCGTGCGTAACCCCCACGGGAATTTCTTCGACGTGGTGGGTCACCATGATGATTCCCGGCGAGAGCTCGCTGGCCGCGTATTCGCGCAGTGATGCCAGCAGCGCCTCCCGCGCACCGAGATCGAGCGATGCGCTCGGCTCGTCGAGCAGCAGCAATTCGGGGTCGGCCATCACCGCTCGAGCGATAAGCGTGCGCTTACGCTCGCCATCCGAAAGCGTGCCGAACTTGCGGTCGGCAAGGCCATCGAGCTGCCAGGCCTCGAGCACCGCATGTGCCTGAGCCAAGTCGATCTCGTCGTATTCTTCCCGCCAGCGGCCCGATACGCCGTAGCTCGCGGTCATTACACAGTTCAGCACGGTCTCGTTCCCGGGAAGTAGCTGGCTCTGACGGGATGCGGCGAGCCCCACACGGGTGCGCAGCTCGGTGACATCGGTGCGACCGAGCTGTTCGCCGAGAACGGTCACCTTCCCGCGGGTGGGATGCATAAAACCGGCTGCCAGCATGAGGAGCGTCGACTTCCCGGCGCCATTCGGGCCGAGTATCACCCAGCGGTCTGCCTCATCAACCGACCAGCTGACCCCGTCGAGAATCGACTTACCGTCACGAACAACACTGACGTTTTCAAATCGCAGCACTTCGCTCATGATGGCTACGCTACCGCCGACTCTTCGAGAATCTCGCGATACAGCTGCTGTGTCTGCTGCGAGATCCGCTCCCAGGTGAATTCGGCTTCGACCCGCTCACGACCGGCACGGCCATAGGCTGCGGTGCGTTCGGGATCGGCGAGCAGATCATTAATCGCGGCCGCCAGGTCGGCGACATAGCGCTCGGGATCGGTCGGCGTTCCGGTGCCGTCTTGAACCTGGTCGATCGGAACAATGGTGCCGGTCACCCCGTCTTGTACCACCTCGGGGATGCCGCCGGTGCCAGACCCAACCACGGCGGTGCCGCAGCTCATCGCCTCAAGATTCACGATCCCAAGCGGCTCATAAATCGACGGGCAAACAAAGACATCCGCGTTCGTGAGCAGCGCCATGAGCTTTTGTTTGGGTAGGTGCTCTGAGATCCAGAACACCCCGTCACGCTCGGTGCGCAATTCATCGACGAGTCCGCGCACCTCGCACTCGATCTCGGGAGTGTCAGGCGCACCCGCGCACAACACCACCTGCACCTCAGGGCGTAGCGAACGCAGTGCCCGCAGCAAATACGGCAGCCCCTTTTGGCGGGTGATGCGCCCCACAAAAATCACGCTTGGGCGGTCGGGGTCAATACCGTGTGAGCGCACATAGTCGGGGTCGTCCACCGGCTGCCACACCGAAGTGTCAATCCCGTTGTAAATCGTCACGACCTTATCGGGGTTCAGGTGCGGATAGGCGCGCAAAATATCGGCACGCATCCCATTCGACACCGCGATAATGCGGTCGGCATTGGTGTAGGCATCGCGCTCCATCCAGCTCGACAGTCGGTAACCACCACCGAGCTGCTCGGCCTTCCACGGGCGCAGCGGCTCGAGCGAGTGTGCCGAAATCACGTGCGGGATGCCGTGCAGCAGCTTGGCAATATTGCCGGCCTGGTTCGCATACCAGGTGTGCGAGTGGACGATATCGGCCCCGGCGACATCGGCAGCGATGCGCAGGTCGGTACCGAGAAATCCGAGCGCAGCATTCGCATCGCGCAGATCGTTCGGAACATCGTAGGCGTAGGTATTCGCCTCATCACGCTCATCACCGAAGCAGCGGACGACCACGTCAATGTCGTTTCGCATCGCTTTGACAAGCTCGGTGACGTGCACCCCCGCTCCCCCGTAGACGGCCGGTGGGTACTCACGAGAAATCACGTCGACACGCATGTTTCCACCCTATGCGAATCGGGTGAACACAGGCATCAAGAAGCCTCCCAAATTTCATCAGTTTTGGTTACCTGGCTGGGTTATTCTGACCCCATGGTCATGGCGCAAAAAAAGGTCTTCGGAATCGTACTTGCTGGCGGCGAGGGCAAGCGCCTGATGCCGCTCACTGCCGACCGGGCAAAGCCCGCGGTGCCGTTCGCGGGACAGTATCGACTCATCGACTTTGCGTTGGCAAACCTGATCAACTCAGGGTTGAGCAAGATCGTGGTGCTCACGCAGTACAAGTCGCACTCGCTCGACCGACATGTTTCGCAAACCTGGCGACTACCGGCGATTCTCGGCTCGTATGTTTCGACCGTGCCAGCGCAGCAGCGTCGCGGTAAGCACTGGTTCTCGGGCTCGGCCGACGCTATCTTCCAATCGCTCAACCTCATCCACGATGAAAAGCCCGACATTGTCGTCGTGGTTGGTGCCGACCACGTGTACCGCATGGATTTTGCACAGATGGTGCAGCAGCATATCGAGTCGGGGCTCGGGGCCACTGTGGCGGCGATTCGCCAACCGATTGAGATGTCGAAGTCATTCGGGGTTATTGATGTTGACCCCGAAAACCCGTGGCGCATCCGTGAGTTTCTCGAAAAGCCTGAGCACTGCGAGGGTCTGCCCGACAGTCCGAACGAAATCCTGGCATCGATGGGTAACTACGTGTTCGATGCCGACAAGCTCGTTGAGGCCGTCTCGCGCGACTCGCTCGACGACGAGTCGAAGCACGATATGGGTGGCGACATCATCCCCTATTTTGTTGAGCAGGGCGATTGCGGTGTCTACGACTTCATCAACAACGATGTGCCCGGCTCAACGCCGCGTGACCGTGACTACTGGCGCGATGTGGGGACGATCGACTCGTTCTACGAGGCCCACATGGACCTCATCGCCACGCTGCCGATTTTCAACCTCTACAACGAGAGCTGGCCGATCATGTCGCAGCAGCTGAACTCGCCGCCGGCGAAGTTCGTTCGCGATGCGCGCGGCTCAACCGGCACAATGATCGACTCGATCATTTCGCTGGGTTCGGTTATTTCCGGTGCCCACATCGAGCGTTCGGTGCTCGGCCCCTGGACCAACGTTCGCAGCGGCGCACTTGTCGTGGATTCGGTGACCTTCGACCGAGTCGTAGTGAGCGACGGAGCGGTCGTGCGTCGCGCGATTCTCGACAAAAACGTGGTCGTCGAAAATGGCGCGCAGGTGGGTGTCGATCGCGCTCAGGATGAGGCTCGCGGGTTCGCCGTCACCGAAAGCGGCATCACCGTGGTGCCAAAAAATGCGATCATCAAACGGTGACCAATTCTGAGCTCCGTCTTGATCCGGTCGTCGGTAGCGGCGACATCACCCCTGGCGCCCGATTCCTCGTCGTGCTCGATGTCGATTCGACACTGATTAACGATGAGGTAATCGAACTTGTCGCCGATTACGCCGGTGTGCGTGACCGCGTGGCCGAAGTAACCGAGCGTGCCATGCGTGGCGAACTCGACTTTGAAGGGTCGCTGCGCGAGCGGGTGGCACTGCTGCGCGGCGTAACACTCAACGAAATCGCCGAGGTTCGTGACCGCATCACAGTGACTCCGGGCGTACCCGCGATGGTGCGCGCGGTACACGAGCGTGGTGGCCGCGTCGCGGCCGTATCGGGCGGTTTTCACGAGGTGCTCGACGAGCTCGCTCGCGATTTACAGCTGGATCTTTGGCGTGCCAACCGTTTCGCTGCTGACCAGAACGGTGTGCTGACCGGCGAGGTTGACGGCACAATCATCGGCAGGAAGCAAAAACTGCTCACCCTCCGCTCATGGGCAAATTCACTCGGAGTGCCGCCGGAGCGCACCATCGCCGTCGGTGACGGTGCCAATGACCTCGGGATGATGTCGGTCGCGGGCCTATCGGTAGCCTTCGACGCCAAGCCGGTGGTGCGCGAACAGGCATCGATCTCGATGCCCGATCGCGACCTTTCTCAGCTCATCCCGCTACTGCCCTAGGCACCACGCGCCGCAGCAGCTGACCGGCTAGTGCCCCATCCCGAGGCCGCCATCAACCGGGATGACCGCACCGGAGATATAACCCGAGTCGTCGGATACCAGCCAGCGGACAGTCTTGGCGATTTCATCCACCCGTCCGAAGCGACCGGCGGGAATTGAAGCGAGATACTGCTGCTGAGTTTCTTCCGGCAGCACCGCGGTCATTTCGGTTTCAATGAAACCGGGCGCCACAACATTGGCGGTGATGCCGCGGCCGCCAAGCTCACGCGTGAGCGAGCGCGCAATACCCACCAGGCCCGATTTCGAGGCCGCATAGTTGATCTGACCGGGCGAACCGTACAGCCCCACCACCGACGAAATCAGCACCACGCGACCAAATTTTGCTCGCAGCATCCCCTTGGTGGCACGCTTAATCACCCGGAACGCACCGGTGAGGTTGGTGTCGATCACGCTCGTGAAATCATCCTCGCTCATCCGCAGCAGCAGCGTGTCTTGCGTAATGCCAGCGTTCGCGACCACCACAGTAATCGGACCGAGCTCTTCTTCAACGCGGCTAAAGGCAGCGTCAATGGATGCACTATCGGTCACATCGGCGGCGACCGTGAGCGCACCTTCTGGGCCGCCCTCGCCCGATCGCGAGGTCACTGCGACCCGATAGCCAGCGGCCATGAGGTCTTCGGCGATTGCTCGACCAATACCTCGATTTCCACCGGTTACGAGTGCGATTCGCGACTCTGTCATAGTGCTCCTTTGCTCGGTGTCTGGTTGGAAATAACACGCGGAGATACTCCGCGTCAGCGCTGACATCCTATGCGGTGAAGGTCTATCCTGGACTGATAGACAGGAGGCGGGTGCAGCTATGGGCGATCGGGTGGCCACCATCACCTCGATGGCTGACTCAATGCACGAAGAACGCGAGTCGCGTCTGCGTCAATACGCCATCACCATGTTGATCCGCACGCTCTGCGTCGTGGGCATGGTGGTCGTACGCGGCCCGATGATCTGGGCATTCGCTGCCGGCGCCATCGTACTCCCCTGGATCGCCGTCGTTTTTGCCAACCACCTCCGGCAGCGCCGCCGAGGCAAACTGACCAGCCCCGAAGAACGGCCGTTGGTCGTCACCCGCCCAGGTGTGAATGAAGAGGCCTGGCGCGAAGCCGCGCAGTCACAGCAACAACAACGACAGGAGCACAATGATGAGTTCCGGTGAATTTGATCTTCGCACGCGTATCGGGCTAGAAGCATTTGCGCCCGAGGTGACCTGTTCGCGAGCCAAGTGCGATACGACCGCTACCCGGCGCATTGAGTGGCGCAACCCGCGCATTCACAGTGAAGATCGGATCAAAATCTGGTTGAGCTGCGATGAGCATCTCGATTTCCTGCTGGGTTTTCTCAAGTCGCGCGGCTTCCCGGTGCGTTTGCACGCGGTAGCCGACCCGGTGAATGAGGAGCCGATTGTTTGACTGAGTCACATCCCGACCGCCAGCGCGGTGGCTTGCGTTTTTTGCTGTCACGTCGCTGGATTAGCTACTTCGTGTTGCTGGTTATTTTTGCGATCGCCTGCGGATTTCTTTCGCACTGGCAATTTGAACGCCGCGACTGGCGACTGGGCGAAAACCATAAGGTAATCGCCAACTTTGATGCCGAACCGGTAACACTTGAGCAGGCGCTGCCGCAGCTCGATTCATTCGACCCGCAACAGGAGTGGCTGCCGGTGGCGATGCGCGGTGAATATCTCGCCGACCAGCAGCTTTTGGCTCGCAACCGACCGTATGAGCGCCAGCCGGGATTTGAAATCCTCACCCCGTTTCGCACCGACTCGGGTGAAATTTTTATCGTCAATCGCGGCTGGCTGCCGACCGGTGAGCGCGGTGACCTGCCCGACCACATCCCCGCTCCCCCCGAGGGGCAGGTCGTGTTGACGGCACGGTTAAAACCAACCGAGCCACATATTCCCGGCCGCGAAGCGCCCGCCGGCCAGGTGCCGACCATCTACCTGCCCGGGATTGCCGAGCAGCTTGGCGGCGAGGTTTATACCGGCGCCTACGGCCTGCTACGCAGCGAAAGCGGTGACGCCGAAACTGGCACGCTCACCGCAAAACCAGAGATCACTGAGGGTAACCACCTCAGCTACGCGGTGCAGTGGATCATCTTCGCGGTGATCGCCGCGGTGGGGTTGATTCATGGCGTGCGCGCCGAATTCCGTGAGCGCAACGCCGATGACCCGCGGGTTCAGGCTGCCAAGCAGCGTGAACGGTTGCGCGCACAGCGCCGGCGTGAGCGTTACGGGCCAAGCGATGCCGAAATTGAGGATGCGCTGATCGACGAGGCAATGAACCGGTAGCTCCTGCGCCGCGATGCTGAAGCGCTAGTTCATGCCGATGAGTTCAAAATAATCGGCGCTCCACAGGTCTTCGACCGCCTCGGGCATCACCAGCACTCGTTCGGGGCTGAGCGCCGCAACGGCCCCCTCGTCGTGCGAAACGAGGATCACCGCACCCTCGTAGTGTGCAAGCGCGCCGAGAATTTGTTCGCGCGAGGCCGGGTCGAGGTTGTTCGTGGGTTCGTCAAGCAACAGCACATTCGCACTCGACACCACCAGCATTGCCAGCGCGAGGCGGGTTTTTTCACCACCCGAAAGCACCCCGGCGGGTTTGTGCACATCATCGCCGGTAAACAAAAACGAGCCGAGCACCTTGCGCGCCTCGGTTTCGGTGAGGTGCTGTGACACCGAAATCATGTTTTCGAGCACGGAGCGCTGCACGTCGAGCGTCTCGTGTTCCTGCGCGTAGTAACCGACTTTGAGGCCGTGACCGGAAATGATTTCTCCGGTATCGGGTGCATCCACACCTGCCAGGATGCGCAATAGCGTGGTCTTGCCGGCACCATTCAGGCCCAGCACCACCACTCGCGAACCGCGGTCGATGGCGAGATCAACACCCGTAAAAATTTCGAGCGAACCGTACGACTTTGACAGCCCTTTCGCCTGAATCGGGGTTTTCCCCACCGGAGCCGGCGTCGGGAACCGGAGATTTGCCACCCGATCGGTTTGCCGCACATCCTCAAGCCCGGCGAGCATCCGCTCGGCGCGGCGCTGCATCTGGTGGGCCGCGGCAGCCTTGGTGGCTTTCGCACCAAATTTTGCCGCCTGCTGCTGCAGCGCGGTGGCTTTCTTTTCGATATTCGCGCGCTCTTTGCGTCGCCGCTCCTCGTCGGCTTCACGCTGCTTGAGATAGTGGGCCCAGCCCATGTTGTAGATGTCGATGACCTGCCGGTTGGCATCGAGATAGAACACCCGATTCACGGTTTCGCCGATGAGTTCAACATCGTGCGAGATGACGATGAGCCCGCCCCGATAGGTTTTTAAAAACTCGCGCAGCCACACCACCGAGTCGATGTCGAGGTGGTTTGTTGGCTCGTCAAGAATCATGGTGTCAGCATCCGAAAACAGGATGCGGGCAAGTTCCACACGGCGTCGCTGACCACCCGAGAGGGTGCGCAACGGCTGGTCGAGGATGCGGTCGGGCAGTGAGAGGTTTGATGCGATTGCCGCGGCCTCCGACTCGGCCGCGTACCCACCGAGCATCGCAAATTCGTCATCGAGTCGCGAATAACGGCGCATATAACGGTCGCGGTCGGCATCAGTTTCGGCGTCGGCGATCAGCTTGGCCGACTCGGCGAGCCGGCTGCGTACCTGGCCGAGCCCGCGCGCATCCAGGATGCGGTTACGCGCGGTCTGCTCGGGGTCGCCTGCTCGCGGGTCCTGCGGCAAGTAGCCGATTTCGCCGGAGCTATCGACTCGGCCGGCGCTGGGTTGGGTCCAACCAGCGAGTACCTTTGTCAGCGTGGTTTTACCGGCACCGTTACGCCCCACAAGCCCCACCTTGTCGCCCGCACCAACGCGGAAGTTGACCTCGCTCATGAGGGTTCGCGCGCCCACGGTGATCTCGAGATCGTGGACGGCAATCATGGCTGGCTCCCTGTGGCTGGTCGGATCGATACGGATGCGGTACCGAATGCGGTACGCAATAACCTGCCAATTCTAGACGCCTCGAAGTTGCCGGCACCACGGCACCGTCCGGGCACACAAAAGTGGTGTCGCGGGACCATTTCCCGCGACACCACTTTGTATGCGCATAGTCAGCGCGTCGAGTTAGCTCCAGTGGTCGACGCTGCGGCGCTGCATCGACTCGCGGAATTGCTCGGTCGACTTCGCGAGCAGCTCGCCGGTTCCCCAGTCGAGGATCACGCCGTAGCGGCGAATCACATCGAGCATGTCGATTTCGCCGCTGCGGTAGCCCGCGGCAATTTCCTCGGCGTCGGCGGCGAACCACTCGGCGCGGTTGGCGCGGATGTGTTCGCGTGCCTTTTCGGTGCCAGCTTCGTCAAGGAAGTACTCGTCGAGCTCAATATCACCGGTGGTGATGACCACACCGTAGTCGCGTTCGGCGCGCTCGAGCGAAACATAACCGTCGATGACATCGTCGAGCACCGCCTGCGGGTCGCGCTCGAGCGGGTCGCCGAAGCCACCGCCACCGGCCGAGGGGCGCTCGAAACGGTCACCGGGCTGCAGCGTCACCGATGAGAAGACGGTGCCGAGGAAGCGCTCGTCGTCGCTGCCGCGGTTGAGCCACACACCGTGCGGAATTGAGGGCAGCCCGCCTTCAATTCCCCAGGTGAGCGAGCGTGACCGGTCACAGCAGTAGCTCATCACGGTCGACTCACCGTCGGTGAGCACGCCACCCTTGCGGATACCGCAACCACCGCGGAATTTACCGGGGCCACCCGAGTCGGTTTGAATGGCGTGTTCGGTGGTGAGCACCGGCGAGAGTCGTTCCTGACCCTCCAGAGGCTGCACTGCCAGGCCGGCACCGAACACAGGCGCGGTGGCATCCGAACCGTCCTTAGTTGCCCGGCCGCCCCAGCCACCGGCCATCCAGTCGTACCACATGAAGTACGGCTTGGCTTCGGTGCGAGCATCGCGGCCACCGACGAGCAAATACTCGAGGTTGAAGGCGCAGGCCATGGCGCGCTCGGGCATGATCTGCGACCAGAGTTCGAACACTGCGTTCATGATTTTTTCGTGTGGTCCCGAGCAGAAGCCGGTCACCGCATTGGGCCAGCCGGCGTTTACCACGGAGCCCTCGGGGCCGATATCGGCCGTGACCGCGCGATAAAAGCCGGAGTTCAGCGGCACCTCGGGGAAAAACGTCTTCGTGCCCGAGTACAGCGACGAGTGGGTGGTGCCGTAGGCCGAGTTCAAGAACGTGGCGACCGCCGGTGCCGAACCGTTGAGGTCGTAGTGGATGCCCTCGTCATCAACGGTGAGCTTGATCCGGATCGGGATCATGCCTTCGGGAGTCGAGGGGTCGTTGTCGATGTAGTCGATGGTCTCCCAGGTGCCCTTCGGCAGCTCGGCGATGCGGGCGAGTACGGTGCGCTCAACATAGTCTTGGGTCTCCTGCATCGCGTCGACCACGGTGTCTTTACCGTAGCGGTCAACCAACCGGAGCACCTCGCGCTCACACACTGCGGTTGCTTCCGACTGTGCGTGGAGGTCGCCCATGGCAACCTCGGGCGAGCGGGTATTCGACACAACAAGCTGTGCCACATCGTGCAGGAACTCACCCTTGCGCCACACGCGCACCGGCGGGATGCGCACACCCTCACCGAAGTGGTCAGAGGCGTTGACGTAGAACGAGCCGGGCACAACACCACCGATGTCTGCCCAGTGGCCCTTGTTCTGCGAAAACGCGATGATTTCACCGTCCACGAAGATGGGGCGCACGAACGACACATCGTTGAAGTGGGTGCCACCGCGGTACGGGTCGTTGATCATGAACACGTCACCGGGGTGGATATCGTCGCCGAATTCTTCCAGCACGGCCTGGGCTTGGAAGTGCAGTGTTCCCACGTGCACGGCGATATCGGCCGACCCCTGCATCACCGTGTTGCCCTGTGCGTCACACAGCGCCGACGAGAAGTCGCGCGAGTAGATGACGAACGAGTAGCAGGTGCGCAGAATCTGTTCGCTCATCAGGTCGACTGCGGTCGCGAAGGCGTTTTTCAGCACCTCAAATGTGACCGGGTCGAGTTTACGGTCGACAGTGTTTACCTTGGTGGTCATTTCGCGCTCCCCTCCAGGTGGATGCGGATGTTCAGCCACTCGTCAATTTCGGCGCGCGTGTTGGGCGGCACGACCGTAGTGGCATCAAGCTGGTTAATGATGGCCGGACCTTCGAATTGAGCGCCGGCGGGGATGTTGTCGCGGCCGTAGACGGGCGTCTCGACCCACTCACCGTCGAAGTAGACGGGGCGCACCTCAACCGGCTCACCGGGGCCGGTGTCTTGTTTGGTGGCGGGCACGAAGGAAGGCTTGTTGACCTTGCCCACGGCCTTGACCTGCACCTCATAAATTTCAATGGGTGCCTCATCGTTGCGGAAGGCGAACTCGCGTTCGTGGCGCTCGTGGAAAGCCTCCACCGCGGCATCGAGGAAGTCGGGGCCGCTGCCGACCGGAACGACGAGCGAACGCCACTGACCCGCGTAGCGCATCGAAATCAATCGCTGCAGCACAGTGTCGCTTTCGCTGACGCCCTCATGACGCAGGCGGTCACGCGCTTCACCCTCGAGGCGACGGAAGACATCTTCGATTTTTTCGGTGGAGATGTTCGAAAGCGCACCGGTGTGCATCTGCGAGAGGTCGTGCTGGATGTCGACCAGCAGGCAGCCCATCGCTGAGGTCACACCCGGGTTCGGGGGCACCACCACAGTGGGGATGTTGAGTTCGCGAGCAACATCCACGCCGTGCAGTGCGCCGGCACCACCGAATGCGAGCAGTGCAAAATCGCGCGGGTCGTAGCCGCGGCGAATCGAAATGAGGCGGACGGCATCAGCCATATTGGCGTTCGCAACCTTGAGGATCGATTCGGCCGCCTCTTCGAGTGAAAGTCCGAGCGGCTCGGCAATTACCCGGTTGATCGCCTCAACCGAGAGGTCGCGCTGCAGTGTTTTTGCACCACCGGCGAGTGAGGTGCCGAGGCGTCCCAGCGCGACATTCGCGTCGGTGTTGGTGGGCTGGTCGCCGCCGGTGTTGTAGCAGGCGGGGCCGGGGTCGGCGCCGGCCGACTGGGGGCCGTTGCGCAGCGAGCCCGCGACGTCGATGTGTGCCAGTGAGCCACCACCGGCGCCGATCGTGAGCACCTCGATCGAGGGGAAGATGATCGGGTGACCGTATTCGACCTCCCATTCCTGAGTCACGCGCAGTTCACCATCAGCGACCATGGCGATGTCGGTTGAGGTGCCGCCCATGTCGAGGCTGACCGCGTTGGCGTAGCCGCATTGCGAGGCAATGTGCTGGGCCGAAATCGCGCCGGCAGCAATACCCGAGGCGGCCAGTCGCACCGGGAACCGGTCGACCATGCGCGGGGTCATCGAGCCACCGCCCGAGTGCAGGAGCAGCAGGTCGCCCTGGTAGCCGCCATCACTGAGCTGCTTTTCGAGCCGGTTCACATATCCGGATACCAGCGGCGCGAGCACCGCGTTCGCAACCGCGGTGTTGAACCGGTTGTACTCGAACATCTCGGGGAGAATTTCTGCCGAGGTCGAAATGGTTGCGTCGGGAATTTCTTCCTCGAGGATTTCGCGCATCCGAATTTCGTTGGCAGCGTTGGCGAACGAGTTCACGAAGCAGACGGCGATGGTTTTGGTGCCGCGCTTGCGAAGCAGGGCGGCGAGTTTGCGGGCCTCGTCTTCGTCAACCGGGGTGAGCACCTCGCCGCGGTAGTCGGTGCGCTCGGTGACTTCAAAGCGGTCGCGGCGGCGGATGTACGGGCCCGGTACGTCGCGGTAGGCGTCCCAGAGGTCGTCCTTGGTGCCGTCACGGATTTCGATCACATCGCGGAATCCGGTAGTGGTCACCAGCGCAGCCTGCGGGAAGTTGCGGGTGATGAGCGCGTTGGTTGCGACGGTCGTGCCGTGCGAAAACAGCTCGACATCCGCCAGGTTAATTTCGGCTCGTTTGACGCCGTTCATAACGGCGATCATGGGATCGTGCGGGGTTGAGGGAACCTTGGTGACCCTCATTGTCTTTTCGTCTTCGTCGAAAATGCACACGTCGGTGAACGTGCCACCCACGTCGACGGCGACTCGAAGTTGCGTCATTGCTTCCTCCAGTTGGGTTCGTCGTTGAACTTGTCGACAAGCTTGGATTGTGAGTTTCAAAAACTCTATTGCGCAAAATACAGATTCTTCGCCGACCTCTTTGTAGTATTTACAAATACCTGTGGAACGCCCCGCATATCGGCGCTGATGAACGGCTTGTATTTTCAGCTTCCACTCAGCCAATTTTTTACGCCGCGAATAGTTGAAAAAGGTTCATTTTCATGTCTGCTCAACTCTCTTTGAACTGGCTGCACGAAA
The DNA here is from genome assembly GCF_904842695.1 of Gulosibacter hominis. GTDB lineage: Bacteria > Actinomycetota > Actinomycetes > Actinomycetales > Microbacteriaceae > Gulosibacter > Gulosibacter hominis. Next base: position 169,631 of record NZ_CAJGWQ010000001.1, on the reverse strand, counting down.
CCTTGACGCAGCTACCCGACCACCAGCAGCTGCAAAGCGTGCTGCAACGCATCGCCCAGCAAACCGGCGCCTCCGCGGTGTTATTCAACGCCGTCGGCGAGATGCGAGCAACGGCCGGACCCGCTCCCGCGCGGCTCATCTGGGAGGCGCTCCAGCCGCATCTGCATGAAAACGAAAGGGATGCATCCGCAGCATTGCCGGTGCTGCGCGTGGGTCGCTGGCAGCTGAATCCACTCATCACCGGCACGCGCAGTGCCGCGCACGTGCTCGTGCTGGCGACACTCGATCGCCGTGCCATTGATGAAACCACCAAGCTCGTCGCCGGCACCGCCACCACCGCCGTGCTCTCTGCCCTGCAGGGGCTTGACTCCACGCGAATTCGCGACCGCGCCGACCTGCTCACCACCCTCGAACAAGGCATCCCCCGCGATCGCGAGTCGCGCTTTTGGCCGCGGCTGGTTGAATTTGGTTTCATCGCGCACGCACCCTTCGTTTTTGTGACGGGCGTTCCAGCATCACCGAGCGCCGATGCTAGTCGCGTCGTTCGCGAGCACATCACCAGAGTCGGTGGCGCTGAGTTTGGCGTTCTTTTTGCGGATCACCTGGTCTCGGCCGCGAGCGATGAGGAATTCCATGCGCTCGTTGCCGACACCCCGGATGCACGCGCCTGGCTTGACAGCCTCGGCGAACACCACTTTTTGGGCATCTCAGGTGTTCACTCAATTCTCACGGACGTGCCTCGCGCGCTGCGGGAAGCAGAACTCGCGAAGCGCGTCGCGGCTGATTTCGGTGCCGCGTTACACGAGTCGCCCGGTAACCCAGCTCCCCCGGGCGCGCAAGTGCACTACGCCCAACTCCCACTGCGCCAGTGGCTTACCGCCACAGCCGACCGTGGCGAGCTTGCCGCACGACGCCGACGCATCCTGCGGGCGTTCGACGATCAGCCCGAACTGCTCCACACCCTGGCCGTGTATCTGGCGAGCCATATGGAGATTCCAGCCACAGCTCAACACCTCTATGTGCATCCAAATACGGTGCGCTACCGACTCGGCCGAATTGAAGAGGCACTGGATGCATCGATACGTGATCCGCAGCTAATCACCGATCTCATGCTGTGTCTCGAACCACGGGTTGCGGCGCTGCAATTGCAGCCCGATCACAGCTAACAATGCTCATGCCTCCCACCAAAAAGTGCCTGCAATCCGGTGCGCAGCGTTTGTTCGCTGGCCCGCACTGACTCTGAACCGATCTCAATGCCGAGCGCCACAGCCTGAGCCCGCTGCTGCTCGTGCTGCACCTCGCCCAGCACCAGGTGCAATGCGGTGGAGGCAAGCTCGGCCGGTTGATTCGCCTCCCGACAGGCCTCGACCAAACAGGAGTGAGCGGCCTCGGCCCCGAGCCCAAACGCAATGGTGCTCGCCACCATTTCGGCACCATCCGGTACCGACACAAGGCACTCGCGAATAGCCATCCCGGCGGTAACCGGGTCAGGGAATTGCTGGTCGGCAAGCGGTGCCATCAGCTCATCACACACTCCCGCCACCAACAGCTGCTTATTTGAAAAATGCCAGTAGAGCGCGCCCGGCTGCACCCCGAGTTCGGTGGCGATACCGCGCATCGACAGCCCCGAGAGTCCGTACTCGTGCAGCCGACGCATCGCCACCTGCAGTATCGACTCGCGAGTGAGCTTGGTCATTGCGTCAATCCCCCTCATTGGCTATCTTGAACACTGTTCAAGCGCGTTGAACACCGTTCAACTTTTTATCAAACCACGCCGCCGATTACATTTCGGCGCACTCACCAGCCGAAGGAAACCCGCCAATGACCAGCAGCGCATCATCCCTCACCACCCACGGCACCGTCCTCGCTGACCACCTGGTCACTAGCCGCTCCGCGGCCGCAAATATTGCGCTGATCGGCGCCGGTGCCGCGACCGTTGCCCTGCTGGCACAGGTGGAGATTCCGATGTGGCCGGTACCCATCACCGGCCAAACGCTCGGCGTAATGCTCGTTGGTGCCACTCTGGGTGCCTGGCGTGGCGCCGCGGCGCTGCTCACCTATCTCGTCGCGGGGCTTGCGGGACTGCCGGTATTTGCTGGTTTGACCGGCGGTATCGCGAGCGTCGCTAAACCCTCGTTCGGGTTCATCATCGGTTTCGTATTTGCAGCTGCGCTTATTGGCTGGCTCGCGCAACGCAACTGGGACCGTCGCCCGCTGCTCTCACTTGTCGCTTTTTTTGGGGCGAGCCTGGTGCCGTTTGTTTTTGGCGTACCGTACATGTGGGTCGCGCTCGAACAGCTCGGCACCGACATGAACTTCGCGCTCGCAATGCAGTACGGTGTAACCCCGTTCATCATTGGTGGCATCGTGAAGTGGCTGCTCGCCGCTGCCCTACTGCCCCTGGCCTGGCGACTCGTGCGCACGGTCGAGCGCGACGCAAACAACTAATTCGATCATTTAGTGCTCGCAGTACCACTAGGATGACGCTATGAAAAGCCACAGTGAGATTGTCTTCGAAAACGATCGATTCCGCGCCACCAAGTGGACCATCCAGCCCGGTGGCACGATTCCGATGCACCGCCACGAATATGACTATGTGGTCGTTCCGCTCAGCGATAACCTGATGCACGTCACCACCGCCGACGGCGAACTCATTGAAGCGGCACTAAAACCGGGCACAGCCTACGGTCGCGATGCCGGCTCGGAGCACGAAAACGAAAACCGCGGCGACAGCGATGTCGTCTTTATCGAGGTCGAATACCTCAAGTAGCACGGCTCTCAAAACACGACTGCAAAATGGGCGGATGCGGCACCACAAATCGGTGCCGCATCCGCCCATTTCAATGCTGGCGTTACCCCAACCGGGCTAAATATTGAACCCGAGCGCACGCATCATTTCGCGTCCGTCATCGGTGATCTTTTCGGGCCCCCACGGCGGCATCCACACCCAGTTGATCTTGAACCGTTCCACGACACCGTCCAAGGCCTTGGCGATATCGTCTTCGATTACATCGGTGAGCGGGCAGCCGGCCGAGGTGAGCGTCATCGAAATAATCAACGCATCCAGCTCGTCTTCCCAGTGCAGGTCATAAACGAGCCCGAGATCGACAATGTTGACGCCCAGCTCAGGGTCGACAACGTCCTTGATCGCCTCTTCGATTTCGTCGTATCGCGCCGGCTCTAGCGTGATCAGTGCCATCTTGTCTCCGTTCCTCAGAACCCGGATGGGCCCCGGTAGCGCGCCACGTTGACGAGCTACCGGGGCTCAGCGACTAGTTGCTGCTCGCGTCCGCGAGGTAGCGGTCGTAGCCCTCTTCTTCGAGTCGCTCAGCGAGCTCGGGGCCACCCTCTTCAACCATGCGACCGTTCACAAACACGTGCACGAAGTCGGGCTTGATATAGCGCAGGATGCGGGTGTAGTGCGTGATCAGCAGAACGCCAAGGTCGGTCTCGGCCTTGGCGTTGTTGACACCCTCCGAGACGATGCGCAGAGCGTCAACGTCAAGACCCGAGTCGGTTTCGTCGAGGATGGCGAACTTCGGTTCAAGCAGACGCAGCTGCAAAATCTCGGCGCGCTTCTTCTCACCGCCCGAAAAGCCCTCGTTCACGTTGCGGGCGAGGAACTCGTCACCGATGCGGAGTTCTTCCATCGTGCCTTTGACGGTCTTCATCCACGAGCGGATCGCCGGAGCCTCGCCATCAACGGCGGTCTTGGCGGTGCGCAGGAAGTTCGACAGCGTCACGCCCGGGATCTCGACCGGGTACTGCATTGCGAGGAACAGGCCGGCCTTGGCGCGCTCATCCACCGACATTTCAAGCACGTCTTCGCCGTCGAGGGTGATCGAGCCCTCGGTCACCTCATAGCTGGGGTGACCGGCGATAGTGGCCGCGAGAGTAGATTTACCCGAACCGTTCGGTCCCATGACGGCGTGAATCTCGCCCGAGTTGATGGTGAGGTTCACACCGCGCAGGATTTCCTTCGGTCCCTGGTCGGTTTCGACGCTAACGTGCAGGTTTTCAATAACAAGCTGAGGCATTTATTTTTTCTCCTTGTAGATCGGAGTGGGATCAATCAAGATGTCATCGTTTTCGAGCTTGATCTCGAAAACCGGTACCGGCTCAAATGCCGGGAGGTTTTGTGGCCAGCCGGTGGTCAGCGAAAAACGTGAACCGTGTGCCCAGCACTCGAGTTCGCATCCCTCGACAAAGCCTTCCGACAGCGAGATGTCGCCGTGAGTGCAGCGATCACCGATCGCGAAGAGATTACCGGCCGAATCCCGCACAACGGCAATGGGCCATTCGCCCACCACCACGCGTTTGGGCGTGTCCACCTGCACCTCGGAGGCGGCACAGACTCGTTCGAACGCCATTACTTGCGCTCCTTCTCGGCCTGCTCACGCTCGTAAATCGCTGCAATAGCGGCGTCTGCCACTTTGAGTTCTTCTTCGAGACGGTTCTGCACGCGCTCAGCGAGTGCTTCATCATCGAGTTGCTGCACGATCTCGTTGAGGAAGCCGTGCACCACGAGGCGTCGGGCGCTGAGCTCATCAATGCCGCGAGCCATCAGGTAGAACAGGTGCTCCTCATCGAAGCGGCCGGTGGCAGAGGCGTGTCCGGCACCCTCGATGTCACCGCATTCAATTTCGAGGTTGGGTACCGAGTCGGCGCGGGCACCATCCGAGAGCACGAGGTTACGGTTCTGCTCGTAGCTATCGGTGCCAACTGCGCCCTCACGAATAAGCACGTCACCAATCCACACGGTGCGTGCGCCGCTACCCTGCAGTGCGCCCTTGTAGTTGACATCAGTGCGGGTGCGCTCGGCGGTGTGGTCGATATAGACCTGGTGCTCAAAGTGCTGACCGGCGTCGGCGTAGTACAGGCCGCGAACATCCGATTCGGCACCGTTTCCATCCAGGTGCACCTCGGGGTTCACGCGCACTGCGGAACCGCCGAACGTGACGATCGAGTGGTCAATCGCCGCTGCTCGGCCGACGGTGGCGTGGTGGATACCAAGGTGCACCGTGTCGTCATTCCACTCGTGCAGGGCAATGACCTTGAGCGAAGATTCGTCGTCAAGCACGATCTCGACGTTTTCGCTGTGCAGCGCCGAGCCCGTGTATTCGAGAATTACGGTGCCGCGTGCGTGACGCTCGGCATGCAGCACGATGTGGCCGAGTGAACGCTTGGTGGCGTCATCACCCGAGATACGCACGCGCACCGGCTCAGCAGTTTCTTGCTCGGCAGGGATGCGCACCAGCAGGGCCTGCTCGGTGCGCGCGTGTGCAATGGCTGAGGCAATGTTCTCGGGAATGAAAGCGCGGCCACGCGGCCCCTCATTGGCAGCGATCGAAGCCACCTCAACACCCTCGGGGGCGTCAACGTCATAGTTGAGCTGAGCCTGTGCCGCCTCGTCGACAAAGAGCGGCGCGAATTTGTCTACCGGTGAGTATTTCCACTCGGCGTCGCGATTCGTGGGCGCACTGAAATCGGCCGGCACGAACGATTTGGGACGCTCCGAACGGGTCTGTACCGGAACAAACTTTTCAGCGTTGTGCGCCACCGGTGATTTTGCGGTCGTCATGTGGCTTAACCCACCGATCCTTCCATTGACATGTCGATCAGCTTGTTGAGTTCGAGCGCGTATTCCATGGGCAGCTCGCGAGCAATCGGTTCGATGAAACCGCGCACGATCATCGACATCGCTTCGGTTTCTTCCAGACCGCGGCTCATGAGATAGAACAGCTGCTCTTCCGAAACCTTGGTGACGGTTGCTTCGTGGCCGAGCTGTACGTCATCCACCCGAATATCGATGGCCGGGTAGGTGTCAGAACGCGAGATGGTGTCGACCAGCAGTGCGTCACAGATCACCGAGTTTGCAGAGTGATAGGCACCGTCACCGATGCGCACCTCGCCACGGTAGCCCGATCGGCCGCCACCGCGGGCAATCGATTTCGAAACGATTGAAGACTGGGTGTGCGGTGCCAGGTGAATCATCTTTGCGCCCGCATCCTGGTGCTGACCGGGTCCGGCGAACGCTACCGAGAGCGTCTCACCGCGAGCGTGTTCACCGGTGAGGTAGATCGACGGGTATTTCATGGTCACCTTCGAACCGATGTTGCCGTCAACCCACTCCATAGTGGCGCCCTCTTCAGCGATCGCGCGCTTGGTCACGAGGTTGTAGACGTTGTTCGACCAGTTCTGGATGGTGGTGTAGCGAACCCGGGCGTCCTTCTTGGCGATGATCTCGACCACTGCCGAGTGCAGCGAGTCGGTCTTGTAGATCGGCGCGGTGCAGCCCTCGATGTAGTGCACGTAGCTGCCCTCATCGGCGATGATCAGCGTGCGCTCGAACTGCCCCATGTTTTCGGTGTTGATACGGAAGTAGGCCTGCAGCGGAATCTCCACGTGGACGCCCTTGGGAACGTACACGAACGAACCGCCCGACCACACCGCCGTGTTGAGCGCGGCAAACTTATTGTCGCCGGCCGGGATCACGGTGCCGAAGTATTCTTCAAAAAACTCCGGGTGCTCGCGCAGCGCGGTGTCGGTGTCCATGAAGATGACACCCTGGCGCTCGAGCTCTTCGTTGATCTGGTGGTAGACCACCTCAGATTCGTACTGTGCCGCAACACCGGCAACCAGGCGCTGACGCTCGGCCTCGGGAATGCCGAGCCGCTCGTAGGTGTTGCGGATGTCCTCGGGCAGTTCTTCCCAGGTGGTCGCCTGGCGCTCCGAAGCGCGGACAAAATATTTGATGCTGTCAAAGTCGATCTCGCTGAGGTCAGCGCCCCAGCGCGGCATCGGCTTGCGATCAAACATCTTCAAACCCGAAAGCCGGCGTTCGAGCATCCACTCGGGCTCGTTTTTGATCTCGGAAATATTCCGCACAACCGCTTCGCTGAGACCACGCTGCGCCGCAGCACCGGCCGCATCCGTGTCATGCCAACCGAACTCATAGTTTCCTAGGTCGTTCAGTTCAGGGCGGTCGATGAGCACGTCAGACATCGATAGCTCTTCCTCTCTTTGTGGTCGGTCGTCGGCGCGGTTCGGAGTTTCGAACATAGAATGAAACAACCTAGCGCGGCAAAACATTCCGCGCCCGCGTAGTGCCGCTTCCGCAGCCTCGCTTTTCCGACAGCAATACGAGTCTAGGCCACCGTGGATTACCGTTCGCAGCTGTTACCCAGCCCGCGGCCGGTCGTAATCCAGCAGCGGTGGCGAACTCCCGACCAGAAACTATGGCGATGCGTCCCGCACAAACTCAGTCATCCTTCCGCGACCGAATCATGCCCGTCGAGATCACACGCTACACGCGGGTGGTCACCTGGCTAAACGTCATCACCAATATCGGGATTGTCGGCACCGGCGGGCTGGTGCGGCTCACCGGATCGGGGCTGGGATGCTCGGAATGGCCCTATTGCACGCCCGAGTCGATCTTCCCCACCCCCGAGCTGGGCATCCACGGGATGATCGAGTTCGGTAACCGCACGCTCACATTTGTACTGGTGGTGGTTGCACTACTGGCGTTTCTCGCGGTGGTACGCACGCCGAAGCAGCTCGGGCTGCGCCGGATTCCGCTGTGGATTGGAATTCTCATCATCGTGCAGGCCGTGGTGGGTGGAATTACCGTGTGGCTCGAACTCGATCCGCGTATCGTCGGGGTGCACTTCCTCTTCTCGGCGCTGCTTGCCGCTCTGGCAGGCTTGCAGCTCGCTCGCGTGCAGCGAGCCCACGAGCTTCCCGCAAACCTCGCGATCACACGCGATCGCGGCGCGTGGTTCGCGGCGCTCGTGGTGACGGTGCTGTGCTGGTTCACCGAGCTCGTTGGCGTGCTCACGACCGGGTCTGGCCCCCACGCCGGTGACGAGCTTGCCGCGCGCAACGGCCTCGACCCGGTGGTCATGCACCACGTGCACGCCTGGCCGGGGTATGCGCTACTGATCTCAATCGTGGTGCTGCGCATCCTGGTAGCACGTGCCAAACTTGATGCCTCGCAAAAACTCACCGACACGCTCGCGGTGTTTGTCATGATGCAGATTGGGTTCGGTATTTATCAGGCGCGTACCGGGCTGCCGATCTGGTCGGTGGCGGTCCACATGGTGCTCGCCGTAACCGTCTTGGCAATGCTTTCAGTGCTGCTGGTGAATTTGCGACGCGAACTCAGCCGGCCAACTGAAGTGGCTGAATAGCGCTGTGGTAGTGAGTAGCGCTGCGATCAATAGCACGCGCTGCCTGCTCACTGCTGCGGGATGCTGGTTCCGACCAGTCACGGCAGGCGGGGACGCCCGCAAACATGCTCGCGTAATTCACCTTCATGCGATGCAATGAAGACTATGGAATTCCAGCGTGCTCACGTCCTGTCTCTACCAGAGCTGCACGCGCAGCTGTGCGCGCTGCGTGACAGCTTGTATGCGGCCGAGGCAGCGGCCGTCGAGCAGATCGCCGCGGTACAACCCCAGCATCGTTCCAGCGCCCGCAATCTCGTCCACTACGTGGCAATTCGCCAGCACGATCTGCGCCCACTGCAGGTATCACTGTCGGCCTATGGCCTCTCGAGCCTTGGCCGCACCGAATCTGAGGTGCTCTCGTGGCTGCTGACCGTCATCGAGACCGTTGCGGCCATGCTCGAGGGACGTCACCGTCACGACATCTGGGGTGCGCTCGACAGTGGCGACCTTGTGCTCGAACGCAACACCATGGCGACCCTCGGTGACGTCCACAGCAGCGCTGATCGCGACACCCGCATCATGGTGACGATGCCCTCTGAGGCCGCCGATGATGATGCGCTCGTGCGCCGCATGGGTGCCGCCGGAATGGATCTCGCTCGCATCAACTGTGCCCATGATGATGAAACTGCCTGGAGCCGGATGGTGAATTCGGTGCGTGAACTCCCCGGTGATGTGCTCGTGGCAATGGACCTCGGCGGCCCCAAACTGCGCACCGGTCCCCTTGAAGCCGGCCCCAAAGTCATCAAGGTCAAACCCACGCGCAACGATCAGGGTGTGGTCACCGAACCCGCGCGCGTGCGTTTTGTGCTCGAGGGTGAGGGCGTCGAAGCCGGCACAACCGAAATCGAGACGGTCATTCCGGTGCGCGGCAAACTATCTGACCTGCGCGTTGGCGATCAGCTCAAGATGCGGGATGCGCGCGGCCGGCGCCGCAAACTGCAGGTTGTCGCTGCCAATGAGACTGCCGTGGTCGTCACTTTTGACCGCACGTTGTATTTCGAAACCGGTCAGCAGATCCAGCCCGGCGCGCTCGATGCGATCACCGTGGGTGAGCTTCCCGAGGTGCGTCAGCACCTGTTGGTGCTCGCCGGCGATGAAATTCGTTTGCAGCGGGAAATGTCACCCCAGCCCGCACACACCACGCGCGTGCATCGCATCGGTTGTTCACTCGAGGCCGCGTTCAGTGATGTGCGCCCCGGCCACCGTGCCCTCTTTGACGACGGCAAGATCGAGGGGCTCGTCCGCGAAGTTACACCGAATGAAATCGTCGTAGATGTCGTGCGTGCCGGTGCCGCTGGCGTCAAGCTGCGTGCTGAAAAGGGCATCAATCTGCCCGACACCACCCTGCGCATCCCCGCACTCACCGACGATGATCGCTCGCATCTGCCGTTCGTGGCGCAGCACGCAGACATGGTGAATCTCTCATTCGTGCGTTCGCGCGAAGACGTCGCCGACCTCATCCATGAACTCGAGCAGCTCGGTGCCGACCGACTGGCGATCACCCTCAAAATCGAAACCGAGCCCGGCTTTATGGCGCTCCCCCAGATGCTCCTCGAGGCAATGCGCTGGGGCGAAGTTGGGGTGATGATCGCTCGCGGTGATCTCGCCGTCGAACTCGGCTTTGATCGCCTGGCCGAAGTGCAGGAAGAAATTCTCTGGGTTTGTGAGGCCGCTCACGTGCCGGTGATCTGGGCCACGCAGGTGCTCGACTCACTCGCCCGCACGGGCCTGCCCTCGCGTGCCGAAGTGACGGATGCGGCCATGTCGCGCCGGGCCGAGGCGGTGATGTTGAACAAGGGGCCGTTCATTGTCGAGGCGATTTCGGCGCTTGACTCGATCCTCTCGCGGATGGGTGGCCATGTCGATAAAAAGCGTTCGCTAATGCGGCCGCTCGCATCCTTTGACCTCAGCTAGCCGCTCGCCCGTCGGCGCCGAAATGTGGCGAAGGCGGCTACCACCAGTGCTGCGCCCACAGCGACTAACCACGGCAACAGACCCGGGCCATTGCCGGGCGCATCAGGTTCGTTCGCGGTGGGTGCGGGGCTCGATTCGACCGGCCACTCCCCCTGCGCCTCGCTGCCATCCGCGCTCAGAGGCACCGCAACCGGCTCGCCGGTTTCTTCAACAAGCTGCTGAAATTCATCCCAGCCTGGCAATTCTTCGCTGATAGTGAGCTTCCACGCCATCGCCGCGAGCGGTAGCCGAAGGCGCGCAAGCAATTCGGCATCGTCAAGTGCCTCGGGAATATCGCTCCACACCGCAAACATGCCGCCGGTAACCTCGGCGTCTCCACCCGCGAGCTGCCCGCCCGGGAAAACCCCGGCATCCCAATCACTGAGAATCTCCTCGCCGGTGGGATAGCGATAGCCCACCCGTTCACCGAGCACGAAATACAGGTACTCATCGTTCACGTTGAGCAGCGGATTACCGTTCACAGCGAACTCGTCAATACCAGCCACGTCTGCGGGTCGCGTCGTCCAATAGGCCACCGTAATATCCGGGTTGAGTGCCACCGAGCTGCCCTTCAGCATCCCGTCACTCCACACGCGCACCGAGTAGCCGTGCTGCTGCAGCCGCGCATCCGCCTCGTTCACGAACTCGGTGAGCGCATCCGAGGCGTTCGCATCCGCGCCAATATACGCCCGCGCATATTCACTCAGCACCGCGACCTCGCTGTAGTCGTCAAAGTCGACAAATTCGTCGGCGCCAAGATTCCACGGGCCCGGTTCAAAAAGCTCGGCGTATTCGTCGATCAGTTCGAACGCAAACTCGCGCGCCTGTGGATCACTAATGTTGAGCGCGCCAAATACCGGTGAACCATCATTCGCCCGCAGCTGCCATTCGGGATGCGTTTCAAGCACGTGATCGAGATGCCCCGGCATATCGAGTGACGGGGTGATGCGGATGTGTAGATCGGCCGCGTAGGCGATCAGTTCGCGGATTTCAGCTTTCGTGTAGGCGTCGTCACTGACGATTTCGGGATGCGCATCACTGGCAATTGCCCAGCCTTCATTTTCTGAAAAATGGAGTTCGAGCTCGTTCAGCCCGAGCCACGACATTTGCCGCAGCAGCTGCTCAATGGTGTCGATGGCGTAGCGCTTGCGGGCAACATCCAGATGCACGCTGCGAGTCGGGCTTGACTGCCCCAGTTCGTAGCTGCCGTGGCTCACCTTGCCATTAGCGTTCAGTGTTTGTAGCAGTGCGCGGCCCGCGCGAAACAGGCCAGTGGTGTCAGCGGCAGTGATCGTGACGCCGCGCTCATCGACCGTAATGGTGCCGTTGTCGTTCGGGGCGTCCTCATCGCGTCGCTCACGGTGTCCTTCATCGAGCGAGAGCACGAGCTGCGCCGCATCGGGCTGCTGTTCGACAACTTCTGGCGAGGTGTAGCTAATCGTTGGTTCGCTCGCCACGAGCCCGGTCGCGGCAAACTCATGCGCGAGCCGGTCAGCTTCGCGAAGCGCGCCGGAGACGACGTCATTGGCGGTTGACGACCGTGTAAGCCCGTCTTGTACCACCACGATGCGCTCGAGTGCTGAGGGCTCCCAGGTCCCGGTCTCGAGCTCGACCGGTGACACCGGCGGGATCGAGGTGAATGGCACCTGGGCCTCGGTGGGTGACTCGCTGCCGGTGGGTGGTGTGCTTGCGGTTGCCGCCGGTAGCGCTGCCACAGGTAACACTGCGTTCGTTGGCAATAACAGTGCGAGTGTGGCCGCTGTCGCTACAACAGTCAGCCACACTCGCCGAAAACACATCCGCTTAGAGTCCCGGTAGTGCCAGATAGACGAACGGGTCGATACCCACCGCGAGGAATACAAGCGTCAGGTAGGTGATCGACAGATGGAACACCCGCATCGGCCGAGCTCGACCATCATCCTGCACCACATTGAAGTACAGCTTGTGTGCTTCCCAAATGAACCACACGCCCCCAAGCAGTGCAACAGCCGTGTAAACCCAGCCCATCGGTGCCACCGGTACGAGCATCAGGCTGGCAATGACCGTGGCCCAGGCGTAGATCACCGATTGCAGTGCCACCGAGCCGACCCCCTCGGTAACCGAGAGCATCGGCACCGAAGCCCGGTCGTAGTCGTCGGCGTATTTCACCGAAAGCGGCCAATAGTGTGCCGGAGTCCAAAGAAAAACGATCAGGAACAGGATGAGGGGTTCCCAGCTGAGCGAGTTGGTCACGGCAGCCCAGCCGATAAGCACCGGCATACATCCGGCGACACCACCCCAGATGATGTTCTGGTCGGTGCGACGCTTCAAAATCAGCGAATACAGCACGACATAGAGCAAAATCGCCACCACCGAGAGCACCGCGGCCAGCAGGTTCGACACCGCCCACAGCACCACGGTCGACAGCACGCCGAGTGTCCAAGCAAAAATGAGCGCCTCGCGGTCGCTAACCTCACCGGTAACCAGAGGCCGCTTCGAAGTGCGCTTCATCAAGCGATCGATATCGCGGTCGATATAGCAATTGAAGGTGTTGGCACTGCCTGCCGACATGGCTCCACCCACCAGCACGCCGAGCATCAGCCACACATCGGGCATACCGCGCTCGGCGAGAATCATCGTTGGCAGCGTGGTGATCAGCAGCAGCTCAATGATGCGGGGTTTGACGAGGGAGATGTAGGCCGCCAGTTTCCGACGCCAGGTCGGCAACGCCACACCCGCCTTGGCGCCAGCTTGCGAGCCCGCGGACTCGACCTGGTGGACCGAACCGGTGTGCGCACCGGCAATATTTTTGATTGACACAGACACCAATCCCTTACAAACGCGTTCACGACATTCTACCGTCAGGCGCGCGCAGAGTCACGTAACGTCACGCGGCTGCAAAGCCACACCCATCCCGCAATTCACCGCACTCGCCCGCATCTCGTGCGGTTTCGTCAGCGAAGAGCCACGGCTGCGCGCTAGGCTCGAAGCAAAGCCAAACGGCGCAACACCGTCGACTCGTTGAGGAGCCATCTTGAGCACTGTGAACTGGACCGAACTCGACCAGCGCGCAACCGACACCGCCCGCCTGCTCGCCGCAGACGCGGTCGAACTTGCAAAGGGTGGCCACCCCGGCACCGCGATGAGTCTCGCGCCCGTCGCTCATCTGCTCTATCAGAACGTCATGCACCATGACCCGGCCGATGATCAGTGGCTGGGACGCGACCGTTTCATCCTGTCGAACGGGCACGCCTCGCTGCTTCAGTACATCCAGCTCTACCTGGGCGGTTTTGGTCTCGAACTCGACGATCTCAAAAACCTGCGCACCTGGGGTTCCCCCACCGCCGGCCACCCCGAATATGGCCATCTCAAACATGTGGAAATGACCACCGGCCCGCTCGGCCAGGGCATCTCAACCGCAGTCGGTTTTGCAATGGCGCAGCGCTACGAACGGGGCCTGTTCGACCCCGACACCCCCGAGGGTGAAAGCCCCTTCGATCACTACACCTATGTGATCGCCGGCGACGGCTGCCTGCAAGAGGGCGTCGCCTCAGAGGCCGGTTCGATGGCCGGACACCAGCAGCTTGGCCGGCTCATCGCGATTTATGACTCGAACCGCATCTCGATCGAAGACGACACCAATATTGCTTTCACCGAGGATGTGGCCAAGCGCTACGAGGCCTACGGTTGGGATGTGCGCGTGGTCGACTGGACCAATAACCACACGCGAGTCACCGAAGATGTGCCCGCGCTCGCCGAGGCGATCGAGGCCGCCAAGCAGGTGACCGACAAGCCCTCGCTCATCATCCTCAAAAACTTCATCGCCTATCCGGCACCAAACCTGCAGAACACCGGCGCTTCGCACGGCGCCGCGCTGGGTGCGGATGAGATCCGCGCCACGAAGGAAATCCTCGGCTTCAACCCCGACGAAGACTTCATCATCGAAGACGCGGTGCTGCAGTACACGCGCGGTCTTGCCGAGCGGATGCAGCCGGTGCGTGAACAGTGGCAGGCGCGTTTTGACGATTGGGCTGCGAAAAACCCCGAACGCAAGGCGCTTTTCGATCGACTCATGGCCCACGAACTGCCCGCAAATATTGCCGAGGCACTGCCGACTTTCGAGGGTGTTGAAAAACTCTCAACTCGCAAGGCTTCGGGGCAGGTGATTAACGCGCTCGCGGCCGAACTCCCCGAACTGTGGGGTGGTTCCGCCGACCTTGCCGGTTCGAACAACACTGTCATCAAGGGCGCGAAGTCGTTTGTTCCCGCCGAGCACTCCACCTCGACCTGGACCGGTGATCTCACCGGTCGGGTGCTGCACTTTGGTGTGCGCGAACACGCCATGGGCGCGATCCTCAACGGCATCGTGCTGCACGGCCCCACCCGCCCCTTCGGCGGCACCTTCCTCATTTTCAGCGACTACATGCGCCCGGCCGTACGCCTGGCCGCGCTCATGCGGATCGCACCCATCTATGTGTGGACCCACGACTCGATCGCGCTCGGCGGTGACGGCCCGACTCACCAGCCGGTCGAAACGCTCACTTCGCTGCGCGCCATTCCGAACGTAGAGATCGTTCGTCCCGCCGACGCCGCCGAAACCGCACAGGCGTGGCTCGAAGCGCTGCGCCGCCACACCGCGCCGGTGGGGCTCATTCTCAGCCGCCAAGACCTGCCCGTGCTGCAGCGCGGCACCGGGGATGCGCGGGGTGACGAACTCGCGTCGGCCACGGCAACCAGCCGCGGCGGCTACATCCTTGCTGAGGCTCGCGGTGGCGTTCCCGAGGTAATTCTGATCGCCACCGGTTCGGAGGTGCAGCTCGCACTTGCCGCGCGCGAGCAGCTCGAGGCCGAGGGCACCGCAACCCGCGTGGTTTCGATGCCGAGCCAGGAATGGTTCTCGCAGCAGAGCGATGACTACCGCGAATCGGTATTGCCCACCGCAGTAACCGCTCGCGTCAGTGTTGAAGCCGGCCTGGCGCTCACCTGGGCACCCTTCGTGGGCAGCCAGGGACGCTCGGTCTCGGTTGAAGACTTCGGCGCATCCGCCGACGGCAACGATCTGCTGCGCCGCTACGGCATCACCACTGAGGCTGTCATTGCGGCCGCGCGCGAATCGATCGCCGCCGGCAAGTAGTCGGCCAGCCCGTCAGCACTCTCGTACCGACAAAAACTCCGAGGAGCCAGCTCACCATGTCGAACCCCAACACCCAGGCACTCTCTGAACTCGGCGTCAGCATTTGGCTCGACGACCTCTCACGCGAACGGCTTACCTCCGGGTCGCTGCAGCAGCTCATCACCGAACGCAATGTCGTGGGCGTCACCACCAACCCGTCGATCTTTGCCGCTGCGCTGCGCGATGGCGAAAGCTACGCCGAGCAGGTGTCACAGCTCGCAGCCGCCGGCGCCGACGTCGACAGCGCCATCATCGAAATCACCACCGAGGATGTGCGCCGTGCCTGCGATGTGATGCGTCCCGTATACGACGCCACCGGCGGCATCGACGGTCGCGTTTCAATTGAAGTTTCGCCGCTATTGGCCAATGACACCGAGGGCACTATCGCCGAGGCGAAAGCACTGTGGGCAAAGGTCGATCGCCCCAATGCCATGATCAAAATCCCGGCAACCGTCGAAGGCCTGCCGGCAATTACCGAGGCGATCGCATCCGGGATTTCGGTGAACGTCACGCTCATCTTCTCGCTCCCCCGCTACCGCGAGGTGATCAACGCCTACCTCACCGGTCTTGAACAGGCACTCGAACGCGGCAATGATCTGCAGAGTATCCACTCGGTCGCATCGTTCTTCGTGTCGCGCGTGGATGTCGAGATCGACCGTCGGCTGGGCGACTGCCACGCGCTGCGCGGCCGCGCCGCGCTCGCGAATGCCCGCCTTGCCTACCAGCTCTTTGAAGAGATGTTCAGCTCGGAGCGCGCCAAAGTGTTGCTCGATGCCGGAGCACAGCTGCAGCGCCCGCTGTGGGCATCCACCGGCGTAAAAGACCCGCAGCTACCCGACACGCTCTACGTCACCGAGCTAGTCGCAAACAACACCGTCAACACCATGCCCGAAAAAACGCTCGAGGCATTCGCTGACCACGGTGAGCTACACGGTGATTCAATTCGCGACACCTACCACGACGCTAATCGACTGCTCGATGAGATCGACGCCGCCGGCATTTCCTACACCGAGGTGGTCGAGCTGCTCGAACGCGAAGGCGTCGAAAAATTCATTGTCTCGTGGCGTGAACTGCAGCAAACCGTCGCGGATCAGCTCGCCGCCGACAAATAAGCTCACGCAAGAGACCCAGCTCAAACCAGTCGACCACCGCAGCCCGCTCTACCGAGAAAGAACCGCTCATGGCCATCAAGGTTTCTACCGCAAACGCTGCCACCAGTGCAGCTCGACGTTATCTCGATCAGCTTGTCGCCGAGCAGTTCGCTTCGCGGCTATTTGCACAGGACGCCACGCTGTGGGGCGAGGCCGCGGTCGATGAATCAAGCAAACGGCTTGGCTGGACGGCGGCCCACGAAGTGTCACAGCCGCTGATTGCGCAGATCACCGCGGCCCGCGATGAATTGCGTGCAAAAGGGGTCACGCGAATCGTGCTGTGCGGTATGGGTGGTTCGTCACTCGCACCCGAGGTGATGGCGCGCACCGCCCAAATCGAACTGGACGTCCTCGACTCGACCAACCCGGAACACGTCGCCGACGTGCTCGAATCCGACCTCGAGCACACCGCCGTCGTGGTGTCGTCAAAGTCGGGTTCGACCGTCGAGACCGACTCGCAGCGTCGCGCGTTCATCGCGGCATTTGAGCAGCTCGGCATCGACCCGGCTGAACGCATCTGCATCGTTACCGATCCCGGCTCACCGCTCGCGCAGTGGGCGCAGGAGGCGGGGTACCGCCACTTCCTCGCCGACCCGAGCGTCGGTGGCCGGTTCTCGGCGCTCACCGCTTTCGGACTTGTCCCCACGGGACTCGCCGGTCTGGACATTGCCGCGGTACTTGCCGACGCTGAATCCGTGGCCGCTGAACTCGCCGCCGACTCACCCGATAACCCGGGTCTGGTGCTCGGTGCCGCCCTTGCCGGCGGTGACCCGCTCAAGACCTATGTGGGAATCGTTGAGGATGGCACCCCGATCGTCGGGTTCGGCGACTGGGCCGAACAGCTCATTGCCGAATCCACCGGTAAAGAGGGCAAGGGACTGCTACCGGTAGTGCTCGGCGCGGATGCACCAGAAATTGGGCTCCCCATCCCCGATCTGCAGGTGGTCCGGCTGGTCGCCGACGCCGCCGTCACTCCCGCACAGGGCGATGAGATTGCCGTTTCGGGCACGCTGGCCGAGCAGATGCTGCTGTGGGAGGTGGCGGTTGCTGTGGCCGGTCGAATTATCGGCATCAACCCCTACGACCAGCCCGATGTTGAGTCGGCAAAGGCCGCCGCGCGTGAGCTGCTTGACAACACCCCCGAGCCCGAGCCGGCCGCATTTGTTGACGGCGCAATCGCCGTGCGCGGCACCGAGGACGTGCTGCGAGGCGACGCATCCGTCAAGGACGCTGTCGCGGCCCTGCTCGCGCTGCTGCCCGAGGGCGGCTATGTCAGCATCCAGGCCTACGCCAACCGGCTGGCTGCCGAGCTGCTTCCCCAGACCCGCGAATTGATCGCGCATCGTTCGCGTCGTCCGGTGACCTTCGGCTGGGCTCCGCGCTTTTTGCACTCGACCGGTCAATTCCACAAGGGCGGACCGCGTGTGGGAGTGTTCTTGCAAATCACCACGGATGAAGACGTTGACGTGGAAATCCCCGGCCGTCCGTTCACTTTTGGTCGCCTGATTGCCGCCCAGGCAGCCGGGGATGCATCGGTGCTGGCAGCCGCGGGTATGCCGGTGCTGCGCCTGGAGCTGACCGACCCCGAGGCCGGTGCGCAGCAGCTGCTCGACGCACTTCGTGATCTTTAGGGGATGGCAGCAGAGTTGACTCCGGTTCCTGTTTCGGCCACTCATAATCCGCTCCGGCCGCCGATTGAGCGGCGTCTCGATCGCATCGCTGGCCCCAGCAGTCTCGTGCTGTTCGGCGTTACGGGCGATCTCAGCCGAAAAAAGCTGCTACCTGCCATCTACGATCTGGCCAATCGCGGCTTACTCTCACCCTCGTTCGCACTGGTTGGTTTTGGCCGCCGCCCGTGGAACGACGACGAGTTCCGCAATTTTGTGCTCGAGAGCGTTCGCGCCCATGCTCGTACCGAGTGGAACGAAGAAGTCTGGCGACAGCTGGCCGCTGGCGTGCGTTTCGTGAGCGGCGAGTTCAACAGCGATGCGGCATTTGATGAACTCACCCGAGTGCTCGGCGAGCTCGACCGTGATCGTGGAACCCGCAGCAACCACGCCTTCTATCTGTCGATTCCGCCGCGCTCGTTCGCCGCCGTTACCGAGCAGCTGCGCCGATCGGGCCTGGCCGAATCGATCGGAGACCAGTGGCGCCGGGTGATTATTGAAAAGCCGTTCGGCCACGATTTGGCCAGCGCCCGCGAGCTCAACAACATCATTGAGTCGTGTTTCCCGAGCGATTCGATTTTCCGCATCGACCACTACCTCGGTAAAGAGACGGTGCAAAACCTGTTGGCGCTGCGCTTTGCGAACACCATGTTCGAGCCGCTGTGGAATGCGAACTGGGTGGATCATGTCCAGATCACCATGGCCGAAGATATCGGCGTTTCAGGTCGCGCTGGCTACTACGACGGGGTCGGCGCTGCCCGCGATGTAATCCAGAACCACCTCCTGCAATTGCTGGCGCTCACCGCGATGGAAGAACCGCTTTCGTTCACCGCCAAGGATCTGCGTGCCGAAAAAGAAAAGGTGCTGGCGGCGGTGCGGCTCGGTGATGATCTCGGACTCACCACCGCCCGCGGCCAGTACGGCAGCGGCTGGCAGGGCGGCGAACGCGTGTGCGCCTTCCGCGAAGAAGAGGGGATGAACCCCGAGTCGCTCACCGAAACCTATGCCGCGATGCGCCTGCAAATCGACTCGCGCCGCTGGCAGGGGGTGCCGTTCTATCTGCGCACCGGTAAACGGCTTGGCCGCCGCGTTACCGAAATCGCGATCACTTTTAAGCCGGCGCCCGTGCACCTGTTTGCTCCTGCCGAGCGTGCCTCGCTCGGGCCCAACGCCCTCGTGATTCGGGTGCAGCCCGATGAGGGCGTGACAATGCGTTTCGGTTCTAAAGTGCCGGGTGCTCGGATGCGGGTGCGTGACGTGACCATGGACATGGGCTACGGACACGCCTTTACCGAGTCGAGTCCTGAGGCTTATGAGCGGCTCATCCTCGACGTGCTGCTGGGTGACCCGCCCCTATTCCCGCGACACGAAGAGGTGGAGCTATCGTGGCGCATCCTCGACCCTATTGAGGAGTATTGGGCAGCGGCCGGAGCACCCGAAGTTTATCGTCCCGGTTCTTGGGGGCCGGCGTCGGCGGATGCGCTGATGCGTCGTGACGGCCGGATGTGGAGGCGCCCGTGATTATCGAACTGACCAACACCACCACCTCGCAGATCGCCCGCCGACTCGTTGAGGTGCGTGAGGAGGGCGGCGCGCTGGCGCTCAGCCGAGTGCTGACACTCGTTGTTGTTAACGAAAACACGGTGGATGAAGAAGCCATTCGCGCCGCGAACGAGGCCAGTAGCGAGCACCCGATGCGCGTCATCGTGATCCACACGAGCCCCGATGCCGAAACCCAGTTGGATGCCGAAATCCGTGTCGGTCGCGATGCCGGTGCCGGTGAGGTCGTGGTGCTGCACGCCAGTGGCGAGGCAGCGGCAGACGCCGAGACCCTCGTGCAGGGCCTGTTGTTGCCGGACGCGCCCGTGGTGGTTTGGTGGCCTCGCTGGGCTGGCGGCTCGCCCTCGACCACTCCCCTGGGACGTTTGGCGGCCGTGCGCATTGTTGATGAGGCTACCAACCAGCTACCGCACTGTGCCTCAACACTTGAACGGTTGCGGCGCCTGGCCGCCGATTTTCACCCCGGGGATGCGCACCTCGACTGGACCCGCATCACCGGCTGGCGTGCACAGCTGGCGGCGGTGCTCGATCAACCACCGTTTGAGACGGTGCTGGGCGCCCGCGTCGTTGGCCGTGCCGGCAGTACGGTGCCGTTGCTGATGTCGGCGTGGCTGCAGCACTTTCTCGAAGTTCCGGTTGAAATTGTGCCAATCGCGGACGAGGCCGATGAACTTCTCAGCGCCAACAGCCGTGTGAACCTCTATTCGGTCACGCTGAAGCGCAACTCGGGATCGTTTGTGCTCGAACGTATTGATGCCGACACGCTGCGGTTCAGTCAGGAGGGGCAACCCGAGCAGCTCATCCCGCTGCCGGTGCGTACGGTCACCGAAGTGCTCACCGAAGAACTTCGTTCACTGGCCCCCGATGAGGTGTACGCCGATGTGCTGCTTCGTGGTGTTCCGCGCCTGCAGCTCGATGACCACCACGGCGCGCAATAGGTAGCGCGCCCAGCCTCGAACACGTCCCCGCTCACCGCCCAGATGGAGGATCCGATGTCGCTGCGCGACGCTGCTCTCGTCCACGCGCCCACCCCGGCGGCTGCTGCCGCAGCTCTCGTTGACGATGTACTCAACTGGTTGATTCGCCGTGCCGAAGCTCCCGAAAACATCCAGATCGCGGTGTCGGGTGGCTCACTCGGAGAGGTGGTGTTGCCGCAGCTTTTCCGTGCCGGAACTGCCGCCGGTTTTGATTGGCAGCGGGTGCACTTTTGGTTTGCCGATGAACGGTTTCTCCCAGCGCAGGATCCCGAACGCAATGCCATCCTGCTGGCAGCTGCGCTAGCTGAGGCTACCGGTGTGCATCATGAGCAGGTCCACGAAGTGCCAACAAAAGGTGCTGTGGTGAATGTGGCGGCCGCAGCAGCACGCTACAGTGACGAAATTGCTCGCACGCTGCCCGCGGATGCATCCGGTACTCCGCAATTTGATGTGATGCTGCTCGGGATGGGGCCCGACGGACACACTGCATCACTATTCCCCGGTTTGGCCGGGGTCGAGGTAACCGACCGGGTTGCGATTGCGGTGCACGACTCCCCCAAGCCGCCCGCCGAACGGGTATCGCTCACGCTGCCGGTGATCAATGCATCCCGGATGGTGGCGGTGTACGCAACCGGGGCCGGTAAACGCGACGCGCTGGCGGATGCGCTCGGCGAAAATCGCGAAAATTATCCGATTGCTCGGATTGCCGCAAAAGAATCGCTGCGGCTGTATGCCGACGATGCCGCGATGAGCTGAGCGGAGCTCGCCCGCTACGCCAGGCCGGGGGTCTGGTACTTGGTGATAATGCCCATCAGCACAATGATGAGTGCCCAGAACACGAGCACCCAGGTGGTGATGCGGTTGAGGTTTTTTTCGGCCACACCCGATGACTGTGCGCTCGAGGTAATCCCGCCACCAAACATGTCGCTAATACCGCCGCCCTTACCGCGGTGCAGCAGCACGAGCAGCACGAGCAGCACGCTGGTGATAGCGAGCAAGACTTGCAGGATGATGAGGAAGATGTCCACGGAAACCTCTTGTTTACGGTTGGCACCGAATGCTGTTACGAGGCCTGCCCGGAGCCAGACCTCGTAACAGTCTAACGGTGATACGCCATAGAAAACGACTACGCGCCCACGTGGTGCCGGAATCGAACGATCGAAGCGAAATCTTCAACGCTCAGGCTGGCGCCTCCCACGAGAGCACCGTCAATATCCGGCTCGCGCATGAGCGCAGCGACATTGTCGGGTTTGACCGAGCCACCGTACAAAATGCGCAACTGTGCGGCACGCTCGGTGCCGAAGCGCTCGGCGAGTGCCGCTCGCAGCGCCTGGCACACTTCCTGGGCCTGCTCGACAGTCGCGACTTTCCCGGTGCCAATTGCCCACACTGGTTCGTAGGCGATTACCACTTCGGCGTCATCCGCAACATCTGCCAGTGCCGCCTGCATCTGCGCCACCGCAACCTCGGCCGGGTGATCGGTCGCTTCGCGCTGCTCGAGCGTTTCACCAACGCACAGCACCGGCACCAGTTCATGGCGCAGTGCTGCCTGCACCTTCGCGGCGCACACCTCGTCGGTTTCGCCGTGAATCGTGCGACGTTCTGAATGCCCCACAAGCACGTAGCTGCAGGCGAGGCGCTTCAAAAAATCACCCGAAATGTCACCGGTGTAGGCACCCGAATCGTGCGGCGACAGGTCTTGGCCGCCGTAGCGGACGCCGAGCTTGTCGGCGTCCACCACGGTCTGGACCGAACGGATGTCGGTGAAGGGCGGAAATACCGCGACCTCAACATCCTGATAGTCGTGCCCGGCATCTTTCAGGGTCCATGCGAGCTTCTGAACGAGAGCGATCGCCTGCAGGTGATCGAGATTCATCTTCCAGTTGCCCGCCATGAGCGGGGTGCGCTGCGTTACCATCCCAGCACCTCGAGGCCCGGTAGGCGCTTGCCCTCGATGAGTTCGAGGCTCGCACCGCCACCGGTTGAGACGTGGCCGAACTCGTCATCCGCGAAACCGAGCGTCCGCACCGCAGCGGCCGAGTCGCCGCCACCCACCACCGAAAGTCCGTCGACCTCGGTGAGCGCCTGCGCAACGGCCTGGGTGCCGTTGGCAAATACCGGGAATTCGAATACACCCATCGGGCCGTTCCAGAACACCGTTTTTGAGGTGCGAATCGCCTCAGCGTAGGCCCGAGCAGTTTCGGGGCCGATGTCGAGACCGATGCCCTCAGCACCGAACTTCGATGATTCGATCGCGTCTGCTGCAACGACCTCGTGGTCGGCATCCGCGGCAAATTTTTCGGCAACGACAATATCGCTGGGCAGCAGCAGCTCAACGCCGCGTTCAGCAGCCTCGTCGATATATCCCTTGACAGTGTCGAGCTGTTCAGCTTCCAGCAGCGACTTGGCCACGGCGTGCCCCTGAGCTGCCAGGAAGGTGAAGAGCATCCCGCCGCCGATAACCAGACGATTCACCCGCGGCAGCAGATTCTCAATGACACCGAGCTTGTCCGACACCTTCGAACCGCCGAGCACCACGGTGAACGGAGTTTCGGGGTCGTTTACCACGCGACCGAGCTTTTCCACCTCGTTGGCAACGAGGTATCCGGCAGCCGATGGCAGCGCCTTGGCAAGGTCGTACACCGACGCCTGCTTGCGGTGCACAACACCGAAGCCGTCCGAGACATAGGCGTCACCGAACTTCGCGAGTTCAGCGGCAAAGGCTTCGCGTTCGGCATCGTCCTTGCTGGTTTCGCCGGGGTTGAAGCGCAGGTTTTCGAGCACCACGACTTGACCATCAGCCAGGTTGGCCACCGCTTCCTGGGCGCTCTCACCCACGGTGTCGGCAGCGAGCACAACATCCTGACCGAGCAGTTCACCGAGGCGGGCTGCCGCTGGCGCGAGCGAGAACTCGGGCTTCGGGGTGCCCTTCGGTCGACCGAGGTGTGAAATGACGATAACCTTGGCGCCCTGTTCGAGCAGTGCTCGCAGCGTGGGCAGCGAGGCACGCACGCGTCCGTCGTCGGTGATCTCGGTGCCGTCCAGCGGCACATTGAGGTCGCAACGCACGATCACGCGCTTACCGGCGAGGTCGCCGAGGGTTTCCAGCGTACGCAGAGCCATTGCTAGTTCCTTCCCTAGAGGTTCGAAGGTGTCGAAGCGGTGGGTTGTTAGAGGCGTTCAGCGATGTAGGCCGAGAAGTCCATGAGACGCTCGGTGTAACCCCACTCGTTGTCGTACCACGACGAAATCTTGACCTGGTTGCCGATAACGCGAGTCAGCGGTGCATCAAAAATCGACGAGTGGTGTTCACCGATGATGTCGCGCGAGACGATCGGGTCTTCGTTGTACTTGAGGATGCCCTTGAACTCGCCCTCGGCAGCTACCCGGAACGCCTCGTTCACCTCTTCGACGGTGAGCTCGCGCTCGGTGACGATGGTGAGGTCGGTGATTGAACCGGTCTCGACCGGCACGCGCAGCGCAAAACCGTCGAGTTTGCCTGCCAGCTCGGGCAGCACCAGGCCGATGGCCTTAGCAGCACCCGTGGTGGTCGGGATGATGCTCAGCGCGGCCGCGCGGGCACGACGCAGGTCGCGGTGCGGCGAGTCTTGCAGGTTCTGGTCAGCGGTGTAGGCGTGCACCGTGGTCATCAGACCCGAGACGATGCCGAAGCTGTCGTTGAACACCTTGACGATGGGGGCCAGGCAGTTGGTGGTGCACGAAGCGTTCGACACGATGTGGTCGGTTTCGGGGTTGTAGTCGGTGTGGTTCACACCCCACACGAAGGTGGGAGCACCAGCGCCCTTGGCGGGAGCCGAGAGCAGCACCTTCTTGGCGCCAGCGTCGATGTGGGCCTGCGACTTCGCCGGGTCGTTGAAGCGGCCGGTGCACTCAAGCACGAGTTCAACGCCAAGTTCGCGCCACGGCAACTTGGCCGGGTCGGCTTCGGCGAGTGCGTGCACCTGGCGGTCGTCCACGTAGATGTTTTCGTCATCGTGGCGGATGTCGTTGGGCAGCACACCCGAGGTCGAGTCGTACTTCAGCAGGTGAGCAAGAGTGTGGTTGTCGGTGAGATCGTTGATGGCAACCAGTTCGAGGTTGGGGTGGCTGCCGTCGAGTAGGGCACGGGCGTAGCTACGTCCGATACGGCCAAATCCATTGATCGCGATCTTGGTCACAGGATGCTCCTAGGTGTTGGGAGTGTGCGTTTCTGGTTGAGGTAACGCGGTATTGACCCCGGATTGACTCCGGGGCCAGGTTAGCGGGACAACGCAAACTCGGTTCCCAGCTTTTAAGCCCGCATATCCGCGGCTATCGAGTTCGGGTCAGACGGCCGACCAACTAGATCAGATCTTCGTGCTCAAGCGCAGTTTCGGTGTCGGGAATCCCCTGTTCAGCGGCCTTTCGGTCGGCGAGGGCCAGCAGCCGACGGATGCGCCCGGCGACCGCGTCCTTGGTCATCTGCGGTTCAGCCTGACGCCCAAGCTCGTCGAGCGATGCATCCCGATATTTCAGCCGCAATTCGCCGGCATAGCGCAGGTGCTCGGGCACATCGTCACCGAGAATTTCGAACGCCCGCTCCACGCGCGCGCAGGCGGTCACGGCAGCCTGCGCCGAACGGCGCAGATTCGCGTCATCAAAATTCACGAGCCGGTTTGCTGTTGCTCGGGTTTCGCGCCGCTGTCGGTTTTTCTCCCACTCGGCCAACACTTCTTTCGCTCCGAGCGCCGACAGCATGGCACTAATTGCTTCGGGCTCGCGGATGATCACGCGGTGTGCGCCGCGCACTTCCCGCGCCTTCGTCGAGATGCCGAGCCGTGCTGCCGCACCGACGAGAGCCATGGCGGTCTCTTGGTTGGGGCAGGCGATTTCAAGTGACGCCGAGCGGCCGGGTTCGGTGAGCGTGCCGGCTGCCAGAAAAGCACCTCGCCACACCGCCACGAGCGTTTCAGCCTGACCGATCGCGAGCCGGTTTGGTAGGCCACGAACGATTTGACCGCGGTTGTCCATGAGACCGGTTTGGCGAGCGAGGGTGTCACCTTTTTCGAGCACTCGCACCACGAAGGTTTTGCCCTCGCTGCCAACCTGCTTGCTCACCCGTGGGCGGGCGGCAAACAGTGCGCTGAGCTCGGTGGCCAGCCGCAGGGCGGCCCTTTCGTCGCCGAGTTCAGCCTCGATCACATACTGGTTCGAAATTCGTTGCAGGCCGCCGGCAAAACGCAACAGGCTCGACACCTGAGCAGCCCGAGCCTGTGTACTACCCGGGTTCACCGAAGAGATCTCACGCTTCACCTGCGCGGTCAACAACAATTGGTTTCCTGCTTTCTCATCACTCGGTAGTTCCGCCTGGGTTGCGGCTACCGCTTTGTCTGCTCGTGCGCTTGGCCGATGACGCGGCGCAAGCATCCGGTTGTTATCGGAGCGCAGCCAGATCTATTCGCGGCCAAGGTCGCGGTGTCGCACTTGGACGGCGACATCATCGCGCTCACGAAGAATACTCGCAATTCGCTCGGTCATGGCTACCGAACGGTGTTTTCCGCCCGTGCAGCCGATGCCGATGAGTGCGTGCCGCTTATTTTCTCGCTCGTAACCGTCAAGCACCGGGCCAATGAGCTGGCGGAATGCGGCGAGGAACTCTTCAGCCCCATCCTGTTCGAGCACATAGTCGCTCACCTGCTTGTCACGGCCGTTGAACGGTCGCAGTTCTTCAATCCAGAACGGGTTCGGCAAAAACCGCATATCGAACACCAGGTCGGCGTCGGCGGGGATGCCGTATTTGAAACCGAAGCTGGTCACCGACACCTGGATGCGGTTTTCATCCGGGTCTCCGAAGCGCTCAAAAATTCGCCGCGCCAGCTGGTGCACGTTGAGCTCGGTGGTGTCAATGACCATATCGGCGATGCTGCGGATTTCGCTGAGCCGTTCACGCTCGCGTTGAATACCCTCAAGAACGGTGCCGCCCTCTTGCAACGGATGCGGCCGTCGCGAGTGTTCGTAACGGCGCACCAGCCGCTCATCGGTAGCGTCAAGAAAAACCACGTCAACATCGTGGTTTTCACGCAGCGTCTTCATAAAGTCGGCAAAGCCTTCGAGCAGTCGGCCACCGCGAATATCGACTGCCACCACAAGCTTCGGAATAGAGCCGCTCGCGTGCGTGGCAATTTCGCTCAGCGGTCGAATCATCTGCGGCGGCAGATTGTCGACTACAAACCAGCCCAGGTCTTCAAAAGCCTTGCAGGCGGTAGAGCGCCCGGCCCCCGACATACCGGTAACAATGACCAGCCGCTGTCGCTCATCATCCACCGAACGTACCGATGTGTCTTCCATACTTCCCCCTCAGCTGCAGGCAGTAGCTAAAGCGTACCGACCTCACCCGCGCTTCCGCTCCGAGTTTAAACCTCAGGTTGAGACTGATTTTTAGGTCTCTGGGCTGCCGAGAGCATCATGGATTGCCTTGGCGGTTGTTTCTCCGATGCCCGGCACCTCACACAGCTCGGCAATGGTCGCCTGTCGCAGTTTCGCCACCGAACCGAAAGTGCGCAGCAGCGCTGCAATCCGCGTCGGTCCGAGCCCCGGCACCGTTTCGAGCTGCGACCGAATATCCCGGCGACGCGATTTGCGCTGTGCCGTGATCGCAAACCGGTGGGCCTCGTCGCGCAGCCGCTGCACGAGAAAGAGCGCCTCGGATGAACGGGGCAGAATAACCGGAAAATCATCATCCGGTAGCCACAGCTCTTCGAGCCGTTTTGCGATGCCGACCACGGCGAGCCCGGACACCCCAGACTCGTCGACGGCGCGCTGTGCAGCAGCCACCTGCGGTTGCCCGCCGTCAATAAGCAGCAGCTGCGGCGGATAGGCAAATTTTGATTTTTGTTTCGCTGCCGCCGCATCCGCACCAGACTCGGCTGTGATTGCAGCGTCGGCTTCGGGCTCGACAAGATATGCCAAGCGGCGCGAAAGCACCTGGTGCATCGCATCCGTATCGTCTCGAGCCGCGGCGATATTGAAGCGGCGATAGTGGCCGCGCTTGGGAAGCCCATCCTCGAACACCACCATCGATCCGACGATGCCGGTGCCCTGCAGATGCGAAATATCAAAGGCCTCGATCCGCAGCGGCGCCTCGCTCAAGCCGAGGGCCTGTTGCAAATCGTTGAGTGCGTCAGTGCGCGCAACATAGTCGGCGGTGCGCTTCAATTTGTACTGTTTCAGCGACTCGGCCGCGTTGGCGTAGGCGCTGCGCGATAGGTCTGCCAGCGCCCCGCGCTGTGCCTGGCGCAGCTCAACCTTTGCACCGCGTATTTGACTGAGCACATCGGCAAGCGCTTCGGCATCATCGGGGAGCTCCGGCACCACCACGACGCGTGGCGGAACCTGCTCGAGTTCGCCATACACGTCTTGCAGCATCTGTTGAACCAGCACCGGATGCTCCACATCGAGTTCTTTATCGAGCACCCAGCCGCGCACGCCGCGCACGCGCCCCTTGCGCACGGTAAACAGCTGCACTGCGGCAGCGAGTTCGTCGTCGGCTAGCCCGAACACGTCCGCGTCGGTTGAATCGGCAACCACCACGGTAGATTTTTCGAGCACGGTGTTGAGTGCGACCACCCGGTCGCGAAGCTTGGCGGCATCTTCAAATCGCAGTTGCTCGGATGCCTCCCGCATTTGCCGTTCGAGATCTTCCACTATCGACCGGTCATAGGTCTCCATGAAGTGCACAAATTCGGCGACGATTTTGCGGTGTTCCCCGATGCTGACCTTTTGCGAGCAGGGGCCGCCGCATTTGCCAATTTGCCCGGCGAAGCAGGGTTTTCCGGTCAGCATGGCGCGACGGTAGTTGCTGTCGTTGCAGGTGCGGATGGGGAACACCCGAATCATCAGATCGATCGCTTCGTTCACCGCCCACACTTTTGGATACGGTCCGAAATAGCGGGCGCCGCGAATTTTACGATTGCGGGTGACCATCACCCGCGGTGCTTCATCGGCCAAGGTGACGGCCATAAACGGATATGATTTATCGTCTTTGAGCCGCACATTGAACGGTGGCGAGAGCTCTTGAATGAGCGAGTATTCAAGCTGCAGTGCCTCGACTTCATTCCGGACCACGGTCCACTGCACATCGCGGGCTGAGGTGACCATTCGGCGGGTGCGCTCAGGCAGTGTTGCCGGCGGGGCGAAATAGTTTTGTAGCCGCTGCCGCAGCCGCTTGGCTTTACCCACGTAGAGCACCCGGCCCGAGGCATCAATAAAGCGATACACGCCCGGTTTATCGGGAATATCTCCGGTGCGTGGCCGCCAATCCAGAGCTTCACTCATGACGCATCATTCACTACGACTTTTTGCCGCGCGACCGGCTTCGCGCCGGTGTAACCATCTCGGCGAGGAACTGGCCGGTGGCACTCTCGGCGACCGCGGCAACCTGCTCTGGGGTTCCCGTAGCAACAATTTCGCCACCGCCGGCACCACCTTCGGGACCGAGATCGATCACCCAGTCGGCGCATTTAATAACGTCCAGGTTGTGTTCGATGACGATAACGGTGTTGCCCTTTTCGACCAGGCCCTCGAGAACCAGCAGCAGCTTGCGCACATCTTCGAAGTGCAGCCCGGTGGTGGGTTCATCCAGCACATAAACCGTGCGCCCGTTTGAGCGCCGCTGCAGTTCGGTTGCCAACTTCACACGCTGCGCCTCACCGCCTGAGAGCGTCGTTGCTGATTGCCCGAGTCGCACATAGCCAAGCCCCACATCAACCAGCGTCTGCAAATAGCGGTGGATAGCGGTGATGGGCTCAAAAAACTCGGCCGCGTCAGAGATCGGCATATCAAGCACATCTGAGATGGTCTTGCCCTTGTAGTGCACCTGCAGGGTTTCGCGGTTGTAGCGTTTGCCGTCGCACGCCTCGCACTTGACATAAACGTCTGGCAAAAAGTTCATCTCGATCTTGATCGTGCCGTCACCGCGACACTCTTCGCACCGGCCGCCCTTGACGTTGAACGAAAAGCGGCCGGCCTGGTAGCCACGCGCCTTCGCTTCTGGCGTTTCAGCAAACAGGTTCCGGATGCGGTCGAACACCCCCGTGTAGGTGGCTGGATTCGAGCGCGGGGTGCGGCCGATCGGGGCTTGGTCAACATGCACGACCTTGTCGAGATGTTCGACACCGGTCACTCGCGTGTGCTTGCCCGGAACCTGTCGGGCTCCGTTGAGCCGGTTGGCGAGTACCTTTTCGAGCACATCGTTCACGAGTGACGATTTCCCCGAACCTGAAATACCGGTCACCGCGGTAAAAACGCCCAGGGGGAAATCGACCGTGACATTTTTGAGGTTGTTTTCACGGGCACCCACGACCGTGAGCTTGCGCTTCGGGTCAACCTTGCGCCGCTTCGCGGGCACCGGGATGCTGCGCCGGCCGGCTAGATAGTCGCCGGTAATCGACGCCTCGTTTTTGAGCAGCTCGTCATAGTTACCGGAGTGCACGACCTCACCGCCGTACTCCCCCGCCCCGGGGCCAATATCAACGAGCCAATCCGCCGCCCGAATCGTGTCTTCGTCGTGTTCGACCACGATCAGGGTGTTACCGAGGTCACGCAATTTGATGAGCGTGTCGATCAACCGCCGATTGTCGCGCTGATGCAAACCGATCGAGGGCTCATCAAGCACGTAGAGCACACCCGTGAGTCCGGCACCAATCTGTGTCGCCAACCGGATGCGCTGCGCCTCTCCACCCGAGAGCGTGCCCGCTGATCGGGCCAGATCGAGATAGCTCAACCCCACCTCGGTGAGGAAGCTCAGCCGCGAACGCAGTTCGCGCAGCACCTGGGCTGCCACCTGCTGCT
Source organism: Gulosibacter hominis (assembly GCF_904842695.1). Classification (GTDB taxonomy): domain Bacteria; phylum Actinomycetota; class Actinomycetes; order Actinomycetales; family Microbacteriaceae; genus Gulosibacter; species Gulosibacter hominis. The sequence continues at coordinate 139,115 of NZ_CAJGWQ010000001.1, read as the reverse complement.
CGCGCGGTGTGAGTTCGAGATTGTCAAAAAAGGCGAGCGCCTCATCGAGCGACATCCAGGTGACGTCCGCGATTGATTTGCCCTGGATGGTTACGGCCAGCACCTCGGGACGCAGCCGCGCGCCCTGACACGTGGCGCACGGCACCTCACGCAAATACTGGCGCCACCGGTCGCGGGCAGTGTCTGATTCTGCCTCGGCAAATTGCCGTTCGAGGTAGGGCACGACCCCCTCAAATCCCGATGAGTAGGTGACGTTGCGGCCGTATCGATTGCGGTATCGCACTCGCACCTTGTGGTCCTTGCCGTGCAATAGAGCGTGCTGCACATCCTTCGGGAGTTTGCGCCAGGGAGTGGTGAGCGAAAAGCCAAGTTCATCGGCAAATCCGCGCAGCAGCCGATCAAAATACTGGTAGAGCGATTTCCCCTGCGACGACCACGGCAAAATCGCACCCTCTGCGAGGGATGCATCCGGATCGCCAATAATGAGTTCTTCATCCACCGACATTCGGGTGCCGAGACCATCGCAGGTTGGGCAGGCACCGAAGGGTGCGTTAAACGAGAATGTGCGCGGCTCAATTTCGGCAAGCGCCAGGTCGTGATTGTTTGGGCATGAGAGCTGCTCGGAAAACGTGATAGTGCGCTCGGGATCGTCGCTGTCGCGATCGACAAAATCGATCGTGACTCGCCCATCGGCCAGTCGCAGCGCGGTTTCCAGCGAGTCGGTGAGCCGGCCGAGCAGATCATCCTTGGCGGCGAGGCGGTCAACGATCACTGAAATATCGTGCTTGTACGATTTTTTGAGCGTCGGTGGGTTCGTCAGCTGCGCGCGTTCGCCGTCGACAATCGCGCGAGCGAACCCCTGCTGTGAAAGTGACGAGAACAGGTCGACAAACTCGCCCTTTTTTTGCTGCACTACCGGGGCAAGAATCTGATAGCGCGTCCCGGTGTCAAGCTCCATCAATCGGTCGGCCATCTGCTGCACGGTGGCCGCCGCAATTCGCTCACCACATACGGGACAGTGCGGGGTACCAACTCGCGCCCACAGCAGACGCATGTAGTCGTAGATTTCGGTGATGGTGCCGACGGTCGAGCGCGGGTTGCGGTTGGTTGATTTTTGGTCGATCGATACCGCCGGGCTCAGCCCCTCGATAAGGTCAACATCGGGGCGGTCAACCTGCCCCAAAAACATCCGCGCATATGACGAGAGCGACTCGACATAGCGGCGCTGCCCCTCAGCAAAAATCGTGTCAAACGCCAGCGACGACTTTCCCGACCCCGAAAGCCCGGTGAACACAATCATCTTGTCACGGGGCACCGTGACCGACACATTTTTGAGATTGTGCACCCGTGCATTCTGCACGTGCAGCACCGGGGTCTTGGCTTGGTTCGGAGACATAAACGCGGATTCTGGCACCCATCAAGGGTACGTCGCCCCGATTAGAATTGGTTGGTCTCACCGCGCGTCACCGAGCCAGATCCGCCACGATCCAAACGTGGCGAGCTCGGTCGTTCCCCAGTGGCTCGGCTACTCGCGCCAGGCTAACGCTGCTCGTCGGCCGCCGCCAACTGTCCGCAGGCGCCGTCGATTTCTTTACCGCGGGTGTCGCGCAGCGTGGTCGGCACTCCCTTAGCTCGCAGCCGTTCGACAAACTCAGCAGTGGCTTCGGGGGTCGACCGAGTCCAAATCGACCCCGGCGTGGGGTTCAGTGGAATCGGGTTCACATGCACCCAGCCGCGACCGCGCGCGTTGAGTTTGTCGGCCAGCAGATCGGCGCGCCAGGCGTGGTCATTCATGTCTTTAATGAGCGCGTACTCGATTGACACCCGACGGCCGGTTTTGTCGAAATATTCGCGGGCCGCATCCAGTGCTTCATCCACCTGCCAGCGACTATTGACCGGGATGAGATCATTGCGCAGCTCATCGTCGGGCGCGTGCAGCGATAGCGCGAAGGTGAGGGGCAGCCCCTCATCCGCGAGTTTGCGGATAGCGGGAACGAGACCAACCGTCGACACCGTAATCCCGCGCGCCGACATGCCGAGGCCCTCGGGAACCGGGTCGACCATCCGGTGGATCGCATTCATGATGCGCTTATAGTTGGCGAGGGGTTCACCCATCCCCATGAACACGATATTGTTCACCCGCTCGGGCACGCCATCCGCATGCACTCCCCCGAGCTCACCGCCGGCGATCGCCCGGTTTGCCTGCACGATCTGGTCGACAATTTCAGCTGTCGAAAGATTCCGTGTCAGACCGTTCTGCCCGGTGGCGCAGAACGGACAGTTCATCCCGCATCCCGCCTGCGAAGAAACACACAGCGTGATCCGCCCCGGATAGCGCATGAGTACCGACTCGACGAGCACGCCGTCGAAACAGCGCCACAAAAATTTGATGGTGTTGCCATCATCGGTACGCAATCGACGCACCTCGGTCAGCAGCGTCGGTAGAGTCTGTGCCACCAGCTCATCGCGATCTTTCGCGGGCAGATCAGTCATATCTTCTGCCCGGTCGGTGTAGTGCTGGAAATAATGGGTCGAAAGCTGCTTGGCACGAAACGCCGGGAACCCGAGTTCTTTTAGCCACTCCTGCCGCTCGGCCATGGTGAGATCAGCCAGGTGGCGGGGCGACGGCTTCACGCGCCGCTTAGCCGCGAATTGCAGCTGCGGACGCCCATCCGGACCCATCGGCTGCACCCACCCCTCGGCGGTGGGACGCACCTGGGGTCGGTCACTGCGGGGCGACTGAGAGCGGGTCTGGCGGCTGGTTTCGTTTCGCATCCCTTCCAGTATCCCGGATGCGCTGCAATCTTGCCCGGTTTTGGTCCAGTTAGGCGTGGCCCGCTTTTTCGATCTGCCGCAGCTCCTTTTTCATCTCGGCAAGCTCATCACGCAGCCGCGCCGCCAACTCAAACTTGAGTTCGCTCGCGGCCTGCAGCATCTGCTCATTGAGGTCGTGGATGATCGCCTCGAGCGTTTCCGCGCCTTCGGCACCGATCCCTTCACGCCGCAAATTCGGGGTGGTGCTGCGGCGATCGTCACGGGCACGACCCGAAAGCAATTCTTCGGTGTCGCGTCCCTCACGAATGAGCACCTCGGTGATGTCGTTGATTTTTTTGCGCAGCGGTTTCGGGTCGATGCCGTGTTCTTTGTTGTACGCCATCTGTTTGGCACGACGGCGTTCGGTCTCTTCGATCGCGACCCGCATCGCCTCGGTCTCTTTATCGGCATACATGTGCACCTCGCCCGAAACATTTCGAGCCGCACGACCGATCGTCTGGATAAGCGAAGTGGATGAACGCAAAAAGCCTTCTTTATCGGCGTCGAGAATTGCCACCAGCGACACCTCCGGCAGGTCGAGCCCCTCACGCAGCAGGTTGATACCCACCAGCACGTCGAACTGTCCCGCACGCAATTCGCTGAGCAGCTCCACCCGCTTGAGCGTGTCGACATCCGAGTGCAGATAGCGCACCTGAACACCGTTTTCGGCAAAAAACTCGGTGAGGTCTTCGGCCATCCGTTTGGTCAGCGTGGTGACCAGCACCCGCTCATCTTTTTCGACCCGCACACGAATTTCTTCGAGCAGATCGTCAATCTGTCCCTTCGTGGGCTTCACCACAATCTTCGGGTCGAGCAGGCCGGTGGGACGGATGATCTGCTCGACGACTCCGTCAGCCTGCGAAAGCTCGTACTTACCGGGAGTGGCCGATAGATAGACGGTCTGGCCAATACGTTCTTTAAATTCATCCCAGCGCAGCGGCCGGTTGTCGAGGGCTGACGGCAAGCGAAAGCCGTACTCCACCAGGGTGCGCTTGCGTGAGGCATCCCCCTCATACATCGCACCAATCTGCGGCACGGTCACGTGCGATTCGTCGATCACCAGCAAAAAATCATCCGGGAAGTAGTCGAGCAAACAGTGCGGCGGCTCGCCCCGGTGCCGGCCATCAATATGCATCGAATAGTTTTCGATGCCCGAGCAAAATCCGATCTGCTCCATCATTTCGAGATCAAATTCGGTACGCATCCGCAGCCGCTGCGCCTCGAGCAGCTTCCCCTGCGATTCAAACTCCTGCAGCCGCTCGGCAAGTTCGGTACGGATACCGTCCATCGCCCGATGCATCACATCCTGGCTCGCCACATAGTGGGATGCCGGAAACACACTCACCGAGTCGGCCTCGCGCACAACGTCCCCCGTGAGCGGATTGAGCATACTGATCGCATCCACCTCGTCACCAAAAAGCTCGATGCGGATCGCGAGCTCTTCATACACCGGAATAATTTCGATGGTGTCGCCCCGCACCCGAAAAGTGCCGCGCTCAAACGCCACATCGTTGCGGCTGTACTGCATCGCCACAAATTTGCGGATGATCTCGTCACGGTCGACGGTATCCCCCACGTGCAGCGCCAGCATCGAGTCGTAGTATTCCTCGGGCTTACCGAGACCGTAGATGCATGAAACGGTCGACACCACCACCACATCACGACGCGAAAGCAGCGAGTTGGTGGTCGAATACCGCAGCCGCTCAACCTCATCGTTAATCGACGAGTCTTTTTCGATGAAGGTGTCGGTTTGTGGCACATAGGCTTCGGGCTGGTAGTAGTCGTAGTACGAGACGAAATACTCGACCGCGTTATTCGGCATCAGCTGCCGAAACTCATTCGCCAGCTGCGCGGCAAGCGTTTTGTTGTGCGCCATGATGAGCGTGGGCCGCTGCACCTGCTCAATCAGCCAGGCGGTCGTCGCCGATTTACCCGTACCGGTTGCGCCCAAAAGCACCACATCGGTTTCACCTGCGTTGATTCGCTGCGCGAGCTCAGCAATCGCCTGCGGCTGGTCACCGGAGGGCTGATATTCGCTCACCACTTCAAACGGGCGCACAAGTCGGGTTGGTTCCATATGTTCAGCCTATGCCGCCAACCTGATGCCAGCCGCGCAATCAGTACACTCGAGACATGGTTGCCGAGCCCGATCGAAATCTCCACAGCGCCCCGGCGTACAGCGTGTTGGCAGACGATGTCGAGCATGAGCTCGAAGTCAAACGCTCGCGGTTTATCACCTATCTCGGCCGGGTTGAACAGGAGGATGAGGCTCGCGAGTTTATCGAGCTGATTCGCCAAGAGCACCGCACTGCCCGCCACCACTGCTCGGCGTTTGTGCTCGGCGCGAGCCGCCAGCTCCAGCGTTCAAACGATGATGGCGAGCCGTCCGGCACCGCCGGTGCCCCGATGCTCGAAGCGCTCACCGGGTTTGTGGGGCCGGGCAGAGCTGTGGCTGATGTGTCTGACGTGATTGCGGTGGTGGTGCGCTATTTTGGCGGCGTGCTGCTCGGAACCGGCGGACTGGTGCGCGCCTACGCCGACTCGGTTACCGAGGCGCTGGCCACGGCACGCTTTATTACGCGGCAGCAGACGCGAAAGTATACGGTTACGGCACCGCTTGATGCTGCCGGCCGGTGGGAAAACGAACTGCGCGGCACGGACGTCGCGGTACTCGGCACCGACTACGACACCGCCGGTGTGCGGTTCACACTCGGAATCCCGGACGCACCGGACGAGGTGGCCGCACTCGAGGCTGGAATTGCCGCGCTCTCGCAGGGCACGGCCAGCCTCGAGCTGCTGGACACCGGCTGGGTTGATCTGCGCTAGCTCTTACCGATTAGCTTTCGTCGCTGCGCTCTTCTTTTGGGATCGTGATTGGCGCCGTGTCGTAGCTCACCTCATCAATCGACGCGAGTTCACCGGCACGCAACCGAGCGTAGAGTTCATCCACCTGGTCGAGCGTCTCAGCAAGCGGCCGGGTGGTGTCAATCACCACATCCGCGATCACGCGGCGCTGCTCATCGCTCACCTGCGCGTCAATGCGGGCCTGCGCCTCTTCGCGGCTCATCTCTCGGGTTTCCATGAGCCGTTCAAGCCGAACCGATGCCGGTGCATCCGCCACCCAAATTTCGTCATAGTCAAAATTGGAGCGGTTTTCGGCGAGCAGCGGAATATCGTGCACAAAGATCGTGTCGGGCTCTTCGGCGCGGATGCGATCAATACGTTCGTTGGTCACGCGGCGAATTTCGGGATGCGTAATGTCGTTGAGCGCGGCGAGGGCATCGTCATCGTTAAAAACGATTTCGGCGAGTGCCTTCCGGTTGAGGGTGCCATCTGCTTCAAGCACCCCCTCACCGAACCGCTCCACGATGGCGCGCAGCGTCGGGGTGCCGGGTTGCACGATTTCGCGGGCCACTTCATCGGCGTCGATGATGAACGCTCCGAGCTCACGAAGTCGGTTCGAAATGGTGGTCTTCCCAGAGGCGATCCCTCCGGTGAGTGCGATGGTCGTCACTGGAACCTCCTTAGGGCCGGGCCGCGCACCGATGCGAGGCAAATCCTTATGCAGCCAGCCTACTCTGGTCGGCACTGAAGATGCTGGAGACGCTTATCCGCGCGGGGCACTCTGGAAACCACTTCGGGGTGTGGCTCTGACAAACCACACCCCGAAGTATTAGCGGTCAGACCGCTCGGCTAATGCCTAGTGACCGGCGAGCTTCTCGCGCAGCGCGGCGAGCGACTCATCGTCGGCGAGAGTGCCGAAGCTGTCGTCCGACTCGCTCGAGAACGAACCCTGCGGAGCCTCGGTAGCGACCGGCTCTGCAGCGAGGGCCTTGCGGACCTGCTCCTTGTGAGCTTCCCAGCGACCCTGAGCCTGAGCGTACTCCTGCTCCCAAGCCTCGCGCTCGGCTTCGAAGCCTTCCATCCACTCGTTGGTTTCGGGGTTGAAGCCCTCGGGGTACTTGTAGTTGCCCTGCTCGTCGAACTCGGCGAGCATGCCGTAGGTGGCGGGGTCGAAGTCGACGCCGTCCGGGTCAACACCCTCGTTCGCCTGCTTGAGCGAAAGCGAGATGCGGCGACGCTCGAGGTCGATGTCGATGATCTTGACGAAGAGCTCTTCGCCCACCGAAACGACCTGGTCGGCGGTCTCGATGTGCTGGTTCGACAGCTCCGAGATGTGGACGAGGCCCTCGATGCCATCGGCGACGCGCACGAACGCACCGAACGGAACGATCTTGGTGACCTTGCCGAGCACGATCTGGCCGATGGCGTGGGTGCGAGCGAGCACCTGCCACGGGTCTTCCTGAGTCGCCTTCAGCGAGAGCGAAACGCGCTCGCGGTCCATGTCGACCTCGAGCACCTCAACGGTGACTTCCTGACCAACCTCGACAACCTCCGAGGCGTGGTCGATGTGCTTCCAGCTGAGCTCCGAGACGTGGACGAGACCGTCAACGCCGCCGAGGTCCACGAACGCACCGAAGTTCACGATCGACGAAACGACACCCTTGCGCACCTGGCCCTTCTGGAGCTGGTTGAGGAAGTTCGCGCGGGTCTCCGACTGGGTCTGCTCGAGCAGCGCACGACGCGAAAGCACCACGTTGTTGCGGTTTTTGTCGAGCTCGAGAATCTTCGCCTCGATCTCCTGGTTGAGGTAGGGAGTGAGGTCACGGACGCGACGCAGCTCGATCAGCGAAGCAGGGAGGAAGCCACGCAGACCGATGTCAACGATAAGGCCACCCTTGACCACCTCGATGACAGTACCGGTAACGACACCGTCCTCTTCCTTGATCTTCTCGACGTCGCCCCAGGCGCGCTCGTACTGTGCGCGCTTCTTCGACAGGAGCAGACGACCTTCCTTGTCTTCCTTCTGGATGACCAGGGCCTCGATCTCGTCACCGAGTTCGACAACGTCGTCGGGGTCGACATCGTGCTTGATCGAGAGTTCGCGCTGCGGGATAACACCCTCAGTCTTGTAACCAACGTCGAGGAGCACCTCGTCGCGGTCGATGCGAACGACGGTACCCGAGATCAGGTCGCCGTCGTTGAAATACTTCATAGTCTGTTCGACCGCGGCGAGGAAATCGTCCGCAGTCCCAATGTCGTTAACTGCGATCTGCTTGTTCGCCTGATCGGTCGTGGGATTCGTCATGTAGGTCGTGCTCCAGAGGATGGATAGGGTCGGCTGGACTGCAGCAGTGGCGGGTTTGCCATTCGCAACATCCAGAAACGGATAAAGCGCACAAAAATGCTGTTCGAGTCTACCCTACTTTTTCGGTAAATATCCACCCGACCAGCTCGGGTGCGCGGCTAGTTACTCTCAGCCGCAAGCACCTCGCGCAGCGTGTCAAGGCTCACTGTGCCAAGTTTCAGGGCCCGGGTGTGCCAGTCACGCAGCGAGAAGTTCGCACCCGCACGCTGCGCGGCCGCTTCCCGCAGCTGCTCCCAAATGCGCTGGCCCACCTTGTATGAGGGTGCCTGTCCTGCCCAACCGAAATAGCGGTTTACCTCGAAGCGAATCGAACCGGGATCCGCCATCATGTTTTCGGTCATGAATGCGAGCGCGAAATCGTAGTCCCACACTCGGCCTCGCTCATCGGCGCTGGCGAACTCGACCGGTACTTCTTTACCAAGGTGTACGCCGATATCAAGCACGACGCGTGCCGCACGCATCCGCTGCGCATCGAGCATCCCGAAACGGTAGGCCGGATCGTCGAGATAACCGAGCTCATCCATCAGCCGCTCGGCATACAGGGCCCACCCCTCGCCGTGTCCCGAACACCAGTTCATGCGGCGCCAGGTGTTGAGGCTCCCTTTTTGAGCCGTCGCTGTAGCGATCTGCAGGTGGTGGCCCGGAACACCCTCGTGGTACACCGTGGTCAACTCACGCCAGGTGGCAAAACTGGTCACGCCCTCCGGCACCGACCACCACATCTGACCCGGGCGCGAAAAATCCTCGCTCGGGCCGGTGTAATAAATACCGCCCTCGTTAGTCGGCGCGATCATGCAGCGGATGGCGCGCATCTGGTCGCTGATTTCAAAATGCGAGCCGGCGAGGTCGGCAACCGCCTGATCGGCGCGCACCTGCATCCATTCACGGAGTTTTTCCGCTGATTCAATGCGGTATTTCGGGTCATTATCGAGTCGCTCGGCGAGGTCGGCGATGGCAATACCGGGCTCGAACGAGTCGGCAATTTCACGCTGCTCGGCGATCATGCGCTGCAGTTCGGCGATGCCCCACTCATAGGTTTCGTCGAGATCAATCTCGGCACCGACAAACATTTTTGAATTGAGCGCGTACAGCTCTCGCCCAAACGCATCCGACTCGCTCGCGGCCGGTTCAATCTCGCGCTGCAGCGTGAGCGAGAGCCGACCATACGCCTCGGCCGCATCTCGCGCAGCGGCCGCCAGCTCATCAGCAAGGTCGGGAGCGACGCTTGCCCCCGCCGCCGCAAGTTCACCAAACGGCCCGTTCAATTTGGCGTAGGCAGCGGTTTGGTCGGCAAGCTCACGCACCTGGCGTTTAGCTGCCACATGCCCGCGCCGCACACCCTCGCGCAGCGTCTCGAGGTATCCCGAAACCGCCTCGGGCACCCGTCGCATTCGTTCGGCAATGACTGCGAAATCATCGGCGCGCTCCTGCGGCATCAGGTCAAAAATTGCGCGGATGCCGTGCGCCGGGGTGGCAATATTGTTCACGTCGCGATACGGCATTCCCGCATCAATCAACGCAAGTTTGAGTTCGAGGTCGCGACGCAGCTCGAGTTCAGTCACACGGTCGACCGCATCCTGCACCGGCACCTCAGCCAGTTCACGCAGCGCTCGAGCCACCAGCTCGCGTTCAGCTGCGATTCCCGCCGGTGAATAGTCGGCGTAGGCAGCCAGATCGCCCGCTCGTGCGAGGTCAATTCGCAATTCCGGATAGAGCTCAACGAGTTGGTCTACCCAACGCTCACAAAACGCATCCAGCGGCGTTGCTGCCCGCGCTTCCGAAGCATCCCCTACCTGTGGCTGTGTCATTAGTGTCCTGCCTCCTGCCAGTTTTTGCCGCGTCCCACCGAAACATCCAGTGGCACATCAAGATCTGCAGCTGAACCCATCTCATCGCGCACCAGCTGCTCGAGCCGCTCGGATTCTCCCGCAGCAACCTCGAAAATCAATTCGTCATGCACCTGCAGCAGCAGGTTCGATTGCAATTGTTCGCGAGCCATACGCTCGCTGATGCGAATCATCGCGATCTTAATAATGTCGGCCGCGGTGCCCTGAATCGGCGCATTGAGCGCCGCTCGCTGTGCGTTCTCGCGCGCAACCCGGTTGGTCGAGTTGAGATCACCAAACGGGCGCCGCCGCCCGAACAGGGTCTGCGTGTAGCCGTCCTTCGCCGCCTGCTCAACCGAGCCGCGCAGGTAGTCACGCACGCGACCGAATCGTTCAAAATACCCCGCAACCAGAGCTTTTGCCTCCGCAACCGGGATCCCCAGCTGCTTAGAAAGACCAAAGGGGCTGAGCCCATACACGAGCCCGTATGACATGGCCTTCACCTTGGTGCGCATCTCGGGATCAACGTCCTCGGGCGCAACACCAAACACCCGTGAGCCAACAAATCGGTGCGTGTCTTCCCCACGCACAAACGCGTCGATCAGATCACGGTCTTGTGAGAGGTGCGCCATGATGCGCATCTCAATTTGCGAGTAGTCGGCGGTGAGCAGCTCGCTATATCCCTCACCCGCAATAAATGCCGACCGGATGCGCTGTCCCTCCGGGCTGCGAATCGGGATGTTTTGCAGGTTGGGGTCGGCAGAAGCCAGCCGCCCGGTTGCGGCCCCGGTCTGCAAATAGGTTGTGTGGATGCGACCATCCGCTGCCACCGACTTTCGCAGCGACTCGGTCATTTGCCGAAGTTTGGTCCAGTCGCGATAGCCGCGCAGCGCTCCGAGGAACGGATGGGGCGATTTCAGCTCGAGCGATTCAAGCGACTCGGCATCGGTTGAATAGCCGGTTTTCGTGCGTCGAGTTTTTGGCATGCCGAGCTTGTCAAATAGCACCGCCTGCAGCTGCTTTGGCGACGCGAGATTAATTCGCTCGCCATCGATGGCGGCAAACGCCTGCTGCTCAAATTCGGCGGCGCGCTCCCCCTGCTCGCGCGAGAGCTCAGCCAGCAGCTCGGTGTCGATGGCGATACCGCTCGATTCCATCTGTGCCAGCACCGGGATGAGCGGTACCTCAATATCGGTGAACACGGGCTTCGTGGGTTCGGGCAGCGAGGCGACGGCAGCCTCGGCAGCGCGACGGATGAACCACGCATCCGCGCCGATTGATCCGGCGTCGGCGCTGTCCCCCACCTCGTCAGCATCCAGCAGTGTTTCGGGGGCTGATTCGGGAAGTGTTTCGCCGAGTCCTCGCAGCACCAGTTCGGCAAGCCGTTTTGGTACGCCCACGGGGTTGCCGAGAAATGCTGCGACACGGCCATCATTAATCGGCCCGTCGATGACAATTTCCGCATCGATTGCCTGTCGCAGCTGCGGTTTCGCGGTGAAAAAGGTTTTCGGAGTTTCGGTGGCGAGCCACTCCACCACAATTGACAGCGCCTCGGGCTCGGAAACCACCGCCGCCGAGTCGTCGCCGCCGAGACCGGCCTGCAGTAGCGTTGTGTTGCCCTCGGTATCGGCACCGAACACGAGTTCAACTCCGATACCGAGAGGGCAGCCGGGCTCTTGATCGGCGATCCACTCGCGCAGCTTATCGGCGCTCAGGTCGCGATGCACCGTCAGCTCAGCGGCGGGATGCGCGGCTCGACTCACAGCGGCACCGTCACGTTCGGTTGCCAGCTTCAGCACCCGGTCTTGCAGGGTGCGGAATTGCAGCCGGGTAAACAGCTCACGCACCGCATCCACATCCACCGGTGCGATTTCCAGCCCGTCTGGCTCGACACCGAGTTCAACATCGGTGAGCAGCTGATTGAGTTTACGGTTGCGAATCGCATTGTCACGGTGCTCACGGAATGACTCGCCCACTTTGCCCGTGAGTTCGGCATCGTGTTCGAGAATCCCTTCGAGCGATCCGTACTGGTTGAGCCACTTTGCCGCGGTTTTCGGACCGACTTTCGGGACTCCGGGCAAATTGTCGGCTTTTTCACCGACCATCGCCGCCAGGTCTGAATAGCGTTCGGGACCGACACCGTATTTTTCGGCGACCTTTTCGGGCGTGTAGCGGGTGAGCTTCGAAACTCCCTGCACCGCCGGATAGAGCAGCGTTGTTTCGTCGTTGACCAGCTGAATTGCATCCCGGTCGCCCGACACCACAAGCACCTGGTAGCCGTCCCGCTCGCCCGCGTGCGCGAGCGTGGCGAGAATATCGTCTGCTTCAAAGTCTTCTTTTTGCAGCCAGATAATGCCCATGGCTTCGAGTGCCTGCTGCAAGAGCTCAATTTGCCCGCGGAACTCCGGTGGTGTTTCTTGTCGCCCGGCCTTGTATTCGGGGTATTCCCGGTTGCGGAACGACTTTGATCCCGCGTCAAAGGCGACGGCAAGGTGTGAGGGGTTTTCATCCCGCAGCAGTGACAGCAGCATCGACACGAATCCGTGAATGGCGTTGGTGTGCTGCCCCTCGCTGTTCACGAAGCTGTCGACCGGCAGGGCATAGAATGCCCGAAACGCGAGCGAGTGGCCGTCGATGACCATGAGCGTGGGCTTGGGTTGCTGCTGTTTCGTTGTCACAGTGGCCAGCCTACTGGTCCGTTCAGTTGCGAGGCCCCCGTTCACTCAGGAGATCCCCACCCACGCAGATCTCCACCCCAAATAGGAGGCTTGAGCCCGATGCACACTCCCCCGCCACCGATCGCGCCCACCGCACATGTCGGCGAAACCATCAATGGGATGCTGATTCCCGACCAGCTGCACATCACTCACGGCCGCGGTACGGGCGCGCTGGCGGCCACGATGCAGATCTACCTGATCGAGTTTTCGCCCGAGCGCACCGTCGCAGTGATGCCGGTCGAGGGCAATACACAACCGCTCGGGTTGCTGCACGGCGGCGCGAACTGTGTGCTGGGTGAGTCGCTCGGGTCGATGTCGGCGTATGCCCACGCCACCACGATTTCGCCCGAGCACTACGCGGTGGGTATCGATATCAACGCCACTCACACCGCCTCAGCAACCAGCGGCTGGGTGACCGGTGAGTGCACCGCCATCAGCCTGGGCAGATCGGTAACGGTGCATGAAATCGTCATTCGGGATGCGGATGGCCGCCGGTGCTCGACGGTGCGCATCACCAATCTCATCCGGAAACTCAACGGCTGACGGTCAGCGTTGCCGCTTTCCGTCAGCCGTTTGCGCCGTTGCCACACGCCCCTGATGCGGGGCGGCGGCATGAGCGGAATTATTTGCCGGTTTTTTTCGGAGCCAGCTGCTCGACGACCGCCTGGGCGACCTCGTGCATGGTGAGGCGGCGGTCCATCGAAGCTTTTTGAATCCAGCGGAACGCTTCCGGCTCGCTCAGACCCATCTTGTCGGTGAGCAGGCCCTTGGCGCGATCGACCAGCTTGCGCGTTTCAAATCGTTCGGCAAGATCGGCAACTTCGTTTTCAAGGGCCACGATCTGCTGGTGGCGTGCGAGTGCGATCTCAATCGCCGGCAGCAGGTCGTTCTGGGTAAATGGCTTGACCACATAGGCAAGCGCACCGGCTTCAGTTGCCCGCTCGACAAGGTCACGCTGGCTAAACGCGGTAAGCAGCACGACTGGCGCGACATTGTCGTCAGTCAGCTGTTTGGCTGCGGCAATACCGTCGAGCTTCGGCATCTTGATATCCATTACGACCAGATCGGGCCGCAGCTCGCGCGCCAATGCCACAGCGGTTTCGCCGTCCCCGGCTTCGCCGACCACGTCAAATCCGTTGTCGCGAAGCGTTTCAACGATGTCAATGCGGATCAGCGACTCGTCTTCAGCGACGACGACGCGCCGTGGAACTTGGGGTGCATCAGTATCAGTCACAAAATCAGGCTACTCTACTCATGTTGAAAAACACTTCAAATTGAAGAACGCTCATTGTGAGCAACACATGCCGATGTGGCGGAATGGCAGACGCGGCGCACTCAAAATGCGCTGTCCGCAAGGACGTGTGGGTTCGACTCCCACCATCGGCACCAATTATTTGCGCTGCTGGTCGATTGCGCGCTGCTCGCGACGCACCGGCATTTCGGGCGCCCAGTAGTACATGCCGATACGTCGACCCTCAATCTCGTGAATCGGGATGTACATGTCGTAAATTTCGGCAAGTTTGCGTTCGGTCATCACTTCGCCAGGTGTGCCCTGGACCACCACATGCCCCTCACGCATGGCAATGATGGTGTCGCTGTACACCGAGGCGAAGTTGATGTCATGCACAACAATCACGATGGTTTTACCCAGCTCGGTCGCGATGCGGCGCAGGTGCTGCATCATGGCCACCGAGTGGCGCATATCGAGGTTATTGAGCGGCTCATCAAGCAGCACATAGTCAGTGTCCTGACAGATCACCATCGCCACAAACGCACGCTGCCGCTGTCCGCCCGAGAGTTCGTCGACGAAGCGGTCTTGCAGCTCAGTGAGCCCCAAAAACGCCAGGGCCTGATCGATCAGCACATTGTCGTGATCGGTGATCCGTCCCTGCGTGTGTGGAAAGCGCCCAAAGGCGACGAGATCGCGCACCGTCAGTCGAATGGTGACGTGGTTTTCCTGCCGCAAAATAGCGAGCCGCTTGGCGAGGACGGCCGATTTGGTCTTGCTGACGTCGAGACCGTCCACGGTGATCACGCCGGCATTCATTGGCTCGAGGCGGCTCATGAGTGAAAGCAGGGTTGATTTACCCGCCCCATTCGGGCCAATAATCGATGTCACGCCGCCGGGTGGGATTCTCAACGAGACATCATCAACCACGACAGTGTCACCAAAGCGCTTCACAACCGAATCGATGGTGATCACAGCGGCTTCCTCCTCAGAATTAACACAATAAATAGCAGTCCGCCCACAAATTCCACGATCATCGCGAGTGCGATGTCGAGTTGGAACACTCGCTCCACCAGCAGCTGTCCCCCGACGAGCGCGATCATGCCGATGAGCGCCACAGTTGGCAGCATCGTGGCATGGTGCGAAACGCGCAGCATCCGATATGCCAGATGCACCACGATAAGACCGAAGAAAGTCACCGGTCCCACCAGAGCGGTTGCCACCGATACCGACAGCGCCACCGAAGTGAGTGTGCGCACCCGCATCGCCCGCGGTGAAATACCCAGATTAGTGGCAACCGGTACGCCCAGCGCCATCACATCGAGCCGGCGATGATCGTACCAACTCACCGCCATGCTCACGACTAGCAAGACTGATGCTGGCAAGAGCAGCTCTTTCGGCACATTCGTAAAGGATGCGAAAAAGGTGTTCTGCAGGGTCATGAAGGTGTCGGGGTCGATCATTCGCTGCAAAAAAGTCGAAACGCTTCGGAAAAGCATTCCGAGCACGACACCAATGAGCAGCAGCGTGTGCACCCGCACCTGAGTGTGTAGCAGCCAGCTATACAGCAGCACAGCGAAGATGACCATGCAGCCCACCTCGACCCAAAAACTCCCGACCGCGCCGAATACGCTCGTCGCAGTTCCGCCAATCAAAAACACGATTACGGTTTGCAGCAGGATGTACAGCGAGTCGAATCCCATGATGGACGGGGTCAGCAACCGGTTAGCGGTGATGGTCTGAAAGGTTGCGGTCGAAATGCCGATCGCAATCGCAACCAGCGCGAAGGCCCAGATCGAGCGCAGTCGGCGTCCGAGCACGTAGTCGATATTGCCGCTGAGGTCGGTCAGCAGGTACGCGCCGATGAGTGCGGCCATGAACACCGCCAGCACCACCATGACGATCAGGTCCCGCCGCTGGTTCGCGCGCTGGGCGGCCCCGCCGGGGCTGCCTGAGTGGCGCGCGCTCACTGCTATTTGACTCAAACTAGCCATGAACCGCTCCCTTTCGCCGTGGCCGCAGCAGCATGGTGAGGAACACTGCGGCACCGACAATCGACATCACGAGCCCGAGCGGCACCTCATAGGGCCAATTAATGATGCGCCCAAAAATATCGCTCACAACCACCAGCAGCATCCCAAGCACCAGCACCCAGGGCGCGGTTCGACGCACATTGTCACCGAGCAGCATCGCCACCAGGTTGGGAACGACGAGGCCAATAAACGGAATTGCTCCCACATGCACGACGACGATTGCCGTGTTGAGCGCCACAATGGCCAGGCCTAGCAGCACAATGCGTGTGTAGTTCAGACCGAGGTTGGTGGTGAGATTATCTCCCAACCCAACCACGGTGAACCGGTCGGCAGCAATGAACGCCACGACGGTCAGGGCGGCGGCGATCCACATGAGCTCGTAGCGCCCCTCGATGATCGCGCTAAAGCTCGCCGACTGCATGCTGCCGAGTGATTGCAGCAGGTCGGTGCGATAGGCGATAAACGACGCCACGGCGCCAATAACGTTACCGAGCATGATGCCCAAAAGCGGCACCATGAGTGGGTCGCGCATCGGGATGCGTTTGAGGATGAGCATGAACAGGAGCGTGCCAGCGAGCCCGGCCAGTGCACCAACAGCGAGCTTCCCCATCACGGGGATGCCCGGAACGAGCACCATCACCAGCACGATACCCAGGGCGGCCGAGTCGACGGTACCGGCGGTGGAGGGCTCGGCAAAGCGGTTGCGTGCCAGCATCTGCATGATCATGCCGCTGAGGGCCATGGCGCTGCCGGCAAGTAGCAGCGCGATCGTGCGTGGCACGCGACTGGTCCACAGCAGGTTGATGTCGTTCGTGCCGCTGGAAGCGCCGCTAGCGCCGGCAGCCCCGATTCCGAGGCTGACGACGCTAGCGACCAGAGTGAGGGCGATCAGCGCCCACAAACCCCAGCGTGAAAAACTGCGCTGGAAACTATCCACCGATTGCAGCGGAGAGTTCGTCGATCATGCTCTTGGTGGTGTCAAGGCCACCACCCACGAGATACCAACTTGCCGCATCAAGGTAGGTGATTCGGTCATTCTTGGCAGCATCGGTGGCGTTGACAATCGTGTTGTCGAGCACCTGCTCGGCTGCCTGCCCTTCAGAACCGATTGCTGCATCCCGGTCGATGACCAGCAGCTGCGCCGGGTTTTTGTCGCCGAT
Source organism: Gulosibacter hominis (assembly GCF_904842695.1). Lineage (GTDB taxonomy): Bacteria > Actinomycetota > Actinomycetes > Actinomycetales > Microbacteriaceae > Gulosibacter > Gulosibacter hominis. The sequence continues at coordinate 122,128 of NZ_CAJGWQ010000001.1, read as the reverse complement.
GTATTCGAACGAAATTTCTTTGCCGTGGCGCGCTTCGTCAGCGGTGGCCGCTTCATCTGCAGACACGAAACCGAGGTCATCGAATACGAAGCCGTATCGACCACCGGGGCCGTAGGTGGAGAGCTTGCCGCCGGAGCTCATAACAAACATGGTCTTACCGGCTTCACCGGCTTTGCCGCGCAGCTCGTCGGCCGCAGCTGTGATTTCGTCAACGCGTTCCTGAGCAGCTGCTTCTTCACCGAACAGTGCCGCCAGGTCGACTGCACGCTCGTTGACGCTTTCGAGCCAGTTTTTTGAGTCGCTCGACAGGTTCACCGTCGGGGCGATCTCCTCGAGCTGCGGCGCCTGCTCAGCCAGGCGGGCCGAGATGATGATCAGATCCGGGTCGAGTCCGGCAATTGCCTCGAAGTCGGGTTCTTTGAGCGTGCCGACATTTTCGACATCGGCATAGCTTTTCAGCGACTCGGGCAGCGACTTAGTGGCGGTGCCAACCACAACATCCGACTTCCCCACCGCATTGAGCGTGTCGAGGCTCGCATAGTCGAGGACGACCACACGCTCGGGCACCGCATCAATGGTGCGCTCACCGTCAACCGTGGTGAGCGTCAGGTCAGCGGCGGCGGCTGCACCCTGGCTGGGGCTTGCCGACTCGCTCGGGGCTGCCGCCGACGAGCAGGCGGTGAGGGCGAAAGCAGCTGCAGTGGCAACCACTGCAGCACAAATGCGACGAATGCGCATACGAATAACTCCTGGTTCCAAACGAAAGCCGTGATCACTCCACGGCTCGTAGGTAAGGTTAGCCTTACCTAACCATGTAGCGCAAGTTTGCGATCAAACCGCCCGCAAATATGTTTCGCACTCACCGCACCGGCGAGAGCTATCGAACTAGTCGCGAGTGTGCCGCCCCCGGTAGGCGGGGATACTCTGGTCCTCCGCCTCGCCCACCCGGTGCACGCGCACATCGTTCGTCGACCCCGGAACCCCGGGAGGCATGCCCGAAACGATGATCACCTTGTCGCCGCGCTTAGCCAGGTTGTTGTCGAGCAAATAGCGCTCCACCTGCTGGAACATCTCATCAGTGTGGGTCACGCGCTCGGCCAGCGTCGCCTCCACGCCCCAGTACAGATTCATACGTCGACAGATCGATTCGCGCGGCGTAAATCCAAGAATTGGGATGCGCGGCCGCAGGCGCGCAAGCCGGCGTACCGAGTCACCCGACTCGGTGAACACACAGTGATACTTCGCACCAAGGAACTCGCCGAGATCAACCGCGGCGAGCGTGATCGCGCCGCCCTGCGTAAACGGCTTCGTTCCGAGCGGCGGAATACGGTTCAGTCCGTGCTCCTCAGTGGATGCGATGATGCGGCTCATCGTTTCAACCGCCGCGATCGGATACTGCCCCACGCTCGTCTCACCCGAGAGCATCAGCGCATCCGCGCCGTCAAGCACCGCGTTGGCGCAGTCGGATGCCTCGGCACGGGTGGGGCGCGGGTTACTCATCATCGACTCGAGCATCTGCGTGGCCACAATCACGGGTTTCGCACGGCGACGTGCCAGCTCAATGGCCTTCTTTTGCACGATGGGTACCGATTCGAGCGGCAATTCCACACCCAGGTCGCCACGCGCAACCATGATGCCGTCGAATGCATCCACGATCTCAGCCAGCCGGTCAACCGCCTGCGGTTTTTCGATCTTGGCGATCACCGGTAGTGTGACGCCCTCTTCTTCCATGATCTGGTGTACGCGATGAATGTCTTCGGGGCCGCGCACGAATGAGAGCGCGATTATGTCGGCACCGATACGCAGCGCCCAGCGCAGATCGGCCTCGTCTTTTTCGCTCAGTGCGGGCACGTTCACGGCCACACCGGGCAGGTTAATGCCCTTGTTGTTCGACACCGGGCCGGGCACTTCCACGCGCGCGGTAACCGTGGTGTCTGACACCTCGACCGCACGCAGCATGACCTTGCCATCGTCGATCAGCAACGGGTCGCCCACCCGCACATCCTGCGGCAGCCCCTTGAACGTGGTGCTCACGATCTCGTGGTTACCAACGATGTCGTCAGTGGTGATCTTGAACAGCGTGCCCTCAGCCAGCTCATAGGGCGCACCATCATCGAACTTACCGAGGCGAATCTTCGGCCCCTGTAGGTCGACGAGAATCGCCACCTGGTGGCCGAGCTCGGCGGCAGCCTCACGAACCAATTCGTAGTTTTGGCTGTGCACGGTGTGGTCACCGTGACTGAGGTTGAAGCGAGTCACGTTCACACCGGCGCTCAGCAGTGCGCGGATCCCCTCGGGTGTGTTGACGGCCGGTCCCAGCGTGGCAACGATTTTTGCGCGACGATTCATGATCCTCCGATCAATACGTGACGAATCCGGGCAGCACTTTACCTGACCGATGTGGTTTGACTTTCGGGGTTACCGCCGGCGTCATCGGATGCATCCGGCGACGCTTCACGGTTCTCGGCACCGGGGCTTTCGGATCCGGTCGAATCTTGGGTGTCAACCGAATCTGCTGCCGCAGCATCTGGGACAGTCGAACCGGCAGTCTTGGCATCGGTGTCTTCGGGTACAAATGGCTCGTTCGACACATAAATGGTGCGTTCGAGAGGCGTCTCACGCTCACGGCGCGCGGCAACGATGTACACCGCCACGCCAACAAGCACCATCAGTAGCGCGCCAAACACATTGGAGCGCATCCCAAAAATCACCTCCGAATAGTCGACGCGAATCGACTCGATCGCCATTCGTCCCAGGCCGTACCAGATGAGATAACCGGCGAGCATCCGCCCGCCGCGCCAGCGCAGCATCCGCTCAAGCAGCAACAACACGCCAACACCGACGAGATTCCACAGCAGCTCGTACAGGAAGGTCGGATGGAAGAGCGTGCCGGCCGGCAGACCGGACGGATAGGCGGGGTTCGTCGGCAAAATTTCCAGCCCCCACGGCAGATTCGTGGGCCAGCCAAAAAGCTCGTGGTTAAACCAGTTGCCGAGCCGGCCGATTGCCTGCGCGAGCAGGATCGTCGGTGCGGCCGCATCCGCGAACGATAGGAACCGGATGCCGCGCACCCGACACACCAGCCAGGCACCGATTGCCCCGCCGATGAGCGCGCCGATGATGGCGTTACCGCCCTCCCAGATCGCGAAAACATTCCAAAAATTTGCGCCGGGATAAAAATAGTCGGCCGGATGCGTAAACACGTGCCACAGTCGTGCACCTACAAGGCCCAGCAGCACCGCCGGCATCGCGATGTCGATGATCACCCACGGCTCACCGCCGCGGCGGGTCATGCGCTGGTTCGTCCAGAGCACCGAGACAACAATCCCGGCCACGATGATGAGCGCATAGGTGTGGATGGTCAGTGGGCCGAGCGCGAAGGCGCGCCATTCGAGCGGTGGTGACGGGATGGCGGTCAGTACCGGTGGCATTAACGTTCCGTTCCTCGAACAAGTTCGGTGGCGGTGGCAGACAACGCGGTAACACCGCCCTCGGCAAGCGACCGTACCAGCGCCGAACCAACAATCGCTCCCTCGGCGTAACCGAGCACATCGCGTACCTGGTCGGCGGTGGAAATACCGATGCCCACGCAGGCACGTTCACAGCCGAGGTCGTGCAGCCGGTCGGCCAGGATGCGGGCCGCGCGGTCGACGTCGGCTCGTGCCCCGGTAATTCCCATGGTCGAAACCGTGTAAACAAAGCCTCGCGAAACTTCGATGATTTTGCGCAGCCGCTCATCGCTCGAGGTCGGTGCCGCAAGGAAGATGCGGTCAAGATCGTATTTATCGGATGCGGTCAGCCACTCACCGGCCTCTTCGGGGATGAGATCGGGAGTCACCATACCGGCACCACCGGCATTTTTCAGATCGCGGGCGAAATTGTCGACGCCGCGAGCGTGCATCAGGTTGTAGTAGCCCATCACCACGATGGGCATATCGACCCGCGAACGCACCTGCTCGATCGCACGGAAAAGCTGGTCAACATGAAAACCGGCCTGCAGCGCCCGCTGGCAGGCGGCCTGGATAACCGGGCCGTCCATGACCGGATCGGAGTAGGGCACGCCAAACTCAAGCGCATCCACGCCGGCTTCCGAGAGCGCCACAGCGGCATCAACGGAGGTTTGAAAATCGGGAAAACCGGCGGGCAGGTAGGCAATCAGTGGGCCGCGACGCTCCGCACGGGCCCGATCAAGCACCGAGACGAGTTCACTCACAGCTGCCCCTCCCCGATCACGCGGTTCGCATCACCGAGCGCAAACCAGTTCATCGCGGTCTCCATGTCTTTGTCGCCGCGGCCCGATAGCGACACCACGATGATCGCGTCTTCACCGAGCTGCTTACCAACGCGCATCGCACCCGCAAGCGCGTGTGCCGACTCAATTGCCGGAATAATGCCTTCGCTCTGCGAGAGCAGCCGCATCGCGGTCATCGCCTCCGAGTCGGTGGCGCCAATGTATTCTGCGCGGCCAATCGAATGCAGCCACGAGTGCTCCGGGCCAACGCCCGGATAGTCGAGCCCAGCCGAGATCGAGTGCGATTCGATGGTCTGGCCATCGGTGTCCTGCATGAGCATGGTGCGCGCTCCGTGCAGCACACCAGCCCGGCCCACCTCGATTGTCGCGGCGGTACGGCCCGAGTTGAGCCCCTCGCCGGCGGCTTCGACACCGTACAGGCGCACCTGCGGATCATCGAGGAAGGCCTCGAACATGCCGATCGCGTTTGAACCGCCACCAACGCAGGCGAGCACCGCATCCGGAAGCTTTCCGGTGCGCTCAAGAATCTGTTCGCGAGCCTCTTCACTGATGACCTGCTGCAAATCACGAACCAGCGCCGGGAACGGATGCGGACCGGCTGCCGTACCAAAGAGATAGTTGGTGGTTTCAACATTCGCGACCCAGTCGCGGAATGCTTCGTTGATCGCGTCTTTCAGCGTCTGCGACCCCGAGGCCACCGAAATTACCTCGGCGCCCAGCAATCGCATCCGCGCCACATTCAGGCTCTGCCGCGCGATGTCGACCGCGCCCATATAGATGGTGCAATCAAGCCCAAACAGTGCTGCCGCGGTCGCGGTCGCAACGCCATGCTGGCCAGCGCCTGTTTCAGCAATGATGCGAGTTTTTCCGATGCGCTTGGTGAGCAGTGCCTGACCGAGCACATTGTTGATTTTGTGCGAACCGGTGTGGTTGAGGTCTTCGCGTTTGAGAAAAACGCGCGCGCCCCCGCAGTGCTGCGCAAATCGCGGCGCCTCGGTGAGCAGTGACGGTCGACCGCTATATTCACGGCCCAGGCGACGAAGCTCGTCCAAAAATTCCGGGTCACGCTTCGCCGAATCCCACTCGTGCGTCAGCTCATCAAGCGCTGCCATCAGGCTTTCGGGCACAAATCGGCCACCAAACTCGCCGAAGTAGGGACCTTCGGCGAGGCGCAGCTGCTGCTCGCTCATACGCTTCTGAACTCCTTAATGGTTGTCACCGGGTCGGAACCGGTCACGAGCGCCTCACCGATGAGCACCGCATCGGCGCCGGCATCTCGATAGGCACGCACGTGTTCGGGGCGCAGCACCGCAGATTCGGCCACCCGCACCACGCCCTCGGGATATTCCGGCGCGAGCTCGGCAAATAGTTCGGGATGCAGCTCAAAGGTTTTGAGATCGCGCGCGTTCACGCCGAGCACCCGCGCATCCACATCGAGTGCGCGCGCGAATTCATCGCGGGTGTGTGCCTCAATGAGGGCGGTCATACCGAGCTGTTCGGTGAAGCGCTTGAGCCGCTCCAGCTGTGGCTGGGTCAGGCTCGCCACGATGAGCAGCACCAGGTCGGCGCCAGCGGCGCGAGCCTCAAGAATCTGGTATTCCTCGCCGATGAATTCCTTGCGCAGCACCGGGACATCAACCGCGGCACGCACCGCGCGCAGGTCATCGAGCGATCCCAAAAATTTGCGTTCTTCGGTCAACACACTGATCGCCGAAGCACCGCCCTGTTCGTATTGGCGAGCCAACTGTGCCGGATCGGGGATACCGGCGAGACGCCCCCGTGAGGGCGATGCGCGCTTCACCTCGGCAATAATGTGCACCTGGTCATCGTGCTGCAGGGCTGCAGCAGCATCGATAGCGGGTGCCTGCGCGAGAGCAATACGTTCAAGTTCGGCCGTCGGCAATTGTTCGCGACGGCGGGCAGCGTCTTCGAGCGACCCGGCAAACAGGTCGTCGAGAATCACTACGCTTCCTTCGGCCCGAGCCCCATAGCCTTCAGAATCGGCCAAATGATTGCGCCGGCGGGCACGCAGGCCACACCGATCCACACCAGCACCTCAGACTCGATGAACAGGCCGACAGCGCCCAGCGCAAAACCGAACATGATCAGCGTGACGCCGATCCACCCGGCTACCGAGTGGCCCTCGTCCTCGTAGTGCTCGATGGCTGCCTGCTGGTTCGACATGCATAACTCCTTCAAGAGGTCTGGAACTCTCGCTAGTCTACTGTGAATTCTCGCGACTGGAGACATCCTCGTCATCGAGCGTCGGATCTTCACCGGCGCTGAGTGCATCCCACTGGTCTACCCGCACATCGGCTTTTGTTTGCGCAGCTGGTTCGGATGCGGCCCCACCGCCGGCTACCGCATAACGCCGCCCACCGCCCTTCCACAGCTGTGCGGTTGCGGCGGTCAATGCGCCGCCGATGGCGAGCAGTACCCCACCGAGCATCGCCAGCCACGGCGCAAATGTGCGGGCCGGCATCAGGTCGGCACCGCTATTGAGGGCACCGGCCGGGTCGAGCTGCAATTGCCGTTCGAGTGCTCGCTGCAGCACCTGCGCATCGGCCATTGTTGCCACGGTCATAACCCCGGCGATACCAATCAGCACCAGCAGCACCCCGAGCACAATGCGCGGCCACCGGCCGATAAGCCACAGTGCTGCGGCGCTCGCGAGTCCGGCAAGCGACAGCGCCAGTGTTGCGGGGTTTGCCACATCGGCGCTGGCACTCAGCTGCTGACCGCCATCGGCGTGCGCGGTTACCCACGGCAGCAGTGTGGTGACAAGACCTGCCAGCGCTCCGGCCAGCACCAGCAGCATCGAGGCCCGCTGGTATACGCGTCCCCGAGCAGCCTGTGGCGAATTTGTTTCGGTTGTGGTCACGGATCTCCAATCGGCTGCGTGAACCTCACTGCGAGCTCGTCCGTGTCCCAGCAGGTGCGCGTATTGCGGTGACAGGCTGCGCCCATCTGATGAACGCCGAGCAGTACGGTGTCACGGTCGCAATCGAGCGCGAGCGACACCAGCTGCTGGCTGTGGCCCGAGGTGTCTCCCTTACGCCACAGTTCCCCGCGCGAACGCGACCAGTACACCACCCGCCGGTGCCGCAGAGTCTCGGCGAGCGATTCGCCGTTCATCCACGCCATCATGAGCACCTCGCCGGTGTCAAACTGTTGGGCGATCGCGGGCACCAGCCCGTCATCGTTAAAGCGCACCGAGTCGACGATCGTGGCAATTTCCGACTCGCTAAGCCCCTCAACGCTGCGCATCTGCAACAGCCTCACCGTCAGCAGCTTCGCCACCGCCAGCTGGTTGGCGCACCGGATAACCGGCCTCGGCGATGGCGCGTTTCACCTCGGCGATCGTGAACTCGCCGTAGTGAAAAACGCTCGCGGCCACCACCGCATCCGCGCCAGCAGCAATCGCGGGCGCAAAATGGTCGAGTGCGCCAGCACCACCGGATGCAATCACCGGCACAGTTGCGATCTCGCGTACCAGCCGTGTCAGCTCTAGATCAAACCCGGCCTTGGTGCCATCAGCATCCATCGAGTTGACCAGCAGCTCACCGGCACCCCGCTCGCACGCTTCCCGGGCCCACGCGATCGCGTCGAGGCCGGTGCCCTTACGGCCGCCGTGGGTGGTCACTTCAAAACCAGATTCGGTTTCGCTGCTGCGGCGAATATCGAGCGACAGCACCAGCACCTGGGCACCAAAACGTGCCGCAATTTCGTCAATGAGTTCGGGGCGGGCGATCGCGGCCGAGTTCACGCCGACCTTGTCGGCGCCCGAAGCGAGCAGTCGCGTGACATCCTCAACGCTGCGCACACCGCCGCCGACCGTCAGCGGTACAAACACCTGCTCGGCGGTTCGGGTGACCAGATCGTAGGTTGTCTCACGCGCATCACTGGTTGCGGTGACATCCAAAAAAGTGATCTCATCGGCGCCCTCGGCGGCATATTTGGCCGCCAGTTCAACCGGATCACCCGCATCCCGCAGGTTCAGGAAGTTGACGCCCTTCACCACCCGGCCATCGGCCACATCCAGGCACGGGATAACCCGCACCGCCAACCCGTTTGCCAGCGCGGTGCCACCAGTTTTGTTCGCGGTCATGGCGATCACATCCGAGCCGCTTGCAGCGCGGTCACGAGAATGGCCCGCGCGCCGATTTCGCTGAGCCGGTCCATCACCTGGTTGAGATCGCCCAGCGGCACCAGCGAACGCACGGCCTTCCACTCCGGGTCGACCAGGTCAGAGACGGTCGGCGATTGGAACCCGGGGGTCACCTCGAGTGCGGCTTCGAGCCGGTCGGCCGGAATGTCGTAGTCCATCATGCTGTACTCACGCGCCACCAGCACGCCCTCGAGCCGCTTAATCAGCGTCGAAGCCGAATCCACCTTGTCGGGCGTGGAAATCAACACCGCGGTTGATTTCAAAATCACCGGACCAAAAATCTCCAGGCCAGCACCGCGCAGTGTGTTGCCAGTCGAAACCACATCGGCAATTGCATCCGCAACCCCGAGCTGAATTGAAGATTCGACGGCGCCGTCAAGTTTCACGAGCTCGGCGTCGATACCGCGCTCTGCGAAATAGCGGCCCAGCAGCCCCACATAGCTCGTGGCCACGCGCTTACCCGCCAGTTCGGTGACATCAGTGAACTCGCCGGGGCGCGACGCGAAACGGAATGTCGAGTCGCCGAAGTGCAGCTCGCGCACCTCCTGCGCGCTCGACTCGCTGTCGAGCAGCAGGTCGCGGCCGGTAATGCCGATATCGAGCACGCCCTCACCCACATAGGTGGCAATATCGCGGGGCCGGATATAAAAAAATTCGACGTCATTGGCCGGGTCAATGGCGGTCAGTTCACGGCCGCGGCGTCCGCGATACCCCGCCTCCACAAGCATCTCGTTTGCGGTTTCAGCCAGCATGCCCTTATTCGGCACTGCGATGCGCAGCATCGTTGATTCCTTTCGAGTTGGCTGTCTCAGCAGCCGTCAAATAGCGGAAGACCAAATAGCGAGACAGGTCAGAGATAGCGATAGACGTCGTTCAGCTCGTAGCCTTTGGCGATCATCATCACCTGCAGGTGATACAGCAGCTGTGCCATCTCTTCCTGGCACTCAGCATCGCTTTCGTATTCGGCAGCCATCCAGGTTTCAGCCGCCTCTTCGACCAGCTTTTTGCCGATGAAATGCACGCCGCGATCAAGTTCGGCCACCGTACCCGACCCCTCAGGACGGGTCTGTGCTTTTTCTTTTAACTCGGCAAAAAGAGATTCAAAGGTTTTCACGGTTATCCAGTCTAGTCGGGGCAGTGTGGCCCGAGTTTCGTCGTGCACCGGGCCACTCACACATTCAACTAATGAGCCGCGTGCCGATGCTCGGTGGCGAGCTGTCGCAGCCGGGCGATCTCCACCTCTGGTTCGCCACGGAATACGGCCGAACCCGCCACAAAAGTGTCTGCACCCGCCTCGGCCGCCATCCCAATCGTGTCGGCCGAAATACCGCCGTCCACCTGCAGCCAAATTTCACTGCCGTGACGTTTGGCCCACTCGCGTGCCTGTCGAAGTTTCGGCATGGTCTCGGGCATGAACTTCTGCCCGCCAAATCCCGGTTCAACGGTCATGATGAGCAGCTGGTCAAAATGCTCAAGCAGCTCTTCGATCTGCGCGAACGGGGTGCCGGGACGCAGCGCCACCCCGGCCCTCGCCCCCTGCGCGCGAATATTGCGGGCGATCGTTGCCGGTGCCGTTGCCGCTTCCAGATGAAAGGTCACCGAAAACACTCCCATCTCGGCAAATTGCGGCGCCCAGCGGTCGGGATGGGCAATCATCAGGTGCAGATCGAGCGGGAGTTTGTTCAGCGATTGCAGCCGCTCCACCATCGGCTGGCCCATTGTGAGATTCGGCACGAAGTGGTTGTCCATCACATCCACATGGGCAGCATCAGCGGTGGCGATGCGGTCAAACTCGTGTGCAAAATTTGCAAAATCGGCGGCGAGGATGGAGGGCTGAATACGCACATCGGTCATGTTTCGAGCCTACCCGGCCGTCCGCCTGCCGATCGCTACCGGCTGGGTTTGCGCAATAGTGTCAAGAACATCGCGTCGGTGCCGTGGCGGTGCGGCCACAGCTGCACCGCTGTGCCCTCTCCAAGCTGTCGCGGCACAAAATCAAGTTCAGGTGCGATCGAAAGGCAGGTGGCAACCGCATCCAGTACCGCTACCGGATGCGAACGCATTACCCGTCGCACCACCGCCGCAGTCTCAGCAAGATGCGGCGAACAGGTGACATAGGCGATCACCCCACCAGGTTTTGTCGCGATGATCGCCGCCGCGAGCAGCTCTTCCTGCAGCTGCGTCAACTCGGCAATATCTTCGGGGCGCTTGCGCCAGCGTGCCTCGGGGCGACGCCGCAGGGCACCGAGCCCCGAGCACGGTGCATCCACCAGCACCCGGTCGAAGCTCTCGGGCTGCTCGGCATAGACCCGACCGTCAAGCTCGGTGACCGGCAACTCTTCGTTGCCGTTTGCGAGCGGGCGCAGGGCATCACGCACAAGCTTGGCCCGGGCGGGCGTCACCTCATTGGCTCGGAACTCGGCACCGTGCCGCAACGCTTCGGCTGCGAGCACAGCCGATTTCCCGCCGGGGCCAGCACACAGATCGAGTATTCGCTCGCCGGCGGCAATCGGCGTGACTCGGGTCAGGGCGAGGGCAACCAGTTGCGAACCAGCATCCTGTACCCGCACGGTCCCTTCCCGCACCGGAGCAAAATCGATCGGGTCACCGTGGCGCAGGCGCAGCGCCGTGGGGCTGGCCGTCTCGGCGGTGAGCACATCGGGATGCGCCGCCAGCAACTCTTCGCGATCGGCTCGGCCCGGCAGCGCCACCAGCTGCACGGCCGGGTTGTCGTTATCGGCTACCAGCAGCGTTTCGAGCTCATCGACCCGCCCCTCAATATCGAGGGCGTCGCGCAGCGCTCGCACGATCCAAACGGGATGCGAATGTGCAACCGCCAGGCGCTCGATCGGGTCGGGATGCACGGCCAGAATCGCTTCATGCCACTGTTCGGGTGTGCGTTCGGCGATGCGCCGCAGGATGGCATTGATAAATCCCACCGCGCCACGCGAACCGCGAGCTGAGGCGACGTTTACGGTCTCGTTCACCGCGGCGTGTGTTTTGGTGCGCATCCCCAAAAGCTGATGCGCACCCAGTCGCAGCGCATTCTTGGCCAGCGTGTCAATATCGGTGATCTCCCGCTGCGCGGCGAGTTCAATGACCGCGTCGTAGTAGCCAATGAGTCGCAGTGTGCCGTAGGTGAGTTCGGTGGCCAGTGCCGCATCGGCCCCGGTAACGCCGGCAGCGTCGAGCCGTGGTCGCAGCAGCAGATTTGCATAGGCGTCATCACGTTCGACGGCGATCAAGACATCGAGTGCCACCAGGCGCGGATTGGATTCGGCAATCTGTACGCGTCGGTGCTGCCCGCCGCGGCGCCCACCACGATCCCGCTGGCCGTTCGAGGCATTTGCACGTGCTGGGCCACGACCGCGGTTGCCGCGTGGCGGCCGCGACGGCCTATCGGCGCCGCTCATCCGAGTATCACCGACTCGGCGCGGCGGCCCCGGAACCAATCGGCGGCATTCATGGCGGCTTTACCCGCGGGCTGCACGCGCACGAGCTCGAGCGTCCCGCTGCCGGTGCCCACCAGCACCGCTCCCGAGACAAGGCGCACCTGCCCCGGCTGCAACACCTCGTCTGCACCGGCGCGTCGCGCCTCATGCACTTTGAATCGTGCTCCGTCGAGCTCGGTGCTGGCACCGGGTTCTGGGGTGGCACCACGAATGGTCGCGTACACCCGCTCGGCATCGAGCTGCCAGTCAATTTTGCCGTCAGCGGCGCCGAGTTTTGCGGCGTGCGTGGGGGTCCCCTCTTGTGGTGTTGCCACCGCTTCGCCGCGGGCGAGCGCGTTCACGGTTTTGACCACGTCTGCGGCCCCGAGCTGCGCAAGTCGCTCGAGCAATTCGCCGGCGGTCTCATCGGTGCCAATTGGTTCGGCACGGTTCACGAAGGTCGGGCCGGTATCGAGCCCGGCCTCGAGTTGGAACACGGCAATCCCGCTTTCGCGCTCCCCCGCCAGCACCGCCCGCTGCACGGGTGCCGCACCGCGCCATTTGGGCAGCTGTGAAAAGTGCAGGTTGATCCACCCCAGCCGCGGCATCGTCAGCAGTGGTTCGCGCACGATACCGCCATAGGCGACGATGACGCCCAGGTCGGGCTGGAGTTCGGTGAGCTGCGCGGTAACTTGCTCGTCGAGTCGGTTTGCGCGGATGAGTGGCAGCCCGAGTTCGAGTGCGCGCGCCGAAACCGGCGAGGGCGTCAACACGCGTTTACGTCCGACCGGCGCATCTTCACGGCTGATCACGGCAATAATTTCGTGTTCGGATGCGGCCAGGGCTTCGAGGGTGGGCACCGCGGCATCGGGTGTACCGGCTACAACAAGTCGCATAGTTTTCTAGGGTACTCGGCTGTTGGTTGGCATTCGGATCGCCCGCGCTTCCCCTGCCTCAATGACGGCCAGGTCGGTGGCAGTTCGATGGCTAGGCAAAAACGCTGTGGTCATCCAGGTGCACCCGCAGCGTCGACGCTGCACCGCGGCCACCGGCACCGCGGCGCGCAGTAGCCTGCGCCACCAGCTCGGTTTTGAGCGCGGTGGCAACTGCCGAACCTGCGCGGTACCCAAAACGCAGCGTGGCCCGGTGCAGTTTGGGGTCATCCTCATCGGGCACGGGGCCGAGTATCGACACCTCGGCAAGCTGTAGATCGCGGATGCGGCGCAGCGCAGCATCGACCTCCCGCTGGGTGCCACGCACAGTTGCCACGCGAACGGCCGGTGGAAATTCCAGTTCACGTCGCTGTTCAAGTTCGGCATCAACGATGAGCGCCTGCTGCCAAGATTGCAGCGCCGCAACCGGCTCGGAGACCGCGCCGGTGATCGCCACAATCGCGTCATCGGCCGATAGCGCGGCGGCGTTCGACCACATCCGCAGCACCTCAACCACGGTGTCGAGCGATTCGCGGGCCAGCGCAAACTCGGCATCAAGCAGCAGCACCGCCCGGTAACCGTCTGCGGCAACCGGTTCGGCGCCACGGGTTGCCACCACGAGCGCCGGTGCCGCCCCGATCGTGATCTGCCGCTGCTGCGCATCCGCGACTATCACCGGCACCCCGGGAAACGCGCGACCGAGCTCTTCGGCGGTGCGCTGATGCCCCACCGCGCCAGCACGCAGCGACTCGCCGCCACATTCACCGCAGTGCCAGCCCGCCTGAATCGCACCACAAACCCGGCACGAAATCGGAGCTGACTCTGAGCGCTGCACAATTTCCCCCGAGCAGCTTCGACAGCGGGCAATTTCTCGACAGCTCGCGCAGCGCAGCGTGGGACGATACCCCGCACGCCCAACCTGCACGAGCACGGGACCCTCGCGCAGTGCGCGACTGGCTGTCTGCCAGGCAAATTCGGGGATGCGCGCCGCGCTGGCTGCCGAATCATCCCCGAGCGTTGCGGCAGCGGGAATCACCCGCGCTGCGGCCGGCCCGGGCGCTGCCATCTCGGTGAGCCAGCCGGAGGCAACCAGGCGCCGGGTTTCAAGTGATGGGGTGTGGGCCGCGAGCACCACTGAACAGCTCTGCATCGCCGCGCGCATCAGCGCCACTTCGCGGGTGTGCGGATAGGGCGCCAGCGGTTCGCGATAGCTTTCGTCACCGTCATCCCAAATTGCGATGAGTCCGAGCGCTTCGGCCGGTGCCCAGACCGCCGAGCGCGTACCAACGACCACCTGCGGAATTGGCTCGAGCGCACGCAAATACTGTTCGTAGCGTGGCATCGGTTTCAATCGCGAGTCGAATCGCCGTACCAGTTCGGCGGGGATGCGCCGCTCGAGCGCGGCAGCGGCGAGTTCCAGGTCGCGAAAATCAGGAACGAGCACAATCGCCGAGTGTCCGTTCGCAAGGGTTGCTGCGGCCAGATCTGCCAGTGCACCGAGGGCGCGCGGCTCACGGTCGGCAACTCCCACGGGCGGGCGCAGCGAAAACCTGCCGCCGGGGTTGATGATTGCTTCCGCCCACGGCATGGCGGCCACTTCGGCACGCGGGTTGGAAATCCCCGCGGATGTGGCAGGCTCGGATGCATTGCCACCCACCGGGGCGCGGGATGCCTCGAGGCGTCGAGCCCGCTCCCCCGATTCGTCATCCAGCCAGCGCTGCTCGAGCCTGGCCGAACGCTTTGGGATAGCCAGACGCAGCACATCGGCGAGGGTGCCTGCCTGCCGGTCGGCGACAGCGCGCGCGAGCCGCGCGAGTTCGTCGGTGAGCACGCGGGCTTCGCTCACCACCGAATCAATATCGGCGAGCCGGCCCGAGTATTCAGCCTGATCGGATACCCCAAGCACCCAGCCCGAAATAATCCGACCGCCAACGCGCAGCGGCACTTTCACCCGCACGCCGGGCGCGATTGACTCTGCCAGCGGCGCCGGAATCGCATACTCAAATACGCGATCCAGCTGCGGCAGCGGAGAATCAATCGCAACCCGCGCGACGGAGGCCACGGCTATCGGATGGCTTGCTGTAGGGCCTCGACCCGGTCGGTACGTTCCCAGGTGAAATCAGGCAGTTCGCGTCCAAAGTGGCCGTAGTTCGAGGTTTGACGATAAATCGGGCGCAACAGCTGCAAATCGCGGATGATTGCGGCCGGTCGCAGGTCGAACACCTCTCGCACAGCGGCAATGATTTTTTCGGGCTCAACCGTGTGCGTACCAAAGGTCTCGCAGTACAGGCCCACCGGCTGTGCCGAGCCGATGGCGTAGGCAACCTGAAACTCCACGCGCTTGGCGAAGCCCGCAGCCACCACGTTTTTTGCCACCCAGCGCATCGCATAGGCCGCTGAGCGGTCAACCTTCGAGGGGTCTTTACCGCTGAACGCACCACCGCCGTGACGTGCCATACCACCGTAGGTGTCAACGATGATTTTGCGTCCGGTGAGACCGGCATCGGCAGCCGGTCCGCCCAGCTCAAAACCACCCGAGGGGTTGATCAGCAGCCGGGTCTTCGACGAGTCGAGCGCCACTCGGCTCAGCACCGGGCGAATCACCTCGCGTTCGAGATCCTCGGCAAGCTGCGCCTGCTCAACCTTGCCGTGCTGCGTCGAAATCACGATTGTCTCGACAGTTTTCGGCACATCCCCGTCATAACCGCAGGTCACCTGGGTCTTGCCATCGGGGCGCAGATACGGCAGCGTGCCGTTTTTTCGCACCTCGGTGAGGCGTTCGCTCAGCCGGTGCGCCAACCAGATCGGCAGCGGCATCAGCTCGGGCGTTTCATCGGTGGCATAGCCGAACATGATGCCCTGGTCGCCGGCACCCAGCCGGGCGATGTCATCATCCGAATCGCCATCGCGCACCTCGAGGGCGTGGTCGACACCGGTCGCAATTTCTTCCGATTGGCTACCGATCGATACCGATACGCCGCACAGCCGGCCGTCGAAGCCGAAATCTGAACTGGTGTAGCCGATATCGCAAATGGTTTGGCGCACAATTCCGGCCACATCCGCGTAGCCGGTGGTGCGCACCTCACCGGCCACATGCACCTGACCGGTGGTCACCATGGTCTCAACCGCGACTCGTGCGGCCGGGTCTTGTTCGAGCAGTGAGTCGAGGATGCCGTCCGAGATAAGATCGCAAATCTTATCGGGGTGGCCCTCAGTTACCGACTCAGAGGTAAACAGTCGAAGTTCGGACATGGGTAAATCACCTTCCCTGGGAGTGCGCGGCTGCTGCCGCGTGGGAGAACTTTGTGAATGGGGTTGTGTCATCCAGCGAGGGATCGCTGAACAACTGCATCTAGGATGACATCCGCCGCCGACATTTTGTCGCCTTCGTGATCGGCAAGCACGCTGCCACTGTCATCGATGATCTGCACGCGGTTGTATTCGCTCTGGAATCCCTCATGCCAACCGACCTGGTTGAGCACGAGCAGATCGCAGCCTTTACGCTCACGTTTGCGACGTGCAATTTCGAGTCGCTCGGCGTCATCAGCCTCGGTTTCGGCAGCAAATCCGACGAGCGTTTGACCGGGCACCCTGGCGGCAACGAGCTGCCGCAAAATATCTGGGTTTTTGGTGAATGTGAGCGTGAGCGCATCGCCGGTGGCTTCTTTTTTGATTTTTCCCGACTCGACGCGCTCGGGCCGGAAATCGGCAACGGCGGCGGCCATAACGATGATTTCGTGGCGCGGTGCCAGCTCGGCGGCCGCGGTCGCCATCTGTTGGGCGGTGGACACCCGCACCACGCTGACGCCTTCGGGCACCGGAACCTCGAGATTGGCAGCGATGAGCGTCACCTCGGCCCCGCGAGCAAGCGCCCGCGCGGCAAGCGCAACACCCTGCCTGCCGGATGAGCGGTTACCCAAAAACCGAACCGGATCAATCGGTTCCCGAGTTCCGCCGGCGGTAATGAGCACCCGGCGGCCGCTGAGGTCGCGAGCCTGCTCGTCTTCAATCGCCCGCCGCTTTGCAGCCCGCGCGGCGGTGAGGATGCTCGCGACGATGGTCTCAGTTTCGGCAAGGCGCCCGGGGCCGGAATCTCCGCCGGTGAGCGCGCCGGATTCGGGTCCGACAATAACCGTGCCGCGCTCTTCGAGGCGCCGAATATTGGCCTGCGTGGCCGGATGCTGCCACATTTCGGTGTGCATCGCAGGTGCCACCACCAGCGGCGACCGGGATGCGAGCACCGTGTTGCCGAGCAGATCGTCGGCCATACCCGCGGCGAACCGCGCGATGCTGTTCGCCGTGGCCGGCACTACCGCGATTACATCCGCCTGCTGCCCGAGTGCCACGTGACGCACCTGGGCCACGCCCTCATAGAGATCGGTGTGCAACGGGTTGCGGCTGATCGCTTCGAGTGTGGGCGCGCCCACAAATTTGAGCGAGTGTTCGGTGGCGATCACGTCGACGTGGTGGCCCAGCAGCACGAGTGACCGAATCACCGAAACTGCCTTGTAGGCGGCAATGCCACCCGTGACACCCACGACGATGCGCAATGACTGCGTATCGTCGTGTCGTGGATCGTGCACCACCACGCCGCTCCTGTCGCGCTGCTCTTATTCTGCGGGGGTTACCGGGTCGTCGCCAAAGTCGATGAGGTCATCGAGATCGGTGACTGCGGCCTCGGGTGCGGGCTCGTGCATGACGAGCTTGTTCTGGTTGATCTCGTGCAGCGCAATCGACAGCGGCTTGTCGTCGACGTTCGAGTCGACCAGCGGCCCAACATTGCCGTACACGGTGCCATCCTGCAGATCGCTGTAGTAGTCGTTGATCTGTCGAGCCCGCTTCGAAGCGAAAATTACCAGCTCGTACTTGTTCGACACGCGCTCCAGCAGTTCGTCAATGGGCGGGTCGATGATGCCCTTGGGCTTCTCAATCATTTGTGATTTCCTTCGTCAAGTCCCATGAGGTGCAAAACCTCGTGTGCGGCATCCGAAACGGATGAGTTCACCACGTACGCGTCAAACTCGTTCACGGATGCCAGCTCAACCTTCGCGGTCTGAAGGCGGCGCTCCTGCTCATCAGCCGATTCGGTTCCACGGCCAATGAGTCGACGCACCAGTTCATCCCAGCTCGGGGGTGCCAAAAACACCAGTCTAGCCTCAGGCATGCGCTCCTTCACCTGGCGCGCCCCCTGCAGGTCAATTTCGAGCAGCACCGGCTGTGATTTTGCCAGCCGCTCGCGCAGCGGTTCTGCCGGGGTGCCATAGCGATGCGCATTGTGCACGGTCGCGTATTCGAGCAGCTCATTTTCGGCGATAAGCCGGTCAAATTCAGCGTCGTCGACAAAGTAGTAGTCGACGCCCTCGCGCTCACCCGGGCGAGGTTTTCGGGTGGTTGCCGAAACCGAGATGTGCACATCCGGGTAGTTGTCACGGATGTATTTTGCGACGGTTCCCTTACCAACGGCGGTGGGGCCGGCGAGCACAATCACTCGCGGTTCCACAGGCGAGGCAGCCTCCCAGTCGAGCAGGAACTGCCGCAACCGTTCGCGCTGCTGTTTGCCAAGTCCGCCGAGCTTTTTCACCGGCGAAATTTCGAGGCGTTCGAGGATGCGAGTCGACTTGGTTTCGCCGATATGCGGGATTGCCCGCAAAAATTGCGGCACCCGCATCGTGGCGGCCGGATGCTGCGGAGTGTCGGTGCGCAGGGCAGCGGCCAACACATCCACCGGTCGGGCCGCACCGGAGGCGAGCCGACGCTTAACCTCAGCGCGCGCCCGTCGGGCCTCGACCGCTTTTTTCGAGGCTTCAACCCGGTCGACTGGTGGTGGAGTTTGCGATTTCATTTGAATGCCCGCCGCAACAATTCGTTGTGATGATCGATCGCCGCATCCAGACCCTCAAGCCCATCGCCAAGGATCGAACGCGATGCGTTAACAATCACATTCTCGGATGACTTCCCGAAGATCTCCTTGACGTCCTCAAAACGCGCGCCCTGGTGGCCGAATCCCGGCGCCAAAATCGGCGTGTCGGGTTCGACGGCCAGATCATCCACGTCGATGCCGAGCAGTTCTTGGTCGACCGTGGCACCGAGTACAACACCGATCGAACCCTTCTCGCGACCGGCGTAGTGTTCGCGGTTCCACTGTGCGGCCCGTGCGGCAATACCGCCGGCGACAGTGCGACCCTCCTGCGAGCCGCGAACCCGCATCGCGGTCTGCACCGAGGCTGATTCGGGGTTGGAGGTCGCGGCCAGCACGAACAGGCCCTTGTTGTATTTTTCCGCCTTTGCGAGCGGGCTGCTGAGCGTGTCAAAACCCTGATACGAGTTCATGGTCATCGCATCTGCTTCGAGCGGCATACCGGGAGTGAGCCAAGCTTCCGCGTAGGCGTCGAGTGTGGAACCGACATCACCGCGCTTGACATCGGCGATCACCAGCAGTCCGGCAGCCCGGGCCGCCTCGAACACGTCTTCAAGTACGCGGTAGCCGTTGGCACCGAATCGCTCGTAGAACGCAACCTGGGGTTTCACGATGCCAACTCGGCCCTGCAGCGCTTCGACGACGCGCAGACCAAACTCGTGTGCCCCCACCGCCGATACCGGCAGCTGCCAGCGCTCGAGCAAATAGGTGTGCGGGTCGATACCGACACAGAGGTGGCCGTATTTGTCGGTGGTTTCAGCGAGCCGCTCGCCGAATGTCTTCGCGGTTGTCACCGGTTTACCTTCCGTCGCTCGTTGTATTCCTGCAGCGGCGTCACTTCCAGCCCGTCATGGAGCGCTCGGAACGATCCAACCGCAGCGTGCAACTCCGACATCGTGGTGAAAATCGGGATATCGGCCGTTACTGCTGCGGTGCGGATCTGGTATCCGTCACCTCGCGACGAGGCACCCGAGGGTGTGTTGATGACCATATCGACCTCGCCGGCCTGGATCATCTCGACAATATTCGGGCGGTTATCGGCCGCGACCTCAGTATCGCCCTCGTCAGTGAACTTGCCAACCAGCTTTGCCTCGATGCCGTGCCGGTACAGCACCTTGGCGGTGCCGTCGGTGGCGTAGATTTCAAATCCCAGGTTGAGCAGTTCCATGATCGGGGTAACGATCGCTCCCTTGTCACGGTCATTCACCGAAACAAACACGGTGCCCCCCTCGGGCAGCCCGCCGTAGGCTGCAAGCTGGCTCTTGGCAAACGCGAGCGGGAAGTTTTTGTCAATTCCCATCACTTCACCGGTCGAACGCATTTCGGGCGAGAGCAGCGTGTCGACAATCGAGCCGTCGCGCGTGCGGAAGCGTTTGAACGGCAGCACCGCTTCTTTCACCGCTACCGGAGCATCCAGCGGCAGAATCGTGCCGTCACCCTCGGGCAGTAGCAGCCCCTCGGCACGCAATTCGGCGATAGTGGCGCCAGCCATGACGCGCGCAGCGGCCTTCGCGAGCTGTGTACCGAGCGCCTTCGAAACAAACGGCACAGTGCGCGAGGCACGCGGGTTTGCTTCGAGCACATAGAGCCGCCCAGCACCGATCGCAAATTGCACGTTCAGCAGGCCGCGCACGCCCACTCCCGAGGCGATGCGCAGCGTCGCCTCGCGCACCTCACGCAAACGCGCATCACTCAGGGTGATAGCTGGCAGGGTGCAGGCCGAGTCGCCCGAGTGAATACCCGCCTCTTCGATGTGTTCCATGATGCCGCCGATATAGATGTCGGTGCCGTCATACAGCGCGTCGACGTCGATTTCGGTGGCGTCGTCGAGGAAGCGGTCAACCAGCAGCGGGTGGTCGACCGTAACAATGCCCTGGTCGGCGATGCGGTCGAAGTAGTCGTCCAGCTGCTCGGTCGAGTAGACGATTTCCATCCCACGACCACCCAGCACGAAGCTCGGGCGCACCAGCACCGGGTAGCCGATGCGATTGGCAATTTCGTGGGCATCGGCGCGGTTGGTGGCCGTACCGTTTGCCGGC
This sequence comes from Gulosibacter hominis, assembly GCF_904842695.1. Classification (GTDB taxonomy): domain Bacteria; phylum Actinomycetota; class Actinomycetes; order Actinomycetales; family Microbacteriaceae; genus Gulosibacter; species Gulosibacter hominis. The sequence goes on along the minus strand of NZ_CAJGWQ010000001.1, from coordinate 101,389 downwards.
GCTGCCAGGCCGGCTTCTTCGAGGATGCGCGCAAACTGGCCACGCTCTTCGGCGCTGTCGATCGCATCCGGGCTGGTGCCGAGAATCGGCACGCCCGCGGCCTGCAGGCCCTTGGCGAGCCCCAGCGGGGTTTGGCCACCGAGCTGCACAATCACGCCCTTCAATGTTCCAGAAGCGCGTTCGGCGTCGATAACCTCGAGCACGTCTTCGAGCGTCAGCGGTTCAAAGTAGAGCCGATCGGAAGTGTCGTAGTCGGTCGAGACGGTCTCGGGGTTGCAGTTGACCATGATGGTTTCGTAGCCCGCGTCAGCCAACGCGAACGAGGCGTGCACACACGAATAGTCGAACTCGATACCCTGACCGATACGGTTCGGGCCCGAACCGAGAATGATGACCTTCTCGCGGTCGCTCGGTGCAACCTCGGTTTCAAGGTCGTAGCTCGAGTAGTGGTAGGGCGTGAATGCCGGGAACTCGCCCGCGCAGGTGTCAACGGTTTTGTATACCGGGATGATGCCGCTATTGCGGCGGATCGCGCGCACCTCAGCCTCGGTGAGTCCGCGCAGCTCGGCGAGCTGAGCATCAGAAAAACCGTGCCGCTTGGCCAACCGCAGCGTAGGCGCATCCAGTACCTCAACCGAACGCACCTGTTCGGCAATTTCGTTGATGAGTGCGATCTGATCGAGGAACCAGGGGTCAATCTTGGTCGATTCAAAGATCTGCTCGACCGTGGCGCCCTTCGACATGGCAATTTGCACGTCGACGATTCTGCCGTCGGTGGGCGTTTTGATGATCTCCAGCAGCTCATCAACGGTGCGTTCGTCATCGACCCAGGTAAATGATGAGCCGCGCTTTTCGAGCGAGCGCAGCGCCTTCTGCAGGGCCGTGGTGAAATTGCGGCCAATCGCCATGGCCTCACCCACCGATTTCATGGTGGTGGTGAGGGTGGGGTCAGCGGCCGGGAATTTTTCAAAGTTGAACCGCGGCACCTTGACGACCGTGTAGTCGATGGCCGGCTCAAAGCTTGCCGGAGTTTCGCGGGTGATGTCGTTGGCGATCTCATCGAGACGGTAACCGATGGCCACCTTGGCGGCGATTTTTGCGATCGGGAAGCCGGTGGCCTTTGAGGCCAGCGCCGATGAGCGAGATACCCGCGGGTTCATTTCGATAACGATGACACGGCCATTGCTCGGGTCGACGGCAAACTGGATGTTGCAACCACCGGTGTCAACACCAACGGCGCGAATGATGGCGATACCGACATCGCGCAGCTTTTGATATTCGACGTCGGTGAGCGTCAGTGCCGGTGCCACGGTGATTGAGTCGCCGGTGTGCACACCAACCGGGTCAACGTTTTCAATCGAGCAAATCACCACCGTGTTGTCGGCAGCGTCGCGCATGAGTTCGAGCTCGTATTCTTTCCACCCGAGGATCGATTCTTCGAGCAGCACTTCGCTGGTGGGTGATGAGAGCAACCCGTCTTCAACGATGCGCACGAGCTCAGCCTCGTCGTGCGCGAAGCCAGAACCCAGACCACCCATCGTGAATGAGGGACGCACCACCAGCGGGTAGCCGAGGTCGGCGGCGAAGGCCTTGGCCTCTTCGACGGTGTGGGCAATGTATGAGCGAGCCACGTCGGCACCGCACTCGATCACCAGGTCTTTGAACTCCTGACGGTCTTCACCGCGGCGAATTGCGTCAACATTGGCGCCGATGAGTTCGACTCCGTGTTTTTCGAGCAGTCCGAGCTCGTGCAGCTTCATGGCCGCGTTGAGTGCGGTCTGGCCACCGAGCGTCGGCAAGATGGCGTCGGGACGCTCACGCAGGATGATTTTTTCGATCACTTCGGGGGTGATCGGCTCAACATAGGTGGCGTCGGCGAAGTCGGGGTCGGTCATGATCGTCGCCGGGTTCGAGTTGAGCAAAATTACTCGCACACCCTCTTCGCGAAGCACGCGGCACGCCTGGGTGCCGGAGTAGTCAAACTCTGCTGCCTGACCGATAACGATCGGGCCCGAGCCGATGACGAGTACTGAATTGATGTCGTTGCGCTTTGGCATAGGTTCGTCGGCTCCTCGTTAGTTGTGCTGTTTGTCGGCTTTAGCGGCCACGACCAGGTCGCGGAACCGGTCGAAAAGCGGGGATGCATCGTGCGGTCCAGAGGCGGCCTCGGGGTGGAACTGCACCGAGAACGCCGGAATGTCGAGGCAGCGAAGCCCCTCGACCACCTGGTCGTTGAGCCCGATGTGGCTCACCTCTACCCGGCCAAGACCCGCCGGTGAGTCGACCGGCCCGTCAAGGGGCACGTCGACCGCGAAGCCGTGGTTTTGCGCGGTGATCTCAACCTTGCCAGTGGCGGTGTCGCGCACGGGCTGGTTGATGCCGCGGTGGCCGAACGGCAGCTTGTAGGTGTCAAAACCGAGGGCTCGGCCCAGCAACTGGTTTCCGAAGCAGATGCCCATGAACGGATAGCCCTCACGAAGCAGTTCGCGCAGCAGCTGTGCCTGCGCATCGTTGGCTTCGGGGTCACCGGGGCCGTTGGAATAGAAGATGGCGTCGGCGCCGGTCGCGCGCACATCATCGGCGGTGGCGTCGGCGGGCAGCACGTGCACATCAAAACCGCGGTAGTTGAGGTTGCGGATCGTGGCGGTTTTTACGCCCAGGTCGAGCAGCGCCACCACCCCGATGCGCTCGCTGCCGGTGTGTTCGGCAACATAGGCTGCATCGGTGGTAACGCGGTCGGAGAGATACCGACCGGCCATCTCGGGCTGGGCCTGCACGCGCTCAAGCTGCTCAGCTTCGGCAATGCCGAGCGCCTCGCCGCTGAACACGCCGGCACGCATTGCTCCCCGGTCGCGAATTTTGCGCGTGAGCGCGCGAGTGTCGACATCGCTGATCCCAACGATGCCGCTCTCGACGAGCGCGCTTTCCAGGTCGGCCTGTGCCCGCCAATTCGACACCACCCGGCTGGGATCGCGAACCACATAACCTGCCGGCCAAAATCCGGCCGACTCCATGTCTTCATCGTTCACGCCGGTGTTGCCGATGTGGGGTGCGGTCTGCACCACAATCTGGCCCGCATAACTCGGGTCAGAGAGGGTTTCTTGGTAGCCGGTCATACCGGTGGTAAACACCAGCTCTCCGTAGCGCTCACCGCGAGCTCCATAGGCAAGACCTTCATAGCGGGTGCCGTCTTCAAGGACGAGGACGGCCGGTTCGGTGCGAATCATGCGTGCTCCTGGGTGTGCGTGTGTGCAATGAGTGAGGTCAGCGCGTCGAGCAGTGCTTGGCGTTCACCGGGATGGACGACGCGGAAGTAGGTTTCAACTGAGTGATCGGTGTCGATGTGCCAGCGAATGACCAGCAGGCCGTCGCGTTCTACGGCGCGGTCGATGGTCGCCTGCGCCCGGGCAATCGTCTCGATGCGGTCAATGGGGATGAAAAAGGGGCGGGCTGCAGAAATACCGACGGCAACACCACTGGGATGCACCTCAACGGTTGCGCGACCCCGATACGCCAGCGGTGGCACAACGATGCGTTCGAGTGCCCGTCCGGTTTCGGAAGTGGCGACGTAGTGCACGTCATCGAGTGCGTACAGCGGTTCGCCAAGCCCGGCCGGCAATTGCGGTGGTTCGGCAATATCGCGCTGTTTGCGCATCCGGTGCCGCCAGCCCGACAGCATCAAAAGCAGTACCGCTGCGCAGCAGCCAAGAATAACGGCGGTGGTGAGCAGCACGGTCGTTGGCACTAGCGCTCCCCCTCGGTCGCCAGCTGCAAGCGGCGAGCAGCGAGCAGCGTTTCGGCATCAACCACTTGGCCATCGCGAACAGTGGGCAGGCCGCGATAAATCGTGGTGTGTACCCGGCCGGGGAGCTCCAACCCCAGATAGGGCGAGTTCACCGATTTACCGGCCAGATCAGCCTCGGTGAATACGCTCGAAGTTTCGGCGTCGTACAGCACCACGTTCGCGAGCTGACCGGCTTGCAGTGGCTGCCCCGCATCCGTCGCCTGACCGATTCGCGCGGGAGTTTCGCTCATCACGCGGGCAACACCGCGCCAGTCGAGCCGCCCGGTGTTCACCATCGTGGCGTGCACGATACGCAGGGCCGATTCCAGGCCCACCATGCCCATTGATGCGAAGTCCCATTCGGTCTGCTTCGAGTCGCTGGGGTGCGGCGCGTGGTCGGTACCGACGATGTCAATCGTGCCGTCAGCCAGTGCGTCACGCAGCGCCTCCACATCGTCTTCGGTGCGCAGCGGCGGGTTCACCTTGTAGCGGGCATCAAAGCCACGCACTTTTTCTTCGGTGAGCAGCAGGTGGTGAGGCGTGACCTCGGCGGTGAGCTGAATACCGCGGGCCTTCGCAAACCGCACCACATCGACCGATGCGCGCGTCGAAAGGTGGCACACGTGCACGCGCGAACCAACCTGCTCGGCGAGCAGCGCATCACGAGCGATGATCGAACTTTCGGCAGCGCCCGGCCAGCCGCCAAGGCCCAGTTCAGCACTGAGTGCGCCCTCGTTCATCTGGGCGCCCTCGGTGAGCTTCGGGTCTTGTGCGTGCTGGGCTACAACACCGTCAAATGCCTTCACATATTCGAGTGCCCGGCGCATGATGAGCGGATCAAACACGCATTTACCGTCGTCGCTGAATACGCGAACTCGGGCACGCGAGTTCGCCATCGAGGCGAGCTCAGCGAGCTGTTCGCCCTGCTGGCCGACGGTTACTGCGCCGATCGGATGCACATCGGCGTATCCGGCCTCGCGGCCCAGCGCCCACACCGCTTCCACCACGCCGGCGGTGTCTTGCACCGGCTGCGTGTTCGGCATGGCGAACACCGTGGTGAACCCACCCTTGGCGGCAGCTCGGCTACCGGTGAGCACGGTTTCGCTCGATTCAAACCCGGGTTCGCGCAGGTGCACGTGCAGGTCAACGAGGCCCGGCAGCGCAATCAGCCCGGTGCCGTCGATGATTTCGTCGGCGGTTTCGATGCTGCCAGCAGGCGCGATTTGTGCGATGCGATCGCCCTCAATCAGCAGGTCTTGAGCGGTCTCGCCATAGGGGTGGACGTTACGAATCAGGATGCTCATGGTTAGTTTGCGCCTTCTTTCACGCCCGAGCACAGCAGGTAGAGAGCGGCCATGCGCACGCTCACACCGTTGGCCACCTGCTCGAGCACAGTGGCCTGTTTGGAATCGGCAGCGGCCGATGAGATTTCAAGCCCGCGGTTCATCGGGCCCGGATGCATCACCACGGTGCTTTCCGGCAGCGAACGGAATCGCTGCTCGGTAAGCCCCCACATGCGCGCGTATTCGCGACTGTGCGGGAAGAATGCTGCGCGCATCCGCTCGGCTTGGATGCGCAGCATCATGACCGCGTCGGGTTTACGAGCAAGTGCAGCGTCGAGGTCGTAGTCGGTGGTGGCGGGCCAGCGGTCGAATTCGCCGGGCAGCAGCGTCGGCGGCCCCACCAGCTCAACCTCGGCGCCCAGTGCCCCGAGCAGCCACACATTCGAGCGGGCCACGCGCGAGTGCAGCACGTCCCCGACGATCACCACGCGCGCCCCGTCAAGACCGCGACCGCGCGCCTTGTTGCCGTGCAGCCGGCGGCGCAGCGTGAACGCATCCAGCAGCGCCTGGGTAGGGTGTTCGTGGCAACCGTCACCGGCATTAATGATCGGCGCATTAATCCAGCCGCGTTCGGCAAGCATCTGTGCCGCGCCCGACGCCGGGTGACGAATGACCACCGCATCCGCCCCCACTGCGTGCAGCGTCTGTGCGGTGTCTTTGAGCGATTCGCCCTTTGAAACGCTCGATCCTTTGGCAGCGAAATTGATGACATCCGCGCTGAGCCGTTTTTCGGCCGCCTCGAACGAAATGCGGGTACGGGTGGAATCTTCATAGAACAGATTCACCACGGTAACGCCGCGCAGTGCGGGGAGTTTTTTCACCTCGCGGTCTTGGGTGGCGGCCATATCCTCGGCCGTATCAAGCAGCAGGATTGCTTCTTCGCGCGTGAGCGTGGCGGTTGAGATGAGGTGTCGCACTATCGTTCATCCTCGCTGTCTCGAATCACAACCGCATCCTCGCCACCGTCAATTTCTTGCAGCAGCACATCGATGCGTTCACTTCGTGCGCTCGGCAGGTTTTTCCCAACAAAATCAGCGCGAATCGGTAGCTCGCGGTGGCCGCGGTCGACGAGCACCGCCAGTCGCACCGCGCTCGGGCGGCCGATATCGCTGATGGCGTCAAGCGCCGCGCGAATCGTGCGGCCAGAGAAGAGCACATCGTCGACCAGCACCACTGTGCGACCGTCAATTCCTGAGGCCGGGATGCTCGTGGGGTGGGCCACCGTGATGCTGCGGCGTCGCAGATCGTCACGGTACATCGACACGTCCAGTGACCCGACAAAGTCATTTCCCAATAGCTCGGCGTCATCGCCGCAGATCTGCCGAAGATTGGCTCCGATGCGCTGCGCAAGCGGCACACCGCGGGTGGGAATTCCCAGCAGTACCAGTCCCTCGGGCCCCTGGTTTGCTTCGAGAATTTGATGCGAGATTCGCATCAGCGCACGCGACACATCGCCGGATTGCAGCACTGTGCGTTCGGCCAAGGTCGACCCCCTTCCCCGCCTCACTGGACGGCAATTAAAGGATGATCAGAACGACATTCACTCTATCACCGCCCCGGCACGGCCAACCGCTAGGCTGCTGTTGTGTCCGGACTCATTGCACTGCTTGACGATATTGCTGCACTCGCCAAACTCACGGCCGCAAGCCTCGACGATGTGGGTGCGCTCACTGCAAAAGCAAGCGCCAAGGCCGCCGGTGTGGTCATCGACGACGCGGCGGTCACGCCACAGTATGTGCGAGGTCTGGAACCAAAACGCGAGCTGCCGATCATCTGGAAAATCACCAGGGGTTCGCTGGTCAACAAACTGTTGATCATCCTGCCGGCGCTGCTACTGCTCAACTGGCTGGCGCCGTGGGCACTACCGTGGCTGCTCATTCTCGGCGGCACTTATCTCGCGTTTGAGGGCGCCGAAAAGGTGTGGCACAAGCTGCTGCACCGCGACGAGCAGCCGCTTGCCGAAGCTGCAGCCGCCTCCTCTGAGACATCTGCTGACACCGAAAAGCGCGTTGTTTCGGGCGCGATCCGCACCGACTTCATCCTCAGCGCCGAAATCATGGTGATCGCCATGAATGAGGTGCGCCTGGACAACTGGATGCTGATGGCGATCGTATTGATCCTGGTGGCCATCGCGATCACCCTCGGCGTGTACGGCACAGTTGGGCTGCTGGTCAAAATCGACGATATCGGCCTGGCACTCACGACCCGAAAGTCAAAAACCGCACAGCGCGTGGGGCAGAGCCTGGTTGCGATCATGCCCCGGGTGATGACCTTCATCGGTGTTGTTGGCACCCTCGCGATGCTCTGGGTTGGCGGACATATTTTGCTCGTGCAATCGCACGCGGTGGGGCTTGCCGAGCCCTACGGTTTTGTGCACGGCATCGCCGAGTCGATGCTGTCGGTTGCCGGTGTTGGCGCCGTACTGTCTTGGCTGGTCGAGACTCTGATCTCAATGGTGCTCGGATTTGTCGTTGGTTCGGTGGTGGCGGGCGTGATTGCGCTGATCCACGCATTCGCGCAGCGCAAATCAACTGAGCCGGCTACTGGCACGGCCAACGCAGCCGGAGAATCGGGTCCCGGCCAGGGCACAGAACGGTAGGTAGCGTGTCGTACTCCCCCGCATCCCGCCGCGTTACCAAGCGTCGCCGCACGCTCGTCATCTATGCCGACGGTGACCACAAGCTGCGCCGCGACACACTCGCCGGTGAGGAGCCTCTGGAGATCCGCGTCAATGACCGTCAGCTGGCCGTCACCATGCGCACCCCCGGCGATGATTTTGATCTTGTCGCCGGCAACCTCGTCAGCGAGGGGCTCATCTCGCATCGCGAGCAGCTGCATTCGATGCGCTATTGCGGCGAAAACGTCGATGAAAATGGCGACCGCTCGTGGAATGTGATCGATGCGACACTGCCGCTGCTGGCAGCGGATGCGATCACTTCCAGGAGGGTAGTTACCACCTCGGCCTGTGGAGTGTGCGGTGCCACATCGATCGATGCGGTGCGTCGCAGCAGTGTTTTCGGATGCGATACCGGCCCGGCTACGGTTGCTCGCGAAACGCTCCTCGAGCTTCCTGAGCTATTGCGCGCCGAGCAGCGCCTTTTTGACAGCACCGGCGGGTTGCATGCCGCCGGTTTGTTCCGCTTCGATGGCACCGCGCTCTACGTGCGCGAGGATGTCGGTCGGCATAACGCCGTCGATAAGGTGATCGGCGCCGCGCTGCGCGACGATCGGCTGCCGGCCACCGAGACGGTCATGCAGGTGTCGGGCCGCGCCTCGTTTGAGCTCGTCCAAAAGTGTCACTTGGCCGGGATCCCCGTAATGGCAGCCGTTTCGGCGCCGTCGAGCCTCGCTGCAGAGCTCGCCGATGAGGTGGGCATCACGCTCGTCGGGTTCAGTCGGGGTGAACGCGCGACGATCTACACCCATCCGCAGCGGGTCGCCGGCTGCGATCAGGAGCTGTAGCGCGCGAGCGGCACCCCTCCCCTGAGTCTCGGCTTAGAAACCCGCAACCAGTTCACCGGCGCAGATCCGAACCGCCAGCTCATCCCCCACCCGCAGTGTCGAGTTCGGCAGCCGCATCCGCAGCCCGCTTGCAAGCTGCGCGAGCACCTCGGTACCGTCTCCCAGCAGCGCCACCACGCGGTCATTCCAATCGGCAGCTTCGGCCGGCGCCGGCAGTACGGATGCAGCCGGCACGAGCAGCGTTGCCGCGCCTGGCACCGCATCGGCGGCGCGCGAATCAGTGCCGAAGCGGTCGTCGAGCCTCACGCTGCCGGCCGCACAGCGGAAGGCGCCGTCGATGATTTCACCGTTAATCCGGGCCAGCCCCGCAAATTCGGCAGCGAACGCGCTACGCGGCCGCCGCTGCAGCTCGCTAACACGCAAGTCTTCGATCACTCTGCCAGCCTCAATCACGATCACCCGTTCGGCGAGCCGCACCACATCCACGAGATCGTGACTGGCAAAAAGCAGCGTCAGTCCGTGCCTTGCTGCTGCCGACGCTACGAGTTCGCGTAGCTCGGCGCTCGCGCTCACATCGAGCGCCGCAAAGGGTTCGTCAAGCACCAGGATGCGCGGCGTCGCGGCAAGTGCCCGGGAAAGCGCCACCCGCTGACGTTCACCACCCGAAAGCTCGCCGGGGCGGGCATCGGCGAGTTTTGTTGCGGCGAGCTCGGCGAGGATTTCGTGAGCGCGGCTGCGCGCCGAGGCTTTTGGAAGTCCGGTGGCAAAAGCCACATTGTCGACGGCGCTCAGGTGCGGAAACAGCAGTCCGTCCTGTGCGAGGTAGCCGATCTGGCGCTGGTCGAGCGGCACTTCACGAAGCGGTGTACCGAAGAGTGTGATGGTGCTGTTGCGGTCGATCGGTGCGAGCCCGGTGAGGGCGCCGAGCAGCGTTGATTTTCCCGAGCCATTGGCACCGATGAGCGCAATTCGTTCACCCTCGGTCACCGTCAGGTCAATATCAGCGGTGATCCGGTCGCGAGGCACCAGGATGCGACCGGCAAGCGGCAGCGTGTTCGGTTTGCGGTTCATCACCGCTCACCTCCCACACGCCATGAGCGCAGCGCCACCAGGACGATAATCGCGGCGGCCACCAGAATGATCGAAAGCGTATATGCCTCCTGTGCCGAAACACCGCCGCCATTAAACGCCGTGTAAATCGACAGCGGCATCGTGCGGGTAACGCCCTCGCGGTTGCCGGCGAACATGGCTGTGGCACCAAATTCGGCGAGCGCCCGCGAAAAACTCAGCATGGCGCCCGAGGCGATTGCCGGGGCGATCAGTGGGAGCGTGATCCGCCGCCAGACACGGCCTCGGGAAGCACCCAGACCGCGGGCCACGAGTTCCAGTCGCGGATCAACCGCGCGGATCGCCTGTTCAACCGCGAGCACAAAAAACGGCAGCGCCACATAGCTTTGGGCAAACACGACGGCGGCGGTCGAGAACGGAATTTGTTCGCCGGTGAGGCTGGTGAACAGATGCCCCACCGCCCCGTTACGTCCGAATAGTGCCAGTAGCGCGAGCCCGCCCACAAGCGGCGGCATCAGCATCGGCACCAGCACCAGCGCGCGGGCGGCAGCGGCCGCGGTGGGTCCCAGGCGAGCGATCCACATCGCCAGCGGCACCCCCAGCAGCGCGCACACGATGGTGGCGGCAAAGGCGGTGCCGAGTGAGAGCCCCAGCGAAACGAGCGTGCTGGTGCTCGTGAGCTGCTGTGTGAGCGCTGACCACTCCACCCGGCCCGCCAGCGCCAATAGTGGCGCCACGATGAACAGCAGTGTGATGATTGCGGCGATCACCACCAGCACCGGTACATCACGGATGGAGTGGTTGCCGCTCACGCGGGTGGGTGCCGCTTTTTTCGCCCGCTCGCGCGCACCGGCTGTCTCACGTTCTCGTTGTTTTTGCGCCATCGCCTATACGGTTATTTGCCCTCGGGCACCAGGAACCCGTAGCGTTTGAGCACCTCGCGGCCGTGTTCACCGCGCACATAGTCGATGAACGACTGTGCGTGCGGGTGATCGCTGAGCGCCCCGATCGGGTAGCGGTTCACAATTTCAGCCGCTTCTTCGGGAGCAAAAAACTCGACGCCGTCTACTCCCACCACATCGCTGCGATACACCAAACCGGCATCGGCTTCACCGAGCGTCACCTTGGTGAGCACGGCCTTCACGTTATCTTCTTCACTGACCACTGAAACCGACACGCCAGCCTCGGCAAAAAGGCGTTCGGTGGCACGGCCGCAGGGCACGTTCGAGTGGCAAATAACGACCTTGTTGTTCGCGTCGGCGAGATCTGCCACCGATTTAATTCGCGCAGCCGCATCCTCGGTGGTCACTACCACCAGCGAGTTTTCGACAAAAATGTCGAAGCCATCTGTGTGGTCGCCCTCAAGCTGAGTGAGGCTCGTTTCGTCAGCGAGTGCGAGCACATCAACCGGGGCACCCTCATTTACCTGCTGCACGAGCTGCTGCGAGCCGGCCGTGGTCAGCGGCGCAAATTCCATATCGGGATGTTCTGCTTGATAGTCGCTCATGAGCTCGGTCATGGGCTCTTTCAGCGAGGCAGCAGCGTGTACTTCCAGCGGTGCCGCCTCGGTTGAAGCTTCACCGGCGCAGCCGGTGAGCGCCATCGCCGCCACACCCAGCAGGGCAATCAAACGCAGTGGTTTACGCATGGGTCCACACCTCTTCGTTGTCGATGCTAGTGCCAGGTTTGGCTGCAAAAGCCGCACCACTGCGACGACGCGGGGTGCTATCAATACCCGTGTGGCCGGGTGCCACCAGCCTATCCGAAACAACGCGCTAGCCTGATTCTCATGCAGCTCGAACATTCCGACACTCGTGAACGGCAACGACGCCACATTGCGCTGGCGGGTGTAGGCGAGGCCGGTGCCGCAAAACTCACCGCCGCGCGGATCGCGGTGGTCGGTGCCGGCGGGCTCGCGACCCCGGCATTGACACTGCTCGCGGGCGCCGAGGTGGGCACCATCACGCTGTTCGACTTCGACACGATCGAGCGCCACAACCTGTCGCGTCAGACGCTCTACCGCGAAGCTGATATTGGCGGGTACAAGGCCGAACGGGCCCGTGATCGACTCGCGAGCGCGATGCCGCACGGCAGCATCCGCCCGGTTTTGGAACGCCTCACCGCCGAAAATGCCGAGCGGCTACTCGCCGATCACGATGTGGTGCTCGACACCACCGACCACTGGCCAACACGCTTTGTTGTGGCCGATACCTGCGAACGGTTGGGTGTGCCGCTGGTGTGGGGTTCGGTCGTCGCGTTTGACGGGATGTGCACCGTGTTTGCGCCCGGTGGCGCCGGTATCGACGCGCTGATTGATCGCGACCGGATGCTCAGCTGCCCGGGCCGATCGGGCTCGGTTGAGGGCACATTTTCGCCGCTGTGCGGGCAGGTCGGTTCAGCAATGGCCGGTGAAACGATCAAACTCCTGACGGGTATTGGGCGGCCGCTCATCGGCCGCGTACAGCTGTGGGACACGCTGGGCGCCACCATTCGCGAAATGCCGCTGCGCGCGCATCCGAACATTGAAGGAACCGAGCTGTGACACTACGACCACTTACCGAGCATCTTGACCTGGTCTTGCAGCAGGCCCACCCGCTCACGCCGGTAAAAATGCTGCTCGACTCGGCACTCGGCTGCTATCTGGCCGAGGATGTGCACTCCACAATCGATTTGCCGACCGCCGATAATTCGGCAATGGACGGATATGCCGTGCGCATCGATGCCCCGATGCCGGCACCAGCAGAGTTCCCGGTGGTGGCGGATGTGCCCGCCGGAGCGCCCATCGACCCGCCGCTGCAACACGGTGAGTGTGCGCGCATCATGACCGGCGCACCGGTGCCCACCGCAGCCACCGCGGTCGTGCCGCTGGAGGCGACCGATCTCGGCACCGATATCACCGCCGAGCTTCCCAAACAAATTCGCGTCACGACACCACCGCGACCCGGCGCACATATTCGCCGGCGCGGCGAAGACCTGCACTGCGGCGACCGCGTGGCAGCGGCCGGCGACTTCCTCGGGGCCCGACGCCTGTCGGCGCTAGCTGCCTGCGGCGTCGCCGAAGTGCTCGCGCATCCCCGCCCGCGCGTGGTGATCGTCTCTACTGGTGATGAGCTCGTCGATCCCGGCGCGCCGCTGCAGCGGGGCCAGCTCTACGACTCAAACCGCACGCTGCTGCAGGGCCTGCTCGCCGAGTCGGGCGCCGAGGTGGTGGATGCAATCCGCGCCGATGATTCGGGCGCCGGGCTACTTACCGCGCTCGAGCAGGCGGCGCAGCGCGCCGATGTCATCATCACCACCGGGGGCGTCAGCGTCGGCGCCTTTGATGTGGTGCGGCTCGAGCTCACGCGCAGCAATTGGCAGGTCGAGTTCACCAAGGTCGCGATGCAGCCCGGTAAGCCTCAGGGTTTTGGCCGTGCCCCCTCGGGAGCGCTGTTGTTTGCCCTGCCGGGCAATCCGGTGAGCGTATTTGCCTCGTTTGAGGCCTTTGTGCGCCCGGCACTGGCTCGCCTGGCTGGCTCGCGAGGGCCAACCCATCAAACGCTTTCGGCAATCGCGGCAACCGGCTGGCGCACCTCGGCGGCACGCGCCCAGCTCATGCCCGTTCGCTGGGTGGATGCACAGCGCGTCACCCCGGCAACCGAGCGCGGCTCGGGTTCGCATCTGGTGGCGAGGCTCGCCGCAGCCGAGGGGCTCGCCCTCATTCCCGCGAGCGTCGAACAGGTGCTGCCCGGCGATGAACTTACTATTTGGAGGATTCTCGAATGACAAATTTCACCCACCTGGATGCTGCCGGTCACGTGCACATGGTTGATGTGACCCATAAACAGCCCACGGTGCGCTCAGCCACCGCCCGCGGCCGAGTGAGCTGCCCGCCCGCGGTGGTGGCGGCGCTGCGCGACCAGAGCGTCCCCAAGGGCGATGTGTTGGCCCTGGCGCGTATCGCCGGAATCGCCGGCGCCAAACAGTGCGCGCAGCTTTTGCCGCTTGCCCACATCATTGGTGTGCACGCCGCCTCGGTTGATCTGGAAATCACCGATGAAGGCGTCGAAATCACGGCCACCGTGGGCACTGCCGACCGCACCGGCGTCGAAATGGAGGCGTTCACCGCGGTTTCGGTGGCGGCGCTCGCCATCGTCGACATGGTGAAGGGTATCGACAAGCAGGTGGCGATTGAGCGGATTGAGCTGGTTCGTAAAACCGGCGGTAAAAGCGGCGAATGGCTGCGCGACTAACGGCGGCTGTGGTGCTCGCCGGGGGGCGGGCGACGCGGCTTGGCGGCGCGGATAAAGCGCGCGTGATACTCGATGGCCAAACCCTCCTCGAGCGCACGCTCTCGGCGATCGGCGAACTATCGGTGGCGCCGGTGATTGTGGGCCCAGAATCGGCGGCGGATGCGGCCACGCGCGGCTCTGGGTCTGTACGCGCCGGATATCGGTTCGTGCGCGAAAGCCCGGTTTTTGCGGGCCCCGCAAGCGCACTTGCCACGGGAGTCGCCGCGCTTGCATCCCTACCTGACACCACCCTCGTGACAGTGCTCCCCTGCGATCTGCAGCGGCCACACGAGGCCGTTCGGGCACTCGAGCGGTGGGAGGCCAATGACGTGACCGACGGGGCGATACTCGTCAGCGACGGCCGTCGGCAGTGGACCTCGTTTCGCGCCCGGCTCGAAGCTCTGCGGCAGGCGACCGCCGAGGTTCCGGTGAACGCATCGCTTCGCGGCGTACTCAGCGAGTTGAACCTCGCGGAGGTTTCGGTGCCAGCAAGTGTCACCGCCGACCTCGATACCCTGGAACAACTGCGGCAAATAGGTGCCCGGCTGCCAATCCGCCGGGTTAAAAACAACGAAAGCAGGACGAACATGTCGCGTGGAATGCATCCCGACCTCGAACCCTGGGTGGCACAGCTTGCCCCGCAGCTGGGTGTTGATCCCGAGCAGGTGCCGCTCGAATCCATCCTGGATATGGCTCGCGATGTGGCACACGAGGTGGTGCGCCCCGGAGCTCCGGTGACAGCCTTCATGATTGGGCTCGCGCTCGGCCAAGGACGCGTCGACTCGGTTGCCGCAGCGAATGCGCTCGTGCGAGCAGAAATCGAACGGTACAGCACCGAGTCCGCGAATCGCAGCGTCGACGCAGCACCCACCGATCGCACCGAGGAGAGTGACAACTAATGCAGGTTCGTTTTTTTGCCGCCGCCGCCGCAGCCGCCGAATGTGAGGCCACCACGAGCACCGCATCCTCGCTTGCCGAGCTGCGTGACGAGCTCATTCGCACACTTCCCGAGGCTTTTGCCGAGGTGCTCCCCCAGTGCTCGTATTTTGTGGACGGTGTGCGCCACGAGCCGGCGGCTGATTGCCCGCTCGACGGCGTCAGCACGGTGGATGTGCTGCCGCCATTTGCCGGTGGATAGGCTGCGCGCGGCTACCCACCGATTGCCGACATGGGCCGATCGGGCTGTAAAAATCCCGGCTCATTAATGCCGTGACCGGCGCGCTTACCCAAAATAGCGGCCCGCATCACCCGCGCGATTTGCAGGTCTTGTTCGGCTGCTGCCGCATCCCCGCGCAAAATTTCGCGGAGATCCGACTCTTCGCGCGCAAACAGACAATTACGCAGCTGACCATCGGCAGTCAGCCGCACACGGTCACAGGCGCCGCAAAACGGCCGTGTCACCGAGCCGATCACGCCGACCGTGTGGGGGCCATCGTTCACTTGAAACACCTCGGCCGGTGATGAGGCGCGATCGCCCGTCGGCGTCAACCGAAATTCCCGCCCCAGCGAGGCGAGGATTTCTTCGGCGGTCACCATTTGTTCACGCCGCCAGCTGTGTCCAGCATCCAGCGGCATCATTTCGATGAATCGCAGTTCGGCCTCGTGTGCGATTGCAAACCGCAGCAGGTCACACAGTTCGTCATCGTTAATGTCGCGCATCGCCACCGCATTTATTTTGAACGGTCGCAGTCCGCTGCGCTGCACCGCCTCGACACCGGCCACGGCCTGGGCAAAACGGTCGCGGCGTGTGAGTTCGTGATAGCGCTGCGCGTTCACGGTGTCGAGTGAAACATTCACCCGTTCGAGGCCGGCGGCCACGAGTTCGTCCATGAGTTCCGGCAGCCGCAAACCGTTCGTTGTCAATGACACACGAAGCGGCCCGGCCACGGTTTCGAGCCGCGTCAACCGCGCCACCACATCGGTGATGTCGGCGCGCAGCAGCGGCTCTCCCCCGGTGAGCCGCACTTCGGTGATTCCCAGCCGCACTGCCACCGACACCACGCGCACAATTTCATCGGTGGTGAGTATCTCCCGCTGCGGCAACCACGGCACACCCTCGGCGGGCATGCAATAGGTGCAGCGCAGCGAACACTTGTCGGTGAGCGACACCCGCAGGTCACGATGCACGCGCCCGAAGGTGTCGACCAATGGCCCCGCGGCAAAAGGATCAGCGCCGTCGTCACCGGGCGGTTGCTGTCGAATCGTGGGGATACCGAGCGAAACCGGGGTCACGAAATCCCCACCCAGTGCGCGACACCGTCAGCGGTGTGCTGCCGCTTCCAGATCGGCAGTTCATGTTTTACGCGCTCGATCAATTCACTGCAGCAGCGAATTGCGTGGGCGCGATGTGCCGAGGATGCGCACACCACCACGGCACAATCACCCACGGCAAGCTCGCCAATGCGGTGTGACACTGCAAGGCGCACCTCGATATTGCCCTCGGAATCGCCGCAGGATGCCGCGACCTCCTCGGCGAGCTGGCGCAGCATCCGGGCCGTATCCGGATGCGCCGAATAGTCGAGCCTGGTCACCTCGCCGTGCACTTGCGGATCGTGATTGCGCACGAGTCCCACAAACGATGAGACCGCACCGGCCTGATCGTGTGACACCGCCGCCAGATGCGCCGCCACGTCGAGTGGCGCCGAACTGATTTCGGCAATTACCACGCTCATATGCTGGCACCGTCACCGGCGCCGTGGTCACCACCGGCGAGCTGGTGGGCGGCGTGCCGGCCGAGCTGCACCAGCAGTTCGGCGCCGTCTTTTGCGCCACCAACCGAGCCGGGAGCGGCGATCACGAGCACTTCGTACTTGCCTTTTTCACGAATAATGCCGCCGAAGCCGCGTGAGAGCAGCGCCCCCGGTGCACCGGCTGCCACGCCGCGACGGCGCAGTTCTTCACCGATGCCGGGCAGCTGCATCGTCAGCAGCGGCGCCACTGCCTGCGGAGTCTTGTCGCGTGGCGCAATGCCGGTGCCTCCGGTGAGCAAAATGGCCGCAACGCCCGAGTCGATCGCTTCTTTAACGGTCTGGCGAATCTGCTTACGGGAGTCGGGCACTGTCGCCACAAAACTCACCCGAAAGCCCGCCGCCTCCAGCACTTCGCGAGCGGCAGGTCCTGAAAGATCGTCACGCTCACCCGCAGCGCTGCGATCGGACACCGTGACGACCGCCACCTCGAGCGAGCTGCGCTGTGCGTCAACGGACGAGGGGTGTTGTGTGTCTTTTGCAGTGTTCATAGCAGTCTTTCCAAAATACGCGAACAGTTACCAGACCTGCACGGTGAAGCTCAGCTCGCTTGATCTACTGAGTAGTCTGCCACCGTGCGTTTGAGGGGTGCTGATATCCCCGCACGCCACGGGAAAAGCGAACGGGCCGCGAGCGAATCACGCGGCGGCTTCCGCCACTCGCCGATCGCCCGCGGCCCGTATAGTCGCAGCGTCCGAAGACGACTACCCCTCGAGCTGGTCCCCGATGCGGCCCAGCACGCCGTTGATGAAGCGTGCCGAATCGTCGGTCGAATATTCTTTGGCGAGTTCGATCGCCTCGTTAATGGCCACGCCCACGGGGATTTCGTCGTTATAAACGAGCTCCCACACACCGATGCGCAGCAGCGCCCGGTCGATACGCGGCATTCGGTCGAGTGTCCAGTCACGAGCGGCCGCGGCAATACGGTCGTCAATCGCCGCGGCGCGCTCGGCCACGCCGAGCACAATTTCCCGAGCGTAACGCCAAGACGCTGCCCGTTCGGGTTCGTGCACTGCCCGCTCAGCCTCAGCCGCCAACACATCCTCGAGAGTGCGTTCGGTCAGCTCGGCCTGGTAGAGCATATCGAGCGCACGCTTGCGCGCTTTTGTACGTGCCGACATCGACTAGTCGTTAACGCGACCGAGGTATTCACCCGTGCGAGTGTCTACCTTCACGCGCGTGCCCTGGTCAATAAACAGCGGTACCTGAATTTCGGCGCCGGTCTCAACGGTGGCAGGCTTGGTGCCAGCGTTCGAACGGTCACCCTGCAGACCGGGCTCGGTATAGGTGATTTCGAGCACTACCGACGGCGGCATTTCGATGTAGAGCGGTTCGCCCTGGTACATCGCGATCTGCACTTCCTGCTGCTCGAGCAGGAACTTAGCGGCATCGCCAACGATGGTCTCGGGCACGCTCAGCTGGTCGAAGTCTTGCTCGTCCATGAAGACGTAGCTTTCGCCATCCTGGTAGAGGTACTGGTAGTCACGACGGTCAACGGTGGCGGTTTCGATCTTGGCGCCGGCGTTGAAAGTCTTGTCTACGGTCTTGCCCTGCACGATGTTCTTCAGCTTGGTGCGCACAAACGCACCACCCTTACCGGGCTTCACATGCTGGAATTCAACGACCTGCCAAAGCTGGCCGTCGAGGATGAGGACAATGCCGTTTTTGATATCGGCGGTGGTTGCCATTACCTGGCCCTTCTCTGCGTAAAAAATCGACGTTCTAGTCTACCGCGCCAATTAGCGGTGATGCTGTGCACTGCCGGTTGGCCGCTAGGACGCGATCTCCTGGTAGGCGGCGAACAGCAGTGATTCATCCGGTGCCGTCATGATTGCAGGGCTGCCAATACGTTCAAGCACCACGAATCGCAGCATCGCCCCGCGAGCCTTTTTATCGCGCGCCATTACGGCCAGCAATTGTTGCCAGCGTCCCAGCGGATAGCTCGTGGGCAGTCCGAGCAGTTCCAGGATGCGGGTGTGCCGGTCGGCGTCAGCGTCACTGAGCCGTCCCGAAAGCCGGGCAAGTTCGGCGGCAAACCGCATCCCCACTGCCACGGCAGCCCCGTGGCGCCACTGGTAGCGCTCGGTGTGCTCGATCGCGTGGCCGAGCGTGTGCCCGTAGTTGAGCATCTCGCGCCCACCCTGCTCGGTAAGGTCGGCCGCGGTCACCTGCAGCTTGTAGGCGATAGCCAGTTCGAGGATGCGGCGGAACTCGTCGCTGGTGGGGTCGGTGGCGCGTTCGGGGTCGGCTTCGATGAGGTCGAGAATTTCGGGTTCGTGGATAAAACCAATTTTGACGGCCTCGGTGAACCCGGTCACCAGTTCATTGCGCGGAAGCGATTCGAGCACGTCCAGATCGCACACCACCCCCGCGGGGAGGTGGAATGCTCCCACGAGGTTTTTGCCCTCTTCGGTGTTGATACCGGTTTTGCCACCAACGGCGGCATCCGCCATGGCGAGCACAGTGGTAGGCACGTGCACGACCTTGACGCCGCGCAACCATGATGCGGCCACCCAGCCGCCCAGATCAGTGGCGGCACCGCCCCCGAGCGAAATGATCGCATCCGAGCGAGTGAAATCACTCTTGCCGAGAATGCCCCACAAAAACTGCGCCACCTCGACGCGCTTACCGGGTTCTGCATCCGGCACCTCGGCGATCAGCACCCGGCGATAGTTTGCACCGAGCAGTCGGTGGAGATCTTCGGCGATATTGCGCAGGGTTGGCTGGTGCACGATCAACAGTTGTTCGACGCGGTCGCCGATTAGCTCTGGTAGCAGTTCGTCGAGCCGGGTAATGAGTCCGCGGCCGATGAGCACCGGGCCGTGGTCGCCCACGCTCAGCCGGGTTACATTCGTCACTGCTGTTTGCTCTCTTTCTGCGTCTTGGCCGCGCCACTGCCGCTCGCGGGTGGTTGTGGGATGGGTTTGGGCAGCAGTGGTGAGTTGATGCGTTTGAGGTAGCGGCGCACCTCGTTCACCACCTGCCACATCGGTCGAAAACTGGTGTCGATGGTGATGTCGGCGAGGCGATCATAGATGGGTTTGCGCGCCTCATACGTCGCGATCCAGCTGTCGATACCTTTCAGCAACGGCCGATTCTTTTTACCGCTGATGCGCTCTTCGATTGCCGCGGGCTTTGCCACCAGCTGCACCACGACGTGATCGCCGTGCTCCAGCTCGGCCTGGGTGTCGGGGTCGAGGATCGCGCCGCCGCCGAGGGATACGACGTCGTAGTCGCGAATCGCGGCCAGCACGATTTCGCGTTCGATGCGACGAAACTCAGCCTCGCCGGCGCGCGGAATGAACTCGTGAATCGCCCCGTGCTCGCGAGCAAACAGCTTGTCGGTGTCGGCGTAGCTGGCACGCAGGCGCTGAGCGACCCGCTTGCCGGCTCGCGATTTTCCTGCCGCCGGCGGCCCGATGAACACCAGGCTCATACGCGCCACTCGCTGAGTGAGTCGCCCATGGGCGAATCGTCCACCTCGGTGGCCACCGCCGCGGGGTCGACGATTTCTGGGTCGGTTGCCACCGCCTGCGGCATTGCTTCGAGATAGTTCGCCAGGTTTCGCTGCACCTCGATAAGCGAGTCGCCACCAAATTTTTCGAGCACCGCATCCGCGAGCACGAGTGCCACCATGGCCTCGGCCACAACGCCGGATGCCGGCACCGCGCACACATCCGAACGCTGGTGATGTGCCGTGGCATTCGCGCCGGTGGCAATATCGACAGTGTGCAGTGCGCGCGGCACGGTGGCGATCGGTTTCATGGCGGTGCGCACCCGCAGCACGGTGCCGGTGGTCATCCCGCCCTCGATACCGCCGGCGCGGTCGGATGCGCGATGAATCTTGCCGTCGACACCGTACAGTTCATCGTGTGCCTGGCTGCCGAGTCGGCGTGCGGTGGTGAACCCGTCACCGACCTCCACGCCCTTAATGGCCTGAATGCTCATGAGGGCACCGGCAAGCCGCGAATCGAGGCGGCGATCCCAGTGCACATATGAGCCGAGCCCCGGCGGCAAACCGTACACGAGCACTTCGGTGACCCCGCCAATGGTGTCTCCCGAGTGGCGGGTGTCGTCAATCGCGGCGACCATGCGTTCACTCGTTTCAGCATCGAAGCAGCGCACCGGGTCGGCATCAATTTCGGCCACATCGGCGGCGGTCGGCCAAGTTGCAGTTTCTGGCACCTCGACCGTGCCGATGGCCACGGTGTGGCTCACAGTGGTGATGCCAAGCTCCGCCAAAAACCGCTTGGCCACGGCGCCCAGGGCTACGCGTGCCGCGGTTTCGCGGGCGCTGGCACGCTCGAGCGCCGGGCGCGACTCGCTAAACCCGTATTTTTGCATCCCGATGAGGTCGGCGTGACCTGGGCGGGGACGGGTGAGCGGGGTGCCGCGGCCGGTGTTGAACACTTCGGGGTCGGTGACCGGTTCGGGCGACATGACCTGCTGCCATTTGGGCCACTCGGTGTTTTGAATGCGAATACCGAGCGGCGAGGCGATCGTGTAGCCGTGCCGCACACCCGACGAGAGGGTGAGCTCATCCTGTTCAAATTTCATCCGCCCGCCGCGACCGTAGCCGAGTTTGCGACGCGCCAGATCAGCACGAACATCATCGAGCGAAATGGGGATGCCGGCGGGCAGTCCCTCAAGGATTGCGAGCAGTTCGGGGCCGTGTGATTCCCCGGCAGTGAGCCAACGAAGCATTGGCCTAGTCTCTCATGGATTTCTCAGCTGGCTGAGTTGTCGAGCGCCACGCGCATCTCTTGCACGATCGCCGACTCGTTCGGCAGCGGTTCGTCAATCGCCCGGCCCGAGAACAACCGCACCTGTACCACCGCCTGCTGCAGCAGCATCTCGGTGCCCGGAATCACCCGACCAGCCCACACTCTTGCAAGCTCAGTCGGCCACGGGTCGTAGGCGGCCGACAGCAGCGGCGCATCCGTCCCCTGCAAATCTGGACGCACCGGGCAGCCGCCGGGAATGGTATCGATCACCGCGGCGGCATCGTCGGGCTGCCAGGATGCAAGATCTGCCGCACGCAGCTGCACGCCGGCAAACTTCGGACCGAGTTCGGCAGCGAGCTCAGCCGCGGCATCGGGCCGGCGCGCGAACACCCGCACCTGTTGCGCGCCCATCTGGGCTGCCGCGGCGACGGCCGAAACCGCTGTGCCGCCGGCGCCGAGCACATCCACATGCCCACCGGCAAGGCCGAGCCCACCGAATGCCGCAACGATACCGGCCACATCGGTGTTCGCGGCATGTGCCGGCGCCGCCGGGTCGAGTGTCTCAAAAACGAGCGTATTGGCGGCACCGGTGAGTTCAGCGAGCGGATCGGCCGTTTGCGCAAATGCGAGGGCCTCAGCCTTGAGCGGTGCCGTCACCGAAACGCCGCGCCAGCCCTGACCGCGGTTTTCAAGCCGTTCGCGCAGCCCACCAGCCGGTATTTGCCAGCGCCAATATTCCCAGTCGACACCGAGCTTGCGATAGGCCGCCAGCTGCAGCTGCGGCGATTTTGAGTGCGCAATCGGGTCGCCCAGCACGGCCAGCCGCGCAGCTCCCCGACCGCGCGGAGGTTCACTCGTTACCGCGCCGGTGGGAACCTCGGGAAAGACTGTTGCGCACATCGTGATCTCCTGTGTCAGCTGCCAGGTGCTACTCGTAGTCGGGGTGGTCTTCCATCCACTTCAGCCACTTCTCAACCGCCTGTTCGTGCTCTTCAAGCGTATTCGAGAACACGGTCTCGCCGGTTTCGAGGTTCACGGTCACAAAATAGAGCCAATCGCCGTCGGCGGGATGCACCGCAGCTTCGATCGCCCGGTCGCCCGGATTCGAAATCGGTGCTGGGATCATTCCCGTGTGCACATAGGTGTTGTAGGGGTTGCTCTCGTCCGCGCGCTCATCATCGGTCGTCGCCGCGCGGTGCGTCTGTTCGGTCCAGTAGGTGACCGTCGCATCCGATTGCAGCGGCATATCGATTTCGAGACGGTTGTAGAACACCCGCGCCACCTTCGGGAAGTCTTCGTCAATCCGAGCCTCGCGCTCAACCAGCGATGCCATCAACACGGTCTGCCAGCGGTCTTCTTCCGCAACACCCTGTTCATCAAGCGCCTGGAAGCTGCGATCGACCATGGTCTGCAAAATCTCTTGCCCGCTCACATCTGGCGCAAAGGTGTAGGTGGCCGGAAAGAGAAATCCCTCGAGCGATTTCGCCTCTTCGGGAAGGCCGAACTCCTGCGGTTGAGCGGCAAGCTTTTTGAGTTCGTCCATGGGGACGCCATAGGTTTCTTGCACCAGTTCAAAAACGACCGTCTCGCGTGTGCCCTCGGGGATGGTGAGGGTGTTTTCGATGCGGTTATTTTCGTCAAGCAGGGCAACGAGCGCTTCCGCCGAGCTCATCTCTTCCTGCAGCCGGTAGGTACCGGGCTGAAACTGGGGTTCTTCGGGGCGCGCCAGCACGGCATCAATGAAGGCGCCCGAAGTGCGCACCACGCCCTGTTCTTCGAGTCGATTGGCAATATCGGTGCCGGTGTCCCCGGGAAGAACCGTGAACTCCACCTCGGTGCCGTTACCCGAACCCTCATAGTCGGCCGACTCATTGTTCAGGATGCTCATGATCCGGTCTCCGGCGACGTTCCATACCAGCACACCGGCACCCACCACCATCCCAATAATGAGCCCGATAACCACCAGGTTCACCACGATTCGACGACGACGGCCGGGGGCGGGTGCGCGACGCTCGTTTTTGTGCGCACCCACCGCATCCTCGCCAAAAATTTGCGCGAATGCGTCGTCGGCCGAAGCGCCCTGTGTAGGTGAGTCGGGCTGGGCTGGTGTGCCAGGTTGGGCTAGCCCGCCAATGTCGGTTTGAGTGTCAGCGCTGGCCAGCGTGTCGGGCCGGGCAGGAGTGTCGGGCTGGGTTGGCGCGTCGGCCGCGGTGGCCGGCTCGGCTGGTTCCCGCGACGCTGCAGCTTGAGCGTCGGGTGTGGCCGCAGCGGTTTCTGCTTGCGTCACCAGCGGCTCAGCGGTGAGTGGCTGCTGCAGCGGCTGCTGTGGCGGTGTCGGCTGATCCTGCGCAGCTGACTGCGTCGGCTGGGCCCGCTGCTCTGCCCGCTGGGCCTGCTGTTCAGCGCTCTGCAGCTGCGTTTGCTGGGCCTCAGCCTCTCGCCGACGCCGCTCCAGCTCAGCGATTTCCCGCGTGCGCTCTGCGGCACGCAATTCACGCCTGGATTTTGGTTGCTGTTCGTCAGTCAAGTTTGTCCTCGTCGTCGACTTCAATCTCGCGACCAGCGGGTTTGCCGCTGGCACGCTCCTGGTCGAGCGCTTGTTGCAACAGTATTACCGCCGCTGCCTGGTCAATCACCGACCGCGACCGCGATGCGCTGCGTCCGGCTGCCTGAAACTGCCGGGTTGCCGACACTGTCGTGAGTCGTTCATCGATCAGCCGCACGGGCAACCCGGTGCCGGTTGCTATTTCGCGCGCCACCCGCACCGCGTCCTCGGTCGACGGGGTCGACTCACCGCGCAGGTTCAGCGGGTAGCCAACATAGAGCTCCCCCGCGCTGTATTCCGCCACCAGCTGCGCGATGCGGTCAACATGCCCGGTTCCCTCAGTGTCGCGAGTCACTGTTTCGAGCGGCATCGCCAGCAGGCCGTCGGGGTCACTGCGGGCGACACCGATTCTGGCCTTACCGACATCAATGCCGAAGCGAACAACGCGACGCATCTACAGTGCCGCAACCTCGTCACGGATGCGGTCAAGCGCGGCCGGAATCTGGCTCACATCCTGCCCGCCGCCCTGGGCTACATCCGGTTTGCCACCGCCGCCACCGCCGAGCACACCGGCAGCAACCTTGACGAGGGCACCGGCCCTGGCGCCGGCATCCCGTGCTGCTTCAGTGGTGGCCACCACGACCGATGGCTTACCGGCAGCCTCACCAATGAGCGCGATCACTGCCGCGCGCGAGCCCATCCGCTGGCGCAAATCGAGCACCAGACCGCGCACATCATCGGCCGACCGCACCGAGCCTAGCGCGGCTGCGACCAGCTCAACCTTGCCAGCGGTCTGGGATGAAGCAAGCAGCTCGGGAATCCGCTGGCTCAGCTGTGCCGACTCGAGTTCGGCAATGCGTTTTTCGGCACGCTTGAGTTGTTCGACCAGTTCGTGCACGCGATCAGAGAGCTGCTCGCGACGCACCTTCAAACCGCCGGTGAGCTCACGCACGATGGCACGCTCGGTGGCAAACTCACTGAACGCATCCCGGCCCACCAGCGCCTCGACGCGGCGGTTCTGAGCGCCAACACTCGATTCACCAATCAGGTTAATGATGCCGATTTCGGCCGAGGTTGCCACGTGTGTACCCGCGCACAGCTCGCGCGACCAGGGGCCACCGATATCAACCATGCGCACCGTAGAACCATACTTCTCGCCAAACAGGGCGCGGGCGCCGAGCGCTTTGGCCTCGTCAAGCGGCAGCTCACGTGTAACCACTTCAAGGTTCTGGCGGATCGCGTTGTTGGCAATATCCTCGAGTTCGCTGCGGGTTTCAGCCGAAAGCGGCTGCGACCAGCTGAAGTCGAGTCGCATATAGCCCGACTTGTTGTACGAACCTGACTGGTGTGCGTCGGGGCCGAGCGTGTCGCGAAGCGCGGCGTGAATCAGGTGCGTCGCCGAGTGTGCCTCCGAGGCAGCACGGCGGTATTGCGCATCCACCACGGTTTCAACGCGATCGCCCACGGCAATCTCACCCTCGGTGATGTCGACCGTGTGCGAGATCAGTCCCGGCACCGGCTTTTGCACGTCAACAACGGTCGATTCGAAGCCACCGCTGGGCTTCACAATCCAGCCCTGGTCAGAGTCTTGACCACCCGATTCGGCGTAGAGCGTGGTCTCAGCGAGGATGATTTCGGCGTGATCGCCGACGCGTGCCACCGGCACGCTCTCGCCATTAACGATGAGGCCGAGCACCTCCGACTCGCCCCGCAGCTCGTCATAGCCAACAAAAGCCGTCTCGCCCGCGGCCCGCAGGTCGCTGTACACGCTGAGATCGGCCAGCTGCGAGCGGCGCGACTTGGCATCCGCTTTGGCACGCGCGCGCTGCTGGCTCATGAGCTCATCGAATTTGTCACGGTTGACGTTGAGCCCCGCCTCGGCAGCCATTTCGAGCGTGAGATCGATCGGGAAGCCGAACGTGTCGTGCAGTTTGAACGCGGTGTCACCCGAAATGATCGTGGTGCCCGATTCGCGCGCACTATCGACGGCCTGTTCAAAGATGGTCGTACCCTGCGCGAGCGTGCGCAGGAAGGTTTCTTCTTCGGCGATGGCAATGCGAGAAATCCGGTCAAAGTCGCGTTCGACCTCGGGGTAGGCGTCACGCATTGCACGCATCGAAGTGCTGAACAATTCGGGGAAGGTTGCTTTTTCGACCCCGAGCAATCGCATATTACGCACCACGCGGCGCAGCAGTCGGCGCAAAATATAGCCGCGCCCCTCGTTGGAGGGTTGTACCCCGTCACCGATGAGCATCAGCGCCGAACGCACGTGGTCGGCGACCACGCGCATCCGCACATCATCCTCGGCATCATCACCGTAGGCCTTGCCCGACAGTTCGGCAGCCTTGTCGAGCACCGGACGCACCTGGTCGGTCTCGTACATATTGTCGACGCCCTGCTTGAGGAAGGCGATACGTTCGAGGCCAATGCCGGTGTCGATGTTTTTACTGGGCAGGTCGCCGAGAATTTCAAACGTGCCATCACCGAGGTCGGCACCGCGCTCGTACTGCATGAACACGAGGTTCCAGATTTCGACATAGCGGTCGTCGTCGGTTGCCGGTCCCCCGTCAACACCGTATGCGGGGCCGCGGTCGAAAAAAATCTCGCTGTCAGGGCCGGCCGGGCCACCCGGTTTACCCGCCGACCAGTAGTTCGTGTCAGCGCCGAGACGCTGAATGCGCTCGGCCGGAATATCGCTGAGCTCGAGCCAGTAGTTGTAGGCCTCGTCGTCCTTTTCGTAGACGGTGACCCAGAGATCCTTGGGATCAAAACCGAGCCCGCCCTCTGCCTCGGGGGTGGTCAGCAGCGTGTAGGCAAAATCGATGGCCTCGCGCTTGAAATAGTCACCGAACGAAAAATTACCGCCCATCTGGAAGAAGGTGCCGTGACGCGGGGTCTTACCCACCTCTTCGATGTCGTTGGTGCGGATGCATTTTTGCACGCTCGTCGCGCGCGGGAATGGGGCCGGCACCATCCCGGTGAGGTAGGGAATGAACGGCACCATTCCGGCGATGGTAAACATCACGGTCGGGTCATCAGAGACGAGGGATGCTGACGGCACGACGGTGTGACCGCGGTCAGCGAAAAACTTGAGATAGCGGTCTTTGATTTCAGCGGTCTTCATGTTCTGCGATTCGGTTGGCGAGCGGGCTGCTCGAGCGTGGTTGGGTTGAGGGATGCGTTGGGGCTATTCGCCCTGCTGATCAATAGCGGCGTAGATTGCTTCGGTGCGTGCCCGGTAGCCGTCCTTGACCGCACCGGTGAACTCGTCAACAAACTCGTTCACGGATGCAAAGAACGCGCGGCCGCGCTCGGTTGAGTTGACCAGGTGGGCGGCGACAAAACCGATGGCAATACCACCGGCTACCAGTGCGGTGTTACGCAGGAACGAGCGCATGGGTGTTCTCCTCAATTAGGCAGATGCGACAGCAGCTTGCAGGGGTGATATCGGGGTTAGTGCTTTTTACGGCGGCCGCGGGGGCGCAACGTTTTGAATCCGGCGCGGGCGGCGGCTGAAAAACCGGCAAGTTTGATGAGCGGGCCGCCGACTGTGGCAGCGGTGAGTGCCACCATCGAGTTCACATTGCTTGTGGTTTCGTGCACATCACTGGTGATCGCATCAACCTTGGCCAGCTGCCGGTTTGCTTCGGTGGCGCTGACGTGCAGCTCGGTGAGGGTTGGCAGCAGTTCGTCGGTGGAAGTGCGCACCGAACGACGTAGCTCGGTGAATACACCCGCCAGTTTGAGGATGGGTACCGCCAGCAGCAGCACCAGCACTGCAAAAGCGCCTGCGGCAATAAGCCCGGCAATATCGCCTACGGTCATAAAGTGTTCTCCTCGGTGTCTGGGTGGCACTGCCTGATTGTGCCGGAAATAGCACGGGGCGGGCTGTCAAATGACAGCCCGCCCTCGATCTTAGCGAGCGACTTGGCTCGCCCGGTGCCGTTTAGCGCGAGTAGTGCTCAACAACCATCTGCACGTCGCAGACGATCGGCACTTCTTCACGCTTGGGCTTGCGCTCGAGGCGAGCCTGCAGCTTGTCAAGCTCAACCGACAGGTAGCCGGGAACTGCGGGCAGCACCTCGGCGTGTCCGCCGGCGGCGGCGACCTGGAACATTTCCAGCTCCTCCGAGCGCGGCTTCACGTGGATGAGCTGACCGGGGGTCACGCGGAACGACGGACGGTCAACGATCTTGCCGTCAACGAGGATGTGACGGTGCACAACCATCTGCCGAGCCTGTGCGGTGGTGCGAGCAAAGCCAGCGCGCAGCACGAGCGCGTCGAGACGCATTTCGAGCAGCTCGATCAGGTTTTCACCCGACATACCGCCCATGCGGCGGGCCTGCTCGAAGGTGTTGCGCAGCTGCTTCTCACGCAGACCGTACTGGGCGCGCAGACGCTGCTTCTCACGCAGCCGAACGGCGTAGTCACCCTCGGTGCGGCGACGGGTGCGACCGTGCTGACCGGGTGCGTAGGGGCGGCGCTCCATGAGACGAGCGGCCTTGGGAGTGAGTGCGACGCCAAGGGCGCGCGACATCTTTACCTTTGCGCGGGTACGCGACTTCTTCGACACGAAGTGTCTTCCTTTCGTTGTTGCGTTGGCGCGCGTGAGCGCGCAGAACAATTGCTTCTCCGCCCCTCCCTTTGGAATTCGGGGCGTCAAACGCAAGATGCCCGCAGCCATACGGCAGCCGTTTCACATATAGCGCGAACTCAGCAACTCTAGCACCTTCTGCATCCGTTTGCCCAACCCATCCCCTTCCGGCACGTGAACTGGCCGCCTGCATCGCAGGCCGAGCAGTGAGCAACTGGCCAGCCCTAACCGCCGCGAGTAATGCGCCGTAGTTTTGCCAGCCGATCGCTGAGCTCGCGTTCATAGCCGTGATCGGTGGGCGAATAGTATTCCCGCCCCACCAACAGATCGGGAAGGTACTGCTGCGCCAGCACCCCAAACTCGGTGTCGTGCGGATACCGGTAGCCTTTGCCGTGCCCCAGCGCCTTCGCACCCGGGTAGTGCGCATCGCGCAGATGCGGCGGCACTCGCCCGATACCGCCACGCTTCACCTCGGCGATCGCCGCATCAATTGCCAAATATGCGGCGTTCGATTTCGGTGCGGTCGCGAGATATACCGTCGCTTCAGCAAGGGGGATGCGCCCCTCGGGCATGCCGATCAACTGAACAGTGGCCGCAGCCGCTTCGGCCACCACCAACCCCTGAGGATCGGCAAGCCCAATATCTTCGGCCGCGAGAATCATCAGCCGGCGCGCAATAAATCGCGGATCTTCACCCGCCACAATCATCCGCGCCAAATAGTGCAGCGCCGCATCCGGATCAGACCCGCGCACCGACTTAATAAACGCACTGATGACGTCATAGTGTTCATCACCGCTTTGGTCATAGCGCAGCAACGCCTGGTCGGAGGCTGACTCAACATCGGCATCGCTCAATTCGCTGTGCCCCTGCGCCCGCGCCGTCTCAGCCGCCGCCTCGAGCGTTGTCAAAGCCCGGCGCGCATCCCCCGAAGCCAATCGAATGATCGCCGATCGGGCCGACTCACTGATGGTGAGATCCCCGCCGAGTCCCTGCGGTGCGGCAACGGCTCGATCAATGAGCTCACCAAGATCGTCATCATCGAGGCTGCGCAGCGTCAGCAAGAGTGACCGGCTCAAAAGCGGCGCAATCACCGAAAATGATGGGTTTTCGGTCGTTGCCGCCACGAGCGTCACCCACCCCTGCTCAACTCCAGGCAGCAGCGCGTCCTGCTGGGCTTTGGTGAATCGATGGATCTCGTCGAGAAAGAGCACCGTGCCCTCACCGTAAAAATCACGATGCCGCATCGCCTCGTCCATCACTGTGCGCACATCTTTCACGCCGGCCGAAATTGCCGAAAGCTGCACGAATCGGCGACTGCCGGTGCTGGCCAGCGCCTGGGCGATCGTGGTTTTACCGGTGCCGGGTGGCCCCCACAAAATTACCGAAGTTCCAGCCGCCTCAGCGGCGCTGGCATCAGCGAGCCGGCGTAGCGGCGATCCCGAACGCAGCAGATGCCGCTGCCCCACCACCTCATCAAGCGAGCGCGGCCGCATCCGAGCCGCCAGCGGGGCCGCATTCCCGCCACCACCGGCGAGTGAAAAGCCCGGAGTATCCTGCGTAGTCATCACCTGCCATGGTAGGCCCCGCAACACAACCGGTCGGTTATGGCCCCTTTTAGCTCGGCAAATGTAGACTCGCCGGCGGATTACCGTGTGCTTTTGAGCGCACAGGATGCGGAGGAAAAGTGAGCGA
This sequence comes from Gulosibacter hominis, assembly GCF_904842695.1. Classification (GTDB taxonomy): domain Bacteria; phylum Actinomycetota; class Actinomycetes; order Actinomycetales; family Microbacteriaceae; genus Gulosibacter; species Gulosibacter hominis. Next base: position 71,159 of record NZ_CAJGWQ010000001.1, on the reverse strand, counting down.
ATCAGCCAAGCAGCGCGCAACGGGTCGGCACCAGCGCGAGCAGGAAGCCCGCCAGGTGGTCGATGATATCCAGCTCGACCGCAAGCGCCGCGATGGACGTATCGGACTCGGGCTGCTCATCGCAGCCGTTGTGCTCGCCGTTGCCGCGCAATGGCTGTTTACCGCGTTGAAGCCCACCGACCCCGCCATCGTCGCCGCCCCCGACCCCGCGCTCGCCGAAAACCGCACCTGGACTGGCACGCTGACCCTCAACCACGATGTCACCCTCGAGATCGAGATCACCGGTGACACTGCGCCCCAGGCGGCTGCTAATTTCATTGCCCTCAGCCAGTCACACTTTTACGACAACACCCCCTGTCACCGGCTCACCACGGAGGGCATTTACGTGCTGCAGTGTGGTGACCCCACCGGCACCGGAAGCGGCGGCCCCGGCTACCAGTTCGGCCCCCTCGAAAATGTGCCCGAGGATGGCGTCTACCGCACCGGCACAATTGCGATGGCCCGTGCCCAGGCACCCGACTCAATGGGCAGCCAGTTTTTTATCGTCTACGAAGACTCTCCCCTGCCTGCCCCCGGTTACACGGTGTTTGGCCGAGTGACCGGCGGTATGGATCAGCTGCAGACCAAGATCGTTGACAGCGGCGTCGAGCAGGGAATCGCCTCCCCAACCGACGGTCCCCCGGCCCAGCCGGTGACCATCACCGGTATCGAATTGCAGTAGCCCCAACACTGGTTGCGGGCCGCGCCGTATCAAACGTCAACAACGATTCGAGATTGCCCGCAGTAACCGTTCGCCGAAATCATCTAACATGCGGTGGATACGCCCGTGCGAAGTGTTTCGCACGCCACCGACGAGCGTCAGCTCGACGAGCAACTGAGGAATACGTCATGTCCGAACTCCCCCAGCACCCTTTCGGCCGCGTTGAAGCCGACGGCACCGTCTATGTCACCGATGGTGGCGAAGAACGCCAGGTAGGCCAGTACCCCGACGGGACCCCGGAAGAAGCACTCGCCTACTTCACCCGGAAATACGATGATCTGGCCGGGCAACTGCAATTGCTTGAGCAGCGAGTGCGATCCGGAGCCAACCCAGGTGACATCGCCAAGGGTGCAAAAGCCCTGCAGGAACAGCTGGTCGCCCCCAATGCCGTTGGCGACCTCGAGAGCCTGCGCACCCGCTTGAACGAGATCAGCGCCGACCTCGACAAGCTCACCGAACAGCAGCACGAACAGCAGCAGCAAGAACTTGCCGAGGCTATCGCCCACCGCGAATCGATCGTCGCTGAAATCGAACAGCTCGCCGCCCAGCCTCCGGCGAGCATCCAGTGGAAGCGCACCTCGGCGCAGGTTGATGAGCTGTTTGCCCGGTGGCAGCAGCACCAAAAGGAGGGTCCGCGCATCCCCAAGGGTGAGGCCAACGCGCTTTGGAAACGATTCCGAGCCGCCCGCACTCACCTCGACTCGGAGCGTCGCAAGTTTTTTGCCACCCTCGACGCGCAGCACAAGCAGGCTCGTGACGCGAAGCGCCGCATCATCGCCGAAGCCGAAGCCCTCGCACCCAAGGGCGCCGACGGCATCCCCGAATACCGTCGCCTGCTTGACCAGTGGAAGTCGGTTGGCCGTGCCGGCCGTAAGCACGATGACGCGCTGTGGGCCGAGTTCAAGGCCGCCGGTGATGTGCTCTTTGCCGCCAAACACGAAATTGAGGCGCGCGACAACGCCGAATTCTCCGCCAACCTCGAATCCAAGCTCGCGCTGCTCAGTGAAGCCGAGCCGATTCTCGAGCTCACCGACCGCCACGAGGCCCGCAAGCGGCTCACCGCCGTACAGACCAAGTGGGATGAAATTGGTCGCGTGCCGCGTGACCGTTTCAAAGAGATCGAGGAGCGACTGCGCAAGGTGGAACAGCACGTGCGCAAGCTCGATGACGACCACTGGGACCGCACCGACCCCGAAAAAGAGGCCCGCCAATCGGGTATGACCTCACAGCTGCAGGACGCAATCGCCAAGCTCGAACAAGAGCTTGAAGCGGCCAAGGCGAGCGGCAATAACCGCAAGATCAAAGAAGCTGAAGAAGCCCTCGAGGCGCGTCGCCAGTGGCTGCGCGCAATCGGCTAGTTTGTAGCCCCTAACGACTCACCCGCCTGTGGAAAACCCGGGCGGGTGAATCGTTTTTCGATCAGGATCATCCCATGATCGATCATTCCGTTGCCGGCCCACACGTGCATCCCTCGCTGCGCGGGTTTTCGACTATCGAGCTAGAAAGTATGCGGCGTGACGGCGATATCCAACGTCACGGAATCGCCGGATACGAATTTTATTTACCGATCGGTACGGTCCCCACCGCCGTCGATCGAGCCGCCAGCCTGCTGCCGCTGTGGCGGCCGGGGCGCGTATTCATTGAGGCGACCGCTCGATGGATCATCCGCGGTGGCACGCCGCCCGAACAAATTGTGATTGCCCGCAACAGCACCCGCAGGCTGCCGCCGGTAGAGCGGGTCCGCTGGCTCAACCGACGAATCCCCGTTAAAGATCGGCTGCAGGTCGGTGGGGTCGAGCTGTGGATGCCGAATGCTCCGCAACTCACCGATCGAAACTAGTTGTTGCGCACTCGGTAGACGTCGTAGATACCCTCGATGCGCCGCACCGCCGCCAACAGACGATCGAGATGCGTGGTGTCGCCCATCTGAAAAGTGAATTTCGATACCGCCACCCGCGACTTTGTCGTGTGCAGCGACGCCGAAAGAATATTCACGTGGTGCTCAGAAAGCACCTGGGTGATGTCGTTCAACAACCCCGCGCGGTCGAGCGCTTCCACCTGAATATTCACGAGGAAGAGCGCATCCGAATTGGGTGCCCACTCAACATCTATTTTGCGTGATTCTTCGAGCGTCGCCACATTATTGCAATCGGAACGATGCACCGAAACACCCTGGCCACGGGTCACAAAACCGACAATTTCATCCCCCGGCACCGGCGTGCAACATTTCGCGACTTTCACGAGAATATCTGGTGCGCCACGCACCAAGACGCCCGATTCGCTGGTGATCCGTGGCCGCACACCGGTCTCGGGAACGATCTCCGAGATCGACGTCGCAGTATCCGATTCGGTATTGAGTTCGGCCTGCAGTTTCTCAATAACGTTGTGACTCGAAACATGATTGTCACCGATCGCAGCGTAGAGCCCCGATACATCCTGGTAGGTCAATCGCGAGGCAACCGTGGCAATTGCTTCCTGCACCATATCCTGCGACATTGGAATACCAGCGCGGCGCATCGCCTTTGCCAGCTGTTCGCGCCCCTGCTCGATAGCTTCGTCGCGACGCTCCTTCGAAAACCACTGCCGAATTTTATTTCGTGCCCGCGGAGAGGCCACAAATTTCAGCCAGTCTTGTTTCGGGCCCGCGTCTGGGTTTTTCGAGGTGAAAATCTCGACGGTGTCACCATTGACGAGCCTGGTGTCAAGGGGCACCAGACGGGAATTTACCTTGGCCCCCATCGTGCGATGGCCGACATCAGTGTGGATCGCATAGGCAAAATCCACCGGCGTGGCCTTTTGTGGCAGCCCGATGACCTTGCCCTGCGGCGTAAACACGTAGACGTCGTTACTGCCAATCTCGAAGCGCAGCGAGTCGAGAAACTCCTCTGAGTCGCTGGTTTCTTGCTGCCAATCATTAATGCGTTTCAGCCAGGCAAGATCACTGGTTTCGCGCGCAACGTTTTTACCGCCGGTCACCTGCTGCTTATACATCCAGTGCGCGGCCACACCGTATTCGGCCCGAAGATGCATTTCTTGGGTGCGGATTTGAATTTCTACCGGCTTACCATCCGGGCCGATCACCGTAGTGTGCAGCGATTGGTAGAGGTTGAACTTCGGTGTCGCGATATAGTCCTTAAACCGGCCCGGCATCGGCGTCCAGCGCGCGTGAATTGCACCCAGCGCGGCATAGCAATCGCGCACAGTATCAACGATGATGCGCAGCGCGACAAGGTCGTAGATCTCATCGAAATCATGTCCGCGTCGCACCATTTTTTGGTAGATCGAATACAGCTCTTTCGGGCGCCCCACAATATCCCCGCGGATGCGGTTCTCGCGCAGATCGGCGCGCACCTGCGCCATCACCTTTGACAGGTATTTTTCGCGCCGTGGCTGTCGGTCTTCCACCAGCCGGCTGATTTCCTGATAAATCTTTGGATGCAGCACCGCAAACGAAAGATCTTCCAGCTCATTTTTCATGGTCTGAATACCCATGCGGTGCGCCAGCGGGGCATAGATTTCGAGCGTTTCGGTGGCTTTTTTCTTCGCTTTTTCAGGCGGCATGTATCGCCAGGTGCGCGCATTGTGCAGCCGGTCGGCGAGCTTGATCACCAGCACACGAATGTCTTTCGACATTGCAATAACCATTTTGCGCACGGTCTCGGCCTGGGCTGAATCGCCGTAGGTCACCTTGTCGAGTTTGGTGACACCATCGACCAGCATGGCGATCTCTTCACCAAAATCGTCGGTGAGCTGATCGAGCGAATAATCGGTGTCTTCTACCGTGTCGTGCAGCAGGGCGGCAGCCACCGTCACCGCACCCACGCCAAGCTCAGCAAGAATATTGGCCACGGCAACCGGGTGGGTGATGTAAGGTTCGCCCGAGTGTCGAAACTGGCCCTCGTGCTGACGCCGGGCCACCTGATAGGCACGGTACACCAGCGGAATATCCGCTTTCGGGTCTTGCCGCCGGAGCGTGCGCACCAGCGGTTCAATCTCCTGATAGGCGACCGGTTTGCTGAATATGCGCGCTACCAGGCCACGCCGTGAATTCGCTCCCGCGTCCGACACGTGCCCTCCTTTAACTGGGCGAGCTGTGGACCGCAACTCCGAGTACGGTGACCGCTCGCGTAGCGGACTATTCTACGCTCGCCACAGCCGACTCAACCGCTTTGTCGTGCTCGCGCACCTTGGCCTCTCCCATCCGCAACCGGGCATACAGCGGACCGGCCAAAAAAATCGTTGAGAGCGCACCCACGATCATGCCGATGAACAGCGCCAGTGAAATATCGCGCAGGGTACCTGCCCCCATCAGGAACGACCCGATAAACAGGATGCCCGCCACGGGCAGCAGCGCCACCACCGAGGTGTTAATTGAACGCACCAGGGTTTGGTTGATCGCGAGGTTCACTGAGTCAACGAATGTGCGACCACTCGTGCCATCCAGTGGCGAGGTGTTTTCGCGGATTTTGTCGAACACCACCACCGTGTCATACAGCGAGTAGCCGAGAATCGTCAGGAATCCGATCACTGCCGCCGGGGTGATCTCTACGCCGGTGAGGGTGTAAATTCCGGCGGTCACAACGAGGTCGTGCATGAGGGCGAGTATTGCCGCCAGCGACATCTTCCAGGTGCGGAAGTAAAACGCCATGAATGCCGAAGCGATCACCAAAAAGATGGCCACACCGATGAGCATCTGACGTGTGATATCGGCACCCCACGAGGGGCCGATCGTTGACACCGCGACATCGTTGGTTTCGACCTGGTAGGCCGCCGCCAGTTCGGCACGCACCTTCGAGTTGGCTTCGGACGAGAGTTGATCGGTTTGCACGCGAATCGAACCATCGCCAAGCTCCTGCACCCGGGCCGGGGTCTCAGTCACTTTGGCAACCACGTCGGTGGCCAGTGTCTGATCGGTGGATGCGGGATTAGTGACCTGAAATTCCGAGCCGCCGGTGAACTCGATACCGAGGTTGAATCCGCCGCGCACCAGGGGCACCAGCACCGAGAGCACGATCATGATTGCGGCAATGCTAAACGCGATGCGGCGCTTGCCGATGAAGTTGATCGACCGCGCTCCGGTGTAGAGGTCGTTACCGAATTGCTGGAAGCTCACTACTTCTCCCCCGTCGTCGCGGCTGTGGTTTCGGATGCGGCCTGCGCCTCCGCTGCCCGGCGTTCAGCCAGGGTCTGTCGGCGCTGTGCCTCACCACTGGCCGCCTTATTACGTTTTGCCAGCGCCTTCGCGTCCTTACGGTCGCGCGGTGCGAATTCGCCGCGGCCGCGGTAGACGGCTCCCAGTGCCCGCGGGTCGAGACCCGACATGGGATGACCGCCACCGAAAAAGCGCGTGGATGCCAGCAATTGCATCAGCGGATGCGTGAACAGCGACACCACCAAAAGGTCGATGAGCGTGGTGATACCGAGCGTGATGGCGAAGCCGCGCACATTGCCCACAGCGACGACAAACAGCACGCCAGCAACCAGGAAGTTCACCGCATCAGAAGCGAGGATCGTGCGAATCGCGCGACTCCAGCCGTGTTCCACAGCGGCGGCGAGGGTACGCCCCTCGCGGAGTTCATCCTTAATGCGCTCAAAATAAACGATGAACGAGTCGGCAGTGATGCCGATCGCGACGATCAAACCGGCCACACCGGCCAGCGAGAGCCGATACCCCTCTTGACTCGACAGCAGCGTCACCACGAGGTAGGTCAAAACCGCCAACAGCGCCAGTGAGGCAACCGTGACAAAGCCCAGGGCCCGGTACTGCACGAGCGAATAGACCACCACCAGTGTCAACCCGATGGCGCCGGCAATCAGGCCCGCCTGCAGCTGCCAGCTACCGAGTGTTGCTGAAATTGTCTGGCTCGACTTGGTTTCAAAGCTGAACGGCAAGGCGCCGAACTTGAGCTGGTCGGCCAGTTCTTTTGCCGATGCTTCGGTGAACGAGCCGCTGATCTGCGACTTACCGTCGGTAATCACGGCCTCAGAGGTTGGCGCGGTGATCACTCGGTTATCCATTGTCACCGCAAAGCGACCGCGGTTGACGTCGACCTGTCCGGTTTCGGGATCGGGCTGGGTGAGATAACCGTTGAGCCGGCTGGTTACCTCACGGAACTGTTTGGTGCCGGTGGCATCGAACTCGAGATTGACCACCCACTGACCGGTGGCAACACCCTGCGAGTTCGTTCCCATCCCGCTGGACGCATCACGAATCGAGGAGCCTTCGATTTCGACGGGGCCGAGCAAATATTTTTCGGTGCCGTCGGTGTTGCAGGTGACCAGCGGTTTATTCGGGTCGGCAATCTGCGCCGACTTGTTCAGCTCGGCGGCACAGTCAAAGCCCGCAAATTCGATCAGTCGTTCACTGGTGATCTGCGACTTATCGCTGGCGTCGGTTGGTTCGGGCTCGGGTTCGGGGTTGTCGGGATCAACGCCGAGGTCTTCCGGGCTCAGCGCCTGCACATTGGCGGCCTCGGTCGATAGCAGCACCGGACGGAACTCGAGCTTCGCGCTCGACTCGATGCGACGGCGGGTTTCATCGGTCATCTCACCGGGAACCGACACCACCACATTGCGACCGCCCTGCGTGGTGATTTCAGCTTCGGAAACGCCCGCGGCGTCAACTCGCTGGCGAATAATCGACACCGCCTGCGCCATCTGGTCTGCTGATGGCGCTGCCTGACCCTCAGCCAGTTTGGCCTCCAGAACAACCTGCGTGCCGCCCTCGAGGTCGAGAGCGAGTTTCGGTGCCCAGCTGCCCTGCTGCCAGGTCACCGACACCCAGTTCAGGGTGGTCAGCGCCACCACAATGAGGGTCAGCCAGATGAGCGCATTACGTGCTGCTCGGGTGGCGGCCGATGTCCGATTTTTCCCAGCCACGCGCCACTAAGCCTTCGGCTGCTCGTTATTGGTTTCGTCGTCACCATCAATGTCCGACGCATCAACCTCGTCGGCAAGCGGATGAGCCGGTGCATCCGTCGCGTCGGTGCGAGGCGCTGCATCATCGGCAATCGCGGTGTCATCGGTCAGCGAGCTGGCGTCGTCGGGTACGACCACATCGGGGCTGACAACGTTGACGATAGTTGCCGAGTGCACCTTGAGGTTGGTGCCGGGCGTGGTCTCAATGATGGCGGTGTTGAGATCGTGGTCGATTTCAATCACGGTGCCGTAGATACCGCTCTGGGTCATCACCTCAACACCCGGTGCCAGCTGGGCACGCAGCTGCTGCTGCCGTTCCTGGTTCTTCTTGTTCGAGCGCCACATGAACACCATCATGAGCACGAGGAGAATGAGGGGCAGAAAAAGCATAATGTCGTCCAAAATGGGCTCCCAGGTCTGGCTGAGTCGGTCAGGTTTTATTACTCAGTGCTATTGCTCAGTACGGCAAACGAACCGATTATAGGTCAGGCATCTGGACGCCGAGATGCTCATAGGCGGCGGGGGTGGCAATTCTGCCCCGCTGTGTGCGCGCAATCAGACCGGTTCGCACAAGGAACGGCTCGACCACCGATTCGACCGTATCGGCTTCTTCACCCACCGTTACGGCCAGGGTGCGCACCCCCACCGGGCCACCGCCGAAACGCTGGATGAGCGCCCGCAACACTTCTCGGTCGAGTCGATCAAGGCCCCGCGCATCCACATCGTAGAGCTCAAGCGCCGCGCGGGCCGCTGCCACGTCCACGTCGGTGTTGTGCACGAGCGCCCAGTCGCGGACGCGCCGAAAAAGCCGGTTTGCGATACGCGGGGTGCCGCGCGAGCGGCGGCCAATTTCCGCGAGTGACTCGGGGGCCGCATCCACGGCAAGTAAATTCGCGGTGCGGTGCAGCACCCGCTCGAGCTCAGCATCATCGTAAAACTCAAGATGCGCGGTAAAACCGAATCGGTCACGTAGCGGCGCCGGCAGCAGCCCGGCGCGCGTGGTTGCACCGACGACCGTAAACCGCGGCAGCTCGAGCGGCACCGACTGTGCACCGGCGCCCTTACCCACCATGATGTCGATACGAAAATCTTCCATGGCGAGATACAGCATCTCTTCGGCGGTGCGAGCCATCCGGTGAATCTCGTCGATAAACAGCACTTCGCCTTCGACCATGCTCGACAGCACGGCCGCAAGGTCTCCCGCATTCTGCAGGGCCGGCCCCGAGGTCAGGCGCAGCGCGTTGCCGGTTTCTTCGGCAACAATCATCGCCAGTGTGGTCTTTCCGAGCCCGGGCGGGCCGGCGAGCAGGATGTGGTCGGGCGCCCGGCCGTCGAGTTTCGCGGCACGCAGCAGCAGATCGAGCTGCGTGCGCACTTTTTGCTGCCCGACAAATTCGTCGAGGGTGCGCGGCCGCAGGGATGATTCAAACTCGAGTTCGGCAGCCGACTGGAGTTCTTCCGGCAGCATCCGGTCGTAGTCGTCAGCAGCCATTACCGCCGGCCTCCCAATTCTTGCAGTGCGGCGCGCAGCAACGACTGCACATCGCGAGCGTCATCGGCATCACGCTCGAGCACCGCCGCTACCGCAGCCGCAGCCTGCTTTTGCTGGGTACCGAGGGTCACCAGCGCCTCGATCACATCGTCGGCGACCACGCTCGTGGCCCCGCTCGCGACCGCTTCGGTAGCTGCCGGCTGTGCTACCGCGAGTTTGCCCTTCAGCTGCAGCAGGATGAGTTTGGCGGTTTTTGGCCCCACACCGGGAACGGTTTTGAAGGCGCGCTCGTTGTCGTTGGCGACGGCTTCGGCAAGTTCGGCCGGAGTCAGCTGCCCGAGCACCGCCATCGCCGATTTGGGGCCCACTCCAGATACCGAGGTGAGCAGGCCAAACACTTCGCGCTCGGATACGTCCCTGAAGCCGTACAGCAGTAGCGCATCATCACGCACCACAAGCTCGGTCACGATAGTGGTGTGCTCGCCGGTGCGCAATTGCAGGGCGTGTGCGGCGGTGATGAGCACGCGATAGCCGACGCCCTGCACATCGAGGACGGCCGAGGCGGCGCCGATTTGAACGATAGAACCGGAAAGCTGGGCAATCACGACGCTAGCCTAGGCGGCGCCGCGGACGTTTGGCGGCTGCTTCGGCGGCGAGCCACGCTTCCTGGGCTGGGGTGCTGGCCCGCTGCACGGCGGCGTCGACCGATCCGTGGTTGCGCGATTGTGGCGCAATTTTTGCAATCGGCGATTGGTAGGCGGCACAGATGGCAAGTGCCAGGGCATCAGCCGCATCCGCCGGTTTGGGTGCGGTTTTAAGCCGCAGGATGCGTCGCACCATCTCCTGCACCTGGGCCTTGTCGGCGCGGCCATAACCGCTCACCGCAGCTTTTACCTCGCTCGGTGTGCGCAATTCGGTGGCGATGTCTCGAGCGGCGGCCTCACGCAGCACGATTCCGGTGATCTGGGCCACGCCCATTACGGTGTTGAGGTTGCGGGTTTCGGCAAAAACACGCTCGATTGAGACGGTGTCGGGCCGGTATTTGTCGAGCAGCGTCTCGACCGCATCCCCGATCACCTGCAAGCGTTTGGCGAGGTCACTATCAACATCGGTGCGCACCACATCCACGTGCACCAACTCACAGCGCCGCGCTGCAGCGACATCAATGACACCGACCCCGCACCTGGTGAGGCCGGGGTCGATGCCGAGGATTCTGCGTGTCATCTCGACGCAGTTATTCGTCTTCTGCGTCGAGCTGTGCCTGCACGTCTTCGGGAATTTCCATATTCGTGAACACGTTCTGCACGTCGTCGAGGTCTTCTACCGAGTCGATAACGCCGATGACTTTTTTGGCGGTTTCAAGGTCAACGGGCACGGTGACATTTGCCACGAATTCAGCATCCGCCGACTCGTAGTCGATACCCGCCTCTTGCAGCGCGGTACGCACGGCCACCATGTCGCTGGCTTCGGTGCGCAGCTCAAAAGTCTCGCCGTGGTCAATAACCTCTTCGAGACCGGCTTCGAGACCGGCTTCGAGCAGCGAGTCTTCGTCGGGCTTACCGTCCTGCTTCGCGACGGCGATAACGCCCTTGCGCTCAAAATTGAACGACACCGAACCCGGGTCGGCCATGGTGCCACCCGCGCGGGTGACTGCCAGCCGGGTCTCGGCCGCGGCCCGGTTTTTGTTGTCGGTGAGGCATTCGATGAGCATGGCCACACCACCGGCCGCATAGGCCTCGTACATGATGCTGTCGTAGCTAATCGACTCGCCCGTGAGCCCCGCGCCACGCTTGACCGCGCGGTCAATATTGTCGTTAGGCACCGACATCTTTTTTGCCTTCTGGATGGCGTCGGCGAGCGTCGGGTTACCGGCTGGGTCGGGACCCCCCATCTTTGAAGCGACTTCGATGCCCTTAATCAGCTTCGCGAACGACTTGGCACGTTTGGCGTCAATAGCGGCCTTCTTGTGCTTGGTGGTCGCCCATTTGGAGTGTCCGGCCATATTCCTTCCGATCCGGTTGAGATTCGTAGAGTCAACGGTTCAGTTTACTGTGCGCTCACCATGAAGCTGCCGAGAACGCGACCGAGCCCGTCAAGATCTTCGAGCACGGCAAGCTCACGCACCGAGTGCATCGACAAAATTGGAATGCCCACATCCACCGTGCGAATACCGAAGCGGGTGGCAATAAACGGCCCCACTGTTGAACCGCACGGCATGGTGTTATTTGAAACGAACCACTGCACCTCAACTCCCGCGGCTTCCGAGCACTGGCGCCACAGCGCCTCGCCGGCTCCGTCGGTGACATAGCGCTGATCGGCGTTCACCTTGATGATCGGGCCGCGTCCGGCGATGGGACGCACCGCATCATCGTGGCGCTCGGGATAGTTGGGATGCACCGCGTGCCCAACATCGCTCGAAACCACCCAGCTGGCAGCGCGGGATACGCCGCGCTCATGTGCGGTGGCATCGGGCTGGATGCGTTCAAACAGTTCGCCAAGCAGCGGGCCGGCGGCTCCGGTGCGGGTGGACGAACCAACCTCTTCGTGATCGAATGCGGCGAGCACCGAAATACCGTCCGCGGGCTGGCTGTCGATGAGCGCGCGGGTGCCGGCCCACACGCTGGCGAGATTGTCCATCCGGCCGGATGCGATCAGCTCGCCACGGGTGCCAAGGCGCGCCGGTGCTTGCGAGTCGACAAAAAAGATGTCAAAGCCGCGGATGTCATCGACCGCAACGCCTGCGCTCTTGGCCAGTAGCTGCAGCGGTTCGGTTCCCTCGGCCAGTCCGAGCACCGCGTGGGTGTGCTGCTGCTGGTCAAGTTTGAGCCCGTCGGCGTTCACACGCCGGTCGAGATGAATGGCAAGTTGCGGGATGCGCGCCACCGGTTCGGTTGCCACCAGCGTGGTGCTGCCATCAGTAAGCACCAGGCGGCCGGCAAGCCGAAGATCGCGGTCTAGCCACGAGTTCGTGAGCGGACCACCGTAAATTTCGGCGTTGAGCGAGCACCATCCTGCCCGCTCGGTGCTTGGTACGGGCTTGAGTCGGAATCCGGGTGAGTCGGTGTGTGCCACCACGACGCGGAAGGGGGTGGTGTTTGCCACCTGTTCGGGGGTGCGCCACGCGATCACCGCACCATCCCGTACGACAACGCGACCGTTTGGTGCCGCACCGGCCCAATCGTCAGTGTCACCGAGCCGGGTAAAGCCAGCCGCTTCGAGCCGCGCCGCAACGCTTTCGGCAGCGTGGTACGAGGTGGGTGAGGCGACAACAAGATCCGAAAAATCCGAAAAAACTTCCTGGTGTGACAGCTCAGACATACCCGTCACTCTAGCGCCGCCCGCCGAAAAAACTTGCCGAGGCGGGGCTCTCGCGCAGCCGTCCGCCGAGAGAACCTGGCAGAAGCGGGGCTGTCGTCCACCGACTGTCCCAGCCGCCACGACCGCTGCAGCACCCTGCATCCGCCCTGCACCTCCCCGCACTTGGCGCCGCACCACGATCCCTGCAACAGCCCCGCATCCGCCATGCAGATTTTTGTTTCCTGACTGCACCCCAGTTGACGAAATTTGTTTCCTGACTGCACCCCAGTTGAAGAGATTTGTTTCCTGGATGCATCCGGTTGATGAAATTTGTTTCCTGACTGCAAATCAGCCCAACTCGCCCCATTTCCGGCCAAAACTCGCCACAACGCAGCCGAAAAGCAAAAATCAGGAAACAAAATTCTGAGGTCAGGAAACAAAATTCGCCAGCCGAAGGCGGTGGCGGGGTGCATCCGGAACCCGATGCAGCCGGGCTGCGACACGCAGTGAGGTCGGGTGCTTCACCAGCTGCAGCGAGCTACTGTGGCGAATCAGTTCGCCCCGCGAACCGGAGATTTTCGGTTCACGGGGCAATTGCTGAAGCAGGCTCGGTTGCCCGCTACTGGATGCACGGGCTCGGTTGGCCGTTATTGGATGCACGGCTACTGGCCGCGCAATTGCGCTAGCTGGCCGCCTACTGCTGTGCGGTCACCCTACCGGTCTCGTCGGTAATGATGATCCCGGCCGCATCCACCTTCCGCAAAAAATATTCGTGCCAGCGCCGCTCACCGGAGGCAGCAGCCTGACGGCGGCCACCGGCAGCGCGCATATCGCCATAGGCGAGCTCGGGATGGAACGACAAGCCCAGGAGGTTGCCCTGTTCGACGGCCACGATTCGATCGTCAACGCTTGCGAGCACCCGTACTTTGTCGCCCACCGATTCAACAATCGGTGCGCGGATGAACACAGCGCGGCACGGCTCCTCACCGAGCTCTGGAACCAGCAAATCGGCCTCGAACGAATCAACCTGCGAGCCGAACGCGTTACGACGCACGAGCACGTCCAGGCCGCCGAGGGTCAGCTGTCCTTCGATCCCGTCTGAGATGCGGTCGGCCAACATGATCAGCCCGGCACAGGTGCCGAACACCGGCAGTCCGCCCGCAATCGCGGTGCGGATGGGTTCGCGAACGCCGTAGCGGCGGGTGAGCTTGTCCATCACGGTCGACTCACCGCCGGGCAAAACCAGGCCCGCGAGCCCGACGAGATCGCCGGGCTCGCGGACTCGCCGCACCGGGCGGCCGAGCGTTTCGAGCATCTGCTGATGCTCACGCACGGCCCCCTGGAGGGCGAGAATACCTACGGGTGCTTGACTCACCAGCCGCGCTCAGCGAGCTTGTGCGGAGCGGGCAGGTCGGCCACGTTAATACCGACCATGGCCTCACCGAGACCGCGCGAAACATCGGCGATCTTGCCGGCGTCGTCGAACGAGGTGGTCGCCTGCACGATGGCTGCGGCACGAGCCTCGGGGTTGCCCGACTTGAAAATACCCGAGCCAACGAACACACCATCGGCGCCGAGCTGCATCATCATGGCGGCGTCGGCCGGGGTGGCGATACCGCCGGCAACGAACAGCACCACCGGCAGCTCGCCGGTTTCGGCAACCTCGCGCACGAGGTCGTAGGGTGCCTGCAGTTCCTTGGCGGCGACGTAGAGCTCGTCTTCGCTCTTGCCCTGCAGCGCGCGGATTTCGCCACGGATCTGGCGGATGTGCTTCATCGCCTCCGAAACGTCACCGGTACCGGCTTCACCCTTCGAGCGGATCATGGCGGCACCCTCGTTGATGCGGCGCAGTGCCTCACCGAGGTTGGTTGCACCGCACACGAACGGCACGTCGTACTGCCACTTGTCAATGTGGTTAACGTAGTCGGCGGGGCTGAGCACTTCCGACTCGTCGATGTAGTCGACACCGAGGTGCTGCAGCACCTGGGCTTCAACGAAGTGACCGATACGAGCCTTTGCCATCACCGGGATCGAGACCTCAGCGATGATCGAGTCGATCAGGTCGGGGTCGCTCATGCGCGCCACGCCGCCCTGTGCGCGGATGTCGGCCGGCACGCGTTCGAGCGCCATAACCGCAACGGCACCGGCGTCCTCGGCAATGCGAGCCTGTTCGGGGGTGACGACGTCCATGATGACGCCGCCCTTAAGCATTTCAGCCAGACCGCGCTTGACGCGGTCAGTACCGCGGGCAGCGGAAGTCGATTCAGACATGAGTTCCTTCCTTGGATTGTCTACAGCGATGGAGAATGCCGTTCATATTATCTGGGATTGCTGAGCGAAGCACGTATATCACCTTGGTGTCCGCGCCCAGTCTCAGTACACCGTGCCCTCGCTCAGTCTGCAAACCAGGCGTCTGCGAGGAGCTGCCGGAGGTCCCCCAGCAGCTGTGGCACCGGCTTCGTCTTACCAATGATTGGCAAGAAGTTTGAGTCACCAAACCAGCGCGGCACGATGTGCTGGTGCAGATGCCCCGCCACCCCGGCACCCGCGACCTCACCCTGATTCATACCGATATTGCAGCCGGCCGTATTTGATACTCGCTCAAGCACTCGCATCGCCCGCTGCGTGAGATGCGCTATTTCGAGCACCTCTTCGTCGTTGGCGAGATCGTAGGTGGGAATGTGCCGGTAGGGGCACACCAGCAAATGACCCGAGTTATAGGGATACAGGTTCATCACCACATAGGCGAACTCACCGCGAGCCACGATGAGCCCCTCGGCATCAGTCTTTTTCGGCACCGCGCAGAACGGACACTCGGCATCCGGTTCGCGCCGTTCATCCCCCGAAGTAACGTATGTCATCCGGTGCGGCACCCAGGTGCGCTGCATTGCATCCGGCACCCCGGCAAACTCACCCGCCGAACGAAGCTCGACACCGTCGAGTTCGCCCTCGGGAAAGCCCAGGAATCCGCCAGCCACTACAGATCCTGTTCGGTATTGATGTTGCGGTGCTCGCGAATCGCCCGGCCGATCAGTTCGACCGCCTCAGCAACCGGTACACCGTTGCGCTGCGAACCGTCGCGGAACCGGAACGAAACCGCGCCGGCAGAGCGGTCATCTTCACCCGCGATCAGCATGACCGGCACCTTCGCCTTGGTGTGGTTGCGAATTTTTTTCGGCATCCGGTCATCCGAATCGTCGACATAGGCCCGCACACCTTCGGCCCGCAGCTTGTCGACAATCTCGTTGAGATAGTCAGCGTATTCCTCAGCCACCGGGATGCCCACCACCTGGTCGGGGGCAAGCCACATCGGGAACGCGCCCGCGTAGTGCTCCACAAGCACACCAAAAAAGCGCTCAATCGCGCCAAACAGGGCGCGGTGAATCATCACCGGCCGCTGGCGGGTGCCGTCAGCGGCGGCGTACTCGAGATCGAATCGCTCGGGCAGGTTGAAGTCGAGCTGGATGGTCGACATCTGCCAGGTGCGACCGATCGCGTCACGAGCCTGCACCGAAATCTTGGGGCCATAGAACGCGGCGCCACCCTCATCTGGCACGAGTTCGAGACCCAACTCTGCTGCCACCTCGGCGAGCGTGCGGGTGGCTTCTTCCCAGATCTCGTCGTCGCCAACGAACTTCTCGGGATCCTTCGTTGACAGCTCGAGATAGAAGTCATCAAGGCCGTAGTCTTGCAGCAGTGACAGCACGAATTTGAGCGTCTTCGCGAGCTCGTCACGCATCTGTTCGCGAGTGCAATAAATGTGCGCATCATCCTGCGTGAATCCGCGCGTGCGGGTCAGGCCATGCAGCACACCCGACTTTTCGTTGCGGTAGACCGTTCCGAACTCGAACAGCCGCAGCGGCAGTTCACGGTAGCTGCGCGAACGTGCCGAGTAGATGAGGTTGTGCATCGGGCAGTTCATCGGCTTCAGGAAGTACTCCTGACCCTTTTTGACAATATTGCCCTCGTCATCGCGCTCTTCGTCGACCTGCAGCGGTGGGAACATACCGTCGCGATACCAGTCGAGGTGCCCCGAAACCTCATACAGGTGCCCCTTGGTGATGTGCGGGGTGTTCACGAACGAGTACCCCTCGGCAATGTGGCGGCGGCGCGAGTGATCTTCCATCTCGAGCCGAATGATGCCGCCGGCCGGGTGAAACACCGCGAGCGATGAGCCAATCTCGTCAGGGAACGAAAACAGGTCGAGCTCTTTACCGACCCGGCGATGGTCGCGTTTAGCGGCCTCTTCGAGACGGGTCTGGTAGGCACGCAGCTCTTCTTTCGACGGCCAAGCGGTGCCGTAGATGCGCTGCAGCATCGGGTTTTTTTCGCTGCCGCGCCAGTAGGCGCCCGCATTACGCAACAGCGCAAAACCGTTGCCGATGTATCGGGTCGATGGCAGATGCGGCCCGCGGCACAGGTCGTACCAGCAGGTTTCGCCGGTCTTTGGGTCGACATTGTCGTAGATGGTGAGCTCGCCAGCCCCCACCTCAACGTTTTCGTTGTCAGCCGAACCCGCGTTGCCTTTGAGATTGACCAGTTCGAGCTTGTAGGGCTCGTTTGCGAGTTCCTGTTTGGCCTGTTCGTCACTCACCACGCGGCGCGCGAAGCGCTGCCCCTGCTTGATGATGCGCTGGGCTTCTTTGGTGATTGCTTTAAGGTCTTCGGGTGTGAAGGGCTCGGCCACATCGAAGTCGTAGTAGAAGCCGTCCTCAATGAAGGGGCCGATGCCGAGCTTCGCGTCCGGATGCAGTTTTTGCACCGCCTGCGCGATCACGTGCGCGGTCGAGTGCCGCAAAATGTTCAGCCCGTCCGGCGAGTCGATCGTCACCGCTTCAACCTCGTCGCCGGGCACAACTTCCCGGAACAGGTCGCGCAGCTCACCGTTGACACGCATCGCCACCACCGGGGGCTGTTTGGGAGCATCAGTAAATAGTGCGAAGCCGTCTGTGGTCTCGGTCACCTCGACGCGGAAGGGTGCGGCAGCAGGATCGATTGCGTCGTTTGACACGAGGTTCTCCTCAACGGTTAATCAGTGGATACAGGGTGACGGTCGGAGCACGTCGACTAGTCCATCAGTCTACGTCGTGCGCCCGGATGCGTCGGCACGATCTGGCAAACATCAGCAGCTTGTGGCTAGTACACGGTGGTTCCGCCGAGCTGTTCGACGAACTTTTCGGGGTTGGGGGTGTTGATCACCCAGTTTTCGCCAACCAGCAGGTGGGTCTGGGTGGCGAGCTGTTGGGCGCGGCTCACCACCTCGGGAATCTGGTCGGGGCTCCGGTACACGGCCAGCACGGTTGATTCACCGCAGCGGCCGGCTTCGGCGTCATATTCACCGGGGTCGACCGCTTCCCACTCATCGCATTCCCCACCGGCCGCCACAAACGCGGCTTTGAGTTCATCCAGCGTTTGATACTCGGTTGCCTCACCCGAGATCGTGGGCTTGGCCTCATCATCACCGCCGCCAACGAGCGAGCATCCGGTGAGCGCCACAGCCGAAATCGCAAGCGGCGTAGCCAACCGCCACAGAGAAGTCTTCATGCACTCGATCCTACGTGTCGCGCTGCCGCCGGCCCACACGGGGCCACGGCATGGGCGGTGGCGGCCAACAAAAATGCCCCGGCACCTATCTGGCCGGGGCGATGTGGAGCGGATGACGAGACTCGAACTCGCGACCCTCACCTTGGCAAGGTGATGCGCTACCAACTGCGCTACATCCGCGTAGAAAACTCCGGGGAGTTTTCAGTGGGCGATACTGGGTTCGAACCAGTGACCTCTTCCGTGTCAGGGAAGCGCGCTACCGCTGCGCCAATCGCCCTTGCGAGGTGACGGCGGGATTCGAACCCGCGTAAACGGCTTTGCAGGCCGCTGCCTAGCCTCTCGGCCACGTCACCGTGTGGGATTGAATCCCGTGCTCGTGAGTTTTACCTCACTTCACACTCGAGCGGATGACGAGACTCGAACTCGCGACCCTCACCTTGGCAAGGTGATGCGCTACCAACTGCGCTACATCCGCACTGCTCTGCACAACATGTTGTTTCCGCGATGTCGTTCAGCGCGTAGATGACTCTAACGCAACTTTTGCGCGAAACACAAATCGCACCGCTTTTGCGGCGAGTTGCGCACTACCCCAACGCGCATCTGCGCAGCACAGCGACTTCCCCGCAGCGTTTGTCTATCACAGCACGGCGATTTGCGCCCGCTCGCAATTGTGTGGCAAGATTGCTCCTTGTCCACGGGCGATTGGCGCAGCTGGTAGCGCGCTTCCTTCACACGGAAGAGGCCGTCGGTTCGAGTCCGGCATCGCCCACCAAAAAAGTTTGAGGCGCTGGTTTTACCAGCGCCTCAAATGCTTTCGACCGGAAACTACCGTACGCAGCTACGGCTACTCCGTGCCCATAGTCTCAGACATGCACTGCTCGGTTGCATCCATAACAACCTTCTCGGCGAGATCCTTCTCTTCTTCGCTGTCGTAGACGGTCTGAGTCTTCCCTTCCTCAGCATCCTTGACCAGGTCGCTCAGCGTCTGGTCTGACAGCTCGGAAGCGTGAATTTTTTCAGCCATGCACTCAAAAGTCTTGTCGAGCAGCTCGGGGTCAGCCCCCGCGGTGTCACCCGCCGACTTGTGGAAGGCCTGCTTGATTTCGTCAACCGACGGGCGTTCGGCGCCCGCACACGCAGTTAGCGCCAGTGCCGAAATAACTGCGGGAACAATCGCAAATTTGCGCCACTGCTTCATGAAGATCTCCTCTTAATCGGGAATTACGTAGGGAGCCTAGCGTAGTGATGCAGGTTAACGATCAGGGCAATTCGCCACGTGATTAGGCGCATCGCGGGAGTTTCAATTCCTCGCACTACTTCGCAAGTCGTAGCCCGCCATCCATCGCGAGGATGAGAAACCGCCGCATCCCACAATCGGAATGCGGCGGTCCAAAGCTGCAACTACCCGGCGGGGTTCGAGTCGGCAGCCGCGCCGGTCGAGGCAATCAGCCGCGAAACCGAACGCAAATATTTTTTGCGATAGCCGCCGTCAATCATCCCGCCGCCAAAAATACCGTCGAGTGACGCCCCCGAGGCAATGATTGGAATCTGAGCGTCGTAGACGCGGTCAATAAAGGCCACAAATCGCAGCGCCTCCGATTGATCGGTCAGTTCACTCACGTCGTCGATCACCAGCACGTCGATACCCTCAATCAGTTTCACATAGCGCGAGGGATGCACCTTGGCCAGATGGTCGATCAGGTCACGGAAGCCATCGCGCGCCACGCTCTGCCCAGCAGCCACGCGGGCTGCAGCCAGCCGTTCGAGTTCGTCCGGCGCCGTAACCGTCGCACGACCCTCGACTGCACGACGCCGGTAGTCGACGCCGTCAATTCGCACGGTGCGGAACACATCCGCGAGCTTGGTGATTTCACGCAAAAAATCCTGTGCCGCAAATCGACCCTCGCCAAGCGCGTTCGGTGGTGTGTTTGAAGTGGCGGCAACCCGGGTACCGGTGTCAACCAGCTCCCCGAGGAGCTTCGACATCACCATGGTGTCACCGGGGTCATCAAGTTCGAACTCATCAATCGCGATGAGCTTCGTGCCCGTGAGCGCTTTCACCGCGTTCTGGTAGCCGAGCGCGCCCACCAGCGAGGTGTACTCAATGAAGGTGCCAAAATATTTTCGACCGCGTGCTGCGTGCCAGGTTGCTGCCAGCAGGTGCGTCTTCCCGACACCGAAACCACCGTCGAGATAAACACCGGCCTTAACGGGCCCGTCTTTGCGGGGACGCAGGCGCGAAAAAAACCCGCGCCCGGTCTGCGCCCCACCGATCGTCGAGGCAAAACCACGGCAAATCTCCACCGCCTCAGCCTGCGATGGATAACTTTCGTCTGGGCGATAGTTATCGAAGCTCGCCGTTGCAAACTGCGGCGGCGGCACCAGTGCCTGCACCATCTGCTCGGCGGTCATGGTGGGCATGCGATCAACGAGATGCACGAGAGTGCCTTCGGCCACGTAACGCTCCTGAACTTGTGTACGACAGCTCGGTGCCACAACCGGCACCCACTCAAGGTTACCGTCAGCAACCGACCACCCGAACTGCGGGAATAACAAACTTCCAAGAAGCGTTGCCATACTCGATTACCGGGCGGTGGATGCTCACCAAAAGCCGCCGCCCGCACACGATCTGACTGCCACCGCGAATCGTTTCAAGGAGACCCATATGGCTGCCCCCATCGACACCAGTGACAAGTTTGCCGAATACGCGCATCCCGAACGGTTGGTTTCGACGCAGTGGCTCGCCGATCACCTTGACGAGGTGGCAACTGTGGGATCGGGAATTGTGCTCGTCGAATCCGACGAGGATGTGCTGCTTTACGAAACCGGCCACATCCCCGGCGCGGTGAAACTCGACTGGCACACCGACCTCAACGACGCGGTGATGCGCGACTATGTCGATGGCGCAGGCTTTGCCGAACTCATGTCACAGCGCGGCATTTCGCGCGACGACACCGTGATCATCTACGGAGACCGCTCGAACTGGTGGGCCGCATACGCGCTGTGGGTCTTCACGCTGTTCGGACACGAGGATGTGCGCCTGGTCGATGGCGGACGCGACAAGTGGATTGCCGAGGGCCGCGAGCTCACTCGCGAGCGCCCCGAACGTGAACGCACCAACTACCCGGTTGTTGAGCGAAACGATGCCCCGATTCGTGCCACCCGTGATGATGTGTTCGCCGCCCTGCGTGATGGACGCCGCCTGATCGACGTCCGCAGCCCCGAGGAATACACCGGCGAACGCACCCACATGCCCGACTACCCCCAGGAAGGCGCGCTGCGCGCCGGCCACGTTCCCACCGCGCAGAGTGTGCCCTGGTCGCGCGCGGCAGCCGCAGACGCCACCTTCCGACCTCGCGCCGAGCTCGAGGAGATTTATTTTGCGGGTGCCGGCCTCTCCCCCGACGATGCCGAGGCGATCGCCTACTGCCGAATCGGCGAGCGCTCGAGCCACACCTGGTTCGTGCTGACCTTCCTGCTCGGGTTGGCGGATGTGCGCAACTACGACGGATCTTGGACCGAATGGGGTTCGCTCGTCGGCGCCCCGATCGTGCGCGGTAGCGAGCCGGGCGAAGCCCCCACCCGCTAACGGTTCGCTCACACTCGCCCACTACGCTTGGCGCTATGACCGATACCGCTCTTCCCGCTGAACTCGCCTCGATTCGTGATGATTTTTTGGCGCTTCCCGTAAGCGAACGACTGACCCTGCTGCTCGAACTGTCGGATGAGCTGCCGGAGGTACCCGAGCGCTATGCCGATGCCGAATTTGAACGCGTCATTGAGTGCCAGTCACCGGTGTTCATCACGGTTGAGGTGAGCGACGGCAAGGTGTCGGTGTACGCCAAGGCTCCCGCCGAGGCCCCAACCACCCGCGGTTTTGCCTCGGTGCTCGTGCAGGGCCTCGCCGGCGCCAGCGTCGAGTCGGTGCTCGCGCTACCGGCCGACTTTCCGTTCTCGCTCGGCATTACCGAACTGGTTTCGCCGCTGCGTCTCAACGGCATGGTCGGGATGCTCGCCCGTGTCAAGCGCCAGGTCGCGGAGCACAGCGCGTGAGCGCGATCACCGAGTCGATGCCCGACCCGGATACTCTGCGCATCATTCCCGGAGATGGCGCATCCGAGTTCACCATCGATCTGAGAGCGAGCGACACGAATAGCCACCTCGAAGCGATCTATCGCCCACCGCATCCAAATTGGATGCGGATGAATATGATCGGTTCGCTCAACGGCCGCGTCACCGGATCGGATGGCACCTCTGACACGCTGTCAAACCGCGCCGACCGACGCATCCTCAAGCTCATTCGGCAAATGAGCGATGCCGTCATCGTTGGCGCCCAAACCGTGCGCCAAGAACGCCACACCAGCACCGCCCCGACGAAGCTGTGCATTGTGACTGCCAGCGGCAATCTTGACGGGCACCGCATCACTCCCGACGAGGCAGCCGACTCGGTGCTCGTGTGCTGCCCCACCGAAGTGCGCAGCCGGGTGCTCGGCAGCATGCCCGGTGCCACAGTCATCCCGCTCACCGCGCCCGAGGGCCGCATCCAACTCGCCGATGTGCTGCACGAGCTGCACGAGCGCGGACTGCACCAGCTGGTGGTTGAGGGCGGGAACCAGCTGATCAGCCAGTTTTTGGATGCGGGGCTGCTCGACGAGGTGTGCCTCACGCAGGCACCTGTATTCGCCCCCGATTCGGCGCCGTCACTTCCCGGTTCGGGGCGCGGTACCGAATTTCGGCGCGAACTGCTCGCGGTTGATTCGGTCGGCTACGTTTATCAGCGTTTGTTCGCCCAGCACTAGCCGCCTGACTGTGAGGTCGTAGACAGCCCCACGACGATCGTCGGCGGGCGAAACTACGATTTGCCGGGCTCGCTGAGGCGATCAAACCACTTCCCCACCGCCGCCTCCCAGCGCTCAGGGTCGGTGTTCCACAGTCGCGTGTGCCGGGCGCGAGTGAACTCCTCATAGGTGACAAGATCTGGCCGCGCCTTCGCCAAGCGCTGGCTCCCGCTCACCGGCACCACTGTATCGCCCGTCGAAGCGAGCACAAGCGTTGGCCAGCGCAACTCGGCCGCGCGAGCAACCACATCCAGTTCGGCAAGATCGAGCGGTTCTTCGGCACCCAAAACCGACCGTGCCAGCGGCGAACCAAGCAGGCGAATACCGAGCTTCGCGATACTGGCTGGCACATTCAATTGCCCCGCCTGCCAGATCAGCGTCTCGGTCCAGTCAAGCGCCGGCGATTCGAGCATCAGCCCCACAACCAGATCGGCATGCACCGAGCGCAGCGCTGCCTGCACCGCAATTGCGCCACCCATCGACCAGCCCACCAGCACCACGCGGCGCGCTCCGCGCGATTTGGCCCATTCGAGCGCCGCATCCACATCCCGCCACTCGGTGAGCCCCAGCCCGGTTTTACCGTGATGCCCGGCTGGCGCGCCCGGATCGTTCCGGTAGCGCATCACCAGTGAATGCCAACCCCGCTCGGCCACCAGCGGCACAGTGCGCAGCGGTTCGGTGAGCGTCGCACCGCGCCCGTGAATGTGGATGCACCAATCGCTGCTTTCGCCAGCCGCCGGAATAAACCATCCCGGCAGCTCTCCCCCTTCGCCGGGGATCGCCACCTCACTCCACGGCCAACCAAGGTCTTCAATACCAAGCTGCGGGGCGGATGCCAACCGCACCGCACGCACCCCGGCAAAATCTGCACCAAGCACATCCCCATACCGGCGCGTCACCGTGCGGTCGGTTGCTTCCAGTCGTTCGAGCAGCCGCGCCCGGCCAGCTCCCTGCCTCCAAAGCATCGTGAACTCGCCCAGCGCATGTGACTCAACCGTGCGCTCCAACACCACCGTGCCGCGAGTGCCGTCGCCATCAGGATCGGGACGGATTTCAACCACCCGAACCGGCTCCCGAGCCTTTGACGGCAGCGTGACCACCTGGCGTGCGAGGCTCAGCGCGATAGTGCCGACCAGGGCTCCCGCAAACGTGGTCGCGCCCGCAAGCGCCGCGGTCGCGGCTCGTATGGTTCGCTGCTGCTGCATCTCACATCCCCCTCTGTCACATCCGCGAGTGTTCGTCGCCGACACTGTGGACGTCGGTTCCACTGGCCACCTCAACAGTAGTGAGTAAGTTGCCCGTCGGCGGCGTGGCACCCGGTGCCGTGCTGCACGGATGCCTAACCTCATGCGTGTGGTGGTAAGTCTGCATCCGGTTCCTGCCGAGTTTGATGCCGCTGTCGAAAGCATTCGAGGCGTCGAGTTCCGCAGTGATTTGCGCGTGCAAGAAATTCGCCCGCCCGAGGGGCTGGCACCGAACGCTATCGCGCTCGCGGCCGATGTGAGCCCCGAGCACCGGCACGGCGACTCACCGCTGGGAACCGGCCGATTCATCCTGATGCACGATTTGTCGCAGCCCGAAGCCTGGCGGGGTGAGTTTCGCGTGGTGTGTTTTGCGCAGGCCCCGCTCGAAACCGATATCGGCGACGATGCCATGCTGCCTGAGGTTGCCTGGTCGTGGCTGGTGGATGCGCTGGCCGAAGCGAACGCCGAATACGACTACCCCTCGGGTACCGTCACCGTTGTGAACTCTCGCGGATTTGGTGAGCTCTCACCACAGGGGCAGGGGTCGCAGATTGAAATGCGCGCCTCGTGGACACCGCGCACTACCGATATTGGTGCGCATCTTGCCGGCTGGTCGAAGCTGCTGTGCATGCTGGCCGGGTTGCCACCGGTTGATACCCGCGAGGTACCTTCGCTACAGACATTGAGAAAGGCTCATGGTCGCGGTTGATGCACGACGGCTCGAACAGGGCGAGCTGCAGGTAATCGACACTCCCGAGGCTCTGGATGCGGCGATTGCGCGCATCGGGGCCGGCGAGGGGGCAATTGCCGTAGATACCGAACGGGCGGCGGGTTATCGCTACTCCGACCGTGCCTACCTCGTGCAGCTTTTTCGGCGCGGTGCCGGCACAATGCTCATTGACCCCGTCCCGTTTGGTTCGCTGGCGCAGCTCGGCGAGGTCATCAATGGCGAGCTGTGGGTGTTGCACGCCGCAACCCAAGACCTGCCAAGCCTGCGCGAAATTGGTCTCGATCCGCAAGAAATTTTTGACACCGAACTGGCTTCGCGCCTGCTCGGCAAAGAACGCGTCGGGCTCGGAGCGGTGGTGCATGAACTACTCGGAATCGAGCTTGCCAAGGCGCATTCGGCCTCCGATTGGTCGCGGCGACCGCTCCCCGACGAGTGGCTTGCCTATGCGGCGCTCGATGTTGAGCTGCTGCTCGACGTACACGACCGGTTACTGGTTGAGCTACGCGAGGCCGAAAAGCTCGAGTGGGCAAGCGAAGAGTTCGCCGATATTCTCACCCGCGAGCTGCGCCCCGAGCGCGAGGAGCCCTGGCGACGACTTTCGGGCATCCACACCGTTCACCGCCCGCGTCAGCTTGCCATAGCGCGCGAGCTGTGGCTGGCCCGCGATGCCTATGCTCGCGAAACCGACACCGCGCCGAGTCGTCTCGTTCCCGATCGAGCGCTCATCGCGGCGGCAAAGGAGATGCCGCGCACCAAGGGCCAGCTGGCCGCTCTCAAATCGTTTACCGGCCGCGCGTCCCGCGAGCAGCTTGACCGCTGGTGGGCGGCAATTGAGCGCGGTCGCACCACTGACGCACTCCCCGACCGGCAGGCCCGATCGGCGAACGCTATTCCCACGCCGCGAGCCTGGGCAAACAAGCGGCCCGAAGCTGACGCCCGACTCAAATCGGCAAAACCGGCGGTTGCCGAAACTGCCGAGCAGCTGAACCTCCCCACCGAAAACCTGCTCACGCCGGCAATTTTGCGGCGGGTGGCGTGGGAACCGGCCGGAGACAGCGAGGCAGCGATTGCCGAACAATTGCGCGAACTCGGTGCCCGGAATTGGCAGTGCAACATTACGGCACCAATTATTTGGGATGCTTTTGTAGCCTCGCGCCAAGACGCTGAGGAATCCGCCGCTCGGGAAAGCTAGGCTGCGAGAGTCCATCTCTGCCGTTCCCACTGCACGGCACCGATCTGCAAGGAGGCAGTTTGGCTCAGCACAGCGCCCTTGATGCGTACTTCATTGATGGTGCCCGCACACCGTTTGGTCGTGCCGGCGACAAGGGGATGTATCGACGCACCCGCGCCGATGATCTCGCGGTAAAGGCGATTCGCGCCGTTGTGGAACGCAACGCCACGATTCCGCTCGACCGCTATGACGATGTGGCGATCGCCGCCACCACCCAGCAGGGCGACCAGGGTCTCACGCTTGGTCGCACGACGGCAATTCTGGCGGGCCTGCCCAATACGGTCCCCGGCCTTGCCATCGACCGGATGTGTGCCGGTTCACTCACCTCGGTAACCACCATGGGCTCGGGAATCCGCGCCGGTGCCTACGATGTGGTGATTGCCGGCGGTGTCGAGCATATGGGTCGTCACCCAATGGGCTTCGATGCCGACCCGAACCCGCGGTTTTTGGCCGAAAAGCTCGTTGAGCCCGACGCGCTCTACATGGGCAAAACGGCCGAGCGGCTCCACGACCGTTTCCCCGAACTCACTAAAGAGCGTGCCGACAGCTACGCCCTAAACTCGCAGCGCAAGGCGGATGCGGCCGTGCGGGCGGGCAAATTCGAAACCGATATTGTGCCGGTTGCCATTGAATCTGACGCCGGCTGGGGGCTTGTCACCCGCGATGAGCATCTGCGCCCAGACACCTCGATGGAGGCGCTTGCCGGACTCAAGACACCGTTCCGGCCGCACGGCCGGGTTACCGCGGGGAACGCCTCACCGCTCACCGATGGTGCCACCGCATCCATTCTTGCTTCGGGTGCCGCGGTAAAGGAATTTGGGTTGACTCCGAAGATGCGCCTGGTCAACTTTGCATTTGCCGGTGTTGAACCCGAGGTCATGGGGCTCGGCCCGGTTCCGGCCACCAAGAAAGCGCTACAGCGTGCCGGGCTCACTATCGATGACATCGGCCTGTTTGAACTCAACGAGGCCTTTGCCGTGCAGGTGCTCTCATTCTTGGATGCGTTCGGAATCGCCGATGACGATCCATCCGTTAACCCGTACGGCGGTGCCATCGCCCTCGGGCACCCCCTTGCGGCGAGTGGCGTGCGGCTGATGATGCAGCTGGCGAACCAGTTTGCCGAGCACCCCGAAGTGCGATTCGGACTCACCGCCCTGTGCGTGGGTCTTGGCCAGGGTGGTGCGGTGATTTGGGAAAACCCGCATTGGAACGGCAAGCGTCACGCTCGAGTCGGAAGGTAAGACCACATGACGAACCAACTCTTTGATCGCAATCGCTACTCGGCCATTCTCAACGCTGCCGATAGCGAGGTCATCACCGAATCGAAGGTGCGGGATGTGCCGCTAGCCGGCGATCGCACGCTGGCACTCATCACGCTCGATAACAACCTCGACTACCGGCGTCCCAACACGCTCGGACCGAATACGCTCGCCCAGCTCGGTGAGCTGCTCGCCTCACTCGCACAGCGCGCGCAGGACGGCGAGATTCACGCCGTCGCGGTCACCGGTAAGCGGTTCAACTTTGCAGCCGGTGCTGATCTATCGCTGGTCGACCAGATCCCCGACACGGTCGCTGCCCGTCAGATGGCCGAGCTCGGCCACGATGCGCTGGGGCTGTTCAGCAAGCTGGGTGTGCCGAGTTTCGCGCTCGTGAACGGTATGGCGCTCGGTGGCGGGCTCGAGGTGGCGCTGCACTGCGACTATCGGGTGATTGATGCATCCTGCCCTGCCGTGGCCTTCCCCGAAACCTATCTGGGCCTCGTTCCCGGCTGGGGTGGTGCCACCATCACGCCAAACCTGATCGGCATCGAAAACGCACTGCGGGTAATCATCGAGAACCCGCTCAAGATGAACCGCATGCTGAAGGCCGAACAGGCATACGAGCTGGGTTTGTTCGATCGCATGATTGCCCCGGTGAACTTCATTGAAGACTCGATCAAGTTCATCACTGCGGTGCTTGATGGTGAAAAGATCAAGCGGCCGAACGAGCCCGGCAAAATCGAACGGGCCATGAAATGGGATGCGGCCATCAAAATTGCCCGCAAGTCGCTCGAACAAAAAATCGGTGAGGTGCCGCGAGCACCCTACCGGGCGCTGGAAATTCTCGCCGCCGTGAAAAAGGGCGACCGCGAGGCCGGGTTTGAACTCGAAAACCAGGCACTGGGCGATCTAGTGGCCAGCGACCAGTTCATGGCCTCGATGTACGGCTTCAACCTGGTGCAAAAACGAGCGAAGCGTCCTGTGGGTGCTCCCGATAGTGAGCTCGCCCACCCCGTCAACAAGGTCGGGGTGATCGGCGCCGGGCTGATGGCGAGCCAGTTCGCGCTGCTATTCGTGCGCCGTCTGCAGGTTCCGGTGGTGATGACCGACCTCGATCAAGAACGGGTCGACCGTGGCGTGGCCTCAGTGCAGGCCGAGATCGACAAGCTGCTCGACAAGGGCCGTATCAACGCCGACACCCACGCTCGGCTGAAGGGCCTGGTCACCGGCACCACCGATCGCCAGCAATTTGCCGATTGCGACTGGGTGATCGAGGCGGTGTTCGAAGAACTCAGCGTAAAACAACAGGTGTTCCGCGAGTTTGAACAGATCATTCCCGAAGACGCCATCGTGGCCACCAACACCTCGTCACTCTCGGTGACCGAAATTGGTTCGGCGCTTAAGCATCCCGAGCGGCTTGTCGGTTTCCACTTCTTTAACCCCGTTGCGGTCATGCCGCTCATCGAGGTGGTGAAGGTGGACTCCACCAGCGATGCAACACTGGCAACCGCAATGGCTGTGGCCAAGCAACTGAAAAAGAACGCCGTCATTGTTCGCGATCGCCCCGGGTTCGTTGTCAACCGTGTGTTGGCGCGCATGCTCGGCGAGGTGATGCACGCGGTCGACACCGGCACCAGTGTCGAGATCGCCGATACCGCGCTGGCACCAATGGGGCTGCCCATGTCGCCATTCACGCTGCTCGAGCTGATCGGCCTGAAGGTCGGGGCGCATGTGTTGCGATCGCACCACGAGCCCTTCCCCGACCGCTTTTTCGACTCGGCAAGTTTGCATGAGCTAGCCGACCGTGACGCGAAACTGCTCAAGCGTGACGGCAAGGGCAATGTCACCGGTTACACCCGCGAGCTGCAGGCGGTAGTGGGATCGGCGGGCAACGAACCACTCACCGCCGAGCAGTTGCTCGAACGCACACAGAATGCGCTCGCCGATGAGGTGAAAATTATGCTCGATGAGCAGGTGGTCACCGCCGCCGAAGATCTCGACCTCTGCCTGATATTGGGGGCCGGGTTCCCGCTCATCAACGGTGGGCTCACCCCCTATCTCGACCGGATTGGCGCATCCGAGCGCGTCTTTGGTGGCACATTCCACACCCCAAAGATTCTCGGTGCCGCAACTCGCGAAGCTGCCAATTAGTTGGCATCACAACGGGGCCGAGTTCGCTAGAGTTGCGAGCTCGGCCCCGTTTTATGCTGCTGTGGTACGCGTATTAATTATCGTGTGCGCTCGAAGCCTCGCTTGAGCTGAGCTGCCGCAGCACAGTTTCAATTGCCTGTGTTTCGGTTTCGGGTGGTTCGGGGCGCGCGTGCGGCACGCGCGAACCGAGCACTTGCGCCACGATGTTCATGGCAATTTGCCGGGGCGTAAGACCCGCATCCGCGAAAATTTCATCGCGGCTCGCGTGATCGATGAACTCATCGGGCAATCCGAGTTCGGTAACCGTGGCCTCAACCTCGGCGGCACGCAGGTCTTGGCGGATGCGAGTGCCGATGCCGCCAACCACAATGCCGTCCTCAATCGACACCACGAGTCGATGGTGGCGGGCGAGCGCGATCACGCTCTCGAGCACCGGAACCACCCAGCGGGGATCAACAACGGTGACCCCAATCCCCTGCTTTTCAACCAGGTCAGCAACCGCCAGCGCGAGCTTCGCCATCGGGCCAACTGCGACGATCAGCACATCCGGGCGGCTGCCGCGCCGAAGCAGATCGACGCCGTCGGCAAACCGCATTTCGGCTTCCATCTCGTCGCCAACTTTGCCCTTCGAATAGCGCACGACGGTTGGGGCATCTTCGATCGCGACCGCTTCACGCAGCTCTTCCCGCAGCCGGGTGGCATCTCGCGGCGCGGCAATCCGGATGCCCGGCACCAGCTGCAGCAGTGAGAGGTCCCACAGGCCGTGGTGACTGGGGCCGTCCGGCCCGGTCACGCCGGCACGGTCGAGCGCAAAGGTCACGCCCGCCCGGTGCAAACCGACATCCATCAGCACCTGGTCAAGGGCGCGGTTCATGAATGTTGCGTACAGCGCCACCACCGGGTGAAGCCCGCCAAACGCCATACCGGCGGCCGAGGTGACCGCGTGCTGTTCGGCAATGCCCACATCAAATACGCGGTCGGGGTACGCCTCTGCGAAGGGCGCGAGTCCAACCGGCCGCAGCATGGCCGCGGTAACTGCCACGATGTCATCACGTTCGGCGCCGAGTTTGACCATCTCTTCGCCGAATACGCCCGTCCACGACTGGCCCGAAGATTCTGAAACCGGTTCGCCGGTGATCGGATCGATCTGCCCCACCGCATGAAACTGGTCGTTTTTATCGTTGCGGGCGGGCTCGTATCCGTGGCCCTTTTCGGTGATGGCGTGCACGATCACCGGTTTGCCGTAGGCGCGCGCCAATCGCAGCGCTTCTTCCATCGCCTTTTGATCGTGGCCGTCAACCGGTCCGAGATATTTGATGTCGAGGTCGGAATACAGGCCGCCGGTGTCCCCCAGCCGGGATGCGAATCCGTGCAGCGCACCGCGAGTGGCACGGAAAATACCGCGACCGAATTTACCGAATAGCCGCGAAAACAGGTTTTTCGATTTTGATTGCAGACTCGTGTACACCCGGTCGGTGCGCACCCGGTTGAGGAAGCGCGCGATACCACCGATTGTCGGCGCATACGAGCGACCGTTGTCGTTCACCACGATCACGAGCCGACGGTCATTGTCGTCGGTGATGTTGTTGAGCGCTTCCCAGGTCATCCCGCCGGTGAGCGCACCGTCACCCACCACCGCAACAACGGTGCGATCGTCCTGCCCCGACGCCTTCCAAGCCCGCGAAATACCATCGGCCCAGCTCAGCGAGCTCGACGCATGTGATGACTCGACAATGTCGTGCTCCGACTCGCCGCGCTGTGGGTATCCCGCCAGCCCACCGCGCTCACGCAGCTTTGAAAAATCTTGTCGTCCCGTCAGTAGTTTGTGCACGTACGACTGGTGACCGGTGTCAAAAATAATTGCGTCAGTTGGCGAGTCAAAAACCCGATGAATGGCCAGTGTTAGCTCGACCACGCCGAGGTTGGGGCCGAGGTGACCACCGCTGCGCGACACATTTTCGACCAGGAACGAACGGATTTCGGCTGCGAGTTGTTGCAGCTGCTGTGCGTTGAGTTCGCGCAGATCGCGCGGGCTTTGGATGCGCGCGAGTAGCGATTCGCTCATGACGCCTGTTCCCTCCTGCTCGACCATATGCTTCCCTGCAACTCAAGTTGCTCGATGCCGCAGCACTGAACGGTAAGAGTTCATTCTAAGCGCAGTGGGCGCAACCAGACTGGTTGCGCCCACTGCGTGGTGTGGTTCAGAGCCGTGTGACTACTTCTGTACCAGCGACCGCAGCACGTACTGCAGGATGCCGCCGTTACGGTAGTAGTCAGCCTCACCCGGCGTGTCGATGCGCACTACCGCGTCAAACTCGACCGGCTCTTTACCCTCGGGCGAGTCGGCGGTGGGAGTAGCCACCACGTGCACGGTCTTCGGGGTGACGCCCTCATTGAGCTGCGTGAGACCGGTAATCGCGAACTCCTCGGTGCCGTCAAGGCCCAGCGACTGCGCAGATTGCCCCTCGGGGAACTGCAGCGGAACAACGCCCATGCCGATCAGGTTCGAGCGGTGAATACGCTCAAAGCTCTCGGTAATTACGGCCTTGACGCCGAGCAGGCGCGTGCCCTTGGCAGCCCAGTCACGCGATGAACCGGTGCCGTATTCCTTACCGGCAAGCACCACCAGCGGGGTGTTCTGCGCGGCATAGTTCTGAGCCGCGTCGTAAATGAACGACTGCGGGCCACCGGCCTGGGTGAAGTCGCGAGTGTAGCCACCCTCAACACCATCCAGCAGCAGGTTTTTCAGCCGAATGTTGCCGAAGGTACCGCGGATCATCACCTCGTGGTTACCGCGACGCGAACCGTACGAGTTGAAGTCCTTGCGCTCGACACCGTTTTCGGCGAGATAGCGGCCGGCTGGCGAGTCAGCCTTGATCGAACCGGCGGGCGAAATGTGGTCGGTGGTGGTTGAATCACCGAGCTTGGCCAGCACACGGGCACCGGCGATATCGGCGACCGGAGTGGGCTCGAGTGCCATGCCCTCGAAATACGGGGGCTTGCGCACATAGGTCGATTCCGCATCCCATTCAAAAGTGGCACCGGTGGGGGTTGGCAGCGAACGCCAACGCTCGTCACCCTCAAACACCGACCCGTATTCGCTGGTGTACATTTCGGTGTCGATTGCCGATTCGATGGTCTGCTGCACCTCGGCAGCGTCGGGCCAAATATCGCGCAGGTAGACGTCGTTACCGTCGCCATCCTGGCCGAGCGGTTCGTTTTCAAAATCGAAGTCCATCGTGCCGGCGAGCGCGTAGGCGACCACCAGCGGCGGCGAAGCCAGGTAGTTCATCTTGACGTCGGGATTGATGCGACCCTCAAAGTTGCGGTTACCCGAAAGCACCGCGGTAATGGCGAGATCGTTCTCGTTGATCGCATCCGAAATCGGCGCGTCGAGCGGCCCCGAGTTACCGATACAGGTGGTGCAGCCGTAGCCAACAA
This sequence comes from Gulosibacter hominis, assembly GCF_904842695.1. Lineage (GTDB taxonomy): Bacteria > Actinomycetota > Actinomycetes > Actinomycetales > Microbacteriaceae > Gulosibacter > Gulosibacter hominis. The sequence goes on along the minus strand of NZ_CAJGWQ010000001.1, from coordinate 38,254 downwards.
GGTAGAAGCCGAGCTGGTCGAGGTACTTCGTGAGCCCCGCCTTCTCGTAGTACTCGGTAACGACCTTCGAACCGGGAGCGAGGGTGGTTTTTACCCAGGGCTTGCGCTGCAGGCCCTTTTCGACAGCGTTGCGCGCGAGCAGACCGGCGGCCATCATCACCGAGGGGTTCGAGGTGTTGGTGCACGAGGTGATCGCGGCAATACCGACGTGACCGTGGTCGAGCACGAAGGTGTCGTCATCATTGTTCACCGAAACGGGTCGCGAAGGGATGCCGTCAACCTTGTCGTCATCGGTGAACTTCGGCAGCGTCTCGCGGAACACATCCTTGGCCTCACTGAGCAGGATGCGGTCTTGCGGGCGCGAAGGACCGGCGATCGAGGGCACCACGGTCGACAGATCGAGTTCGAGGTATTCCGAGTAGTTGGGCTCATTGGCCGGGTTGTGCCACAGTCCCTGTTCCTTGGCGTAGGCCTCGACCAGGCGCACCTGGGCTTCGTCGCGGCCGGTGAAACGCAGATAGTTGAGCGTCTCGTCGTCGATGGGGAACATTGCCGCGGTCGAGCCGAACTCGGGCGACATGTTACCGATGGTCGCGCGGTTGGCGAGCGGTACCTGGGCGACACCCTCACCGTAGAACTCAACAAATTTGCCGACCACGCCGTGCTGGCGCAGCATATCGGTGATGGTGAGCACCACGTCGGTGGCGGTCACACCCGAGGGAATCGTGCCGTTGAGCTTGAAGCCCACAACCTTTGGAATGAGCATCGAAACCGGCTGGCCAAGCATGGCGGCCTCGGCTTCGATACCGCCGACACCCCAACCGAGCACACCCAGACCGTTCACCATGGTGGTGTGCGAGTCGGTACCCACGAGGGTGTCGGGATACGCCTGCTTGACACCATCCTGCTCGCGCACGAAGGTAACGCGCGCCAGGTACTCAATGTTGACCTGGTGCACGATACCGGTGCCCGGAGGAACGACCTTGAAGTCATCGAAGGCGGTCTGACCCCAGCGCAAGAACTGGTAGCGCTCGCCATTGCGCTGGTACTCGATTTCGACGTTGCGCTCGAACGCGTCCGAGCTGCCGAAAAGCTCGGCGATCACCGAGTGGTCGATGACCAGTTCTGCCGGAGCCAGCGGATTGATGGCCTCGGGGTTACCACCCAGATCGGCAACCGCTTCACGCATGGTGGCCAAGTCGACGATGCAGGGAACGCCGGTGAAGTCCTGCATCACCACACGAGCCGGAGTGAACTGAATCTCGGTGTTGGGCTCAGCCGACGCATCCCACGCACCCAGAGCCTTGATCTGCTCTGCGGTGACGTTCGCGCCGTCCTCGGTGCGCAGCAGGTTTTCAAGCAGCACCTTCAGGCTGAAGGGCAGCTTGTCGTGGCCGGCAACCTTGTCGATGCGATAGATCTCGTAATCGGTGCCGTCGACGTTCAGTACGTCTTTTGCACCGAAGGTGTTCACTGCACTCATGCGGATACTCCTTCGATCGGATTTATCTCGATATCAAGATATCTTATCGGGTGTTGATATTGGCTGATGACGTTTTGCTGGGTTTGGCGGCACGACGGGCGCACAGTCGAGCCAGGACGACGCTGAGAATCACGGCAAGCGCGTACAGCGGCACACCCATCACGATGCGCGCAGTAGCGAGCGCTTCAACCGCTCCGGCCTGATAGAGCGGTACCTGCACCAGCAACCGGATGACAAACACACCCATCCACATGATGGTCAGCCCGTGCATCCACAGTCGCTGCCGACGCGATCGCCGCCAGTGCGCGAGCTCGGGCCACAGCAGCCCAACCACCACACCAATCAGCGGCCAACCAAAAGCGATCGAAACCGCAAGTCCGACAGTCCACAGGGCGTTGATCCAAAGGCCGAGCACAAAATAATCGACCCCCTGACCGGTGGCGACTGCGATAAGGCCGCTCACGACCATCCCGAACAGCCCCGCAACCGCACCACCGACCGGCTGTTTCATCACCAGCCGCACAATGATCGCCAGCACCCCAAGCGCTGCCGGTACGGCAACTGCCACACCCAGCTCACCAACAAACCGGAAAAGCAAAACGAATGTCAGGCTCGGAACGATGGCCTCGACAATCCCGAACCAGCCACCAAATGTTTCGAGCACCTGCTTCCCGCTCAGCTCGCCGTCCGCAGCCTTGCCAATTGCGCTGCTACGGGCCGCGTCGGTGAGCTTGTCGCGCAATTGCTCACGAGTCGCAGTGCTCGTTGACTTCGCCACCGACTCGGCAGTAGACGACCCTGACGCCGTATCTGCCGAGTTGCGCGGTTGCGGGTCGGTGGGCACTATTTTTCGCCGCCGTTCTGCTGTTTGAGCAGTTGTTCCCGAACTTTTTGCTGTGCGAGCTGAGCCGTGCGCTGCTCAGGAGTGGGCGGTGCTGCCTGCTGCTGCTGTGCTGCAGCCTGTGCCGCTGCCATCTGCTGTGCCATCGCCTCGGGCACCTGCAGCGGCAGCAGATCACGCGGCGGCACCGGATGTGCACCGCGCACAACCGTTAGCCCGCGGAAGATCTCATAGAGCTTGTCACGAGCCTCGTCATCGACCGTTGCCTGCCCGGTAATGACCCCGCGCAAAAACCAGCGGGGACCGTCGACGCCGATGAACTCGACTCGCCGCTCAGGCTTACCGCCCGCAATCACCGGAACCTTGGCGTGCAACACGGTACCGAGATCAGTTTCACGCTCTTCAGCCGTGCCGCCCTGTTTGGCGAGCTGTTCGACGAGCTGTTCCCGCACCGAAGCCCAAAGTCCCGACGAGCGCGGGGTAGCAAATGCCTGCACCTGCACGCTCGATTCACCATAATCCAGTGCAATTGCGACCAGACGCTTGGTTTTTTCCTGCACTTCAAGCCGCAGCCCGAGCCCCTCTACCACCGGAATCCGAATCGCTCCGAAGTCGATAACGTTGCCGGCCTCATGGTCATCAGCCTCATCAAAAGGGCCGTTCTCTTCGCGGTCTTCGGGTGCCTCTTTATCGCGCAGCCCTTCTTCGACCTCGAGTTCGTCTTCGACCTCGAGTTCTTCCTCATCGTCGAGGACGAGGCGATCAGCCTTTGCCCTGGGCTCTTCACGCTTGAAAAAATCAAAAAGTCCCATGAAACCTCTCCTGCAAATTTGCTGTTTTCAAACTACTCGGCCTCGGTTACGGTGCGCTGGCCATATCCACTCGAACCAAAGCCAGCATCGCCACGCTCACCGCTTGGCAGCTCGGTCACCGCTCGATACGTGATTTGCGGAATGGGCAGCACTAGCAGCTGGGCGATGCGGTCGCCGGCTGCGATCTCATATGCCTCGCGGTGGTCGGTGTTGAGCAAACACACCTTGAGCTCGCCACGGTAGCCGGAATCAATGATCCCCGGAGCATTCACGATGGTGATGCCGTGTTTGGCCGCCAACCCCGAGCGCGGGGCCACCAAACCGACCGTGCCATCCGGCAGCGCAACACTCGTACCCGTGGGCACCAGTGCGCGCTCCCCCGGCGCGAGCGTCAGTGAAATCGCCGAGACCAGATCCGCACCGGCATCGCCCGGATGCGCCTGAACTGGCTGCGTCCCGGTAAAGGGGATATCGAATGATTCGGTCATAGCTCGAGGTTACCGTGTCTGCATCCCGAGGCGGCACGAGTGGTGACTGTCATTCAGCATCTGCACGGATGCATCCGCCCACAATGGAAGTGTGCGATTTCGAGAACGAGTAACCCCGACCATCTTCGCCTTCTTGGTGAGCGCGATGGTGATCCCGGCCGTACTCATCGTCTTTTGGCCGATCAATGCCACGGTCGGGATCATCCTGGCAGTCGCCTGCTATCTGGGGATCTGTCTCATGCTGTGGCTGTCATCGCCAGTTATCGAAATCGATTCGACAACCCTGCGCGTCGGCTCGGCACGGGTGCCGCTTCGCCACATCGGTGACGTGACAGCCTACGCCGACCGTGATCGCGCCCGCATGGCCGCCGGTCCAGAATTGGATGCGCGCGCCTGGACCTGCCTGCGGGGTTGGGCTCCGCTATCGGTACGGGTTGAAATCAGCGACCCGCTCGACCCCGTGCCCTACTGGTTGTTCTCCACTCGCCGCCCTGTCGAGCTGCAGCGCGAACTCAAACGCGCGGCTGCGGCCGTACAGCAGCGCTAGCCACTGACAGCCACAACCGCGCGAAAAATACTTGGGCTACAGGCCTCGTTAGAAGGCGCAGTCGTTGCAGATCGGATTGCCCTCGGTCGACTGCGGCGAAAGCTGCGAGCGGTGCTTGATCAGGAAACATTCCATACAGGTGAACTCATCCACCTGCGGCGGAATTACGACCGTCTCCAGCTCGACGTCCGAGAGATCGGCGTCGGAGAGGTCGAAGCCGTGCACGCCATCGCCCTGGTCGATGTCAACGTTATGAGAGCTCGACTGCGGCACTCGCTCTTTGAGAGCCTCGATCGAGTCGTTATCTTCTTCGCCTTTTCGGGGCGCGTCGTAGTCGGTTGCCATTACCATCCAAATTTCGGTTACCCGGGAAATCATTTCCCCGTCGGCGCGCTATTTTGCACGAACCTACACCATTGCGCAAGTGCTGACTCGCGGCGCGTCGAGCGCGAAACTCTCAAGTAGCACTTCAACCCGATTCCGCCACGATTTTTCGGCGCGCTGTGGTCATGTCACCGCACCGCGCTTGAGAGGCGAGAACATCACTGCATTGGCATCCGTATGGCTACGGCTTGAGAACCGGGAGGCACAGTGCAAGAGCTCCGTTTTGTGGGCGTCGAGCAGGGCGCCGTTATTGCAACCAACGCTGAGGGCGAACGTTTCCAGCTCGTCATCGATGATGCGCTGCGCAATGCGCTTCGGCCGCAGCCCGCACATCGCTCGACCGAGACCAAGACGGTGCCTCCACGACTGATCCAGCAGCTCATCCGGGCTGGCCGCACCGTGCGAGAGGTGGTCAACCAGACCGGCGCCGATCAAGAAATCGTTGAGCGCTTCGAGGGGCCGATTCTCGCTGAACGCGGTTATCTCGTAGAGCAAGCCCGCGCGGTGCCGGTGCGCCTGCAGCAATCGATCGACCCGCTTGCCGGCGAGGGCGCAACCTTTGGCTCCGCCATTAACGAGCGACTCGAGCAGCTTGGTGCCGAAAACGTGCGCTGGGATGCTTGGAAAGACCCCGAATCGGGCTGGCACATCGGCATTGATTTCACCACCGATGAGGTTGAGCGCAATGCACTGTGGGCGTTCGACCCCAAAAGCCAGTCACTCGACCCGCTCTCACCGGCGGCAACCAACCTGTCTCAGCAGGATGGCGCGGCACACGTTTCGGCACCGCATTTGCGTGCCGTCGACCACGGTAGCGCGGTGATTCCACTGGCATCTACCGATGAATCAGCCGATAGCACCGACGCTGCGGCACAGCGCCACAACACCCAGTTCGACACTGCCGATCTACTCGATGCGCTGCGTCGCCGCCGCGGCGAACGCGCCAGCGACCCGTATGACGAAGAGGCGGAATACGTTGACGATGAGTTTGATGAAAACTTCGTCGACGATTTTTCAGCAGCGCATGAGCCCGAGCGGGAAGCTACGGTCACCCCATTCCGGGCGGCCGGCACCAACACCACCCGCGCGGTCGATATTCCGCTCGCGGGCCTGGATGAAGACACCGAACTGGATGCGGATTCTGCGCCCGAGGAATCGAGCGCGGACACTGCTTCGCACGATCCTGATACTTCGGACGATGCCGCCGACGAAGACTCGGAGGCCAGCCGCGGCGCCTCGCGCGCAGCTCGGGAATCGACTGACGGCACCAACGAATCTCGTAGCGGCTCAGAAACCAACAGGCTCAGCTACGACACCGGATCCCTCGGTCGACGCGGCCGTTCGGGCCGCCCTCAGATGCCATCCTGGGACGAAATCGTTTTCGGCACCCGCAGCGACGATTAACCGGGTCCGAACACAACAGCCGCCTGCCAGTTGCGGTTAGCAAAAGGCGTTCTAGCCGGCAAAGGCACCGTGCCGCAGCAGCGGTACGAGCGTTTCGGCATCCGTGATTGATCCGTGCTGCCCGATCATCCGCCGTTTTGATTCGGGGGTGCCGGGAGCGTGATAGGTCAGCTCAGCGGTCGCGGCAACGAGCACATCCCCGATTCGCGCTTCGGCACGCGGATCAATATCGGCACCGAACCATCCCGCGGCGATCGCCTCGGCACGAGTGCACACCACTGCTTGCCCTGCCTCTTCGTCGGCAATCCGCCGGGAGAACTCAAGACCCGCCCGGGGTGATGGGTCACTGAGGTAGAGGTGGCGCAGTCGCGGTTCGCCCGCAATAGCTGCCACGTCGTCGAGCAGATCGGTGTTGAACTCACGATAGTTCTCTTTTGGAATATCAACCATGCCGTGGTCGGCCGTGACCAGCACCCCGATATCGTCCGGCAGCTCGTTGAGCAGCTGCGCGAAGGCCGCGTCAAGTTCTTCCAGCTGCTCAATCCAGGCGTCGCTACCGCATCCGTAGCGGTGTCCCGCCTGATCGAGTTCGGCGTGATAGAGATACACGAGGTGGTTGCCAGCTGCGCGACACACGCGCGCAGCAAGCTCGCAACGCTCCCGCATCGAGTCACCCGCAATAAATCGGGCGCCACGAAGCGACGCATTTGTCAGCCCCGAGTCGGCATACTCGGCCACTGAAATCACCGTCGGGCGCACCCCACTGCCACGCAGCTGTTCGAACACCGTGGGGCGAAGCTGCCAGCTGGCTGGCTCCATCCCCGGCCCCCAGCCGCTGAGCTGATTGCGCAATACGCCGCAGGTCCGATCCCACACCTCGTAGCCGACCATGCCGTGTTCACCAGCGGCGCGCGCGGTGGTGAGCTGGGTGATTCCGGCAGCGGTTGTGGATGGAAACGAAAAGGCCGTCGCGTCCGCATCCCATCCCGATAGCAATCGTCGAGCGTGCCCGGATCGGGCCATCAGCGGGGCCACGCCGAGCCCGTCCACGAGCATCACGATCACACCACGTACCGCCGGCAGCCCCAGCGAATCGGTCTCACCGCGGATCGCTGACAGACAATTCGGCATCACCGCGGCGAGTGCGGGCCGAGATTCCGCGCTGGTCAATACGATGGAGTTCACTCGGGCTAGTCTCCCACAGCCCGCGGGCCCGTTTCAGCAATCGAGGATTCGTAGTACATGAGTAAGAGCCTTGCCACATTCGAGAGCCGGATTGACGATGTCGATGTCTCGGCCGAGATGCGCAGCTCATTTCTCGAATATTCCTACTCGGTTATTTATTCGCGCGCCCTCCCCGACGCCCGCGACGGCCTCAAGCCCGTGCAGCGGCGCATCCTCTATCAGATGACCGAAATGGGACTGCGTCCCGATCGCGGTCACGTGAAATCGGCCCGTGTGGTCGGCGATGTGATGGGTAAACTTCACCCGCACGGTGATAGCGCCATCTACGACGCGCTCGTGCGGCTGGCGCAACCGTTCGTGCAGCGCGTGCCGCTGGTGGACGGTCACGGCAACTTCGGTTCGCTCGATGACGGCCCGGCAGCAGCTCGCTATACCGAGGCGCGCCTCACCGCGGCCGCCCTGGCGCTCACCGAATCGCTCGATGAAGATGTCGTCGACTTTGTGCCGAACTACGACAACTCGCTGCAACAGCCCTCGGTATTGCCATCGGCATGGCCGAGCTTGCTCGTCAATGGTGCCAGCGGTATTGCGGTGGGGATGGCGACCAATATGGCGCCGCACAATTTCGGTGAGGTGGTGGCTGCGGCTCGGCACCTGCTTGAGGTGCCCGACGCCACACTCGACGAGCTGATGGAGTTTTTGCCCGGCCCCGACCTTCCCGGCGGCGCCCAGATTGTCGGCCTGGACGGCATTCGGGATGCGTACGAAACCGGTCGCGGATCGTTCAAAATGCGGGCCACCGCCAGCATTGAACAGATCACGGCACGCCGGCGCGGCATCGTCATCACCGAACTCCCCTACGGCGTCGGCCCCGAGAAGGTCATCGAAAAAATCAAGCAGGGCGTGCAGTCAAAAAAGCTCGCCGGCATTTCGAACGTTGACGATCTCACCGGACGCGACCACGGCCTGCGCCTGGTGATTGAGGTAAAAACCGGTTTTGCACCCGAGGCCGTGCTCGAGCAGCTTTACCGGCACACGCCGCTGGAAGACTCGTTTCACATCAACAATGTCGCACTCGTGGACGGCGGACCGCGCACGCTCGGGCTGATCGAGCTGCTCCGGGTGTATCTCGACCACCGTGTTGATGTGGTGCGTCGTCGCAGCCAGTTCCGTCTCAATCGCCGTCGTGAGCGGCTCCACCTGGTGGAGGGCCTGCTGATCGCCATTGTCGATATTGACGAGGTGATCCAGATCATCCGCTCATCGGACGATGCGCCACAGGCGAGTGAGCGACTCAAGCTCGTTTTTGATCTTTCGGATGCCCAGGCTGAATACATCCTCGAGCTGCGGTTGCGTCGACTCACCAAGTTTTCGCGCATTGAACTTGAGGCCGAGCGCGATCAGCTGGCACGCGAAATCGCCGAACTCGAAGCGCTGCTGGCTGATCGGCAGCTATTGCACGCCCAGGTGTCACGCGAGCTCGAATCGGTGGCCGATCAATTTACAACCCCGCGCCGCACGGTGCTGCTCAGCGAGGATGCGGTGGCTGCCTCGCCGCGCTCGAAAAAGGCCGTGAGTGCCGAGGCGTTGCAGGTGAAAAATGAACCCACCCGCGTGTTGCTATCGACTTCGGGCAAGATTTTGCGCGTCGACCTCGGCGATAATGACCTCTTCCCGGCGCCGAAACGACGCTCAAAACATGACGCCATCTTGGCGCAGGTTTCGTGCGCATCATTGGATGAAATTGCTGCGGTGACCAGCGCTGGTCGCGTCTACAAGATGGTGGCTTCATCACTACCGGTCGCCCCGGCCGCATCCACCATCATGTCGGCGGGTGTGAATGCACGCGACTATTTCGGAATTAGCGACCGCGGTGAGCGCGTGGTGGGGTTGGTTGCCCTCGGCAGTGAAACTCCTCTCGCGCTGGGCACTAAAAACGGTGTCGTAAAGCGCGTCAATCCTGCTGATTGGGGCAAGCACACCGATCTGCCGGTGATCACGCTCAAACCGGGCGATGAGGTTGTTGGCGCTGCGCGAGCCGGCGACGATGCCCAGCTGGTGTTCATCACCTCAAACGCACAGCTGCTGCGCTATTCCGCATCGCTGGTGCGCCCGCAGGGAATCACTGCGGGCGGTATGGCAGGAATTAAACTCGCCCCGGGCGCGCGCGTGCTTGCCTTCGGTGTGATCGTTGCCGATGCGGCCGAACGGGCGCGGGTGGTTACCGTTGCTGCGCCAGTGTCCGACGACGATGGGCTCTTTGAAACGGATGCCTATGGCACAGCAAAGGTCAGCGCGCTCGAAGACTTCCCGCCGAAGGGCCGCGCGACCGGCGGCGTTCGGGCACAGCGTTTTCTCACCGGCGAATCTGAGCTGGCGCTTGCCTGGACCGGTGGCGAACCGCCACTGGCAAATGCGCGCGACGGCGCCATTCGGAAGCTGCCCGAGGAACTCGGTCGTCGCGACGGCTCGGGGATGCCGCTGGAGGGCGCGGTAGGTTGGCTCGGCGGTGCAATGGGAGACAACCAGGACTGACCGCGCTCGGCCGCACCAAGCTTTCCAATCTGCTATAAAACTGCTCACCAACAGTCACAGAGTGTCAGGCCAGTATCGAATCTCGCAGCATTTCACCACCTGGCGAGGTAGTTTTCGAGTTTTTCGCAAACTCTCTTTGTGAATCGCATACACAAGTGCGAAAAACGTGGCAATATGTCAGTTATGCGATGAAAGACGGCACCGAAGCTGTCGCCCATCGCTATGGCCGAGTGTCACTTCGATGCTCAACCATCTGAGTTCCCGCGAACACGACGAAGGAGTTGCAATGATGCAACCAACCCAAAAAACGCGTCCCGTCCGTCGCCTGATGTCGCTGGTGGCTGCAGCCGCCGGTGCGTCGCTGCTGCTCACCGGCTGCGTGAACAACGAAGCCGCCAGCAGCGGTGAGGGCGCTGGAGCTTCACAGGAAGCCAAGATTGAAGTCTCGAAGTCGGAAACCGCCTCGGCACTCGTCCCCGACGATGTCCGCTCGAGCGGTGTGCTGAAGGTTGGCACCGACGCTACCTATGCCCCCAACCAGTACGCCGGCGCTGACGGACAGCCTGTCGGCTGGGAGGTCGAACTGGTTGAGGCAGTGGCCGCCAAGCTCGATCTGAAGGTCGAGTGGTCAAAGCTCGGTTTTGACCAGATCATTCCCCAGGTAACCGGTGGCACCCTCAACATGGGTTCGTCGAGCTTCAGCGACACCCTTGAGCGTCAGAAGTCGGTTGACTTCGTCGACTTCTACAGTGCCGGCCTGCAGTTTGTGCGCGGTGCCGACGAAGACCCGCTGCCCGAGTCGCTGTGCGGTCTCACCATCGGCGCTCAGGCTACGACCACCTCGGACGACTACCTCAAGGCGGCGAGCGAGGAATGCACCAAGGAGGGCAAGGAGCCCATCCAAATCCTGAAGAAGGATGGCCAGGACGAGGCCACCAACGATGTGGTGCTCGGCAACACTCCCTACATGCTCGCCGACTCACCCATCGCCCAGAACAGTGTGAAGGTTGCCGGTGATTCGGTGGCTCTTGAGGGTGACGTGTTCGATGCAGCGCCCTACGGCCTCGTGCTCGCCAAAGACTCGGAGATGACCGAGGCAGTTCGGGTGGCGATGCAGGAGCTCATGGACGACGGCACCTACACCAAGATCCTCGAAAAGTGGGGCGTTGAAGACGGTGCCTTCACCGAAGCAAAGGTAAACAGTGTCACTGAATAAAACTACTGGCAACGACACCGCGGTGGTTGCGGGTGAGCCCATCACCGCGGTGCCGCTGCGCCACCCCTGGAGAAATGTTCTCGCCGTAATCCTGCTTTTGGTGTTGGCGTTGTTCATCTACGACGCCGCCACCCGTGAGCAGTACCGCTGGCCGCTTGTCGGGCAGTACCTGTTTGATGTGCGCATCTGGCAGGCTGCGGGAGTCACCCTCGCGCTTACCGTCCTGTCGATGGTGCTGGCCGTAATCATGGGTCTGGTCTTGGCGGTCATGCGGCTGAGCGATAACCCGGTGTTGAAGTCGCTGTCGTGGCTTTTCCTGTGGTTGTTCCGCGGCACCCCGGTGTACGTGCAGCTGGTGTTCTGGGGACTGCTCGGCACGATCTATAAGACCGTGACCGTCGGCGTCCCCTTCACCGATGTCGAGCTGTTCACGTTCTCACCTTTCGAAGGGTTCAGCCTGTTCTGGCTCGCCGTGCTGGGTCTCGCGTTTAACGAGGCGGCCTATATGGCGGAGATTATCCGCTCGGGTATCCTCTCGGTCGATCGCGGCCAGGAAGAGGCTGCGAAGGCACTCGGTATGACCTGGCGGCACACCATGCTGCGGATCGTGATCCCGCAGTCGATGCGCGTCATCATTCCGCCCACCGGCAATGAGCTGATCTCGATGCTCAAGACCACGTCGCTGGTCACCGCGCTTGGCTACACGCTCGACCTCTATGCGCGTTCGCGCGAAATTTCGGCCGAGCTGTACGCACCGGTGCCGCTGCTGATCGTGGCGAGCATCTGGTACCTGGCAGTGACGAGCATCCTGATGGTTGGCCAGCACTACCTCGAGGCCCACTTCGCCCGCGGCATCGCGCCCGAGAAGCAGCGCCCCGACAACCGCACGGCCGAGCAGCTCGCCACCGGTGCTGTTGGCACCGCTGAAGACCCGACTAACACCAACACCACCGCACCGAAGGGAGACGGCGCATGAGCACGAACGCTACCGCAGCCACGCCAATGGTGCGTGCCGAACACATCGTGAAACGGTTTGGTTCGAACACGGTGCTGAAAGACATTTCGCTGACCGTGGAACGCGGTCAGGTGCTGTGCCTGGTTGGGCCTTCGGGCTCGGGTAAGTCGACCTTCCTGCGCTGCATCAACCACCTCGAAACAATCGACGGCGGCCGGATGTGGGTCGAAGATGAGCTGATGGGTTACCGGCAGCGCGGTGACAAGCTCTACGAGCTCGCACCCCACGAAGTTGCTCAGCAGCGTGCCGATATCGGCATGGTGTTCCAGCGGTTCAATCTCTTCCCGCATATGACGGTGCTCGAAAACATCATCGAGGCTCCGACGCGGGTGAAAAAGGTGCCGCGCAAGCAGGCCATCGATGAGGCCCACGCACTGCTGCGTCAGGTTGGTCTCGAGCACAAGGCTAAGTCGTATCCTGCCCATCTCTCGGGTGGTCAGCAGCAGCGCGTGGCGATCGCGCGTGCGCTGGCGATGAAGCCGAAGCTGATGCTCTTCGACGAGCCCACTTCAGCGCTCGACCCCGAGCTGGTAGACGAGGTGCTGCAGGTAATGAAGCAGCTCGCCGAAGACGGTATGACCATGGTCGTGGTCACGCACGAGATGGCGTTTGCCCGCGATGTGGGTGACCACCTGGTGTTCATGGCCTCGGGCGTGGTCGTCGAGGAAGGCGACCCCAAGGAGGTGCTCACGAACCCCCAGCGTGAGCGCACCCGCGCCTTCCTGCGCCGTGTGCTCTAGGTGTCATTTAGCGCTCGACAAAACGGGGCGGTGTCGCCATTGCGACACCGCCCCGTGGCGTTTTCCGCCGCCGTCGCTACTGCTCAGACTCGCCTTCACCGCACTCGTCGCGTTCCACCCGGTCGCGGTCGAGTTTTTTGAGATCGTAGAGCAAAAAATCAGCGTCGAGGATACCCGAGGGCTTCTTCCCCACCCCGTTCATCCGGCCGATATCTTCAAACCCAAAGTTGCGGTGCAGTCGCAGGCTCGGCTCGTTCGCGCTGTCAATCACCGCCGCCACATGGGTGAATCCGGCATCCGCGATGGCGTGCATGAGCGCGGGGAGCAGCTGCTTGCCCAGGCCCAGGCCCTGCGCATCCCGGTGCAGGTAAATCGAGTGCTCGACCACACCCGCCCAGGCATCAAACGGCCGGAACGGACCGCACGAGGCGAAACCGAGCACGCGGCCATCCTCTTCTGCCACCAGCACCGGATGTCCGGTGGCGCGACGCGACTCAAGCCAACCTTCGCGATCCGCTTCGGTTTCGGGTTCGATGCGCCAACTTGATGGGTTCGTAAGGGTATCGGCGTTCAGAATCGCCACGATCTCGGACACATCCGCCGCATTCGCTTCTCGAATTAGCACCCGATGACGTTAGCCAAGTGCCGAGCGAACCGCAAGCCCGCACCGATGTGCAGCCTAGGTGTCGATGAGTTCGGGTACAACTTCGTCGGCGCCGGCGATGATGAATTCTTTGCGCGGGGCCACTTCGTTGCCCATCAGCAGCTCAAACACCGTTTCGGCCTCGGCCGCATCCTTCATCGTCATCCGCCGCAACAGTCGGTGTTCGGGGTTCATAGTGGTGTCCCACAGCTGGTCTTCATCCATCTCACCGAGACCCTTGTAGCGCTGAATCGGCTCCTGGTATCGGCGACCGGTGCGCTCGAGTTTCGCCAGTAGCTGCTGCAGTTCCTGTTCGCTATAGGTGTAGATGGTTTCGTTTGGTTTTTTACCGGGATGCACCACCACGACCCGGTGCAGCGGTGGAACGGCCGAATAGACCCGACCGGCTTCGAGCATCGGACGCATATAGCGGAAAAACAGGGTCAGCAGCAGGGTTCGAATATGCGCACCGTCGACGTCCGCATCCGACATGATGATGACCTTGCCATACCGGGCCTGATCGAGATCGAAGGTGCGTCCCGAACCGGCACCAATCACCTGAATGATGTTGGCGCATTCGGCGTTCTTCAGCATGTCGGCAAGCGATGCTTTCTGCACATTCAAAATTTTGCCGCGGATCGGGAAAAGTGCCTGCACTTCGCTGTCGCGTGCCGGTTTTGCGGTGCCGAGCGCCGAGTCACCCTCGACGATGAACAGCTCGCTGCGTTCCACATCGTTTGAGCGGCAGTCAACGAGTTTCGCCGGGAGTGACGAGTTTTCGAGCGCGTTTTTGCGACGCTGCGTCTCTTTGTGAGCGCGCGCCGAAATGCGGCTTTTCATCTCGGTGACGACTTTTTCGAGCAGCATCGAAGTTTCGGTTTTGTCCTGCCGCTTTGTCGACCCAAACCGCTCTTTCAGCCCCGCCGTAACCGCCTTCGACACGATTTGCCGCGCCTGCGGGGTTCCGAGCACCTCTTTGGTTTGGCCCTCAAATTGCGGTTCGGGGATGCGCACGGTCACCACGGCGGTCAGCCCGGCGAGCACATCATCCTTTTCAAGTTTGTCGTTACCAACCTTGAGGCGACGCGCATTTTTTGTGATCTCATCTCGCACCACTTTGACGAGGGCCTGTTCAAAACCCGCCAGGTGGGTTCCGCCCTTGGGGGTTGCGATGATGTTCACAAAGCTGCGCTGTGTGGTTTCGTAGCCGATACCCCAACGCAGGGCCACATCAACGTGCATCTCGCGATCAACCTCGCGCGAAACCATATGTCCCGAGGCTTCATCGAGCACCGGCACAGTTTCGACGTACTCCCCCGACCCCTGAATGCGCCAGGTTTCGGTGACGGATGCATCCGGTGCCAGATATTCGACAAACTCTGAAATACCGCCCTCGTAGCGGTAGGTTTCGACCTCGGGTTCGTCGGGATCGCGCCGGTCATCAATGGTGATTGCCAGCCCGGGCACCAAAAACGCGGTCTGTCGAGCGCGTTCCTGCAGCTTTTCGAGGTCAAATTCGGCGTCCTGTACGAACACCTGCGGATCAGCCCAGTAGCGCACGCGGGTGCCGGTGACACCGCGTTTCACCTTGCCGAGTTGGCGCAGTGACGCTGATCCGGGATGCTCGGTGAACTTGGCATCGGGTGTTGGTTCGGCCTTGCCGTCGGCAAATTCGCCGGCCACGCCGCGGCGAAAGCTCATCGCGTGGGTTACCCCGCCGCGGTCAACTTCAACGTCGAGCCGCGCCGAGAGCGCGTTCACCACCGAGGCGCCCACACCGTGCAGGCCACCTGCCGCGCCATAGTTACCGCCGCCAAATTTGCCGCCGGCGTGCAGTTTTGTGTACACCACCTGCACACCGGTCATGCCGGTGCGCGGCTCAATATCGGTGGGAATACCGCGTCCGCGGTCGTGCACCTCAACCGAGCCATCGGGATTGAGCCGCACCAAAATTTCGTCGCCGTAGCCGCCCAGTGCCTCATCGACGGCGTTGTCGATGATTTCCCAAAGGCAGTGCATCAGGCCGCGCGAATCGGTCGAGCCGATATACATACCCGGCCGCTTCCGCACCGCCTCGAGTCCGTCGAGCACCTGCAGCTGTGCGGCTGAGTAGTCGTTGGCCAATGCGCCTCCGGTAGCGGTGTGAGAGCGAATAGATACAGCAAAAATCTATTGCCGTTCCTCGCAATACCCCCTCAGGCGCACCGGCCTTCGATAAACCAATCGCTAGAATTGTCGCCAGCCAACGACCCCGATTGAAAAGTGAGCTTCGCCCGTGGCAAATCTGCGTTTTTCGTATTTTCTTGAGCGTGCCAGGGCCGCGAATCTGCCACGGGTGTGGCAGATGGCCGGCGCTATCGGCCACCAGTTCCGCAAGCCGCGGCTGAATGTGTTCTGCGACATGCTCTGGTCGGCCGCTCGCTACGATTGCGCCTTCCAAGACTTCCAAGACTGGGACTTTGCGATTCTGTCGCGTGCCGAGCGCCGCACCTACATCACGCATCCGATGTCGAACCGCTATGCCCTGCAGCTCAACACCGATAAGCCTGCCAACCGTGACCTCAGTGATAAGTCGCGTTTTAACGTGCGCTTTAGCGATGTGATCGGACGCGAGTGGCTCGACGTGCGCGAAACAGACGAGGATGAACTCGCGGCATTCCTCAATCGGTTCACGGATGTGATGGTGAAGGTTCCCGATTCACTGGGAGGCAAGGGGATCGAACGCATCCGCACCGCCGACGTCACGGATGTCGCCGCTTTTCGCGCTGAACGGATGCGTAACCGCCAGTTCCTGGTTGAGGAATTTTTGCGGCAGCATCCGCGTATGGCCGAACTCAATTCGTCGAGTGTCAACACCATGCGCATCGCCAGCTATAACGATGGCAATCGAGTGCACATCCTGTGCCGGGCACTGCGCATCGGGGCCGGTGGCGACGTCGATAATTTTTCGGGCGGCGGTATGTACACGATGCTCTCGCCCGAGGGTACTGCGCTCTACCCGGCATTCGATGATGCCAACGACACCCACGGTATCCATCCGCTGACCGGTGTGCCGATCGTTGGTTTTGAGGTGCCGCTTTTTGCCGAGGCCATCGAGGCGGTCAAGGCTGCGGCACAGCGCATCCCCGAGGTGCCCTATGTGGGCTGGGATGTGGCGATCGCCCCCGATCGGCCGGTTCTGATCGAGGGGAACTACAACACCGGCGTATTCCAGGCCAAGCCCTCTGTTTCGGGGCTGCGACGCGGTTTGCTGCCGGTGTATCGCGCCGCGATCGGGCACTAGCTGCCGCAGCGACAAAGCAGGCCGCGCAACGCATTGGGCGTGCGACACCGAACACGGTAGTCGCACGCCCAATCTGTTGCGAGACTCTGGCTATTTGTCGTTTCGCGGGCGGATGATTCCCATCGGAGTCGACTGGGTGCCCTGCCCGAGCGGGTTATCGGCGAGCACCCGAGCCCAGTGCTCGTTGCGCTTATGATCGAGCGTCGAACCGAGAATATTGCCGCCGATGTCGTTGATGTCGACGATCAGCACCTCCACCCGGTTGCCGAGCAACACTTTCAGATCGGTGGCAACCCGGTTGGGTTGTGCGGGGCCAAGCACCACCGAGCGGTCGTAGGGCGGGATTGTGCCCTCGGTGGGGCCGTCAATCGCGCGAGCCTTTTCACCGGCGACACGATAAAAATCGCCCGACCGGCGCAGGAGTTTTTTCGACACCACCGACACCGCCGCGGCCAGCAGGATGCGCGGTGTTCCGCATTCGCGCAGCGCCATCTCCATGGTCTCGGGCATTCCGAGTCCGATGCCGTGCGGGGTGCGAGTCACATACTTTGATAGCACGGTAGCCAGTCGCCGGGGCTTGATCTCTTCAAGCAGCATCGAGCGGCCCTGCGTGATTGCCACAATTTTTTCGGTGACAAACAAAATGTCGCCATCCTGCACCACGGGAGCCGCGTAGGTGCGCACGACCTGACGGAGGTCGTCATCGGGCATAACCACGTGGGTTTTGATCGGCAGCCGGTCGTAAGCCACGCCGTCGGCCGTATTGGTGAGAGCCTTGCCCTCGTTTGCCTGCAGTTGTTCTGTCACAGCCCTGCTACCTCTCCCCTAGCCGCGGGCAGCCGCAACCGCGTCGCGCAGGATGCTGAGACCGGCCTTAAGGGTTTCCATATCGCCGTTGAGTGTCGGCATGATCTTGACGACCTCGTCATAGGCGCCCGCGGTCTCGACAACCAGGCCGCGCTCGAACGCGGCCCGCGAGATGCGACCGGCAAGCTCGCGGTCTTTTTCGCAGACGAGACCCTGCAGGAGCCCACGACCCCGCACCGAAAATTCGCCGGGATACTGCTCGGCGATCTCGTTGAGCGTCGTCACCACTGCATCCGAGCGCTCGGCAATAGTGTTTTCGAGCTGGTCGTCGCTCCAGAATTTTTCAATTGACTTGGCAGCACCGACGAACGCAATCGAGTTACCACGGAAAGTGCCGGTGTGCATTGCCGGCTGCCATTTGTCGAGCTCGGGTTTGATCAGCAGGAGTGACATCGGGAAGCCGTAGCCCGAAAGCGACTTCGACAGGGTGACCATATCGGGTACGATGCCCGACTCTTCAAAACCAAAGAATTTGCCCGAGCGGCCAATGCCGATCTGGATTTCATCGCAGATGAGCACGATGCCGTACTCATCACACAGCGCACGCAGATCGCGCAGCCACTGCGCGCTCGCCACGTTCACGCCGCCCTCGCCCTGCACCGTCTCGACGATGATCGCGGCCGGCAGATCGAGCCCGCTCGAGGGGTCTTCGATGTGCTTGCGCAGCAGCGCTACGGTGTCGATCTGGTCGCCGTAGTAGCCGTCGTACGGGTGGAAGGTGACATCGTTCAGGGTCGTGCCGGCAGCCTGCCGGAACCACTGGTTTGCGGTGGCGGCCAACGCACCGAGCGACAGGCCGTGATAGCCGTGCGTGAAGGCGACCACGCCGGTGCGACCGGTTGCCATCCGCGCCAGCTTGAGCGCGGCCTCAACAGTGTTGGCGCCGGTCGGACCGGTGAACTGCACGCGGTAGTCGAGACCGCGCGGTGCCAGGATGCGATCACGGAACAGCTCGAGGAAGTGGCGCTTGCTGGTGGTGGCCATATCGAGCGCGTGCTGCAGCTGGTCGCTGCGCAAAAACTCGATTACCGCTTCCTGGATGTCCGGGTCGTTGTGACCGTAGTTGACCGCGCCGGCCCCACAGAAGAAGTCGATGTACTCCCGTCCATCCTCGTCAGTGAGCTTCGATCCCTTCGCGGTGGTGAACACCGTGGGGAACGAGCGAATGTAGCTACGAACTTCTGATTCAGTCTGGTCGAAAACCGACAGGTTCATGTGGGGTCCTTCCTATGCTCGAAGCAAAAATGCTACTCCAGGTAGTCGCGCAGCGACTGCGAGCGAGAGGGGTGGCGCAGTTTTGCCATCGTCTTTGATTCGATTTGTCGGATGCGCTCACGGGTGACGCCGAAAGTTTCACCGATCTGGTCGAGGGTTTTGGGCATACCGTCACCGATACCAAAACGCATCCGGATCACTCCGGCCTCGCGCTCCGAGAGCGAGTCAAGCAGCGACTCGAGCTGACGTTGCAGCATCGTGAAGCTCACCGCGTCGGCGGGCACCACGGCCTCGGTATCTTCGATCAGGTCACCAAACTCCGAGTCGCCATCCTCGCCCAACGGAGTGTGCAGCGAAATCGGTTCACGACCGTACTTCTGCACCTCGACAACCTTTTCGGGTGTCATATCAAGCTCGTGTGCGAGCTCTTCCGGCGTGGGTTCGCGGCCCAGGTCTTGCAACATCTGCCGCTGCACGCGGGCGAGTTTGTTGATGACCTCAACCATGTGTACGGGGATGCGGATAGTGCGCGCTTGGTCTGCCATGGCGCGGGTGATTGCCTGACGAATCCACCAGGTGGCGTAGGTCGAAAACTTAAAGCCCTTGGTGTAGTCAAATTTTTCGACCGCGCGAATAAGACCGAGGTTCCCCTCCTGGATCAGGTCGAGGAACTGCATCCCGCGCCCGGTGTAGCGCTTGGCGAGCGAAACGACCAGACGCAGGTTGGCACCCAGCAGGTGGCTCTTGGCACGGCGACCGTCACGCACAATCCACTTGAGTTCACGCACATATTTCGGGTCGAGCCCCTGTTCGCGCAGCAGTTTGTCTTCGGCGTACAGCCCCGCCTCGATTCGCATGGCCAGATCGACCTCTTCGGCCGCGTTCAGCAGCGGCACCTTACCGATCTGCTTGAGGTAGTCCTTCACCGGGTCGGCGGTGGCGCCGGTGATGGCCGTCGAGTAGACGGGCTGGTCGTCGTCGTCCTTATTGCTCAACACCAAAGCACCGGCGGCACGGACCGCCGTTTCTGCCTTGGCAACATCCTCTTCGGGATCTTCCGACTTTTCGTCGCGCTCGCCCAGATCGGGGTCATCGTCAGCTTCGGCATCGTCTTCGACGTCGGCCGACTCTTCCATATCGGCCTCATCGACCTCGTGATCTTCATCGAGGTCGATCACTTCATTTTCGACCGTAGACTTGCTCGATTTTGCCGTCGACTTGCTTGCTGCGCGCTTGCGGGCGGGGGTTTTTTCTGCCACCTCGGTTGCCGAACCGTCGGCCGCGATAATCGCCTCGATCAGCTCGGCTTTGCGCATCGAGCTGATGCCGTCGACACCGGCTTCCTTGGCAATTTTGCGCAGCTCGGCGACCACCTTGCCGCGCAGCTGCGCCTCGGTAAACCCATCCCCCGCATCTTCGGCGGGCTGTTTCGCTTTCGACGCGCTAGCGGCCGACTTTGGCTTCGTTGCCGTTGCCGCCGACTTCTTTTTCGCTGCGGGCTTGCTGTCCGCTGTGGCGGTTTCGCCAGCCCCACCAGCATTCGCAACAATGGCGGCAACCAGGTCGGCCTTCCGCATCCCGGAGGCACCGGCGACGCCGGCGTCCTTAGCGATTTCGCGCAGTTCAACCACGCGCTTGTTTGAAAGTTCAGTCTCGGTGTACGAAGCGACCTGCTTGGATGCGCTGGCCATGTTGTATCCCCTCTCACCGCAGGCAAAATGAAACCCCAAGTCAAGTCGCACGAAACGATTGACCGGGTTAGGCAATCGATACTACAGTGTGCCACCGCTTACTATTCCCAGCGGCACTCAGCTTTCTATCGCGAGTGTTCCCTCGCGTATGCCCGGTACGCCGATACCCGGCAGTGGCCCCAAGCTGCGGCCAATTAGTTGTCGTGCTTGCGGCGCAGCTGGCGAGCAACGGCCAACCACAGCGGCGCCACGGTAACGCCCTCTTCTGCGGCCAGCCGCGAGCGCGTGCGGCGCCGCTCGGCCAGTAGCCCGCCGATACCGACGACGATCATCAGCGGAATGGCCCAGAGCGCGATCTGGTAGGCCTCCCAGCTCGGCACGCCCGCTGCGGTTTGCGGCCCGAAGTCGAGCCCCAATCCAATCAGCAGCATGGTGATTGCACTCGCCGTGAAGCCACCGATATTTACGATGCCCGAGGCCGAGCCGTAGCTGGAGGCCGGGTTAAAGGTGCGCGCGAAATCAAAGCCGATGGTCGAGCCCGGCCCGCACACCCCGGTCGCGACCAGCACAATCAGGAAGTACCACAGCGGCGGCACACCGGGCCACACAATCAGGCCAATCCAGGATGCGGTCATCAGGCTCGCCAGCAAAACCACAATATTTGATCGTCGCAGCGGCCAACGCGCCGTTGCCAGCCCAATCCAGGGCCCCGCGATCATGCCCACCAGCATGGGCACAATCAGCAGCACAGCGGCAAGTTCTTTCGCCAGCCCCAGCCCCTGCACCATGATCGGATATCCCCACAGCAGTGCAAACACGGTGCCCACAAACTGTGACGAAAAGTGCGCCCAAAAACCCATGCGGGTGCCGGGGCGCACGAAAGCGTCACCGAGTTTCACGAATGCGCCGCGCAGCGACACGCGGCTACCGGCGGTGCGCTTCCACGGGGTGTCGGAGAGCACCACCGCAACCACAATCGCGACAATGACCGACAGTGCTGCGGTCGACAAAAACGCCACGGTCCAGTTACTCCAGTGCAGCAGCATCGCGAACGGTACCGCTGAAAGAAACTGGCCGATCTGACCGAGGTTGCTGAACCACTGCTGCATCAGCGGCACCCGGCGCTGCGGGAACCATGCGGCGATGATGCGCAGACCAGAAACAAATGTGGTGGCGTCACCGATACCCACCAGGATGCGGCCAAGCACAGCGACCTCGAGCGTTGGCGCGAACGCCACCACTGCCTGTCCGAGCGCCATACCGATGGCACCGGCGAGAATCAGCATCCGCGGGCCGAAGCGGTCAAGCAGCATCCCAACCGGAATCTGCATGAGCGCATATACGGCCATCTGCATCACGCCAAGTGTCGACAGGGCAGCACCGCCAGCATCAAAGCGATTGGCTGCATCCACCCCGGCAACCCCCAGCGACGAGCGCTGGGTGACCGCGATGAGATACGCGAATAGCGCGATAGTGAACATCACGGTCGGCAGCCGTCGCGGCACAAGCTGCAGGGCTGCGGTGGTGGGGTTGGTGAACTCGTCGGGTTCGTTCGCTGCCTTGTTGGTGCTCAATTCGTGCCGTCCGACCGTGATTTCAGGTAGCGTTCGAGCTCGGCCGCGATCTTGTCAGCGTCGGGTAGTTCGCCGTCGGCGTTAGCGAACGGGTTTTCGAGCGGGGTGCCCTTCAAAAAACCGTCGTACTGCTGTTCGAGCACTTCGACGAGTTTGACCGCCTCGTCGTTTTCGGCGAGCGTCTCTTCAAATGTCGCCCGAAACTCGCGATCGCGTTCTCGCAGCGATTCGGTTGGCACCAGGATGCCGTCAACGGTGCCGAGTGCCTCGAGCAGCCGCATCGCCGCCGCAGGATAGGCACCGTCGGCCAAATAGTGCGGGGTGAGCACCACGATGCTCACCACGTCGAGCTCCTGCTGCATCCGCTGATATTCGAGCAGGTGCAGCGCGTGAGCCGGCGCCTCGACGTGTGCTTTCCACACCGAGAGCTGTTCGATAATTTCTTCGCGGTTCCCGGTTGCGGCAACGCGAATGGGACGAGTGTGCGGCACCGGCATCGGGATGCTGTGGGCCCATGTCACGCTCGACACAGCGAAATGCGTGGTGATTTCATTGAGCGCGCGAGTGAACGCTTCCCAGCGGAAGTCGGGTTCAAACCCCGAGAGCAGCAGGAAGGGCTGCCCGATCGAGTCGCGCAGCAGTCGCAGATCGAGACGGGCGCTGCGGAAGTCACTGATGTGGTTCCCCTCGACTTTCACGAGCGGCCGCCGGGCTCGATAGTCGAGCAGCGAATCGGTGTCGAACACCGCCACCAGCTGCCCGCCATCGTCAGCAAGCATGGTTTCGACGCTCAGCGCAACAGTGTGGCCGGCGTCACGATACCCGTCGAGCAGCGCCACCAGCGGCAGCCCCTGTGGCACCGCTGCCCAGTGCGCCGCGGGTTCAAAAAGTGAGTCGCGACCAATCATGAACGCCATGGTACGCGGCTCGGCAAAAAATTCTGGCTGGTTCGCTGACGGCGTGACCGTTCGCGCGGCACCAACCGGATGCTGGCAGCCGCTTGGTCACGCGGGTACGGCGCTCTTTCAGCCCGGGGCGCTTAAAGTCTGCACTATGCAGATTCCTAGCTTTTCGTTGATTGATTCGACCGCGGGCGCCGCTGGCATCATCGTCATCCCGGTGCTCGGTTCTGAGACCCCGCAGCTGCTGGCTGCGAACGACTACGGCATCACCGCCGAGCGCCTAGCGGCACTCGATTTCACCGGTAAGGCCGAGGCAACCCTTCGCGTGTTGATCACCGATGGTGAAACCGAGCGCCCCGCCCTGCTGGTGGGTATCGGTGACGAGCGTGAGCTTGAGGCGATTCGCCGTGCCGCTGGTGTAGCCGCCCGCGCGCTCGCCGAGGCCGAGCAGGTCATCGTTGATTTTGCTGGCAGCGCCGACGAGGTAGAGGCGTTTGCCACCGGTTTTGCGCTGGGTGCGCACAAGCTCGACCGCTTCCTCAGCAAGGCTGACGAGCACGACCGCGAGGTTGCGTTCGTGGCTGGAGGCGAGGAGTTCGCCGAGGCACTGCTGCAGGCGAGTGTGCTTTCCGAGTCGGCTGCGCTGGCTCGTGACCTCGCCAACACCCCGCCGAGCGACCTGGTTCCCGAAGACTTCGCTGCGCTCGCCCAGGACGTACTTGCCGAGTACGAGGTTGAGGTTGAGATTTGGGATGAAGCAGCGCTCGAAGAAGCCGGCTGCGGCGGCATCCTCGGGGTCGGCCGTGGTTCAGACAACCCGCCGCGACTCGTGCAGCTGCGCTACAACCCCGAAAACGCCGCCAAACACATTGCGCTGGTTGGTAAGGGCATCACCTTCGACACCGGTGGCCTTTCGCTCAAGCCCGCCGGTTCGATGCTCGGCATGAAATTCGATATGTCGGGTGCCGCGTCGGTGCTTGCCACCCTGCTCGCGGTGGCAAAGCTCGGGCTGCACGTGCAGGTGACCGGCTACTGCTGCCTCGCCGAAAATATGCCGTCGGGCTCGGCGATCAAGCCCGATGATGTGCTCAAAATGCGCAATGGCACCACCGTGGAGGTCACCAACACTGATGCCGAGGGTCGGCTGGTTTTGGCCGATGGCCTGTGCCTGGCCTCGGAGCAGCGTCCCGACCTCATCATTGATATCGCCACACTCACCGGCGCCCAGGTAGTTGCGCTCGGTAGCCGCACCACCGGTCTGATGGGGAACACCGATGACTGGCGGGATGCGGCCGTCGCTGCCGCGAAGCAGACGGGCGAACCGCTGTGGCCGATGCCGATTCCGGAAGAGCTCGACGACGCGCTGAAGTCGAATGTCGCCGACATTGTCAATTCAAAGCCCGGCTACCGTGAGGCCGGCATGCTCTTTGCGGGGGCGTTCCTCGAGCGATTTGTCGGTGAGGATGCTGACGGGAAACCGCTGCCGTGGCTGCACTTTGATATCGCCGGCCCGGCCAATAGCGACAGTGCCTACGGCTACATCAACAAGGGTGCCACCGGTAATCCGGTGCGCACGCTCGTTGAGCTGATCGCGGCGGCACAATAGCGATTACGCACACGCGCGCATGATTTGCGGCTGGTTTGGGGTGCATCCGAGCCAGCCGCACATCTTTTCTGGACTCACAATCAAGATTGCGCAAGGTTGCGCGGTGTAGGCTGACGCGAGGTATCGGCTGAGCGCGAATTCGTGGCAGTAATCCTGCTGACGAGAAGCATTCTGCATGAGCACAGAACTTCCACAACACACACCGAGAGGGAGCTCCAGGAGTGTCAGAACACAACTTTGATCTGGTCGTACTTGGCGGCGGAAGCGCCGGCTACGCCGCCGCCATCCGCGGTGTCCAGCTGGGCATGTCAGCTGTGGTGATCGAAAAAGACAAGCTTGGTGGCACCTGCTTGCACCGCGGCTGCGTCCCCACCAAGGCAATGCTGCACAGCGCCGAGGTGGCTGATGCGGTGACCGATGGCGCTCGCATGGGCATCAACCTGAGCCTTGACGGTGTAGACGGCGAAAAGATCGCCGCGTTCCGCGACGGCATCGTCTCGTCAAAGCACAAGGGTCTGCAGGGCCTGTTGAAGATGCGCGGTGTCGAGGTTGTCGAGGGTTTCGGCCGCCTCGTTGATGACAAAACCGTTGAGGTCGACGGTGAGCGCTATGTCGGTAAGCACATCGTGCTGGCAACAGGATCGTTCTCGAAGACCATCCCCGGCCTTGAAATCACCGGCAACGTCATCACCTCCGACCAGGCACTGCAGATGAACTGGGTGCCGCGCCGGGCCGTGGTGCTCGGTGGCGGTGTGATCGGTCTCGAGTTCGCCAGTCTCTGGCGCTCACTCGGCGCCGAGGTCACCATCATTGAGGGGCTTGACCGCCTCGCAGCGGCCGAGGATGTTGCGCTTTCGAAGCAGCTCGAACGTGCCTTCCGCAAACGCGGCATTAATTTCCACACCAACACCAAGTTCGACTCGGTCACGCAGGACGAATACGGCGTTCACGTGAAGACCGACAAGGGTGACGTTATCGATGGCGATGTGCTGATGGTTGCCGTTGGCCGTGGCCCGGTCACCTCCGACCTCGGTTTTGAGCGTGTCGGAATCAATATGGAGCGTGGGTTTGTCATCGTTGATGAAAACCTGCAGACTTCGGTTCCCGGCATCTACGCCATCGGTGATATCACGCCTGGCCTGCAGCTTGCGCACCGCAGCTACGCCCACGGAATTTTTGTCGCCGAGCACATTGCCGCCCTCAACCCGCAGCTCGTCAGCGACGCCAACATCCCGAAGGTGACCTACTGTGAGCCGCAGCTTGCTTCGGTGGGACTCACCGAGGCCAAGGCACGTGAAACGCACGGCGACGACGCCATCGCCACCTACGAGTACAACCTGGCCGGTAACGCCAAGAGCTCGATTCTCGGCACCGCCGGTATTGCCAAGGTGGTGCGAGTCAAGGACGGCCCGGTTGTTGGCATCCACCTGATCGGGGCTCGCGTTGGCGAGCTCGTTGGCGAGGCGCAGCTGATCGTCAACTGGGATGCTTATCCCGAGGATGTTGCGCCGCTCATCCACGCCCACCCGACCCAGAATGAAGTGCTTGGCGAGGCCATGATGGCACTCGCCGGTCAACCGCTGCACGCGGTCTAGACACCTGCTCGAGCTTGAAAAACACAATTAGGAGCGATTCCAGATGACTCAGGATGTAACACTCCCCGCGCTCGGTGAGAGCGTTACCGAAGGAACGGTAACTCGCTGGCTCAAGCAGGTCGGTGAGACGGTCGAGGTCGACGAGCCACTACTCGAGGTCTCAACCGATAAGGTCGACACCGAGGTGCCCTCACCCGTGGCAGGCACCGTCGAAGAAATTCTCGTTGGTGAAGACGAAACGGTTGAGGTTGGCGCGGTGCTCGCCCGCATCGGCGACGGCAGCGGTGCAGCCGCACCCGAGTCGGGTGCCGCCCCGGCCGCATCCGAGGCTGAACAAGAGGCCGAACCAGAAGCTGAACAAGAGGCTGAGCCTGCAGCTGCTACCGAGGCGCAGCCGGAATCGGGTGACGCTCAGGATGTCACCCTGCCCGCGCTCGGCGAGAGTGTTACCGAGGGCGTAGTCACTCGCTGGCTCAAGCAGGTCGGTGAGACGGTCGAGGTCGACGAGCCGCTGCTCGAGGTCTCAACCGACAAGGTCGACACCGAGGTGCCCTCCCCCGTAGCCGGTACCGTACTCGAGATCCTGGTTGGTGAGGACGAGACCGCCGAGGTTGGCGCTGTTTTGGCTCGCGTTGGTTCGGGGTCGGCAGCATCGGCACAGTCATCTGAGCCGGAAGCGGCTCCGGCCGAGGCACCGGAAGCGCCAGCGGCAGAGCCGGCACCGGCTCAGGCTGCGCCCGCGCCAGCCGCTGCACCCGCAGCCCCCAAGGCCCCGGCAGCACCTCAGGCACCCGCCGCCCCGAAGGCTCCGGCTGCGCCCGCGGCGCCGAAGGCCCCTGCAGCTCCGGCAGCACCTCAGGCACCAGCTGCCCCGAAGGCCCAGGCTGGCGATCCTCGCTACGTCACCCCGATCGTGCGCAAGCTCGCACAGGAGCGTGGTGTTGACCTCAGCACCATCGTCGGCACCGGCGTTGGTGGCCGCATCCGCAAGGAAGACGTCCTCAATGCGGTAGTC
This sequence comes from Gulosibacter hominis, assembly GCF_904842695.1. GTDB lineage: Bacteria > Actinomycetota > Actinomycetes > Actinomycetales > Microbacteriaceae > Gulosibacter > Gulosibacter hominis. The sequence continues at coordinate 11,213 of NZ_CAJGWQ010000001.1, read as the reverse complement.
GAGGCTCCGGCCGCCGCGGCTCCCGCTGCCGCTGGCGCCGCCGACACCCCGACCCCGTTTGAGGTTTCGCCGCTGCGCGGCACCACCCAGAAGATGTCGCGTCTGCGCAAGGTCATTTCGCAGCGTGCCGTTGAGTCGATGACCCAGACTGCCCAGCTGACCACTGTGGTTGAGGTGGACGTCACTCGGGTTGCCGAGCTTCGCAATCGCCGCAAGGCCGAGTTCCTCGAGAAGACCGGTTCGAAGCTCTCGTACCTGCCCTTCTTCACCCTTGCGGCTATCGAGGCCCTGCAGACCTACCCGATCATCAACTCGACCGTGCAGGGCGACGAAATCGTCTACCCCGGCTACGAAAACATCTCGATGGCGGTTGACACCGAGCGCGGTCTGCTCACTCCGGTTATCAAGAATGCCGCGGGAATGAGCATCGCCGATCTCGCCAAGTCGATCGATGACCTGGCAACCCGCACCCGCGACAACAAGCTGCTGCCCGACGAATTGGCCGGTGGCACGTTCACGGTCACCAACACCGGTTCGCGCGGCGCACTGTTCGACACCCCGGTCGTGTTCCTCCCGCAGGAAGCAATCCTCGGCACCGGCGCTGTTGTGAAGCGCCCGGCCGTGGTGCCCACTGCCGACGGTGGCGAGGCGATCGCGGTTCGTTCGATGGTGTACCTGGCCCTGAGCTACGACCACCGCATCATCGACGGCGCCGACGCTGCTCGCTTCCTTGCCCAGGTCAAGCAGCGCCTCGAAGAGGGTGCGTTCGAGGGTAATCTCGGCATCTAGCACAACCGGGCGCACGCAGCCCAGCCGTTTACCGGCACCGAGAGTTTGAGGGTGGGTCACCGCGGTGATCCACCCTCAAACCATCTCTCGAACAGCAACACTGCCCGAACAGCGGCACTGACCGCACGGCAGCACTTATTGCAGCGCGGCGCTACTGAACGGCCAGCCCGCAGTTGCCAGGTTTATTCGCTGTGCATCCACACCTCTCGCAGCAGCCAGCCCCGCTCAAAATCACGCATCACTGCCACCGCCACTCGTCCATCCGAGCTGCGGTATAACTCAACATCACCCAAATCGGTGCTTTTGTGCCACTGCGTTGCCGTGATGATGCGCGCTTGCGACTCCCCTGCACCGATAGCTTCAACATCAATTTCTAGGCCCGGCGCCGACACTGCATACACGGTGTTGAGACACTCCGCATCCCCGACCTCAAGGCAGGCATTGCGCCGCTGGACGAGCTCTTCCACTACCGCTGCCGAATCGCCGGCGGCGTCCGTCGAGTCATCAGCCGCGACGGCAGTACTATCGGTAGCCTGCGCCGCCAAGCCAGAGCTTTCATCGGCAGACATCTCCTGGCCGCTGGCTTCGTGCTCCGTCACCACTTGCGCGGGTTGATGCGCGGGCTCCGCATCTGCGCTCGCACCGGCGGCTTGCAGCACAACACCGGCGGCAACTGTGACGGCGCCGATGGCGGCAACTCCCAACCAAATCACCGGCCGGATCGGTGCCGCAAGCCGCCGGAAACGCTCAATAGTCGGCTCGAGCACCGCAAATCGCTTTCGCGGTGCGGTTGCCAGCAGCGGTTCATCATCATCTGTTCCGGCCTCAAACGCATTTTGCAGGCCGGAGAGTTGTGGTCGAAGAGCGCTCGATTCGCTATGCGGCTGGGATCTCGTGAGTGGTGGCACGGCTGCTGCGGGTGCCCAGCGAAACAGCGCGTCCAGCAGCGCGGCGGCAGCCTGATCATCGGCAACACCGCTACGCAGCTGATCGATCGACTGCCGCAACGCCGCCGTGGCCGGGGTCGAGCACTGTGCTAGCAGGGCGTCGGCGATCTGCCCGAGCGCACGCAAATCGGCGCCCAGCTGCAAATCGCGTCGCAGATTTGAAAGTTTCGCCAGCTCAGTGGCGGCATGCCAATCACCAAGCTGCGGCCGGCCGGCCTCATCGATGCTGCAACATCGCAGATTCAATTCGCCGTGGGCGACGCCACTACGATGCGCCACCGTGATCGTCTCAGCAATCGGCACGAGCATCGTGACAATACTGCCGGCCTCGAGTTCAACGCCGTGTGCCACATATTCGGCGAAGCTGGTGAGATAGTGCAGCGGATAGATCGCGATGCGCCAATGTTCGGTCGCCGGCACTTCTTCAGCCCGTGGCACGAAGTCGGCCTCGAGTCGACTCCGAATCGCGCACTCGGCCAAGAGCCCGGCCGAATCAGCCTCCGGCACCACCACCGCGCGCCGCTCCAAATAACTAATAGTCGCCGGATCTACAGCCGCGAAACCACCCCAGTGCGTGCTGGCCACGGCAGCAGCGTCGCCGCGCTCCCCCACAACCGCAAACTGCGCCCGCCCGGCCGCATCGTCAGCAAGACGGCGCACCAGCCGCCAGCCCGCAATGACCTCGCCCAGCTGTGGCGCATCCCCGTGCCTGGATCGTGTAATGCTCGTCATGGCAGCCAAGTGTCGCCGATCCCGCCGCAGTGACCACTCGCATAATGAGGTCGCTGTGGAAACTCGAGCTGTCAGCGGGTTGTGGAAACTGCCTTCTCGCTCAGAGCGCAGGCGCGGTTTCTGCCGGTGCGACAGATCCCACCTAGAATTGAGCATTATGGCGAATACATCGAGCGCGCAGACGCAGAAGCAGCCCGGACGCATCCGGCAAATTATCGACATCGTCAAAATGACGGCCAAGTACGACAAGCTCGCGATCGTGTTGATGATCGCGGCGGTGGTGCTGCCGATCGTAGCCGGTGTGCTGCTTGTTGTGTTTGTGTACAACAACAACTGGGTCATGTGGATCCTGATGATGCTGCTGTCGCTGCTGGTGGCGCTGCTGCTGTTCATGATGACCCTCAACCGGCGAGCCGAACGCGTGGCCTACAGCCAGCTCGAAGGCCAAAAAGGTGCCTCGGGCGCGGTACTCTCGTCGTCACTGCGCGGCCAGTGGAAAACCAGCGACACCCCGGTGGCAATGAACCCGCGCACGCAGGACGTCGTGTTCCGTGCGATCGGTAAGCCCGGTGTGGTGCTCATCACCGAATCGGATAGTGCCGCCTCGAAAAAACTGCTGGCGGATGAGCGCCGCAAGCTGCAGCGAATTTTGCCGAACGTACCGATACGCCACATCCTTGTGGGTCAGGGCGGGATTAAGCTCGGCCAGCTGCGTCGCGAACTGAAAAAGCTGCCGAAAAAGCTCAACAAGGCCGAAATCCTCGCCGTTGACAAGCGGCTCGCATCACTGCAGCAGTCATCGCTGCCAATTCCAAAGGGCATCGACCCGAACCGGGTTCGCCCCTCGCGCTCGCAGATGCGCTAGTCGCATGTAACTCACTCGGTGGTGGTCAGCTCGGCTGGCCACCACCGTTTTTTGTCAGCCGGCGGATGCAGCGTGAGCTACTCGGCAACGTAACGGCGCAGCACCAGCCCCGAGAGCACATCATGTGCCCCGCGCTGATCCACATCGGTGATGAGCGCGGGAATCACAAACACCACGAGGGTCTGTCGAATCCACGGACGCCACCACCCCGGTGCCTTCCCCGCCACCGTGTTCAGGCGCATCCCGCACAGCAGATGCCCGATCGAGCCGCCAAAAAGTGTGATGGTCAGGGCCGTTATCGCCACAAACAGCACCATGATGGCGACCGGGTGATAGTTAAAAAATTGCCAGGCGAGCAGGCAGGCGAACCCCCAGTCGATGATCAGGCCGACCACTCGCCGCCCATAGCCGGCGATCGACCCCGGCCCGTCTTCGGGTAGGCCCAGGCGCTGCCCGGGATACGCGGATTCTGGTGAGGCGGAGGAGTTCGACATGACTTGAAGTGTATTGCCCTGCACGACTTCCTGCATTGCGCTGAATGTCATCGGCATAACGACCCGTATTATTGAGGCATGCAAGACGGGCCACGGGCGTTGTGGCACCGGGCTCGTTTCGGCATTATGCCCAACCCGCACAACGACTGGAGAACAATGTTCACCACGCCCGCAGAATTGATGACGTTTATTAAAGAGAACGCGATCGTATTCGTCGACGTTCGTTTCTGTGACCTGCACGGGGTGCAGCAGCACTTCAACATCCCGGCAGACTCTGTGGACGAGGAGTTCTTCTCGGTGGGGCAGCTGTTTGACGGCTCCTCAATCGCCGGATTTGCGCAGATCAACGAATCGGATCTGCAGCTCATCCCCGATGTGACCACCGCCTACGTTGACCCGTTCCGCGCCGAACCCACGCTCATCGTTATTTTTGACATCTACGACCCGCGCACCGGTGAAATTTTCCACCGCGATCCCCGCCAGGTCGCCAAAAAGGCCGAAAAATACCTCGCTTCAACCGGCATCGCCGACACCGCGTTTTTCGCTTCCGAGGCCGAGTTTTACCTGTTCGACAGTGTTCGCCACGAGGTCAGCGCCCACCGCAGCTTCTACGAGGTTGACTCGGATGAGGGGTACTGGAACTCGGCTGCCGAAGACGATGGCAACAACCTCGGCAACAAAATCCCGCTCAAGCGCGGCTACTTCCCTGTCCCGCCCACTGACAAGCAGGCAGACATCCGTGACGCCATCTCGGTGACGCTGATGGAAGCGGGTCTGAAGCTCGAGCGCGCCCACCACGAGGTGGGTACCGGCGGTCAGGCCGAGATCAACTACCGCTTCGACACGCTGGTCGCCGCAGCCGATGACCTGCTGAAATTCAAGTACCTCGTCAAGGGCGTCGCAAACGACTGGGGCAAGGTTGCCACATTCATGCCGAAACCCCTCGCCCACGACAACGGTTCGGGGATGCACACCCACCAGTCGCTGTGGAAGGACGGCGAACCGCTGTTCTATGACGAGGCCGGCTACGCATCCCTTTCTGACACCGCACGCTGGTACATCGGAGGTATTCTCAAGCACGCCAACGCGCTGGCCGCCTTCACCAACCCGTCGTCGAACTCGTACCGACGCCTGGTGAAGGGATACGAGGCGCCCATCAGTCTCGTCTACTCGCAGGGTAACCGCTCGGCTGCCGTGCGCATCCCGATCACCGGTGCCAACCCGAAGGCCAAGCGCATCGAATTCCGGGTTCCGGATGGCTCGGCAAACCCCTACCTGGCCTTTGCCGCGCAGCTGATGGCCGGGCTCGACGGTATCGATAACCGGATCGAGCCGATGGCCCCGATCGATAAAGATCTCTACGAGCTGCCGCCGGAGGAAGCGGCCGATATCCCGCAGCTGTCGACCTCGCTCATCCACTCGCTGCGCGCGCTCGAGGAAGACCACGAGTTCCTGCTCAAGGGTGGTGTGTTCACCGAAGACCTCATCCGCACCTGGATCGATCTGAAAATCAACTCGGATGTGGCGCCGCTGGCCGCACTGCCCCACCCCTTCGAGTACCAGACCACATTCGGCTGCTAAAGCGCACCGGATACGCTAAGCGCATCCAACCAAGGCCGCTGTGGCACAGCTTCGGCTCGTGCCACAGCGGCCCTTTATATGAGTAGCGGCGCAGCGTTGCGTAACGGTGCAGCTATTCGTCGCCGTAAAACAGCCGCTCAAACACCTGCCGTGACCGCCGCGTTGCCTCGAGGTAGTCGTTTTCGAGCTCCATACCGCTACCCGCCGGATATCCCAGCAGCCGAGCGACACCCTCAAGCTCAACCGGATCGGTCGGCAGCACATCGGTCTGGGTGTTAGCAAACAGGTACACGGCCGAGCGGATGCGCGAGGCCAGCAGCCATGCTCGCCGCAGCACCTGCGCATCCTCGCGACTGACTAGTTCGGCCTCCTCAGCAACCGCGAGCGCCGTGAGTGTCGACGGGGTACGCAGCCCGGGAGTGTCGTGGGCGCGATTCATCTGCCACGTTTGCACGAGCCACTCAACATCGCTGAGCGATCCGCGCCCGAGTTTGAGGTGGCGGCGGGGGTCGGCTCCGCGCGGCAGTCGTTCAGATTCCACCCGCGCTTTGATGCGACGAATCTCGCGCAGGTCTGACGCGCTAAGTCCGCCGGCCCGGTACCGAATCGGTTCGGCCACTGCGAGAAAGTCGTCACCAAGTTTGGGGCCACCAGCCACCGGGTTAGCGCGCAGTAGTGCCTGGGCTTCCCAGCTGAGTGACCAGCGCTCGTAGTAGCTGCGATAGGCGTCGAGTGACCGGGTCAGCGGCCCGGCCTTACCTTCGGGCCGCAGTGCCGCGTCGAGGTCGAGTGGCAGGCGCGGATCCATGGTGAGTTCCACCATCCGGTGTACGTGCTGCTGCGACCATCGCTGTTCGTCGCCGTCCTCGCTGCCGCGGTAGACGAACACGACGTCGAGGTCGGATCCGAATCCGAGCTCGGACCCGCCGTAGCGGCCCATCCCGATGACGGCGAACTCGGTGTTGGGATGCGGGTTTTCGTCGAGTAGCCGGGCGCTGGCGTCAGCGGCGCGGATGGTGGCGGTGGCAATATCGGTGAGTCCCTGAGCGGTCTGGTCGATGTTGTTGATGCCGAGGATGAATCCGATCGCCAAGCGGAGCACTTCGCGTCGTCGCATACTTCGAATGATGCGTGCCAGGTCGTTTGCCTGCCGGTGCCGTTTGAGTGCGCCCGAAAATTCGATTTCGAGCGCCTCAAGGTTTGTGGGATGCAGCCGGTCGTCTGAGTCGAGCCAGCGCACCGCTTCAGGGAAAAGTTCAAAAAACACCGCGCAGAACCGGCTTGATGACAGCAGCGCGCACAGCCGTCGTGCGGCGAGATTCGAGTCGCGCAACAGTCGCAGGTACCAGGATGCTTCGCCGTTTTGCTCCGAGAGTTTGCGAAACGCCAGCAGCCCCTGGTCGGGGTTGGCGCCACGGCCCAGCCAGTCGATGAGCACTGGCAGCAGGTGCCGCTGCATCGTGGCCCGTCGAGACACGCCCTTGACGAGCGCGTTGATGTGGTTGAGGGCACCCTGCGGGTCGCGATAGCCGCTGGCGCGTAGCCGCACTTCTGCCTGTTCGCTGGTGAGCTGGAACGATTCGCTGGGCAGGGCTGCCACGGCGCTGAGCAGCGGCCGGTAAAAGACCTGCTGGTGCAGGCCTCGCACGCGGCGACGCACCTCGTTGAGTTCTTGCTGAAGCTGTGCTGCGGTGCCGAGCCGGGCGCCGCGGGCGATGATGCGCAGCTCAGCTTCCGAAACCGGTAGCAGGTGAGTGCGGCGCAGCTGGCGCATTTGGATGCGGTGCTCGAGCAGGCGGAGGAACCGGTAGTCGTTGATGAAATTAGCGCCGTCGTCACGGCCGATGAATCCCTGCGCGACCAGGCCGCTGAGGGCGTCGAGTGTGGAGCGCACCCGCAATGAGGGGTCGTTTTGACCGTGCACGAGCTGCAGCAGCTGCACCGTGAATTCGATATCGCGCAGCCCGCCGGGCCCAAGTTTGAGCTCACGCTGCACTTCGTCGGCGGGGATGTTTGCGATGACTCGTTCGCGCATCGCCTGCACCTGCAACACGAAGTCGTCTCGCTCACTGGCCTGCCAAACGAGCGGTTCGATGACCTCCATGAACTCGGCGCCGAGTTCGGCGTCGCCAGCCATCGGACGCGCTTTGAGCAGGGCTTGAAATTCCCAGTTTTCGGCCCAGCGCTCGTAATAGCGACGGTAGGCGTCAATCGTGCGCACGAGGGCACCCTGTCGGCCTTCGGGGCGCAGATTTGGGTCGACTTCCCACAGGCCCGGTTCGACAGCCGGTTCTTCGATGATGCGCATCATCTGCCGCGCAATTGCTGTGGCAATATTTGCGACCTGGTTACCGCTGAGCTCGCTTCCGCGCTGTGGCTCAGCAACGAACATGACGTCAACGTCCGACACATAGTTGAGTTCTTGCGCCCCGCATTTCCCCATCGCGATCACCGCGAGTCGCACCTGTTCAACCTGCGCGGCGGGGAATTTGCCAAATCCCGGGCTTTCGGAGGCTACCTCGTTGCGCGCAAGCTGCAGCGCGGTTTCGACGGTGGCGTCAGCCAGGTCGGCGAGCACCCCGGCGATGCGGTGCAGTGACACCGCCGGATCGTCGAGGCGCAGGTCGTAGAGCGCGATCCACGCCAGCACCGAGCGGTAGCCGACACGCAGTGCGGTAACCGCGGCATCTCCGGTTGTACCGGCCACCGCATCCTGCATGGCGGCGAACACCTGGGCCCGGCTAGGCAATTCGTGTCGCCGCTCGTGAATCCACTCGAGCCGGTCAGGGTGACGTCGCAAAAACTCACCAAATGCCACAGACGCGCCCGCAAGCGTCGCCCCGCTGCGCAGCATCCGCAATTCTGAGTGCCAGGTCTCCCCCAGCTGCGGGTTTCGTTCGATTATCAACCGCAGCGCCGCGGCGGCGCCATCCGGGTCGGCGGTGGCGTTGCCGATAACTGCCAGTACCGCATCGGTGTCGATGCTCAACAGTTCAGCAATTACCGCAATATCTTCGAGTGCCGCGGTTGGGTTGGAATAACCGAGGCGGATGAGTTCAGTTCGGGATGCGGTGCGCACGGTTATCTCAGTGACTAGTACTTCGCGAGCCCGGTGCGCAGCTCAAAATCGGTGATCTGGGCGCGGTATTGGCGCCACTCATCATGTTTGTTGTCGAGGAAGTAGCTGAACAACTGCTCACCGAGGGTTTGGGCGACCAGTTCCGACTCCTGCGTGAGTTCGAGGGCCGTGTCGAGGTTCGATGGCAGGGTTTTAAATCCCAGCACGCGCCGTTCTCGTTCGCTGAGGTCTCGCAGGTCGCCGTCGATTTCTTCGGGCAGCTCGTATTCTTCGGCGATGCCCTTGAGCCCGGCTTCGAGCAGCACTGCGAATGCCAGGTAGGGGTTGGCTGCCGAGTCGAGCGCGCGATATTCCACTCGCGCCGAGTTGCCCTTATTGGGTTTGTAGGTGGGCACTCGTACCAACGCCGAAGAGTTGTTGTGGCCCCAGCACACGTGGCTCGGTGCCTCATCACCACCCCAGATGCGCTTGTAAGAGTTCACCGTTTGGCAGGTGAGGGCGGTGATTTCGGGCGCGTGGCGCAGCAGCCCGGCGATGAATCGGCGCCCCGTCTGCGAGAGCTGGTGGCGCGCACCCGGTTCGTAGAACACGTTCGTATCGCCCTCAAAGAGTGACAGGTGGCAGTGCATACCCGATCCGGGCCAGCCGCTGAGCGGCTTCGGCATGAACGATGCAAACACGCCCTGCTCAACCGCGACCTCTTTGACCACGGTGCGGAAGGTCATGATGTTGTCGGCCATCGTGAGCGCGTCGGCATAGCGCAGGTCAATTTCGTTTTGTCCGGGGCCACCCTCGTGGTGACTGTATTCAACCGGGATGCCGAGATCTTCGAGCAGGCGCACGGCGCGGCGACGAAACTCGTGGGTGACGCCGCCGGCAACGTTGTCAAAATAGCCCGCTTCATCCACCGGGACGAGCCCTTCGGGACCGGGCTTACCCGATTCGAACAGATAGAACTCGATCTCGGGATGCACAAAAAACCCAAATCCCATTTCGGCGGCGTGGTCGAGGGCTCGGCGCAGCACCCCGCGCGGGTCGGCCGCTGCGGGCTGGCCGTCGGGGGTCGTGAGGTCACAGAACATGCGCGCGGTGGGGTCAACGTGGCGCCATGGCAGCACCTGGAAGGTTGACGGGTCGGGTCGCAGCAACATGTCGGATTCGGTGCGCCGGGTAAGTCCCTCAATTGATGAGCCGTCGAACCCCACGCCCTCAGAAAATGCTCCCTCCACTTCGGCGGGTGCCAGCGCGGCCGATTTGAGCGAGCCGTTCACATCGGTAAACCACAGCCGTACGAAGCGTATGTCGCGTTCTTCAATGGCTTGAAGCACGTAGTCTTGCTGTCGGCTCATGAGCGCACACCTTCCGAAAATATCGTCGCGATCCGGCTGCTGCGGATATATTCCAGGCTACCGTCACGCCGCCTGCAGCGGCTGCGATCCGGACTGATGCTCGGTGTCAACGCTTAGACTGTCGACATGAGCCAGCCAGAACCTCGCAAGCGTATTCGCACCCGGCACTTCGCCCAGGCGAAAGCTGCCGGCCACAAAATCACCGCACTCACCAGCTATGACGCGCTCACCGCCGCAATCTTCGATGCCGCGGATGTTGATCTGCTGCTGGTGGGCGATTCGGCCGCGAACGTCGTGCTCGGCTACCAAACAACGCTGCCGATCACCACGGATGAGCTCATCCCCATGGCACGCGCGGTGGCCAGTGCGGCACAGCGCGCCCTGGTGGTCGCTGACCTCCCCTTCGGTTCGTACGAAAATTCGCCCGAACAAGCCTGGCAAACCGCATCCCGGTTCATGAAAGAAACCAATGTTGCGGCGGTGAAGCTCGAGGGCGGCGAACGAATGGCGGCGCAGATCCGGCGGCTCACCGAGTCGGGTATCCCCGTGTGCGGACACGTCGGCTTCACGCCGCAATCGGAGCACGGCCTCGGCGGGCATGTGGTGCAGGGCCGCGGCGCTGCCGAGGCTCAGCTGCTTGCCGATGCGCTCGCTGTTGAGCGCGCCGGCGCGTTTGCCGTGGTGCTTGAGATGGTGCCGGCGGATGTTGCCCAGCGGGTTACCGAACAATTGCAAATCCCGACGATTGGGATTGGTGCCGGGGCCGGCTGCGACGGCCAGATTCTCGTTTGGCAAGATGCGTTCGGACTGACCACCGGCCGCACGCCCCGTTTCGTGCGCCGCTACGCAGACCTTGCCGGTGTGCTCGGTGAGGCAGCGCGTCACTACGTGGATGATGTGCGCTCGGGTGCCTACCCATCCGAGGCAGAGAATTACGAAAATACGCAGCAGTAGCGCCGCGGCGAGCTATTCGTATTTCTCGCCGTTTCGTTCTGCCTCTTCTCGGGCGTCGTCTTCTGCCCACTCCTGCGCGTTTGCGCGCAGCCGCTCATCGGCATGAAGTGCCTGGTCGGCCGTGTCGAAGGGACCGAGCAGCTCATGCGCGGGCGATTGTTTACCCTGCTCAACCTCGCCGGTGCGGGTGTTGTACCAGTACTGCGTCTTTTTGTTTCCAAACATGTATCCCATGCTGGCATGGCGAGCCGAGAAGCCGCCGCATACGCGACACTGCTCTCATTTGCGAACCCAGACTCGACAGCACCGCCGCTGCGCAGTCACGCAGCCGGGCGCACTAGGATCAAACCATGCCGAAAGATTCACAGGGTTTGCTCGTCCCGGGCATTGTCTCGCCCCGCCGCACCGTCCCCCACCACATCC